>JAWKTB010000002.1:0-585266 GCA_041402005.1 Phycisphaerales bacterium | reverse complement strand
CCTCGGCGTCGTCCATCTGGAAGACGACCGAGCCGTCGGGGTTGGTGATGCGGCTGGATCGCCTCGTCCATGAGACGCTGGCGAAGGGATCCTGGCCGTCCTTGGTGAATCGCCGACTAATCTTCATTGGGCGCCTCTGTCGCTGTTCCCTGCGTCAAGACGAAGCCTATTGAGTTGGTGGCCTGACAGACGCATCTGCCATACCCGTCCGATCAAAGCCCGGTACTCAAACGCTTGCTTCCATTCATTCATTAGCGAATCTATGTCTGCTTGCTCGAACCCGATTGATCGCAAGTACTCCGTGGTTGAGCGTCCGAGCTTTTCATGATTGCAGTCGTAGCAAGCCGGCACGAGGTTATCGAGAGATTCGTTGTGCGATTTCGACTTTGGATCAACGTGCTCAATCGTCATTTCGTGAATCGTGATCGGGACTCCGCAATACGCACAATGCCCATTGAGCCCGCCTTCTTCTGAAAGCCACCCACACATCACGAGCAACTTTTCATCCACTTTTCGAGATACTCGTTCCAGTTCTTGCGGAGAAGTCACGGGATGCTTTCCAGCGGTGTTTTCAAAATGGTTGCCCCACTTTGCATGTTTGTAGAGGTCGAGTAGAGAGAAATACCCGCTATCGTCGACCAGGAATTCTGCCAAGATCTCCTCTGAGGTAAGTCCATCGCTTCGCCATTCAACGAAATGCTCATCCTGTTCAATGAACGCAATGAGACGTCTTTCGATAATGGGGCGGTAAACCACCATCAATCCACCCTCGGCAGCGTCAACCCCGACTGGTCCTGGTACTTCCCCGCCTTGTCCGCATAGCGCTGCGCGCACACGCGATCGGCGTCGAGAACAATGAACCCGGCAACGCCCGAGCGGAGCGCCGCTACTTCTTCTCCTCCCCACTGTCCGGATCGAGCTCCCCGAGCCGGTCGAGCACGATCACCCGCATCGCCAGCTCCTCGGCCCAGTACTCGATGAAGGCCACCGCACGCCCCGCCGTCACACGCGCCAACACGAGACAGGCAAGCCCCATCCCGACGAGCACGATCACGGGGCGTCCGCCCGCGTCCTCCCCGTCTGGAACCCGCTGGGTCACAATCAAGAGATACGCCCCCGCGTACGCCGCGAACGCGATCAGGAACACGAGCGTCAGCGACCGCAGACACATCGCGAGCGAATGCAGGCGTTCGGGGCGATCGCTCGCGGATCGCTCGCTGACGAGGCGACGCGTGAACTCGAGAGCGTGCTTCCAGGGCGCCTTGAACTCCTGGCGCGCCTGCCGATCCCGCTCCTTCGCCCGGCTCGGCGGCTCCGGCAGCGTCGCGAACTGGTCGGGCCATCGATCGGCGAGCAGCTTCGCCACCCGGGCGGCCTCCGGCGAGGTCGCGAAGGCGCCCCAGCTCGAACGGTCCGCGCGGCGCATGATCGGGAAGCCCTTCATCACCGCCGCCAGCCCCTGGAGCAGCAGCCCCCCGACGTACGCGACCACCAGCCAGAGCAGCCCGTCGATGAGTTCGGAGCCCGAGCCCAGGGAGGTCGTGTCGACGCCGAACGCCCGCGCCAGTGGCGTCAAGAGCGCGATCAGCGTCACGCCCGGCAGCCAGGCCGAGACCAGGTCGTAGAGATTGAACTGCGAAGGCAAATCGCGCATCGAGCACCCCCCGTGCCGGATCGATCCCCTTTGCCAGGCTCGCCCTCAACATCGCGCTCACGTCAATCCACCCTCGGCAGCGTCAGCCCGCTCTGATCCTGGTACTTCCCCGCCTTGTCCGCGTAGCTGACGGCACACACCCGGTCGGCCTTGAGGAACACGAACTGCGCGATCCCCTCGCCGGCGTACACCTTGGCCGGCAGGGGTGTGGTGTTGGAGATCTCGAGCGTGACCCTGCCGCGCCACTCGGGCTCCAGGGGCGTGACGTTCACGATCAGGCCGCACCGGGCGTAGGTGGACTTGCCGACGCAGAGGACGAGCACGTCGCGCGGGATGACGAAGTGCTCCATCGTCTCGCACAGGGCAAACGAGTTCGGCGGGATGACGACGTGATCGACGGCGTGGTCGCGCGTGTCCACCGTCACCATCAGCTCGTCCGTGAACCGCTTGGGATCGACGACGGTGATCCCGCCCGAGCGGGGGGTCGGCGTGAAGATCTTGAAGACGGGCCCGACGCGGACGTCGTAGCCGTAGCTCGAGACGCCATAGGAGATCGTGCCCGGGCGTTTGCGGGCGTCCTCGAAGGGCTCGATGCCGACGAGTTCGCGGATCTGGGTGTCGCAGAGCACGCCCATGGCGCGCCTCCCTGAATGAGCGGACGCGGCGATCGCGCCGGGGGGTTGGTGGTCCCATCCCCGTGGCGGCACGCCCGTCTTGCGTCTGGGGCCTGGCGCCCCGTCCATCCCCGGAAAGAGCCCGGGGTTCCCATCCGCGGGCAGGACCCATTCGCCCGCCCGCCCGTCGATCCGGCGACCTCCCAGCCGCCGGTCAGCCAGCCTGTTCTCGCCGGGGTGGCCGGTGCTTGACCGGGCCCGACGAGCCGCCCGCGGATGCCTTCATCGGCGAGCGGCCGCGGAATATACCACAACGGATGGTGTGTGCAGGGCGAACTTCATCAAAATGAAGTGTACCAGGGGTCTCAGCCTGTCGGTTGGGGGCAACCATCGCCCGTTCAGACGCTTACGAAATCGTGAAAACTGGTGGGAGACACGACATCTGGTGTTGTGGAGAGGCGTCGTGGAGCCCCACGAGCCAGATCTGGGGGTCCTGGAGACACCCGAACGGGGGCCGGGGTCAGGAGGCCGGACCTCGTCGCCGAGCACCGGGCTCGCGAGCGAGGCGCAAGTGATTGGGGGGACGGGGGGAACGCGGGCGTGGGATGGTGCGAAGCGACACCTACGATGCCGCCCGAGGCCCGGCGCGAGGCGCTGCCGGGCGGGGACCGGGGACGCGGCCAGACGCCCCGGCGCAAGGCGGCGGCGCGGAATGAGGAACCAGATCGCGATGCAGCAGCTCAAGGGCGTGCGCGGTGGTGTGTCCGCCCGCGGACATGTGATGGTGGCGGTGACGGCGCTGGCGTTGATCGGCGTGTCGATGTCGGGCGGGTGCCGCCTGTTCAACAAGAAGAACAAGCCGCAGGTGCGCGCGCGCACCGTGACGCCGAGCGTCGTGCGCGACGTGCCCGACGTGCTGCGCGGGACGATCGGCGCCGAGGCGTCGATCTCGGGCGTGCAGCCCCTGCTCGTCTCGGGGATCGGCTTCGTCGTCGGACTGAACGGGACGGGCGGGCTGCCCATGCCCGAGGAGTACGCGGCGACCATCGAACGCGAGATGTCCCTGAACGGGATCAGCATCGCCAACGACGTGGACGGACCCCTCAAAGGTCGTACACCCCGCCAGCTGATCTCGGACACGAACACCGCGGTGGTGATCGTGCAGGGGGCGGTGCCGCCCGGGGCGCGCGAGGGGTCGAGCTTCGACGTGTTCGTGCGCGCGGTGAACGCGACGAGCCTCGAGGGCGGGAAGCTGTGGACGACTGAGCTGCGACCCGGACCCCCCAGCAACTTCGGCGGCCCCCAGACGCTCCGGATCGGCGAGGCAAAGGGCCCAATTTTCATTAACCCGTTCGCCAACCCGGGCGACGAGTTCAGCACGGTGACCCGCGACGTCGGGCGGATCCTCGATGGCGGGATCGTGACCGAGGACATGCAGGTCGAGATCCTGCTCGACAACCCCTCCCACGATCGGGCCAGGCGCATCGCCAGCGCGATCAACTCGCGTTTCCCCGAGCGACCCGGGGACGGCGAGCCTGCGGCGCGGGGCAAGAACGACACCCGGATCCGCGTGACGATCCCCCGCCGCTATCAGGACCGCCCAGACGAGTTCCTCGCGCTGATCGAGCACCTCCAGATCGACCGGTCGTACCCCGAGGTGCACGCCCGCCGGTACGCGGGGGAGATGCGCAACCAGCCGTATCTTGCCAACGACCTGGGCTGGTGCCTGGAGGCGCTGGGCGAGCGGGCGAAGCCGTTCGTGCGCGAGCTGTACGACTTCCCGGAGGCGGCCCCCCGCCTGGCGGCGCTGCGGGCCGGGGTGGGTCTCGACGACCCGAGGGCGGCGCCGTACCTGATCGAGCTGGCGGAGAGCGGGCCCTCGATTCTGCGTCTGGACGCGATCGAGTTGCTGGCCCGCCTCGACGCCGGGCCCAGGATCGACGAATCGCTGAAGGGGCTGATGGCGTCGAAGGAGCTGACGATCCGGGTGGCGGCGTACGAAGCGCTGGTGGACCGGGCGATCCGGGACCAGAAGCGACGCCTGCTGGCGATGGTCGAGGGCGAGACAGGCCCCGGGGGCGTGCACCTGACGAGGTCCGGGCTGGACGCGCTGGCGCAGATGAGCCTGCCGCAGGGCACGATCCAGGGGGTCAGCCGCGAGCTGGTGGCGGGCAAGTTCTTCCTGGACCGGGCGCCGTACGGCGACCCCATGCTCTACGTCACCCAGCAGGGCGAGCCCCGGATCGTGCTGTTCGGGGACGTCGTCGAGATGCAGAGACCCCTGCTCGTCAGCGCGTGGGGCAACCGCCTGATGCTGGCGTCGGACTCGGAGTCGGACCCGATCCGCCTGTACTACCGGGATCTTCGCTCGGGGCGGGTGGTGACCCAGCAGGTCGATGGGCGTCTGGACAAGCTCCTGGAGCTGATGGCCCACGACCAGACGGCGGACGATCCGAGACCCGGGCTGGGCCTGAGCTATGCGGAATGCGTCGGGGCGCTGCACCAGCTCTTCGAAGACAAGGCCGTCGCCGCGACGTTCACGACGGAGCGGAACAAGCTGATCGCGGACCTGATCCGTTCGACGAAGCAGGAGGAGATCACGCTGCGTCCGGAGCGCGCCGGGGAGGAGGCGGAGCTGGTGGTGTTCGACTCGCCACGAGTGAGCGACGGGGACAAGCCGCGGACAACGGCGCGCCGGGAGGGGCTGCTGGTGCCGCTGACGCCGCCGCCCGCCGAGGAAGAGAAGAAGGACGCGAAGGACGGGTCGGGTGGCGCGGGCGGGGAGTGAGTCGGCGCCTCCGACGGTCGGAGTCGAAGGCGTAGATGAGGGAGCCCTCACCCCGACCCTCTCCCCAACGGGGAGAGGGGAGGAGAGCGTCCGAAAACGCCTGCTCGGACGGGTGTGGGCGGGATGCGAACAATCAGACGCTCCCGGGGAGAGACGGTATCCTGCGGGCGGTTCGTTCGGCGGGACGCGCGGCGTCCACGCGGGGAGACTCCCACGCCAGGGATCGGCGCGGGCGGGCGGACCGACATCGGGAGCGACACGGAGGTTGGCTCTTGGCACACGCGCCCTCTGACAACCGGTCCAACGGGAACACGAGCGTCGCCGCGCCCCCCCCGGGGATGCGCCTGCGCTCCCTGACCCTCGTCGGCTTCAAATCCTTCGCGGACAAGACCACCTTCACCTTCGACGACTCGATGACGGGCGTGGTCGGGCCCAACGGGTGCGGCAAGTCCAACGTCGTGGACGCGATCAAGTGGGTGCTGGGCGAGCGGTCGAGCAAGTCCTTGCGTGGCAAGGAGATGATCGACGTGATCTTCGCGGGCTCCGCGGGGCGAAAGCCGGCGGGGCTAGCCTCGGTCACGCTCGCCTTCGACAACCCGCAGACCGAGCGAGCGTACGCGGAGGGGGAGCCAATCTCGCGTGGCGCGGTCGAGGATGAGGACGACGGTGAGACCGTCGAGGACGCGGCCGGCGAGACGGTGCTCGACCGGCGCGTGCGCCGGGCGCTGCCCATCGATTCGGAGGTCGTCGAGGTCGAGCGTCGCCTGTACCGCGACGGCAAGAGCCAGTACCTGATCAACGGGAAGCTCGCCCGCCTGCGCGACATCCGGGAGCTGTTCCTGGACACGGGCGTCGGCGCGGACGCCTACTCGATCATCGAGCAGGGCAAGGTCGACGCGATGCTGCTGGCGAGCCCGATGGAGCGCCGGGCGATCTTCGAGGAGGCGGCGGGGATCTCCAAGTACAAGCAGCGCCGGATCGAGGCGCAGCGGAAGCTGGAGAAGACCGAGACCAACCTCGTGCGCACGCGCGAGCAGCTCGACTCGACGGAGCGCCGCCTGCGCCTGGTGCGCGGGCAAGCGGCCAAGGCGAGGCGTTACAAGGAGCTGGAGGACGAGTACAGCGCACTCCGCCTCGCCGTCGCGTTCGAGCAGTACGACGAGATCCGCCAGCGGCTCGACGGGCTGACCAGCCAGGTGCGCGCGCTGCAGGCCGGTCGCGACGAAGCGCACGCGGCGGTGGCCTCGTGCGAGCAGGAGCGCCAGGACGCCGAGTTGTTCCGCCACGAGCTGGCGGGTGAGCATCGTCGCCTGGAGGAGGCCCTGACGGGGGCGAGGCACCAGGGCGAGTCGGCGGCTCAGCGCCTGACGATGGCCCGTCGGGCGATCGAGGAGGCCCGCGAGCAGGTCGCCGGCGAGGAGCGTCGCCTGGCGGAGAGCGAGGCGGAGATCGCCCGCCTGGACGCCGCCATCGCGGATCAGCAGGAGGAGGTCGCCCGCCTGGCGGAGGCGGTCGCGGAGGCGGACCGGGCCCTGGATGCGGCGGCGACGGCACGGGGCGAGGCCCTCGAGCGGGTGAGCGAGAAGCGGACGGAGCTGGGCGATCGGCGACTGGGCGCCCAGGGGATGGAGCGTGAGCGGGCCGGGCTGCTCGCGTCGGCGGAGGCGGACGAACGCCGCCTGGAGACGCTCCGCGAGCAGGCGGGCACGGGCGAGTCTCGGATCACGAAGCTCGGCGAGCAGTTGACCGGCGCGAGCGCCCAGATCGCGTCACTCGAGAGCGAGGTCGGCCTGCGTCAGACGCGGATCGAGGGGCTGACGCGGGAACTCTCGGATCGCGAGCGTTCTGGAGAGAGCCTGGGCGCCGATCGTCGTCGGCTGGCGGAGCGCGTCGGGGCGCTCGAGCAGGAGCACGTGCGCCTCGAGTCGCGTCGTGCGACGCTGGGCGAGATGGTCGAGTCGCGCGAGGGTCTGGGCGAGGCGGCCACGGACGTGATGGCGCGGGCCGAGGCGGGTGAAGGGTTCAGCGGGGTGATCGCGCCCCTGGCGGAACTGATCGAGGTGACGGCGGCGCACGCGTGGGCGGTCGAGGCGGCGCTGGGCGCGGACCTGACGTCGATCGTGACCGAGTCGTTGTCGGCAATGCCGACGCGCGAGGAGCTTTCAGGACTGAGCGGGCGGGTGACGTTCCTGCCGGCGCCGGGTGGCGAGGCGGAGGTCGGGGCCGACGCGACGCGGATCGCGTCGATGGCGGGGGCAAGAGTCGAGTCCGTGCGCCGGTTTGCGAGCGCCCGGAGGGACCTGCCTGAGTCGCTCCGCCCCCGGGTGGATGCCCTGCTGGATCGGTTACTCGGGCGGGTCACGCTCGTGGAGCACCTGGACGCGGCAATGCGCCTGGCGGCGGGGCCCCTGCGCGGGGTCGGGGCGCGACTGGTGACGCGGGACGGGGCGGTGCTGGGGGCGGACGGTCGCGTGGTCGCGGGTCCCATGACGGGTGAGGGGGCGGCGGGGCTGCTGGCCAGGCGGAGCGAGCTGTCGGAGCTCGAGGCGTCGCTGAGCACGCTGTCGGCGGAGCTTCTGCGCGAGCGGGCGACGCTCGAGAGCGTGGACGCGGAGGTCGCGTCGGTCAACGCGGAGCGGGCGCGCCTCGGGGCGGAGGTCGGCGAGGAGCAGCGCCGACTCATCGGCGAGCAGACGAGGCTGGACCGCCTGGGCGCCGACCGTGGGCGGATCGAGCGAGAGCTGGGCGAGGCGCGGGGCGAGCTCGAGCAGCTCGGCGAGCGGATCGTGGGCGTCGAGCGCGACCGGGACGGGTTGCGCGAGCGGGCGGAGCGCCTGGAGCGGCTGCACGCTGAGGCGGTCGAGTCGATTGCGGGCATCGAGCGCGAGCTGGAGGAGCTGGAGCGCCGGGTCGAGGCTTCGGGCGAGGCGATGACCCATGCGCGGGTCGAGGCCGGAACGCTCAATGAGCAGGCCGGGGCGGCCAGGCGGGAGCTGAGCCGCCTGAACGTCGAGCGGGACGCGAGCGTGCGTCGTCGCGAGGAGGCGGCGCGTCAGGTCGAGTCGATGCGCGGGCGGGCCGAGCAGCACGAGCAGACGGTGCGCGAGGCGGTCGCGCAGGTCGAGGCGTCGGAGCGCGAGGCGACGCTTCTGAGCCACAAGATCGAGGAGAGCCGGGGACGCGTCGAGGAGGCGACGGCCCGGGTCTCGGAGCTCAACGAGCGTCTGACCGCGACGCGCCAACAGGCCCAACGGGTCGAGCGGGACTGGCAGAGCGTCGAGATGTCGCGGCGCGAGCTGGAGGTCAAGCGCGAGTCGATCGAGGAGCGGACGCTCGAGGAGATCGGGCTGGATGTCTCGCACGAGTACGGCGAGTACCGCGAGGTGATGGCGGGGGGCGACGTCGAGCGCGTGGACGTGGCGGACGCCTCGGCACGGGTGAACGTGCTGCGGGGCGAGATCAAGAAGCTGGGGAACGTGAACCTCGAGGCGATCGAGGAGGAGCAGAACCTCGAGGCGCGGAACGAGGAGCTGATCTCGCAGGTCAAGGACATCGACGAGGCGCGGATCCAGCTCGCGACGCTGATCGAGCGGCTGGACATCGCCAGCCGCGAGCGGTTCGGCGAGGTCTTTACACGCATCCAGGAGGCGTTCGGGTCGCGCGACGGGATGTTCCGACGCCTCTTCGGCGGCGGACGGGCGGAGATCCGCCTCATGCCACTCGTCAAGGAGGTCGACGGGCAGAAGGTCGTCACCGACGAGGTGGACCTGCTCGAGTCGGGCGTCGAGGTGATCGCCAAGCCGCCGGGCAAGGAGCCCCGTTCCATCAGCCAGCTCTCGGGCGGCGAGCGGACGCTGACGGCGGTGGCGCTCTTGATGTCGATCTTCCGGTCCAAGCCGAGCTGCTTCTGCGTGCTGGACGAGGTGGACGCGGCGCTCGACGAGGCGAACGTCGGTCGGTTCTGCAGCGTGGTCGAGCAGTTCACGGACCTGAGCCACTTCATCATCATCACGCACAACAAGCGGACGATGTCAGCGGTCGACCGCCTGTACGGCGTGACGATGCAAGAGCGCGGCGTGTCCAAGCGCGTGGACGTGCGGTTCGGGCAGGTCGGCAAGGACGGGGCGATTGCGGAGGAGGCCAAGCCCGAGGCGGGCGAGGGGCGTCCGAGCGGGAAGCTCCGCGAGGCGCTGGCGAAGATGCGCGAGGAGGGCGCCCCGACAGAGGTTGGGTCGTAGCGGGCGGGATTCACCACTGAGGCACAGAGGGCGCAGAGACAGGGTCCGTCACGGCGTGCGAACTTCCTTGTCTGCCTCTCCGATTCATGCTCTCTCTGTGATCTCTGTGCCTCTGTGGTGAATCTCTCCGGGTTGGTTGGCCCCACCATGCCCGAGGCTTCGGCGGACCTCAGCCTCGGCGTCAGGTGGACACGATCTGGCCTGTCAGATCTCCGAGCGTTGCCACGCCCTGCCACGCGGTCCACTTCGCCAAGCCCCTGGCGATCTTGACGGGAGCCTGTGGGTCCGCGAAGAGGGTGGTCCCGACGGCGACCGCCGAGGCGCCCGCGAGAATGAACTCGGCGGCGTCCTTCCAGTTGACGACGCCGCCCAGGGCGATGATCGGGACATTGCGCTCACGGGCCACCTGGCGGTAGACGTCGTGGACGATCTTGACGACGGGGGCGTGGATCGCGGGGCCGGAGAGGCCGCCGGCGCCATTGCCGAGGACCGGGCGGCGCGTCTTGACGTCGATCATCATCGCCGGGGTCGTGTTGCAGAGGGTGAGGGCGTCGGCGCCGGCGTCGATGGCGGCGCGGGCGAGCTCCACGCACGAGTGCGGGGCGGGCGTCGTGATCGGGGGGAGCTTCACGATGAGCTTGGTGCGCTTCAGGGTCTTGCGGAGCTCGGCGGTCAAGGCGCCCAGTGTCTCGGGCGGGGAGGCGAAGTCGCCGCCGCCATGGACGTTGGGGCACGACACGTTGATCTCGACCGCGGGCATGGCGTCGAGGGCGTCAAAGGCGCCGGCGACCATGACGTAGTCCTCGACGCTGAAGCCGGCGATGGAGCCGATCACGGGGCAGGGCATCGAGACAATGCGGGGGGCGTACTTCTCGAGGAACGTGTCGAGGCCCGGGTTGGCGAGGCCGACGGCGTTGAGCATGCCGGTGGGTGTCGGGTGGACGCGCCAGGGGGCGTTCCCTTCTCGGGGCTCGGGGGTGATGGATTTGGTGACGACGGCGCCGACGCGGGAGAGGTCGAGCTGGGCGGACATCTCGTCGAGGACGCCGGCGGTCCCGGCGGCGAGGAGGATGGGGGAGGGCATCTCGATGCCGAGGAGGTTGGTCGCGAGGGCGGGGTCCATGCGGCGTACGAGAGTATGGCGAGGGATGGGGGCGGGCGTCGGGCGTAGGGTTGGTCGGCCGAGGATTCACCACGGAGAACACGGAGAACCACGGAGGTAAGGCGTCGCCCAGAAGCATCGGCAGTCAGTGATCGAAACCGATTCTTCTTCTCCGTGCCCCTCCGTGTCCTGCGTGGTGAAAATGAACCCGGGCCGGTTGGAAACCGGCCCAACCGGGGGGAGATCCCCTCGGAGAGCGGAGGTGGCATGGACATCGACGAGCGGATTCGGCGGTTCGAGGAGTTGGTTCGGGACGACCCCGAGAACGACATGGCCTTGTTCAGCCTGGGCGGGGCGTACAACCAGGCGGGACGGTACCGCGAGGCGGCGGACGCGTACCTGCGCTGCGTGGCGGCGAATCCGACGATGAGCAAGGCGTACCAGCTCGCCGGCGCGGCGCTGATGGCGTCAGACCAGAAGCCCCGGGCGGCCGAAACGCTCGCGGAGGGGTACCGGGTGGCGGCGGGGCAGGGAGACCTGATGCCGAAGAAGGCGATGGCGGACCTGCTGCATCAGCTCGGCGAGCCCTTGCCGGAGGTGGAGGAGAAGGGGACGACGCCGGCGCCCCCGGGCAGCTTCATCGACCAGAAGACGGGACGCCCCGGGGCGAAGCTCGCGCGGGCGCCGTTCCGCAACGCGCTGGGTGAGTGGATCCAGGCGAACATCTCGAAGCAGACGTGGGACGAGTGGATCGGGCTGGGGACGAAGATCATCAACGAGCTGCGCCTGGACTTGTCGCGCGACGAGCACGACGCGGTGTACGACTACGCGATGCGCCGGTATCTGGGGCTGCGGGACGAGCAGGTGGGCGAGATGCTCGGGCGTGTGCCGCCCGCGCCGGAGGCGCAGTACAAGGAGGTGATCGACGAGATCCTGCGGCGCGGCGGGCATCTCGAGGAGTTCCAGGGGGAGATGCACAAAGGGGTGGGATAGGACGTTCCACCACGGAGAACACGGAGGGTCACGGAGGGAGAGGATTGGATGTAGGCGCGCATGCGTCTTGTGACGCGCTTGCACCTCAGTGATCTCCGTGTCGTCCGTGGTGAAGAGCTTCGGGCCGGTTGGAAACCGGCCCCACCGGGGGGAGGGGGCCAGGGGGATTAATGGAAGAGGCCGCGCTTGCGGAGGGTGGAGAGGAGCAGGGTCTCGACGCTGGCGTCGGTGGGGACAAGAAGGTGGGTCATGTTGCGGGCGGCGCAGGCGCGTTCGAGCGTGTCTTGGTGGGTGGCGAAGCGTTCGCGGTAGCGTTTGAGGAGAGCCGCGGAGATCGTGACCTCGGCGGGGCGTGCGGTCTCGACGTCCGTCAGGCGGAGGTCGCCGACGAGGCCCCGGGGGGCGGCGCGTGCTGGGTCGATCTCGTCGGGGGAGAGGACTTGCAGGCATGTCGTGTCGAAGGCCCCGCCACCACCGGCGGCGGCGAGAGCGTTGAGGCCGGGGGTCAGGGCGTCGCGCTCGAGGAAGTCGGAGATGACGACGAGGACGCCTTTCCCCGCGGGTGTCGCGGCGATGCGACGCATGGCCTGGTTGAACGTGGCGGTCGGAATCGGCGCGCGGGCGGCGTCGGCGGTTGGCGGGATATGCACGGCACGCTGCAACGCGTCGAGGATGAAGCGGGCGAGTCGCTCGACGTGGCGCCGCCCGCGCATCGGGGCGAGTTGCACGATCGCGGGCTCGTCGGGCCAGCCGTAGGTCGCGATCGAGACGCGGTTGAGGTTGATCAGGCCGATCGAGCCGATCGCCATGGCCAGGCGCGAGGCGAAGACGAGCTTGCTGGGCTCGCCCGCGTGCATGGAGGGGGAGCAGTCGAGGACGAGCCTCAGGGCGAGGTCCTCCTCCTCACGGAAGAGCTTGATGAAGAAGCGGTCCATGCGGGCGAAGACGTTCCAGTCAAGGTGACGGAGGTCGTCGCCGGGAACGTACGTGCGGTAGTCGTCGAACTCGACGGACTGGCCTCGCTTCTTGGAGCGGCGCTCGCCCGGGAGCTTGCCCGCGAAGATCTTCCTCGAGAGCACGTCGAGGCGGGAGAGGCGGCGGAGGAGTTCGGGGCCGAGGAGCTCCTCGGTCGTGGTCGGGACGTGCGTGACTTGAGAAGCGAGCACGGGGAACGGTATCACCACGGAGGGCACGGAGGGGCACGGAGGGAGTCAGTATGGTTTCGGGCTCCGAGGTCTTGAGAGAAGCATCTTCCTCCGTGGTTCTCCGTGTCCTCTGTGGTGAAAGACATCGGCCGGTTGGAAACCGGCCCCACCGCGGAGAAGGTGCGCGTGGGCAAGCGCGGGGGCTGGAAGCCCCCGCCTCCGAGATGCAG
Organism: Phycisphaerales bacterium; assembly: GCA_041402005.1. GTDB lineage: Bacteria > Planctomycetota > Phycisphaerae > Phycisphaerales > UBA1924 > JAJRXR01. The sequence continues at coordinate 572,502 of JAWKTB010000002.1, read as the reverse complement.
GTTGGAATAAGAATCAGCGGACGCGGCGGGGGTTGGGTGCGGGCTTGCCGTCGGCGTACTCGTAGATGGTGACGGTCAGGCGGCGGACGCCCCAGGCCCGGGCCTGCTCGTGCGTCGGGAAGAGGAGGTCGAGGTGGTTCCCCTTGATGGCGCCGCCGCAGTCGAGGACGGGGACAACGCTCGCGTCGTCGTAGCCGGGGATGGAGAGCATCGTGCCGTAGGGGAGGACGGAGGGGTCGGCGGCGACGAGTCGCCCGGCGTTGGTGGTGACGCCGTGGAGCGTGGCGGTCTGACCATCAGCGAAGTCGCCGCACGAGTTGCGGTCGGGGGCGTAGGCGGTGACGAGCATCTCGATCGTGCGCACGGGGCGGACGGGGCGAGCGTCGAACCAGCGTGTGTCGGCGTCGAACGCGGCAACGGATTCGGCGGGAGCTTGCTTCGGAAGCTCGGCGTGGTGTGCTGGCGCCTGCGGAGTGTCGTTGGCCGGCGCGATGGCCGCGAGCACGGGGGCGTGCGTCGCTTCCTTGGCAAGAATCGCGGAGGTGGAGACGATGAGGCCGGCGGCCAGGAAGAAGGCGACCTCGACGCTTCGGCGGAGGCGGGGAGAGACGGCGACGCGGCGGCGGGCCCTGGTGCTCCAGTCTTCCCAATGTGCCAAGGCGTCTCTCCCGTCTTCGCTTGTTCCGCCCCTCGCCCGAGTGGGCCGGCGTCGGTCACGGGCAACCTACACCACGGGGCGCCGGGTACCGACCGAAGATACCGACGGGGTCGGATTCGGGCGTGCTCCGGGCCGCCATAAGCGCGCGACCCGTGCAACCGACAGGTTTTCCCGGACACGCACGCCCAGAGCGAACCGCGGCGCAGGCGTTGCGCCGGCGGGTGGTTAGGATCGACCACCGGGCGTCCGAGAAGCGGCGACGCCGCCGCGCGCACCCCCGCACGTCCCAGAACACGGAAGCCAGACGCGTGGAGCCCAAGCTCGTTCTCATCACGTTCGCGATCGGGCTGGTCGCGGGCGCGGTCGGCGGGCTCGCCGGGATCGGGGGCTCGATCATCATCCTGCCCGCGCTCGGCCTGTTCCTCGGCTACAGCTCGCCGACGAAGGACGAGCACCACGAGTACATGGCCGCGGCGATGGTCGTCAACGTCGTGGTCGCGTTCTCGAGCTTCGTGCAGCACCGACGCGCAGGGGCGGTGCGCCGGAGCCTCGTGTTCTCGGTCGCGCCGGCGATGATGGCCGCGATCGTCGTGGGCGTCGCGATCTCGGACTACTTCAATGGCAGCGTCGCGAAGATGGGGCTCATCGCCTTCCTCTTCGCGTTCTGCCTGTACACGTTCGTGACGAGCGTGCGCCACCTGCCCGACCACAAGGAGGACGACGAGCGGGGCGGGATCCCGCTGCTCGTCGCGATCGGGGGGGTGACGGGGCTGCTGGCGGGGTTCCTGGGGATCGGGGGCGGGATCGTGATCGTGCCGCTGCTGGCGGTGCTGGCGCGCGTGCCCCTGCGCCTGGCGATCGCGGCGAGCGCGGCGGTGATGTGCGTGTCCGCACCGCTCGGGGCGACGACGAAGCTGATCACGCTGCACACGCACAGCGTCGGGGGCGTGCCCCTGGCGTGGCAGGACGCACTCGTGCTGGCGATGCCCATGAGCCTGGGGGCGATGCTGGGCGCGATGATCGGGGCGAGGCTGACGCACCGTCTCAAGCTCACGTACCTCCGCCTGGCGATCTCGGTCATCCTTGCGATCGCGGGCGCCAGAATGGCAGGGTGGATCTAGGACGCGCGGCATCGTGGACGCCCTGAGGGGCGTTCAGGCGGCACGCGGTGTGCTTTTCTTCATCGCAGAAACCGGCGCGGGCGACGCCCAACAATGTGGGAGTCGGACCCGGGAGGCCGGGATGGAGGCGATATGAAGCCGCGAGGTGTGCGGGCATTCTTCAACGACGCCAAGACGGCGTTCCTGCTCGGGGCGCTGACCGGGCTGTTCGTCCTCGTCGGGCGGATGATCGGCCCTGGGTGGGTGATCCCGATGCTGATCTTCGGCGGCGGCGTGAACGTCGGGGCGTGGCTGTTCTCGGATCGCATCGCGATCGCGGCGATGCGGGCGAGGCGTGTGACCGGGGGCTCCCTGTACGACACGGTCCAGCGGCTCAGTGAGCGGGCCGGGCTGCCCATGCCCAAGGTGTACGTCTCGCCCCAGATGGCGCCCAACGCGTTTGCGACGGGACGGAGCCCCAAGAAGGCGGCGGTCTGCTTCACGCAAGGGGCACTCGAGCTGCTGACACCCGAGGAGATCGAGGGCGTCGCGGCACACGAGCTGGCGCACGTCAAGAACCATGACACGCTGATCTCGACGGTCGCGGCCACGGTCGCGGGCGTGCTGGCGATGATCGCGCAGTGGGGCCTGTTCCTAGGTGTCGGGCGGCGCGAGGGGAGCAACCCGCTGCTGCTGTTCGGCGTGGTGATCCTGGCGGCGGTGGGCGCGGCCCTCATCAAGGCGATGATCTCTCGCTCGCGCGAGTACGAGGCGGACGCGGACGGGGCGAAGCTGGCGGGGTCACCGCGCGGCTTGATGAGCGCGCTCCAGAAGCTGGACGCGATGTCGAGGCGGGCGCCGATGCAGCAGCCGAACCCGGCGATGAACAACCTGTTCATCGTGGAGCCCTTGGCCTCGAACCTGCACGGGGGAAATCCGCTGACGAGGCTGTTCGCGTCGCACCCGCCGACGGAGAAGCGGCTGGCGGCGCTGGCGCGGCTGGAGGCGTGAGCGCGGGCGAGACCCGAGGCATCGCTCGCGGACACACTCTGCCCCGGCGTCGAGGAGATGGACGCCGAGGCTGAGTCTTCGAAGCCTCGGGTCGAACTGTCGCGTGTTCTCGCCCGACACGTTGCTCGCGAGGTCGAGACCGAGAAGAAAGATAGATGACGGAGCCCCTCACCCCGCCCTCTCCCCGGAGGGGAGAGGGAACGGGGGTGGTCACGTCGATTTATCGAAGCTCGGGTTGTCCGCGGGTCCTGGTGGTGGGTAGGCGTTGCGGGTGCGTGCGCGCAGCTTGGCGCGGAGGTCGAGGCGCATCGCGTCGATCTCACGTTCGAGTCGGCGTAGGGCGGCGTCCGGGCCGTCCGCGAGCAGCTCGTCGTGGGGGATCGGCTCGCCGGCGATGGTCATGATGCGGGCGCCCCAGAAGCGCGGGCGGGAGCGCCCCCGCGCCCAGGCGTCGTGGGCGCCCTCGATCGCGACGGGGAGGACGGGGCACTTGGCGCGCTTGACGACGAGGGCGGCGCCACGCTTGAACTCGGTCATGCGACCGTCGAGCGTCCGCGTGCCCTCGGGGTAGATGACGACGGCGAGGCCGCGCTCGAGGCGGGCGAGGATCTCGCGGATGGCGGCGGAGTCCGGCTCGCCGTCCTCTCGGATCGGGAAGCCGTGCAGGCCCCGCATGAGCTGGGCGAGACCCGGGACGCGGAAGAGGCCCTCGCGCGCGACCGAATCGATCTGGCGCGATGGCACGAGCTGGCCGACGATGATGGGGTCGAGGTAGGACTGGTGGTTGGCGACGATGAGGACGGGGCCGTCCCGCGGCACGCGCTCGCCATGGTAGGCGCGGTAGCGCCAGACGAGCGTCGTGAACATCGTGGTGATGAAGCGGAGGACGTCGAAGAAGAGGACGCCCGGGATCGAGGATCCGGCGTGACGGCGGGCGTACCAGCCGAGCATGCGCGGGCTCAGTCCTCGGCCCGGACGAGCGAGGCGACTCGCTCGCGGACGACCCGCTCCATCTCGTCGATGACCTCGTCGACGGAGAGATCGGATGTGTCGATGCGGACGGCGTCGTCGGGGCAGGTCAGGGGGCCGTCGGCGCGGGTGGAGTCGATCCGGTCACGCTCGAGGATGCGCGTGAGCATCTTCGCCTCGTCGACCTCGTGCCCTTCCTCGCGGAGCTGCTCGGCACGGCGCGTGGCGCGGACCCCGGGCTTGGCGTCGAGGTAGAACTTGAGGTCCGCGTTCGGGAAGACGATCGAGCCCTGGTCACGCCCCTCCGAGACGAGGCGCGGGTGCTGGGCGGCGATGACCTGCTGCTTGCGGACCATGTGTCGGCGGAGCTCGCCGATGGCGGCGACCCGCGAGACGACCTCCGTCACGTCCTCGTCGCGGATGCGGTGGTCGATCGGGGCGTTCCAGGCGAGCATGGTCGGGGGGTCGGCGTTCCAGTCGAAGTGGAGGTCGGCGCCGATGACGGCGGAGACCAGCTCGCCCGGCTCGTCGAGGGGGATGCCTCGATCGAGCATGATGGCGGCGGCGGCGCGGTACATCGCGCCCGTGTCCAGGAAGTCGAGGCCCAGTCGCATCGCGAGGAGGCGGGCGACGGTGGACTTGCCCGTGCCCGCGGGGCCGTCGATGGTGATGATGACCTCGGCGTCGGGGGGCACGATCGGGTCCAGGTCTGGCGTTGTCTGGTCGGGGGCGAGGCTCGTGCTGGCGGGCTCCGTGCGCATGGCGTCCCCGACGCGGTTCATCCCTGCTGGGCCAGGGACTCGATGGCGGCCTCGACGGCGTCTCGGCTGAGCATCACCCCCAGTGTACCGTCTCCCTCGCCCCGGTAGTCGATCGTCAGCGCCTGGTCGTACCCCACCGACAGGATGGCCTCGATCAGGGGCGTCAGCTCGTAGGGACGGTGGATCGGGGGAGGGACGTCCAGGAGTGACTCGATGTCGAGGACCTCGTCCTCGGGCAGCGATTCGCCCTCGACGATCGGCTCGTCGTCACCGGCGTCGTCGTCGCCCTCGTCGGCGGGGGGCGCCTTGGCGGCGGCCTTCTTCTTCGGCTTCTTCTTCGCCGGCTCGGGCTCGCCCGCCTCGGGCTGCTCGAGCTCGACGGTCGAGGCGAGCAAGGCCGACGCGTAGGGCGTGATGCGCCGCAAATAGGCGGCGGGATCACCAGAGGCGGCGGCGTCCTGGAAATCAGGGAGCGAGCCGATCCGGAACCCCCCCACCTTCTTGATCAGCTCGATCAGGCGATCGGGCTTCTCGGTCAGGCCCTTCGCGGGGCGGATCAGCAGGTTGACCTCGAGGCGCTCGGCGTGGTCCACCACCTCGCGGATGCGCTCGGCGGCACGCTCGAAGGTCTCGTCGTCGTCCTTGCCCTTGACGCTCATGGCCGCGGAGGAGCAGCCCAGCAGCTGGGCGGCGCGGACGACGCGAATCATCCGCTCGACGCCCTGCTCGCCCTTCTTCTCGCTGGGCTCGGCGATCGGGAGCGGGTCGGGCTCGACGAGCAGGAGGGTGGCACACCCGGCCTTGTCGCCCGCGTCCCGCAGCGAGGCGATCTGCTCGCGGGTCGCGCCCGCGAGCAGGTCGGTGGTCATGGTCAGGCCGTTGAGGCCCAGTTCGTCGCGGGCGTAGCGTGGGATGTCCGTGAGCTCGAGCGCGGGGCGTGCCGAGCCTCGCCCCTTGAGCATGGAACGGATCGAGTTGACGCCGAGGGTCAGGAGCATGGGCGGGGGACTGTACCCACGCGGCGCGAGTCGGGGGGCAGGGGCGCGGAAAGGGCGGGCAAGGGGTCCGGCGCGGCGGGCGGTTGCCGCGGCGTTGGGCGTCGGTACGATCCCCCCACCGCCGACGCCCGGGGGGCTTGGGGCGGGTGAGGAGGAACCATGGATACGCCAAAAACCCCGACCGACCGCGTCTACACCCAGAGCCACGAATGGCACAAGCTGGCGGGCGACACGCTCACGATCGGGCTGACGCAGTACGCGGTGGATCAGCTCACGGACGTGACGTACGTGGAGATGAAGGCGCCCGAGACGAAGATCGGCGCGGAGGAAGTGGTCGGCGAGGTCGAGAGCGTCAAGACGACCAGTGATGTGTACAGCGCGATCGCGGGCGTGATCATCGAGGTCAACACGGACCTCGAAAATGACCCCGGGCGGGTCAATACCGATCCCTACGGGCAGGGTTGGCTCGTGCGTCTCCGGGTCGATGACCCGAGCGGGCTGGACAAGCTCATGGACGCCGAGAAGTACGACGCGCAGTACCCATCCCGATGAGCGGGGCGAGATTCTGACACCTGCGTTGCGAAACCCGCCGGCCCCGACTGGGAACAAACCCGCATGATCGAGTGCGCCGACGTCCGCAAGACCTACCGCCTCGGCGGGCGGAGCGTCAAGGCGCTGCGGGGCGTGAGCCTCTCCATCCGAGAGCCCGGCTTCTACGCGATCATGGGCCAGTCGGGCTCGGGCAAGAGCACGCTGCTGCACCTGCTCGGCGCGCTCGACCGCCCGGACTCGGGGACGATCCGCGTCGGCGCCCGCGACGTGCATGCGCTCGACGAGCGGGCGGCGACGGCGTACAGGCGGCGCGAGATCGGGATCGTCTTCCAGGCGTACAACCTGATCCCGACAATGACGGCGCTGGAGAACGTCGCGCTGCCCGGCATGCTCGCCGGGGAGAACGGGCGCGACCTGCGCGAGCGGGCGCGGGCGATGCTCGAGCGCCTGGGGCTGGGCGACCGGGCGGAGCACCGCCCCGAGGCGATGAGCGGGGGAGAGCAGCAACGGGTGGCGATCGGGCGGGCGCTGGTGTACGGGGCGCCGGTCCTCCTCGCGGACGAGCCGACGGGGAATCTCGACTCGGAGTCGGGGGCGAGGCTGTGGGGACTTCTGCGCGAGCTGGCGGGGGAGCGCGAGCTGACGATTCTGATGGTGACGCACGAGCCGGTGGCGGCGACGCACTGCCGGGAGGTCTACGTGCTACGAGACGGCGTCGTGCGCGGGCGGTTTGATTCGGAGGGGCTGGATGCGGGCGGCGTGGCGACTCGCTATCAACAGCTTGTCGGCGAGGCCTAGGCGGGCGATCCTGCTCACGCTGGTCGTCGCGCTCTCGGGGACGCTGATCGCCTCGGTCGCGTGCGCGATGGCCTCGATCCACCAGTCGATCCGCGTGCAGATCGACACGCACGTAGGGACCGCCGAGGCTCGGATCCGGTCGGCGACCGGCTCGATCGACGCCTCCGTGCTCGAGACGGCGCGTTCGTGGGAGGGTGTCGAGCACGCCAGGGCATGGCTGCAGGACACGCTCTCACTGACGTACGACGCGAGGGTACTGCGCCGGGGCGAGGAGAGCGGGGCGTTCACGCCGGTTGATGAGGAGTTCCGGGCGACGGCCTTGGCGATTGGGATGGACCGCTTGGAGTACGACCACCGCCCGCTGGAGTTGATCGAGGGGAGGCTGGCCGAGCGCCCGGGCGAGGTCGTGCTGGACGCGATGCTCGCCGAGCGGTTGAGCTTCACGTACGTCGAGACGGCGACGGTGCGCCCGAGCTTCGCGATCGGGATGGGGCGGGTGGATTACCTGAAGCAAGAGGCGCCGACGATGAAGGCGCCGATCCAGGACGAAGCGGAAGCGGCACGTCTGAACGCGGGCGTGGGCGTGAGGGTGGGGGACGAGGTCCAGGTGCGCCGTCTGCTCCGGCGGGACGTGCCCTTGAGAGTCGTGGGGATCGCCGAGTCGCCGCCCCTGGGCGGGCGCCCGAGGGCGTTCGTGACGTACGAGACGTTGGCGACGCTCGCCGGCAAGGACGGGGTGTACACCGAGATCGAGCTGGAGCTGGCGGACGGCGTGAACCCGAACGCATTCGTCGGGGAGCATGAGGACGAGATCGGCGAAGGGATGCTGCTGACGACGACCGAGCGCGTGACCAGCGGCGTCGAGAAGAACATGTCTGCGAACCAGCTCGGGTTCATCCTGGGCACGGTGCTGGCCTCGCTGTCGGCGGCGTTCATCATCCTCACCGGGCTGACGACGGGGGTCGCGGAGCAGCAGCGAGAGTTGGGCGTGCTCCGGTCGATCGGCGCGACACAGGCCCAGCTCGCGGGCGGGCAGCTGTTGGGCGGGATGGTGATCGGGGGCGTGGGGGCGCTGATCGGCGTGCCCCTGGGTGTGCTGCTCGCCTGGACGCTTGTCGAGGTCTTCCGGGACAAGGTCCCCTCGGGGCTGGCGCTGCCCTGGGCGATCCTGGCGCTCGCCGTTGGGGGCGCACTGTTCGCGGGGCTGCTCGGTGCGGCGTGGCCCGCGTGGCAGGCGGCGCGGACGTCGGTCGTGCGCGCGCTGGCGAACCGGGCGTCACCCATGAGCCGGCGGGCGCTGGCACTGATCACGCTCGCGGCGGCGATCGGCATCGGGTCGCAACTGCTGATCGTGCTCGGGCCAAAGAGCGGCCAGATCGCATTCTGGGGGTACGCGACCACCGGGCTGCCCCTGATGTTCATCGGGTACTTCCTCGCGGGGGTTCCCCTCACGATCGTGGCCTCGTGGGTGCTGGCGCCCGTGCTTACACGGGTCTTGCGGCTGCCCCCAGGGTTGCTTGGCAGGTCGGTGCGGGCGACGCCCTACCGGCACGGGTTCACGGCGGGCGCGATGATGGTCGGCCTCGCGCTGATGGTGGACATCTGGACGACCGGCGGGGGCGTGCTCCGTGACTGGCTGGGCAAGATCAAGTTCCCCGACGCCTTCGTCAGTGGCGTCGCCCTGCCCCAGGAGGCGACCGACCGGCTACGCGCCCTCGACATCGTCGAGGGGACCAGCGCGATCTCGATGCACAACATCGACACGGACGCGTTCGGCGTGCATGCGCTGCAGCACTACACGAGCACGTACTTCGCCTTCGAGCCCCGCTCGTTCTTCGACATGGCGGAGATCACCTGGGTCGAGGGGGATGAGGAGACGGCGGTCAAACGCCTCGAGGAGGGGGGCGCGGTCATCGTCGCCCGAGAGTTCAAGCTCGCCCAGGGGCTGGGCGCGGGGGACACATTCACGTTCAAGCACGACGGTAAGGAGTACTCACTCCAGATCGTCGGCGTCGTGACCAGCCCGGGGCTCGAGCTGGTCAGCAAGTTCTTCAACATCGGGGATGACTTCGTCAACCAGGCGGTGCACGGCGTCTTCGGCACGCGCGAGGACGCGAGGAAGATCTTCGGGACGGACGCCGCCCAGTTGATCCAGGTCGACCTCGTTGACGGCGTGGACGACGAGGAGGCGATCCATCGCCTGCGCGAGGCCGTGTTCGGGCTGGGCGTGCTCGACGCGGGCTCGGGGCGTCAGATCCGCGAACAGCTCGAGCTGTTCGTGCGTGGGAGCCTGCTCGTCTTCTCGACGATCGCGGTCGGGTCGATGCTCGTCGCGTGCCTGGGCGTGGCGAACCTGATCGCGGCGGGGATCGACGCTCGCTCGTACGAGCTGGGCGTCCTGCGCGCCGTCGGGGCGGGGCGGGGGGTGTTGACGCGGCTCGTGCTGGGCGAGGCGATGCTGATCGTGCTCGTCGCCTGCCTTCTTGGAACCTTCATGGGCATGCAGGGCTCGATCGCGGCGATGCGCCTCTACTCGAAGCTGCTCGGCATCGGTTTCACACCCAAGCCCGCCGCCTTGGCGATCCTGGCTGCGTGCGGCATCGTCGCGGGCCTCACGCTCGGGGCGGCGGCGCCGGCGGTGATGCGGCTGAATCGCAAGAGGCCCATCGACCTGCTCGGGGCGACCCCCGCCTGACCGGTTGCCCCGGGGGCGGGCGGGGGGCTATCTTGGCCTTGTGCGTTTCGTGCTCCTTCGCACGTTTTCTGCGGGCATGAGGTGTCCGATGGTGCAGAACCTGGCCCCGAGGGCGTGGTGCGGCCTTGTGCTCGTCGGTTGGCTCGCGACGCTGGCGGCGGGCGACTCCGTGACGATGCGCGACGGGCGCGTCTACGAGGGACGCATCGTCGAAGAGTCGAGCTCGAGCCTCGTCATCGAGACGAAGATCGCCGGGATCAAGACGACGCTGACGCTGCAGCGGCGCGACATCCGGGACGTCGAGTTCTCGCCCGTGGAGGAGGAGCCGACGGAAGCGCCGGACGACGCTGCGGACGAGCCCCCAAAGGCCACGAAGCCTCGCGTCGAGGAGGTCGACGAGCGCCCGCGCGTCGTGTCCCGCCCCGAGAAGCGCTCGCGGGACGCTGGCGAGGGACCCGTCGAGGGGCGGTACATGGTCATCCCGGCGATCGGGGAGATCGGGGTGGACGTGACGGCGGCGGGGATCGAGGATGCGCTGGATCAGGCCCAGAAGCTCGGCGCGACGCACGTGGTCTTCGTGATCGACTCGCCGGGCGGGTACGTCTACGAGGCGCTGCAGATTCGCGCGCTGTTGATCGAGAACCGCGACCGGTTCACCATGCACGCGTACGTCTCCAAGCAGGCGATCAGCGCCGCGACGGTGCTCGCGGCGGGCTCGGCGACCATCTCCATGGCGCCCTCGGCGACCATGGGCGGGGCGACCGCCTACAGCGTCAAGGCGGACACCGGGTCGGCGGAGGTGGACGCGAAGATGAACTCGATCTGGGCCGCGGAGATGGCGAGCATCGCCTCCAACTCCGGGCACGACGAGGCGCCGTTCCGCGCGATGATCGAGCAGGAGCGAGAGCTGTACGTCAAGCATGACGCCTCGGGTGTGAAACTCTCGGCCAGCCCGCCTCCCATGAACGACAGCTCGGGCTGGGAGCGCGTGGACGACTCCATGACGATCCTCACGCTCACGGCCCATCAGGTCGAGGACTACGGGATCGGGAACGTCGTCAGCGGCGGCGTCGAGGCGCTCGGCGAGGCGCTGTCGATCCAGGGGTGGGAGGAGGCGGACGGCGACGGCGCCCGGGCGATGCAGAAGGCCGCCAAGGAACGCGACCAGCTCGCCAGGGCGCTCGAGATGGCTGGCAAGCAGCTCATCGACCTCGCCGAGGATGCGAAGAAGTACAACCCAAGGAAGGTGACGATCGTCTACGACCGGAACACGCTGGAGGTGTCGGAGGACTCGCGCCGGGAGTGGACGCAGGCGTGCTCCCGGGCGTCGTCGGCGTGGCGGCGCGTGGACAGCATGATGGACCGGTTCACGACGCTCAAGAAGAAGGCCGAGGAGATGGGCGCGCTGCACCTGGCCGTCCCCCAGGAGGACATCGAGGAGCTACGGGAGATCGCGCGCAAGCAGCTCGAGTGGCTGCGCGAGAACGGCAAAGCGCCCCGGACGATCGCGGACCTCCCGAAGGATCCCTGAGGCGTCACGCGCCCTCGACGTACCGCTTGAGATTGCCCAGCTCGTCGCGCCACCCGTCGTCGAACTCACGGACCTTGTCCTCGGGCACATCGCCCGAGCAGGTGTGCGTGACCAGGACGCGGGTCTTGTCGGCGCCCTTGGCCTCGAGTCGGATCGTGATGACGCCCGCGTAGGCCTGCTCGGAGGCGAAGTCCCCCACCATTCTCACGTACTCGGGCGGCTTGATCGTCGCGATGGTGGCGTACAGCTCGCCGGCGCCCTCGCCCTTGCTCGCCGACTCGTCGCGCCAGAAGCGCCCGCCGACCCAGGGCTCGAGCTTCGAGGGCGGGTTGCGCGTGCCGACCTTGCCGGGCCAGAACCAAGACTCGGTCTCCCGGGTGAGGGCGTCGAAGACGCGCTGGCGGGGTGCGGCGATCTCGACACTTGACTCGATCCGGATCGTGCGGGGTTCAACGCTCGTCGTCGTCATGGCTGAGGTCTCCTCGGTCGGCTGTATGGCATGCTCCTCCAGGCGGAGCAACGCGCCCGCCCAGTGGTCGGCGAACTTGCCCACCCATCGCTCGTACACGCGCCGGAGCGGGACGGCGTTCAGGTGGTTCCAGCGCTTGCGACCCTCACGCCGCACGACCACCAGGCCCGCGTGTTCCAGCACGTCGAGGTGCTTCATGACGGCGTACCTCGAGAGGTCGGGGAAGGCCGCGGCGAGGTCGCCCGTCGTCTCGGCGCCCCCGGACAGACGGTCCAGGATCCCCCGACGCGTGGGGTCGGAGAGCGCTTTCCAGATGATGTCGACGGCGTCGTCCATGACGCAATGGGATCAGAACAGACGCGGGAACCCCAGCGACCGGCGCACGGTGGAGAGCTGGCCGGCGTGGAATCCCTCGTGAAACCCGAGCGAAGACGCCAATCCCGCGCGTGACGTCGCGAACTGGGCGAGGTCACCCTCGATCGGCGCGAGGAGCTCGTCGGGCGTGCACCCTCGGAGCCACGCCTCGAGGCGCGCCCGCACGTTGGCCATCGTGTCGATCAGCTCCTGCTTCGATGGGTATGCGCCGCGGTCGTCGATCGTCTCGACGCCGAAGCCAAAGCGCTCGTTCCACGATTGAGGGAATCCGTTGTCGCCCCGCCCGAACGTTGTGATGAAGAAGCTCTCGGTCCAGGCGATGTGCCCGAGGATGTAGGCGGCGTGGTTCGAGTTCGGGCACGCCCGGGCGGTGAGCTTCTCGTCCGGGATGTCCGCGGCGACCTTCAGCGTCAGGACGCGGACGATCGCGAGCGAATCGAGCGACGGGGCGAGTATCGATGCGACGGAATCAGCTGTGCTCGGCATGACGCTTGAGTCCTTCCTCCAGGAACTGGCGCCAGCCCTGGTTGGCGTGCGTGGCGAACTCCGGATCGACCTCGCCCATGTACGAGTGCGCGAACCGGACGAGCGTCGCATCCCCCTCCTCCACCAGACGGAAGGCCACGTGCGAGAAGACGGCGGCGTTCGAGAACATCAGGGGGCCCGAGATCTCGAGCAGACCCGGGGGCTTGATGACCTGGACGTGCCCCCAGAGGTGCCCGCTGTCGTGGCCCAGGTCCCGGAACAGGCGCCCGCCCGGGCGGGGCTCCAGAACGAAGTTCAGGGACTCGCCGTCCTGGCCCTTCCACCACTGGCCGATGTCATTCACGAGGGCGCCCCAGACGTGCTGCCTGGGACGATTGACGCGGATTTCGAGCTCGATTTTGCCGGTCATGCGGGTTCTCCGGCCCACTGTGGGGGCTGATATGTGACCATATAGTAACACATAAAAGTCCAGGATCAAGAGGGGTTGTCGGAGGACTGGCGGAATTCGAATGTGAATCTGGAGAAGCTGGCCAAAGGAGGTCATGGGATGCCTCTGACCCGTCTCGAGCGCGCGGAGAAGCTGTATTTCGCGGGGAAGCCCGCGGCGGCGCGCCGCCTCTACGAGCGTGAGGCAACCGCCCCCTCGCCGGACCACCGCCTCTTCATGCGGATCGCCATGACGTTCTACGAGGAGGGGCGTCACGAGGACGCCCTGGAGTGGAACTCGCGCGGGCTGCACCTTGCGCCTGGGTGCCCCCTGCTCCTCTGCGATCGCGCGGCGATCCTCGAGGCCGCGGGACGTCCGGTCGACGCGATCGAGGCGTACCAAGAGCTCGTGAAGCTCGGCCCCGAGCGGATCGCGGAGCAGACCTGCTCGCGCGGGCTCCCTTGGGCGAAGGGGCTGGTCAACGACTGCCTCTACCGCCAGGCCGCGATCTACAGGCGACTGGGCGAGCACGGACAGGCGGCCCGCCTGCTGACCGAGCACCTCAAGGGGCGCATCTACGGCACGGAGAGCGTGTACTCGGATGATGAAGTGCAGACGGCGCTGGACGCGGCGCTGTCACTGACCGGCTGACGCCGGCGGCGCTCAGGAGCAGGGCGTCGCGAAGCGTCGCAGGAACTCGAGGACGTCAGAGAAGTCGAAGACGCCGACTGGCGGCGCCAGGTCGGCGCTGTTGTCGTGCGCGCTGAAGTCCACGAGGAAGTCGGTGACGTCGGAGAAGTCGAGGTTGCCGTCGCCCGTGCGATCGCCAGGCGGGGTGGTGATCGAGACGATGTAGTTCAGCGTCTCGGTCATGGAGTTGGCGCGGGCGGTCTCGTCGCGCACCCAGGGGGTGTTGTCGGTGACCTTGGCGGTGACGAGATACCCGCCCGGCTGGAGCTGGAGCTCGCAGAAGCGAAGGGTCTCGCCCGTCTGGCCCTCGATGGCAACGCCGTCGAGGAGCCAGCGGATGTCGAGGCTGTGCCCGACGGGGTGGAGTGGGGTCACGCTGATTGAGGCGTCGTGCCCGACATAGACGACGTCGGTCGGCGAGGCGTCGTCGATCGGGCTGACGATCTTGTAGAACTCGATGATGAGGGCCTCGGCGGAGGGGATGTTGAGCGGGCGCCCCAGGTTGCGCATCAGCGAGTTGGGGGAGGGGCGGAAGGCGCCGAAGACCGAGTAGTGGCACCCCTCGTAGGCGGAGACCGTGCCGTCGAACTGGGGGAGCGACTCGCCGATCCAGGCGTACCACTTGCGCTGCATCGCGGTCAGCTCGGCGGCGTCGAAGATCGTCGCGTCGCGCTCGGAAAACTCGGGGCCGGTGTAGGTCTGGGGCCCCTCGTAGGAGTACTCGTCGGCGAGATTGCCCAGGGAATGGCCCAGCTCGTGGATGTAGACCTGGGCGGCGGAGGAGTTGCCGCCGGAGGTCGTCGCGAGGTCAGAGGAGGTGTAGCCCGCCCCGCCGTACTTCGTGGAGTTGGCGACGGCGATGATCTGATCGCGTCCGGGCGCCGCGGCGGCGTGGGTCCGCGCCTTGCCGACGCTGACGCAGAGCAGACGCTCGACGCCCGAGCACCAGAAGCCCATGTCGAGGGCGGTATCGCGGGAGATGCCTTGCGAGGGGTCGTTGTCGACGCCCGATTCGTTGGAGACGACGTCGACCTGGTGGACGTTGAAATAGGTCTGGTAGGTGGCGTAGGGCTCGAGGGAGAAGAGGTCGGCGAGCTGGGCCTGAACATGGGCGTGGTAGATGGGCAGGTCGGCGGCGCGGTAGCCGTCGCCCACGAAGGTGAGGTCGATGCGGTTGGAGGAGGGGCCGTTGTCGAGGATGGTGGTGACGGCGTCGCCCCGGAAGGCGGGGACGGGGGCGTCGGCGGGGACCTCGAGCGAAACGATGCCGCCCGTGAGATTGCCGTCATCGCCCGGGTAGCAGTAGTGGACGCGGTCGGTGATGACCTCGGCGGGCGGGACGACGGGCTCGGCGAGGGCGAGGAGGAGGGCAGCGGCGGCGAGCGTCGGCATCGACTCGATCTCCGGAAAGTCTGGATCTGACCCCCGACCCAGGGGCGGATAGCCATACGCCCCCGAGGGGGAGGCGGGTCCGACAACTGGACCGGCTCACGGCTGCACCTCTGCAGGCATGGGCGGGTAGACAAAAAAGGTGGAGCCCGCCGCCGCACCGGGGGGAACAGCGACGGGCTCCGAGCGGTGGCCGGATCGGCGGCGCGGGTTGGGTCGTCAGGAACCCGCGTCGCGGTCCGGCGCCAGGCGCAAGGGCGCCCGGCGCGGACGGGTCAGGTCAGGCCACGCTGAGCGTGGAATCCGAGAACCGGCGTGCGAGGCGCTTGCCGCGCTCGGTGAGCGCGGGGACGCCGTCGCCCGGGCCCTCCAGGCTGATGTAGCCGTGGGAGGCCAGGAGCTTGCGGAGCGGCCACCAGCGGTCGCCGAAGGAGAGCCAGAGCGCGTCGTCGAACGCGCGAGGGTTCTGCTTGGCGAGCGTGGCGAGGGCCGCGCCCAGGGCGCGCCGATCGTCGTCGTTGAGTGGCATCGACCTCCTCGCGGATCACGGGCCTTCGGCCTTCCCATGCTGGGGATGGACCTCGGGCGAGCGGACACCGGCTGGCCGTGGACGCGACGATCGCGTCCGAAGGGACGGCGGCGTGGCCGGGGTCATCTGCGTCGTGTTGTGCGAGGGGCGTGATCCGCGGGGTCTGAGAAAATCAGAACGGGATCAGTGCGTGTATGTGAACCTGCGTCCACGCCCCCTGATGGGCATAAGCAATGATGCGGTGGATGATACGCGAGATCGGGCGGGGAGGTTCCCGGGCGTGCGGGGTCGTGGATTCGCGCTCGCGGGGGGCGGCCCTTGGGACGCGCGAGGCCCCGGATACAGTTCGCGATGCCGGGCGTGGGTGGCCAGTTCGAGGTCGTGAGCGGGTTCCGCCCGACGGGGGACCAGCCCCAGGCGATCGACGCGATCGCGGCGGGGATCCGGGGGGGCGCCGATCACCTGTGCCTGCTCGGGGCGACGGGCACGGGCAAGACCTTCACGATGGCGAACGTGATCGCGCGGGTGCAGAAGCCGACGCTGATCATCAGCCATAACAAGACGCTGGCGGCCCAGCTGTACGAGGAGTTGCGGGAGTTCTTCCCGCACAACTCGGTCAACTACTTCGTCAGCTACTACGACTACTACCAGCCCGAGGCGTACATCCCGGGGCGGGACATCTACATCGAGAAGGACTCGAGCCGCAACGACGAGCTCGACCAGCTCCGCCTGGCGGCGACGAGCAACCTGCTGAGCCGTCGGGACACGGTCGTCGTCGCGTCGGTCTCGTGCATCTTCGGCTTGGGCTCGCCGTCGGCGTACTCGGACAAGGTGCTGACGATCACGAGAGGCTCAGAGATCTCGCGCCGTGACTTCTTCCTGGCGCTCAACTCGATGCAGTACAAGCGGTCGGACATCGAGTTCTCGCGGGGAACGTACCGGGCGCGGGGCGATGCCATCGAGGTCTGGCCGGCGTACGAGGGGTACGCCGTCCGCATCGAGCTGTTCGGCGACGAGGTGGACAAGCTGGAGCTCGTGAACCCGACGACGGGGGAGTTGCTGGCGGAGGAGCGGCAGTTCTTCCTGTTCCCGGCGGTGCACTACGTGATGCCGGAGGACCAGCTCAGAACGGCAATCGACGGGATCCGCGCCGAGCTGGACGAACGGGTGATGGTGCTGCGGAGCGAGGGGAAGCTGCTCGAGGCGCAGCGCCTGCTGGCGCGGACGAAGTACGACCTGGAGCTGCTCGAGGAGGTGGGGATCTGCGGCGGGATCGAGAACTACTCGCGGTACATGGACGGGCGGGCGCCGGGGGAGAGGCCGTTCACGCTGCTGGATTACTTTGATTATGCGCCGGCGGCGCCGGAACGCGACGGAGCGACGGAGCGACGGAGCGACGAAGGGGTGGGCAGGGACGTCGCGGAGGATGCGCGCCGGTTCGGCGTGGCACGGACGAACCTGGGCGACTGGATGGTGATCATCGACGAGAGCCACGTGACGATCCCGCAGATCCGGGCGATGTTCAACGGGGATCAGGCGCGCAAGAAGGTGCTCGTCGAGCACGGGTTCCGCCTGCCCAGCGCGATGGACAACCGGCCCTTGCGGTTCGAGGAGTTCGAGGCGATCGTGCCGCGGGTGGTGTACGTGTCGGCGACGCCCGGGCCCTACGAGCTGGAGAAGTGCGGGGGCGAGGTCGTCGAGCAGGTGATCCGCCCAACGGGGCTGCTGGATCCGGTGGTCGAGGTCCACCCGGCGCGCGGGCAGGTCGCGGACGTGGTCGAGCGGTGCGCGGCGAGGGCGGCGCAGGGGGAGCGCGTGCTCGTGACCGCCCTGACCAAGCGGCTGTGCGAGGACTTGACCGACTACCTGGGCGACCAGGGGCTGAGTGTCCGCTACCTGCACTCGGAGATCGAGACGCTCGAGCGTGTCGAGATCCTGACGGACCTGAGGCGCGGGGAGTTCGACGTGCTCGTCGGCGTGAACCTGCTGCGCGAGGGGCTGGACCTGCCCGAGGTGTCGCTGGTGCTGATCCTCGACGCCGACAAGGAGGGGTTCCTGCGCAGCGCGACGAGCCTGATCCAGCAGATGGGGCGGGCGGCACGCAACGTCAACGCGCTCGTCGTGCTCTATGCGGACAAGGTCACCCAGGCGATGCGGGCGGCGATGGAAGAGACCGAGCGGAGGCGGGCCAAGCAGGTCGAGTACAACGAGGCGCACGGCATCACGCCGGCGACGATCCAGAAGGCGATCCGCACCGGCATCGAGACTGAACTGCAGGCCAGGCGCCAGGCGAAGCGGTCGGTCGAGTCGTCGGAGCCTGAGATCGATGCGCGGGAGCTGGTGGGCGTCTTGGAGGGGGAGATGCTCGAGGCGGCCGAGGCACTGGAGTTCGAGAAGGCGGCGACGCTGCGCGATCAGCTCGAGAAGGTGCGTCAGATGGTCTCGAACGCGGGAGACGGGGGCGTGATCATGCTCCGTCGCTCGGACGTGGAGCAGGCACTGGCCGGCGGGCGGCGACGCCCCAACAAGGGCAAGCCGGGGACTCGTCGCGGGCGCCAGCACCGGCGCTTCGGGCAGAACTAGCCCAGGGTCTCTCTCTTCCGCACAGAGCGCGGGCGACCCGGTCCGAGAACGCCGGCGGGCTCAGGCGTCGGGCGTGAACGTCCGATGACGCGGGGACTGACGCGCGATGGGCGAGCCCTGTCGCCGCCCGGAGCCCACGCGTGAACCGGACCATCTCGCGCAACCTCGACGACATCCGAGACGAGGCGTTGCCGCCGGCCCGCGCCGATGGGCCCGTTCGGATGCTCTTCCTCTCGACGCAGACGCACGGCCTCAAGAGCTGGGGGCGCGAGCTCGAGCGGGCGACCGCGGATCGCGACGACGTGGACGCGGTGCACATCCGCCTCGAGGCGACGCCCTGGATGCGCCGCCTGGCCCGCCACGTTCGCCCCATGCACAGCTGGGACTTTCACATCTACAGGAACCTGATGATCTGGCGGCACGTGATGCGCCCCTGGTTCAAGGAGCGGCTGCCCCTCGATCGGTTCGACGTGGTGCACTCGCTGACGCACATCCTCGGGGCAGCGGCGGCGGACGCGATCGGGCCCGGTGGGCCTGCGCTCGCCCTGGCACTCGACTCGACGGCGATCTGCAACACGCGCGACCTGCCCTACGAGTCCAGCTCGCCACAGTACGGGATGCTCGTCCGCTACGAGCAGCGGGTCTTCGCCAAGAGCTCGCTCGTCAACTGCATGAGCGAGTGGGCGAGGCGCTCGATCATCGAGGACTACGCCATCACGGACCCGGGGCGGACCGTCGCCTGCCCGATGGGGACCGAGATCCCCGAGACCTGGAAGGACTACGACGCGCCGACGGAGCCCGGGCGGCTCGTGCGCCTCGTGATGGTGGGCAACCCTTGGGGGCGCAAGGGCGGGCCCCGCCTGCTGCGCTGGCATCAGGACCACTGGAAGGACAAGGCGGAGCTGCACGTCGTCTGCAAGGACGCCCCGCTCCAGAACGCCCCCAAGAACGTCGTCTGGCACCCCTTCGTCGAGCGGGAGAAGCTCATCGGCGAGTTGCTGCCCTCGATGGACGTGTTCGTGCTCCCAACGCACCGCGACCAGGGATCGTGGGTGATCGCGGAGGCGGCGAGCGTCGGGCTGCCCTCGATCGGGACGCGGATGGCGGGGATCCCGGACGTGCTCGTCCACGGCGAGACGGGGTACCTGTGCGGCGTGGACGACGAGGGGGACTTCATCGACCGCGTCTCGGAGCTGATCGCGGACCGGGCGCTGCGCGAGCGGATGGGGCGGGCCGCGAGGGCGTTCGCGGTCGAGAAGCTCGACCGGGACAAGGTGCACAAGCGGGCGATCGACCGCCTGGTCGAGATCGCACGCGAGCGCCGGGGCGGCGTGCGTGTCGCGCGGGCGGCGTGACCTGACGTGAATCGTGGCGCGCCCGGGCCGGGAGACGGTCCGTGGCACGAGGGGGCCTCTCGGCGCCCTAGAGTCCCCACGATGACGCCCCATGAGGAGATCCACGCCTCCGACTCCGGGATCGCGCCGGGGTTCCTGCGCCGGCTGGCGGTGTACCTCTTCGGCGTGGCGATCGGGCTGATGCTGCTCGGGTTGTTCCAGCAGCTTCGGGGCGCGTCGAGCCCGCCAACACGGGGGCAGGGCGCCGCCCAGACGCCCGGCGATGGCGCGCCGACGCCCGCGGACGCCCCGGAATCCACACCCCGACCGGGCGACGAACAGGGCGGGTAGGGCGGCGTACGATCCTCTCTGTTCACGGAGGACGAGCGCATGGCGAGCAAGGCGGCGGCGGGCACGCCGCGGCGGTCACGCCGGGCCCAGACGAGCAACGGGGCGGCGGATGTCGAGGTGAAGACGGTGGCGCGCACGGCTCGGGAGGCTGACGGGTCGCCCGAGCGCGTGATCGTCGTCCGGGGCGCCAAGGAGCACAACCTCAAGGACATCGACGTCACGATCCCGCGCGATTGCCTCGTCGTGATGACGGGGTTGTCGGGCTCGGGCAAGAGTTCGCTGGCGTTCGACACGATCTTCGCTGAGGGACAGCGCAAGTACATGGAGTCGCTCTCCGCGTACGCCCGCCAGTTCCTCGATCAGCTCAAGAAGCCGGACGTCGAGGAGATCGAGGGGATCCCCCCCACCATCGCGATCGAGCAGCGGTCGGCGGCGCACAACCCCCGCTCCACCGTCGCGACGACGACGGAGATCTACGACTACCTGCGGCTCTTGTACGCGCGATGCGGGACGCCCTACTCGTGGGCGCCGACGAAGACGAAGAAGGATGGGACGGTCCTGACCCGGTCCGGGCGGCGGATCGAGGCGTCGAGCGCGACGCAGATCGTGGACGCGGTGATGAGCTTCGGCGAGGGGACCAAGCTCATGGTCCTGGCGCCGGTCGTGCGCGGGAAGAAGGGGTTCCACCGCGACGTCCTGGAGGACCTGTTCAGCCAGGGCTGGGGGCGGGCGCGCGTGAACGGCGCCGTTGTCGATCTGCGCGAAGTGCTCAAGGAGGGCGGGGAGAACCCGCTGAACCTCCATCGATACAAGAAGCACACGCTCGAGGCGGTGGTGGACCGGATCGTGCTCAAGGCGGACGCGAGGCAGCGGCTGGCCGAGTCGATCGAGGCGGCGCTGCGCCTGGGGGACGGCGGGGTTGTCGTCAGCGTCGATTCAAGCCGCGAGCGTGAGCGACCGGTTGCCGATGGACGAGGCAAACCCGTCGCTGACGCTCCGGGCTCGAATCCGGTAGGCACGGGGGTCTGGACGGACCACACGTTCAGCGAGAAGTTCGCCGACCCGGATCATCCGGAGATCTCGCTGGAGGAACTGAGCCCGCGGGTGTTCAGCTTCAACTCGCCCTACGGCGCCTGCCCGACGTGCCACGGCCTGGGCGCGATCCTGGAGTTCGACGAGGACCTCGTCGTGCCGGACGAGGCGCTGTCGCTCGCGCGGGGCGGGATCGCGCCGTGGAAGAAGAACGGGCCGGGCGGGATGATCTACCCGCGGTACCTGCGCCGGTTCTGCAGGGCGTTCGGCATCAACATCAACGCGAAGATCGAGGACCTCGCCGACGACGTCTACGAGGCGCTCGTCTTCGGGACGGACGCGGACTCCGAGAAGAAGTTCGGCGCCAAGTGGCCGGGCGTCCTCCCGATGCTCACCGCCTGGTTCGAGAAGACCGAGAGCGCCTGGGTCAAGGACCACCTGCTCCAGTTCCAGACCGAGCAGGTCTGCCCCCAGTGCCAGGGCGACCGACTGCGGATCGAGGCGCTGCACGTGCAGCTTTCGAGCGCGCACAAGGCGGATGCGTCGCGGGCCTTCTCGGACACGGTCATCGGGCGCCCGAAGCACGACGGGACGATGCTGAACATCTCGGAACTCAGCCGCCTGAACATCACGGACGCGATCGCGTTCGTGGGGGGGTTGAGGCTCACGAAGGAGCAGGCCCAGATCGCCGAGCCGATCCTGCGCGAGGTCGGCAACCGACTCAGGTTCCTCGCCTCGGTCGGCCTCGAGTACCTCTCGCTCGATCGGCGGACCGCGACGCTCTCGGGCGGCGAGGCCCAGCGGATCAGGCTCGCGACCCAGGTCGGGAGTGGTTTGGTCGGCGCCTGCTACGTCCTCGACGAGCCCACCATCGGCCTCCACCAACGCGACAACGACCGCCTCATCGCCACCCTCCGCCACCTCACCGACATCGGCAACACCGTCCTCGTCGTCGAGCACGACGAGGACATGATCCGGTCGGCGGACCACGTCGTGGACCTGGGCCCCGGCCCGGGCGTGCACGGCGGGCGCGTCGTCGCGCAGGGCTCGATCGCCGACATCTGCGCCGCGCCCGAGAGCCTGACGGGCGACTACCTCGCCGGGCGGCGCAAGATCCTCACGCCGACTTCACGCCGGGACGTCAGCGAGAAGAAGGCCCTCGTCATCAAGGGCGCCAAGCACAACAACCTCAAGAACATCGACGTCGCCTTCCCCGTCGGCGGCATGGTCTGCGTCACCGGCGTCTCGGGCTCGGGCAAGAGCACGCTCGTCAACGACATCCTGCTCAAGGCAACTCGCCAGCAGCTCACGGGTTCACGCGATAAGCCGGGCCAGCACAGCCGCATCAACGGCCTCGCCCAGATCGACCGCGTGATCGAGGTGGACCAGTCGCCGATCGGCAGGACGCCGCGGAGTAATCCCGCAACGTACACCGGCATCTTCGACGACATCCGACGCGTCTTCACCCAGACGAAAGAATCCAAGATCCGCGGCTACCAGCCCGGGCGGTTCAGCTTCAACGTCCCCGGAAACCGCGGCGGCGGGCGGTGCGAGGCCTGCCAGGGCCAGGGCCTCAAGAAGATCGAGATGCATTTTTTGCCCGACGTCTACGTCGAGTGCGAGGTCTGCGGCGGGAAGCGCTACAACCGCGAGACGCTGGAGGTCACCTACCGCGGCAAGACGATCGCCGACGTGCTCGACATGACCGTCGAGACCGCCTGCACGTTCTTCGAGAACCACCCCAAGATCCTCCGCTTCGCCCAGTGCCTGCACGACGTCGGCCTCGACTACATCACGCTCGGCCAGCCCTCCACCACCCTCTCCGGCGGCGAGGCCCAGCGCGTGAAGCTCGCGACCGAGCTTGGCAAGGGCGTCCGCCACGACGGCACGGGGACCGGCGAACGCACCCTCTACATCCTCGACGAGCCGACGACCGGCCTGCACTTCGAGGACATCCGCAAGCTGCTGGAGGTGCTGGCCCGACTCGCCGACGCGGGGAACACGCTGGTCGTGATCGAGCACAACCTGGACGTGATCAAGTGCGCGGACTGGATCATCGACCTGGGCCCCGAGGGCGGCGACGGCGGGGGCACGCTCGTCGCGACGGGCACGCCGGAGCAGGTGGCTCGGGCGAAGGGGAGTCACACGGGGCGGTATTTGCAGGGGATGCTGTGACGCTCGGCAAGGGACACATGTGGATCACGATGGGCATGGCGTTCTGCTCGCTTGTGCTGACCTCCTGTCACCACACGCAGGTCGTACAGCCGCGAGCCGATGCGCCAAGGCCACGAACCGCGATCGAATACCCGATCGACGACATCGTGCATATCCAATCGACGCCGGAAATTCCCGAAGAGTGGGTCCCCAAGGTCAGAACGGCGCTTCATCGGCTCTCCCCCGATGAGATCAAGCGGATCACGCAGATCCGGAACCCGGTCATCGCGGTGCTCAAAGAGCTCGCCGACGACACCGGATCGCCAACGCTGTATTTCACGCTCTACGAGGACGGCCCGGAAGCGTTCCACCACCTGGATACCTTCAAGCTCGCCGAGGACGGCAGCTTCTACCGGTACGACATGCTCGGGGATACCGCCTGGCTCCCGAGCGCGTCCGCTTTGACACCCTGACCGACGGTGACGAGGGCGAAGAGGAGCCACACGGGGCGGTATCTGGCGGGGATGGTGTAGACGCCCAGCGGGGGGACCTAGGTATACTTCCCCTATCAATAGGGGAGACAACTATGTTGGAACGCATCTCTGCGTTGGCAGATCGCCTTGATCTTGTGCGTAGTGACACACTAACCGAGGAAGCGACAAAGACGGCCCTCGTACTGCCGTTCATCCGCGAACTCGGCTACGACATTTTCAACCCGAGCGAAGTCGTCCCAGAGTTCACTGCGGATGTCGGCATCAAGAAAGGCGAGAAGGTCGATTACGCGGTCTTCCAGAATGGCGCGCCAATCATTTTGTTCGAGTGCAAGCCCTGTGGAGCTAAGCTGGATTCATACAGTTCACAGCTGTACCGTTACTTCAGTGTCACCAAAGCCCGGATCGCCATCCTTACTGATGGCATCGAGTACCGTTTCTTTTCCGATTTGTCAGAACCAAACAAGCTCGACGCGGCGCCGTTCTTTGTGCTGAGTCTCGACAAACTGAACAAGGACGCCGCTGAGCGCCTGTCACAGTTCTCGAAGGACAAGTTTGACCTAGAGGTTGTTCTCGCAGACGCGGAATGCATGCGAATCAAGAACGCGGTCCGCGCTCATTTTGTCCGGGAAATGACAGAGCCCTCCGACGAGTTTGTGCGGCATTTCGCGGAGCCCCTGCACAACGGTCAGATGCGCCAGACTGTCATCGATCGCTTTCGCCCCATCGTGCGTAGCGCGATTCTGGATCACATTGGGCTATCGGTGGAAACTCGCTTGCAGGCGGCGCTTCGTTCAAACCGCGGCGAAGATGATCATGCCGTCGAACTCGAAGCCATATCAGCCGAGAGCAAGTCCGGCGAGAACGAGGCGGATGAAACCGGTGTTGTGACGACCGTTGAAGAGCTGAACGGATTTTATATCGTCAAAGCGATTCTTCGAGAGCTAGTGCCTGCGTCACGCATCACGGCGCGGGATGTCAAGACCTATTTCGGAATCCTGCTTGACGACAACAACCGAAAGCCCGTGTGTCGACTCTGGTTCAATAGGAGCCAGAAGTACCTGGGTGTGTTTGACGCAAACAAGAAGGAAGAGCGGATCCCAATTGAGCAGGTCGATGACCTGTTCCAGCACGCTGACCGCATCCGCCAGTCACTGTCCCACGTGCTTCCAGCAAATGCAGAATCGTAATCAGCAGTGACGATGGGCCTGATCGCCTCCCGAATCTCCGCCGCCCATCGTGGCGAGAACCCCCACGTCATCGCCCGCCTGGCCTCCGGCTGGGCGGTGCTCGGCGACACGCAGCCGTTGCGGGGGTACTGCCTGCTGCTGGCCGACCCGGTCGCACCGCATCTGAACGCCCTGGCGCCCGACGCTCGCCGGGCGTTCCTCGACGACATGGGGCGCCTCGGGGACGCCGTGCTGGGCGTGACCGGGGCGGTGCGGATCAACTACGAGATCCTGGGCAACCTCGTGCCGGAGCTGCACGCGCACGTGATCCCGCGGTTCGCGGACGAGGCGGAGGCGCTGCGGGCCAAGCCGCCGATGTCGGCGTACGACTGGACGGGGGCGCGGGCGAGCGACCCGGGGGGCGCTGATCGGGATCTCATCGCGGCGATCCGTGCGGCTCTTGGCGCCGCTCCGGAGGGTGGCGATGAGACGTGCCACTGACCCGTCCTCGGGTCAGTGCTGGGTACG
Organism: Phycisphaerales bacterium; assembly: GCA_041402005.1. GTDB lineage: Bacteria > Planctomycetota > Phycisphaerae > Phycisphaerales > UBA1924 > JAJRXR01. The sequence continues at coordinate 547,422 of JAWKTB010000002.1, read as the reverse complement.
GCACTGACCGGCGGACCGGTCAGTGGCACGACGGGTCGGGGCGGGGCGCCTGGCTATAGACTCGCCGCGTTCTCGGTTCGGCTTGAAGGATCCGCCAAGGGTCGGTGGTACGGGCATCTTGCCCGTCTTTCCGGCAATCAATCTTGGATTCGTACGGGCTGGAAGCCCATACCACCGATCCGTCGGACACGACTTCCAGGGACTCGGCGTGGTCAAGCTCTACCTCATCTTCGTCCTGCTGGCGATCTGCGCGGTGATCGTGGGCAGCCGTTGGCTCCCGATCTGGGCGGCGGCGCTGGTCGTGCCCGGGACCGTGCTGTTCTTCATCTGGCTGACGTGGCGCCTGATCCGGCGGTGGTGGCGCGTCACGATGGCGACCGAGATGCGCAAGGCGTCCGCGATCATGCGGGGCGCGGTCGTGACGATCCATCGCGTCGAGCTCGCCGCGGCGCCGCCGGACTTCCTCGAGCTGAGCGAGGCGGAGCAAGTGGACGGCGAGGTCGACGGGCCGGACCGGTGGGTCTCGATCGACATGACCGTCCGCCCCGACCCTGCAGCGGAGGCGGTGTCGAGGCGCGTCGAGGACGACGAGCTCGACATGGGCCGGTGGCAGCCGTCACAGTTCTCGCTCGTGCCGATCGGAACCGAGACCGACCCCCTGAAGCGCGGCATCATGGCGATGTGGACGGGGCTGCAGGGGAACGCGTTCAAGGCGGAGCGCATCGACGGGGACGAGGGCGAGCGAGCGATCGACGCGCTGGCCGGCGATCCGACGACGGCGATCGAGCCGCGGGACGAGGACCCCGACGAGCAGCGCGACCCGGACGAGTTCATGATCGAGGGCCCGGCGAGGGTGCGCGTGCTGTTCGCGATCCCCGCGGAGCTGCCGACACAGGTCTCGCTGCGGTATCTGACGCTGGATCTGGCGGAGGTGACGCTGCCAGCCTGATGCAGGCTAGTCGGCCCAGACGGGCTCGTGGCCGGCGGCGCGGATGAGGCGTTCGGCTTCGGCGTTGGGAACGAAGAGGACTTTGCGGTCGGCGTAGATCAGCGGAGTTCCGCGAGAACCTCGCCGCAGACGTTCGTAGGCGAACAGGACATCCGGCGAGTCCGTCCGTGGCTGTCCCCAGACGAGCACGACGTACGAGCCATTCCTCTCAATGAACGCGTCAAGCCCGGGGGGCGGAGTCTCCGACGTGTAGACCTGATCCCAGTCGTATTCGTCGATCGCCTCCGATCGCTCGAAGGGCGAAACGAGCAACTCCGGGGAGATAGCGCCTGACCATACCAGCACGCCATACCCGGTTGGATACTCGCCACCGTGCTCGCTCGCGTGCTCGTACAGGGCGTGCCAGATGATATGGAGTTGGCTCTGGCTATAGCTGATAAGCGCGGCGGTTGCGACCTTGTTGTAGAGCCAGGCGCCGGCTCCCCCACAGCAGGCGACGAGGGCGGCCAGTACGGCCAGCACGACGAGCGTTCGCTTGTGTTTATGGTTCATGGCGCCTGATGCTTGATGGACCCATCGGCCCAGACGGGCTCGAAGCCAGCCTCCAGGATCTCTGCAGCCGCTTCGCTTGGCGGCAGCCGCACGACTTCGAGAGAGTGGAACACGACGAGCGCATCCGACGCCCGGTGGTCGAGCCGTTCGTATGCGAGGACCCGGTCGGCGTTGAAAACGCGTTGTTCACCCCACGCGAGGACGATGTAGGAGGATCGCTCCGCGGCGAACCGGTTCATCTCGTTGAACGGCAGAGCATCGTCGTCGTATCGCCAGTCGAAGTCGAGCAATTCGTTCTCGATATTACTTTCGCGAGCATCCGATGGCGAGAGGAGTACATCTGGGGAGATCAGACCCTCCCAGATCAGCACGCCAAACCCGCTCGGGTACATCCCGTCGGGCTCGCTCGCGTACGTGTGCATGCCCTGGGCGATGGCTCGCAGATATGTCTCGCTCGCGGTTCGGCGTGGGTACACACGGGCTTTGCCCAGGTTGCGGATCAAGCCGTAGCCCACGAGAGCGACGAGCAGGATCACGCCAACGACAACCACGCCTCGGGGACGGATCCACCTCATACGATCGAAGATACGACAGTTGGAACCGAGCTGATCCGCCTACAGCCGCGCCCTGATCCGCTCGTCCAGGTCCGGGATCACCCGCCGGGCGATCGAGGCGTCGAGGCGCGGCGGGACGTGCTCGGCGTCCAGCTCCCGCCTGAGCACCTCCACCATGATCTCCACCACCTTGCTCGGCGGGACCGCCCCGGCGCAGATGTGGTCGTGGTCGGCCCACGACAGCGTGATCGTGTGCTCGGTCCGCACGCCGTCGGGCCAGACGATCTGGACCTCGTATGCCCAGCCGCCGGGGGTCTCGGTCTCGGCGCCGACGTCCACGCGTGCCACCTCGTCCAGATGGGGGCGGTACGATCTCAAGGTCCAGGTGTATCGACGGCCTACGCCCGACGGCCTTGAAAATCGCGGGGCGTGACGCCCTCCCCCATTCACTTGATTTTTTTCGGGGTCTCTTCGTGACGTTCCTCATCGAGACCATCAAGCTCGGCCTGGCCAACCTGCGGCTGGCAATGCTCCGCAGCATCCTGACCGCGATGGGCATCATCTTCGGCGTTGCCGCCGTCATCACGATGGTCTCGATCGGCGAGGGCTCGACCGCCGAGGCGCTGGCCCAGATCGAACGCCTTGGCGCCAAGAACATCATCGTCCGCTCGCAGCGGCCGCCCGAGAGCCAGGACGTATCCGGCGGCCAGCAGCGTTCGCGGATCCTGAGCTACGGGCTGACGCGCGAGGACGAGCGCGTCATCCAGGCGTTCTTCCCCGACGCCGAGGCGATCGTGCCCTTGAAGGAGGTCGGCGAGCAGGTCCTCCGCGAGCAGAAGCGTCAGGTGTCACAGGCCATCGGCACGACGCCCCAGCTTCTGGACGCGGCCCGCCTCACGCTCTCGAGCGGGCGTTACCTCAACGATCAGGACATGGAGGCTCGGGCGCTCGTCTGCGTGATCGGGTCAGAGGTCGCCAAGGAGATGTTCTTCCTCGAGGACCCGATCGGCGAGACGATCCGCGTGGACGAGACGCCCCTGGAAGTCGTCGGCGTGCTGGCGCCCGTCGGGCTGTCCGGGGGCGCCGGCGCGACGCGCGTCGGGCGAGACATCAACCTCGACATCCACTTCCCGATCACGACCGCCAGGTCGGTCTTCGGGGACACGGTCATCCGTCGCCAGAGCGGGTCGTTTTCTGCGGCGGAGGTGCAGGTCTCGGAGATCTACCTCGTCGCGCCGACGCGCGAGCGCGTGATCCTCGACGCGGCCCGCCTGCGCCGGATCCTGGAGCAGCGTCACCCGGGGCTCGAGGATCTGAGCATGATCGTGCCCTACGAGCTGCTCGAGACCGCCCGCAAGGAGGCCCTGACCGGTCAGTGGATCTCGGGGGCGATCGCCGCGATCAGCCTCCTCGTCGGCGGCATCGGCATCATGAACATCATGCTCGCGACCGTCACCGAGCGGACCCGCGAGATCGGGATCCGGCGCGCCCTCGGCGCCACACGCCGGCACATCATCGCCCAGTTCCTCGTCGAGACGGGCGTACTTAGTTCTATCGGCGGGCTGATCGGGGTCGTCCTGGGCCTGGCGCTCAGCGTCGGGCTCAACGTGCTGGTGCCCCTGCTGCCCCAGGCGCCGATCATCGGCAAGCACTTCCCGGCGGATGCGAGCCTGCCGACCCTGGTCTCGCTCTGGTCGGTCGTGGTCGCCTTCCTGGTCGCGGCGGCGACGGGGCTGGTCTTCGGGATCTACCCCGCGCGCAAGGCGGCGGCCCAAGACCCGATCGTGGCGCTACGGCATGATTGAGATGGCCAGATAGCAGATGGCAGATAGGACGCGTCGGGCTGCGCCCCCCACACAGCTCTCCTGATCTGCTATCTGCTATCTGGCAATTTGCAATCTGAGAATCCGACTCAGCCCCCGAGCAGCTCTTCCATCTCCGAGTCGATCGGGTTGACGGCACGCTGGTCGGCGGGGCCCTTGCCGCGCTTCGTGCCGACACCGGTCGGGCGGTCGTCGTGGTCGTCGTGGTCGTCGTCGCCGCCGGCCTCGATGTTCTGCTTCTCGACCTGGGCCTCCAGGGCCTCAAGGTCCTCGTCCTTGTGCGCCTTGCCCTCCTTCTCGAGCTTGCGCTTGAGGGCCTCGATCTTCGCCTTGTCGGGGGCGAGGACGATGCTCGCCTGGCGCCCCATCCAGCGGGGCGCCATCTCCACCTTCGCGATGTCCGACAGGTCCACGCAGATCTTGTGCAGTCGCTCCAGGCCCAGCTCCTTGTGGGCCATCTCGCGCCCGCGGAACCGCTGGGTGAGCTGCACCTTGTGCCCCGCCATGAGGAAGCGGCGGGACTGGTCCACCCGGATCTGCACGTCGTGCGGGTCGATCTTGATCGAACGCCCGAGACGGATCTCCTTCAGCTCGGTGGACTTGGACGACGCCCGCGACTTCTGCTCCTTCTTGGAGAGGTCGTACTTGTACTTCCCGTAGTCCATGATCTTGCAGACCGGCGGGCGCGAGTCGGGCACGACCTCGACCAGGTCGAGGCCCGCTTCCTGCGCGCGCCGGAGGGCGTCGGCCGTCTCGACCACGCCAACCTGCTCGTTGTCCTCGTCGATCAGGCGGATCGGCGAGATCCGGATCATGTGGTTGACCCGCGTGCGGCGGATCGGGGTCGTCGGGCGGAGAAACCTTCTGCGTGCGATGTGTCAGCTCCTCTCGGGATGCACGATCAACCCCCGCCCGGACACATGCCGGGATGGCTGATCGGCAGAAATCGAACCAGAGTTTTCGCCCCGTCGGGGACGCCGCCGCCTCATGAGCGCATCTGGACGAACACCGGGCGGGCGCCCGGGTCTCCATGCTCCATGCTGCGTGCCGTCTGCTCGCCCATCGGGCGTACTCCCTTGGAGGCCTCCCCGGGGCGACCGCCACGGGGCTCCTTCCTATTCAACCGCCCCGGCGCCCCCAAGGCAAGCCCGGCGTCCCGGGAGCCACCCGGGCTGCGAGCCCCCATCGTGCGTGAAACCGGGTTCATCGGGGGATCAGTGGCTGTAGAACGCGAACAAGAACACGTTCAGGATCGCGCTGAGCGCCAGCAAGGCCAGCAGGATCAGGTAAGGAGGCGAGAGCAGGATCTCCCCGATCGGACGCCCGCCCTCCCGCGAGGTGTCCTCCGGGATCCCCTCGATCGCGGCGGCGGCCTCGGCGGCGGCCAGCGACGCCAACTCGTCCGCCGCCAGCACTTCCTTGTGCGCGATCGGCGGCTGCTCCCCCTTCTTGATCGCCCGCAGGTCCACCAGGAGGTCTGTCGCGGTCTGGTACCGCTTCTTCGGGTTCCGGGCCATCATCATCTCGACGACCTCGGCGATTCCGGCGCTCAGCTTCGGGTTCACGTGGTCCGGCGGCACCAGCTCCCCCTTCAGGTGCTTGTGCATCACCGCCGAGGGGTTCTTCCCCTCGTAGGGCACCGACCCCGTCACCATGTGGTAGAGCGTCGCCCCCAGCGAGTAGACGTCCGCGGGCGGCCCGATGTTGATCTCGCCCCGGATCTGCTCGGGTGAGATGTAGTACGGCGTCCCGAACGCCTTGCCCTTCTCCGCCTCGGCGGCCTCCACGTCCGACACCGCCCGCGCCAGGCCCATGTCCGCCAGCTTCACCACCCCCTCGCGGGTGATCATGATGTTCTTGGGCTTGACGTCCCGGTGGATCAGGCCCTTGGCGTGGGCGTGCTCCAGCGCCTCGGCGACCTGGATGATGATGTCGACGGCCTCCCGCTCGGAGTACCGCTTGTGCTCCTGGATGTCGTCGTGGACGGTTCGCCCGGCGACGTACTCCATCACGAAGAAGTAGGTGTCCCCGGCGCTGCCCACGTCGAACGCCTGCACGATGTTGGGATGGTTGAGCTGGGCGGCGGCCCGTCCCTCGGCGTAGAACCGCTCGATGAACTGCGCGTTCTGCGAGTACTTCTTGGGCAGGACCTTGATCGCGACGTCCCGGTTCAGGCTGAGCTGCTTGGCCTTGTAGACCTTGGCCATCGCGCCCGCGCCGAGCTCGCCCAGGATCTTGTACCCGGGGATCTTCTGCCCCTGGCGCTCGGCCTCGAGGATCTCGCGCAGTCGCGTGAGCTGACGCTTGGTGACGTAGTCCCGCTCGACGAGCAGCGCCATCAGCGACTTGTTGGACTCGTCCTCCTCGCTCTGGCGTCGGATCTCGAGGCAGTGCTTCACCTCGTCGGAGGTCGCCAGGCCCTGCTCGACGACGAGGCGCCCGACGAGCGTGTCCAGGTTGGTCCCGCTCTTGGCGGCCTCCTGGAGTTTGCGCTCGGCCTCCTCGACGGTCGTGGGCGCATCGGCGTCCCCCGCCGACGGGTCGGCGATCGGGGCCGTCTTGTTTGGGTCCGTCTCTCGGGGATCGTCGCCCATGTCGAACTCTGGGATCCGATTCGGTCGCCGGGGCAAGCTAGATCCGCCCCGGGAGGCTGTCAAACGAATGGAGAGTCTACGCGCGCGAGGGGACCGACCGAGAACTCGCGGCCAGGGGCCCATCCGTGTAGGCTTCCCGACTCTCCGGGCCAGGACGGCCCGATTCAGCCCGGGATCGGCAGAATGCTCGTCACCGAAAGCAGGCCGCGCACGCTCAAGTGGTTCCACGCGGGGCCCCTGCTCTATGGCGACTGGGGGACCAGCCGCCTGTACGTCCTGGGCCTCGCCTTCTTCTACACGGGGCACGCCAGCGTCATGTACCTCGTCGCGATGGGCCTCATCATGGCCGCTGTCGCGTGGGCGTACACAGTTATCTGCCGATGCTTCCCCGACGGTGGAGGCACCTACACCGCCGCCCGACAGCTCAGCCCCCTCCTCTCCGTCATCGGCGCCACCCTTCTCCTGTGCGACTACATCGTCACCATCGCGATCTCCGCGATCGAGGCTTTCCACTACTTCGGCGTCGGCGAGCAGTTCGCCCTTCCCCTTGCCGTCGTCACCATCTTCGCCCTCGGCATCGTCAACTGGCTCGGCGCAAAGAGTGCCGGGCGATTCGCCCTCTTCATCGCCCTCGTCGCCCTCGGCGCCAGTACCTACGTCCTCATCGTCGCCGCTCCATACATCCCTGAGGGCATTTCCACGATCTCCTGGGGTCACCCCTCCGTATCGGGGCCGTGGGAACGCTGGGAGTCGCTCGTCCGCATCCTGCTCGCGCTGGCGGGCATCGAGGCTGTCGCCAACATGACCGGCCTCATGCGCCGCCCCGTCGCACGCACCTCCAAGCGCACCATCTGGCCCGTCCTCCTTGAGGTCGCAATCCTCAACGTGATCTTCGGTCTCGCACTGGCGGGCGTACCGGCACTGGCGCATATGACCGACGTCCCGCCGGACGCCGTGCAACTCGCCCACGGCGGCGAACCCTCTCAGGCCGTCCTCGAGTACCGCGACACCGCCATGAAGCTCCTGGCCACCGAGGGCAGCCAGCATTTGTTCGGCGCGAACCTCGGCGGCATCCTCGGGCACATCTGTGGCGGGGTCTTCGGCCTGCTGCTCCTCTCGGCCGCCAACACCGGCGTCATGGCCATGGTCTCGGTCATGTACTCCATGGCCCAGGACAAGGAGCTGCCCAGGTCAATGCGGCGCCTGAACTACTCAGGCGTGCCAAGCCTGCCCTTGGTCGTCGCGATCATTGTCTCCGTCGTCGTTCTCCTCATCGAGCGCGACGTCGCCCACCTCGCCGAGCTGTACGCGGTGGGCGTCGTCGGCGCGATCACCATCAGCGTCCTCTCCTGTGCCATCAACATGAAGCTGACGATCTCGCAGTTCACGCGTCTGGGCCTCTGGGCCCTGGGCGTCTTCATGTTCCTAGTCGAGGCGACGATCGTCGTCGCCAAACCCAACGCAACGATCTTCGCTGCCGTCGTCATCGGTTCGGTCCTGGCTTTGCGTGGTTTGCGGCGCGCCATTACAGTCGGCGCCCCTCAGCCCATTCCCGAGCCCATCCAGGGCTGGCTTGGGCAGGTCAAGACTGCCGAGCCTTTCGCGATCGACCCTGATAAGCCGAAGATCATGCTGGCGGCGAGAGGTCGGTACCAGTCCGAGTTCGCGGTCGACCTGGCACGTCGTCGGAAGGGGACGCTGTTTGCGATCTACGTGCGCACGCTGCGGGTCATGGACCTGGCGCCGGGACGAGTACCCCGGATCGAGGAGGACCCGGACGCGCAGGAAGCCCTGGGGACGACGGCTCTGCTGGCCAAAGCCGCGGGCGTGCCCTTTGTGCCGATCTACGTGACGAGCGCCGACATCACGGGCGAGATCCTGGACTACACCGTGACGTACGGGTGCGACACGCTGATCATGGGTAAGTCGCGCCGCTCGATGTTCGCGCGGAAGATCGAGGGCGACGTGGTGACGCAGGTCGCCGAGGCGTTGCCCGACGACGTCGCGCTCATCACCCGCGCCGCGACGACCCCCCACGTCGGCACGCCGATCGAGATCCCCCCCGAGCTGTCGGGCCAGCCGGGCCCGTCTGGCCAGGAGGGGGAGGACATCGGCCAGAGCGAGGACGGCGAGCCCGCCTCGTGAGTCATACGCTTGGCGATGGACGGATCCATGACCACTGACGCGGAGGCGTCGCCGGCGATGGCGGAGGGCGTGCTCGATGGGTTGACCGACGCGCAGCGGCAGGCCGTCACGACGACGGAGGGCCCCGTGCTCGTCCTCGCCGGCCCGGGCTCGGGCAAGACCCGGGTGATCACCCGCCGAATCGCCCACCTGCTGAGCCTCGGCACGCCCCCCTGGTCGATCCTGGCCCTCACGTTCACAAACAAGGCCGCCAGCGAGATGCGCCTGCGGGTCATCCGCCAGGTCCTGGGCGCCGACGCGGGAGAGGAGCAGGCCCGGGCCGACCGACGGACCCGGGGGCTGACGATCACGACCTTCCACTCGCTGTGCGCCCGCCTGCTCAGGCGGTACGCCGATCGGGCGCAGATCCCGGGGCTCAAGCCGGACTACACGATCTACGACGCCGCCGACCAGGGGGCGGCGATGAAGCGTGTCCTCAAGGACATGGGCTTGTCGGGCTCGAACTGGCCCCCCCGCTCGGTGCTGGCGGCGATCTCCAACGCGAAGAACGAGCTGAAGGACGCCGAGAAGTTCGCGGCAGACGCCCGGGACTTCTATTCAACCCAGCTCGCGAAGATCTACGCGGCATACGCGTCGTCACTCCGCAAGGCCGGGGCGATTGACTTCGACGACCTCCTCCTGCACACCGCGACGATGCTCGAGGAGCGTGAGGAGATCCGTGCCGAGCTTCAGGAACGCTGGCACTACCTCCTCATCGACGAGTACCAGGACACCAACCACGCCCAGTTCCGCATCGCGTCGCTGCTCGCGGGCGAGGGGCGGGCGCTGCCCGGCGAAACCGAGTTGGCGCCGCCCAACATCTGCGTCGTGGGCGACCCCGACCAGTCGATCTACGCCTGGCGCGGCGCCGACATCACCAACATCCTCGAGTTCGAGGAGCGCTACCCGGGCGCGAAGGTCATCACGCTCGGCGAGAACTTCCGCTCGACCCATCGCATCCTGGGCGTCGCCGACACCCTGATCCGCCACAACACGCGCCGCAAGCACAAGGACCTGTACACGAGCCTGGAGGGGGGCGAGACGTGCGAGGTCACGCTCTGCCGCGACGAACGCCACGAGGCGGAGCTCGTCAGCGACTGGCTGAGTCTGCTCAAGGAGGAGGACGCCCTGGCATGGAAGGACATGGCGGTCTTCTACCGCACCAACGCCTTGTCGCGCGTGATGGAGGAGGCGCTCCGCCAGGCCTCGATCCCGTACGTGATCGCCCGGGGGACTGCTTTTTACCAGCGTGAGGAGGTCAAGAACGCCTTGGCGTACCTGCGCCTCGTCGCAAACCCCGCCGACGACGTCTCGCTGACGCGGGTGATCAACACACCGGCGCGCGGCATCGGGAAGTCCAGCCTGGAGACGATCGCGGGCGCCGCGGGCCGCGCGGGGATCCCGATCTGGGAGGGGCTGACCCGCGCGGGCGAGCTTGACGCCCTGACCGATCGCTCACGCAAGGCGATCGCCAGGTTCGTCGAGACCGTCAATGCCTGGACGGGGTCGGGTTCGTTCATGGGCGAGTCCGTCGCGGGCTCGCTGCACGAGCTGGTCGAGCGCGTGATCGCCGAGTCCGGTCTGGAGGCGTCGTACAAGAAGCAGGCGCTGGCGAGCGGGCTGGAGTCGGACGCGGAGCGTCTGGACAACCTCGCCGAGCTCGTCTCGTCCGCGCGGGCGTTCGAGGAGGAGTACGACCCGGGGTCGGACCCGGCCTCGTTCCCGGGGGTCGAGGCGGCCCAGGCGGGCGCCGAGGCCCAGACCCCCCCACTGCTGGCCATCTTGAGGGCCTACCTCGAATCGGTCTCGCTCGTCGCCGACGCGGACAAGGTGGACCCCGCGCAGGGCGCCGTCACACTGATGACACTCCACGCGGCCAAGGGCCTCGAGTTCCCTGGCGTCGCGATCATCGGCCTCGAAGAGGGCTCACTCCCACACTCACGCGCGTACGAGTCGGAGGACGCGCTCGAGGAGGAACGCCGCCTCGCCTTCGTCGGCGTCACCCGCGCCATGCGCCGCCTGCTCATCACCAGCGCCAAGTACCGGACGATCCGGGGCGCGACCGAGCGGACCGTCCCCTCGCGATTCCTCGACGAGCTGGGTCACGAGCACACGCGCGTCTCCGACCAATCCGAGCACGACGATTTCGGGCGCGACTACGACGAGGGCGCCGCGATCACGGGCGAGCTCGACGCCGTCCGCGAGCAGCGCCGCGCGATCTCGGGCGCCGGCGACCGGTACCGGGCCGAGTTCCCGGTGGGCTGCCTCGTGCGTCACCCCCAGTTCGGCGAGGGCGAGGTCCTCTCGATCACCGGGGGCCAGCACGCCCGGGCCAGGATCCGCTTCCGACACGTGGGCGAGAAGACGCTGGTGCTCGAGTACGCCCGGCTTCGCCGGATCGGGTAGCCGGGCGTGTGCGCGATCTTCGCGCGTTCGCCCGCTCGACTGCCACGCTGGCGCCGACTCCCCGGTAACAATGGCGGACAGGAGCGAAACGATGAAGATCGGGAAGTACGCGTGCGTGCTCACCGCCGCCCTGCTCTGCGGGGTTGGCCTGGGCATGGGGCCTCTCACCGAATCGCAGGTCGAGCGTCAGGTCCGCCCCCTGATCGACGCCGAGATCGCGCCGGGTGTCAGCGTCACGGTCTACAAGAACGGCGGCGTCCAGAGCTTCGGCTTCGGGTCGGACACGTTCGGCGGTGAGGGCAAGGCCCCCGACGAGCACACCATCTACGAAGTCGGCTCGATCACCAAGGTGTTCACCGGGCTGCTGCTCGCCGAGGCGGTGCGCCGGGGCGAGGCCGGGCTGGACGATCCCTTGAGCGAGCATCTGCCCGAGGGCGTGCGGGCGCCGGAACGTGATGGCAAGGAGCTGACGCTGGTGCAGTTGGCCACGCATTCATCGTCGTTGCCGCGCATGCCGAGCAACATCGCCCCGACGGACCCGCTCGACCCCTTCAACGGGTACACGCCCAAGAGCCTCTGGAGGTTCATCGGTTCATGGCGTCCGGAGCGGGCGCCGGGGAGCGAGTACGAGTACTCGAACCTGGGCATGGGCCTGCTTGGCCAGCTCCTGGCCGACGAGGCGGGGATGGACTACGCGACGCTCGTGCAGACACGGATCTGCGAGCCGCTCGGTCTGGAAGACACGCGGATCGAGCCGACCGAGGCGCAGCGTTCACGCGTCGCAACGGGGCATCTCGAGGGCAAGCCGACGCCGCCCTGGCATTTCGACGCCCTGGCCGGGTGCGGCGCCCTGCACTCCACGACCAGCGACCTGATGAAGTTCCTCCGCGCGAACATGGACCCGCCGAAGGGCGCCCTCGCCGAGTCGATCAACGCCTCGCACGAACCCCACTTCACGATGCCGGACGGTCAGAAGGTCGCCCTCGCCTGGCACATCGCCCGCGACGGGAGCACCTACTGGCACAACGGGCAGACCTACGGCTGCTCCGGGTACATGTGCTACAACAAGGCCTTCGACTCGGCGGTCGTTGTACTCGCCAACGGTTCGTGTGAAGAGATCGCCCAGGTCGGGGTCAACATCCTCTTCCAACTGGGGGGCGCCGATCCCGATCCCATCAAGATGGACGTCCCCGCCAAGGTCGCGCCTGAGCAGCTCGAACGCCTGGTCGGCGTGTATCAATCCCAGGTCGGGTTCGCGATCACGATCACGCGCGACGAGCGACGCCTGTACGCGGCCGTGACCGGGCAGGGCCCGCTGCGCGTTTACCCGGAGTCGCCGACGCTCTTCAAGTACCGCGCCGTCAAGGCAGAGCTCGAGTTCCAACTCGACGACGAGGCGGAGCACGCGAAGACCCTGACGCTCTTCCAGAACGGGATGGAGTTCGTCTGCACCCGGAAGGAGTAGCGCAGCGCCGCGGTCACGCCGCGACGGGCTCGCGCCGACCATCATCCCCGTTCCCGCATTCCGGGCAGACGCCGATCTCCTGGTCGATCGGGTAGGCGCACGCCGTGCAGAGCCCGCGCCGTCTTCGGCGCGACACCCGAAACATCCCGGCGCCCGCGAGAGTCACGCTGGCGGGAGCGCCTAGCGCCAATGCATCGATCACCAGCCCGGGCGCCCACACCCGCGTCGGCAGCACGACGCCGCAGATGCGCTCGACGTGCTCGGTCTGCGCGACGGAGGTCCCGTTCGCCCGCTGGACGAGATACTCGCTGGTCGCGAGGCAGGGCGCCGGCCAGCCGTACGCGTGTTCGAAGGTCTGCGTGGGGTCGATCATCTCGCCCGCGGCCTGCATCGCCGGGATCCGGCGAGACCAATCCGTGGCCCACGCGGGCGAGGCTCGCTCGGGGCGGGGCTGCATCAGCCGCGGCCCATCGGGCCCGTCCTCGTAGATCTCGGAACGGGCGAGCATGAACATCACCGACCGGCTCCCCCACGTGCGTTCCTCGAGCCAGACGCCGAGGCGCCCGGGGTCGTAGTACGGGCCAACGACGCGCGGCGCCTGGCGTGTCGAGGTGTTGGTCAGCCAGACCGCGAGGGCGAGGGCGCCCGCGAGCCCAAACGCCGCGTGGGCGAGGGCGAGACGCAGCACACCACGTCCGAAGGTCTTGTCCCGGGGTCGATGCACACAGGGGGATCGGCCGGCGAGAGGCCGCTCTTGGCGCGAGCCGAGCGGCGAGACCATGTCTCCGGCGCATCCGGGGGATCGCGGATGTTCTCGGACCGGGACGCCCGGTGTGCGAAGCGCCAGCGCGTCACGCCGGGCGGATGCCCCTTGCGAGCTGCTGCACGCGGTCCGACTCCTGGCGGCGGACCGACTCGAGCACCAGCCTCGGGATCCGCCACTCGCTCTGATCGCTCGTCACGTTCGAGCAGTGCTCGCTGACGCACTTGTACAGGAACTTGAACGCGTCCCGCGGCTGGCGCATCTGGTCGAGCGCGTCCACCAGGTCCTGACGCGTCACGTCCTCCGAGAACAGCTCGAGCAGCGAAACCTCTCCTGCCTCCGGGGCGAGGCACGCCCCGAGTCTCGCGTTGCACAGGTCATACAGCATCGGCCCCGTCCACGTCAACCGCTCGACCAGGTTCTGCTTGTCCAGACGCGCCTCCTGGAAGAACGCGCTCGACTCGCGGAATAGGGCGTACCGCAGCTCGATCGGCAGGAGCATCTTGACGCCCACGTCCTCGAGCTGCAGGAACTTGTTGCTCAGGAGCGGCCAGACCACCGCCTTCATCCGGTCGGCGTCCCCGCTGATCAGCGTCGGCTCGTCCACGCGATCCAGCACCACGAGCGCCCCCGAGTACCCGAAGACGCCCGCGACACGCAGCAGGCGGGCCAGCAGCTCGTACCGCTGCTCATCGGAGCCCGCGAGCACGCGTGCGGCACGCCGACGCTCGGCGGGCGAGAGTCGCGCGAGCGACGCCGCGTACGCGCTCGTCTGGCGGGGCAGGGCCCGGAGCTGCCGCGCGAGCTTCGAGGCGAGGCGCCCGAGCGTCCACCGATCCCAGACCAGCCGCTTGAGCAGGAGCCCGACGTACACGACGAGCGCCACGCCGCACGCGATGAGCAGCGCCTGCGACCCGAGCCCGGCCGGCGGGCGGGCCAGCAGCCACCAGAGCCCGAGCGCCACCGCCGGCGCCCACCCGATCGCGAGCAGGATGATCCACACGACGTTCGATGCCGGCGGAGGAAGACGCAGCACTCGGCGCAGGCGTGCCAGCCTCACGGCGTTCTCGTCCGCCAGGTCGTAGAGCCCCGCGAGCACGAGCAGGTCACGCCGAAGCCCCGGGCTCATCCTCCTCGCGCTCTTGGCGGGCGAGGGCCCGACCTCCTCGATGACCGAGGCGGGGGCGCCTCCGATGATCGCGCCGACGATGCGTCCGACGCCGATCGCGAGGATCGCGTCGAGATGATCGACGAGACGCAGGCGCGAGAGCGTGTCGTCGACGCTCCAGCGCTTCCCGTCCGCCGCCCGGAAGCGGGCGTGCAGGGTGTCGAGCACGCCGTTCAGATCGTCGTAGGGGAGCAGGAGCGTCATGGCGCTCGGGTTGGCCTTGTTGTGGGCGGCGAGGCGCGAGGCGATCTGCATGCGGATCGCCGTCTTGCCCGAGCCCTTCTCGCCGAAGACGATCGAAGTCGCGGGGCGTGACGGATCGCCCAGGATCTTCTCGAAGTCGGTGTGGGCCGAGACGCCCGAGTCAGCGCGGCCCAGGCACATCCGCGCGAAGACCGCGTCGTCGCGGGCCTCCTCCCCCCGGAACGGGTTCTCCGCGATGTTCCAGTGCTCGAAGAAGGCGGCGATGTTCATGGGAGGAGAGGCATCAGGGAATAGGCATCGGGCATCAGGGCGAAGGCTTCAACCGTCTGCGCCAACGGATGCTACCCGAAGCGTTCCAAGCCCGCCCCATCCCCACACCACCGCCTACCCCCAATGCCCAATGCCTAATGCCTGATGCCCGATGCCTGATGCCTAATGCCTAATGCCTAATGCCTACTCTCAGTGATCCACCCGCCGCCCCATCCGCGGCGCGAACTTGCCCAGCACCTTCTGCAGCGTCTCCTTGTCCTTCGCCTCGGCGTTCAGGCGCAGCAGCGGCTCGGTGTTGCTCTTGCGGATGTTCACCCACCATCCGTCCCGGCTGAAGCAATCGATCGTCACGCCGTCGAGCTCGTCGATCTTGCCCTTGGACGCGTAGTCGTCCTTGAGCAGCTCGAGCGTGTCGTCCGCCTCCTCGTTCTCGAAGTTGATCTCGCCCGACTGGACGTAGCGGGCGATGGGCTTGATCAGCGTGCTCATCTTCCGCCGGCGCTCCGCGAGCACGCTCAGCACGGTCGCCATCGCGATCGCGCCCGAGTCGGCGTTGAAGTTGTCCGCGAAGTAGAAATGCCCGGACAGCTCGCCACCGAACGCGCACCCCTTCTCCGCCATCACCTGCTTCATGAACACGTGCCCGACGCGCGAGCGGATCGGCTCGCCCCCCGCGTCCTCGATCTCCTCGGCGACCGCCTTGGTCGAGCGCAGGTCGTACACGATCGGCGACCCGGGGTTCTTCGCCAGGAAGTGCCTCGCGAGCAGCCCCGTCAGGTGGTCGCACCCGACGATCCGCCCCTTCTCGTCCACCACGACGCACCGGTCGGCGTCGCCGTCGAAGCAGATCCCGAGGTCCGCGTTCTTCTGCACGACCGTGTTGCGCAGCTGGTCGAGGTTCGAGGCGACGAGGGGATTCGGCTCGTGGACGAACTCGCCCTTGGTGTTGTCGAAGTTGAGCTCGATGATCTCGAGACCCTCGATCGCCGAGCCCCGCTCGCCGAAGACCTTGGGGACCATCGTGCCCGCCATGCCGTTGCTCGCGTCAACGACGAGCTTGATGGGGCGAGAGCGCAGGTCGATGAACGAGCGGACGTGGTCGATGTACGCGTCCCAGAGGTCGCGCTCCTCGACGCTGGTGTCGCCCGGCGTGAGCTTGGCCGAGTCCGCCATCGCCGCGTGCTTGCGCACCTCGGCGAGCCCGGTCGCCTCGCCCACGGGCTTGGCCTTGCGCGTGCTGATCTTGAAGCCGTTGTACTGGGGCGGGTTGTGACTGGCGGTGACCATGACCCCGCCGGCGCAATCGAGGTGATTGACCGCGAAGTAGATGAAGGGCGTGTCCACGAGCCCGACGTCGATGACGCTCGCGCCCGAGCCCCTGAGGCCCTTGATGAGCTGGGACGAGAGCTTGGGGCTGCTCTTGCGCATGTCGCGCCCGACGACGACGTTGCGCATCATGGGCGTGGTCTCGCCCGCGCTGGCCGCGTCGTCCAGCAGGAACCGACCCGCGCCCGCGCCGATCTGGTACGCCATCGCGTCGGTCAGCAGGTCGGGGTACGTGCCACGGATGTCGTACGCCTTGAAGACTCGCCCGAGCATATGATCTCCGGGTTTTGTTTGGGTTTTTTGGCGTGCGAGAGGGAGAAGAGGGTAGGCCCGAGCCTGTCAGAAGTCAGGCAAATCCTCGACCTCGGGGAGGGTCCGGACCCGGACGCCCTCGGGCAGCGCGTTGAGGAAGAGCTTGCCGTACCCCTTGGTGATGATCCTGGGGTCGAGCACGACGACCCGCCCGGTGTCGGTCGTGGATCGGATCAGGCGCCCGAAGCCCTGCTTGAAGCGGATGACGGCACGCGGCAAGGAATCCTCGCGGAAGGGATCGCCCCCCCGCTCCTGGATCCGCTCGAGGCGGGCCTCGGTCAGGGGGCGCCCGGGCGGGTCGAAGGGCAGGCGCGTGATGATCACATTGCGGAGCGTGTCCCCCCGGACGTCCACGCCCTGCCAGAAGCTTGCCGCGCCCAGCAGCACCGCGTTGCTCGACTCGCGGAACTCCTGCAGGATCTGCGAGCGCGCCCCGGATCGCCCCTGAACCAGCATCGGCATCCCCAGCGACTCGAGCGGGCCCGCCAGCGCGTCCGCGGTCTTGTTGAGCTGGCTGAAGCTCGTGAACAGCACGAACGCCCCGCCCTCGGTCGCCGCGACGTGGTCCAGGATCCGAGACACCAGCTCGCGTGTGTACGTGTCCGCCCCTCTCCCCCCTCCGGTGGTACGTGCGTCCCGCCCGTCTCCTCTTCCTCCCCCTCCCCTCGGCGACCACGTCGGGTTCGCCATCGACCGATCCACGTACACCTCGACCTGCGACGCGTGATCGAACGGGCTGCCGAGTTGCAACGCCGGCGCCCCCTCGCACCCCAGTCGCGACATCGCGTGCGCGAACGCCGTCTCGGCCCGTTCACTGGGCTCGTCCTCGCGGATCGTCCGTGTCGCCAGCGTGGCGCTGGTGAGCACCACCGAATGCTCGGCGTCGAACAGCCGCTCCTTCAGCAAGGGCGCGACCTCGACGGGTGAGCAGGCGAGCCTGACGCGCTCGCCGGACCCCCGCCGCGAATCGTCGTCGCGCCCCGTGATCTCGACCCAGTAGCAGAAGTTGGGCGCCGTCTGCTCGATCAGGGCTTCCGCCGCGTCGGCGATCTCCGACGCCCGCTCCGCGTACGCGTTCAGCTCGTACCGGTCCGCCTCGGTCTGCGCCAGGTCCTTGAGCGCCCGCAGGCGGACCGTCAGGTCGTTCATCACGGGCGTGAGCGTGTTCTCGATCGCGCCCGGGCGGCGGATCCTCCCGTTCGAGACCTCGTCCGAGTCGTGCAGACGGGCGAGCGACTCGAAGAAGCCCCGCATCGCCCGGTCGCAGACGCCGACGAGCTTGACCGCCCGCTCGACGGGCTCGATCTCGCCGGTCGCGAGCTGAAGCTGCGAGAGGTACCCCCGCCCGGTCCGCTCGTGGTAGAGCGCCCCGAGCAGGTGGGCGACGCGCCCCTCGGAGAGCGAGATCCCGAAGTGCTCGGCCGCCACGTCCTCGACGTTGTGCGCCTCGTCCAGGATCACGTGGTCGTACTTGGGCAGGAACCCCACCTCGCGCGCGCGCAGGGCGAGGTCGCTGAAGAAGAGCGCATGGTTGCAGATCAGCAGGTTCGCCCCCTCCATGACCCGCCTGGCGTTCTGATAGAAGCACTCGGCGTGGTGCGGGCACTTGCGCCCCATGCAGTTGCCCGAGTCCGACTGCACGCGGTCCCAGATCCCGGGGCGCTCCAGGGGCGGGAGCGTCGCGAGCGAGCCGTCGGGCGTGTCGTACGCCCAGTCCTCGATGACATGCAGCGACCGCCTCGCCCCGGCGTCGTTGAACAGCTTGTCCTGGCGCGAGCTCGCGAGCTTCAAACGCCGGATCGAGACGTAGTTCCCCCGCCCCTTGACGAGCACGGGGCGCAGGGGCGGCGGCTCGTCCGGGTCGGGCGAGTCCAGGCCCAGCGCGTGCTGGATCAGGGGCACGTCCTTGGTGACGAGCTGCTCCTGGAGCGAGATCGTGTTGGTCGCGACGACGACGGTCTCCCCCCGCTCGACACACCGCATCGCGGCGGGAACGAGATACGCGAAGCTCTTGCCGACACCCGTGCCCGCCTCGACCATCAGATGCGCGCGCGCCTCGAGCGCCTTCGCGACGGCGCCGGCCATCTCGATCTGCTCGGGGCGGGGCTCATACGACGCCCCCAGGGCGCGCGCGACGGGCCCGTCCTCGGCGAGGACCGCGCGAACGTCCTGGACACGCTCGTCGCTCACGGCGTCCGCTTCCTCGCCGCCTCGACGCCGAGGGGGGATCGTTTGGGCTCCCCGTCGCGCCGGGGGTAGATCTTCGGGGTCGCACGCACCTTCTCCAGCACGACGATCCGCCCCGTCGGCGTCTGGATCGTCCCAGCATGGGCGGCGTGGAGCATGTGCAGCGCCTGCTTCGCCTCCGCCAACTCCTCGTCCGCCTTCTCCCCCTTGACCAGGGCGACCAGGGCGCCGACACGCGCAAAGGGGACCGTCAACTCCGCCAGCGTCGCCAAGCGCCCGACGGCTCGGGCGACGACGATGTCGTACGCGTCACGAAGCGCCCCGGCACGCCCGCCGGCGGTGCGGGCTCCCCGGTCCTGACCCGCCTGCTCGGCTCTCGCGCACACGACCTCGACGTTCGACAGGCCCAGCTCGAGCGCACAGGCTCGCAGGAAATCGCACTTCTTCGCCGTCGCGTCGAGGAGGGTGACGCGCACGTCCGGGCGGGCGATCGCCAGGGGGATGCCTGGCAGGCCGGCGCCCGAGCCGACATCGATGAGGCAGAGGGGCTCGCCCTCCGCCTCTGGCGTCGCCTCGGCGAGCACCGGCAGGAGCGTCAGGGCGTCGAGGATGTGGCGCTCCCAGGCGGCGCTCGGCTCCTCGATCGCCGTCAGGTTGAACGACTTGTTCGCCTCGAGCACGAACGCGAGGTATCGCCCGAGCCGCTCGACCTCGCCGGCGTCGAAGGAGACGCCGATCGCCCCTGCGGCCTCGAGAAAGGCGGGCGGGGGCGTGAGGGGCGTGGCGTCGAGATAGGCGGGGCGGTCAGCGGGTGATGGCGCGCCCGGAGAAGCCGACGGCGCGTCCGTACTTGCCCGAGCCGAGTCGCGGTCTCTCATCGTCCTCAGGGTATTCAAAGGACTGGCGGAACGGGGGCCTGGGCTTGTGGAGGGCGACGTTGGCGATCAGGCCCGCCATGAGCCAGGAGGCGAGCAGGCTCGACCCGCCGTAGGAGACGAAGGGGAGCGTGATCCCGATGATGGGCACGAGCCCGAGGTTCATGCCGACGTTGATGACCATCTGGGCGGCGATGAAGGCGGGGATGCCGACGGCGATGAGGCGCCCGATCGGCTCCTTGCACGACGCCGCCACGAGCAGCGCCCCCCCGATCCAGACGAGGTACAGGGCGATCACCCCGAGCCCGCCCCAGAGCCCGAAGCGGGCGACGATGACCGCGTACACCATGTCGTTGTGGCGCTCGGGCAGGCGGTTGTAGTAGACAAGCGCCCGGGCGGCGGGGGCGGGCGAGCCGTCGAACTGGCCCGCGCCGATCAGGCGCTGGGCGGTGTACGCCTGGTAGTTGATGTCCTGGGCGGTGGTGGTGTCCCCCTCGATCGCCTTGAGCATCGCGACGATGCGCGTCTTCTGGTGCGGCTTGAGGAAGGGGTACGCCGCCGGGGCGGCGAGCGCGGCGCACACGACGATGATGGAAAGATGACGGAGCTTCGCGCCGGCGGCGATGAGCATGGCGAACAGCGCCGGCACGAAGAGCATCGCCGTCCCGAGGTCGGGCTGGAGGGTGATGAGGCCCAGCGGGACCGCCGCGATGAGCCCCGGCACGATCAGCCCCGTGAACTGGCGATGCTTGGTGCGGTACCGCAGGTACTGGGCGACGACGAGCACGAAGGCGATCTTGGTGATCTCGGAGGGCTGGAAGTCGGCGGGGCCCAGGTCGATCCAGGCGCGCGTGCCGTTGCGGGGTGTCACGATCGAGGCGGGGACGAAGGGGACGAGCAGGAAGACCAGCAGGGCGATCATCGCGCCCATGAGGGGCCAGGAGAAGACCGAGATGATGCGGTAATGGGGCAACGCGACGACGGTCGCCGCGAGCATCCCGACGATCGCGAAGACCGCCTGCTTCCACGCCGTCGGCGCCAGGTCCGCGACGCCCTCGGGGCGGACGGTCTCCGCGACGTCGATCGCGTACACGCTCAGGAGCGACAGGCCGATCGAGGCGATGATCGTCAGCCAGGCGGCGTTGACCAGGCGCAGGGAGCCCCGGACGCCCGTGCGCTCGCCGGCGCCCGGGCCACGGATGAGCTGGCCGATCATCGCGAGATTGCCGGCCTGGGCGCTCATCCGCGAGGTTCCGTTGCTTGCTTGGGCGCCTCGCTCGCGGCGGCGCCCGACGCGCTCGGGAGGTACCCCTCGCTCACCAGCGCCCGGATGATCTGGTTCGCGATCGGCCCAGACACACGCCCGCCCGAGCCCGCATAGTCAACAACGACGGCGATCACGTACTCAGGCTCGCCGCCCTCGGGCCCGGCGAGCACGACGAACCAGGAGTGGTCGCCCGTGCGGCGCACCTCGGGGGGCAGCGGCCCCTCCTCGCCATCGGGGTCGTAGACGAGGTCGGGGGCGGTCGCGGTGCCCGTCTTGCCCCAGACGCGGATGCCCGGGACGTCGAAGATGGGCTCGCGTCGCCCGCCCGGGTACGTGACGGCGTGCCCGGTGCCGTTCTCGTCGTTGGCCGAGAGCCACAGGCCCCGCAGCGCCTGCTCGCGCGCCTCGGGCGGGATGTTCACGCGGGAGCGGACGATCGGCGCATCGCCGTCGGCGATCAGGTGTGGGGCGATGCGATCGCCACCCCGGGCGAGCGTCGCGTACGCGTCGGCGGCGTGCAGGGGCGTCCAGGCCGCCGGGCCTTGGCCGATGCCCAGCAGGATCGGGTCCCAGGACTCGAGATCCGAGCCGTCGTTGATCCCGTTGAAGGGGCCGAGCTCGCCGGCGAACTCCGGGCCGATGCCCAGGTGGAACGGGCGCCCGAGGCCGAAGCTGGTGTAGACGTCGGCGATGCCCTGGCGCCCGAGGCGCCGCCCGACCTCGTAGAAGAAGATGTTGCACGAGTGCTCGATCGCCTCAGAGGGTGTGAGGCCGTGCCCGTCGTCCGAGTGCGTCATGCCGTACTTCTTGTAGATCCAGCACCGGTAGACGTCGGGGCGGTCCTCGAGCAGGTGCCCGGTGCACTTGATCGTCTCGCCAGGGACGAGCTTCCCGAGGCGCTCGGCGCCACAGACCATCAGGGGCTTGACGATCGAGCCGGGCGGATACGGCTTGGCGACCGCCCGGTTCACGTAGGGCGAGTTGATCGCCAGGTACTCGTCGTACTCGCTCTGGCTGGCGAAGCCCTGGTCATGCCAGTCCGCGTCGCGGGGCACGCCCGGCGTCGAGACCAGCGCGAGGATCTCGCCCGACTTGATGTCGAGCACGACCGCGGCCGCGTTCAGGGGATCGCCAAAGTGCATCACGCCCCGGGCGACGCCATCGGAGTCGTGCCAGGGCTGGACGCTGGCCAGCCCCAGGGCGGGGTCCAGCAGCGCCCGCACGCGGGCCTGGAGTTCGACGTCGATGGTGAGATGCGCGTCGCGACCGGCGACCGGCTCGAGCGTCTCGATCTCGCCCGTCAGCAGGTTCTCCCGGCGCAGACCCCGCAGACCCCGCAGGCGGGCCTCGAGGCTCTGCTCGACGCCCGCGACGCCGACGGCGTCCTCGTCGAAGTACTCCCCGCGGTCCGTGCCGTCTGGGAGCAACGACGCGGCGCGCAGATCCGGTCTCTCCCGCAGGGCAGTGTCGCGTCTGTCGACGTCCTCGGCCTGGGCGCCGTCGCGCATGCGACCGATCAGGTGCCACGCGACGCCCTTGGAGGTGACGCTCCGGAACCCGTCGCGCCGCAGGGGGGGCGGGAACTTGGAGAGGTCCACGTCCACGACCCGCTCGTCATACGGGTAGACGCGCCGGGTGGAGCCCTGGACCTCGAGCCCGGGCATCAGGGGGATCAGCTCCTCCGCCGAGTCGAGGGGCGCCCCGGGGGCGTGCACCCGCTTGGCCTGCAGGCTCATCAGGTGGAAGCCGGTCTTGTCGTCCACACCCGGGACGATGACGTGCGACTGGCGCTGCTCGGCGATCGGCTGGGAGGCGAGGTCCATGACGCGGCGCATGTCGGCGGCGTTGGTCTCGAGGCCTCGCTCGCGTCGGGTATCAATCTCGCGCTGGATGCGCGCGCGCGTGATGCGCTCGTGCATCGCCTCGACGCGGTCGACGACGGCGTCGCCCCGCGACCGCAGCTCGTCGGGGTCGAGGTCCAGCTCGTCGCCCAGACGCGACCACATCGCGTTGACGTGCTCGTCCAGCCGGCGGCGCAGGGGCGCGACCAGTCCCGCCCGCTCGTCGTCAGAAAGGGCGCTCCAGTCCCCCGTGTACGCGTGGCGGGCAAGCGTGGTCGCCTCGCGCTCCTGCCAGCGCCCGGAGAGGACGTCGTAGTCCACCAGCACGTCGTACCCCGCCCGGTCGTGGGCGAGCACCCGCCCCTTGCGGTCGAGGATCCGCCCCCGGTGCGTCGGCACCCAACTCTGGCGGACGAGCTTCGCCTCCGCCTCGGCCCGCAGGTCGGCCCCCCGGGCGACGGTCAGCCACGCGAGCTTGCCGGTGAGCGCGAGCGAGGCGAGCACAAACATCGCCATCAGCAGGGCGACACGCCGGTGGAACATGCTGGGGATGAGGCGCCTGAGGTCCATCTCGGGCTGTGGCCCCTGAGCGGGCGCGGGGGTCCATCCCTCGCGGTGGGGGCATCATACGGGGATCGGCGTCGGGGCCGGCGCGGGGGGATCGTTGGTGTGTGGAGGGGGTGGGAGGAAGAAGCGGGAGGAGGGGAAGACAGGAGATGTCGGAGCCCCTCACCCCGGCCCTCTCCCCGGAGGGGAGAGGGAGGAAGGCGCTCGTGAGAGCGCTCAGGCGTGGCGCTTGTCGCGGGTGATCTGGGCGAAGGCGTTGTGGGAGTGGATCGACTCGAAGTTCTCCGAGTTGATCTGGTACCAGGTGATCCGGTCGTCGTCGTCGAGGGCGATCGCCAGGTCGCGAACGATGTCCTCCACGAACTTCGGGTTCTCGTACGCCTTCTCGGTGACGAACTTCTCGTCGGGTCGCTTCAGGACGGCGTAGACGGGGTGGCTGGCCGCCGCCTCGAGGTGGGCGACCAGATCCTCGATCCAGAGCGTGCCCTCGAAGCGGACCTTGGCCTCGATGCGGCAGCGCTGGTTGTGGGCGCCGTACTCGCTGATCTCCTTCGAGCAGGGGCACAGGCTCGTCGCCGGGGCGGAGACGCCCAGGACGAAGTCCTCCTTGCAGTTGGCGGTGCACTCGAAGGTGACGTCGTAGTCCATCAGCCCGGCGGCGCCCGTGACCGGGGCGTGCTTCTCGATGAAATAGGTGAAGGAAGCCTCAAAGTGGGCCTCTTGGGCCTCGAGACGTTCCTTGATCGCCCGGGCGATCTCGGGGATCTGCTCGGGGGTGATCGCCGAGCACCGGTGCTCGTTGAGAACCTCGAGGAAGCGGCTCATATGTGTGCCCTTCTGCGTGTGCGGGAGGGCGACGTACATGTTGATGTGGGCGATGGTCGGGCGGTCGCCCCCCTCGGGGGTGCGGAGCACCATGGGGTAGACGACGTCCTTGACGCCGACGCGGTCGATGGCGATGTTGCGCTCGTCGCGCGAGGCCTGGACGTCGGGCATGGGGGCGTGGTGGGCGCCGCCTGGCTTGGTCATGGGTGGCTCCATGCGCCCGCGTTCGGGCGCGTCGGGAGAGCGGATTCACCGCCTGTCCCGGGGGTTACGACACCCGCCTCGCGCGGGCATGAAAACCCTGCAAAGCCTAGGCGCGGGCGGGCTTGTGCTCGTGGCTCTCGGAGGACTCGATCGCGGCGCGGACCCAGGAGAGGCCCATGGGCACGCCGATCGAGGCGCCGATGAGCCAGTCGAGGCCCTGGAGGCGCACGGGGCCGAGGAAGGCGTCGGTGACGACCGCGTCGCGCATCGCGCCGGCGCCGGGCGAGACCAGCCCGATGAGGGGCGCCACGATTGCGAGCAGGAGCATCGCGACGATCGGGGCGCCTCTCGGGACGTCGCGGTCGATGAAGGTGCCGGCCCAGACGCCGACGGCGCCCGCGCCGATCCCCGCGACGAATGCCGCGAAGATCGACTGACCCCGCTGCGGCTCACGGGCCAACGCCCAAGTGATGAGCAGCGCCGCGGCGGCGGCGCCCAGCATCGAGACGAGCCCGACCGGCGTCGTGAACGTCCGACGCAGCTCCATCCCACCCTCGCCGACGAGGTGGTCCTTGGGGTCGTGCGCCCGAGCGCCGACGTGGAAGATCAACATGAGCATCAGCATGCCGAAGGCGGCGACGATGGCGCCCTCGATCGCGAGCGTCGTCAGGACGCTCGTGGGCTCGGCGCGACGCACGAGCATGCTCAGGGGCGCGGTGTACCAGGAGGCCCAGGTGAGCGTGAAGCCGGCGGTGAGCAGCGCCGCGCGAGGCCCGAACAGCCGGGCGGCTGGCAGCGCGCCCACGATCGCCAGGGCGATGATGCCCGCGATCACCGCCGCGCCCAGGATGGGGGTGGTGTTGACGAGGAGGGTGACATCACGGCTGCCGTCCGCCGCGTGCAGGAGCACGACCAGGCGCGAGGCGGCGGGGCCGAGCACGAACAGCGCCGCCATCGGGAGCGCCCAGCGGAGGAGGACCTTGGCCATGGCGGGATCATCGGCGCTCGACCGCGAGAGGGCAAGCGAGGGCCCCGGATCGGCGTGGTAAGCCGGGGCGCGGTAGGCTGAGGCCTCCACGGACGGGACCACACCAGGGGAGCCTGGACATGCCGCAGACGACCGAGCCGACACCAGGAGCCTTCTCGCGCGAGCCGCGGGTCCTGCTCGAGGATCTGACCTCGGGCCTGCTCTGGCCCAAGCTCCTCCGTGCTGCGGGGCTCTCGCTCAGGCCCGAGCGCCTCGTCATGGGGACCGCGGCCTGGATCGTCATCCTCGCGATCGGCAGCCTGAACGAGCTCTGGTCGGACAAGCCCGGGTTCATCGGCGTGGTGGTTGACGCCAAGCTGCGGGCGCTCGCCCAGCTCTGGGAAGCGATCCTGAGCGGGAACCCTCAGTTCCTCGCCGCGACAATGGCGGAGCTCGCCGCCCTGCCCGGGCGCCTTCTTGACCAGTACCCAATCAGCTTCTTCCTCCTGGGCATCCCGATCATCGTCGTGTGGGTGCTCTTCGGCGGGGCGATCAGCCGGTCGGCGGCGGTCGAGTTCTCCTCGGGGCGCGTGATCGGGTGGGAGCGGGCGGCGGGGCTCGCGGTCCGCAAATGGCTCTCCCTGCTTGGGGCGGTGCTCGCGCCCCTCGCGATCGTCGTCGCGATCGCGGTGGCGCTGGCGATCGGGGGGCTGCTGTTCGCGGTGCCGTTCGTGCACCTGGCGCCGGCGGCGTTGTACTTCATCGCGCTGATCCTGGGCGCGATCGCGGTGGTGGTGCTGGTGCTGTGGTCGGTGGCGAGGCCGATGCTCGTGCCGGGGGTGGCGTGCGAGGGGACGGACGCGCTGGACGCGATCCAGCGGGCGTTCGCGTACGTCTTCGCCAGGCCCGGGCGCCTTGTGCTGTACATGCTGATCCTGGCGCTGCAAGGGTTGATCGTGATCGGGCTGTTCTCGGTGATCGTGAGCTCGATCACGGCGTTCACCGCCGCCTCGACGGGCGCCTTCATCGGGGACAAGCCGCGCGAGATCATCGTCGGCGGCTCGGCGGGCGGGGAGCCGATGACGTTCGACGAGCTGATCGAGCAGACCCGCGAGCAGGCCGAGCGCGCCGGAGACGACGCCGGGACGGACGACGCGGTCGCCGACGAGAACGCCCCGGCGAAGCCGCTCGTGACAAGGAAGTGGGCGCGCTGGCTGGTCTCGCTCTGGACGGGGGCGCTCGAGTTGCTCGTCGGGGGGCTGATGATCAGCTTCTACTTCACCGCCGGGACGGTGCTGTACCTCGTGATGCGTCAGCTCTGCGACGGGCAGGACGTCGCGGAGCTGTGGACGCCCTCGGGCGAGAGCTAAGCCTGATCTGAGCCGCGAGCGTGAGCTCGCGGACTGCTGGGGCCTCTCTCGCGAGCTCACGCTCGCGGCTCGGTTCCGACGCTACGCGTCGGCGCGTGTTCGCAACCGCATTCGAGCATCGTCCAGCGAGAGCAGGTCGCGCTCCGCCAGAGGGTCGGGCAGTTGGTCGGGCGTTCTCGCCTCGTCGAGCGTGAAGGGACCGACGCGCGTTCGCCGCAGCGCCGTGAGGACGCCCCCGACGCCGAGGGCCAGGCCGAGGTCTCGGGCGAGCGAGCGGATATAGACACCCTTGCCGCAGGCGATTCGGAGGCGGGCGGTCGGCCACGCGTACGAGACGAGCTCGATCTCACGGATCTCGACGGGGCGCGGGCGCAGGCCCGTCTCGACGCCGGCGCGGGCGAGGGTGTACGCGCGCTTCCCCCCCACCTTCATCGCCGAGTGCTCGGGGGGCGTTTGAAGAATCGGTCCCAGAAAGCGGTGGCAGGCGGCGCGCACGTCCGCCTCGGTCGGCGGGCGGGCAACGTGGACGGCGATCGGTTCGGCTTCAAGGTCGTCCGTCGGTGAGCGCGCCGAGAGATCCACTTCGGCGAGGTACTCCTTCCCACTCGCCATGACGGCGTCTGAGAGCTTGGTCGCGCGCCCGACCAGAACGATCAGCACCCCGGTCGCGAGTGGGTCGAGCGTGCCGCCGTGCCCGACCTTGACGCGCCCGGCGTGCGCACGTTTGAGGCGCCCCTTGACGAGCGTGCACATCGCGGCAGACATCGCCCCCAGGGGCTTGTCCACCACGAGCACCCCGGTCGGGCCGGGCTGATCCGCAGCATGGCTCACGGCTCACGCTCCAGCGCCTCGAGCGTGACCACGCGACCGCCCGCGTAGTTGATCCCCCAGACCTCGGCGATCGACCGCCACCCTTGCGCGAGCAGGTCGGCGCCATCGCCCTTGGGCGCGATGAGCAGGCCCCGGGGATGGGCGCCCGCCCAGGACTGGATCTGGTCGGCGCTGATCCACTCGACACGCCCACGCGTCGCGAAGACGAGGCTGTCCTCGTGATAGACGGCGCTGGCGATTGGGCGGTCGGCGCCCTCGTGCGAGTCGATCACCGAGGCAAGGCGGGAGGTGATCCAGAGGGCGCTGGCGCGAGGCAGGACGAACTGAAGGAAGACCGCGGCGAACACGACGGTGCTCAGAACACCCAGAAGCTGGGCCTTGAGCACCCGCCCGGCATCGAACGAGACGAGGGCGCGCCAAACAAGCAAAGCGTTCACGATCGCGGCGACGGCCGCGCTGACGATCGCGATCCAGCCCCCACCGAGCAGGGAGACGCCGACCGGGATTGCGCCCGTCAGCACCACGCCGATGACGCCCCAGACGCGCAGGCCCAGGCGGAGACGGGCGACCGAGGCGGAATCGATCACGCCCCGGGCCGCGTCCACGACCGCCCAGGCGCTGATGAGCGCCAGCGCCGGGTAGACGGGCAGCGTGTAGTGCGGCAGCTTCGTCGCGACCAGCTCGAACACGACCCACGAGGGCACGATCCAGGCGAGCAGGAAGACCTCGGCGTCACGCCCCGGCACGCGCCGACGCCACCGCGACCAGAGTGTGCGCACGCTCGTGAACCAGCCAGGCTTCTCCGGACGGGGCAGTCGGACCGCCAGGCGCCAGATCCTCACGAACGCGGCCAGTGTCAGCATCGACCCGGGCCAGAGCAGGACCGCGGCAAAGAGCGTGTGATATCCCGGCGGGCCCCAGTGTCCCTCGCGTGGCGCGGCTGACCGCCCGAGCGTCTCGCCGAAGGCGGACGACCAGAGCACGCCCCACCCGACGCGCTCGCCCGCCGCGATGATCCAGGGCACGACCATGACGACGAGAACGATCACGCCAAGCACCGGGCGCGTGCGCTTGAGCCAGGCGTAGCGGTCAGAGATCACGCCGACGCCAAGAGCCGTGAGCACGACGACCATCGGCGTGATCGGCCCCTTGACGAGCACGCCCGCGCCGATCGCGAGCCAGAGGGCGAGTGGAACCCCCCACCGGCGCCACGGGGTCTTGGCGTCCTGGTCGCGCGTGACCCAGAGGCGCGTCAGCGCCCACATCGCGAGGGTGGTGCAGGCGAGCAGCGCCTGATCGGCGCGCGCCTGGTGCGTGTCCCAGACGACCATGGGGCAGACCCCAAGCAGGACGGCCCCGAGCCAGGCGCCTCTCGGGTCGACCAGGCTCAGGCCCAGTCGCCAGGTCGCCAGGCAGGCGACGATGGCGGCGAGGACCGAGGGCAGGCGGTACATCCAGACGGCGTCGCGGGCGGGATCGCCCCCGGTCGCGAGCCCCGCCGCTCCGCTCTGGAGCCAGTAGATCAGGGGTGGCTTCTTGAGGCGGGGCGTGGTCTGGACCATGGGGATGACGAGACCCCCGGCGTGGGCGCCGGCCGTGATCCCGCCCGCCTCCGACTGCTCGAAGGGGCGCGTATCGCGGCGGTCGTCGGGGAGGGCGACGGACTCGAACATCTGGCGTGACGCCTGGGCGAAGCGCGCCTCGTCGCGGTCGACCGTCGGGATCACGAACAGGCCCGGGAGGTAGACTGACGCGAGGATCGCCAGGAGGGCGAGGGCGCCCAGGGGCCCTCGGCAGAAGCGCTCGCCCCGTGCGCCCGCGAGCGGGCCCAGCCCCGACCAGTATGCTCTGTCTCCCGTGTCCGGCATGCACGACCCCGCCCCAAGCCTTCAGGCCGACTCTACCTCGCGCCGGCGTTGGCTGCTCGCCATCCCCCTCGGCGCCCTGCTGGCGGGCGCGATCTTCCCCATCGACGGGACGATCGCGGACCTCGCCCGCTCGATCCACCTCGGGGGCGACCTGAGGCGGGAGCTGGAAACGCTCCAGCAGTTCGGGCAAGGGTCGGCGATCGTGCTCACGTTGTTGCTGGTCTGGACGCTCGACCCGGCGCGCCGTGGGCGCCTCTGGTCGTACGCCGGGGCGATGCTGCTCACCTTCGCGATCGTGCAGCCGATGAAGATGCTCGTCGGGCGCCCGCGCCCGAAGTTCGACGAGCCGTGGTACCTGTGCGGGCCATTCGGGTCGTACCCGATCAGCCCCGAGGTCGGCGTGCGGCACGCGTGGGAGCTCGGGTCGGGGATCTCGAGCGATCTGTGGTCGATGCCGTCGAGCCACACGGCGTACGCGCTGGTCATGGCGGTCTTCCTCGGGCGTCTCTACCCGAAGGCGGGGTGGGTGTTCGGGGTGCTGGCGGTGATCGTGGGGCTCGCGCGTGTGCTGCTCGGGGCGCACTACCCCTCGGACGTGGTCATGGGCGGCGCCATCGGGCTCGGGGTCTCGATGGCGGTCGTCGCCCCGGCGGGACGCGGGAGGCGTGGCGGCGCGGACCGGGGTGGTGGGCGGGGCTAGACTGGCGCCTGTCCGGAGAGGTGGCCGAGCGGTTTAAGGCGCACGATTGGAATTCGTGTGGGGGTGAAAGCCCCTCGGGGGTTCGAATCCCCCCCTCTCCGCTTCACGTACGAGAACGCCCCGGCGCATGTGTGCGTGGGTCGTGTCGTGCATGCCGGGGCATTCTTCCCTCGGCGGTTATCACGCCTTTCGAGTATGGTCGTTCCCCACTCCCTGGGGAGGCATCGCTATTCCTCTCTCAGACGAATGACCAGCCACACCGCTTGAAGAGGGGCCGCACCCGGATCGAGTGCAGGCCCGGCACACGTGGAGGCGAGGGGCGAGAATTATCTTGAAGTGGTGGGGATAGCGAGCCGATCCAACCACGTCGCTCGCCGAGTGACCGCCGCCGCGAGAAGGGGACACGGTGATGGTCTCCGAGGACTTCACAGTCCATGTCGTTGATGATGATGACACCGTCCGCGAGCGGGTGCGCCTGACGCTCGCCAACGCGGGGTACCGAGTCTGTACGTACGCCACCGGCGAGGCGTTCATCGAGGACAACGAGCCCGAGCCCGGTTGCGTCGTGCTCGACATGATGCTCCCCGGGATGGACGGCGTGGAGGTCCGCCAGACGCTCCGCGAGCGCGTCTTGCCGATCAAGGTCATCGTCGCAACGTCGTTCGCCGACGTCCCGCTTGTCCGCGACGCGTTCCGGGACGGGGTCATCGACGTGCTCGAGAAGCCGTGCGACGAGGGGGTGCTCGTCGAGACCGTCCGCCACGCTTTCGAGACGCTCGAGAGGGAATGCGCACGGCGGGAGCGCACCGAAACGGCGATGGGCTACATCGCACGCCTCACGTCCCGCCAGCTCGAGGTTTTCGAGCTCCTCGTGCAGGGGCTGATCTCGAAGCAGATCGCGCTGCGCCTCGGGTGCAGCGTGCGGACCGTCGAAGCGCATCGTGGCGAGATCATGCGCCGGCTGGAGGCGTCGAGCATCGTTGAGCTGATCAAGCTCTCCCACGACGCGATCGGCGCGGGCCATGAGGCGTTCGGCGGGCATCCGGGCTCGGAGCAACTCGCCGCCCGAGTTATCGAACGTACGTATTAGTACGCATGCATGCGTCCGTGGACGCGCCCGATGAATGGGCCGAAGGTCGCCGGGCCTCGTGACGAACGCGTGAGTTGGTCGACCCGGTGGCGCGGAGGAGGACCGCATGCGACCCGCGCCGCCAGACCGCGACGACGCGAGCCACAAGCCCGAGACGCATGCCACTCACGCCGGCGCAAACAATGCGCTGCTCACGGTGGAGGTTGGCGGGCAGGAGTGCGGGATCCCGGTCGACGAGGTGCGTGAGATCGTGCCGCTGTGCGCCCTGTCGCGGCCCGCGGGCATGCCGCCGATCCTCGCCGGTTTCCTGATTCTGGACAACGAGCCGATCCCGGTGCTGCGTGCCGCACGGATGTGGGGTCTGCAGGAAGCGGAGCGCGGGCTGTACACCCCCCTGGTCGTGATCCGGGGGCGCGGGCGGGTGCTGGCGCTGCTCGTTGACCGTGTCCTGGGCGTGACGAACGCCGCGGAGGCGGAGCTCGCCGACGCGTCGGACATCGCGGCGCCCCTGCCCGCGAGGAGGGTGCAAGATCGAGTCATGGGCGTGCTGGACCCAGCGCGCCTCCTGCTGGCGCTCGAGCGGGATGCCATCGAGCGGTTGCGCGAGAACGAGGAACGTCGTCTGGGTGAGCTGCAGGAGGCCGCGGCGTGACCACACTCCCCGGCCCCAGCGCGCCCGCCGTCGCGTACGAGCGCCTCAAGACGCACGTCCTGGGCACGACCGGACTGGCCTACTTCCATGACCGCGACGAGGAACTCGAGTCGAGGTTCCGCCGGCGCATGACCGCGACCGCGTGCGACAGCCACGAGGCCTACCTCGCCCTCCTGCTCGACGTCGACACGGGGGACGAGGAACTGCAGCAGCTCGTGCGACTGCTCACCGTCGGCGAGACGTACTTCTTCAGGCACGACGAGGCCTTTTCAGAGCTTCGCACACGCATCATCCCGGACATCATCCGGTCCGGGGAGACCAGGCGTTCGATCCGCATCTGGAGCGCCGCCTGCTCGATCGGCGCCGAGGCGTATTCGATCGCGATCACGCTCGCCGAGCACTTCCCCAACATCGTGCGCGATTGGGACGTCTCGATTCTGGCGACCGACATCAACGAGGATTACCTGCAGACCGCGCGACGCGGCGAGTACGAGGCCTGGGCGCTGCGGAGCGTCCCGGACGAGGCTCGCGAAGCGTACTTCGAGCGTGTGGGCGCCCGCTGGCGCGTGCGAGAGCGCTACCGCCGCCTGGTCACGTTCTCCCGGCACAACCTCGTGCGGGACGAAGCCCCGACGCCCTTTGATGGCGGCGGCTTCGACCTCATCTTCTGCCGCAACGTCGTGATCTACTTTTCCGCCGAGATCGTCATGGACCTGGCGCCGCGGCTGCACGCCGCCCTTCGCGATGGCGGCTGGTTCATTGTCGGCCCCGCCGAGGCCGGGTGCCGCGCCTTCGAGCGTTTCAGCGTGGTCAGCGCACCCGGCGTCGTGCTGTACCAGAAGTCGGACGTCGCCGCGCGTCAGATTCCCGACGCTGCCTCACGACTCGATGCATGCACTCCTGCACCGCCGCCCACACCCGTGCGCCCCACTCGTGGTGACGCCCGGCGGAAGCACACGCCCGTCCCGGAGGAGAAACCGGCAGAGGACAGGATGAAGGCGCTGATCGGCGCGGGACGACTCGAGCAGTCGCTCGCGGCGTGCGAGGACGCGTTGCGAGGATCACGCTACAACGCGGCGTTGCATCTCACTCACGCGCTGCTCCTGCAGCAGTCGGGCGACGTGAAGCGTGCCGAGTCCGCCTTCCGGCGCGCCCTATTCCTCAACCGACGGCTCGTGATGGCCCAGATCGGGCTCGCGACCACGCTGGAAGCGTGCGGGCGCAGGCGCGAGGCGGCTCGCATGTACACGGGCGTGCTCCGACTCCTCGAAGGATGCCCCGACGGCGATGAGGTCGAGCACGCCGACGGCGCGACCGTGCACGACCTGCGCATCGTCGCGCAGCGCCGGCTCGCCGGGAGGATCGCGGAATGACGGCGACAAAGACGATCGACTGGGACATGGTGAAGCGTCGCCTCCACGAGACCGAGCGTGCGCTCGAGCGGAGCTTCGCCCCCGACGAGCATCGCCTCGAGGAAACCCTGCGTAGGCGTGCCGAGATGCTCGCGTCGCGGACCCGGGTGAGCCGCGGCGCCGGCGAAGGCGCTCCGGTCATGGTTGGCGTCATCTGCGGTCGATTGTTCGGGCTCCGCGTCGGCGCCCTGCAAGAGGTCTCCAACGCGCCCGTCATCACGCCGGTCATGCGCGCGCCCGCGGGCGTCGCCGGGGTCGTCAATCACCGGGGCCAGCTCCGGTGTGTTGTCAGCCTGCAACGGCTGCTCGCGCTGCCCAGGATCGGCGAGGCGTCCGACGCCCGCCTGGCCCTGCTCAAGCGACACGAGATCGGCGTGCTCTTCGACGGGTTCGTCGGTATCCGCCACTATGGCGACCAGGAAGTCCGCCTGCCCGAGGGCGAGACGGAGGAGACGGGCACGATCTCGTCGGGCGTCACGCCGGACGGGTGCACCATCATCGACACCACGAAGCTCGCGTCGCGCCTTGCCGGTCGCGGGGCGGGAAGGACCACGCTCGCAAGCGTCGAGGATTTCGAGCTCGCGACGAACGTTACGCAACGGGCGGTCGCATAGGGCGCCCCTGGGCTCAAGGAAGGCAGTCATGAAGCTCACCATCGGACGGAAGCTCGGATTCGGATTCGGCCTGATCATCATCCTGATGGTCGCCAGCGCCGGCGTGGCGTACTACAAGCTCGCGGACATCGACCGCAGCGCCCAGGAGATCAGCGAGAACGCCGTCCCCGCGACGATGGCCTGCGACCGGATGCTGATCGATCTCAACCGTTCGCTCTCGACCGTCCGTGGCTTTCTGCTCTTCGGCGACGAGGACGCGCAGGCGGCGGTGTTCCGGAGCAACTACGAGGAGTCCTGGCAGGAGGTCAACCGTCAGCGCGCGCAGTTGGCCCAGCTCGTGGACGACAACGCCGATTCCGATCAAGCTCGTCGTCTGTCCTCGATCGACGAGGACTTGAAGGCGCTGCGGACGATGCAGGACGCGGCAATGGCCGAGGCATTCCGGGCGGGAAACGTGGAATATCGGGATTTGCTCCTGACGGAGAGTGCGCCACGGACCGGCAAGCTGTTCGACATGCTCTCGGGCATGATCCAGAGCATCGCCTCGGATGAGGCGAACGCCGACCGCCAGGTGCTGCTGACGGATCTGGCCCGCGCTCGCGGGCGACTCGGCGCCGCGGACGCCGCACTGCGGATGGCGGTGCTCACGAAGAATATTTCGGGCGCCCGCGATCAGTACAAGCAAGAGTTCTCCGAGCACTGGCAGCGGTACACCGCGGCCCTGGACGCGGCCAAGACTCACGCCGCGGCGATGTCGCCCTCGCAAGCCCGCGCCTGGGATGAGTTCGAGCGAGCCCAGAGCGAGTACGCCCCGCTCCCGGCACGGATCCTCGCGTCTCGTGAGCGTGAGGACGCCAACAAGGCCGAGTACATGATGGAGACCCAGGCGACGCCCCTTGCCCGCAAGATCCGGTCGGACGTCGAGAGCCTCGCCGACACGCTGACCACGGAAATGAACAATGAGATGGGGACGCTGCAGCGTGCGAGCACGGCGATGAGCGTGACGCTGGTGGTTTCGAGCCTGCTGGCGGCGGTGCTGGGCACGGGCATCGCCGTCGTCCTGAGCCGCCGGATCGTCTCGTCGATCCAGGCGATCGTCGGGCGGGCCCGCCGAATCGCCGAGGGTGACCTGAGCGACGAGATGATCGACGTTCGATCCGACGACGAGATCCGCGTCCTTGCAGACTCGTTTAACGAGATGCTCCGCGGGCTGCGGAACCTGACGGGGCAGATCGGGCAGGTGACGGCGAACATCAACTCGTCGTCCGCGGAAATCCTCGCGGCGGCGCAGCAGCAGGCGAGCTCCACCCGGGAGCAGGCGGCGACCGTCCAGCAGATCTCCTCGACGATGCAGGAGCTGTCGCGCTCGGGCGAGCAGGTCCGCGAGCGAGCCGCGGACGTGGCCGTCATCGCCGAGAACACCTCGAAGGCCACCGCCGAGGGCATCCGCATCGTCTTCGAGACGTCCGAGACGATGGAGACCATCCGCGAGCAGGTCGAGCAGGTCGCTCAGAACATCATCGCGCTCTCCGAGCGTACGCAGACGATCGGCGAGATCATCGCCACCGTCAACGACATGTCCGAGCAGTCCAACCTCCTCGCCCTCAATGCGAGCATCGAGTCGGTCTCGGCCGGCGAGCAGGGCTCCCGCTTCGGCGTCGTCGCCGCGGAGATGAAGAACCTGGCCGACCAGGCGAAGCAGAGCACCACGCAGGTCCGCTCGATCCTCGGAGAGATCCAGAAGGGGATCAACACCTCCGTGATGCTCACCGAGGAGGCGGTCAAGCGCGTCGCCGTCGGCAAGGAACGCTCAGCGCTGACCGAGGCCACGATACGTGACGTGACCGAGTCGGCCAACGAGAGTGTCAACGCCTTCCAGCAGATCACGGGCGCCACCAGCCAGCAGCTCACCGGCTTCGAGCAGGTCACGCAGGGCATGGGCGACATCCGCACCGCGTCCGAGCAGACCGCGGCCAGCACCGCGCAGCTCGAGCGTTCCGCCGCTGATCTGAACGCGCTCAGCGCCCAGCTCCGCTCCGCTGTCGAGAGGTACAAGCTCTGATGGACATCAGCGAGAAGGTGCTCGAGGCATTTCAGATCGAGCACGCCGAACATCTCGAGCTGATCCGGGTCTGCCTTCAGCAACTGGCGACCGAGGGCGCGAGTTCCCGCGCCAAGCTGATCGAGCAGGCCTTCCGGACGGCGCACACGCTCAAGGGCGGAGCGAGGATCTGCGGCCTCACCGACGTCGAGGCCATCGCCCACGCCCTCGAGAGTTTCTTCGCCCACCTCCGCGACGAGCGGAGCGGGCTCGACGAGGAGGCCTCGCGCCGCGTCGCCCACGCGATCGACGCGATCGAAGATCGGATGGCCGCCATCGCGGGCAACGGCCAGGGCCCGGACCTGGGCGAGGTCATCGCGGACGTCCGCCGCCTTGCCGGCGAAGAAGAGAGCCCTCCGAGCGCGCCTCGCGCGTCCCAGTCCCGGGCGCCCGACGCCGCAACTCACAAACCTGTCGCCGTGGATGCGCCGGTTGTCGAGGCGCCGCCGGCGCCATCAGACGCACGAGTGGGCGATGATGCCGCGGGGGAGCCCGCGGAGAGCGGAGCCACCCCCACCTCCTCCGATCGCCGCCTGGACACGATGCGCGTGCGCGCGGAGAATCTGGACCGTCTGCTCCGTTCCGCTGACGTTCTGGTCTCCCGCTGCGCCGCCTCGACGGGCGCGGAGGCGGAGGACGCGTCGCTGTGCGATCGGCTCTCGCGCCTGCAACGTGACCTCGTGACCGCGCGGCGCGCCCTCGGTCGCGGCGCCGGAGGAAATGCAACTCACGCCGCTACAGAGTCGTTGCGACACCTCGAACGCGAGTTGGAGGCGCTCATCCGCGAGGCACAGCGCACCCGGACGCGCCGACGTGCGGGCGCGTGGGAGCTGTCCTCGGTCGGGCGGGAGCTCCAGGATCACATCCGCGACGTCCGCATGATCCCGGGCGAGAGCGTCTTCCAGGGGCTCCGCAAGATGGCGCGAGATCTCGCGCGCGAGAGCGGGAAGGAGATCGATCTACGCTGCGAGGGCCTCGACGCACGCGCCGATCGCCTCGTCCTCCAGGCGCTCAAGGCGCCGCTGATGCACCTGCTCCGTAACGCGATCGCCCACGGCGCCGAGTCGCCCGAGCAGCGTGTCGCCGCCGGCAAGCCCGCCTGCGCCTCCATCATTCTCACCATGCACGTCGACGCGAACCGCATGACCCTCTCGGTCACGGACGATGGACGCGGCCTGGACGAGGCGCGGATCCGCGAAGCCGCCCGGCGTGCGGGCATCCTCGAGGAGGGTGAGGACGTCGACGATGACGACATCGCCCGCATCATCCTGCACCCGGGTCTGACGACCGCCACGCGCGTGGACGAGGTGTCCGGGCGGGGCGTCGGCCTGACCGACGTACACGAGACCGTCCGGAACCTCCAGGGTGACCTTCACATCCGCTCGACGCCGGGGAAGGGCACGACCTTCGAGATCAGCGCCCCGATCTCGATCTCGACGCACAGAGTGCTCGTGGTCGAGGCGGGCGGGCAGCGGTTCGCCTTGCCCGTTCACGCCATCCGCCGACTGCTGAAGGTCAAGCGCCTCGATCTCCAGTCGATCGAGGGGCGGACCGTGATCCCCGTCGACGGACGCCCGGCGCCGGTGCTCGACCTGGCCACCCTCGTCGGAGTCCGCACCGAGCCCCCGCGAGGAGAGGGCGAACTCAACCTCGTCGTCCTTCGGTCGGCACGCGCCTCGCTGGCGGTCATCGTGGATGAGTTCCTCGACGAGCGCGCCGCGCTCGTCAAGCCGATGCCGAACGGCATCCGCTGGACGCCCCTGCTGGGTGGCGGGATCGTCCTCGACGACGGCTCGGTCTGCCTCGTGCTCAACCCGGGGGAACTGCTCAGCCAGGACCACGCCCCGAGCGCCGCGCCGACGCCCTTCTCCGGGGATGTGGTCGACGCCTCTACGCTCACGATCCTGATCGTTGACGACTCGCTCACCACGAGGACACTCGAGAAGAGTCTCTTGGAGACCGAGGGTTTCAAGGTGCGGATCGCCGTCGACGGCGTGGAGGCGCTGGAGACTCTGCGCGAGGCTCCCGTCGATCTCGTCATCTCCGACATCGAGATGCCCCGTCTCGACGGCTTCGGGCTGCTCGAGCGCATCAAGTCCGATCCCTCGCTCGCCCGCATCCCGGTCATCATCGTCTCTTCGATGAAACGAGAGGAACACCTCGAGCGAGGGATGGCCCTCGGCGCGGACGCGTACATCGTCAAGCAGCGATTCGACCACGAGGAACTGCTCTCGGCGATCCACCAGTTCATCTGACGACAACGAGCACCGATGCCAACCAAGGCGAACAACTCAGTCTCCACGAGCACGCACCGCGGGCGACCCCCGATCCGTGTCATGATCGTGGAGGACTCACAGACGGCGCAGCAGTGGCTCGCCGGATTGATCGACGCGGACCCGCGCCTCCGGGTCGTCAGCATCGTCCCCTCGGGTGAACGCGCCCTCGCCGAGCTCGACCGCGTCCGTCCCGATGTGATCTCTCTCGATATCCATCTGCCCGGTATCAACGGCATCGCGACGACTCGCGAAGTGATGACGCACCGTCCGACGCCGATCGTCGTCTGCTCCGCGAGCACCAGGTCGCGCGACTCGCGCCTCTCCATGGAGGCGCTGCAGGCCGGCGCTCTCACGGTCGTGGAGAAACCCTCCGGGCTCAGAAGGGACGAGATGGGGGCGTCGCTCTGCGAGCAGCTCGTGCGGATGAGTGACGTGCATCTGGTCCGGCGCCGGATCGGCGCGCACACGCCCTCACCCCCCTCGCGCGAAGCCCCACTCACGCCCGCGGGCAGCCCCACCGCGATCGGCTTCGTGTCATCCACGGGAGGGCCGGGCGCCCTCGCACGCGTCCTCGGGGAGCTGCCCGGCGACGTTCCCTTCTCCATCCTCCTCGTCCAGCACATCTCCCCGTCCTTCTTCGACGGCTTCGTCTCCTGGCTCGACGGCGTGGGACCACTCCACGCCGTCCCCGCCCGCCTCGGCGACACCCCGCGCCCCGGGCACATCCACGTCGCCCCTCCCGGCTCGCACACGACCCTCGTGCGCGGACGCTTCGCGATGACGCCACCTCACCCCGACGACCTCAACGTCCCCTCGGGCGCCGAGCTGCTCTCCTCGATGGCCCGCGACCTGGGCGCAAGGGCGATGGGCGTCGTCCTGACCGGGATGGGTGATGACGGCGCCGCGGGTCTGCTCGACATTCGCAACGCCGGCGGTTTCACGATCGCCGAGCATGAGTCCACCGCCGTCGTCAACGGCATGCCCCGGGTTGCGATCGCACTCGGGGCGGCGTGCCGCGTGTGCCCGGTGCACGAGATCGCCGCTGAGCTGCTTCGGGTCTGTGCCGAAGGGGAGGTCACGGCGTGAGCGAGGGCGACTACAACATCCTTCTCATCGAGGATTCTCGCACGCAGGCGGTGCGGATGGAGGCGATGCTCGCCGAGGCGGGCTGGAAGGTCCGCTGGGTGACCTCGGGCGAAGAGGCGCTGGAGATCCTGAGCGAGTTCGTCCCGGACCTGATCATGGTGGACTACCACCTGCCGGGAATGCGCGGCGACGCCGTCTGCCGTGAGATCCGCATGAGGATCGACACCCGCGTCATCGCGATCATCATGTTGACGATGGACAATGCGTCGGCGATCGAGACTCGCGCACTCGAGAGTGGCGCGGATGACTTCATCCGCAAGTCTGCCGATCACGAGCTGATCCTCCTGCGTGCTCGCACGCTGCTCAGGCGGTCACGTATGTACAAGAAGATCCTCAACCCTGCAGATTCGCGTATCCGGCGCACACGAGTGCTCGCTGTGGACGACTCCTCGACGTATCTCGCGCATCTCACGGACGAGCTCCAGGGCGAGGCGTACGAGCTCGAGACGACGCGCGATCCCGCCAGGGCGCTCGAGCTGGTCGCGGAGGGCCAGTTCGATTGCGTTCTCGTGGACCTCGTGATGCCGGAGATGACGGGCGTCGAGGTGTGCCGACGAATCAAGTCCATGTCGCACACGGGGAACTCGCCCCCGATGACGCTGATGCTGACGGCGATGGACGAGCGCGAGGACCTGACCCGCGCTCTTGACGCCGGCGCGGACGACTTCGTGGGGAAGTCCAGCGACTCGACCGTCCTCAAGGTGCGCATCCGCGCGTTGCTGCGTCGCAAGTACTACGAGGAGGAGAACACCCGGATCCTCGCCGAGCTCAAGGACAAGCAGTTGCTCATCGAGCGGACCCGCATGGAGAAGGAGGCGGCGGAGGCAAGGGCGTCGCTCGTCGAACAGCTCAAGCGGACCGCCGCGGGCTTGCGCGAGACAAACGCGGATCTCGAGCGATTCGCGTACATCGCCTCACACGATCTCCAGGAACCGCTGCGGATGGTGACCAGCTACCTCCAGCTGCTCGAGAACCAAATCGGAACGAACCTGGAGGACTCGGACCGTGAGTGCATGAACTTCGCGATCAACGGCGCGAAGCGCCTCAAGGTCATGATCGGCGATCTTTTCACGTACTCTCGCATCCGGGCCCGTGGGAACCCGTACGAGCCCGCCGACCTCTCCGCCATCTTTGACCACGTCGCACATGAGTATGAGAGCTGCGGTGGCGTCGGCGCCCCCACGATCACACGTGACGATCTTCCTACGCTGCAGGTCGACGTCGAGCAGATCGAGCTTCTGCTGCGGCATCTCATCGACAACGCCGTGAAGTTCCACGCCGCGACCGCGCCCGAGGTCCGGGTCGAGACGATCGAGCACGAGGACGATTGGCTGATCTCGATCTCGGACAACGGTATTGGCATCGAACCCCAATACGCCGAGCGCATCTTCGTCATCTTCCAGCGTCTGCACACTCACGACGCGTACCCGGGCACCGGCTCCGGGCTCGCCATATGCAAGCGGATCGTGGAGCGCCACGGGGGCAAGATCTGGCTCGATACGGGCGAGCACGCCGGCACGACATTCCGGTTCACGCTCCCAAAGACACCGATCGACACACAGGAGAGCGTCAAGTATGCCACGCAAGCAGCCTGAACGACCTTTCGAGATCCTGCTCGTCGAGGACAGCCCGGGCGACGCACGCCTGACGCTGGAGGCGCTGGCGGAGAACGGGTCACGCTCCAGGCTTCACATCGTCCGCGACGGCGTCGAAGCGTGCGAGTTCCTCCACCGACGCGGCAAGTTTGCCGACGCGCTCAGACCCGATCTCATCCTCCTCGACCTCAATATGCCCAGGATGGACGGGCGCGAGTTCCTGAAGTTCGTGAAGGGGGCGGGCGCGTTCCGCCACATCCCGGTGGTCGTGCTGACGACTTCGACGTCGCCGACGGATATCTGGGACGCCTACGGGCTGCACGCGAACTGCTACCTCACCAAGCCGGTCAACCTGATTGACTATGTCACGCTGATCAGGTGCGTCGAGGAGCACTGG
The DNA here is from genome assembly GCA_041402005.1 of Phycisphaerales bacterium. Classification (GTDB taxonomy): domain Bacteria; phylum Planctomycetota; class Phycisphaerae; order Phycisphaerales; family UBA1924; genus JAJRXR01. The sequence continues at coordinate 506,067 of JAWKTB010000002.1, read as the reverse complement.
CTGGACCTCGCCCACCTCCCGCAAGCCGCGCAGGGAATACTCACATCTCCCGAAGACGCGTAGACGGGGCGTCACCGAGCCAACGGGATCCCCACGATGAGCAGGCGCCAAGGGGCGCCGGCACACGCTCCCGGCACGCTTCAAGGGCGCCCGTTCTGAGTTCCAGGGCGAGATCCAGCCGGCGCCTTCCGCTCTGTGCCGAGTGATCAGACACGAACCGTGTATCTCGCCCTTCCGAGTGGACTCACGCGTCATCCCCGCTCGACTCCCCTCGCCGCACTTTCCGCTCTCGACAGCGACGAATCGCCCGTGCGACGCGGGTCACCTCGCGTCCGCCTGCGTTGTGGCGGCCTACTCGCGAAAACCCGTGATCTCGTCCATCCGACTTTCGCGTGAGGGCGTCGAGGTGGTATGGTGGCGCGGGACGCCGGACAGACGCCGGCGCCAGAAGCGAGTCTGACATGCAAACACGGCGTGAGTTCGTCTCATCCAGCCTCGGCGCCCTCTTTGGCGCTCTCGCGGGTGGCCCCTTCATCTCCAACGCCCGGGCGGCACGCCCGATCCTGGGCCTCCCACCCGGGTGTGATACGGGCGCGCTGCCCCTCGACCCCACCCGCCCACTCTGGGCATCGCCCCTGACGCCCAAGCCGATGATGATCGGTGGCATGCCCTTCGCCCCCTGGTTCACGGGGGATGCCTTCCCGGACAATCACATCCCGTTCCACTCCGCCGAGAACGTCTTCCCGCACGGGATGCCCCGTGCGACCGAGCGCGTCAAGGTCGCCGTCGTCGGCGGCGGGCTCTCCGGGTTGACCACCGCCTACCTGCTGCGCCGCTTCAAGCCGGTCGTGTTCGAGCTGCGCGAGCGCTTCGGCGGCTCGGCGCAGGGAGAGATCTGGGACGACTCTCCCTACTCCCTCGGCGGGGCGTACGTCATCACGCCCGACCCCGGCACGTTCCTGCACATGATCTACCACAACCTCGGGCTGCACCAGGTGGTGCGCGTGGACGAGGATCCCCTGACCGTCGAGCTCAACGGCAAGGTGCTGCCCGACTTCCTGAAGGGCGCCGGGTTCAAGCCCGACGAGCTGCCCGCACTCGACGCGTACCTCGCGGTCGTGGACCGGATGGCCAACCAGTGGTACCCGGACGTGCCGTTCGACGCGCCCTGGATGATCGCACTCGACCAGAAGACCTTCAAGCAGGACATCGAGGACCAGATGGGCCTGCCCGTCCCCCCCCTGCTTGCGGACGCGATCCAGGCGTACTGCTACTCCTCGTTCGGCGGGGGATGGGAGGAGATCTCGGCGGCGAGCGGGTGGAACTTCCTCGCCGCGGAAGAGTTCGGGCGCTGGGTCTTCCCGGGCGGCAACGCATACATGGCGGACCGCCTGTGGCAGAAACTGGCGGACCTCGATCGGCACATCCCCGCGGGGTGCTCGCCCACGCACGTGCGGGGTGGGTGCCGGGCCGTTGACGTGCGCATGGCGCCGAGCGGGCTGGTCCAGGTGACCTACAAGGACCGGGACGGGAGCCTGCGGGCGATCGAGGCCGAGCGGGTCGTGCTCGCCAACTCCAAGCACATCGTCAAGCACATGCTGTTCGACCTGGAGCGGCTGGACCCGGCGAAATACAACGCGATGCTCAACCTCGAGTACCGGGCGTACGCCGTCGCGAACGTGCTGCTCGACCGCGAGATCGAGCGCGACTTCTACGACATCTTCCTGCTGCGTGACGGGAACTTCCCGCAGGACGTGGGCGCGGCCCGTGGATACTTCCGCCCGACCGACGCCCTGGACGGGAGCTTCACGCCCTCGCACCTGCCTCCCCAGCCGGGCGCGCGGAACGTGCTGACGTTCTACTGGCCATTGGCGTACCCCCAGGGACGGTTCGAGCTGATCCTGCACGAGCCGTACCAGCGTTTCGGCGAGGGGCTGACGACGATGCTCCGCGAGGAGACGCTCCCCCTGCTCGGGCTCCCCGAGTCCGCGGTGCGGGAGATCCGCATGACGCGCTGGGGGCACGCCCTGCCCCTGGCCAAGCCCGGGTTCATCGCCACGGGCAAGCCCCAGGAGCTCCTGCGCCCCTTCGAGGGACGGGTCTACTTCGTGAACCAGGACAACTGGGCCCTGCCGGCGGTCGAGAACTGCCTGTTCGATGCGCACAACGTCGCGGACGAGATCGCGTCGGACCTCTGAGGTCCATCACGAACGCTCCCGAACACCGAATCACGATCGCGCATGAACCTCCGGTACCGCTCCTCATCACGGACGTGGCCTTTGCGCAATGTTTACTAAAAACATCGCTATACTCATCGTCCCGGCCTTGTGGTCGCCGCTGGGGAAAGGGGTGGATATGAGCATCTTGCAGGCGATGAGCCGGCTCCGTCTCGGAGTCGTGGCGTGTGTGCTGGGCGTCGTTCTCGGCGGGTGCACGACGGGTCCGGCACGCGACGCCATCCCGCCGTTCCGCCAAGGCGTGATCACGGCGAACCAGCAATCGCAGGCCACGTTCGCCGAGGTCAACGCGATGCTGCGCGAGCAGCAGCTCGATCGGGCCGCGGGGCTCAGCACGCTGAACGAGGAGGCGTTCGTCACGGTTCTCCCGTCGGAGGACCTCGCCGTCTGGAACCGTGCGTTCACGTCGATCGCCGACTATGCGGGGAAGATCGAGTCGCTGCTTGCGCCGGAGCGCCGGACCGAGATCCAGGAGGAGCTGCACAAGCTGGGCGCCGACCTGCAAGGGCGGTTCGCCAACGCCACCGGGAGCGAGCTGCCCCCGGGCGTCGCCGGCGGTTTCGTGCAGCTCGGAGGCTTGCTCGCGCAAATGAAGGCGCAGAGTGACGCCCTCGCCATCATCCGCCAAGCCGATCCGAGCGTCCAGGGCATCTTCGAATCAATGGGCGAGGCGATCGGCGAGTCACCCGAGGACGGTATCCGCGGCACCGTCTGGACGAACTGGACCCAGGATCTGGGCGAGATCCAGCTCGAGTTCTTGCACGCGTCGGCGAACCAGAAACGCCAGGTCGCGGCGCGATACGCGAACATGCTCGCCGAGCGCGAGGCCTACGACCGCACGCTGGCGTCGCTCCGCACGTCCATCTTGTCGCTCGGGGCGGTCCACCACCAACTCGCGCAAGGCGAGTCGACAAGCGCCGCCGGGCTGCTCGATTTCATCGAGAGCGAGTACACGGCGCTCCATGAAGAGATCAAGGCTCTCGCAGAGGCCCGCAAGAACGCAGGGGGGACCGAATGAACCCGGAAATCAAGAAGCTCCACAAGTCGCTGATCAAGACGCACCAAGAGCTGTCCAAGCGACTCGGCAGGACCGCGGACCCCGACGAGGCGGAGGCGATCCTGCGCGAGATGTCGGAGGTGAACTTCCGGGCCATGATGGCCGGGCAGCTCTTGTTCAAGCAGACGACGATCGCGGTGAACGAGAAGATCGGCGCCGTCCTCAAGGCCAGCGCCGCCGTTGATCAGTCGATCCGGGACCTCGAGACGATCCGCGACGTCGTCAAGGGGATCGGCAAGTTCCTCACGCTCGTCGACAAGGCCCTGGACGCCGCCAAGCTCCTGATCTGAATCGGGAACTCCATCCGCTCGGGCATGGACGCCTCTTCGGCGCCCCCGCTATCCTTCGCGCGTACCGTTTCCACAACGGGGCGCTGGCTCACCCGCTTCCTCCGGGAGAGAGAAGGCATCGCATGACACGTCACGGAGTCTGGATCGTCACGATTCTCAGCGCGGTTGCAGGCCCATGCTCGGCGGGCCCCGAATGGTGGCACGAGGCCGTCTTCTATGAGGTCTTCGTCCGCTCGTTCGCCGACTCGCAACAGGGCGCCCACGCGAACGACGGCGTCGGCGACCTCCGGGGCCTCATCGACAAGCTCGACTACCTCAATGATGGCGACCCCTCCACCGACGACGACCTGGGCGTCACCGCCCTCTGGCTCATGCCCGTCTTCCAGTCCCCCAGCTACCACGGGTACGACGTCGTGGATTACAACACCATCGACGACGAGTACGGCGACAACGCCCTGTTCAGCCAGCTGCTCACCGCCTGCCACGACCGTGGGATCCGCGTCGTCGTCGACATGATCCCGAACCACACCTCCTGGCTTCACCCCTGGTTCGTCGAGGCCCGCGACCCGAACTCACCCAAGCATGATTGGTACGTCTGGTCCGACCAACCCCTCACCGGCCCCGGGGCGCCCCAGCACGAGGTCTGGCACGACAAGGCCCTCGACACGACCGGCCAGTACTACTACGGCTTCTTCTGGCACGGCATGCCGGACCTCAACCTCCGCAACCCCGCCCCCACCAAAGCCCTCTACGACATCGCCAAGCTCTGGCTCGGGCGGGGCGTCGACGGCTTCCGCCTCGACGCCGCCCGACACCTCATCGAGGACGGCGTGATCTTCGAGAACACCCCCGAGACCATCGCCTGGCTCGAGAAATACAATGCCTACATCCATTCGCTCAACGAGCACGCCTTCATCGTCGGCGAGATCTGGGACACGACCGAGCAGGTCAAGCGGTACGTCCCCGGCGCGCTCGACTCGGCCTTCGAGTTCTCCACCTGCTTCGCGATCGAGGAGGGGCTCAACTCGGGTAGTGCCGTCCCCATCCAGGCGGCGCTGACCGCCGCGTGGGAGGCCTTCCGGGGCGAGCAGTCCACCTTCATCGGCAACCACGACATGGACCGTGTCTCCAACCGCCTCGGCGCCGACCCCGCGCGGATGGCCTGCGCCGCGACGATCCTGATGACGACGCCGGGCGTGCCGTTCATCTACTACGGCGAAGAAATCGGCATGTCGGGCGCCAAGCCCGACCCCGACATCCGCACGCCGATGCAGTGGACGCCCGATCCCGCAACCGCCGGCTTCACGACGGGCCAGCCCTGGCGGGCGATCAACCCGGACGTCGCGCAGGTGAACGTCGAGACGGAGGGCGCCTCGCCCACCTCGTTGCTCTCGCACTACCGCAAGCTCGTGCGCCTGCGCCTCGACCACCCGGGCCTGAACGTAGGCGATTTCAAGCCGCTCGACGCGGGCGACGGTCGCGTGCTCGCGTTCACGCGTCGGCGCAGCGCCGACCACCTGCTCGTGGTCATCAACGTCTCCGCCGACCCGATCGACGCGGGCTGGGGCGTTGACGCCGGGGCGCTCGGCGTCGCGCCGACCGACGCTCCGACCGAGCTGCTCCACACGGCGACGGTCACCCCCCCCGATTCGGTCGAGCAAGAGGACTGGCGCCCGATCGGCACGCTCGCGCCCCGGACCGGGTACGTGATCAGCCTGCCCTGATCACCCGCGACGTCTTCAGGGGCACCCTTGCGCGAACAGCGTGAGGAACTCGACGACGTCGGAGAAGTCGTACTGCATGAAGGGGGCGGCGAGGTCCGCATTCGGGTCCTGCGCCGCGAACGCGCCGAGGAAGGCCGTCACGTCGGAGAAATCCACCGAGCCGATCGGGATGGCAAAGTCCGCCGCGCACGCGTTCGCGCCCGTGATGGGCGAGACGTACCCCGAGTTGGGACCGGCCATGAGCGTGACGACGCCGCCACCGGGCTCGAGGCGGTAGACGCCGAAGGAATCGGTAAAGAGGATCCGCCCGTCGTCGAGCGCCGCGACGCCGACGATGGACCGATCGGGCAGGAGGCGCTCGACAAGGGCGCCCCCGGCGTCCAGATGCACGATGCCCCGGTTGCAGGCGACCAGCAGGCCACCATCGGCGGCGGGCGCGATCTGGGCAGGGACCGTGAAGACCCCGTCCTGGTCGAGCCTCCCGAAGATCCCCTGGTGCACGCCCGTGGACGTCACGCGCTCGATGGTCTGGTCCGACTGGAGCGCGACGTAGAAGACACCGCCCTTGAAGAGGACGTCGGTCATGGCGGCGTCGCTGAAGGCGTCGAACGTGCCCAGGTTGGCGCCCGAGGTGCTCAGGCGGGTGATCCAAGAGGCCGAGGTGTGCTTGGCGATGAAGAAGTTGGTGACCAGGATCGTCGAGCCGTCGGTCGCCATGCCGGTCGGGCGATCGAGAGGAACCGCGAAGGGACCCTGCAGTGTCGCGATCACGTCGCCGTTCATCGAGAATCGGCGGATGATGTCCTGCCCGGGCTGGCTCACCCAGACCTCGTCACCCACCTGGATCGCCTCGACTGGTCCCGCGAGCGTCCCCGACGGCGGGACGATCGAGTCCGGATCGACGACCCGTCCGTTCGAGGCGTCGAAGAGCATGAGGCGCCCCGCGCCCTTGTCCGGCACGAGCAGGTGCTGCGCGAAGACGGGAGTAGCGAGGACACAAGCGGCGAGGGCGGCGGGCAGGATCGGATGCATCGATGGACTCCGTGCGCGGTGGGACGGCGGACGAGCACGGAGGTATACGGGCAGCGGGCGCGGTCACGACCCCTTCATACAGGGGGATCCAATCGACGTCACGGGCACCCGCCCCCGAACGCCGCCAGGAACGCCACCACGTCGGAGAAGTCGAACTGCCCGAACGGCGCCGCCAGGTCCGCCGCCGGATCCATCCCGCTGAACGCGACCAGGAACGCGACCACGTCGGAGAAGTCGAGCGTGCCGAACGGCTCGGCCAAGTCAGCGGGACAGGGCGCCTCCCCGAACGGGATCTCGATCACGATCGGACGATCCGACTGCTCGAAGGCGACGAGCGTGACGACGTGCGGGCCCTCGCTGACCCCGGTGAACGTCTTACGCCACTCGAGGCGATCCCAGCGCGAGGCGGCGTTGAAGATGTCCGCTTCTTCGACCGGGTCCAGCTCGGGATCCAGGTCGAGGAACGCGTGCATCGCGGTCACCGTCCGGTCCTCGTTGCGGAAGCGGAACTCGACGGATGACCCGGCGCCCTCGATGGGCCCCTCGATCTCGATCGGCGCCTCGACGCGGTCGATGAAGACCACCTCGCGGAACTCCGTGAACAGCGGCGAGCCGCTCGCCCGGTGGCGGAACGCGATCACCGAGATGTAATGGAAGCCCTCTTCGAGCTGCGTCGCGTCGATCTGCTGCGAGTACGTGCCGGTCGTCGTCCCCGAGCCGAACGTCGGGTCGTGGATCGTCAGGAACTCCTCGTAGCCCCCGATCAGGGCGGCGGACGGCGCGTAGTCGATCGACCCGTTCCCGTTCCAGTCCCGCGTGCCCGCGTCGATCTTGAACAGGGCGTTGTCGTCGGTGTTGGGGTCCTGCCCGTCGGTCTGCGAGGTGTTGAGCGTGATGCGGAAGGTATCCGCCGAGACGACCGGGATGTCGTTGAGGCGCCGGAAGTACGACGGGAAGTTCGTCGGGTCGGCATCGATCACGCCCGACTGGTTCGTGATGACCAGCGTGCCCGAGGGCAGCGCCTCGGCGTACACGACGTACCCCTTCGCATGCTCGACGCCCGACTGCGAGAGGTTCCGAGGCACCACCAGCGAGACCGCCCCGCCCGCGCCGACCGTGAGCACCGAGGGGATCGTGTTGAACGGGTCGACGACCGGGTCGTCGGCGTTGCCGGTCATCTCGTGCAGACGCGTGCCCTGGGGGTAGTCGGTCGTGACGTTGATCACGTCGATGCCCGCGTCGTACCGGTCGTTGACGCCGACGAGGCAGTTGGCCTGCCCGTTGATCGCCCGCTCGTAGACGAGCACGTCGTTGATCGAGCTGTTGAGCTGGAAGTACTGGCCCCGCCCCAGCTGGTTGTGGAGCTGGACGAGGGTCGTGATCGTGTCGTCGAGGACATTCGCGGACGGATTGAGGCCCAGCGCGATCGGCACGCCCTCCCTGGGGAAGAACCCGCCCGAGCGCGAGACGCCCCGGGCGTCGTGGTACACGATCGAACGCCCCGGGCGGAGCAGCATGTACGCGTGCTCGGGGTAGCCCTGCTGGCGGGCGGTGGGCAGGGGCGGCGTGGACCCGCCGTTACCCGTCGAACCGTTGTCGTGACTGAAGACGTGGTTGACGCCGAGGGTGCCGTTGGAGGTCCCGTCGTCGGCAAGGTCCAGATGTCCCGAATCCGAGTTGTTGAAGAGGTTGTTCCAGGAGCCGAAGCCCCCGGCGTTGACGATCTCACGCAGGCGACCCGCCCCGTTGAGATCGAGCGCGTCCCGCATCGCGAAGGAGTCCTTGCGGATGTAGTTGTTGAGCATGTCGAAGTTGCCCGTCACGTTCTCGCCGAAGTTGAACGGCGTGACGTGATTCCCCCAGGGGTCGGTCCTGGCGTCATGAACCGCGGCGTCGAAGTAGGTATCCCAGAACCAGGTGTTCTGGTGCTTGTGCGCATCCAGCCGGAACCCGTCGATGTGCTGGACCTGCAGCATCCACTGCGCCCAGCGCATCAGCATCCCCGTCGCGTTGTCCGTGACGGCGTCGCCCGCGAGAGGGCTCGCCTCGTTATAGGGGTACCTCGTCAGGTTGAAGGGCGTCGGGTTGCGCGACGTGCCCGGGTTGTGGATCACGTCGGGCGTGAGCGCCTGGTCCGGGTAGAACCGCGCGTTGCCCGCGTCGGGCAAGTTGTACATCGTGCCCGCGGGGATGTTGTTCGGGTTGCCCTCCTCGACCGGCTGGCGGATGTACTGGTTGTTCTCCTCGGGCGCGATGTCGATCAGGCCGACGAGGTCGCCCCGGTACAGGTCGTAGTTCGCGCCCCCGGGGTTCTCCGACTGGAGGTAGCCCGAGGCGTTGCCGGCGTGGAAGTCGCCCCAGTCGTCGGTCGGCAGCTTGTTGCGGGGCGGGCTCTCCCTGGGGATCCAGAACCCGGGCCACCCGCCCTGGGCGAGGAAGGCGTCCGAGGTCGTGCGCCCCGAGTTGTGGTTGAAGATGCCATCGACGAAGACCTGGGCGTTGGCCCTGTGGAACTCGTCGATCATCGCGCCGAACGACTCTTCCGTGCCGTAGGTCGTGCGGGCGCGCCCCGAGCCGGTCGCCGTGATCGGCGGCTTGCCCAGATCGAAGCGGTCGAAGGGGTCGTACCCGGCGCTCTGGTAGCTCGCCTTCGAGGGAGGCGGGAGCCAGACCGCGTTGTACCCCGCCAGGAAGAAGTCCGGGATCCGTCGTTCGACGTCGTCCCACTCGGCCTCGAACCACTGGAGGAAGGCCGGGTTGTCCTGGGCGCGGGCGTACGGGGCGCTGACGCCGACAAGGGCGAGGGCGCCGAGCATGGCTGGTCCGATCCTCGCACGGTTCGCATGCATCCGCCGCCGCCTCCGTTCTGGGCCGATCGCCCGCCGCAGACCTGGCGCGGGCGCTCCGGGTGATTATGCCGCCCGACGCCGAGGATGGGTAGACCCGATCCTTCGATTCGCCCCAGGGAGACCGCGGATGCGGCCCGACCCACGTTGAATGGGCCTTGAACCCCCATCCCTCACGCCTCCTCGGCGTTGCCCCGAGGGTCCGGGAACGCGATACTCCCGCGTGACGCGGGGCGACCCCCCCGCCCCGAACAGAACCCCCAGAGGAGCGAGCCCCGCATGAGCCCCATCCGATCGGCGATCCGCGGCGTGCGCGCCGCCGGCGTCACACTCGTCCTCCTCGCCGCCACCCTCGCGCCGGCGCAGATCGTCTCCGAGTCGATCGGCGACGGAATAGTCCGCTTCCACGCCAGCGCCTCGGCGCGCGACCACCGCCTGCCCTCGATGGCGCTCGAGCACCCTCGCGCCGCGACGGGCGCGGCGCCCGCCGACTTCCCGATCGACGTCGTCTTCGGACACGAGGGCGACCGCTGGACCGCGAGCGTCGCGATCGACCCGGGCACGAGCCTCTACGCGACCGGCGAGGTCGCCGGGCCGCTGCTCCGAAACGGACGCGTCGTCGAGACCTGGAACACCGACGCCTACGGCTACCAGGACGACGCCAAGAGCCTGTACACCTCCCACCCCTGGGTCCTGGGCGTCCGCGCCGACGGCAGCGCCTTCGGCGTCCTGTGCGACACGACCTCCCGGTGCGAGATCGACCTGACCAGCGGCATCGTCTTCCGCGCGATGGGCCAAGAGCAGCCCGTCATCGTCATCGAGCGCGACACACCCCTCGCCGTCTGCGAGGCGCTGGGCGAGCTGACCGGCACGATCACCCTGCCCCCCAAGTGGGCGATCGGGTACCACCAGTGCCGGTACTCCTACGACCCGGAGTCGCGCGTCAAGGAGATCGCCCAGGGCTTCCGCGAGCACGACATCCCCGCCGACGTCATCTGGATGGACATCGACTACATGGACGGGTACCGGGTCTTCACCTTCGACTCGCCCGACTTCCCGGATCCCAAGGCCCTCAACGACTGGCTTGGTGAGCGCGGCTTCCACAACGTCTGGATGATCGACCCGGGCGTCAAGGACGAGAAGGGCTACTTCGTCCGCGACTCGGGCCAGGCCCACGACGTCTGGGTCAAGCGCGCGGACAAGACCACGACCTTCACGGGCGAGGTCTGGCCCGGCGTCTGCGTCTTCCCCGACTTCACCAGCGCCGACGTGCGCACCTGGTGGTCCGGACTCTACAAGGACTTCATGGCCAAGGGCATCTCCGGCGTCTGGAACGACATGAACGAGCCGGCCGTCTTCAACTCGCCGACCAAGACCATGCCCGAGGACAACTGGCACCGCGCCGACGCCGAGCTCGGCGGGCCCGGGCCCCACGCCCGCTACCACAACGTCTACGGCATGCTCATGGTCCAGGCCACCCGCGAAGGCGTCATGAAGGCCAACCCTGACAAACGCCCCTTCGTCCTCTCCCGCGCCAACTACATCGGCGGACACCGGTACGCCGCCACGTGGACGGGCGACAACTCCGCCGACTGGTACCACCTCGACGTCTCCATCCCGATGACGCTCAACCTCTCGCTCTCGGGCCAGCCCTTCTGCGGGCCCGACATCGGGGGATTCGCCGGCAACGGCGACGGCGAGATGTTCGCGCGCTGGATGGGCTTCGGCGCCCTCTTCCCCTTCTCTCGCGGGCACACCGCCAAGGGGAACATCGACAAGGAGCCCTGGGCGTTCGGCGAGGAGGTCGAGGCGACCTGCCGTCGGGCGCTCGAACGCCGCTACCGCCTGATCCCCTACCTCTACACGCTCTTCGAGGAGTCGTCGCGCACGGGGGCGCCGATCGCCCGCCCGACGTTCTTCGCCGATCCCGTCGATCCGGCGCTGCGCTCGGAGGACGACTCGTTCCTGCTCGGGTCGGACCTCTTGGTCGTCGCGCAGATCCAGCCGTCACGCGACCGCGTGCAGGTCCTCCCCAAGCCGATCGACGGCGTCGCCTGGCGCCTGTTCGACTTCGAGAGCTTCGACGGCGGGCGCGACTCCAAGGACCCAGACCAGCCCCGCCTCTTCGCCCGCCCGGGCTCGATTATCCCGACCGGGCCGGTGATGGAGTACGTCGACGAGAAGCCCCTCGACCCGGTGACGCTCATCGTCTGCCTCGACGCCGACGGACACGCGACGGGCGAGCTGTACGAGGACTCGGGCGAGGGCTGGGGGTACAAGCACCGCCAGTACCTGCGCACCACCTACGAGGCCCAGCGCCGCGCGAACGTTCTCATACTCCGCGTCGCCGCGACCGACGGCGAGCGGGCACGCCCCGAACGCCTGCTCGCGGTCCGCGTGCTGCTCGAGGACGGCACGGAAGTGCGGGCGACCGGCAAGGACGGCGCCACGCTCGAGATCCCGCTGCCGTAACCAAGCGAGTCAGGGCTACGCCGCCGGCGCGTCCTCGCTCGTCGCGAGGGTGAGCACGCCCGACTGGGTCATCTGCTCGCCGACGAGTTCGCCCTTGACGCGCCCCTCGCCCATGACCAGGACGCGGTCGGAGAGGGCGAGCAGCTCGGGCATTTCGGACGAGACGAGCACGACCGCGGCGCCCCTCGCCGCCGCCTGGTGGATGAGCTTGTAGATCTCCGACTTCGCGCCGATGTCCACGCCCCGCGTCGGCTCGTCGAGCAGCAGCACCTTCGCGTTCTCGTGCATCCAGCGGGCGATGAGCAGCTTCTGCTGGTTCCCCCCCGACAGCTCGCCCGGCAGCGAGCGGGACGAGGCCGTCTTGACGCGGAAGTCCTTGATCCGCTCGCCGACCATCAACCGCTCCTCGCCCAGGCGACGCACGCCCATGACATGCGCCAGGCGCCTCATGAACGGCACGACGATGTTCTCCGACACCGTCAGGTTGAAGAACAGCCCCTGCTGGCGCCGGTCCTCGGGGACGTACCCCACGCCGGCGCGAATCAGACTCCGCGGCGACGACCGATCCACCTCGAACCCGTCGACGCAGACGCGCCCGGAGGCTCTGGGATCGACCGCGAAGATCGCGTCGAGCAGCTCCGATCGTCCGGCGCCGACGAGCCCGCCGATGCCCAGCACCTCGCCCGGGCGCACGCTGAACGAAACATCCGCGACCTTGCCCGGTGAGGAAATCGACTCGACCTCGAGGCGGGGAGGCGCGTCCTGGGGCGCGTGGGCATGCCCGTCCTGGGCGCCAAGGCCCCGCAGCGCCGCGGCCTCACCGCCGGGCGTGCGCTCCGAGCCGCCGGGCGTTTGCAGGCGCCGCCCGATCATCTGCTCGACCAGATCTGGCTCGGTGATGTCCTTGACGTTCGAGGTCGCGACGTACTTGCCGTCACGCAGCACCGTCACCCGGTCGCAGCACGCGAAGATCTCGCTCATCCGGTGCGAGACGTAGATAATCGTCAGCCCGGACCGGGCCAGATCGCGGATGATCTCGAGCAGACGCTCGGTCTCGGCGATCGAGAGGGAGCTGGTCGGCTCGTCGAAGACGATCACTCGGGCCGGGTGGGCGCCGGGGCGGGCCTCCTCGTCGAGCGCCGCAGCGATCTGGCAGATCTGGCGGTGCCCCGGGGACAGCCTCCCCAACTCGCGCTTCACGTCGATCGTGGGCTCCAGGCGATGCACCAGCCTGTTCGCCCGCTCACGCATCGCCTCCCGGTCGATCGTCCCGAGCTTGGTGCGCGGGATCTCGTGCAGGCACAGGTTCTCGGCGATCGACAGGTTGTGGCACTGGGCCAGCTCCTGATGCACGATCCGCACGCCCGCGTTGAACGCGTCGTCGATCGAGCCGGACTTGAGCTCCTGGTCCCCGATCCGGATGACGCCCTGGTCCTGCTTGTGCAGGCCGGCAATCACCTTGCCCAGCGTGCTCTTGCCCGCCCCATTCTCGCCCATCAGGGCGTGCACCTCGCCGGCGAGGAACGAGACCGAGACGTCGTCGAGCGCCTGCGTCGAGCCGAAGCGCTTGGAGACGTGCTCCGCGACGAGCAAGGGTTGCGGTTCGGCGTCGTTCATCGTCAGCGTGCGGGAGAAAACCGGCGGTCCGCCCGCGTGGGACGGACCGCCGTCGTGATCCGGCTCCGGCTTGGTTCAGGGCTCGGCGTTGCGCGCCAGCCAGTCGTTCCACTGGCTCTCGAACTCGTCCACGTTGTCCTGGGTCACCACGTCGAAGTCGGCGTAGATGAACTCCTTGGGCGGGTTCTTCGCGTTGTGCAGCTTCTCGATCAGGTACGTGACCGACTCGTACCCCCAGCCGTAGTAAGGCTGGCCGATCAGCACCTGCACCTGGCCCTTCTTGAGATACTCAAGGGGGAGGGGCAGAGGATCGAGCGAGACGACCTTGGCGTGCTCGTAGATGCCGTCGAGGGCGTTGTCGGTGTAGAGGGGCCAGCCCCCGACAAGCGCCCAGCCCGTGATGTCGGGGTTGGCGTTCTGGACGGCCTGCATCTTGGAGGCGGCGTCGTTGGCGGTCTCGGGATGTTCGTACGCGCCCTTGATCGTAATGCCCGGGTACTTGGCGGCCTCCTCGCGCACGCCCTCGACGCGCTTCTGGAGATTGGTCGCCGCCGGGTTGCCACGCAGGATCGCGACCACACCCTCACCGCCCATGACCTTGGCCAGCTCGCGCATGACGGCGGCGCCCGCCGCCTTGTCGTCCACCCCGTAGTACGCCATCCGTCCGGAGTTCGGCGCGTCCGAGTCGAACGTCATGACCTGCACGCCCTGGTCGACCGCGTCCTTGAGTGCGCCCGTCAGCACGTCCGCGTTGATGACCGAGATCGCGATGCCGTCGACGCCCGAGGCGACGAGCTGCTCGACGTACTGGGCCTGGACCTGGGCGTCCTCGGAGTTCGGCGTCTGCCAGCGGATGTCGACCTTGATGCCGTACTTGTCCTCGAGGTCTCTCGCCGCGTCCTCCGCGCCGACACGGGCCGCCTTGAAGACGGGGTTGCCCTGGCTCTTGGCGACGACGCCAATGACGTAGCTCTCACCGCCGCCCGGGGCCCCGCCGCCGCCCCCGGCGTTCGAGGAGGACGAGCCGGACTTGCCACAGCCGGTGATCGCCAGCGCCGCCGCCATCGCCCCGGCGCCGATCCAGTTCCGCAGGGTCTCGAAGCTCATGATCCGCTCCAGATGTGTGTTGCCGCCAGGCCCCCCGTGGCCCTGTACCCGTCGGTCCGTCTCGCCACGAGTGTAGCTGGACGCTCCCGGGCAGGGGCGGACAACCCGGCTCATCCCGCCGACAGTCGGGTCTTGGTCTGGTCGATCACGACCGCGACCACAATCGCCCCGCCCATGACGACCTGGTTCCAGGACTGGTCGATGTCGAAGATGATCATGGAGTTGCCGATGAGCTTGATGACGACGGCGCCAAGGACCGCGCCCAGGGCCGAGCCCCGCCCTCCCATCAGCGAGGCGCCCCCGATCACCGCCGCCGCGATCACCTCGAGCTCGTACGCCGTCCCCGCGCTCGTCTCGGCGGCGCCGAGGTACCCGATCGCCATGCACGCGCTCAGGCCCGCCAGCGCCCCCATGATCGTGTAGACGATGATCTTGACGCGCCCGACCGGGATTCCCGCGTATCTCGCCGCGGTCTCGTTGCCCCCGATCGCGTACACCCGCCGCCCGAGCACCGTGCGCGACAAGATGAACCAACCGACCACGGCGACGACCGCCATGATCACGATGGGCACCGGGTGGACCTCCAGGATCTCTCGCTTGAAGAATCCCGCCTGGAAGCCTGGCGGGAAGCCGGAGACCGACTGCTCGCCCGTCACCGCCTGGGGGATGATGATGGTCAGGCCACGCAGGGCCGCCATCATGCCCAGGGTGATCACGAACGGGTGCACGCGCAGGCCCACCGTCATGACCCCGTTGGCCGCTCCGCACAGGGCGCCGATCCCGACACAGACCCCGAGCCCGACGAGCACCGCGACCAGGCCCGTCACGTTCAGACCCGCGAGGCTCAGCGACAAGTCAGAGCCCATGCGGTTGAGCACGAGCGCCCCGACGATCGCGGCGAAGGCGAAGATCGAGCCGACGGACAGGTCGATCCCCGCAAGGATGATGACGGCGGTCATCCCGACCGCCATCACCGCGAAGAAGCTCGCGTCCTTCAGGACGAGGGTGATGTTGTCCTTCTCGAGGAACCTGCTCACCTCGTCCTGGACGAACACACTCGGCGTCCCCGAGGTTTCGGTGTACCGCAGCGGCGCGTCGTACCCCTGCACCGAACCGTCCGGGCCGTTGACGACGATGCGTGCGATCAGGCGCCCCGGGAGCGTGCCAGGCTCGTGCGAGACGCCGTCGGCGTCGAAGATCTGGATCGTCGCGCCCGGGGAGATCACGACGGGCTTGTACACGGTCTTCGTCCCGCCGAAGAACGTGAGCGCCAAGACCATCAGCGTGATGACGAGGAGGAGGCCGGCCTCCTGTGCGCCGGCGAGGCGCCTGACGGCTCGCCTGGCGCCGGGGGCTTGCTTCGGGCTCTGGCTGGCGCCGGCGGTCATGGGGCGGGGAGTCTAGCACCGGCTCCCTATGGCCGGCGCTCGCTCAGTCGATCGTCTGCGTGAAGTTATCCCTGTCTGGGTTGATCATGTTGATGCTCAGGGGATTGTCTCGCGGGCGGTCCGGTTTCCCGTCGTCGTTGTCGTCGAAATCATCGTAGAACGTCTGCTTGACGTTCTCGGTCAGGAACTCGGCGTGTCCGTCTGTGAAGGCGAAGTTCGCCCCGCTCTCCCCGTGGTTGTCCGTAGACGTGTAGCACTTCTTCGTCGTGAACAAGTTCGTGTCGGGGAGCCCCACTTCCTGCCACTGGTTCAGGCCGTACCACGAGCCGAACTTGTTGTCGTTCCCATTCGTCTCGTCACCCCACATGGGGGGCGGGGCGACGATCACCGGATCGTCCTGGCGGAGACCCGCGACATACATATAGCTGATGTTGTACGAGATCACGTCCTGCTCGCCCTCGGGCGCATGAGGCGTCTTGAACTTGCCGTCGGGATACAGCGTGTTCAGATTCAGCGTCGGCGGGCGCCCGTAGTAGTAGTCCTCGCGATCCGAGGGGCAGTACAGCATCTCGAATCCGTCCATGTACGAACGGAGCAGCGGCTCATCGTTGCCGTTGGAGTACTCGTGGATGTGGCCGGGTGTGGCGTAGTACCCGACGTCGCCCATCGGCGGGTTTCCGGGCATGCCGTCACCGACCTGGTTGAGGCTGAACAGCCCCGCGACGCCGCCGTAAACCCACTGTCGATCCAGATACACCGTGCTGGTGTACTGGGCCGGGAGTGGGAAGATCGGGTACCACCCCTTCGAGTCGTTGGCGTAGGCGTTCATCGCCAGGCTCGTCTGGCGGATGCCCGAGAGGCACTTCGCGGTCTTGGCCGACTCACGCGCCCTCCCGAGTGCCGGCAGCAGGATCCCGATCAGCAGCGCGATGATCGCGATCACCACGAGCAGCTCGATCAGGGTGAAGCCCCGCATGGGGCGCCGGGTTGGGATAGGGCGCATGGGGTCTCCGGAGCCGCATCAGAGCACGGCAGAGAGGTTCTCGGTCCGCGCCCGGGTGGCGCTCGCCGCCCGGGGCTCCATCGACCCAATGTAGAAATCTTTGCGGATCCCCGTCAACAGCCGACCATCCGTGCCCCCTCCCGTCCCTGGGAAGGTCGTTCACGTCGGTAGTGCGATCGCCCTACTTCACCAAGTCTTCACACTACCTGGGGATGCGCCCCCGCCGTTGGCCCTGAACTTCGCGGGTCTCCTCTAGAGTCCGGGGCACGGCCTCGCTACGCTCTAGGGTTTGAGATGGCCCGGACGAGGGTTTCGTTCGCGCGTTGTAAGGGCGCCCGGGCATGTGTCGCACCGCAGCTCTCCGCCGCGGCGGAGTGGCTGAACATTGAGGGAGAATCGGACATGCGAATCAGAGTTGTGACCCCGGCCGCAATTCTTGCGGCGCTCGCCGGCGGCGCGGTCGCCCAGCCCACGGTCAACGGCGTCTTCGATCCCGGCACCGAGGGCTCGTTCTACTCCAGCGTCCTCTGGATGCAGAACCAGCCCACCGCCTTCGGCGACAACGAGGCCGGTGACTTCACCGGCGGCGACTTCGGCGATCCTCCCGGCGACGTCATGACCGGCGTCGAGATCCGCATCCCCCTCGCCGACATCGGCGGTGACGGCAACTTCCGCCTCACCGGCTGGGTCAACTCCGGCGACCGCACCTTCATGGCGAACCAGAACATCCACGACGGGAACTTCCCGATCGACACCGGCAACCTCGGCAACCCGCCGCACGACTTCTCGTCGGCTCCCTTCGACGCCGGCAATGAGTACATCACTGTCGCCGCCGCCGCCGCCGCCTCCGCGCCCGTCATCGACGGCACGCTCGACGCCGCCCTCTACGGCTCCGCCAAGTTCCTTCAGACCAACTACACCGGCTTCGGCAACGATACCTCCGGCACCGAGATCGGCGGCGGCGGCTCCGAGATCGACGCCGTCTACGCCTGCACCAACGGCGGCAACCTCTACCTCTTCATTGCCGGCAACCTCGAGAACAACGGCAACGCCATCGACCTCTACTTCGACACCGACAGCTCCGGCGGCACCGGCTCCAACACCCTCGGCTCCGGCTCGGGCGCCGGCGCCTTTATCATCAACGGCCAGTCCGGCACCATCTTCGATTCCGGCTTCGGCGCCGACTTCCTCGTCTCCGTCGACGACTGGAACCACGACTCCGACGACGGCACCACCCCCAACATCCCGCGCCTCTGGTCGGGTCCTCTCAGCGGCTCCATCTCCGATCAGGGTTCCACCACCGGGCACGGCGCCGCGGGCGCTGGCTCGCTCATGAACGGCTACGCCCTCGCCATCGACAACTCCAACACCGCCGGCGTCATCGGCAGCCCCTCGCTCGCCTCCCCCGTCGCGCCCGACGCTGACTGGGCCTACGGCTCCGAGCTCGACAACGTCCGCGCCTACCTCGACGTCGACGAGGGCCCGGTCGTCTCCGGCTCCCTCTACATCTTCATTGGCGGCAACATGGAGGTGAACTACAACAAGTGCTCCCTCTTCATCGACTGCGCCCCGGGCGGACAGAACGTCCTCCGCAACGACAACGTCGACATCTCCTTCAACGGCCTCAACCGCCAGTCCGACCTCATCTGGGACGAGGGCTTCGCCCCCGACTTCTGGTTGAACGTCAACAACGGCGTCAATGGCGGCTCGGGCAACCTCGAGAACTACACCGACGCCACCACCCTCCGCACCGACGGCCCCATCTTCGACCCCTTCTTCGGCCTGCTCGCCGACGTCGGCGGCGACTTCGGCGGTGACGTCACCGACGGCCAGGGCAACCCCGTTGGCTCCCCGGTCGAACTCATCAACTTCTCCGGCCCCCTCTTCCAGGAGCAGGACGGCTTCACCGCCGCCCTCTACTCCAACTACGCCCCGCGCACCAGCACCGAGACCGTCCTCGACATCCTCGACGGCTCGCTCCCCTCGGGCTCCCTTCCCCCCGCCGGCCTCATCCAGGTCGCCATCAACAACTCCAACGTCGCCGGCGTGACCGCTGCCGACGCCGGCTCCCCCAGCGTCGCCGGCGCCGCGGCCGTCAACACGGGCATCGAGATCCGCATCGACCTGGCCGAGCTCGGCTGGGACGGCGTCCAGGACATCCTCCTGGGTGGGTACATCACCAACGGCGGCTTCGACTACGTCTCCAACCAGGTCCTCGGCGGCCTGCCCGACTCCGAGGCCCCCGCCGAGAACCTCGGCGAGGTCCACAACATCGACTTCTCCGCCATCGAGGGAAATCAGTACGTCAACCTGTCGGCGCCGGCCAACCCCGGGTGCAACCCCGCCGACCTCGACGTCCCCTACGGCACGCTCGACTTCTCCGACGTCATCGCCTTCCTCACCGCCTTCGGCACCATGCAGCCCGCCGCCGACCTCGCGGTCCCCTTCGGCACCTTCGACTTCTCCGACGTCATCGCCTTCCTCACCGCCTTCGGCAACGGCTGCCCGTGATCGCCTGACGCCCCGAGCGTCACGAACGAGCTTTCACCGCCGCCCGCGTCACACGACGCGGGCGGCTTTCGTTTTGCCCCGCCCCCCCCACGGCTACACTCGCCCCATGACACGCCTCACCCGCACGCTCGTCGTCCTCGGCGCGTTCGCCACGTCATGTACAGCCTCGATCGCCCCGCCCGTCCAGCCCGAGGATCTCGAACAGGGCTTCGTCGTCGTCGTCGATGACGTCGCGCGCATGGCGACCAACGAGCGCCCCATGTTCCTCGCCTCCAACTGGGGCGGCTGGGATCCTGCAAAGCCCGAGTTCAAGATGGCCCAGCGCTCCGACGGACGCTGGCAGTACGTCTTCGAGCATGACCCGGCCCGCACCGGAACCATCCAGTTCAAGTTCACGCTGGGCTCCTGGGACCGCGTCGAGACCACCGCCGACGGCGCCGACATCGACAACCGCACACTCGCCAAGGTCGACCCCTCGACGCTTCGGGGCGAGGCGCCCGTCATCGAGCTGACCGTCCCCCGCTTCCGCTCGCCCGCCGACATCGCCCAGCAGCGCCAGGCGACCGAGTACCACGACCTCGAAGTCACGGGCACGGTTCGCCGCCTCCAGGTCGCCGGCGGCGCGGGTGGCGCCGCGGGCTCGATGCGCGACCTGCTCGTCTGGCTCCCCCCGGGCTACGACGACCCCGCGAACATCGCCCGCAAGTACCCCGTCCTCTACCTCTTCGACGGTCAGAACCTCTTCGAGCAGCCCCCCGGCATCCCGGGCGAGTGGCACGCCGACGAGACCGCCACGCGCCTGATCGAGGACGGGCTCCTCGAGGACATCATCATCGTCGGCATCCCCAACGCCGGGAGATTCCGGAGCGAGGAATACCTCCCCTTCGACGGCGGGCGCGGGGGCGAACCCCACGGCGCCGAGTTCGCCGCCTGGATCGCCTCCGAGGTCATGCCCCGTGTCGAACGCGCCTTCCGCGTCTCGACCAAGCCCGAGAACACGGGCGTCGGCGGCTCGTCCTACGGCGCCGTCATCTCCCTCTACATCGCCACCCAGCGTCCCGACCGCTTCGGGCGCCTCCTCCTCGAGAGCCTCCCCCCGATCGGGCAGCGCTACATCGACTCGGTCACCTCCTGGCCCGAGCGTGTCTACATCGGCGTCGGCGGGAGCGAGCTGGGCGACGACCCCGCCGTCCGTCAGCGCAACGAGGGCTACGAGGCCTGGACACGCGAGCTGGACGCCCGCCTCGAGCGCGACGGCCTCACCTCCGACCGCCACCTCCTTCTCGTGACCCCCGCCGCCCACCACAACGAGGACGCCTGGGCCGAGCGACTTCCCAAGGCCCTCCGCTTCCTCTTTCCCCCCCAGTAGCCCCGATTATCGCCCCTTGTTCGGTTATGGGCATTTCCCGCTTGTCAACAACGTTTTTTCCCTTCCGGGATCCCCCACGGACCCCGTATGCTCAACGTTTACATGAGAGGGCCCCTCGTGGGACGGGGGTTGCCCAGAGAGAGAAATCGAGTACGCGAGTCGTAGGAGAAGAGAGATGAAGCGAGCCATCGTGGCGGCCGCGGCCGCTGGTCTGGCGGTGTCGTTCGCCCACGCGGACGTCTACAACGACAACGTCGGCAGCACCACCGCCGGCGGTGACCTGCACGACTTCTTCGCCTCCCAGGGCTTCAACCATCTGGACATCGTCAGCGTCACGGTTACCAACGACAGCCAGTTCCTCTGCTTCGACATCAAGGTCAACGCCGACATCGACTCCACCAACTGGGGTAAGTACATCGTCGGCATCGACACTGGCGCCAACGCCGGCGACAACTCCACCGATCCGGGTTCCTGGAACCGCAACGTCGACTGGGGACGCGGCATCACCGACTTCCTCGGCACCTGGGCCGACGACGGCGGCTCCGGCATGGGCGGCGAGTGGCGCCACTTCGACGGCTCGACCTGGAGCCTCGCCGACGCCACCTACCTCGGCGGCGGCCTCATCACCGGCTCCGACGCCGACCACGCCTCCGGCGTCCAGCGCGTCTGGGTCGACTACACCGCCATGGGCCTCGCCGTCGGCGACACCATCGAGTTCGACGTCTTCAGCTCGGGCGGCGGCGCCGACCCGGGCGTCGACCACCTCTCCCGCTCCGACGCCGCCACCACCGACTGGGGGACCACCTCCGTCGCCGGCGACTTCCTCCGCTACACCATCGTCCCGACGCCGAGCACGCTGGCGCTGATGGGCCTGGGCGTCCTGGGCGCCGCCCGTCGTCGCCGCTGATTCCTGGCGACAACCGTTGTTCAAATGCGAAGGCCCGGGGCATGACACCCCGGGCCTTCTCTCTTTCTCAAAGCGCCAAGTAGACCTAGGGGCACCCCGAGCCGAACGCCGCGAGGAACCCGATCACGTCGGAGAAGTCGAACACCCCCAAGGGCGGCGCGAAGTCCGCCGCCCCCTCCTCGCCCGCGAACGCCACAAGGAACGCGACCACATCCGAGAAATCGAGCGTGCCCTGCGGGTCGGCAAGGTCCGCAGGGCAGCACCCCGCGTCGGTCAGCGAGCACAGCTCGACCTCGAGGTACTCGCCCGCCTGGATATTTCCGTCGGCGTTGCCCGCGGGAACCTGCTGGGACGCGAGCAGCGCCCCGCCGTCGGGCGTCTGGTACGACGCCGCCGCGATATGGACCGTGTCGGGCATCGACCCGAACTCGCCGACGAGGTCGATCGTCGCCTCGAGCACGCTCCCCGACGCCACCTGTGCCGCGCCGGACGCGTCGAACCACCCGGACCATCCGTTCGCCTCTTCGTTGCCGACGAAGGCGTCCCACGCCGCAACCTGTCCCGCCTTGGCCCACATCGCCGGGCCCATCGCGCCGGGCGTCTGCGCAAGCAGCAGGAACCGGTCCGCGCCCCCGCCCGCCGCGTTCGTCGCCAGGTAAAGCATCGAGCCCTTGAGACCGGCCCAGAGGGAGAAGGCGCCCCGGCTCGCGACGAGCGTCGAGTCCGCGTCCAGCGAGCCGTCGATCTCCCACATGTCGGTCGGCTCGCCGCCGTCGACGCTGAAATGCCAGTCGGCGCCCCCGTTGTTGTCCCACGTGCCCGAGCCGTTGTTGAAGACCATGTCGAGCGCCGTCGCGCTCGTCGCCACGCCCACCCCGATCTCCCACCGCTCCGCCCCGGCGTTCCACGTCATCGCGGGGTCGGGCGAGATCACCGTCGCCCAGTTGTCGAAGCCGTAATGCAGGTAAACCTGCCCGGCCCCGTTCAATGGGCCGCCGCCCGGGTCGTACGAGATCGTCACGCTCTGTCCCGCGACCGCCGGGTCGGGGTCGATCGTGACCGTGTCCCCGCCCCCGACGTCGCTCGTCCCGACCCAGACGTGCTGGATGGGCGATCGCTGCAGGTTCCCCTTCGCGTCCACCGCCTCGACGTAATAGTCAATGAGAACATCGTGCTGGCCCGTGATCATGGCGCCGAAGCGCTGGGCCTTGTACGTCGCCCCGAGCACGCCCGCCGGCGTCGGCACACTGGCCGCGCTCATCGCGACCGAGTTCCACGCCCCCACCTCCGCCCCGCCCGCGTACGTCTCGTTCTGGATCGACGCGATCGGGTTCACGCCGTCGGCGTCCACGCGCCAGCGCAGCGTCACGCCGCTCAGCCCCGACGCGTCGTACGCCAGCGTCCAGACCTCGAAGTCCGACGGCTGCGTCGCGCCGAACTCGACCCCGCCTGGGTTGTAGGGCTCGCGCTGCGGCAGGAAGACCGTCGGCGGCGTCGTCTCCGCCCCCAGCATCACCCCGATCGCCGCGTTCGCATGCACCACCGCCTGGTTGCACGCCCGCGTCACGTTCGAGTCCCACGGCTCGGACGACCCGTCCCAATACCAATAGTCCGACGCCTCGCCGACAAGCAGCCACCGCCACGCCCGGTCCGTGGACGACCCCCCGCCCGAGATGATGCTCGTGACGCTCGAGTATGGCGCCAGGTCGTCGGCCGTGAAAACCCGGTTCTTCGCCGCCGTCAGCACCGCCCACGAGTTCAGGTCCGTGCTCACGCCCCCCGCCGAGACGTTCCCACCAAGCCACTTCTTGAACTCGGGATCGCCCGAGTCGGCGCCCGCCCACGACCCCGGCTCGACGTGGATCACGTCATTCACGCCGACCGGGAACCGATCCAGGTAATCCTCGACCGTCGTCACGTCGTAATCAGGGTCAGCAGACGCCCAGGCGACCATGCTCTGGAAGTTGTGGTGGTAGTACGCGTCCGAGCCGCCGCCGTAGTTGTCCCCGTCGTGGTGGAGCATCACGAACATCGGGTGGGCGGGGTCGGTGTTGTACTGGAGGTACGCGTCCATGACCTGGTCATAGAGAAACGCCCCATACCCGCCGCGCCCGTCCTCGTTGCCCTCGTACCGCGCCGCGGGGACCGCGACGATCCGCGTGATCTGCCCCGTCGCGGGATCGACATGCTGCACGTAGTGCGGCCTGTACCCGAAAGGCGCACTCACCCGCGAGGGCGCCCACAGGTTGTTCAGCTGCACCCACGCCCCGCCCCCCGCCACAGGGTCCGGGTTCACCTGGTCCGCCCGGTTCGGCGCCGGGATCCCCGTCGAGTCCGTGTGCGGGTACCCCTGGCACGCCCGGTCGAAGTGGATGTTGTCGACGAGCACCCAGTCCACGCCCTCAGCCGCCAGCGCCGGGATGATGTTCTCACTGAACGCCGTCTCCGGCGGGAACATGCCCCGCGAGTACCCCGTCTGCCACGCCTGCCCGTACACGTACTCGTGCAACCGGATCTGCATCCGGATGTCCCGCTCGTCCAGCAAGGGCATCAGCGGGTGGTGGTACCCGAACGCGACCATCTCCAGACGCCGATTGCCCAGGCTGGTCAGGCTCGACTGCGCCGCCCTGTAGTTGCTCTGCCAGTTCGACCACATCCCCCCATTCGTTCCGGCCGAGGCGAGATCGTTCAAGTTCTCGATGAGCGAACCCGAGAAGCTGACCTGCGCCCCAAGGTGCGCCATCGACACCCCGGCGTTGATCGCGTCCCGCGGCCAGCTCGTGTAGGGCCCCAGCCGCTGGTTGTGCACGTCGATCGGTGAGAACGAGAAGTACGGCTCAGACAAGCTCAGGGGTTCGTACGGGTAGTAGATCGGCTGGTGCATGTGCCAGAGGAACCCGACCTGGATCGGCGCCCCGACGCCCCGCGGGCCATCACCGGCGCATGCGACGCCGCACAGCCCCGCGACGCACACCAACCCTACTGCTCGCCCCGTCGTCATCATCCGAGCCTTGCTGGTCATGCCGTCGAGCATACTCACACGAGCGTGCGCCAAGAAAAAGGGCCCACCCCGTGGGGTGGACCCGTGCTGTTCACCGCGATGCGCCCGTGCTACCGCCGGCGCCGGCGCGTGGAGACGAGCGCGACGCCGACCATTGCCGTCGCGATCGAGCCCGGCGAAGGCACCATCAGCATCACGCCGTCGAAGTCGCCGAAGTCGGTCATGTTGAAGTTGTCGCTGACGATGCCGAACTGCGTCGGGTCATCAACGAGGTCGAACCGGTTGTTGTCGGTCCAGATCAGCGCTCCGCCGTAGTAGTAGCGGGCGATCGCCTGGCCGGAACCCGTGTAATCGAGCTCGATGCGGAGCTGCTTCCACTGGCCCGGCGTCCACTCGGCGCCCGTGTCCCTGAATGCAAGGTCGTCCACGACCAAGATGCGCCCCGTGAAGTCGAACTTGACGCGGGCGGCCAGGGCCGTCGAGGACTGCAGGAAGACGTCGTAGTCCGCCCCGCCCTTGCGCTCGATGTAGACGCCCATCTTGAGGGTGAGAATCTCGAGTTCGTCCTGGTCGGGCAGCGTGATGTGCGGGGAGACGACGCCGATGTCGTGCCCGACGTTCAGGCTCGTCTCCTTGTCGATCCGGAGATGCTGGGCGCCCACCCACGGATTCAGGTTCGAGACGATCGGGCTGTGCGTCGCGCCGAGCACACTCCAGCCCGTGGGGGGGCTGGCGTTCGCCAGGCCGAGGTTCCAGCCCTCGCTCTGCTCGAAGCCCGACATCAGCATCGCGAAGTCGCGGATCCCGTTGTTGCTCGGATCCCCGAGGATCCGCAACGGGTCGTCCTCGCGAGCCGAGGCGAGCGAACCACAGAACACGAGGGCGCACGCCGCCGCCAGGCGCGTCGCGTTTGACCCCTGCATATCTCACCCTCCATTCCCGCCCGGGAGGAGGAGTGGCGTCCGGCAATACGCAAGGCGCGGCGTCAACCCCGTGACAACGTCGCGTCTATGCCGGCCCACCCGCTGTCCACCTGTGCGCGGGATGAGAAACCGATGTCCTACTCGGGGCTGTGGCACTCCCCCCAACCCCGGACCGTACGAACCCGCCAACCCGCGGAATCCGCACGACCGCCCCAAACAGACCACCCGAATGCCCCCGCAACCACCAGTTCTGGCGGTTTTTTGCGTCCCCACGTCGCCATGGGCCTGATGCGCGGACGCAAACCTTCTCGGGCGAAGCGCTTGCGCCGAGTCTCCCCCGGTTCGCCCGCGTCACGACCGCCCATCCCGCCGCCGAGACACGCCCCTCCTCGCAGCGCACGAAAAAACGGCCCGCCCCCGGGTGGGAGCGGGCCGCCTTGGCTTGTCGCCTCCCGCATGCTCGGCACGCGGTCAGCGGATCTTGCCGATCACGTCACGGACGACGAAGCGTCGGACGGCTGACGGGAGCGCCACCCTTGTTGGTGGCCTCGCCGCCGCTGATGTTCATGGAGCCGGAGGTCGTGGAGCCGGGCGCGGCGTCCTCGACATCGCGGGTCCACATGCGGAAGGCGAACTCACGAGGCTCGCCCGGGCCGCCGTCGACCAGGCTCACCGGCGTGAAGTCCTCGTACCCGAAGAACTTGTTCTTGTACTTACCCTCGCGGATGTAGATGTCGCAGGGGTCTTCCTGAGCCTTGAACAGGAACACGGCGCGCTCGCCGGCAACGCCGGTGCCCTGGCCCGCGACCGCGAACCAGTAGTTGCAGCCGGCCTGCAGGGTGACGTCCGGGCAGCTCCAAGCGAAGCAGTAGACGTCGAGCCCGCCGAAGGTCTCACCGGTCAGGTACGCCTTGTCCATGTCGACGCGGCGGGCCGTTCCGGGGACCGGGCAATCGCACAGGTTGTCCCAGACCTCGAAGAAGAACGTGTGGTCCTCGAAGCAGTTGGTCGCGACGTAGGCCTCGACGCGGCACAGGACCTGATCCGCCCCGGGCGGAATCTGGAACTGATCAGCCGAGCGAGAGCTGAAGAGCGAGGTGCTCGGGAAGTCGAGCGAGGGCAGACCGGCCAGGTCGTAGATGCCCTGGTCGCGGAGCAGGCAGCAAACCTTCGCGTCGATCGTGAAGCACATGTCCTGGCAATCGACCTTGCCCGAGGGGATGTCATCGACATCGATCCAGTTCGGGAAGCCCAGGTGCGGGCTCTTGAACTGGGCCTGGACGCCTTGGACCTTGTAGTCGTTCGCGGTCGTCCAGTAGTACACGCCGTTCGAGCCGCCGATCGGCGAAACCCAGTAACGCGTGTCGCCCGTCAGGAACAGCGGGCAGGTCTTGCCGTACACGTCCGGGTTGATCTCCGGATCGAAGCAGATCTCCCAGAAGTTCGTGTCCTCGAACAGGCCCGTGCCGGCGCCCAGCATCGTCGCGTGGATCGTCGTCACGTCGTCCTCGACCGTCGTCTGGATCGGGAACTCGTACTGGATCGCGTCCGGACGACCATCGCAATCCGACCAGATCTGGAGCTTGATGTCCAGGTTCTCGGCGGAGGTGATGTTGTCCGAGATCGCCATGATCACCGTGATCTTCTCGATGCTCCACCACTCGCAGTCGCGAATGAAGAAGTCGTCGGCGACCCGCGCCTCGAAGGGCGAGGGCACGCCCGGCCAGACCTGAGACTGGACGCCCGCGGCCGAGTCCGGCGCGTTGTTCCAGTCGCACGGGCCGTTGTCCCACACGGTGTGAACGCCGTCACCCAGGGTCTCGCCGCCACGAAGGCCGACGTTCGGGAAGACGGTGATGTGATCCCAGCTGATGACAGCCGGGGCGGTCGGCTCGGCAAACGCCGCGCCGGTGGAAGCCACCAGCATCGCCGCCGAGAAACAGAAGCCACTCTTCATTCTCATCGCAGTTACTCCTCGCAAAGTCACCACACTCGAACAAACCAATCACGGCCCCGCCCTGAAGGGGCGGAGCGCACCTAGTCGCACGGAAACCTGCCGGATTAAGCGAACCCCTGCAGTTGGAACCGCACTCCCCTGACCGGTTCCGTGACACTCCCTGTGTACGAATAGTGATAGTGCGTCGCTTCCGCCGCGGCAAGAGGCGAGCGTCCAATTCGCGCAAATCGAGTCATGGACGCGGACATACAAGCGCGTCCACCCACGCCATCACCCTCGACACGCCGCCCCACGAACTACCTATCTTCACGCGCTCCCGCCCCTCGATCCCGTGCTTTCATTCCTCTGGGTGCAACGCACTAACGCTCTTCCCGGCAATGCGTTAGCGCCGGGGAACCCCCCCCCGCGGCAAGACACGGATCGCCGGGAATTCCACAACCACTTGATCCACGAGAACTTGCGGCGTGCGACACACACCCTCCCCCACCTTTGCCGCGCCCTCTCTCGGCGCGACGTACCTTGGGGGAATGAGAAAATGGGCAAACTCATCGCCCCGGCGCGGGAATGTGA
This sequence comes from Phycisphaerales bacterium, assembly GCA_041402005.1. Taxonomy (GTDB): domain Bacteria; phylum Planctomycetota; class Phycisphaerae; order Phycisphaerales; family UBA1924; genus JAJRXR01. Next base: position 478,056 of record JAWKTB010000002.1, on the reverse strand, counting down.
CTCGGCAGGTCCGAAATTCCGGATCTCGGGGCGTCCCGCCACATTTCACACGAGCTAAACCCCCGCATCCTCAGGCTGTACCCTCAATCAACAAGAGTTCGGCCGTCGGAGCCCATCATGAAGCAGACCCGCATCCTCCTCCTCTTTCTTGCCTCCCTCGCCTCGCTGGCCGCCCTCTCGCCCGCCGGAACACAGCCCGCAGACCCCTCCCCCTCTTCCTATGACCTCACCTTCGAGACCGCGTGGCGCCTGATCCGCGACACGCATTTCGACCCCACCTACAACGGCGTGGACTGGGACGCGGTGCACGAAGAGTTCGCCCCGCTCGCCGAGCACGCGGGATCGCAGGACGAGATCCGCGCAATCATCTCGGACATGCTCACCCGCCTCGGGGAGTCCCACTTCGCGCTGATCCCGTCCGAGGTCGCCGACGTGCTCCCGGGCGAAGACGCCGCCGCTGACGTGGCCCCCGACGAGGCCCCCCATCCCGACGCCGTCGTCCACGAGGAGTCCCCCGCCAAGGGCGCCCAGGCGCCCGACCCCGAGGAAGAGGTCCTCGAAAACGAGTCCTACGGCGGGGGCGACGCCTGGCTCGGCCTCGACGTCCGACCTCTCGACGGACGCCTGCTCATCACCCGCGTCGAGCCCGGCTCGCCCGCCGATCAAGCCGGCATCCGCCCCGGATGGGTCATCACCTACATCGGCAAGCGCGACGTCGCCCGACGCATCGACTCCTTCGCCCACCTCGACCTCAAGAGCGCCTCGACCGAGATCGTCGCCTGGCAGATCCTGACCGAACTGCTCTCGGGCGAGCTCGGCTCGCTCGCACGACTCAGCGTCCTCGACGCGGACGGGAACTCACGCCGCCTCACGCTCAAGCGCGTCCCGCGTCCCGGCGAGATGGCCAAGTTCGGCAATCTTCCGCCACTCAACTCCCGGCTCGAGTGGTCCTGGCTCGACCCCGAGAAGTACGACATCCCCTCCGACGTCCGCGTCGGCTACATCCGCTTCAACATCTTCATGATGCCCGCCTCCCGCGAGTTCGAGCGCGCCGTCTACGAGCTCCGCGACGCCGACGGGCTCGTCATCGACATCCGCGGCAACCTCGGTGGCATCGGCGCCCTCGCCATGGGCATGGGCGGGCGCCTCGTCGACAAGACCGCCAGCCTCGGCACGATGCAGATGCGGGGCGCCTCGCTCAAGTTCAACCTCTATCCCCAGTACGCCACCTCCTGGGGACAGCCCACCCATCCCTTCACCGGTCGCCTCGCCATCATCACCGACGCCATCTCCGCATCCACCAGCGAGGTCTTCGCCGGCGGCCTTCAGGCCATCGGGCGGGCCGAGGTCTTCGGCGAGCGCACCGCCGGCATGGCCCTGCCCGCCGCCATGGACCGCCTGCCCAACGGCGACGTCCTCCTCCACGCCATCGCCGACTTCCATACCTCCAAGGGCGAACGCCTCGAGAAGACCGGGGTCATCCCCGACGTGCCCGTCCCGACCACGCGAGAGGACTTGCTCGCCGGGATCGACGCCCCGCTCGCCCGAGCCGCCCACTGGGCCGCGACCGGCGAAGAATGAACCGACCGAGGCGCCCAGGGGCGCCGCCAGCCAGGAGACCCCACATGCGCCGCATGCCCCCCCGCCTCGCCCTCACCCTCGCCGCCGCGCTCGGCGTACTCGTCGCGCCCACGATCCAGGCCAACGCCCTCGCCCAGCCCGCGGACCAGGTCGAGAACGCGCACGCTCGAGCTCTCGAGATCCTCGCCCGTCACGTCGAAGCCATCGGCGGCGAGAAAGCCATCCGCTCGCACACCGACATCACCACCACAGGGCGCCTGATCGTTCCCTCCGCCGGGCTCGAAGGGACCATCACCACGCACGCCAAGGCGCCCGACAAGATCCTCACCAACGTCGACCTGCCCGGTTACGGCGTCTCCATGACCGGGTACGACGGCAAGACCGCCTGGATGGTCGACCCCGGCGTCGGCGCGCTCATCATGGAGGACGAGCAACGCGACGCGTTCGTCCGCTCCTCGCGCCTCGACGCCGAGCTCCGCATCGAGAAGGACTACCCCACCATCAAGTACGTCGGCGAGGACAAGATCGACGACCAGCCCGTCGACGCCATCCTCCTCGTCGACAAGAACGGACGCGAGTCCACCCACTATTTCTCCAAGGAGACGGGCCTCCGCGTCGCCATCAGCACCCTCGAGCCCACCCAGTTCGGCGACATGCCCGTCCGCTACGTCTTCTCCGACTACAAGGACTTCGACGGCCTCAAGCAGGCGACCAAGACCGACCAGCACATCGGCCCCCAGACAATCACCATCACCATCGACTCGGTCACCTTCGACCCCATCCCCGACGAGACCCTCGCCCCGCCCGAGACCATCCAGGTGCTCGTCAAGCAGCAAGCCGACGGGAGCGACGACGAGGCCGACGACAACTCGAACGGCGCCGACGACGACGATGGGGACGCCGATGACGACGACGGTGATGACGGGGACGACGACGATGACGACGACTGATCCGTCGTCGCCCGCCCGCCGAAGTTCTCGCGGCTAGAGAATCTCGAGGATCTCGAACGCCTTGACGCCCCTGGGCGCCCTGACGCGGATGGTCTCGCCGACGCGGGCTTTCATCAGCGCCTCGCCCATCGGGCTCGTCGCCGTCACCTCGAAGACCTCGCTATCGTCCTCGCCCGAGCTCTCGCCGACGAGGCGGCAGAGCTCCTCCTCGTTCGTGCCCACCTCGCGGATCTTGACCGTCGAGCCGATGAAGACGACGTCCGCCGCCAGCTTGTCGTCGCTCACGACGTGCGCGTGCGCCAGCCGGTCCTCGATCCGCCGAATCTCCGCCTCCTCGAGGCCCTGCAGCTCACGGGCGGCGTGATACTCGGCATTCTCCTTCAGGTCGCCCAGCGCCCGCGCCTCCGCGATCCGCTCGCTGATCACCGAACGGTTCGCGAGCAGCTCGTTCAGACGACGCTCGAGCTTCTCCTTGTCCGCCGCGGTGATCATGTCCATGCTGCGCGTCCTTCCCCCGGGCCAACCACGCCCGGCCAAGGAGCCAATCTAGGCGCTCGCCCTGCGTCGTGCCAAGCCCAACCCCCACGCACCCGCCCAGCACGCCCCACCCACGCACAGCGTCCACACGATCGCCATCCAATGCAAGCCCCCGATCGCCGCCGGATGACCCGTCCACACCCTCGCCCGCGTGACCTCCGCGACCGCGGTCGGCGCTGAGAACATCCACCCAACCGTCGTCGAAGCTTCCGCCCCGTCGATCGCGTCCACCCGCAGCGCCCCGGTCAATCCCAGCCACAGGGGCGCCCCCGCCACAAGCGCCACGCACGCGCGCATCCACGACGCGCGAACCACCGCGCCCCGCCCCCCGCGCCCCCCTCCCCGCGTCACCTGCGCCATCGCCAGCACACCCCCCGCGACCACCCCCCACGCGATCGTCACGCACGACACGCCCGCCACCACCGACACGGGCCACCCCGCGAGCATCCGCAGCGCATGAGGCCACACCAGCGCCTGCACCGGCGTCAGCACCACCACCATGTCCTTGAACGTGGACCACAACGGCCGCTCGACCACCGCCGCCTGGCAGAGCCGCGTCATCGGCCAGAGCATCACGATCCCGACCGAGACGACCATCAACAGCATCCGCGCCGCCGGGCGGTACGACTCGGGCGAGACGACCCACGCCGCGCTCAGCGACGCGAACATCAACAGCGTCGCCGCCATGAGGTACGCGGTCCAGAAGAGCGCGAAGACCCGGGGCTCCCCCTTGCGGTGCGACCAGTCGGTGCGATCCTTGGGCGTGCGCCCGAAGACGTCGCGCTCCTTCCCGACCGCCCCGCCCTGTTCCTCGATTGGCTCCACGTTTGAAGCCTACGCCGATCACCCGCCGCGCCGGTCGAGCTCGACCCGGGGCCCGTAGATCTCCACGCGGTCCTCGCCCGCGTCGAGCATCCCGGTACGTCCGATGAGCGCCCGCAGCACGTCGACCCGCTCGCCGTCGGACTTCTGGCCGGGCGCGAACTTTCCGACGGGCGCGCCCCAGACGACGCGCCCCCCGCGCGTCGTGACGATCTCCAGCATGCCATCCTTGAAGACGCGCCCCGCGTCGACCGCCGCCACCTGCCCGTCGAGCCCCTCGACCCGCAGCAGATCCAACAGCCCGAGCGCCGCGCCCACGTCCTCGCCAGGCCACGAACGCGCCGGGTCGATCACGCCATTCTCCCCGGGCCCGAAGCTCGCGCCCAGGATCACCCGCAGCCCGCTCTGCCCGCGAGGGTACTTGAGCGGGAGCGCCGCCCCGTCCCACGCGATGAGCTGGTCGCGCCCGTCGAAGCGGACCGCCGCCGCCGGCACGCGCCAGCGCCCCTCGACGACGACCGTCCCCTCATCCGTGCGCCGCACCGTCGGGTGCTCGCTGAACCACCCCTGGTCCCACAGCGCTCGGCTGACGCTGCGCACGCCCTCGACGTCCAGCGCCCCGCTGTTCGCCAGCGCCGTGCGCGCAATCTCGGTCAGTCGCTCACGCTCGCCCGCGGGCAACCACGTCACCCGATCCTTCTCGCCCCCGCCCCCCAGCGCCGGCCAGAGGATCTGAACGCTCGCCGTCTCCTCCCCGAGGAACCCCTCGGCCCGTTCCTCCAGGTACCGCGTCCCGTAAAGCGTCCCCGCGCCCAGCGCCCCGACCCCGGCGAGCACGCCCAGCGCCAGCGCGACCCGCTTCGTGACGACCGAATCGTTCGCCTTCTTCTTCGCCATCGATCACACCCCCGCCGTCGGCGCCCGCTCGCCCAGCGCCACGTCCACCAGATGCGCGCACAGATCCGCCAGCCCCATCCCCCGCGCGTGCGCCGCCATCGGGAGCAGACTGTGCGATGTGAACCCGGGCATCGTGTTCACCTCGAGCAGCGTCGCCCGGTCCGTCCGCTCGTCGAGCATGAAGTCCACGCGCGCCAGGTGACGCACCCCGATCGCCCCGCACAGCCGCGACGCCCACTCGCGGATCGCCTCGTCCACGCCCCGGGGCAGCCCCGGATCGACCGTGTACCGCGTGTCGTCGCGCTCGTACTTGGCCGCGTAGTCGTACACCCCCTGCGCCGGCGTGATCTCCACCACCCCGATCGCCTCCAGCCCCTCGTCCCCCACCAGCATCGCGACCGTCAGCTCGCGCCCCCTCACCATCCGCTCGACCATCCACGCCCGATCTGGCCGCGCCGCCAGATCCTGACGCACCCCCGCCAGCGCCCCTGCCCACGCCGACGCCTCCGGGCACAGCATCAACCCCACGCTCGACCCCTCGTGCACCGGCTTCACAACGCACGGCGTCCCGATCGGGCACACTGGGTCCATCGCGTTCACCACCGCCGCCTCGGGCGTCGGGATCCCGAGCCCCGCCGCCACGAGCTTCGTCGCAACCTTGTCCATCGCGACCCGCGCCGCCCGCGGCCCGGACCCGATGTACGCCCGACCATCCATCTCGAGCAGGTCCTGCATCGGCCCGCCCTCGCCGAACGCCCCGTGCAGCACCGGGAACACGACGTCACCCGCCATCGCCCGCACGTCGCACGGCCCGATCGACCCGATCAGCTCGTAACGCACCTCGAACCGCCCCGAGTCCATCAACGCCTGCGCCACCGCGCGCGAGCTGACGATCGAGACGTCCCGCTCGGCGTCCGGCCCGCCCCCGAGCACGAGGACCGTCGGGCGCGCGCTCATGCCGTCCGCTCCCAGATCACGACCTCGCGCTCGAGCGTGACGCCGAACGTCTCCTTCACCCTCTCCTGCACCAGCGCGATCAGGTCGATCACGTCGCGGGCGGTCGCCCCCTCGTGCGTCACGATGAAGTTGGCGTGCTGATCGGAGACCTCCGCCCCGCCCACCTTCAGCCCCTTGAGCCCGCCCCGGTCGATCAGCAGCCCGGCGCTGACGCGCTGGCCCTCGTCCCCCACGCCCTCGATCGCGTGGTGCAGCGTCGGGTTCTTGAACACGCACCCCGCCGAATCGTCCCGCAAAGGCTGCGTCCGCTTCTTGTACTCCATGCACTCCCAGAGCCGCTTGCGCAGCGTCTCGGTGTCGCTCGGTCGAAGCACGAACTCCACGCTCGTGATGATCAGGTGGTTCAGCCGGCTGCGACGGTACCCGAAGTCGATGTGCGACCGGTCGATCCCGTGCTCGCGCCCGGCCCGGTCCATCGCGTGTACGCGCAGCACCGTCTCGCGCATCTCGCCGAAGGCGCCCCCCGCGTTCATCACGACCGCGCCCCCGACGCTCGCCGGGATCCCCGCCAGCGTCTCGATCCCGCCCAATCCCCTCCGCACGCACTCGTTGATCAGCTGGGGCAGCCTCGCCCCCGCCCCCGCGACCACGAACCCCGTCTCGTCGTGGATCGCGACCTCCTTAAACACCCCCTGCGACAGATCGACGACCAACTCCCGCACGCCCGCGTCGTCCACCAGCAGGTTCGCCCCGTCGCCCAGCACCCTCAGGTCCGGGTCCAGCTCGATGCACTGACGCAGCTCCTCGACCGTCGTCGGACGCGCCAGGCGATCGGCGGTCCCACCCACCCCGAACCACGTCGGGATCGGCGCGTTGGTCTCGATCTGCACCGATGGCGTCTGCGTGGACATCATGCCGCGGCGTCCTTCAGGTAGCCGCGTGCGACCTGCCACACGGGGCCCGCCCCCATCACGACCAGCAGGTCGCCCGGATGGCAGAGGTTCTCGAGCTGCTCCACGATCGCCTCGAACGGGTACAGGTGCATCGCCCGCACCCCTCGCGTCCGCAACCGGTCCACCAGGTCCGACGCGCTCACCCGCTGCTTCTCCGCCTCCGAATCACGCACGAAATAAATATGCGGCACGATCACCACGTCCGCCTGCTCGAAGCTCGTCGCGAACTCTTCCAGCAAGTGCCGCGTCCGCGAGTGCTGGTGCGGCTGGAAGACGCAGATCAACCGCCCGCCCTTCTCGTCTGGACGCTCCGCTTGGCGCAGCGCCCGCAGCGTCGCCTCGATCTCGGTCGGGTGGTGCCCGTAATCGTCGTACACACGCACCCCGTCGCGTTGACCCAGGAACTGCATCCGACGATCGAGCCCGCGGAAGATCCCAAGCGACTCGGCGAGCTTCGCGCCGTCGGCGCCGCAGATCCTGCCCAACGCGTACGCCGTCGCGGCGTTGATCGCGTTGTGCTCCCCCGCCATCTTGTTCACCCAGCCGACCGTCGCCTCCCCCGCGCGCGCCACGTACACCTCACGCGACCCGGGGTCGTACCCGATCGTCCAGTCCGCCGAGGGCGAGAACCCGATCGTCTGCACGTCGCACGCCAGCCCCGCCGCGACCTCGCGCCGGTGCGCCCCCTCGTGCGCGATCAGCAGCGTCCCGTCGCTCGGGACCAGTCTCGCGAACCCCGCGAACGCCTCGATCACCGCGTCCAGCGACCCGTAGATGTCCAGGTGGTCCGCCTCGATGTTCCCGATGCTCGCGATCGTCGGACGCAGATGGTGGAACGACCGGTTGAACTCGCACGCCTCCGCCAGCACGATCCCGGGCTGCCCCGCCCGATCGCCAGCCGGAATCGTCGCCGCGCCCAGTCGGAATCCAACCGCCGCGCCAGGCGTCGCGCCCCCGGCACGCGCCAACTGCGAGCAGGTCGCCCCGACGATCACCGACGGGTCGAGCCCGCACTCACCCAGCGCCACGCCCAGCATCGCCGTCGTCGTGGACTTGCCGTGCGTCCCCGCGATCGCCACGCCCGTGCGCCCGACCATGCACGCCCCCAGCGCCTCGGCGTACGCCAAGAGAGGCAATCCCCGCTCCTGCGCCTTGAGTGCCTGCGGATGGTCCGGGTGGATCGCCGCCGACACGATCACCGCGTCCGCGTCCTCCGGGATCGGCGCCGTCTCCTGCTCCAGATCGACCGCGATCCCCGAGGCCCTGAGTGACCGGACGAGGGCCGAGTCCGTGCAATCTGAGCCCCTGGGCGTCGCGCCCCGGGCGGCGAGCATCTGCGCCAGGCCCGACATCCCGCACCCGCCGATCCCGACCAGGTACGGACGCGACCACGCCGCCGCGTCGCGCGCCGTCGCCCTCCCCGCCTCCATGCCGGGTGTCGTGGGGGTCATCAAGAGGAGCGTATCGGCCCGTCGCCACGACGGGCGTGAATCGCCAAGTTGCGGGCAATTCAGCGTCTTCGCACGATCCGAACGTGCCCCGACCCCGAGAGAGCCCACGGTCCGATCCCACCCGCGAGCGTGAGCTCGCGAGCATGGATACGCGATCGCGAGCTCACGCTTGCGGCTCGGTCAAGCGGGGAGGACGACCCCTGTCGCCTATCGTCGCCCGCCGTGAGCGATCCCGCGAACATCCTGCCCGGCCTCCAGGACGTGCCCACCCTCCCCTACCGCCTCGCCTGCCTGTGCGACCTGCGCGACGCCGACGGGCGCCTCCTCCTCCTCCACCGCAACAAGGCCCCCAACAAGGGTCTCTGCTCGCCCATCGGCGGCAAGCTCGAGATGGACAAGGGCGAGTCCCCCGCCCAGTGCGCCCAGCGCGAGATCCGCGAGGAGGCCGGCGTCATCGTCCCCCTCGAGCGCCTCCACCTCCTCGGCATCATCTCTGAGGCCGCCTTCGAGAACGCCGGGCACTGGCTCCTCTTCTACTACCGCGTCCTGGGCCCCGTCGAGGTCGACACAGGGCCCATGAACGAGGGGCGTCTCGGCTGGCACCACCCCGACGAACTCGACCACCTCCCCGTCCCCGAGACCGACCGACGCATCATCTGGCCCCTCGTCCGCCGACACGAGGCCTCCGGGCCCGGCGGCTCGCCGGGCTTCTTCGCCCTGCACATCGACTGCACCACGGGCAATCTGATCTGGCGCATCGAGCAGGAATCCCCGACCCCCTCGTGAAACCCCGGGGAGGCGCCAGGCCGAAACTATACTTGTTCGTGCCCCGCCACAGACACGCCAGCTCACCCGCCCGCTTCCGCACGCTGCGCCGTCGCCTCGCGCTCGCCTCGCTCATGGTGACCGGCGTCGTCTCGCTCGCCCAGCCCGGCGGCGCGACCGACGCGCCCGCGGCGATCCCCGCGAGCCGCCAGGCCGACAACGTCGCCGTCATCACCGTCAATGGGCCCATCGACCGCCTGACCTCCATCTCCGTCCAGCGCCGCCTCAAGGAGGCCGCCGACGCCGGCGCCGACGCCCTGGTCTTCGAGATCAACTCCCCCGGCGGCGAGATCGGCGCCGTCCTGGAGATCTCCGCCGCCATCAAGTCCTCGCCGATCCCCAACACCGTCGCGTGGGTGAACCCGATGGCGTACTCGGGCGGGGCGATCATCGCCCTCGCCTGCCGCGAGATCGTCAACTCCAACCCCGCCGCCATGGGCGACGCCTTCCCCGTCACGTTCGGGAGCGAGGGCCTGCGCGCCCTGACGCCCGACCAGCGCACCAAGCTCCTGCCCCCCCTGCTCCAGGACGTCACCGACTCGGCGCGTCGAAACGGGTACGACGAGTTCCTCGTCCAGGTCATGGTCACCGACGGCATCGAACTCTGGGCCGCACGCGACACCCGCACCGGGCGCCTCCTCGTCATCAACGAGGACGAGTACATCGCGCTGTTCGGCGAGTCGCCCAAGCGCGGCAGCCCGATCCTCGGCTCCGTCCCGGGCGCCCGCACGCGCTCGCTCGCCGAGCGCGCGGCACGCCAGAACACCGACGCCCAGCCCGCCACCGACGAACCCCCGGTCGAGGAACACGCCCAGGCGCCTCCCCCCGCGCCCCGTGATCCCCTCCTCGACCCCGACGACCGAACCGAGTCGAAGTTCACGCCCGCCGGCCCCGCCGTCGCCGACCTCCAGCAGAACGTCACCGACCTCCTCGACGTCACCACAAACCGCCCGGACGTCTCGACGCTCAATCCGTCCGACTGGGAGCCCGCCGGGTACGTCACCGACGGCACCTCCGCCGTCGTCCTCGGCGCCGACCAGCTCGCCGACTTCGGCCTCTCCAGCGCCACCATCAAGAACGACCAGGAACTCATGGCCTTCTTCGGCGCCAAGAACCTCATCCGACTCGACCAGTCCTGGTCCGAGACCCTCGTCGGCTACCTCACCAGCATCCCCGCCAGGGGCATCCTCATCGTCGTTTTCCTCCTCGCCCTCTTCATCGAGATGACCAGCCCCGGCATGATCGTCCCCGGGGGCGTCGCCGTCGTCGCCCTCGTCGCCCTCATCGCCCCCCCCATGCTCGTCGGCATGGCCGGCTGGTGGGAACTGGGCGCCATCGTCCTGGGCATCCTCCTGCTCGCCCTCGAGATCCTCGTCATCCCGGGCTTCGGCGTCTTCGGCGTCCTCGGACTCCTCCTCCTCTTCGGCGGACTCGTCGGCACCTTCGTCCCCAGCTCACCCGGCTTTCCCGGCATGCCCGGTCGTGGCACGGACCTCCTCTACGGCGTCGTCACCGTCGCCCTCGCCACCGCCACCGCCGGCGTCGGGATGTATTTCATCACCAAACACTTCGGGCGCCTGCCCCTTGTCTCGCGCCTTGTGCTGGCCGACGCGACGCCCGACGAGGACGCCTCGATGCGCCTCGACCTGCTCATGGCCACCGACGCGCCCACGCTCAGCCAGGGCGACACCGGGCGCGCCCTTTCCTCCCTCCGCCCCAGCGGTACCGCCGAGTTCAACGACCAGGTCGTCGACGTCGTCTCCGACATGGGCTACATCGACCCTGGAACGCCCATCCGCGTCCTCAAGATCGACGGCTACCGTGTCGTCGTCGAGCCCATCGACGCCGACCACGGAGGCGACCACGCGTGAGTGAGACCATGCTCATCTGGGGGCTCGCGCTCCTCGGCGCCGCCCTCCTGCTCACACTCATCGAGGTCTTCGTCCCCTCGGGCGGCATCCTCGGCATCATCTCCATCGCCGTCGCCATCGCCGGCGTCGTCTGCCTCTTCCGCCACTCCACGATCTGGGGCGTCATCGGCTCACTCATCGTTGTCATCGGCGGGCCCAGCCTCTTCTTCTTCGCGCTCAACCTCTTACCCCAGACCAGAACCGGGCGCGCCATGCTCGGCGAGGTCAGCGAGGACCTCCGCGCCGAGCGCGAGCTGCGCGAGCGCGAGTCACGCGAACGCCTGCTCGCCCTCGTCGAGACCGAGGGCGTCGCCCTCACCGACCTCCACCCCGTGGGCACGATCCGCGCCGGCGGCGAGAAGCACGAGGCCGTCGCCGTCGCCTCGCTCGTCGACAAGGGCCAACGCGTCCGCGTCATCGGCGTCGACATGACCACGCTCCGCGTGCGACCGATCGAGGGCGATCGGGCCTGATCCCGGGCGCCGCGCCCGCCCAGCTATACTCGCCCGACCTGCGGGGCGCGCCCCGCGACGACCTCAGGAGACCTTCGCGTGGGAACCACCATCCTCATCATCGTCGGCGTCGTCGTCGCCCTCTTCCTGCTCGTCTTCCTCGCCATCGTCGGGCAGTTCATCAAGCTCTACATCCAGGCGCTGCTCTCCAACGCACGCGTCGGCATGCTTGAGATCATCGGCATGCGCCTCCGCAAGGTCGACATCAGCGAGGTCGTCCACAGCCGCATCCGCTCGGTCAAGGCCGGCATCCCCCTCTCCACCGCCCAGCTCGAGACGCACTACCTCGCCGGCGGGCGCATCCGCAACGTCGTCAGCGCCCTCATCGCCGCGATGCGCGCCAAGATCGCCCTCGACTTCGACACCGCCTGCTCGATCGACCTCGCCGGGCGCGACATCCTCGACGCTGTCCAGACCTCGGTGAACCCCAAGGTCATCGACTGCCCCAACCCGATGCAGGGGCGCCCCACCATCGACGCCGTCGCCAAGGACGGCATCCAGCTCCGCGCCAAGGCCCGCGTCACCGTCCGGACCAACCTCCCCCGCTTGGTAGGCGGCGCCACCGAGGAGACCATCATCGCCCGCGTCGGCGAGGGCATTGTCTCCGCGATCGGCTCCGCCGAGAGCCACAAGCAGGTGCTCGAGAACCCCGACCGCATCTCCAAGGCCGTCATGGCCAGGGGCCTCGACGCCGGCACCGCGTTCGAGATCCTTTCGATCGACATCGCGGACGTGGACGTGGGAGAGAACATCGGCGCCAAGCTGCAGGGCGACCAGGCCGAGGCGGACAAGCGCCGCTTCCAGGCCGAGGCCGAGAAGCGTCGCGCCCTGGCCGTCGCCCACGAGCAGGAGAACAAGGCGGAGGAGCAGAAGAACCGGGCGCTGGTCGTCCTGGCCGAGGCCGAGGTTCCCAAGGCGATGGCCGAGGCCTTCCGCTCCGGGAACATGGGCATCATGGACTACTACCGCATGAAGAACGTGATGGCCGACACGCGCATGCGCGAGTCCATCTCCAAGCCCGAGAATCACGACAAGGCGTAGGTCAGTCGGACGACGCCGCCGACGCGAGCAGCCGCGAGATCGCCACGCCCCGCGCACGCTCGGAGCGCCAAGGCGTCGGCGCCTCGCCCGAACGCGCCGCGTCCTTACGAGAACTGGTCGACGTGGACCGAGGCGACCGAGCATCCACGACGCTCGCCGGTCGCTGACCCACGCGCCGGTCGATCCGCTGACGCGAGGCGATCGCGGAGTGCGAGCCGCCACCGCCCGTCACGTCCAGGGGCTCGCCGATCCTGAACCACGTGCCCGCCGGGATCGCCGCCATCGGGCCAAAGCCCGTCGGGATGTACTCGGAGCGCGGGAAGACGGCGACCAGCGCCCCCTGGCGCCGAATGAACCGCTCGTCCCCGTTCGCGTCCGTCACGCGGTAGACGTTCTCGAAGTCGTCCGACACGCGGAGGTCGACCGGGAGCATCCGCAGGCTCTCGCTCAGGGGCCCCACGTCGCTCGTCCCCGCGTCCACGCGCTCGGGGCCGGTCTGCGCCCGGGCGACGCCAGACAACCCCAAGGCGATCACCACCCCGAGCCCCGCCAGCGTCATCCTGTCGCAAGCCGTCGTCATCTCGAACACCCTTATCGGCTCTCCACGACCCCGCCTTGCCTCAACCCCGCAGAACGACGCGGACCGAGACCTGGAGCGTCTGCGCCTCATCCAGGGGCTCGAGGGCCTTGCCCTCCGCCTTCCAGCGGTACACCGCGTCCAGCAGGGGCCCGTCCACGTCGTCGAACCCGGTCGAGTACTCGAACTTGCCCTCGCGCAGGAACCGGGCGGTCCGCACCACGCCGTCGCGCCCGAACTGGATCACGACCACCGGGTTGCGGGGCGACCTCGACAGCCGCGTCGTCACGCTCCAGCGCGGGCGTACCGTCTTGATCTCCAGCCCCTCGCGCGCCAAGGGCTTGCCCCAGTCGCTCAGGTTCATCGCCTCGCGTAGCGCCGTCGCCACCGACTCGCGATCGCTGGGCTGACCGGGCTGGTCGTCGCCGCCCGCCGGCGCGCCCTCTTCGCCCTTGCCCCCCCCACCGCCCGCGCCCTGGAGTGGATCACGCGCGGGGGGCAGGTCGAGACTCCCCGCATCGGGTGACGCCGCGATCTGCGCGTCCTCCGACTCCTTCGGGCGCACCACAATCGCCGGCGCCGACTCGCTCGGCGCGGGCGGCCCGACCACCCCGCCCGCCGTCGCCTGCAACTCCCCGGGCGCGATCGGCGCGCGCGCCGACGACCCATCACCACCCGACCCCGACACCGCCTCGGGCGTCTCACCCATCGGCGCCATGGAGAGCGCCGGCTGCTCCGTCTCCGCCACCTGCGCCCGATGCTCCGTCGGCGTCTCGAACCCCAGCCAGTTGATCGACACCGAACGCGACTCCTGGATCCCCAGCACGACGTCCGGCTTCTTGCGCTCCAGCAGTGGCTCGCTCGTCGGCGTCGCCGTCGACGCGCCCCCGGGCTCGCCGTGTGCCCACGCGACCGCGAGCAGCCCGCCCGCGACGTGCACGAGCAGGCTGAACACCCCGCCCGCCGCCAGCCACCCGCGTGACGCCTCCTGCACCTTCACGGCGTCCCCCCGTCCGCCCCCTCGGGTCCCGTGGGCACGAAGCCGGGACGCGTCCCCTCCGCGTTGCTTGGGCGCCCGAGCACGCTGAACTCGCCCAGCCCCGCCGCCGACAGCTCGTCCGCGAGACGGATCAGGTCGCCGGCGCGCCCGGACTCATCGACCGCGAGCAGGATCGGCGAGTCCTCCCCGCGCTGGGCACGGATCTCGCGGATGCGATCTCCGATGGCGCCCCGCTCGACCGCCTCGCCCTCGACGAAGACCTTCCCCTGGTCGTCGATGGTGACCGTGATCGTGCGCGCCCCTTCCGCCGACCGCCCCGCCGTCAGCTCGGGCAGCTTCACGTCCAGCACGTCCGCGCGCACCATCAGCACCACGGAGAAGACGAAGAAGGTGAGCAGCAGGAAGACGACGTCGATGAGCGGCGTCAGCTCCAGGCGGACCCCCGCGCTGCTGCGGCGCACGCGTCTCATGCCAGAACACTAGCGTGCCCGGCGCGCATACTCCCGCCCGCCCCAGCTCGTCGGGCGTCCGGCCTCCAGATCGCGGGCCGCCTCCAGCAAAATCGATCCCGTCAGCCACGCCCCGACGCCCGCCAGGGGCGCCCGCCACGCCGACCCCCCGCCCGCCCTGGCGGTGATCCCCATGACGACCAGCCACACGCCCAGAGCCGCCATCCCCACGACGACGCACGCCCACCCCCACGTTCGTCCCTGCGAGACCTCCCAGGCGCCGAGCCCAGCGCCCGCGAGCGCGACCAGGGGCAGCCCCGTCGAGACCGCGCGCACACGCCACGCGTGCTTGCGCAGACGCCCCGCCTTGCGGTTGGCCGCCTCCGTGAAGATCCGCTTCCACCCCTTGCGAAACTCAGCCCAGTCGTCGTACATCGCGCACGAGAGCATCCCGTCGGCGAGCAGCATCGACGCCCCCGCCCCCACGTCGCGCACGCGACGCGCCAGCGCGATGTCCTCGAGCAGCTCGTCACGCACCCCCGCGTGCCCCCCCGCCGCCTCGTACACGTCCCGCCGAAAGAGCATGAACTGTCCGTTGGCGAACGCCCGGCGTTGCGACGCGTCCTTTAATGACGCCTTCAGGGGCGGGTACTGGCGTACCAACTCCAGTCCGCACGAGGCCTGGACGAAGCGCTCGTACCACCTCGCCGTCGTGAGCGTGCTGAGCAGGCTCAGCAGCCCGTCCCCCCGTTCCTGCGCAATCGCCAAGGTTGCGCGCACGCACGCGGGATCAAACACGGTGTCCGCGTCCGTGAACAGGAGCCAGTCGGCGTCCTTCGCGCCCGCCGACCGGGCCACCCCCTCGAAGACGGCGTGCACCTTCCCCGCCCACCCTTGCGGGCACGAGTCGATCTCGACGATCTCGAACCGGTCGTCCCCGCCGACCGCCTCTCGGGCGACCTCTGGGGTCCCGTCGGTGCATCGGTCCAGGGCGAGCACGACCCGCAGATCCGCGTAGTCCTGCGCCCGCAGCGAGGCGATGAGCGCCCCGATCTTCTCGCGCTCGTTGTGCGCCGGAACGACGACACAGACCCGCCCGGTCGGGGGCGAGCGCTCGCCGATCTCGACCCCGTCTCTCGCCGTCGGGAGCAGGCGACGCGTTCGCACGATCTGGCGCAGCCCCGCGCCCCAGTAGAGCCCCGACGCGAGGCTGACGAGCAGCAACACGCCGCCGACGATGAGATGGGCGTCCTCGCTCACGCGCCGTAGCCTAGCCGCCCGTACACTCGGGCGATGGGCGCGAACAAGGCGGGCGATCACGGGCCCCTCACCCTCTCGCGTGAAGCGCTGCGCGAGGTCGATCGCCTCGCGGCCGAGCGGTACGCCATCCCCTCGATCGTGCTGATGGAGAACGCGTCGCACGGGCTTGCGGACGAGGCCCTCGCGATGATCGCGCGCGACGCTCTGCACGCCGTCGTCATCCTCTGTGGCCCCGGCGCCAACGCCGGCGACGGCTTCGCCCTTGCCCGACACCTGCACAACGCCCACGTCCCCGTCCTGATCCTCCTCACACGCCCCCCCGAGTCCTACAAGGGCGACGCGCTGACCAACCTAACCACCTGCCAGCGCATGGGCCTGACGATCGAGCCCCCACCCGCCACCGGCGCCGACGTCGACGCCTGGATCGACGCCGCCATCGCGCGACACCGACCCGAGGCTGACGATCGCTCATGCCTCCTCGTGGACGCTCTCTTCGGCACCGGCCTCGACCGTCCCCCCGAGGGCGTCATGCTCGCCCTGATCCGTGCGATCAACGCGCGCCGTCCACCGGCGCGCGTGCTCTGTGTGGACGTCCCCTCGGGCCTCGATGCCGACACGGGGCGGGTCCTGGGCGACGCGGTCAACGCGGACGTGACGGTCACGTTCGTCGCCCGCAAGCGCGGATTCGCGGCTCCCGGCGCGGCGGAGCGCCTCGGACGGGTGGTGGTTGCCCCGATCGGGGCGCCCCGAGAGCTGGTCGAATCCCTGGCGGATCCTGGGTAACACGCCCCGCTTCGGGCCTCCAGGTTGACTCGCCGCCCCCCGTCGCGGAGGATCAGGTGTCCCACGGGAGCAGCGCGATGTCCGTGCGCATGGAACTCAGCCGCATCTTCATCCGCGAGCTCGTGGACTATCAGATCATCGAGCTGCGCGAGGCCGAGGAGTTCGTCGATGACGAGGGCAAGACCCAGGTCCGCCAGATCGAGGACGGACGCACCTTCCCGATCGTCATCGGCCTGCCCGAGGCCCAGGCGATCGAGCGCCGCCTCGCCGGCGTCGAGATCAAACGCCCCCAGACGCACGACCTGCTCGCCAGCATCGTGACGTCGCTGGGCGCGACCCTCGAGAGCATCGCGATCACGGACCTCCAGGACCACACGTTCTACGCCGAGCTGCGCCTCCGCAAGGACGACGGCTCGCTCGTCAACGTGGACTCGCGCCCGAGCGACGCGATCGCGCTGGGCATCACCGAGCACGTCCCGATCTACGTCGCCGAGCACGTCTTGGACGAGGCGACGCGCGAGACGCCCGACGAGCCGGGCACGTTCATCGACGACGACGAGGACGACGCCTGATGGACCCCGCCGACGAGGCGCGGGGCGTCCCGGACGCGGACCCCCACCTCCGCCCCGCGCGCTATCTGACCGAGGACCAGCCCCCCATCGGCGGCACGCTCAAAGCGCGCCCCGAGGACTTCATCGTCGAGGAGCTCCCCCTCTTCGCCCTGAAGGGCGAGGGCGAGCACATCTATCTCTTCGTCGAGAAACGCGGCCTGGGCACGATCGAGATGATCCACGCCATCGCCCGCCACTTCCGCGTCCGCCCCGACGACATCGGCTCCGCCGGCCTCAAGGATCGGCACGCGATCACGCGCCAGCTCGTCTCCGTCCACGCCCCGGGACGCACGCCCGAGGACTTCCCCATGCTCGACCGCCCGGACATCCACGTCCTCTGGGCGGACCTGCACACGGAGAAACTCAAGCGGGGCGCCCTGCTCGGCAACCGCTTCGTCATCCGCGTCCGGGGCGTCAAGGCCTCGGACGCCCTGGTCGCCAAACGCGTGCTCGACCGCCTCGCGTCGGAGGGCGTGCCCAACCGCTTCGGCGAACAGCGCTTCGGGTACCTCGCCAACAACCATCTCATCGGTCGCTCGATCGTGCTGCGTCAGTACGACGAGGCGGTCCGGATGCTGCTCTCGCCAAGCCCCCGGGCGCCGCGCTCGCAGACCGAGGAGAGAGAGAAGTTCGCCGCCGGCGATCTGGAGGGCGCCTGGGAGGCGTTCCCGCGTTCGTTCCGGACCGAGCAGATCGTGCTCAACGCACTGCTCAAGGGCAAGGACGCCGCCAGCGCCCTGCGGGCCGTGCCCAGGAACGTGCGCTCGTACTACATCAGCGCCTTCCAGTCCTCGATCTTCAACGCCGTCCTCGATCAGCGCCTGCTCGACGCCACGCTGGATCAACTCCTCCCGGGCGACCTCGCCTACCACCACGAGCACCGGACGACCTTCCCGATCGACGAGACGAAGCTCGCCCAGGACCCTGAGAAGCGCGACAGCGTCCCCGCGATGCTCCGCTCACTCGAGATCAGCCCCTCGGGCCCACTCTGGGGACGCGAGATGTCCCGCCCGACGGGGCGCCAGGGGGAGGTCGAGCTGGAGGCGTTGCGCGCCTTCGGCGTGGACCTCGACGACCTTGACCGGGCGGATGGCTCGATCGCCGAGATGATCGGGGGGGCGCGCCGCCCGCTGCGTGTTCCGCTGCGCGACCCGGACGTGGAGGGCGGCGTCGACGAGCACGGCGCCTACGTCAAGTGCGCCTTCGAGCTGCCCCGAGGCTCCTTCGCGACGACCGTCATGGAAGAGGTATGCAAGACACGCCTCGACGAGGGCGACGAGGGCTGACCAGCCCACTCAGTCGCTCACGTCGATCTCGACGCCAAGCTCCAACGTCCGCGGCTCAAGGCACTCGGTCTGGGTGCAGGCCTGGAACGTGACGCCGAGGATCGGGTCGCCCGTGCTCGGGCCGACGCCCGGCGCGTGCTCGATCGCGACGTCGAACTCGATGACGCCGTGATGAACGCGGATATCGCCGACGCCCGGGATGCCGGGGTCGAACGCCTCGCCCGCCGGATAGTCGGCGTACACCGCGACGCCCTGGCCCCGGACCAGCCCGACGCGCAGCGGGATCAAGCCTCGCCCTCCCTCGCCCGGGTCGGCGGCGACGATGTGGTAGGCGTCCTTGATCTCGAGGCGGAGCCGGAACGACGCCGGGCGGTCGGGCGCGACCTCGATCGTGTCCGCGCTGGCGAGGACTTCCACCGGAAACGGGGCGGCGTCGTTCGTGACGAATCGCTGAGGCTCATCGAGCGTCATCCGCCCTGCGAGCACGGGCGAGCGGAGCATGCGGAGCAGTTGGCGCGTCGCCTCGACGACGGCGACGGGCGATCGCGCGAGGCGGGGGCTCAGCGAGGACAGGGCGCCGACCGCCCGGTCGAGGAAGCGACCCTCGCCCGTCGCATCGTGAAGCATGAGCAGCGCCCCGAGCATGAGCGACGACCCGCACGGGATCGCGCCGTCGTAGGTCGAACGCGTGCGCACGAAAAGATCACCCTGTCCCTCGCGCGTATCGAAGTACCCACCGCCGGGGGCGGCGAAGGCTGCTTCGGCGAGGTCCGCGATCTCCACGGCGTCACGAAGCCGCTGATCCCCTGCCGCGAACGGGGACGCATGCAGCGCGACCAGCGCCCGGATCAGGGCGGCGTGATCTTCCAGGAACGCCGGCGTCTTGGCCTTGCCCCCGCGCGCGACGCGGAGCAGTGTCCCGTCCGGCGCGCGCATCCGGGTCAGGATGTGCGTCCCCGCGCGCTCGGCGCCCTCGTGGTACCGGGCATCCCCCGTCAAGCTCGTCCCCGCGACCAGGGCCTCGATCATCATCGCGTTCCACGAGACGATCACCTTGTCGTCGAGGTGGGGCTGCTTTCGCTGAGCGCGCACGCTGTACAGCTTCTCATTGATTGAGTCGAGCTTGGCGCACAGATCGTTCGGCGTCATTCCCAAGGCGCCCGCCAGGCGCTCCGGGCGGTCTCGAAGTGAGAGGATGGTGCGGGCCGCTTCGTCCCGGTGGTGCGGGTCGCGGAAGTTCGCGCCCTTGTCGAGCCCGTACAGCTTGATCGCAAGCTCGGCGTCGTCCGCGGGCAGCGCCCCACGCACCTCCTCGGGCGTCCAGAGATAGTTCAGGCCCTCACGCCCGTCCACCTCGGCGTCCTGAGCAGAGAAGAACCCGCCAGCACCGGGCTCCGAAGAAGGCGTCATCTCGCGCAGGACGTAGTCAAGCGTGCGCCGGACGATGCGCCCATAGAACTCGTCGGCGTAGACCGTCGCGGCCCGCGCGTACGCGATGACCAGCTGCGCCTGGTCGTACAGCATCTTCTCGAAGTGCGGCACGAGCCAGATCGCGTCGGTCGAGTAGCGGTGAAACCCGCCCCCGACCTGGTCGAACATCCCGCCCAGGGCCATGCGGTCCAGCGTCGTGCGCACACTGGCGTCGATCGCGGCGAGCGTGTCGCCCTCGGCGCCCTCGCGCGCATCGAGCAAGAGCATGAGGTTGGCCGGCTGCGGGAACTTGGGCGCGCCCCCGAACCCGCCGTTGGTCCGGTCGACGGTGCGAAGCAGGCCCTCGATGGCGCCCGAGACGTGCGCGCGCCCGACGGGCGTCGGCTCCGCCTCGCCGCCCAGCGCCTCGCGGACCGCACCCGCGACCTGCTCGCCCTGCGCGAGCACGTCCTCGCGTTGTGTCTTCCAGGCGCGAGCGATGCCCTCGAGCACCTGCGTAAACGCGGGCAACCCCTGGCGGGGCTCTCTGGGGAAGTACGTGCCGCACCAGAACGGGCGGAGTGACTCGGGCTCGAGGAAGCTGCTCATAGGCCAGCCCCCCCGCCCGGTCATGATCTGCGTCGCGGTCATGTACAGGTCGTCGACGTCGGGGCGCTCCTCGCGGTCGACCTTGACGCAGACGAACCTGTCGTTCATGAGGGCGGCGGTCGCCTCGTCCTCGAAGCTCTCGCGCTCCATGACATGGCACCAATAGCAGGTCGAGTACCCGATCGAGAGGAAGATCGGAACGTCGCGCCGCCTGGCCTCGGTGAACGCCTCCTCGCCCCAGGCAAACCAGTCCACCGGGTTGTGCGCATGCTGCAGGAGGTAGGGGCTGGTCTCGCCCGCGAGTCGGTTGGCGTGTCGGGGCTGGGCGTGGGGCATCGGCGCTCCGGAGGCGATGCTAGAGACGCCAGAGCCTCAGCGCCAGACGCGGATCCCAGACGCGAGCGGAAGCTCGCGAGATGAAGCTGAGGCGGAGGGAGGGAAGAAGAAAAAAGAGAATACGGAGCCCCTCACCCCGGCCCTCTCCCCGGGGGGGAGAGGGAGGGGCTCAGCGACCGATCCGGCGGAAGACGAGCGCGGCAGTCCATGCGGGCGGCGTGCCGTTCGAGCGTGGGGGCGTGCCCCGTCCTCGCGCGCGTCGGAGGGCGACGAGGCTGGAGCGGACCGCCGCGTCCGAGGGGAGCAGGACGCCCGTGACCGACACCATCGCCTCCAGGACTCTCGGGTCGTCCTCGTCGTCGGGCGTACGCGTCAGCTCCTCCTTCGCATCCTGGAATGCCTGGGCGAAGGCGTCGGAGGCGAGGCGGAGGGCGGCGTCCTGACTCGACGTCTCGTCTCCCTCGATCGCCGCCGCGAACGCCTCGGACATGCGCGCGCGGAGGGCGCCAAGGGGCGCGCCCAACGTCCGTCTCGCCTCGACGATCCGCTCGCCCGGCGCCTGGGCGAGCATGGGAGCCGCGAACGCGAAGACGCGACGCGACAATCGCTCCTCGGCGCGCTGGGCCATCGAGGTCGGGGCGGCGCGGGCGGCGGCCAGGCCGTGCCTCGCGGCGAAGCGGTCCATCGCCGCGGCGAGGGGCACACACCAGCCCGGGTCCGGCCCACCCCGGATCAGGTCTCGCGCGACGCCGTCGAGCCACGTCCTCGGGTCGAGCCCGCCGGCGCGTCCCTCGATGAAGGGACGCAGCTCGGCCAGCTCGTCACGCGATTCGAGGAGGGCGAGGACGTCTCGCAGGTCGCGTCCGGCGTCGTCGTCGTGCAGGCGCGCGCCCAGCACGCCCTCCTCCCAGAGTGGCGCCGACCACGACCACGCCTCCATGACACCCGCGTACGCGGGGCTCTGCTCGGCGTGCGCCCGCGCGTGCGACTCGTCGCCCGGGGGCAGTGGGAGCAGGGTGACGACGCGGTCGGCGAGCAACGCCGCCGCCATCGCGGGCAGCTCGCGCGTCGCCAGGTGGTACGGGCTCAGGGCGACGCCCAGCTGCGCCCGAGCCGTGATCGGGACCGGGAGCGCCCGGCTCACGAATCGTCCTCGGGGGCAAGAGCCGGCACGTTCGCCTCGATCCACTGCTCGATCCGCTCGAGCTGCGTGGGCAGGAAGAGGAAGATCAGCTCGTGCCCGACCGGGTAGACCCAGCGCTCCGGGCGACCCAGGCGCCGCCACAGCTCCTCGCCCATGTCGGCGGGCACCGCCTTGTCCTTCGAGGCGTGCAGCATCAGCACGGGCGAGCCCCGCATCGCGTCGGCGGTGTGGTACGGGTCGAACGGGGCGTAGCGCAGGTACTCCTGCGTCCACTCGTCGATCTCGTGGCGCGTCGGGCGGCGCCCCTTCCAGGCGACCCGCAGGGAGTCGATGCTGTCCGAGTAATTGCTGTCGAGGATGATCTCGAGGATGTCGCTCCCGCCGGCGATCAGGACCGTCGCGTCGTAGAGGTCGGGCGCCCTCGCATACACGGTCGGCGTGAGCATCGCCCCGCCACTCATGGAAACGAGCACGTGCGGCGAGTCCTTTAGGTTCGGGCGGACGTCGAGGGCGTGGAGCACCGCGCCCTCGGTCGCGTAGGCCATTTCCTCGGCCTTGTCCCGGAAGAGGGCCGCGATCACGCGCCCCCACTTCTTCGTCCAGTCGTCCGACTCGCCCGGCTCGATCTCGAGCGAGATCAGCTCGGTGAACCGGGAGGGGTGCGAGAGCATGCGGAGCACCTCCCACCCCTGGCCCCGGAAGTAGCGGACCGTGGACTCGACGACCGGCTCGGGCGTGCCGAACATGCCGGGCAGAAGGACGATCAGGCCCTTGGACTGGGGCGTGAAGGCGTCGTACCGGGCGAACCAGGTGCGCTCGATCTCGACGTGGGGGACGCCGTCGACGGGGGGCGCGGACTCGGCGGAAACGTACCGGAAGATCTCCGCCGGCTCGTCGGCGTCGGTCAGGAGGCGCTCCAGCTCCTCGTTCGTGCGCGGGTGATCGGGATCCTCGTACCGCTTGACGAAGACGAACGCGCCGGGGCCCTCGGCACGAAACCGGTACAGCCCCACGCCCTTCTCCCCCTGGGCGAGTCGCTCGACCGGCCCGCGCTCCTCCTCGGGCGTGCGCATCTGGTGGTGCTCGCCCAGGCGGACGCCCCGCAGGTCGTCGATCGGCCCCTCGACCGGGGCGATCACGCCCTGGACGCGCTGGCCCTCGCGCCCCCAGCGCTCCGACCACTTCATGGGCGTGACCGCCTCGATGACGTCCTCGTCGATCGCGGGCGAGGTCGTGGCGTCGACGCCCGCCATCCGGGCCGGGGCCTGGATCGCGACGCACCCGGGCAGGGCGAGCAGCATCGAGGCGAAAAGACCGATCGCGCGGGTCGTGAGGGGTGGCTGTGTGGCGCGTCTGATGCGCATTCCGACGCCCTTCCGGGGGCGAACAATGGCCCGCTCCATCATCGGCCGATCATAGAGAGCAGACGCATGGGTCACCCACCCGAATCAGACCAACGCCCCCCGGAACGCGAGGACGACGCCGCTTCGCGGACGTCCGAGGACGCCCTGGGCCCGGGTCTGCTCGCGCGAGCGGCCATCGGCGGGGTCCTCATGGGCCTGGCCAACCTCGTCCCTGGCATCTCGGGCGGGACCATGCTCGTCGCGACGGGCGTCTATCGGCGCTTCATCGACGGCGTCAGCGACCTCACACGCCTCCGCTTCAGGATGGACTCCATCGTGCTCGTCGGCGTCATCGTCCTGGCGGCGTTGGCGGCGATCGTGTCGCTTTCCTCCGTGGTCTCTGGGGCGCTCGTCCACTTCCGCTGGGGGATGTACGCGCTGTTCATCGGGCTGACGCTCGGCGGGGCGCCCGTGCTGGTGCGCATGGGCAGGCCCTTCACGCCCGCGGTCTGGGGCGGGCTGGTCGCGGGGGCGCTGGCGATGGCGGGGGTCGTCGTCGCCCAGGAGTTCGGCGGGGGCGGGGGTGGGGCGAGCACGAACGCGGCGATCCTCGTCGTCGCGGGCGCCGCGGGGGCCAGCGCGATGATCCTGCCCGGCATCTCCGGCGCCTACCTGCTCCTGATCCTGGGCCAGTACCGCCCGATCCTGGACGCGATCGGCAGCGCCAAGGACGCCGCGGTCGCGGGCGACGTCGGGGGCGTGATCGATCAGATGCACGTGATCGTGCCCGTCGGGATCGGCGTCGTGCTCGGCGTCGTCGTCGTGACGAATGTCCTCCGCGTCGTCTTCCACAAGTTCGAGAAGGCGACGGTGGGCGTGCTGCTGGGCCTGCTGCTGGCGGCGCCGTTGGGGCTCTACCCATTCAAAGAGGGCGTGGCGCCCGAGGTCGGCTCGGAGTTCCGGGGCCAGGTCGTGACCGAGGAGACGCTCCACGAGATCAAGCCCAAGGACTGGGACGAGGCGTACTTCACGCCGAGCGTCTGGCACGTGCTGGGGGCGCTGGGGATGGCGGCGCTCGGGTTCGGGGCGACGCTCGGGGTCGCGCACCTGGGGCGTGAGAAGGACGTTCAGGGCGCGGATTGACCCACCGACTCGCGTTGCTCGTCGGCGGCGCGGGTGGAGGGGCTCGGGGGAGTTGGCGTGGGGTGGCGCCATCCGCCCATCTTGGCGCCGCCACGCTTCGTGATGATCGTCAGGATGAAGGCGCCCGCAAGGATCATCGCGGCGCTGAGCCACTGCCCGCGTGAGAGGCCGAGGGGACGCTGCACTTTGAGATGGTCGTCGGGCAGGCGCCAGATCTCGGTTGTGATCCGGGCGGCGCCGTAGGTGATGAGGAACCAGCACCCGATCACGCCCGGCAGGCGCGGCTTACGCGCGATCCACCAGACGATGAGGCCGACGATCACGCCCTCGAGCGACTGGTAGAGCTGCGAAGGATGTCGGGCGGAGATGAGCGGTTCGAGTCGGGCCTGGACGTCGGGGGCGCCCCGCCACAGGGCGTCGAGGACGCGCTGGGAAGCCTGCGGGATGGTGTCGCCCTGGTGGGCGAACTCGTCGATGAGGGCGTCGAGGCGGAGCTGCTGCTCGAAGGTCAGCTCCGGGCGGTGATCGGTGAGGATCTCCTGGGGGAAGCGGACGCCCCACCAGGGGGCGTGCTCGCCGGGGGCGGCGACGATGCGCCCAAGCAGCTCGCCGTTGATGAAGTTGGCGACGCGTCCGATCGAATAACCCGCCATGCCGAGCAGTGAGAGCAGGTCCATGACGTGCAGGGGCGGGCAGGCGCCGATGCGATTTCCTTGCTCGTCCTTGAAGCCTCGGGAGACCCACCAGGCGGCGATGATGAGGCCGATGAAGGCGCCGTGCGAGGCCATGCCGCCGTTGTTGATCGCGAGGGCGCTCCACCAGGGCGGGGTGTGCGAGAAAGTCCAGAGGAGACTGGGCTTATAGATGAGGATGTACCCGAGGCGTCCGCCGAGCACGGTGCCCATGACGAGGACGACGATGGCGTCGAAGACGCGTTCCTTGGGGATCGGGGTGAAGCCGCGCTTGGAGAGCCATCGGAGGAGGACGTAGGCGATGACGAAACCGGCGATGTAGGAGAGGCCGTACCAGCGGATGCCGAAGTCCTCGCTGAAGCGCAGGACGTAGGGAGAGATGTCGTGGAACCACCCGCCGAGGTCGGTGGGGGGAGATGACGCGGGAATTGGGACGGGCGTGGTCATGCGCGCCCCGAGCCTTGCGGAATCTGGATGCCGAAGAACCGCTCCGTGTTCGCGTTGATCGCGCTGTGGAACTCGTTGAAGGGAAGGCCCTTGATCTTGGCGACGTGCTCGGCGGTGTAGCGCGTGAACCCCGGCACACAGGGTCGCACACCCCGCTTGGGCTCGGGCGACAGGAACGGGGCGTCGGTCTCGCACATGATCCGGTCGAGTGGGACGAGGGCCGCGGCCTCGGCGACCTCGGGCGCATTCTTGTACGTCACGACGCCCGTGAACGAGATCATGGCGCCGAAGTCCAGAGCCTTGCGCGCGTCCTCGGGCGTGCCGGTGAAACAGTGGAAGACGAAGCGGGACGGGTCCAGGCTCGTCTCACGCAGGATCGGGATCAGGTCGTCGAACGCCTCCCGGCAATGCAGCACGACGGGCTTCGCGAGCCCCTCGGACTTCCACTGCTCCAGGCGGGCGAGCTGGTCGGCAAGGACCCGGCGCTGCACCTCGCTCGGCGGCTTCGAATAGTGGTTGTCCAGGCCCAGCTCGCCGAAGGCGACGCACTTGGGGTGCCGGGCCAGGCGATGGATCGCGTCCCAGTCGTGCGGGCCCTTGTCGGAGTACAGGGGGTGGACGCCGGCGGAGCACCAGACGTTGTCGTGCGAGTCCACGACGTTGCGGATCGCCTCGGCGTCGTGCGAGGTGGTCGAGATCGTGATCGCGCCCGTGACGCCCAGCCCCCGGGCCTCGTCGAGCACCTCGTCGATCCGCCCGGCGAAGTCGGGGAAGGTCAGGTGGCAGTGCGTGTCGATCACCGGTGGGAGGATACGGGGCGGGAAGCGCCCCGGGGCGGGCGCGCGATCGGGCGGGTAGCATCGGCGCGATGACCCAGGGCGACGACACGCCGCTGCCCAGGCTGCCACGCCGGCCCGACGACGCGCACAAGGGCGTGTTCGGGACGGTGCTGGTCGTCGGGGGGTCGGCCGCGCCCGGGGGCCTTCGGATGATCGGGGCGCCGGCGCTGGCGGCGCGGGGCGCGATCCGCGCGGGCGTCGGCTTGGCGCGGATCATGGCGCCGGCGCCCGTGCTCGACGCCGCCCTCGCGACGCTCCCCGAGGCGACGGGCGTGCCCATCGAGTGTGACGACGCCGGGCGGATCCGCCCCCACGCCGCGGCCCAGACGCTCGATGCCCAGCTCGGGCAGACCTCGTGCCTCATCGTCGGACCCGGCATGGGCTCGGGCGACGAGGTCGAGTCACTCGTGCTGCGCTGCGTCGGGCAGGCAGAAGCGCCGGTCGTGCTGGACGCCGACGGGCTCAACGCGCTGGCGAACGTCGGCGAGGCGCCCCGCGCGATCCGCGCGTCGTGCGTGCTCACACCCCACCCGGGCGAGTATCGGCGCCTCGCGGATTCGCTCAGCATCCGCCTCGATCCGACGGACGAGTCGCAGCGGGTCGAGGCCGCGGCGGAGTTGGCCCGTCGCCTCGGCGTCGTCGTCGTCCTCAAGGGGCGCCACAGCGTCGTCTCCGACGGCGCCCGGGCGTGGACCTGCACGCGCGGGCGACCCGTCCTCTCGACCGGCGGCACGGGCGACGTCCTCTCGGGCGTGATCGGGGCGCTGATCGCGCAGTTCGTCGCCAAGGGCCCCGCCGCGATCGGGAGCGTCACGATGCCCCGCCCCAAGGGCAAGCCGCTCGACCTTTACGACGCGGCCCGCGTCGGCGTCGAAGCCCACGCGATCGCGGGCGAGGTGTGGACGGACCGCGAGCACGCGTCCGCTGGGATGCTCGCGCGCGAGTTGGGCGACGAGATCCCGGGCGTCATCGAGACGATGCGGGAGGGTTAGCGCTTGTCCCTCCCGAGTGCGCCGTCGGGCGTGTGCATGCCGAAGATGCCGATCTGGCGCAGGGCCTGATCGACGAGGCCGTCGCCGTAGAAGAGGGGGACTGTGAGCTGTGGCCCGTTCAAACGCTCAGAATGACCATCGACGAATGCCAGCCCCACACCCTCGCGGCTCTGCCCGACCGAGCCAAGACCGACTGGGATCCCGCGGCGTGGATGGAACTCGATGAGCCATGCCTTGTCGGCAGGGAATCTCGTCTGCGTCACTCGGACACCGCCCCACAACGAGACGTCACGGTCGGGGCGATCGACCCAATACCGCGGGTCGGCAAGGAAGCTGCTCGTCATGCGGTACGTGATCCATGTGCCGTTCTGGCGGTCTAGGGGGTGACTGAACGAATCACTGAAGACGGCGGCGTCGTAGTAGGCGTCGGCGAGCGCGAACTGCCAGAGCTCCGTCACCCAGAAGTATTCGGCCTCGACGACCTGGCCGCCGCCGCGGAACACGTTGAGGGTTGCGTCGGGGTCAACGGGGTAGGGCGAGTAGTCATCGAAATCCGTGGCATATGCCGCGTAGACGGACGCGTGCTGACGCATATTGCTCAGCGACACGGTGTCCTGGGCGCCAAGGCGTGCACGCCCGAGCGACGGCAGAAGCAAGGCGATCAAGAGCCCAATGATGGCGACGATCAGGATGGCTTCTATCAGCGTGTAGGCCGGTGTGGACGCTTGATCTCGTCCAAGACGCGCGGCGGGGGAACTCTCGGTTTCATGCCCTCGCGCCTGGTCCGGCCGCACGACGACGAGCCAGGCTGCGAGTACGAGGACCGCGCCGACGTTCACACCGATCAGCTTCGGCAGCCCGGCCTCTAGCCTCGCGTACTTGGCGAGAATCCCGAGACACCCGCATTCCGGGACGGGGTGCGTGGCATATTGGGCGACGGAAACGCCGCCCAGCAAGAAGGCGAAGAGCAGCGCCGCGGCCGCGACACGCCTGCCCCGGCGCCCAACGATCCACAAGCCGGCAAGGCCGAATTCGAACATCGGCACGAGGAGCGCGACGAGGGGCGCGAGCGCGTCCGGCACGATCGTCCAGTCTCGCAAGTGCGCCTCAAAGGCGTTCAACTCGATCAGCTTCGCGACCCCCGCGAGGCCGAAGCCGAGGAAGACGACCCACGCGCCCAGCGTGAGGATGGTCCTCGCCCGACGAACGACCATTCCGCGGAGGAAGAACATGGTTCAGGAAATCGGGCCGCCCCGTGGGCAGTGGAAGCCGGACGGAATCTGGCCTGGCACGACCAGATTGCAGTCGTGCGGCTCGATGCAACCCCCTACGGGAGCGAACTCGAACCAGATCACGTAGCAGTTGTACAGCACGTCCGCCTTCGCCGTTTTCCCTTCGTCAGCGCCGCCGAACGCCATGTGCACGTCCTCGGTCTGCTCAACCGGGTTCGTGCACGCCATCGAAGTGTCACACTCGGCCAACGAGCAGGAGTCGAAGATCAGCGGGCTCGCCATCCAGCAGTCCCCCGCGACAGCCGCGCTGACGAGGAGAATCGCGGTCGCGCCGACTCCACCGGCGATCCTTGATCGTGTCATTCCATCTCCTCCATTCTTATTTCATTCTCAGCCGCAGATACACCAAAACAAGCACGAGCCCGGCCAACGCCAGCCAGCCGAGAATCCTCATGAGCCCCGCGCTCGCGTGCGGCGCGGGGCGTGGAAGGTCCTGAACAACGCCATCAACAGTTAGGGATCGCCTCTCGGGTCGGTGGTCGAAGACGGAGCGGAAGGTCGGGACGCCTCGTACCAGATCCTCCCCATCGGACGCGGGGACCGCCACGAGCCTGTCCAACTGGTCCTCGGGTCGCAACGGACGGAGCGACTTGATCGCGAACGACTGCACAAACTCTCCATTCGGGCCGGTGCTCTCAAACGCCGTGGCGATCCAGCCTGTCGGAGAGAGAGGTTCTCGTCGCCATCCCGACAGCTCCAATCCGCCGAGCACCCGATTCTCAGCGTCTTTCGCCACTGCGCGCTCGACGAGCAGACGATCGCCGGCCGGCGACACAATGCCTCGGTACGAAATGAAGCGTTTGCCGTCGGCGGATATCGCCTCGGCGGACCAACGTTTGTCGCCGCCTACGGTGGCCGGCGCCGCGGGCTCGAACATCAGCGGCGAGTTCGCCTCGAGACCGGTTGCCCACTCCTGCCAGAGTGGGGGGAGATTCGCGATCAATCCCGATGGATCTTTCCGATCCGGGATGTGACCAGGTTCAACGACGGTCAACGCGGTCGGCCCCATCATCCACGCCGCCTCACTCTCGGTGGACCACGCGGCGTCGTTGTAGGCGATAGGCAGCCCGGGGCTGTCCTTGCAATACCGCCAGGTATCCCGCGACTTCCACCAGAGCTTGATCACACTGTGATAGACGCCATCCGGGCTCTCGTACCCAGGCGCCGTCTGCACGCCAGCTGAATTGTGCTCAAGCTCGAGATAGATCCCGTCCGGCAGCCCCTCGACCGCCTTCGCTTCTTGCCACTGCTTCTGAAAGAGCGAGCCGTCCTGCGCGGATGCCGCGGGCGCGCAAAGCCCCAGCAACGTCACGAGCACAAGCTCGCAAGCCCCCTTCATGACCGCAGCATACTCCCACCGGGGGGCAAGCCTCAGATGACCCATTTGGTCAAGAAACTGAGTTTGCACCCATTCTTGAGTATGGAAGCGGAAGGGGGGACGTTTCGAAAGATTGTTTGGGGCGGGGCGGTTGGAAACCGGCCCCACCGGGGGGGAGGGGGCTCGCGCCGGAGAGAGGGAGGGGGCTCAGCCCTCCTGGCGCGGCGCCGCGGAGGCGACCATCCGGATCGTCGGCGCGTCCAGGCTGGTGCTGATCGAGGCGTCTTCCATGTCGTCGGGCTGGATGATCATGTCCATCGTCGCCCGTGTCAGATGGGGGCCGACCTCGTACTCGAGGATGAACTTCAGCTCGGTCAGGCGGTCGAGCAGCGGGTACTCCTCGGTCGAGACGACCGAGCCGCCCTCGGAGCGCGTCCCGACGTACCAGAGCGCGTAGGGCCCGGTGTCGCCGGGCGAATCACGACGCTCCAGGCGGGTGACCACCTCGACGCCCGCGGCGGGGTCCGAGTAGCTCACGAACTCGATCCAGTCGCTCTCGAGCTCGGGAGTCGTGATCGGGTTGACGGGGTACGGGCCGAAGCGTCGCCCGGTGCGGATCATCGCGGTCACGCGCTGGGTCACGATGCGGGCGACGACGTGGGTGGAGGCGGAATCGGTGGTGTACTTGTAGCTCTTGAAGGAGGCGTCGAGGGCGGCGAGCGTCGCGGTGAGCAGCGTCGCGGTGATGGTCAGCGCGATCAGCACCTCGATGAGGCTGAAGGCGCGGGTCCGAGTGGCGTGTGTGCGCATGGTGTTTCTCACAGGCCGCCCTCGTGGTACGTGCCCACGATGCTGGTGGCGCGCAGGGGCAGACGGATCCCGGAGGGGAGCGTCATGTTGGGGTCGTACCGGAGCAGGACCTTGCCGTACCCGTGGAAGGGGACGATGACGCCGCCCTGGGCCTGGGCGTCGATGGGGTCGTGGTTGTACGGCAGGTCGGGCAGGCCGTCGTAGGGTGGCAGGTCCCAGCCGACGATCTTGACGCCGCCGATCTCGGGGAGCGTGTTGGGGTCGAGCGACTCGAAGTCGCCGTCCTCGGGCCCGAAGTAGCCGAGCGTGGCGTTGAAGCCGGCGGGGTTGCCGACGGGAGCGCCGGTGACGTCGACGAGGGGGCCCTCACCGTACACGGGCTGGTAGGTGAGCAGGAGGGCGCCCTCGATGGTGGTGTTGCCGCGGGCGTCGAGGACGCCGGCGATGATGGCGCCGTGGAGGTAGACGTTCTGCTCGGGGGGCGAGTTGAAGGAGCCGATGTCGACCGAGTAGTTGGGGAGCATCATGGAGCTCTTGGCGATCTCCTCCATGTCCCCGGGGTCCGGGTTGTAGTACCCGTCGTCGGGCAGCTCGGGGTGGACGTCCGTGAAGCGGGTCGCGCCCGTGAACTGGAGCTTGTTGCGGACCTGCGTGAAGTTCTGCGGCGTGTCCGAGATGATCGAGCCCACGAACAGACAGTCGTGGAAGCGGATGTTGTTCGAATAGAGCTTGGTGTCGGTGACGCGCTTGCCGTCGATGATGAGAGGCTCGGGGAGCGAGTCGTAGTCGCTGGAGCTGAAGCTGGCGATCTGGGAGTCGAGGATGTCGCCCTTGTCGAGCGGGCTGTTGGCGAGCATGATGACCTGCTCGGGCGGGATCGCGGTGTCGGGGAGGCCGTCGTAGGCGTCGTCGGCGTTGGCGACCTCGGAGGACTCGTCGCCGAACGCGGTGCGCGGGAACTCGGGGGTCGGGTACGACGTCCCGTCGATCTCGAGCTTGCCGAAGACCGTCCAGTGGGGGTACGTGTTGGCCTCGTACGTGCGGACGTAGGTGACGCCGACGAACGTGCAGTCCTCGAAAAGGGCGTTGAGGCCCATCGGGATCTGGCAGTTGCGGAAGACGAAACGCTTGAAGACGGGGCGGTAGTAGTAGTCCGCGAAGGCGGGCGAGTTGAAGGGCGACTTCTCGAAGTAGGCGTCGGAGGCGTTGTCGGGCAGCCCGTCGTAGTTGTTGTCCGCCCACACCGCCTCGAACCAGGGGTCGTCAGCGCCGCCCGAGTTCATGTCGACGGTCCAGGTGTCGAGCACGGGGATGGAGACGCCGAGCTGGTCGGCGACCTGGTCCCAGAAGGGGTCGCCGTCGGCGGCGGCCTGCAGGTCCGTCTCCGTGTCCGTGAAGCTGTCCGCGGTGATCAGCGGCACCTCGTCGTCGGGCGCGCTGAACGTGATCGGCGCCTGGCCCGACTCGGGGTCGATCGGGCCCTGCAGCTTCTCGTGGTAGTCACCCTGCTCGTCGACCCAGTCCGACTCGTCGACCGTGAACATCAGGCGCCCGACGACCTTCGCGTACTGGTCGAGCACGTCGATGTACCCGTCGCGCCACCCGAGGGCGACGTCGGCGTACACCGAGTGGTAGTCGTCCCAGTCGTTGGGGGTCTCGGTGACCGGGTCGTACTTGTTGTCGTTGTTGACGTCCAGCCACCCCCACTTGCCGTTCTTGTTCCGGTCGGGAAGCGCGGAGTCGATCAGCTCGGCGAGGTCTTCGTCGAGGGTGAACTCAGGGCTCTCGCCGTCGGCGGGCGTGCCCGCGGTCAGCGCGGTCGAGAGCGTGACGCGGTTGTCGCCGTTGGCGTCGAAGTGGCGGATGAAGATGTCGAAGTCGTCGAGGTACCCGTCCTGGGTGGCGTCCTGGAACGCGCCATCGGGGAGCGTGTCGCCGTTGAAGTCGTCGTCGGCGGGGATGGCCGCGCCCTCGGTGGGGTGTCCGACCCTGAGGCGGTTGTCACCATCGACGTCGGAGGTCTTGACGGCCTCGTAGAACTCGTCGAGCTTGGCGTCGAGGGCGGGGTCGAGGCCGTAGAAGTCGCTCTTGATGATGAGCGGGTCGCCGTTGTTGTACTCGACGTCCTCGAAGCGGGCGCCGAGGTTGCCCTCGACCATGACGTTCTTGCCGATCATGATGCGGTTGGGCGAGATGATGGCCGAGTCGACGCGCTTGACGATGCGGAAGTCCTTGGAGATGGTGCGCCGGATGGGCTCGCCCGAGCGCATGTCGTCGAAGACGATGCCGTCGACGATGATGCGGATGGTCTTGCCGTCGGCCAGAGGCGCGTAACGGATCTGGAAGGCGGGGGGCAAGGTCCCGTTCTGCGGGGGCGCCTCGACGCCGACCGCCGGGGTGTACACCCAGTTGGTCGCGGAGTAGACGCTGGTGTCCGTGCCCGAGGGGGCGCCCGCGATCGCGGGTTCGTCGATGAACTCCCCGCCGGTGACGATGTTCAGGTCGGCGGCGTGCTCGTTGACCAGGGCCTGCATGATGCCGGCGGGCAGGCTGCCCTCGTCGAAGCCCGAGGGCGGCGGCAGCACCTGGTGATCCCCGATCACACCCGAATCGCCCGTCCACAGCGCGGTCGCGATCGTCGCGTCGATGTCGCTCTCGGCGACGACGAAGCGGCTCGCGGCCTCCTGCAGGCGCGCCTGGGCGATGTCCATGCCCGTCTCGGCGGCGCCCATCGCCCGCATCACCCGCAGGTGCATCGACGCGGTCCGCACGTTGCCCGTCGAGGCGACGCCCATCGCCGCCACCAGCGAGCCGAAGACAATCAGGAACATCATCGCCAGCACCGAGGCGATGCCGCGCCTCGAGGCGAAGAACCGCCCGAGGCGGTTCCGGCGGGCGCGGGTGCGTGTGCTCGTCAAGGACATGCGTCTCTCTCCTCGCCCCTCGCTCATGGCATGATCCAGATCACGCGGGCGACCTCGTCCGGCTCGATCGCGCCCGGCGCCTGGTAGGTCGTCACCACCGTCACCCGGAGCGGGAACTTGTCCACGGCACGCCCCGGGAAGGAGCCCGATGGCGGCTCCACGTACGCATCGTCCAGCGTGATCGAGGTGTCAAAGGGATCGACCTTCTCGACGATCACGGTCTGGCGCCACCCGGTCATCGGAACCGGGACGCCCCCGTTGGTCTCCTCGACGCCGTCGACCGTCAACTCGGGGATCACCTCGCGGAAGGCGTTGACCGGGCCGGGCAGGTCGCCGTCGCTGGGGTCGGGGGTGCCGTCGTAGCCGAAGGTGATGCCGTCGAAGTCGTCGACGTCGTCGAAGTCGGCGAGGACCTGCTCGCCGGCGTTGGGGCCCCAGCCCGAGAGCGTGGCGCCGCCGCCACCGCCCGAGTCCGTGAGGGTGAGTCCGACGGTGGGGTCGTGACGGGGCAGGGAGCGGATGATCTCGCGGAGTTCGTTGGCGAGGTAGGTGCCGCTCGCGGCGTGGCTGGACCAGTTGTTGGTCCGGATGAAGGACTGCTGGGCGTCGACCATGGCGAGGATGCCCACGCCGATGATGACGGTGGCGAGGGCGGCCTCGATGAGGGTGAAGCCCGGCGCCGCCCCACGGGGACGCCGACTGGCTGACTGTGGCCTGGAACGCATGCCGATCTCTCCCTGTGGGCCGCCCGCGCCCTCGCGGGACTCGCGGCCCCCTCAAGCGTGCGTTACCGCACGATCTGGCTCATCTTGAAGATCGGAAGGATGATCGCCATGGCGATGAATCCAACGATTGATCCCATGATGATGATCATGATGGGCTCGATCATTCCGGTAACCGCCTTGATCTGGTCCTTCAGCAGCTTGGCGTAGTACGTCGAGATCTCGTCGAGCACCTCGCCCAGCTTTCCGGACTCTTCACCCGCCGAGATCATCTGGCTCACGGCCCGGGGCAGCAGGTCGGTGTCCTGCAAGGGGGCGGCGATCTTTTTGCCCTGCTTGACCGAGTCGTGGACCTTGCGCCACATCCCGCCGTAGAGCTGGTTGCCCGAGACGTCCCCCGTGATGCTCAGCGTGTCCAGCATGGGCACGCCCGCGTTGATCAGCTGGCCCATGGTCTGCAGCGACCGCGAGATGTACAGCGAGCGGAACATGCCCCGCATGATCGGGACCGTCAGCTTCAGGCGGTCGACCCAGAACGAGCCCAGCTCGGTCTTGAGACCGGCGTAGAGCAGGCCACCCAGGATCGCGACGCCGCCCAAGATGAAGGGCCAGTCCGCCACCATGAAACGGCTGAGACCCATCAGGAACTTGGTCGCCCAGGGGAGCACGTCCTCCTTGCCCTCGAACACCTGGTAGAACTTCGGGAGCACGAAGGTGAGCAGGAAGACGGTGACGCAGACCGCGAGGCACCCGATGATCGCCGGGTAGATCGAGGCGCCGATGACCAGCTTGCGGGTCTCGAGCTGCTGGCTGATGTACCCGCCGATGCGGTCGAGCATCTCGGAGAACGAGCCCGACATCTCGGACGCGCGGACCATGTTGATGTAGAGGGGCCCGAAGAGCTTGGGGTGGGCCGCCAGGGCGTCGGAGAACTGCTTGCCGCTCTCCACGTCCTCCTTGAGCTGGAGGATGACCTTCTTGAAGGCCTTGTGCTCGGTCTGGTCGGCGATGCCGTCGAGGGCCGAGCGGAGGTTGATGCCCGCGCGGATCATCACCGCGAGCTGGGTCGTGAAGTCGAGGACGTGCTTCTGGCTGGGCTTGCGCGAGTTGAACTCGCGGATGCGTCCCAGGATGCCGCTGGCGACCGCGCCCGCGCCGCCCTCGCGGTCCGCCTGGACCGAGATGACGCGCGCGCCCTGGTTGCGGAGGATCGCCGAGGCGTTCTGCGCGCTGTCCGCGGCCATCACGCCCGTCTGGAGCCGCCCGTCCGACGTCCGGATCTGATATTTGTAGACGCCCATCTGCGCGTGCCCTCCAGCCTGTTAGGCGACCAGCTGACGCTCGAGCTTGTCCGGGTGGACGGCCTGCGCGATCGCGTCCTCCTTCGAGATCAACCCGTTGAAGTACAGCTCCGCGATCGAAGAGTCCAGCGAGCACATCCCGATCGCCCGGTTCGTCTCGATGACGTTCGGGATCTCGTAGATCTTGTTCTCGCGGATCAGGTTCCGCACCGCGGGCGTGCACAGCAGCGTCTCCACCGCCGGCGCCATGCCCGGGCGGTCCGCCCGTGTGAACAGCGTCTGGGAGATCACGGCCTGCAGCGTCGTGGACAGCATCGACCGGATCTGGTTCTGCTGCCCCGCCGGGTACATGTCGATGATACGAGACACCGTCTGCGAAGAGTTGACGGTGTGCAGCGTGGAGAGCACGAGGTGGCCCGTCTCGGCGGCGCTGATCGCCAGGCCCGTGGTCTCCAGGTCACGCATTTCGCCGACCAGGATGATGTCCGGATCCTGACGCAGGGCATGCTTCAGGCCCGACGCGAAGCTGGGCATGTCACGCCCGAGCTCGCGCTGCTCGATCACGCACTGATCGGACTCGAAGAGGTATTCCACCGGGTCCTCGAGCGTGATGATGTGCTTGCGATACCGCTCGTTCATCGCCTGGATCATGGCGGCCAGCGTCGTGGACTTACCCGAGCCGGTGTCGCCCGTGACCAGCACCAGCCCGCGGGGGAGGTACGTCAGGCGGGCGATGACCTCGGGCAGACCAAGGTCGCTCAGGGGCGGGACCTTGGTCTTGATCATGCGCATCGCCAGGCCGACGGTGCCCTGCTGCATGTGGGCGTTGACGCGGTAGCGGCTGAGCCCCTCGACCATGTACGAGAAGTCCGCGTCCTTCTGACGCTGGAAGGTCTCGACGGTCTCCTTGAGCGCCATGTGCTCGAACGCCGCGAGCGTGTCGCCGGGCGAGAGCACGGGCATGTCCATCTCGGTCATCACCTGGTGCACACGCATCATGGGCGGCTGCCCGGCGATGAGGTGGATGTCGGAGGCGTCCGCGTCGTAGGCGGCCTGCAGGATGGCGTCGATGTCCATGGGTTCGGCTCCCGGGCGCCGCGCCTCACCGGCGCTTGTCCCGGAGCCGTCATCGGACCGACGCTCCCCCCGATTGACCTCCGCGCCCCCCACCCCCGCCGATCCTCACGACCCAGGGCCCCCGCGCGGCTCAGGCGTCACAGACCGCGCCACCCCCCGCGCCCGCACGACCCGCGCCGTCGCCACACGCGTCACGACCCGCCCGTGCGGACCAGCGCTTCCCTGGCCGCGACCGCGAGTTCATCGCACCGCTCGTTCTCCGCGTGCCCCTCGTGCCCGCGGATCCAGTGGAAGCGGATCTCGTGGACCTGCTGGAGCTCGTCGAGCCGCTCCCACAGGTCCCGGTTCTTGACCGGCTTCTTGTCCGCCGTCCGCCACCCCTTCTTCTTCCACCCCGCCATCCAGGTCTCCAGACCCTTGAGGACGTACTGGGAATCGCTGGTCAGGTCCACGACCGATGGCTTGGTCAGGGCGCTCAACCCCTCGATGACGGCGGTCAGCTCCATCCGGTTGTTGGTCGTTTCCGCTTCCGCGCCCGCCCGCTCCTGCGTCTTGCCGGTCTTGACGTGGCGCAGCAGGTACGCCCACCCGCCCGGACCCGGGTTGCCCGAGCACGCGCCGTCCGTGAAGAGTTCGACATGAGGTCGAGGCTCGCCCATCGCCGGCGAGGATAGCGGGAGTGCGTCGTCCACACCGTTGATGTGACAGCCGACGCCGACGCACCGGAAGCTACGATGGGCCATGCCCAGCGCCGCGACCGCCGAGCCCGCCCGCAACACGCGCCGTGTCCACCGGATCGAGGTCCGCCCCAAGCCGGCCGCCGGTGACCCGCGCGCCGCGACGCTCCTGCACGACGCCCACGCCCTGGGCATCGACCCACCCCGGGCGCGCACCGCCCGTGTCTACCTCATCGAGGCGTCGCTCACCCCCGACCAGCTCGAGACCGTCCGCGCTCGCCTGCTCGAAGATCCCGTCGTCGAGCGCGCCTCGCTCGGCGCCTCGTCCACGAACCCCGACGAGCGCACCATCGAGGTCCACCCCCTCCCCGGCGTCATGGACCCCGCGGCCCAGACGGTCGCCGACGCGATCCACGACCTCGTGGGCGTGGACGCCGAGGTGCAGACCGGCGCACGCTACGACATCGCCGGGGTTTCCTCGGCGCAGGCCGACACGCTCGCGAGACGCCTGCTGGCCAACCCCGTCGTCCACGCGATCCACACCGCCCCCCATCACCCAGACCATCTCCCCAAGGGTCGCCCCGCGGAGTTCCGCGTCACCCACGTCCCGATCCGCGAACTCGACGATGGCGCCCTCGAGAAGCTCTCGCGCGAGGCGCACCTCTTCCTGTCGCTCGATGAGATGCTCGCGATCCGTGACGAGTACCGAGCCCTCGAGCGCGAGCCCACCGACATCGAGCTCGAGACCCTCGCCCAGACCTGGTCCGAGCACTGCGTGCACAAGACGCTCAAGGCCCGCATCACGTACAAGCGCGACCCCGAAAGCCCAGGGATCCCAATCCCTGGGCTCGATGCCCCCGGCGCGAGCCCACGCCCCGGGCACACGACCAACCCCGATGGCTCGGTCACGATCGACAACCTCTTGAAGTCCACAGTCGCCCGCGCGACGCACGAGCTCATCGAAGAGGGCGTGGACTGGACGCTCTCGGTCTTCGTGGACAACGCGGGCGTCATCGTGTTCGACGACGACCACGCGGTCTGCGTCAAGGTCGAGACGCACAACCACCCGAGCGCGATCGAGCCCTACGGCGGCGCCGCCACCGGCATCGGCGGATGTATCCGCGACGTCATCGGCACCGGCCTGGCCGCCAAGCCCATCGCCTCGACCGACGTCTTCTGCGTCGCCCCGCACGATCTGGAGGACATCCCCGACGGCTGCCTGCGCCCCCGACGCGTGCTTGGCGAGGTCGTCCGAGGCGTCCGCGACTACGGCAACCGCATGGGCATCCCCACCGTCAACGGCGGCGTCTGGTTCGACGAACGCTACGTCGGCAACCCGCTCGTCTACTGCGGGTGCGTCGGCCTCATGCCCAGACATGGACCAGGCGGCAACAACGACTCGCTCATCTCCGGCGCCGCCAAGCCGGGCGACCGCATCATCGCCCTCGGCGGGCGCACCGGGCGCGACGGGATCCACGGGGCGACATTCTCGTCCGCCGAGCTGACCGACACACACGCCGACGAGTTCGCCCACGCCGTCCAGATCGGCAACGCCATCGAGGAGAAGCGAGTCCTCGACGCGATCCTCCGTGCCCGCGACTACGGGAGTGAGGGACCAGAGACCAGCCACCGGGGACCAGGGAAATCAAGAAACCCTGGTCCCGGGTCCCCGGTCGCTGGTCCCCTGTTCAACGCCATCACCGACTGCGGCGCCGGCGGCTTCTCCTCCGCCGTCGGCGAGATGGGCGAGAAGCTCGGCGCCGAGGTTCACCTCGACCACGCGCCCCTCAAGTACGCCGGTCTCACCTACACCGAGATCTGGATCTCCGAGGCGCAGGAGCGGATGGTGCTCGCCGTCCCTCAGGAGAACGTCGCGGCACTCCAGACCATCTGTGACGAGGAGCACGTCGAGCTGGCCGACCTCGGGCACTTCGGCACGCCCCACCGCGACCTCATCCTCAACTACAACGACGTCGAGGTCGGGCGCCTGCCGATGGAGTTCCTCCACGACGGCATCCCGATGCCGACCAGAGAGGCGAAGTGGTCTCCACCCTCCTGCTCCCTCTCCCCGTGGGGGAGGGCCGGGGTGAGGGGGTCTCCCGCCTCTCCTCCTTCTCTCCGCGACACTCTGCTCACCCTCCTCTCCCACCCCAACATCGCCAGCAAGCACTGGATCATCCGCCAGTACGACCACGAGGTGCAGGGCTCGACCGTGATCAAGCCCCTCGTCGGCCCGCTCGGGCGAGGCCCGGGCGACGGCGCTGTCATCCAGCCCGTCCCCGGCTCCAACAAAGGCCTCGCGATCGCCTGCGGCCTGGCGACGAACGTCGGCGATCCCGCGCTCGGCGGCGACCCGTACGACATGGCCCTCGCCGCCATCGACGAGTGCGTCCGCAACCTCGTCTGCGTCGGCGCCGACCCGGAGCGGATCGCGATCCTCGACAACTTCTGCTGGCCCAGCTGCAAGAAGCCCCAGAACCTCGCCTCGCTCGTGCGGGCCGCCGAGGGGTGCTACGACGCCGCCAAGGCGTACCGCACCCCCTTCGTCTCGGGCAAGGACTCCCTGAACAACCAGTTCACGACCGAGGACGGGCGCACGATCGAGATCCCGCCGACGCTGCTCATCACCGGCATCGCCATCGTCCCCGACGTGCGCCTGTGCGTCTCCAGCGACGCCAAACGCCCGGGCTCCGCCCTGCTCCACGTCACCGGCGCCGACCCCGACACCCTCCGGGGGCTTCGCGGCTCGCACTTCGCCAAGCTGTTCGACATCCGCAATGAACGGGCCGACGAGGGCGCCGACGTCGATCTCATCCCGCGAACGGACCCCGCCCGTGGCGCCGCCACCGCGCGGGCGGTCGCCGACCTGGTCGCACGCCCTCCCGGCGTCCCGATCGCCGGCTGCCGCGTCCGCGCCGCCCACGACATCTCGGACGGCGGCCTGCTCGTGGCGCTCGCGGAGATGTTGATCGCCGGAACACGCCCCGACGCGCCCATCGGCGCCTCGATCGGCTTCCAGGGCGCGGGCCCGGACGCCTCCGAGCTCTTCGGCGAGGCGCCCTCCTCGTTCCTCCTGGAGATCGACGAGCCGGCGTCGGACGACGCCTACGAGTCGCTCCTGACCCATTTCGAGCGGGCCGGGGCGCACGCGCAGATCATCGGCAGCCTGACCGACACGGGCGTTCTCGACGTGACGCCGTCCTGGGGCGAGAGCTTCCGCGTGCCGGTCGAGGACCTCGCCCGCGCTTGGCGCGCCCCCCTGGATTGGTAGTTCAGGCCGCGGCCTTCTCGCCCGTCGCCGCCGACACCAGGCGCGCGACCCAGTGCGGCAGGTCCGTGCACAGGTCAGCCTTGCGGACGAAGACCGCGGCGCCGTGCTCTCGGCACTTCGTCTCGTCCCGCTCGTCCGTCGACGCCGTGATCATCACCACAGGGATCTTTCGCAGAACCTCGCTCGTCCGGACCCGGTCGAGCAGGTCGAGCCCCGAGTACCCCGGGATGTTCAGGTCCGCGACGATGAGCGTCGGCGTGGGCGCGCGACCCGCCGCGATCTCCTCCAGTCTCGCCGTCGCCTCCGCCCCGTTCGAGAACCAGTCCACCCGCACGCCCCCTCGCCGCGGCAGGATCGTCTTCATCAGTGTCGCGGCCAGGGCGTCGTCCTCGATGAGCATGATCACCGGCGTCCCATCCGAGACGTCCTCCCCACCGCCATGCACGCACACCCGGTTCCGCCCGCCCCGCTTCGCCTCGTAGACCGCCTCGTCCGCCTCCTGCACGAGCCTCTCGGGCGCGCTCAGGCGTTCGGGCGCGCCCAGATCGGTCGACGAGACCCCGAGGCTGATCGTCACCTTCAGCCGATCGGGCGCTCCCTCCACCGCCGAGAGATCGAACGCGTCGCACTCGATCGAGACCCGGATGCGCTCGGCGATCTCCGCGGCCAGATTCCCCGCAACGCCGGGGAGCAGAACGATGAACTCCTCGCCGCCGTACCGACACACGCGACCCTGATCGCCCACGGTATTGGCCGCTCGGCGGGCAAGTTCGACCAGCACGGCGTCGCCTGCCGTGTGACCGTGCGTGTCGTTGACCGACTTGAACTT
Source organism: Phycisphaerales bacterium (assembly GCA_041402005.1). GTDB lineage: Bacteria > Planctomycetota > Phycisphaerae > Phycisphaerales > UBA1924 > JAJRXR01. Next base: position 436,478 of record JAWKTB010000002.1, on the reverse strand, counting down.
GTCGGCGTCGAAGAAGACGAGCGAGAGCGGGGCGTCTCGTCCCGCGTCCGATGCCTCAAAGGCTGAAGCCAGCTCGTCGTCGAACCACTTCCGGTTCGCCAGCCCGGTGAGGCCGTCGGTGCTCGCCCGCGTCGCCAGCTCCTCCGCCCGGCGCTGCGTCTCGAGCTGGAGCTCAAAAGCCCGTTCGCTGGCCTTGCTCATGAGGGTCCGGACGTTCGCCGGCTCGCCCATCTCGACCTCGAACAGCTTGGCGAGCGTCCGTGCGGACTCCTCGATCTTGCGCAAGAGGTCGGCGGGGTCCGCCTCCGGGCCGCACCACTCGCGGTGCGCGTCGGTGAAGCGCCGAACGGCGCCGGGCGTCGCGTTGGTCGCCAGCGCGACGCTGGCCAAACGCCCCAGCGCCACGGCTCGGACCAGCCCGCGGGCGTCGCCCACGCCGTCCTCGCCCCGGTTGTGCAGCTTGATCGCCGTGCAAATGTCTGGCGGGAGCTTCCACCTCGCGCCCAGCGCCGCCCCCACATGGGCATGATCTATGCCGAGCGTCTTCTTCTCGTGTGCGGCCAGCCGCGTCGGATCGTCGCCCGCCTCGCGCAGCACCACGACGTACTTCTCGCCCAGCGCCACGAACATCGCCAGCATCCCGACATCTTGGAAGAGGCCGGCGGTGAACGCCTCGTCGGGATCGCACAGCCCCGCCCGGATCGCAATCTCGCGCGCCGCCGACGCCCCGTGGATCGAGCGACGCCAATGCGCATCCAGGTCGAACCCGCCGCCCTCCTCGACGCTGTTGGTCGTCTCGACAAGACTGAACCCGAGCACGAGCGACTTCACTGTCGCCAGCCCGAGGTAACGCAGGGCACGGTCGATCGAGCCGCACGGCTGCGCGAGCCCATAGAAGCTCGAGTTCACCGTCCGAAGGACCTTCGCGCTCAGCGCCTGGTCCTGACGGACGAGCTTGGCGATCTCGTTGATGTTCGCGTCGGCGTCGCTCGTCAGTTCCAAGAGGCGGACCGCGACGGAGGGAAGCGAGGGCAGCGGGCCGCACTCGAGGATGCTGTCGAGGACAGAAGCCGTCATCTGATCGGACCCCCACTTCCGAATACCGACACCGGGACGCCTCGAACGACGGGCGGCGTCCCACAGGGTCAAACACCCCAGGAACGACGAGATCGACCCGAGTCATGCCCGACTTCAGCCCCCGGCCGGCGCGTTCCCCCTCGTCGATCGTCCGGGTCTGCCCCCACTTCCCGGGAGCCCGACCGAGGTGATCCGGGCACGCGATTACCGGAGGTTGTACTCCTTGAGCTTCCGGTACAGCGTGCGCTCCCCGATCCCCAGGAGCTTCGCCGCCTGCTCTCGATTGCCCCCCGTCAGACGTAATGTCTCGCGGATGGCTCGTTTCTCGAGCTGCGTCAGGCTGGCGCCGGCGAGCGATCCACCCCCGCCACCCTCGGGGAGTTCCTCGTCGGAAGACCTGACGTCCTCTGGGATATGACGCACATCGAGCGTGCCGATCCCCCCGCCCTCGCCCGCCGCGGCGACGACCATGTTCTGCACGACGTTGAGAAGCTGTCGCACGTTCCCGGGCCAGTCGAAGCTGGTCAGTCGCATCAAGGCCGCGTCCGTGATGTCGGGCGCCGGGCGTCCGGGTGATATCTCCTCAGCGAATCTTGCGATCGCGTGACGCACGATTCGCGGGATGTCGTCCCGGCGCTCGCGCAACGGCGGCAGATGCACACGTGACCCGTTGATCCGGAAGTACAGATCCTCCCGGAACGTCCCCTCTTCCACCATCCTCTTCAGGTCACGGTTGGTCGCGCTCACGAACCGGACGTCGGTCCCGCGCGACTCGTTCGAGCCCAGGCGGACCACCTCGCCCGACTCGAGCACCCGCAGCACCTTCGCCTGCATCGCCAGAGGCATGTCCCCGATCTCGTCGAGGAAGAGCGTCCCGCCGCTCGCGTACTCGAAGACGCCCTCGCGCTCCTTGTCCGCCCCGGTGAAAGCCCCCCGGACGTGCCCGAACAACTGGTCCTCCAGCAGGCTCTCGCTCTGGCCCGCGCAGTTGAACGCGACGAACCGCTTGCCCGCCCGGGGCGAGCACTTGTGCACCGCCTCGGCGATCAGCTCCTTGCCCGTCCCGCTCTCGCCCGTCACCAGCACCGGGATCGTGCTCTGCGCCACAGTCTTCACCGTGCTCAGGATCTTGCGCATCGGCTCCGAGCCCGCGATGATCCCCTCGAACCCGTCGTGCTGCACGAGCTCGCTCAGCGTCCCCGACTCGTGGCGCAGCAGCACCGCCTCGGCCGCCCGGTCGACGAGCGACCGGAACAGCTCCAGGTCCAGAGGCTTCTCGATGAAGTCAAACGCGCCGTGCTTGAAGGCGCTGCGCGCCGTCGCGACGTCGCCGTGCGCCGTGACCATGATCGTCTCGGCCTCGGGCTGGAGCCTCGCCGCGGCCTCCAGGATCTTCATCCCCGCGTCCGACCCGTCGGGCGCGACGCCCTCGACGCCCCCCGACGCCGGCATGCGCAGGTCCGTCACGATCACGTCGAACGAGCCCCCCTTGAGCTCCTCCATCGCGTCGCCAACGCCGCCCACGATCGTGCAGACGTGCCCCGGGCGGCGCAGCGCGTCCGCCATCACGTCCGCGTGCTCCGCCTCGTCCTCGACGATCAGTACCTGTGCCCCGCCCGTCGGGCGGCTCGATCCGCTCATGCGTACGCCAGTCTATTCACGCCCCCACGACCCCGGCCCCCGCGCGTGACAGGGCGCACACCGCGATCGCCAACGCGTCGGCGACGTCCGGCGGCTCGGGCGGGGTGGCCAGGCTGAACACCCGCGCCACCCCCTCCTGCATCTGCGCCTTGCTCGCCCGCCCGGACCCGGTCATTGCCTTCTTGACCGCCGCCGGCTTGATCTCGACGATCCGGGCCCCCCACCGCCTGGCCGCCAGCAGCAGCACCCCCCGGGCGTGCGCCATCTTCACCGACGTCTCCGGGTGCCTGTGGTGCGCGAACAGCCCCTCGACCGCCACCATCTCCGGGCGCACCCGTTCGAGCAGCTCGCGAAAGTCGTCGTCCAGTTCCGCGAGCCGCGGCGAGAGCGTCTCGCCCTCGCCGGGCGCCGACAACCTGATCACCCCCGCCTCGACGATCCTCGGGCGCATCGCCTCGCCCTCGACGCAACCGTACCCCGTCAGTCGGAGACCGGGATCGACGCCGAGCACGCGCACGCGAATGAGTCTACCGCGCGCCGCTTCAGCCCGGGGACCCGCCCATGTGCGGGCGCTCCTGCATGAAGTGACGCATCGTGTGCACGATCGTCTTGGCGACCTGGTCGCACTCAACGTTCACGCGGTCCCCCGTCGCCAGCCCCTTCAGAGTCGTCCGCTCCAGGGTCTCCGGGATCAGCGCCACCTCGAAGCATGCGTCGCCTGGCGCGACCGACGCGAGCGTGAGCGAGACCCCATCGACGCACACCGACCCCTTCGGCACGAGATACGCCATCAGTTCCCCGCCCAGGCGGACGCGGACCCTGTGCCCATCTCGCGTCTCGACGCCGACGACCTCGCCCACCCCGTCCACGTGCCCCTGGACGAGGTGCCCGCCGAGCAGCGTGTCGGCGCGGCAGGCGTGCTCCAGATTGACGCCCCCACCCTCGCGCCAGGCGCCGATCGTCGTCTTCTCGAGCGTCTCGGGGATCACGTCGAAAGCGAGCGTGCCCCCCTCGCCAACCCCGACCACCGTCAGGCAGCACCCCGAAACGCAGATCGACTCGCCCGCCTCCGGCACGTGATCCCAGGCGAGAGGGTCGATGAGCAGGCGCACGCCGGCGCCCCGGCGCTCGACGCCCGCCACCCGTCCCATGGCCTGCACGAGCCCGGTAAACATCGGGGCATCGTCGCGTCGCCCCCGCCCCCGTCAAGCCGGACGCCGGCGCCCGTGCTTGACCGGGGCGTGGGGCAGACCCATACTCCGCTCCCGGGCCGGCGGGGCCCTGTTCGCCCCCTCGCGGGGCGACCGACACCCGCCCCGACCCCCGAGCCACGCCCCAAGACTGGGAGACCGCCGGCATGCCCAACGTCCGCTCCTCCGTCGTCCTGTCCGCCGGCCTCGCCGTCGCCGCTTTCCTCGGCGCGTGCGCCGCCTCCTCCTCGACCTCGCGAAGCTCCACGTCGACCACCGGCGCGGTCCGCACCCAGACACAGACGATCGATCCCAACAGCCCCACCGGCGGCGCCGTCACCGAGGCCCACGGCTTCCGCATCAGCCACGACGACTGGTACCGCCTCGGTTACCGCTGGGACTGGTCCAGCCTCCCCTTCCTCATGCGGGGCGGACATGTCACCGACCTCGAACCCGCCGGCGACCGCCTCCTCGTCCAGGAGTCGGGCAGCTTCATCTCCGTCCTCGAGTCCGGCTCCGGGCGCCTCGTCTGGAACTCCCAGATGGGCACCCGCTACACCAAGTTCGTCGGCCTCCAACGCGACGGCGACGTCATCCTCTCCTCCTCCGCCTCCGAACTCTTCGAGCTCGGTCTCGAGACCGGCAACCTCCTCTCCCGCTCCTCGCTCGACTTCCTTGTGAACACCTCCCCCGCCCTCGTTGGCAACTTTGCGATCTTCGGCGCTTCCAACGGCAAGCTCCTCGCCCACAACCGGAGCATCGGGCTCATCGCCTGGGCCTACGCCCTGGGCGGCCCCATCGACACGCCCCCCGTCCTCGTCAACGCCAGCACCCTCGCCGTCGTCTCGCAGGCAGGCGACGTCATCTTCCTCGACCCCCTGTCCGGATCTTCGACCGGGCGGGCCAAGATCGCCGGCGGCGTCGCGTACGCCCCGCCCACCGACGGCGAGCGCCTCTACGTCCCCAGTCTCGACCAGTCCGTCTACGCCTACGACGCCGCCGACGCCTCGCTCGCCTGGCGCGTCCGCACCGAGTACCCGATCACAAAACCTTCCGCCCTCTACCACGACATGCTGCTGGTCCCGCTCCGCGGCGACGGCCTGACCGCGCTCGACACGCGCGACGGGACGCTCATCTGGCGCAACGACGAGCTCACCGGCTGGGTCGTCGCGGTCCACAAGGGAGAGCTGATCGTCTGGGACGGCGCCACCCTCGCCGCCGTCGACGCCGACCGGGGCGACGTCATCTTCCGCGCCCAGGTCCCGGGCGCCAGCATGGTCGTGCCCGACGCGTTCGAGGACGGCGCCCTCTACGTCGTCAGCCGCTCGGGCGGGATCATCCGCTTCCGCCCACGCGAGTAGCCCCGCGATGCCCCAGGACCTCGTCCCCCTCCGCCGGGCGCTCCTCTCCGTCTCCGACAAGACAGACCTCGTCCCCTTCGCCCGCACGCTGGCGGACCGGGGCGTCGAGATCGTCTCGACAGGCGGCACGGCTCGCGCGCTCACCGATGCGGGCGTGAAGGTCCGTCCCATCGAGGACCTCACCGGCTTCCCCGAGATCATGGACGGACGCGTCAAGACGCTGCACCCCAAGGTGCACGCCGCCCTGCTCGCGCGCCGTGACGCCCACGCCGACGAGATCCGTGAGCACGCCGTCGAGCCCATCGACCTCGTCTGCGTGAATCTCTACCCCTTCGAGTCCACGATCGCCAAGCCCGGCGTCACGCGCGACGAGGCGATCGAGCAGATCGACATCGGCGGCCCCTCGATGATCCGCTCGGCGGCAAAGAACGCCGACTGGGTCGCCGTCGTCACCTCGCCCCGCCAGTACGACCGGGTCGTGAGCGAGCTGGAGGCGAACGACGGGTCCACGACGTGGGCGACGCGCGCCCTGCTCGCCGCCGCGGCATTCGCGCGGACCGCCGAGTACGACGCCGCCATCTCCGCCTACCTCGCGCGGACCAGCCCGACCGCATTCCCCCCGACGCTACGCCTGTCGTACTCGAAAGTGGACGACCTGCGCTACGGCGAGAACCCCCACCAGCAGGCCGCCCTCTACCGCGACCCCGCCTCCGCCGGCCCCTCCATCGTCAACGCCCGCAAGCTGAGCGGCAAGGACCTGAGCTACAACAACATCCTCGACGCTTCGGCCGCCCTCGAACTCGTCAAGGCGCTCCGCCTGCTCGACCCCGCCCGCACCGCCGCCTGCGTCGTCAAGCACACCAACCCCTGCGGCGCCGCCATGGCTGGCTCTGGCCCCGAGGCCGTCACGCTCGCGATCGCTGGCGACCCGGTCGCGGCGTACGGCGGGATCCTCGCCATCAACGCCCCGGTCGACGCCAAGACCGCCGATGTCATCCGCGAGGGCGGCTCCTTCTTCGAGGTCGTCGTCGCGCCGGAGTTCAGCGAGGACGCCGCCGGGGCGTTGTCCGAGCGCTGGAAGAACGTCCGCCTGCTCGCCGTCGGCGACCATCCGCCCTCGGGCGCCCGCAAGCTCGAGCACCGCTCGATCGTCGGCGGCGTGCTCGTGCAGGACCGGGACACCAAGACGCCCGACCCGTCCTCGTGGACGCACGCCGCCGGCCCCGAGCCCAGCGCCGACACGCTCGCCGACGCATCCTTCCTCGTCGCATGCGTCCGCGCGCTGTCGAGCAACGCGATCGCGGTCGGCGGGCGGACGCGGGAGGCGCCGAACGCGGTCCGTCTCTTCGGCGCCGGCGCGGGCCAGATGGACCGCCTGGCCGCCTGCCGTCACGCCGTCGAGAAGGCGTCCGCCGCCCTCGCCTCGTGCCCCATCCCGATCGCCGCCTCGGACGCCTTCTTCCCCTTCCCCGACGGCGCCCAGGTCCTGATCGACGCGGGCGTGCGCCTCATCGTCCAGCCGGGCGGCTCCAAGCGCGACCAGGAGACCTTCGACCTGTGCGACGCCCGGGGCGTGACCTGCCTGACGACCGGCGTCCGCCATTTCCGCCACTAGCCGCCCTCTGAAAACCCGCGTCCCCCACTCCCAACCAGACGGATGCCCCCCTCCTCGTGACCACGGGGCGGATCGGGCGCTCCCGGGTTCCGGAGACGCACGCCATGAGCGAGTCCCTCCTCACGCTGGGCGACATGGGCGAGGTCATCCCGATCATCGTCATCGGGATGGGAGGGGCGATCACGATCGTCTGGCTCGTGTTCACGAACATCCGCAAGGCGCTGGAGACGCGCGCCCGAGAGACGACGCGCCGAGAGATCGCCGCCTACGTCGCCGAGGGATCCATCTCCCCCGACGACGCCCGCAAGCTCCTGGGCTCGAACTCGGAAGAGGCCGAGCGACGGATCTCGGACGCGGTCGCCTGGGGGATGATCTCGCCCAAGCGGGCCGAGGAGCTGATCCGCGCCTTCCGGTCCGAGCCGCCTTCCGAGCGTCCGGACCGCCCGGCCGAGGCCTGAGGCGAACGCCAGGGGGCGCCGCCCACGTTCCTGTAAAGACTCCGTTCAGCCCCCCAAGGGGCGATTCCTGCGCGCCCCGCCGGGTTGCGTGTTGAATGCTTGTGGAATTGTCCGTACAACTCTGCTGCGGAAAGTCCGCCGAGAAGCACCCGATGAGACCCCGGGCCAGAGAGAGTCACCACAGGCGTCAGGGCGAGAAGCGCGACGCGACCGACCCCTCGGGGCCAGGCGGGGTATCTCCCACCGATGCGATCACGCTCGACCCCTCATCGATGGCGTCCGATGACGCCCTCCGCAATGAGGGCCTCGACGCGAAGGTACTCGTCCTCAACAAGCTGTACGTCGCGATCCGCGTGATCTCGGCGCGTCAGGCCTTCTGCCTGCTCGCCAGAGATGTCGCGGAGGTCATCGACCACGACCAGGGCGTCTACTCCAACCACGACTTCGAGTCCTGGCTCGACGTCGCCGCCTTCAAACGCGAGTTCGAGCGCGAGAAGCACGACTGGGTCCGCACCGTCCGCCTCGAGATCCCGGTCCCCCGCATCATCCGCCTGCTCGGCTACGACCGCCTGCCCGACCAGGGCGTCAAGCTCAACCGGCGCAACCTGTTCGCGCGCGACCGCAACAAGTGCCAGTATTGCGGCAAGCTCTTCCCCACGAGCGAGCTGTCGATCGACCACGTGATCCCCCGACGTCACGGCGGGCCCGACACCTGGGAGAACCTCGTCTGCGCCTGCATCAAGTGCAACTCGCGCAAGGGCGGGCGCACACCCGAGCAGGCGAACATGACGCTCGTCAAGACGCCGGTCCGTCCCAAGCGCAACCCGCTCGTGACGGTCCGCCTCGGGCGCCAGAAATACGCCTCCTGGAAGGCGTTCCTCGACGAGGCGTACTGGTCCGTCGAGCTGAAGTAAGCCGGGCGAGACGTCGGCGCCTCAGGCCACCAGATGGCCCGCGAAGTCGTCCGCCTTGTGCGCCAGGGCGAAGTCCTTCTTCGTGATCCCGTGCGCGTCGTGCGTCGACAGGGTCAGCGTGACCTTGTTGTAGCGGATCAGGATGTCCGGGTGGTGCTGGTCCGCCTCGGCGGCCGACGCCACCTGGTCCACGAACCGCATCGACTGCACGAAATCCTCGAACTGGTACGTCCGCGTGATCTTGCCCCCCGACGCCGACCACTCCGGCAGCTTCTCGAGCCCCGCACGCACCTGCTCGTCGCTGAGTTTCTTCATCGTCGGCGCCTCCCGCGTCGTGGGCCCCACATCCTGCCGATCCGTCGACGGGCCCGCCCGAGTCTACCTTCAATCCACCCGTGCATCCGCAAACGCCCATCCAGGCCCCGGGGGCCCCCTCACCGCCCTCACCCACACGTGAACGCACGCGCCTGGCCCCCTCGCCCACCGGCGCCCTCCACCTCGGCAACGCGCGCACCTTCCTCGTCAACTGGGCCCTCGCGCGCCGACACGGCTGGGACATTCTCCTGCGCATCGAGGACCTCGACACGCCCCGCGTCAAGCCCGGCGTCATCGACCAGACCATCGACACCCTCCGATGGCTCGGCCTCGACTGGGACGACGGCCCGATCAGCCAGCTCGACGACCTCGGCCCATACCGCGACGCGATGCGCGCGCTCGCGGCTCGCTCACTCGTCTACCCGTGCGAGCTGACGCGCGCGCAGATCGACGCCGCCGCCAACGCGCCCCACGCCGACGAGCACGAGCAGCGCTTCCCCCCCGAGCTGCGCCCCCCGACTCGCCCCGCGACCTTCGACGACGAGGCGACCAACTGGCGCTTCGAAGTCGAGCCCGGCGTCGTCCCGTTCTTTGACGCCTTCGCGGGCGAGCAGGCGATCGACCCCGCCGCCACCGTCGGCGACTTCGTCGTCTGGACCAAGCGCGCCCAGCCGTCGTACCAGCTCGCCGTCGTCGTCGACGACGCGAGACAGGGCGTCACCCAGGTCGTGCGGGGCGACGACCTGCTGGACTCGGCCGCCCGCCAGAGCCTGCTCTACGACGCCCTCGACCTCTCGCCCCGTCCGATGTACACCCACCTGCCCCTCGTCCGAGGCGCCGACGGGCGACGCCTCGCCAAACGCCACGGCGACACCCGCCTCACCCACTACCGCGAGCGGGGCGTCCAGCCCGAGCGCCTGATCGCCCTGCTCGCCCGGTGGTCGGGCGTCGAGGGCGCCCCCGTCGCGATGAGCGCCCGCGAGTTCCTCGACGCGTTCGACCTCCGTACCATGCCCCACTCGGACGTCACCTACACCCAGGAGGACGAGCGATGGCTGCTCGCCTGAGACGCGCCCTTTGCACCGCCCCGCTCGCCGCCGCCCTCTTGGGCGCGACGCTGACCCTCACCGCCTGCACCGAGGCGCCCCCGCCCGGCTTTGAGCGCGTCACGCTCGACGGGCGGACTTTCACCCTCGAGGTCGTCGCCGACGACGACTCGCGCATGAAGGGCCTGGGCGACCGCCGCTCGCTCCCAGACGACGGCGGGATGCTCTTCGTCTTCCCGGACTCCGTCCGCCGTCAGTTCGTCATGCGCGACTGCTACATCGACATCGACATCATCTTCCTGGACGCCAGCGCCAGCATCGTCGCGATGCACCACATGGTCGTGGAGGACCCGAGGCGGGAGGGCGAGACCGACGCCGAGTACGAGGGGCGTCTCGTGCGGTACCCGAGCCGCTTTGGCTCCGAGTTCGTGATCGAGCTCAAGGGGGGCGTCTTGGAGGGCCTGGACCTGAAAGAGGGCGAGGCGGTGGACCTCGACGTGAAGCGGCTCAGGTCGATGGCCAAGTAGGCCGATAGGCGGGGCGTCGCCCCCCGCGTGCACGCACGGTCCGAGAAGGGGCGCTGGAGGAGCCGGTGCCAGGCCCGCGCAACGCCCCGACGATCATTCTCGCGGCCAGCGAGGCCGCCCGCGCCGCCGCCGACGCCGCCGCCCAGGCGATGCTCGAAGCCTGGCACGCCGCCGACCGCCCCACCCTCGACCGCCGCTCGATCTCCGTCGCGATCGACGCCCTCAGCTCCGGCGCCTCGTCCGGAGCCGTCGTCGTCGCCGCCCTCACCCCCGACGACCCCTCCATGTTCGCCTACCAGCTCGCGGACCTGGCCCACCACGTACTCGCCCCCGTCGTGCTGCTCCTGCAAGAGGACGACCCCCGCCTGACCCGCCTCGCCTCGGACGACCGACTCGTCGTCGAGCGCGTGAACGCGGAGGCGTCCTACCTCGCCGCCGTCGTGCGCACGCTCGCCCGCTGCCAGCCGGTCATCCGCCGCCTGGACCAGGACCTGCGTCTGACGATGTCCTCCCTGCGCGGCGCCGAGACCGAGATGGAGCGGATGCAAGAGGAACTCCAGCTCGCCGCCACGGTGCAGCGGGAGTTCATCCCCGACCACCCGCCCAAGATCCCGGGCCTGAACCTCGCGGTCGTCTTCCGCCCCGCCGGCTACGTCTCGGGCGACATCTTCGAGATCACGCCCCTCGACGACGAGCACGTGGGGTTCTTCCTGGGCGACGCGGTCGGTCACGGCGTCCCCGCCGCCCTCCTCACCCTCGTCATCGCCAAGAGCCTGCGCAAGCTCGACCGCCTCGAGGGCTCCTTCACGATCGTGCCTCCCGCCGAGGCCCTACGACGTCTCAACGTCGAGCTCACCGACCGCCCGGGCGCGGGGCACCGCTTCGCGACCGCGATCTACGGCGTCATCAACACGCGCACCCGTCAGGTCCGCCTCGCCGGCGCCGGGCACCCCCCACCGATCCTCCTGCGCAACGGCAACGTCGAGCGCGTCCAGACCGAGGGCCCCTTGCTCGGCGTCTTCCCCGAGGCCGAGTTCTCCGAGGCCCGCCTCACGCTCGGCGCCCGCGACTCGCTGATCCTCTACTCCGACGGCTTCGAGACCGTCTACCACGAGCCGGGCGTGGACAACGCCGCCCTCAAGCTCCCCACGCAGCTGCACATCGAACGCCTGACCGGCCTGGGCGAGAAGAGCTGGGACCCCAAGGCGGTCGCCGCCAGCGTCGCCCGCTTCGAGCGCGAACTCGACGAGCAAGCCGGCTCCCTGCACCAGGGCGACGACCTGACGGCGATGCTCATCGCCCCCTGCCCGACTGCCGCCGCCGTCGCGGCGTAGACAGCACGCACGCGTTCAAGCGCAATCCGTCGCGGACGAGCCAGAGCCGCACTCCGGGCACGCGGTCAGGCCCCGGGTGTCGTACCCGCACGCCGGACACCGTCCCACACGCCGACGCCAAGCTCGGATCGCCAGGCGGGCGGCGTAGTACGGGACTGCGCATGCCAAGGCGTACGACACCGCGTTGAGGGCGAAGCCAACTGGCAGAAACGCCAGCGGCAGCACGATGTTTCTGCTCTCATCGACCGGAATGTACAGGCTCGATTGCACGGGGCCGCCCGGCATGGTCGAGTCTCCGGACTGCCGCAGCACCAGCATCTTCGCCGGATACCCGGTGCTCTCGCTGTAGAACCACCATGTGTCGTACGGATCCGGAAGACGACGCCGACACCAAGCAGGCAGCATTTCGTTCATGTTCGTGAACTCGGGCTCGTGCGAGACGTTGTGCATATCTCGCATCTGACCGGCACGGATGCTGAAGTTCATCAAGTCGTTGCCCATCGTCCCGCCGCCAATGTGGCGGATGCCTTCACTTTCCTCATGGAACAACGACGGCGAAATGATCGGCCAACGCGGATATCGAATCGCCGACACGACGCTGATCGTCCAGGCGACCATGAGCGACAAAACCGCCCCGACACAAAGCCAGAACGCCACCCGGCTCGCGATGGGGATGAGCTTGCCCTGACGCTCCGTCATGGCAGATATGTCTCGCGGCCGGCGCCACGGAGGCCGTTCAGTGCTCTCCGCCCTTCGCCCGCTCTCGCAGCATCCGGTCCGACTCGACCCGACCGTCGTGCAGACGCACGATCCGCTCGCACCGCTCCGCGATCGAGTCGTCGTGCGTGACCATGATGATCGTCATCCCCTCACCGTGCAGCTTCTCGAACAGCGACAGGATCGCCTCGCCCGTCTTCGAGTCGAGGTTCCCCGTCGGCTCGTCGGCCATCAGCACGACCGGCTCGGTCACCAGCGCACGCGCGATCGCCGCCCGCTGCTGCTGCCCGCCCGACAGCTCCCGGGGCCTGTGCCCGATCCGGTCGTCCAGCCCCACCAGCCTGAGCTTCTCCGTCGCCCGGCGCATCCGCTCGTGCTTGTGCACGTCCTGGTAGAACAACGGCACCGCCACGTTGTCCTCCAGCGTCAACTGCGGGATCAGGTTGAACGCCTGGAACACGAACCCGATCTTGCGACCCCGGAACGCGGAGAGCTCCTCGTCACCCAGCCGCTCCGCCGGCACGCCGTCGAGCAGGTACTCCCCGTCCGTCGGGCGGTCGAGGCACCCCAGGATGTTCATCAGCGTCGACTTGCCCGAGCCCGAGGCGCCCATGATCGCGACGTACTGACCGGCGGGGATCGTCAGGTCGATCCCGCGCAGCGCCTCGACCATCACCGACCCGTCCGGCTTGAAGTACGTCTTGCGCACGCCGTTGAGCTCGGCGACAGGGCGCCCCCCCGGCGCGCCGCCCGTCCGCTCCCCGTTGCTCGTCGCCGCACACAAGGTCGTCATCGCTCCTGCTACCGCTCAGGCCGGCGGATGTTGAGCCGGCTCCGCCTTGACGCCCATCTCGCGCCGGATGCTCGTCTCCAGACCGTAGAGCGTCAGCACGTCCCCGGCCAGGATCGTCGTCGCGTGGTCGGGCGCCCCCACGTACACGCCCCCGGCCCGCTGGTCGCGCTGGATCCCGATCACCAGCACGCCCCGACGCCCCAGACTCGCCCCCTCCAGCGTCTTGCCCACCAGGGGGTGCCCCGGGTCCACCTCGTACTCCACGATCGCGTACCCGCTCGAGGCCCGCAGCACGAGGTCGTAGTCCATCGCGTGCACCGCGCCAGATTTCTCCAGCGTGTACCGGATCACCCGGTCCAGGCCGCCCTTGACCAGCCCCAACCCGAAGATCAACCAGACGACCAGCAGGCTCGCGATGATGACCGCCGCCGCGACAACCGAGCTGATCTCCGCGTCCTTCCCCCCGTCGCGCGTGGTGTTGACGAACGTCACGACCAGCGCCGCCAGGGCGCCGGTCACGCCGATGTTCCCCATGATGATCAGGTGGGCCATGATCCGACGCCGGACCGGGTGGCTCACGATCATCTCCGCCTCGTGGGTCGTGAACCCGACGCCGAAGAACCCCGAGAGCGCCTGGAACGACGCCGCCTGCTCGCTCATCCCGGTCATGCGCAGCGCCATCGCCCCGACGCGGACGATCAGCAGCGAGACCGCGGCGATGATGACGAGCGACAGGATCGGGAGCAGGCCGACCACGCCGGGCTTCTCCTCGCCCCCCCGAGGGAGGCCTAGGCGTCGAGCCCCGCGGCGTCGTCGAGCTGGAGACCCGCCAGGGCCGTCATCGTGTCCGGCGCAAAGCGGAAGACCTTGTCCAGCCCCGTGACGAGCATGACCGACCAGACCTCGTCCGACACCCCGCAGACGCGCATCTGGCGACCCGCCTCGTCGAGGATCTTGCGCATCCGAAGCAGTTGGGCGATGTTCGAGCTGTTGACGTAGCTGACGCCCCGGAAGTCGAGCACCGCGTGGGGCGTCTCGCTCGCATCCTTGATCTGGTCGATCACGAGGCCAAGCTCCTCGGACAACGCCGGCTCGTCCGACAGATTCGCCAGCAGGATGTTGTCCGACCAGTCGATCGCCATCGCTCGTCTCCGCGAAGGTTTCCCCCCCAGGGTTGCGCCCGCGTCCCGCCGATCAGTCTACGCGCCCGACGCTCGGGGCGCCCTCAGGATTCGCGCCCCGATTCCTCGCTCGTTCCGGTGGTATCGGTCGCGCCGGCCTCTTGCTCTGGAGTTTCCTCCTCCGCCACCCGCGCCGCCGCGATCACCGCGTCCCCCTCGTTCAGCCCGACCACGCGCACCCCCTGCGTCCCGCGCCCGTACCTCGATATCGACTCCGCCGGGATCCGCACGAGCTGCCCGCCGCGGCTCACCACCACCACGTCGTCCGTCTCCACCACCCCGATCGCGGCGACCGTCCGACCGTTGCGCGATGTCTTCTTGATGTCCGCCCGCCCCTTGCCGCCCCGCGACTGGGAGCGCAGCGGACCCGACTCCGGCGCGACCCGGTACTCGTCCACCAGCGTCCGCTTGCCGTACCCGTGCTCCGTGATCGTCAGCAGGCACAGGCCCCGCTCGATCGCCCGGGGATCGGTCTCGAACTCCGTGTAGTTCTCCCCGTCCACGACCATCGGCACCTGCACGACGCCGACGACCTCGTTCGTCTCGCCCAGCTCGATGCCCTTCACCCCGGCCGCCGAACGCCCCATCAGGCGGACGTCCCGCTCGTTGAATCGGATCGCCATCCCCTCGCCGGTCACGAGCAGCAGGTCGTCGGAGCCCGACGTCAAGACCGCCGTCAGCAGCCCGTCCCCCTCCTTCAGCCCCACCGCGATCAGCCCGCTCTTGCGGACGTTGCGGTATTCCTTGAGGGCCGTCCGCTTCACGATCCCGTGACGCGAGACGAAGGTCAGGAAGTGGCTCCCCGACTCGAAGTTCTTGATCGCCAGGTACGCGCACGTCCGCTCGCCGGGCTTGAGATCGACGTAGTTGACGATCGCCCGCCCCTTGGCCGTGCGGCTCATCTCGGGCAGCTCGTACACCTTGATCTTGAACACGCGACCGGTGTCCGTGAAGCAGAGCAGGTCGTCGTGCGTCGAGGCCACGAACAAATGCTCGACGAAGTCCTCGTCCTTGCTCGCCGAGGCGCGGATCCCCTTGCCGCCCCGACCCTGCGCCTGGTAGGTCGCCAGGGGGACGCGCTTGGCGTACCCGGCGTGCGAGATCGTGACGGCCATGTCCTCCTCGCGGATCAGGGCCGCGATGTCGATGTCGCCGCCCGCGTCCTCGATCGCCGTCAGGCGGTCCGATCCGAACCTCGCCTTCATCTCGTCGCAGTCGGCGATGATGATGTCCCGCACACGCCGCTCGCTCGCCAGGATCGACTCGTAGTCCTCGATCTGCGCGACCAGCTCCGTGTACTCCTTGACCAGACGCTCGATCTCGAGCCCGACGAGCTGGATCAGGCGCATCGCCCCGATCGTCTCGGCCTGGATCCTCGTCAGCAGGCTCCCGCCCTGCGCGTCCGCCGCCCGCACCCGCTCCATCAATCGCTTCGGGATCGAGCCTGCCGCCGGGTGATCGGGCGCGATCCGGAACCGCTTGGCCATCAGCTTCTGGATCGCCTCCTCGCGCGTCTGGCTCGATTTGATCAGCTCGATCACCTCGTCGATGTCGCAGACCGCGTGGATCATGCCCTCCAGGACGTGGGCCTTCTTGCGGGCCTCACGCAGCAGGTACGACGTCCGGCGCCGGATCACCTCCACCCGGTGCGCGATGTAGCACTCGATCAGCTCCTTGAGCCCGAGCGTCCGCGGCTGCCTGTTCACCAGCGCGATGTTGATGATGCTGAACGTCTGCTGCAGCGGCGTGTGCTGGTAGAGCTGGTTCTCCACGACCGCCGCGTCCGCGCCCTTCTTCAACTCGAGCACGATCCGCGTCCGCGCGTTGCGCCCCGACTCGTTGCGCACGTCGGAGATGTCCTTCAGCCGCTCGTCCTTCACCGCCTCCACGATCTTCTCGACCAGCGTGTTCTGGACGAGCGAGTACGGGATCTGGTCGATCACCAGCTGCTCGCGGTTGTTCCCGAACTCCTCGACGTGGCACTCGCCCCGCACCGTCACGCGCCCGCGCCCGGTCGCGTACGCCTCGACGATGCCGGCCCGCCCGCAGATGATCCCGCCCGTCGGGAAATCGGGGCCCTTCACGCCCAGGCGGACGACCTCCCCCTCCTCGTCCAGCTCGTCGGTCATCAGCTCGCCCAGCTCGATCTCGGGCGCCTCGACCACCCGCACGATCGCGTCCAGGATCTCGCTGGGATTATGCGGCGGGATGCTCGTCGCCATGCCCACCGCGATCCCCATGCCCCCGTTGATCAGCAGGTTCGGGAACTTGCCCGGCAGGACCGTCGGCTCCTGCAGGCGGTCGTCGTAGTTCGGCTGGAAGTCCACCGAGCCGAGCTTGAGGTCCGCCATCAGCTCGACCGCCCCGTGGTGCATCCGCGCCTCGGTGTACCGCATCGCCGCCGGCGGATCCCCGTCGATCGACCCGAAGTTCCCCTGAGGGTCCACCAAGGGCACGCGCATCTTCCAAAGCTGGGCCATGCCCACGAGCGTTGGGTAGATCACACCCTCGCCGTGCGGGTGGTAGTTGCCCGACGTATCACCACAGATCTTCGCGCACTTGAGGTGCTTCTTGCCCGGGCGCAGGTTCAGGTCGTTCATCGCAACCAGGATCCGCCGCTGGCTGGGCTTGAGCCCGTCGCGGACGTCGGGCAGGGCCCGGTCCATGATCGTGCTCATCGCGTAGGTCAGGTACGAGTCCTGGAGCTCGCGCTCGATGTCGAGCTCCACGATCCGCCCGCCCTCGCCCACCTGCTCCTGCCCGTTCCCGTTGACCGCCTCGTCGCCCATGCCTTGCCCGCTCCCACACGCCCAACTCTGGGGGCCCCTGGGAGCCCTCTCGGGGCGTCTCAGGGGCGACCCTGGGCGTCCCCGATTCTAGGTCGCCAAACTGCTATACGCGCGCACGCGCGCGCACGAAAACAGCCCGGCGCCTCGGCCTCGCGAGCGAGATAAATACTTGATTTTCAATGTTTTACGGCGACCGCTCCGCCCGACGCCCCAGCTCGTCCAGGCTCCGCACCGTCTCGCACACCGTCAGCAGCGTCAACGCGCTCGCATCCGTCGGCATCCGCTGGTCCCACAGCGCCTGGCGGACCCCCCACATCGCCCGCTCCGGGCGGGCGTACATGTGCCCCACGCTCGGGTCCGCCGCCAGCTGCCTCAAGAACCGGACCGAGTCCAGCAGCCTGATGAGTTCCCCCGGCGCCTCGCCCCCCCGGATCCACCCGGGCGTCAGCCCGCGCTCGCCCAGCATCGTCGCGATCACCGCCAGGGGGCGGGCGCTGTGCCAGGTCGGGAGGACCGCCCGTCCGCGGGTGAAGACGATCCCGCCCAGCAGGTCCGCGTCGTCGCCCGAAACGTCCGCACGCGTCAACTGGTGCGCCCAGACCTCGGCCCGCATCTCGCGCAGAAGCGACGCCGACGCGACCGACCGACCCTCGGCACGCGACAACTCGATGTCCGCCCACCCCAGCCACGGCATCTGGCTGACGAGCAGGTTCGCGGGGGTCTGCGTGTAGACGCTGGCAACGGCGGCCCGCGCCCGCGCGGCGTCGCCCCGCCCGAAGACCGTGAACGCGCGCACGATCCCGTACGCCACGAGCCCGGTCGCCTCCTTCTCGACCCCCGAGGCGAAGCCCTCCTTCGCGTCGAACGACGCGTCGAGGCGCTTGAGCGTCTTGTCACGCAGCAAGGTCAGGTCCGGATCGACGGCGACCGCCTCCGAGCCCAGCTCCGCCAGCGCGATCACGCACGCCGCCGCCGACGCGTCCTGCTCCCACGCCGTCGGGGGCGGGGGCGAGACCTGATCGCCAGACTCGGGGTCGATCGGCGCCAAGCGCTCGGCGTCCTCCACCACGACGAGGTCCGAGAGGATCCCCCGCGCGGCGCGCGTCGCGTTCTCCGCCGCCCCACGATCGACGCCCGGCGTGCGCGCCAGGCGCGCCAGCGCCAACGCCGCCACCGCCTGGGCCGTCGCCTCCTCCACCATCCCCTCGTGCCGACCCGCGATCGGGTCGAACGTGCTCAGCAATCCGAATCGCTCGACCCCTGGCCAGCGCCTCGCCTCCAGGTGCGCCGCGACCCCCTCGGCAAACCGCACCAGCGCCGGCGTCGTCAGCTCGCGAACGTCCACGACCCGCCCCCCCCGGTGCAGGAAGACCGCCGCGTCGCCAGGCTTTGGCTCCGCCACGTGCGACACGCGGAAGCGGTAGAACTGCAACCCGCGCTCCGCGAGCTTCGTCGGGGGCGTGAGCGCATCCTCGATGTTCCCCGTCAACCCCGTCACGAGTGAGCCGATCGCCCGCCCCGCGTCCGTATTGCGCCGGAGGATCGCGCCGGGGAAGGCCGCGACCAGCGTGTCCCCCCGCCGGACCGCGATGCCATCGAGCCCGGGCGAGAGCGTCAACGCCGGGCTGATCAGCTCCGCGCCGGACATGGGAACGGGCGCGCCCGCCAGCTCGAGACTCAGCGCGATCTTCTTGGCGTCGTCATCCTCCTCGGACGCCGGGTGGCGACGCGCCTCGTCGATCGCGTCCTTCGCCGCCCGCCAGATCGCCCGCCCGGGCGTGTCCCCGGACTCACTCATCGAGTCGCCCCGCCCGACGACGCGCCCCGCGCGCATCAGCACGACCGATGCGCCACCCGCCCTGGGCAGCACGCCCACCGGCGGCGACTCGGGCGCCTCGCCCGCGTCCACCCACGTGCGCACCAGCTTGTACGCCTCCATCGTCTCCACCGGGCCAGGCGGCTCGACGCTGTTCTCGGACGCCGGCCTCGCCTCGAGCTGGAGCTGCTGCGCCCACCCATGGGCCGGCGACATCCCCAGCGTCACGACGCCCAGGGCGAGCACGACGAATGCCCGTGTTGCCAGAACGCAACGCGCCGTGTCGCCAGGCCTCACGCCGCCCGCACAGGACGACCCCCGCCCCGGTCCGAGAACGGGAATTCTTGAGCCTCCTCCCCGGAACCAGGGCGTTGGCCTTGGCGCTCCCCGAGACCGGCGCCATGATTCAGTGCCCGGCCTCGACAACGGAAGAGAAGGAGTTCCCATGAGCGACCTGTTCAAGCTCACCCCCACCCGCCGTCGCATCGCGATGCTCGCCCTCCTGAGCTTCATCGCGCTCTGCTAGGCGCCGGCGCCCCCGCCGATCCTCTGGACCACGGCACGCCTCGGGCGACGCCCGATCCACAGGACCCGGCGCGTCGCGGCACGAGATCCTACGCGGCGCTGCCCAAGCCCGATCCAAAGAAAACCGCCCCGGGGACTCCCCGGGGCGGTTGTGCTTCAGGCCTCGGACTCGCTCAGAACGAGATCTTGTCGGTGCCCATGGAGCCGTGATCGTCCATGCCGCCCCGCGAGGGCATGTCGGGGGTGTACCCGCCCGAATCGCCCCCGCCCGAGTCGCCCCCGCTCGTGTCGCCCCACTGCGCCCGCTTGAGCGAGAGGCCGATCTTCCGCTCGGCGGTGTCCACGCGCAGGATCTTGACGTCGATCTCCTCGTTGGCCTTCACCACGTCCTGGGGGTTGTCGACCTTGTGGTCGGCCAGCTCCGAGATGTGCAGCAGGCCCTCGAGGTCGTCCTCGAGCTCGACGAACACCCCGAAGTTGGTGATCTTCGTCACCTTGCCCCGCACGACCATGCCGGGCTGGTAGGCGCCCGGGATCGCCTCGATCCACGGATCCTCAGCGAGCTGCTTGACGCCCAGGCTGACGCGCTGCTTCTCCTGGTCGACCTCGAGGACGACGCACTCGACCTCGTCGCCCTTCTTGTAGAGCTCGTTGGGGTGCGTGACCTTCTTCGTCCAGGACATGTCGGAGATGTGAAGCAGCCCGTCGATGCCGGGCTCGATCTCGACGAACGCGCCGTAGTTGGCGAGGTTGCGGACCGTGCCGTGGATGACCGTGCCGGGAGGGTACTTCTCGCTGACGAGCTCCCAGGGGTTGACCTCGGTCTGCTTCATGCCGAGGGAGATCTCCTGCTTGTTCTTGTCGATGTCGAGGACGACGACATCGACCTCCTCGCCGACGGAGATCATCTCGGAGGGGTGGTTGACGCGCCGGGTCCAGGACATCTCGGAGATGTGCACCAGGCCCTCGATGCCGTCCTCGAGACGGACGAAGGCGCCGTAGGACATGATGTTGACCACCTCGCCCTTGATCCGCGAGCCGACCGGGAACTTGGCCTCGATCTCCTCCCAGGGGCTGGACTCGGTCTGCTTGAGGCCGAGGGCGATCTTCTCCTTCTCCCGGTCGATGTTGAGGATCTTGACGTCGATCTTGTCGTCGATCTTGACGAGCTCGGAGGGGTGGTTGATCCGCCCCCAGGACATGTCGGTGATGTGCAGCAGGCCGTCGATCCCGCCCAGGTCCACGAACGCGCCGAAGTCGGCGATGTTCTTGACCGTGCCCTTGACGATGTCGCCCTCGGTGAGCGTCTCGAGCAGGCGCTTCTTGGCCGTGTCCCGCTCGTGCTCGATCAGCTTGCGACGCGAGATGACGATGTTGCGACGGTCCTGGTCGATCTTGAGGATCTCGGCCCGGATCTTGCGCCCGATGAACTCCCCGATGTCGTGCGGGCGACGGATGTCGACCTGCGAGGCGGGGAGGAAGACGGGGACGCCGATGTCCACGAGCAGGCCGCCCTTGATCTTGCGCATGACCGTGCCCTCGACCTCGTCGCCCTGGCGCGTGGTCTCGGTGATGCGCTGCCAGGCGATCTGGCGGTCGGCCTTGCGCTTCGAGAGCGCGACGAGCCCGCTGTCGCCCTCGATCGTCTCGAGGAGGACGTCGACCTCGTCGCCGACCTTGAGGTCCGGCATCCCCGAGAACTCCTCCTTCGGGATCAGACCCTCGCTCTTGAGCCCGACCTCGACGACGACGTCGTCGCCCGCGAAGCCGATGACCCGTCCCTTGATCAGCGAACCCGGCGACATGTCCTGGGCCTGATCGCCCAGCAGGCTGTCCATGTCCGCCTCGGTCGAGCCGAACGCCTCGCGCATCAGTTTCTCGGCGTCGGCGTCGGCGACCCCCAGGGACGCGATCAGAGTCTCGTCGATCATGTGGTTCCTTCCGGCGTGCCCGCTCGGTCTCTCGCGCCCGGCCGGTGATGGGCGCGGCCCGAGGAGCCGCCAACCCCCATGGACGCCAAGGCGTCCTCGGGAGCCTGCCCCGTGACGGGGCGCTCGATTGTCCAACCTCCTGCCGCCCCGGGGCGCACGCCCCGGCCGCGGACCGGCCTCCCAACTGATGGGTCTCCATCGTAGAACGCGCCCCGCGACGGGAAAAGCCCCCTCCCGGCGCCCCGGAATTCGCCGGGATCCCCGCTCCCCAGGACTATCATCGGACCGGTGGGCGGGCTCCCCCTCCCGCCTCTCGGGCCAGGATGGCGTGCCGTTACGTCCCGATCCATGCTCGCGGGCAAGACTCGCCCCGGGTCGGCCGATATCGTCCCGATACGCCGCGAGGCGCGGCGTCAAGCCTCAACACTGGGATCCGCACCGATGACAACCGCAACGACGACCGAAACCGCAAACGGCTCCAAGATTGAAACTGTTTCCCGCGACCCGGTCGTCGAAGAGCTCAGCTTCCCCGACGATCCCGACAATCTCTATCTGCAGACCGTCTCGACGATGCTCGGCGCCGCCGACATCATCGACCTCAAGCACCGCGTCCGCATCATCCTCGCCCAGCCCAAGAACGAGGTCATGGTCCACTTCCCCGTCCGCATGGACGACGGGCACCACCGCCTCTTCAAGGGCTACCGCATCCAGCACAACAACGCGCTCGGCCCCTACAAGGGCGGCTTCCGCTACCACGAGGACGTCCACCTCGACGACGTCAAGAGCCTCGCTCTGCTCATGACCATGAAGTCCGCGCTCGTCCGCATCCCCTACGGCGGCGGCAAGGGCGGCGTGAAGTGCGACCCACGCAAGCTCTCCATCTCCGAGCTCGAGCGCGTCACACGCCGCTACTGCTCCGCCATCGCCCACATGATCGGCCCCGAGATCGACATCCCCGCCCCCGACGTCGGCACCAACGCACAGATCATGGCCTGGTTCGCCGACACCTACATGATGCAGAACGAAGCCAGCGACGCCCACGACGGCATCCGCGTCGTCACCGGCAAGCCCGTCGAGTTCGGCGGCTCCCTCGGTCGCGAGAAGGCCACGGGCCAGGGCGTCGCCGACGTCCTCGCCGAGATGCTCCCCGGCATCAACATCCCCATCCAGGGCATGACCATCTCGCTGCTCGGGTACGGCAACGTCGGCTCCTGGGCCGGACGCATCCTCCAGGACATGGGCGCCAAGATCCTCGCCGTCATGGACCACACCGGCGGCATCCGCAACGACAAGGGCATCGACGCCCACGCTCTCGCCGAGCACTGCCAACGCACCGGCGGCGTCAAGGGCTTCGGTGACGGCGCCACCACCGGCTCCGGCGGCGCCACCAAGACCGGCGCCGACGAGATCAACGAGGAAGAGTTCTACCGCACCAAGGTCGACTGCTTCATCCCCGGCGCCCTCGAGCAGATGGTCAAGGCCAAGCAGGCCAACTGGCTCGACTGCAAGGTCGTCGCCGAGGGCGCCAACGCCCCCTGCGACCCCTCGGGCGACCGCGCCCTTATGGCCAAGGGCATCGAGGTCATCCCCGCCATTCTCGCCAACGCGGGCGGCGTCACCGTCTCCTACTTCGAGTGGCTCCAGAACAAGTCCAGCCAGATCTGGGACGCCGAGGTCGTCGACCGCGAGCTGAACCGCCACATGGTCGGCGCCGCCCGACGCACGCTCGCCACCCGGGCCCGCTACGGGTGCGACCTGCGGACCGCCGCCTTCGCCGCCGCCCTGGAGCACCTCGGCGCCGTCTACAACGTGCGCGGGATCTTCCCGTAAGCCCCTGAAACGCCCCTTCACGCCAGGGACATACCGTAATGCCCTCACCAACTCCCGCCCCGTGGCGGGAGTTGGCCAATTCTGATCACATGACCTCGCTTGCCCTCCTAGGGCGAATACACTACTGCCCAGGGGCTCGTGGACAAAGGAGACGCCGCATGGCCGGCGAGGCTCCGACTCAGTCCGGTCCGTTCGGCGACATCGCGTGGGACGCTCTGGTCTCCGACCCGGCGGTCGGCGTCGCCGTCGTCGCGGTCGATGGCACGATCCGCTTCGCCAACCGCAAGACCGCCCAGCTCTTCCTCGCCGCCGAGCCCGAGGACGTCGTCGGCAAGAAGCTCGGCGACCTCTTCCCCGCCGACTGGAGCGAGGAACGCCTCCAGATCCTCCGCCGGATCGCCGACACCGGCCAGCCCGTCGTCCTCCGCTCCATCCGCCGGGGCACGCAGATCCAGTCCGCGATGCGCCTGCTCGAGTGCGATCACGGCGACAAGTGCATCCTCGTCATCACCCACGAGGGCGAGCACGACATCCCCGACCGAGATGGGGAGTTCGAGATCATCGAGTCCAAGACTGCCGACCTCGGCCCCCTCGACGTCCTCACCCGGCGCGAGCTCGAGGTGCTCGCCCTCATCAAGCACGGCATGACGCTCGACCAGATCGCCAAGATTCTGCACCGCTCGCGCAAGACGATCGACAACCACCGCCAGTCGATCGCGCGCAAGCTCGGCGAGTCCAGCCGCGTCCGCCTCGCCCAGATCGCCGAGTCCGCGGGTCTTGAGGTCTCCGACGCCGCCCTCAAGCGCACCCGCACCCGCCGGAACTAAGCGGGGTGTTCACCCCACCCGATCACAAGCGGGTGTTCGCCCTATTTTTTCAGGGCGCACGCCGCACGTCCTCACGCCCTGGATGTGCGTTCCCATACGATCTGCATGACTGAATCGCACCTCCTCCCCACCCCGCCGCAGATCTCCAACACCGATCTCGCCTGGGCCGCGCTGATTTCCGACCCCGCAATCGGCGTCGCGATCGTGGACGCCGGAGGCGTCTTCCACTTCGCCAACGCACGTTTCACGCGCCTGTTCGGGATCGACGACCCCCGCGCGGTCATCGGCTCAGCTCACAACCAGCACTTCCCCCCCGACTGCATCGACGAGTGGGCGTCCATCGCCGCGCGCGTGCTGACCACGCGCCGCCCGATCGTCGTCCGCCGCGTCTACCGGGGACGTCAGCTCCAGTGCACCCTCTGGCCCGCCCCGGGCGCCGACGGGGGGTGCCACCACGTCCTCATCGTCTCGCACCAGGGCGAGCACGATCCCGTCAGCGCCGACCTCGAAGTCGTCGAATCTGGCCTGGTCGACCTCGGCCCGCTGGACGTCCTGAGCAAGCGCGAGCTGGAGGTGCTCGCCCTGCTGGGCCAAGCGCACTCACTGGACGAGATCGCCCGCTTGCTGCACCGCTCTCGCAAGACGATCGACAACCACCGTCAGTCGATCTGCCGCAAGCTGGGCGAGTCCAGCCGCGTTCGCCTCGCCCAGCTCGCGAGGGAGGCCGCCCTGCGCACCTCGGACGCCAGTTTGCAGCGGATCCGCCGAGGCGGGACCCCGAACTAGCCCGCCCGGGCGCCCATCGCGTCGAGCAGGTCGCCCGGCTCCGATGACCAGTGGATCGAGGCGCCGACCCCCGGGTCGATGAACCCGTGCGTGACGCCGTGCTCGATCAGGGTCCGAAGCGGCTCGTAATACCCTCCCACGTCAAGCACGCCCAGCGGGCGGTCGTGCACCCCCAGCACGTTCCACGTGATCGCCTCGAACAGCTCGTCCATCGCCCCGACGCCCCCCGGCATCGTCACGATCGCGTCGCACCGGTCCGACATCGTCTGCTTCCGCTCGTGCATCGTCTGGACGACGATCAACTCGGTGCATCCATGATGCGCCCGCTCGGCGGCGACCATGAACTCCGGGATTACCCCCACGACCCGCCCACCCTCGCCGAGCACGGTGTCCGCGATGATGCCCATCAGCCCGACGCGCCCGCCCCCGAAGACGAGCGTGATGCCACGCCTGGCCATTTCACGTCCCATCTCGCGGGCCAGCTCGGCGTACTCGGGGCGCGCCCCGACCCGAGACCCGCAGTACACGCACACGGACTTGATCGTGCTCTTGGTCATGGATGCGTTTGCTCGGCGCTTGTCAGCGATCCGTGATCAACAGGCAACAGGCAACAGGCAATAGGCAATAGGCAATAGGCAATAGGAAGAGATGGTCCACGCCCACGACGAGCCTTCGAGTCGTAGGGTCTCCACCACTCGCCACTCACCACTCACCACTCGCCACTCGCCACTCGCCACTCACTTCAATCCTTGAAATCATCCCTGTACGTCATCTTGAAATCATGCAGCGCCGCGACCTGCGACGCGGACATCGACCCGAGCCCCCGGAATCGGTCGATGACCGCCGCGGGCTGGTCGCTGGCCAGCGACCCCAGCAGCTCGAACTTGTGCGCGAGGATCCCCTCGAGTTCGGCCGTCGTGTTCCGCGCGTGACCCGCGGGGTACATCACGAGCCCCGAGTCGTGCTCGGTCCCGTCGACGTCGGTGATGACGACGGAGGTAGGGATGCCGTCGGGGTACTTCGCGTCGTACTCGGGCCCGCCGTGCACGAACTCGATCTTGTCCATGATCTTGCGGGTCAGCGTGTGGAAGATCGCCCGCTCGTCGTAGTCGTAGGGCGAGAGCATCAGCTCCTTCCACCCGACCTTCCCCGACTCGATCGCCTTGCGCACCAGCGTCGCCACGATGTAGCACATCGAGTGGTCCGCGGACTGGCGCGTGCGCGGGTCGCGCTTGGCGGGGTCGCCGATGATCCCGAACGCCGGCTCGTACGCCGCGATCCGGATCTTCTTGATCCGCCCGCCGTCGGCCCCGTCGAGCAGCCCGGGGTTCTTGGTCAGCAGGTCGATCACCGCCTGCAGCGCCCCGGCGGACTGATGCTCGTACAGCCCGAGCTTGAAGTGCATGCCCATCACCGCGAAGTCCGACCCCGCCCTCGACAGCGTCAGGTCGAACGGGCTCGCGTCCGCCTTCTTCGTGTTCGCGCTCTCGGCGTTCACCGCCTTGAACATCTGCCCAGGCCCCTCGAAAATCCGGAAGATCGCCTCGGGGTTGCGGAAGATGTCCCGTGGGCCACGGAACCCGCTCATGGAACGCTTCACGCTCAGCACCGCGGCCTCGGTCGAGATCGCCGCTGAAGCCCCCTTCGAGTCTGAGAGCTGCTTGCCCGCCCGGATCGCGCGGAAGGGGATGTAGTGCGCGACGCACATCCCGATCGCGCTCTCGATCTGCTCCTCGCTCGCCCCGAGCAGCGCCCCGAAGACCGCCGCTGACGCGATCGCCCCATGCACCACATGGTCGATCTTGTACGTCTTGAGACTGAAGACCTCCGCCAAGCGACCGCGGATCTCGTCGAGGCAGACCATCGCCAGCAGCGCGTCCGCCCCGTCGCGCCCCGCCATCTGCGCCGCCGCGACGCAGACGGGATAGAAGTCGTTGTGCCCGAACTCGCCGGCGGTGGCGTTGCGGGCCGGGTTGTACCCGAAGTTCGTCCCGTTGGAGTCCCACTCGCGGACCGCGGACGAGTTGGCCGCGATCGCCTTCTCCGGGTGGACGAGCGCGGACGAGCCGAACACGGTCGCCCCGTTGCTCTTCGCACTCTTCGGCCTCCACGCCGCATCGGTGACTGGGTACGCCAACGCCTCGTCCCGGAGCACGCTCGGCGCCACCGTCCGCAGCGCCAGCGCGCTGAGCCCGCACAACGCCGCGTCCGTCATGAACAACCCGGTCCGCTTGAGCACCGCCTCATCCGGCGCCCCCCGACGCTCCGGGTTAGACGACAGGTACTCGATCGCGTATCGCGCGATCCCGAGCGCCTGATTCGTGTCGGCGCCCAGCGTCAGGGTCTCTGCGGTTGCCATCTCATGCCTCCGTCGTGGCCCGCTCGGGGCCCAAGGGCGGGAACCATAGGACGCCGACCCACGCGTCACCTCCGAAACGACCTACGCTCCGCGGATGTCCCGTCCCCCCGTGCTCCTGCTCGCACTGCTCTGCCTCGCCGTCATGCTGGCCGGCTGCAAGGCGGCGCCGCGCACGCTCAGCGAGTCCTCCGAGCAGCGCCTCGACGCCGACGCCTATTGGGTCTCTCACAGCGCCGCCCGCCTGCCCGCATCGGACCAACCGCGATCGATCGCCCTCGCCGAGGTCGTCGTCGAGTTCGTCACCTCGAAGAACCAGGCTGGCGGACGCCAGCAGGCGGCCTTCATCCCGCCCCATCCGATCTTCCTCGCCGCCAGCGCCGCGGGCGTCGGGCGCAAGAACGTCGAGTTCCCCGAGGACGCCTCGCGCCGAATCGCCGATCACATCGCCGACGCCCTCGTCACCGTCCTCCGCGATCACGGCTTGGCGCCCATCGCCAACGACCTCGTGGTCGATGCCGACGCCTACGCCGCCCTCCAGCCCCTCGCCGAAGGCGAGCCCCGAGACGTCCGCGAGATCAACCTCGCCGCCACCGACACCGGTCGCGTCCGCGAGATGCGCCAGCTCCCGGCGCTGGGCACGCGGATCGTGACGGCGACCAACCACGACGCCGACACAGCCGACGCGGCCCTCCTGACCGAGCTCGGCGTGGACGCCGTCCTCCGCGCCACCATCCGCGTCGGCGTCTACCTGGAACGGGCCAGCCTCGAAGAGGGCTCCCGGATCACCCTGACGACCCCCGCCGGCGTGACCCACCTCGCCGCCCGGCGCTCGCTCCTCTCCGACGACCCCGTCCTCGACGAGTCCTCGGACTCGACCAACCTCAAGATCGACCCACAGGCCTACCTCGACGCGATCGACGCGACCGCCCCCGCGTTTCTGAGGATGGCGCTCGACGCGCTCAGCCCGCCGCCTGCCCGCGCGCCGGCCCGCCCTTGATCAAGCGGACGCACAGCGTCACGAGATGCGCCCGGTCGATCGGCTTGGTCGCGTATTCGTCGCACCCCGCCGCCAGGCACCGCTCCCGGTCGTCGCTCATCGCGTGCGCCGTCAGCGCGACGATCGGGGCGTCGTACCCGGACTCCCGCAGGCGACGCGTCGCCTCGTACCCGTCCATGTTCGGCATCTGCATGTCCATCAGCACGAGATCGAACGTGCCGAGGCTGCTGATCTTGGCGATCGCCTCCACGCCGTCCAGCGCGGTCTCCACCGCCGCCCCCGACTTCGTGAGGAAATGCTTGATCAGCCGCTGATTGTCCTCGCCGTCCTCGACGACGAGGATCCGCACGTCCTCCAGCTCGTTGCCCCGGAGCCCGCGCGCCTCGATGTGGCTCTCGCGGCGTGCGCGGGCGTGGAGCTCCACGACCTCCACGGGGAAGTGCGCCGTGAACTCGCTCCCGGCACCCGGGCTCGAGCGGGCCGCGATGTCTCCGCCCATCATCTGCGCGAGTCGACGAGAGATGTGCAGCCCCAGACCGGTGCCCCCGAACCGGCGCGTCATGCTCGGGTCCACCTGCTCGAACGATCCGAAGATCATCTCCATGTCGGCCGCATCGATGCCGATCCCCGTGTCGCGCACCGCGACCCGCAGCTCTCCCTCACGTTCGCCGAATGGCTCGAACGAGACCCGCACCAGGATCTCGCCCTCCTCCGTGAACTTGACGGCGTTGCCCACCAGGTTCACCAGGATCTGCCGCATCCGCAACGCATCCACCCGCACGCGCTCCGGCACGATGTTCTCGTACTCGACCCGCACACGCAGTTTCTTCTCGTGTGCCGGAACACCCACCAGCGACAGCACCTCCTCGACAACCTCCCGCGGGTCGGCCTCCACCGGGACGATCCCCAGACGCCCCGCCTCGATCTTCGAGAGGTCCAGCACGCTGTTGACCAGGTCCATCAGGTACCGCCCGTTCCGACGCACCGTCTCCAGGTGCGCCGCCCGGTCCGCCGGACTCAGCCCGGGGTCCTGCGCAAGCTGCGCGTACCCAAGCACCGCGTTGAGCGGCGTCCGGATCTCATGACTCATGTTCGCCAGGAACTGCGAGTGCTGACGCGACTGCTCCAGTTCGACCAGTGCCCGCACCCGCTCACGGCTCTCGCGGTCCAGGCGCCGCCCGGCGCGTATCGCAAGCAGACTCCCCAGCCCCATGACCAGCCCGGCCCCGACAATCCCCCCCCCGACACCGACGAGCCTCCCGAGCGCCAGGTTCCGCTCGATCTCCTCCGCCATCTCCGCCGCTCGCGCATCGATCCCGGTCTGCAGGCGATCGAACGCCCGGATGTACGGCGTGTCATCGATCCTGATGATCGCGTCCAGCTCCCTCGTCTCCTCCTCCGACCCAACCGACCGCGCCATCGCCGCCTCATAGCGACCGATCATCTCCTCGATGAGCGCCAGGTCCGCCCGCTCCTTCTCGCTGACGTCCTCCGCCGCCCTGAACCGCCCGATCGCCTCCCTCGCACTCGCCACCCCGGCGTCGAACTGGCGAACGTACTGCGGCTCCCGCCGCAGAACGTAGTTCTTCAGCGCGTGGATCATCCCCCCATACCCCACCGCCCCGCGCACGTCCCGCAGCGCCAGCCGCTTCTCCTCCACCTGATCGCGCCACCGCCGCCGGTCGACCTCGTACCAGTTCTCCAGCGCGATCAGGCTCGCCACGCCCGCCATCGTGAAGACGAGCCCGACGAGGTTGATCAGGATCAGACGGGTATGCGTGCGCACGCGGGCCCCCTACTCCCCCCTCCGCGAACGCAGACTCTACCTGCAACCCCCGGGTATGTATCCTGGCCCCGAACCAATCCAATTCCCCCAACTCGTCCCGCTGGCCCCGAACTGGTACCGTAACTCCATGATCCACACACACCCTTTCCCCGCGTTCGCCCTCGCTTTCCTTGGTTTCGGGGCCTTCGCCTCCCCTCCAGCCCCGAGGGAAATCGAGGCGGATTACCCATACCTGGAAAGCCTTTACCACCACCTCCACCGCAACCCCGAGCTCTCCTTCCAGGAGGAGCACACCTCCGCCCGCATCGCCGACGAGCTCCGAAAGGCCGGCTTCGACGTCACCGACCACATCGGCGGCTTCGGCGTCGTCGGCATGATGCGCAACGGCTCCGGCCCCACCCTCCTCGTACGCACCGACCTCGACGCCCTCCCCGTCGAAGAACGCACCGGCCTCCCCTACGCCTCCACCGTCCACGCCACCGAGCAGGACGGGCACGACGTATGCGTCATGCACGCCTGCGGCCACGACATCCACATGACCGTCTTCACCGGCGTCGCACGCTGGATGTCGAACCACAAGTCCGACTGGTCCGGCACGCTCATGATGATCGCCCAGCCCGCCGAGGAGCGCGGCGCCGGCGCCAAGGCCATGCTCGAGGACGGCCTCTTCGAACGCTTCGCCCGCCCCGACTACAACCTCGCCCTCCACGTCTCTTCCGATCACCCCGCCGGCACGGTCGCCTTCGTCCCCGGCTGGTCCATGGCCAACGTGGACTCGGTGGACATCACCGTCCACGGCGTCGGTGGGCACGGCTCCGCCCCACACACCACCAAAGACCCCATCGTCATCGCCGCCTCGATCATCATGGACCTCCAGACGATCGTCTCCCGCGAGATCGATCCCCTCAAGCCCGCCGTCGTCACCGTCGGCTCCATCCACGCCGGCGCCAAGCACAACATCATCTCCGAACGCGCCGACATGCAGCTCACCGTCCGCTCCTACGACGACGACGTCCGCAACCACCTGCTCGAGTCCATCAAACGGATCACCATCGAGAACGCCAAGGCCTTCGGCGTCCGCGACGACAAGCTCCCCGACGTCGTTGTCAAGGACGAGTTCACCCCCTCGCACTACAACGACCCCGCCCTCACCGACCGCATCCGCGCCGCGATCGAGGCCAAGCTCGGCGCCGACCGTATCCTCCCCGCCAGCCCCGTCATGGGCGGCGAGGACTTCTCCCGCTACGGACGCCAAGACACCCCCATCCCCAGCCTCATGTTCCGCCTCGGCGCCGTCAAGCAGGACTTCTACGACTCCTCCAAACGACGCGGCGTCGTCCTGCCCAGCCTCCACACCCCCTACTTCGCCCCCGACCCCGAGCCCACCATCACCACCGGCGTCGAGGCGATGACCACGGCCGCGATGGAGATCTTGGGCAAAAAATAACGGACACGCTCGGCGGAACGCGCGACCCGCGTCAAGAACATCATGCACAGCTTCCGCTCGATTGTCTTTCGCATCGCTTGGATCCTCGCTTTCTCCGTTTGCTATTGGGTCTTGGTGGTGTTGGCGATCGATGTGCTGAATGCAGCCAACTGGTTGAGCAACCGCGCGGATGGAACTCCCACACTTATCGACGTGAATCCTCTGTGGGTGTTCAGCGTGCCTTTCCCGTTTGGATGCGGGGTGATCATCTACTTGGCGCTGATTGGACGTCTCCCAGGGACACACCCACGGAGTCGTCCGCTCCACCTCTGCCAGAAATGCGGATATGACCTGCGCGGAGCTGCAATCACCGGAGACCGACCATGCCCCGAATGCGGCGATCACATCCCGTACTATCAACGCAAGAAACTCTCACGTGACCTCTAACCTCGACACGTCCCGCTCCTACGCCGCCCGCCTCGCCCACCTCCTCGACGACGAGTTCGTCGTCCCGGGCGCCGACTGGCGCTTCGGCATCGACCCGCTCATCGGCCTCCTCCCGGGCATCGGCGACACCGCCGGCATGCTCCTCTCGCTCGTCGTCCTCGCCGAGGCCCGCACGCGCAAGATCCGCTGGAGCGTCATCCTCAAGATGCTCGGCGTCATCGCCATCGACTGGCTCGTCGGCTCCGTCCCCATCATCGGCGACGCCTTCGACTTCTGGTACAAGCCCAACCTCCGCAACCTCCGCCTGCTCGAAGAGGAGCTCGCCAGGCGCGAGGGCGCCCCGCCCCCTGATCGCGTCGCCTGACCCCTCGCCACCGGCGCCGCCCCGCGTCGGTATCAGGCGTCATGAAGACCCCCACCCTTGCCGCCGCCCTCTGTCTGTCCCTCGCCTCGCTCGCGACGGGCCCCGACCCGGCGCCGCTCCCGTCCCGCCCGGTCAAGGCGCCCCTCAAGCACTGGTCCCGCGCCCGCGCGATGCCCAGCCCGCGCTCCGCACACGCCGTCGCTTCCGATGACGACGCGATCTACGTCGTGGGCGGCGTCGGCGGGCCCAACTCCGCGATCGTCCGCGATCTCGACCGCTTCGACGCTCGCCGCTGGACCACCATCGCCACCCTCCCCGGCGTCGGCCTCAACGCCCCCGCCGCCGCGATCCTCGATGGCAAGCTCTACGTCATCGGCGGCTTCCGCAACGCCTCCAACATCCCTCTCGCCACCGTCCGCGTCTACGACCTCTCCACGGGCGAATGGTCCGAGGTCGCCCCCCTCCCCGCGCCCCGGGGCGGGCACGCCGCGGTGGTGCTCGATGGACACGTCCACGTCTTCGGCGGCGGCAACAACGTTGCCACCATCGCCACCCACTCCATGTACGACCCCGCCGCCGACACCTGGACCGACCTCGCCCCCCTCCCCCGCGCCGAAGGCAGCCCCGCCGGCGTCGTCTACCAGGGCGCCATCTGGGCCATCGGCGGACGCTCCGGCTTCGATGACTTCGGCGACGTCTACATCTACGACGCCGCCACCGACACATGGGCGAACGGCCCCGCCATCCCCCCACGCGGGACCGTCGGCGCTGCGGTCTATCACGGCGCCATCCACGTCTTCGGCGGCGAGTCCCAGGCCAAGAACGCCGTCCTCGACGACGTCCTCCGACTCGACCCCGACACGCTCACCTGGTCCCCCATCGATCCGTTGCCCACGCCCAGGAACTACGCCCGCGCCGCGATCCTTGACGACGCCGTCTACATCGTGGGCGGCAACCTCACCCCCGGCGCCAGCCACGGCTCCCCGGGAAGCGACGTCGTCGAACGCTACCACGACTGAGCCCGCCCACCTCACTCGGCCTCGGTCTACGATCGCTCGGGAGGAACGATCACGGACTGCAACGCCAAGCCACAAGAAGAGCACGCCTGGCTGAACAAGCTCCTGGGCGACTGGACCTTCGAGGCCGAGGCCTCCATGGGGCCAGACCAGCCGCCCATGAAGACCACCGGCACGGAGTCCGTCCGCTCCGTCGGCGGTTTCTGGGTCATCGCCGAGGGCGAGGGGTCCATGCCCCACGGCGGGCGCGCCACCATGATGCTCACCATCGGCTACAACCCCGCCAAAGGCAAGTACGTCGGCTCCTGGCTCGGCTCCATGATGCCCATGATGTTCGTCTACGAGGGCGAACTCGACGCCGACCAGCGCATCCTCACGCTCAACACGAAGGGTCCGAGCTTCATGGACCCCACCAAGCAGGCCGACTACCGCGACGTCATCGAGATCGTGGACCAGGACCACCGCATCCTGCACTCGCGCACGCCGGGCCCCGACGGCGAATGGGTCGAGTTCATGACCGCCCACTACCGCCGCAAGAAGTAGGCCCGATCGACGGACCGGTGGTATGGGCTTCCAGCCCGCACGCATCCGTGTCCGGTCCCGCGAAGACGGACAGGATGCCCGTGCCACCGGCGCTCGCCGGATCCGTCAGTCAGAACGAGCCCCGGCGTCCCACGCCACCAGCGCTCCCTCCATCATCACCCTCGCCCGCTCGATCAGCCCCGGGATCGCCTCGGGTGAACTCGGATAGGCCAACGTCTCGATCTCTGCCGCCACGCCCGCGGGCAGATCCTCTCGCAGATACCGCATCCCGAAGTCGAACCGGTCCGGGCAGTGCACCGCCCGAAGGACGTCCACAAGCGGGCGCACCACCAGGTTCATGTAGAAGTGGACCGCGTCCACCGACCGCCCCCGCTGGACCTCCTTGATGGGCAGCGAGCAGAACAGCGCGAACTTGGCCCGCGCATTCTCCACGCTCGTACGCAGCTTCTTCTCGTGCGATTCCCGATCGAACGCCGTCGGCGTGATCAGCCCGTCATGATCGAACAGCACCGGCGGGCTCCCGTGCCGCTCGACGATCAGGAACTCGTACCCCGGGCGGTGGACGTCCAGCACCACGTCCACGTGCCCGAACCCGGGCAGGCCTTCGAGCTGCATGAACATCTGCTCCGACCCGTGCCACGTCGGCGAGGGCAGGCGCCACGCATGCTCGATCGGCGCGATCGTCTCCAGAATCGCACGCACGCGTGAAAACCCCTCGTCGATCGTCCCCTCGCACACGAACGCGCCCAGGTCGATGTCGCTCAGCCCGTCCGCCCGCCCCATCGCGTCCGACCCGCCCAGCCAGGCCGCGCGAAAACGGTCATCCTCGCGCAGCCCCTCGCGCAAGGCGTCGATGATGTCCCGGCGTGTCGTCATGCCCGGCGTACCGCCGCGCGCGGATCGGGTTGCTGCCTCGTCGTCGCATCCTGCGTCTCAAGGCGCCCGTCGCGGATCCTCCGCCCAGTCCCGCTCGCCCCGGTGCGCCGGGTGGTTCGCCGGCACGTGCTTCACCCGGTCCACCAGCTGCAGCAGCTCCCAGTAATGCAGCTTCCTCCCCTGACGCTGGCGCTCCACGTGCCCCTTCAGGCACGGCTCCCACAGGTCGAGCAGCAGCGTCGAGTAGAACCGGTCCGCCAGACGGGGCGAAACCCACCCCTCCCGATCGAACAGCCCCAGGATGTCGAACGACCGGCAGACCGACTCGGCCGCCAGCTCCTCGTCGTCGGTCATCGACCGCACCCGCCCGGAGGCGCCGTCCTTGACGTACTCCCGCAGCAACGCCCGCGCGTCCTTCTGCTCGTCCATCAGCGTGATGATGTACAGGGTCGCGGGGGTGAACCCCGGGTCGGCGCCCGAGCCGCCGTCCGCACGGGACGCCTCGCGCACCGATATGAGGATGAGAACCGCGAAGACCGCCGCGGCGATCGCCGCCACCGCCTGGATCGTCGCCGCCACCACGAGCATGGTTTCCATGTCGGCCTCCGCGGTCGGCGCTCGCAGGAGCCCGGGCGCCGGCGCGCCATCCTACCGCGCGCCGGGGGTCACTCCGGAGGGCGGAGCGGCTCGGCGTAGAACCCGTGCCCCTCGTCCACCAGCCGCCCGGCCCTCGCCAGCGCCTTCCAGACCCGGCGCGGGAACTCCCGGGGCGGCTCGATGGAGGTCACGCCCGACTTCTTTCCGCTTGTCATGCCGTGCCCGCCCAGCTTGGACTCCTCGTCCAGGCGGATCATTTTGATCCGCTTCCGGAACGCGCGCATCGCGTCGTTCATCTCGTGCTCGGTGACCTCGGGCTCCGCCTCCGCTGTGGCGCCCGGGTTCTCGAGCTTGGCGACCAGGGCGTCCAGCCCCGCGGCGTCCTTCTCCTTGAAGACACGCGTCGCCTCGCCCTGGTTCATGGGCATGCGCGCACACAGGCGCTCGGCCAGAGCCCAGGCGTCCACGATCTCCAGGCCGTTCTTGCTGGTCTTGATCTGGTCGGCGAGCTGGCGGAGTTTCTGGACGGCGTTCATGGTCAACGGTAGAGGGGCGGGGCGGGCGGCGACGGGGGTGCAATACTTCTGGGTCGGGCGGGGCGGCGCTTCGAGGCCGACATGGCCCGCCCAGGAGAGGTCCATGACCAAGAAGAACCCGGAGTCGGCGCCCCGCAAGAAGGGCGGGCCGGCCGGCGCGAACCAGGGTGGGGCGTCGAGGGGTGGCAGCCGCGTCGAGCCGTCGCATCTGAAGCGGGCCGTGAAGAAGGACCGGTCGAAGAAGTAGCCTGCGGGGTTGAGTTCTGCTCGCGGGATGCGGGTGGTGGTACGCGCGTGCGTTGCGGGTCAGCGTCGGCGCCAGGCCGCGAGGACGCGGGGGCGGACGATTTCGGTCCAGCGGGCGTAGCCGTCGGCGTTGAGGTGGAGGCCGTCGGCGCGGAAGAGGGCGGGGTCGGGCGCGCCGTCTTTGAGGAGGCAGGCGCCGACGTCGATGAACTCGACGTTGCGATGGGTCGCGGCGTAGTCGGCGACCATGTGGTTCGCGCGGTCCATCGCGTCCCAGTTGGACCAGCGGGCGATGCTGGGCTTGATGGACAGGTAGAGGATCGGGGTGAGGGGGCGGCGTTTGTGGACGCGCTTCGCGAAGTCGATGAAGCCGTCGGCGGCGGCGCGGGAGTCGGTGTTGTTGTCGCCCAGGTCGTTGTCGCCGCAGTAGTAGACGATGACGGCGGGGTCGTAGGGGGAGACGATGCGGTCCATGACGGCGAGGACCTCGGGGGTCTTGGAGCCGCCGAAGCCGCGGTTGAGGACGGGGGCGGGCGCCATGTCGTCGGCGAGCGACTTCCACATGCGGATGCTGGAGGAGCCGATGAAGAGGACCTGGCCGGGGGCGGGCGGGTTGGTGCGGTCGGCGGTCTCGAAGGCCTGGATCTCGGGCTCGTACCAGGCGGGCTGGGCGGGAGAAGTTTCGGCTTGGGGCGCGGCTTGCGTCGTCGGCGCGGGCGGCTGGTCGTGAGCGCACGAGACCAGCAACAGCGAGAAGAGGGCGGCGAGGAGGGGCGCGAGCTTGGGCATTTGGGATCGTAGTCGGGGGAGGTGGAGGCGCCGATGTGGGTGGGGCGGGGTGATGTTGTTGCGTTGAGAGGATGAAGAAGAGGAGGAGCAAGAAGGGAAATCAGGAGGTGACGGAGGCCCCTCACCCCGGCCCTCTCCCCGGGGGGGAGAGGGAGCAGGAGGAGACAGAGGACGGGCAGGATGCCCGTACCACCGAGGGGGAGGAGGATCGGAGAGTTTCAGGAGTGTGTCGGCGGACTTGCGGGCGGTGTCGCGCTCGGTGGCGGTGATCTTCGCGTCGGGGTCCATGGTGGGGTGGACGGCGAGGTGGGTGAGCGAGGAGATCGCGGCGCAGCGGGATTGGGCGGTCAGGATGCGCTCGCGGACGCGAGCGGCGCGTTCGAGGGCGTCGATGCGGCGCCGGCAGTCGGCGGATTCGAGCCAGTCGGCGAGCTGTTCGAGCGTGAGGTCGTGGTGGTGGGCGAGGGTGGCCAGGCCGAGGGAGGGGTCGAGGAGGTCGGAGAAGAGGTGGGAGGCGGAGGAGGCATTGGGGATTCGGGATTGGGCATCAGGGGAGGGACCAGGGACCGGCGACCGGGGGCCGGGGGGAGAGGCATTGGGGATTAGGGATTGGGCATTAGCGGGAGAAGCGGTAGGAGACGGAGACCCCTCACCCCAACCCTCTCCGGCTTGGTTTTGTCGCGGGCATTCGCCCGCGAGGGTGGGAGAGGGGACAGGAGTGGCGTCGGGCGAGTGGGATGCCGTGCGGTCGTTCGTCGCGATCATGCGACGAGGCTACGGCGGCGGCGGGGCGGGGCAAGCGGGGAGGGGTGGAGGGACGGGAAGTTGCGCGCGCAATGAGAAGTCTAGAGAAAAAGGTGGCCAGGGGTAGCATGATTCGCTGGCTTCGGAACCGGCATAGGTCAGTGCTGCGTCGAAAAGAGCTCTGCGAGACGGCCCGGCGATGACACTACGGGCAGCCGGCGCCGAACAGCTGGAGAAAGGCAAAGATATCAGAAAAATCAAACAGCCCGTACGGTTCACCCAAATCAGCGCAGGATTCCATCGCGGCGAATGCCTGCAAGTACGTGAATACATCAGAGAAGTCGATTTCGCCGTACGGTTCGGCGAGATCGGCGAACGAGCACGGAGATTCTCCAACAGTCGCGAGCACATTGACATAAGTAAAATTTCTTGCCTCTGTCCAAAGCCACAGCGAGACCTGACGCGAGTTGTTCAACCCGACACCTCGTCCGTTCCCGATGCTGGTTGACGAGGCAGGAAACTCGAGATGAGTCACATACCGGAGATCCTCCAAGTATGGGTGATCGTCGAGGTCATAAGCTTCGCCGTCATGCACGATGTGGACGATCTCGCTGGTATCCGCGCGAGCGTACCAGATACCATCCCGGCCATATGTGTTCCCGGGATTTGCGGCTTGGGCATAAAACAGTACGTCGCCGAGGTCGTTCAGCAGCAAGTAGTGGAATGCCGAGAAGATCTTACCTTCAAGACCAGGCGCATCCCAACCTTCGCGCGCAGCAAGTCGTTGCTCGTCAGCAGAGTAGATCCAGATTCCGTTACGGTTCGAGTCGTCGACGGTGTCGCCGTTTGGTTCCATGAACGCCTCGAATGCAACGGCACCAGACGCGTTCAACGCCACCTTATCGTTTATCGACGAGAAAATCGCGTTCGACACGCCATACGCCGACATCGCCTCTCTCGTGACTAAGCCGAGAACACCGTCGTGCCACAGCCAGATGCCGACGTTGTTTGAGTAGTCGACCATACCGGGCACTTCCAGGAGATTCGCGCCGAAGGCGATATCGCCCGAGGAGTTCGTCGAAATTCTCACGTACGTCATATCAAAAAACCTGGCGCCATCCGTACCCGGAGCGATGTCTCCCTCCCGTGCGACCAGCGTCACTGCCCCATCGCGGAAAGCCCAGATGCCGCTGTCATTTGATTCATCGGCGTATACGCCATCTTGCAGAAGGGTCGCGGTAAACGAAGCGTCGCCGCCCGCATCGATGATCGGGAATTCATAAAACCTATCGAACTTGGCTCCACCAGTTCCCGGAGCCGGGTCACCTTTGCGGGCGAGGAGTTCCAACCCGAGTGAATCTCCGACCCAGATACCCGTGTCATTGGATCCGTCGACTCCTCCGACGCCCTGGCGGAGCGAGCCTTCAAATACCATTCTGCCCGAGTCGCTCAATGCAGGGACACCGAGACCACTGAATACTGGCCCATCAAGCCCGGGCGCGGGGTCGCCTTCGCGCGCGACGATTGTCAAATTGTCGACAGGCCCTGCCCATATGCCACCGTCATTCAGCACAGTCACGGGCGGGTCACGCTTCAGTGGCGCCGAAAACGCGATCTCGCCGCCCGAATTGACTGAGATCGCACGTAAACTCGAGCCCGACAGAATTCCAAATGACGCGCCACCGGTACCGGGCGCCTCGGCACTGGGCGCGACGATGAGCGAAAGCACTCCGTTCGCGAATGCCCAAATGCCGGTGTAGTCCGCCAACATCCCGCCTGGGACCTCGTCGAAGAGGACGGCAGAGAACACGACGAGTCCGTCATTCCCCAGTATGGGCTGATAGGTGTTGAGAAACGTATCTCCCGAAGTTCCTGGTGCAAGTTCACCGGTGTACGCGACGGTCTTCTCAACGACCTGGGCAGCGGAGTTTGCACAAAGCAGTCCGAGGACCGATGGAATTGCCAGCGCGATCAAACGCCCGAACGTTCTAGGGCAGTTCGTTGTCATGTGCCCTCAGAGCTTACTGTGGAGGCTGGGGAAATGGAAGTGATCTGGGTTCTTACAGATTCC
This sequence comes from Phycisphaerales bacterium, assembly GCA_041402005.1. GTDB lineage: Bacteria > Planctomycetota > Phycisphaerae > Phycisphaerales > UBA1924 > JAJRXR01. The sequence continues at coordinate 397,008 of JAWKTB010000002.1, read as the reverse complement.
CCCGCCGCTCCTGCTCCAGCTCCAGGGCCTCGAAGAGGGCCTTGAAGTTGCCCTTGCCGAAGCTCTGGGAGCCCCTCCGGCAGATGATCTCGAAGAACAGCGTCGGGCGGTCCTGCAGGGGCTTGGTGAACAGCTGCAGCAGGTACCCCTCGTCGTCGGCGTCCACGAGGATGCCCAGGTCGCGGACGCGCTGGTGGTCCTCCTTGACGGCGTCGTGCCCGCTCGCCTTGAGCGTCTTGTTCACGCGGTCCCAGACGAGCTCGTAGTACGTGTCGGGGAGGGCGAGGAAGTCGACGCCCCTCCGGCGCAGCTCGGCGACGGAGGCGAGCTCGTCGTCGGTGCGGAGGGCGAGGTGCTGGACGCCGGGGGTCATGTCGTGCCACTCCAGGTATTCCTGGATCTGTGACTTCTTCTTGCCCTCGGCGGGCTCGTTGATGGGCATCTTGATGAGGTGGTTGCCCGAGGCCATGACCTTGGACATGAGGGCGGAGTATTCGGTGGAGATGTCGGCGTCGTCGAAGTGCTTGAACATCTTGAAGCCCATGACGTCCTCGTACCACTTGACCCAGTGGTTCATCTTGCCCTCTTCGACGTTGCCGACGCAGTGGTCGACGTACTTGAGGCCGCAGGGGTGGGCCTTGTTGTAGTCGTTGACGGGAGATTCGATCGCGCGGAACGTCGGCATGAAGGGGGCGCCCTTCTTGACCTCGGGGAGGGCGTAGGAGCCGGTGCGGGAGACGAAGGTGTGGATGGCGCGGCCGTAGGTCTTGATGGCGGCGACGGAGACCGTGCCGTTGGCGTCCGAGAGTGTGCGAGGCTCGGCGGCGGACTGGGCGCCGTTCTTGAGGGCCTGCTCGTAGGCGGCCTCGGCGTCGAAGACGGTGAGGGCGATGTCCTTGACGCCGTCGCCGAAGCGTTTGATCTCGTCGGCGGCCGGGTGGTCCTTGGTCAGGGGCGTGGTGAGCAGGAGGCGGATGTTGCCCTGGGTGAGGAGGTAGTCGGCCTCGTGGCGCGAGCCGGTGGTGAGGTCGGCGACCTGGGAGACGTTGAAGCCGAAGGTGTGCGCGTAGAAGTAGGCGGCCTGCTTGGCGTTGCCGACGAACAGGCGGACGTGATCGACGTCGATCAGGGCCAGGGGGTCCGTGGCGGTCTGACGGCTTGCAGACGTCGCGGTGGTCATGATGTCGAGACTCCGGTGTCTTGGGCGGTGTGTGCGGCGTGACCCGCCGCGGGAGCCCAGGTCCCGCCTCTATTGTAGAGGGCGCCCGGGCGCGGGCGGAAGGGGTGGGAGGACGCATGGGACGTGACTCGTTCGCCCCGGAGCTGCGGGCGTACATCGAGCGGCGGGCGGAGGAGAAGGGGCAGATCCCGGCCGCGCGGCGGGCGACGATCGCGGAGCTGGCCGCGTACGTGCGCGGAGCGCTGGCACGCGACGGAACGGCGGACCTGATCTTCGTCTGCACGCACAACTCCAGGCGGAGCCAGTTCGGGCAGGTCTGGGCGCACACGGCGGCGGCGTGGCACGGGGTCGAGGGTGTGCGCGCGTTCTCCGGTGGTACGGAGGTCACGGCGTTCAACCCGCGGGCGATCGAGGCGCTCGAGCGTGCGGGGTTCCTTATCGAGCGGGGCACGGGGGAGAACCCGCGGGTTCACGTGCGCTGCGGGGTCGATGACCCGGGGATCGAGTGCTTCAGCACGCTGATCGACGAGGCGCCGAACCCAGACGCGGGGTTCGCGGCGGTGATGACGTGCTCGAGCGCTGACGCGGCGTGCCCGATCGTGCCGGGGGCGGCGGCCCGGATCGCGCTGCGGTATGAGGACCCCAAGGCGGCGGACGGGACGGCGCGGGAGACCGAGGTCTACAACGAGCGGTGCGCCCAGATTGCGCGGGAGCTGCTGGCGGCGATGGGGATGGTGGCGGGATAGGTCCGGGGGTGAAGAAGCGGGAGAAGACGGAGCCCCTCACCCCGGCCCTCTCCCCGGAGGGGAGAGGGGGGAAGGCGCGCGGCTAGGCTTCTTCCATGATGGATCCATTTCGGCATCGTGTCGCGGTCGTGACGGGGGCGAGCGCGGGGATCGGCGAGGCCATCGCGCGCGGGCTGGCGGCGCAGGGGGCGTCGGTCGTGCTCAACGCGCGGCGTGAGGAGCGGCTCGCGGAGGTCGTCGGTGAGATCAACGCCGCAAAGGGGGAAGCCGTCGCGTGCCCGGGGGATGCGGGCGACCCCCGTGTCATCACGGCGATGCTCGACCGGGCGCGGGACCACTTCGGAAGCGAGGCGAACCTCGTCGTCGTCAACGCGGGTCGCGGGCTTAAGGGGAGTGTCTACGACTCGGACACCGATCAGTGGGAGGAGATGGTCCGGACGAACCTGCTGGGCGCCGCCCGCCTGATGCGCGAGGCGGCGCGGCGGATGGTCGAGGACATCCGGGGCGACGACTGGCAGACGTCACCACGCGACATCTTCGCGATCGGGTCCACGGTCGGGCGGCACATCTCGCCGTTCAGCTCGATGTACGGGGCGACGAAGTTCGGCGTGCACGCGCTGGCCGAGGCGTTGCGCCGGGAGGTCGGGCCCAAGGGGGTGCGCGTGACGCTGATCGAGCCGGCGGTCGTCAAGAGCGAGTTCCAGGACGTCGCGGGGTACGACCCGGCGACGTTCGGGCAGTTCATGGACAAGATCGGGCCGGTGCTGAGCCCGGAGGACGTGGCGCGGGCGATCGTGTTCGTCGCGTCGCAGCCGGGCGCGGTGCACGTGAGCGATCTGCTGATCAGGCCGACGCGGCAGGATTATCCGTAGGGTCGGCAGGGTAGGCGAAGTGAATAACGAGCCCCTCGCGCGAGCGCGGGGTTCTCTGTGCGCAATGAGATCGAACGCGAAGGTCGCGAAGGGCACGAAGGGATGGCTTGAATCGAGACCTTCGAGCCCTCCGCGCTCTTCGTGGCCTTCGTGTTGAAACGCTTGCTCGAGCACTCCCGCCACCACCCTGGAGCGTGGGTGGGGCCAGAAAATCCTGCCGTGGGCGGGAACCCGGGGGTGGGTTCGCGCATTTGGAGGGGTGCATGGGCGACGCGCTGCTTGCCATCCCGGTGGTCGAAGCCAGAGGGACGGCCTCGGCAGAACCGGGCGAGCGGGCCCTGATCGACCAGGCACGGACCGACCCCGGCGCGTACTCGCGGCTGTACCGCAGGCACTACCGGACGGTCGCGGGGTACCTGTACCGGAGGATCGGGGACGAGCACGCGGCCGAAGACCTCGCGAGCGAGACGTTCATCGCGGCGTGGCAAGCCCTGCCCCGGTATCGGCACACGGGGGCGCCGTTCTCGGCGTGGCTGTTGCGGATCGCGACCAACAAGGCGAACGCGTGGGCGCGGTCGAATCGGCGGCGCGGGGCGACGCTCCCACCGCCGACGATGGACGACGCCGAGGCGCCGGCGGCACGCGAAGAGCTGGACCTGCTGTACCTGGCGCTGCGGGCGTTGTCGCCCGATCACCAGAGCGTGATCGCGTTGGTGCACTTCGAGTCGATGAGCATGGCGCACGCCGCGGCGGTGCTGGGCGTGCGCGAGGGAACGGTCAAGTCGCGTCTCTCCCGGGCACGGGACGCGCTGCGGGTCGAGGTTGAACGCCTCGGAGGCGGATCATGAATCAGATGGACGACAGGATCGAGCGGATGCTGGGCGGCGTGGCGGAGCGCGCATGGCCCGGCCCGGACCACAGTGACAGGGTCGACGCGTTTCTCAAGGAGCAGGCCATGAGTTCAGGTCGGAATCACACGCTGAGCCGCACGACGATCGCGCTGATCGCGGCGGGGGTGCTGGGCGGGGGCGCGGTCGCTGCGGCGGTCACGCACCAGGTGATGAGCCAGCGGGCGACGATCATCGCCGACGACGGCACGAGGTACGACGTCGAGTTGGCGCCCACACCCGAGGGCGCGGGTGGGACGTTCGTCACCGACGACGGCACCGTCTACGGCATCAATATGGTCGAGAACGGCGAGCAGCGCCAGATGACGGTGGACATCGACTCGCCCAAGGGTGGGGAGTCCACGATCATCATGGAAGGCGCCTCGCCGCGCGTGCTCGTCGCGCCCGGGCAGAAGGCAAGCGTCAGCGTGAGCGAGGTGAAGGGCGTGGCCTCGGCGAAGTTCATCGACGAGGACGGCGTCGAGCACGAGGTCGGCCCCGAGGCGGTCGAGGGCTGGGTGCAGACCGAGGACGCCGCCGAGGACTCGGACGACTGAGCACGAGAAATCCCACGACTCGTGTCCTCGCGCGGGGCTAGACCCGCCCGCGCGGGGACGGTCCGGCCCGGGGGGCGTTGGCCCTCCGGGCCGATCGAATCAGTGCGAGTTAGCGGATGTCGCGCCCACGAACGCCGTTCACCGTGTGCATGCCCACGATGCCAACCCGATGGAGGGAGGCATCGTAGTCGCCCTCGCCGGTCGATACAGGCGGCGTCGAACTGCCTCGAGGATGAGCGCTTGCCGACCCATCACAGAACGCTCCGGTGAACGCCGGGGTCTCCTGTTGTGACGGCGCAAACACCGGCACACCTCGACTCGTCGAGAACTCGACCGAGATCGCTTTCGCGCTCGGGAATACAGGCTGATGTCCACCGACCGGACCCCACTGAGCGGGACCGGTCCGGGTTTCAAGGTTCCAGAACTGCGGATCAGTTATGAAAGTAGGGGAGTAGTGGTACGACGTGATAAGTGATTCCTCACCGGGTCTAAGTATGCTCGGGTGGGGAAAGACCGAGTCGTAGTACCCGTCCGCGAGCGGTACGGGCCAGACCCCTGACACGTGGAAGAACGGGACCGCGATCGTGATGCCCCCTCCACGGAGGATAGTGAGATCGGCGGTCGGATCAGTCGGGAACGGGTACGTATCGTCCCAATCCCCGAGGTAGACGGACAAGATCTGGGCGTGCGAGCGGAGGTTCGCGAGCGAGGTCGCGTCACGAGCGCGCTCACGCATCCCGGCGATGGTTGGCATCGCGAGGGCAATCAGCAGACCGAGCAGAACGATCACGAGCATCATCTCGAGGAGTGACACACCGCGAGAGGTGGCCTGGACACGCACGCACGTCATGCGGGTGGATCCCCCGGGAATGGCGCGGGGGGACCGCAGAAAGGTGCGCCCCGCGTGCGATGATCGACGATCGCGGCAACACCCATGACACCGATGAGGATGACATTCCTGATTATCGCCTCGGTTGCCGTCGTCTGTTGCATCCGGAATCGCATGATCTTGCCGAAGCAGTTGCAATCGGGTTCGAGCCCTGAGGCGAGGTGCAGGATGTACGCTCCGGTAAAAGCGAACAGAAGACTCAATGCCCCGAGTTCGGCGAGGGAGCGTCGCACCGAAAGTAGCCACGAGGCCCCAATGAGAATCTCGGCCGCCGGGATCAGCAGGGAGAGAGGCCTCATCGACCAGCCCGGGAGTCGCTCCCACGTGCGGAGGGCCGCCTCGAACTCGGATACGTCAACGATCTTCGCGATGCCCGCAACGAGTAGTACGCAGGGCACGAACGAGCGGAGCAGTATGGACCAGCTTCGAGCGCGACCAGCGTTCCGATCAGGTGGGGGGCCCGCCACCGCAGAGCTCGCCGTCGGCTTCGGTTCCGACTGCGTTTTGGCCGCAGACCGCATAGTCGTTGCAGCCTCCATTCTCGTCCAGCGTCTTGTACTCAAGGATGCACGCGTGGTAGACCGTCTCGACATCCTTCCTGGCGTTCGGGTGGGCGGCCTGGATGGCGATGGTGATCGGTTCGCTCAACCACTCGTTGTACCAGCATGCAGAGTCTCGTTCACTTTGACACACATAGTCGCACGCCTCGAACTCCGTGGTGAGCGTGCCGTAACATACACCCCATGCGATACCCACACCGGAAATGACCGCAAGACTTCCCACGATGATGGAAGTTCGTTGTATCATGATTGACCTCCTATCTCAAACGATGTCCGTCTCCGACGGAACAGCTCGTCATGCTTGAGAGAACCCTCGTCTCAGGCGGATCACGATCAGTGCGAGCAAGATCATCCCCGCGATAGCCCATCCCGAGAAGACCCAAAGCGAACTCAGGCGCGGCCGCGCCGACGGTGGCAGCGGAGCGACGGATCGTTCGCCATTCGCCCCGATCACTGTGAGTCGCCCGGATCCGCGCCGCTCGTCGACTATGGCGTGGACTGCCAACTGTCCTCGCACGCCATCGACGCCGTCCACGTCAGGTGTTTGCAGCAGCGGCTTGATCTCCTCAGGCGGCGCCGTACGTAAGTCGAGGAGCGTATAGCGTTCAAGCACGCGACCGCTCGCAGGGTCGTATCTCGACATCTGGGACGCTACGGGAGCTTCGTAGAGGCCAAACCGTTTCCACTCTCCGAGCGTGCGGCGCGCGCCGAACCACTTGGGGGAATCATCGGCGCGCGTAACTCTAGAGTTCTCGATGTAGCAATACCCGCCTTCCAGACGGCCGGTGATTTCGATGACCCGGCGTCCGTCCTCCGAAACCAGACGAACTTGAATGCCCCCGTCATTCGTGGAAAGCACCCCGGCCGGAGAGAAGGCCAGCGGGCCAGAGTTGAACAAACCAGTCGTCAGTCTGCACAGGAGCGACCTTAGGGCATCGATGTGCCCCATCGGATCTCCCGAGCCAGACGCTTTCCTGTTCGACAGCGTGAGTCGATCCCCGGCGAGTTCCCAGGAGTCCTTGTCCGCCGTGAGGGCTGTGTCCGCGTAAGGCACAGACTGGGCCGAGATACACTGGGGCGTGTCCACGGCTCGGCGCCAGTTCCCGTCATTCTGAATCCAGAATCGGTATCGGAACGTGTCGGGGCCCTGCTCATGGCGACGCCTGTTCTTTTCCAGCTTGGATCTGAGAGGATGTTCGGGTTTCCCCTCGACGACTCGCGCGAGTTCCCTGAGTTCATCCTCGGACAGCTCCGCGTACTGCTCGACCGCATACTCGACGTAGATCCCCTCAGGGATCTCGAAGTCTTGCGCGGCCTGCCATTGCCTCTCGAACGCTTGCTGCGCTTGTGATCCGCTTGCACTCGGTAACGGTTGGGCAACAGCCGGCAGGAGCGGCGCGGCTACGTTCGCGAGCACCACTAGTAGAATGCCTGGCCCTCGATGCATTGCTTTCCGCAGCTTACCCCCCCCCCCCCCCCCCGGTGTCAACGCCTTGCGGCCGCTGGTCGGGGTCTTGCTGATGAATGTTCACATTGCCGCCTGCAACTCAGCAACACGCACAAAGTTGTGCAGCGGCACGGTCGTTACGAGCTGCCTATCGCGAGAAATACACAGTGCTGAGGGCTGACGATCGATTCGCTCAATGCCATCTGACTGGCTCTTCCATGATTCGATTGCTCGTCGAGGGCGTGCGCGATGCACGGTGACCGTCGCGTGGGACGCCTCAGCCCGCTCACTCCGCCAGCGGGTCCGGTCTGTACAGCTTGGTGTCCAGGGCCCACTGGCGTTCGGTGAAGGCGCCGCCGAGGTCGACGTTCTTGGCCCGGTCCGGGCGGGCGGCGTCGAGGGCGATGGTGGTCTTGGCGTCGACGTTGTCGAGCATGGAGACGAGGATGGCCTCGGGAGTCGAGGGGATTTTGGCGGCGCCGTACTCGGGGATGCCGTGGTGCGAGAGGATGATGTGCTGGAGGACCATGAGCGCGCCCGCGGGCATGCGGGTGCCGGTCTCGCGCATCATCTGCTGGGCCTTGTCGTGGAGCATGATGGCGCCTTCGACGATGTGCCCGATGAGCTCGCCGCGGTCGGAGTAGGCGAAGCCGCGGTCGTAGATCAGCTCGCGCGTCTTGCCCAGGTCGTGCAGGAAGAGGCCCATGAGGACGAGATCGCGGTTGATCTTGGGGTAGAGGGGGCAGACGGCGTCGGCGAGCTTCAGGAGCGCCAGCGTGTGCTCGCAGAGGCCGCCGAGATAGGCATGGTGCATCTGCTTGGCGGCGGGCGCGGTCCTGAACTGGTCCATCAAGAACTCGTCGGCGAGGTAGGTCTGGGCCAGGGCCTTCATCGCGGGGTGCTCGAGCGTGTCGAGCAGGGCGACGACCTCGCTGAACATTTCTTTCGGATCGCGCTTGGACGCGGGGAGGAGCTCGCGCATCTGGTCGGGCGTGGGCTCGTGGGGCTCGAGGCGGTGGATGATGATCTGGAGTTCGCCCTGGTAGGCCTGGGCCTCGCCCTCGACAAAGACGAAGCCGTCGGGGGGGAGGCGGCGGGCCATGGCGTCATCGACGGACCACTTGCGCCCGGGGCACTGTCCGGTCTTGTCGCCAAGAAGGCAGCGGAGGTAGGGCTCGCCGTTCTTCTTGGTGCCGATCTGGGCGTTGACGATGGAGAAGCAGGCCTCGACGCGTTCGGCAGGGGCGAGGTCGGCGATGAAGCGGCGGCCGGTGTCGGACATGGTTGGCATCCGGGAGGGTAGGGCGCGACGCCTCGTTGGGCGAGGCGTCGCGGGGCGAGCAAGGCCGGTAATGACGTGTGGCGAGGGGTCGTGTGCCATCCTCGCACGTCGCGATTGTCCGGGCTCGACCCGCACGATCTAATGCGAGCGGGAGGCTCCTCGATCGATGCGCGGGATCGTCTTCGTGGTCTTGCTCGGGATGCTGACGAGCGCCGTCACCCAAGGCCAGGAGGTCTGGGCCGGGTACGACGTGTCGTTCGCGAAGGCCGACTTCGCGGACTGGACGCTCGAAGAGAACCAGGACCGGATCACGGACAACGTCTGGATCACACGCCGGGACTCGGGAGGCCTGTTCAACATCGCGGGCGAGACGCAGTTCGGGTCTGGCTCGCCGTCGGACACGGAGTGGGCGATCGGGACGACGGCGGACCTCGGGTCGCTGGTGTTCCAATCGTGGCGTGACGCGGTGATGATGTGCCCGCCGTGCGTGGTGGACGTGGACATGGTCGTGCATCTGATTACGGACGACGTCTACATCGACATCCGGGCGACGTCGTGGACGTCGGCGGACGGTGGCGGGTTCGCGTACGTGCGTGGAGCGCCGCCGACTCCGTGCAACGCGGTAGATCTCGCCGAGCCCTACGGCTTCCTCGACTTCACCGACGTGCTCGCGTACCTGGTCGCGTACGCGAATCTGGACTCGGCGGCGGACATCGCCGTACCGATCGGCATCTTCGACTCCAACGACATCATCACGTTCCTGAACCTGTTCGGCGGCGGGTGCCCTTAGCGGGCACGGAAGTGGGCCGGAACGTCGCCGTGGTCGGCGCGGATGGTGGAGCGGATGCCCCCCCGCCCGCGCCAGTCGGTGATCACCTGGAGCCAGGTGGGGTTCATGCAGGCGATGAGGTCGTCTCTGACTTTGTTGGTCACCGCCTCGTAAAAGATGCCCTCACTCCGGAAGCTCTGGAAGTAGAGCTTGAGGCTCTTGAGCTCGACGCATGTGCCGCCGGCTTTGGCGGGGGCGGGCTGGAAGCGGAGCGTGACCGTGCCGAAGTCGGGGTGCCCGGTCTTGGGACAGACGCTCGTGAACTCCTCGTTGACGTGCTCGACGACGAAGGGGGTGTCGGAGGGTGTCGGGAAGGTCTCGAGCAGCGAGGGGTCGGGCATGGGGGATGGTAGGTGAGTGGTGAGTGGTGAGTGGTGACTGGTGAGTGGTGAGTGGTGAGTAGTGAGTGGTGACTGGCGAGTGGATGTGTGATCGCCGCTCGATCCGACCACTTACCACTTACGACTCACCACTCACCTCCTAGTTCCAGCTCATGCCCTTGGGCCACTGCTCGGGTCGCTGCTGCTCGGCGCGGCGGATCATCGAGCCGACGTGCTCGAGGCCGTCGCGGATCAGGCGGGCCCTCGCGTGCGCGTCGCCCTCCGCCAAGAGTCGGTAGCGAACCTTCGGGTCCGTCAGCATCGCGAAGGCGACCAGGTCGAGCACCAGGGGCGTGGGCACGTCCTCGTTGCGGACGTACTCGCCCACCTGGGCCGCGACGCTCATGCGGCTGAGCGGCCCCGAGGTGATCTCCTCGTCGAGCCAGTCGCGGAGTTCGTCGAGGTCGGGGCCGACGTCCTCGGTCTCGCCCACGGGGCGGAGCGTCGCCGTGCGGTATTGGTGGTCCTCGTCGGGCGGGGATTCCTCGATGACCTGGGCGCGGCAGACGCCCTGGAGGAGGATGTTGTACCGCCCGTCGGCAAGACGCTCGTGCTGGACGATCTGCCCGATGCAGACGGCGGGGCGGATCGGGGGCACGCCGTGGTACTCCTGCTTCCAGCGGTCGCCGGCGAAGACGCCCATCGCGATCTGGCCGGCGCCGTCGAGGGCGTGCTCGACCATCTGGACGTACCGCGGCTCGAAGATGTGCAGGGGCATGACCTGCTGGGGGAGCAGCACGGTCTGATCGAGCGGGAAAACCGGCATCGGGCGCCCGAAGTTCACGCGGATCGGGGTCTCGTCGGACTCGTCCATCGGGGGAAAGTGTAGGAAACGGGGCGGGTGGACGCACCCCGATTCCCGTGCGTCGCGGCGTGCTTACCCTCCCGCCCATGCCGCTGTTCGGTTCACACCTCTCGATCGCCGGGGGGATGGTCAACGCCATCCTGGAAGCGGAGCGTCTGAAGATGGACACCGTCCAGGTGTTCACGAAGAACCAGCAGCAGTGGAAGGTCAAGCCGCTCGACGAGTCGGCGCGCAACGACTGGCTCACCGAACTCAAGCGCCTCGCCTGGCAGGGACGCACGGTCTCGCACGCGAGCTACCTCATCAACCTGGCGAGCCCGGACGACGAGCTGTGGGACAAGTCGGTCGATCTGATGACGGTCGAGGTCGAGCGCTGCGCGGAGCTGGAGATCCCTTACCTGGTGCACCACCCGGGCGCGTACACGACCTCGACGCCCGAGCAAGGGCTCGCGCGGATCGCCAAGGCCTACAAGACGCTGCTGAAGCGCACCTCTGGGATGGACGTCACGCTCTGCCTCGAGGACACGGTCGGCTCGGGCTCGAACATGGGGCGGACGTTTGAGGAGTTGGCGACGCTGCGGGGGATGATCGTCGAGCAGACGGGCGCCCCCGAGCGGGTCGGGTTCTGCTTCGACACGTGCCATGCGCACGCGGGCGGGTACGACATGTCCAGCCGCGAGTCGGCGGACCGGGCCCTCGACGAGTTCGACCGCCTGTGCGGGCTGGCCAACCTCAAGGTCGTGCATCTGAACGACTCGAAGGGGGCGATGGGCTCGAAGAAGGATCGGCACGAGCACATCGGGTCGGGGACGATCGGCAGCCCCCCCGGGGCGCGCCGAGCCCTGAAGGAGACAGGCTTCGCGGCGGTGGTGAACCGCCCGGAGCTCGGCGGGGCGCCGATGATCCTGGAGACCCCCAAGGGGGAAGACGAGCAGGGGCGGGCGTACGATGCGCAGAACCTGCGCCGGGTGCGGGGGCTGCTTGCCTAAGTTGTCTGGAGGCGGGCCGCAGAGGGGTCGTCAGGGGGGATTCACGAGACGGCACGAACCGAAAGACCGCCACCATCGTTGAAATGCTCACCGACCCCCTTCGGGGAGCCGAAAGTAGGGATGACGCGGCTTGGCGCGCCGGATGGGGCGGCGCCAGGGATCTTCTTGGAGCGAGAAAAGACGAAGGCTGAGCGATGAACCGACCCCCGAGAGCGCTGGCGTTGGTGACGGGCGTGGTGATCCTGGCGGGCGTGTTCCTGCCCGTGGCGCCAGGGTGTCGCGCGATCCAGCACGCCCGCGCCGAGCGGATGGCCTCCCAACTCGACAAGCCCAAGACGCTGACGAAGGCCGACCGCGTCACGCAAGGCAACGAGGCGGTCACGAAGGGACAGGCCCTGCGCAGCCAGGGCGACCTCGAGGCCGCCCTCAAGGAGTTCGAGCGGGCGATCGCGGTGAACCCGGCGATGACCGTCGCCTACATCGGCGCCGGCGAGATCCACCGGACCCAGGGCAACCTCCCCGAGGCCGAGCGCCTGTACGGGCGCGCCGCCCAGCTCGAGCCCAGGAACTTCGACGCCCAGTACGGGCATGGCCTGGTCCTCCAGCTCATGAACCGGATCGCCGACGCGATCCGCGCCTACCTGCGGGCGCTCGAGATCCGCCCGGGCGACTTCGAGGCGAACCTGAACATCGCGACCGCCTACCTGCAGGTGGGCGACCCGCAGCTCGGTCAGCTCTACGCGCAGCGTGCCGTCGCGGTGAAGCCCGACTCGGGCGAGGCGCGTGTGAACCTGGGCGCGATCTACGCCGCCCTCGACAAGCACGAGCAGGCGGTGATCGAGTACGAGCAGGCGGCGGAGCTCATGGAGCTGTCGCCCAGGCTGCTCTTGAACCTGGCCGACTCGCTGGGGCACACCAGGCGGTACGACCAGATGGTCGCGACGCTGGACCAGCTGATTCGGATCGAGCCCTCGGCGATCGCGTACGAGCGGATGGGCTCGGGCTTCTTCCGCCTCAAGAAGTACGAGGCGGCCGAGCGGGCCTTCCGCGAGGCGCTCGAGCTCGACCCGGACCACTACCCCGCGCTCAACGGCGTGGCGGTCTGCGAGCTCAACACCTGGCTCTGGTCGGGCCAGCGCGAGACGGCGGCCCTCCAGGACGCGGTCGGGGCGCTGCGCCGGTCGCTCCAGCTCGAGCCTCGCCAGCCCCAGATCGTGGAGCTGCTTCGTCGCTACGGGAACGGCGCCGTCCGGGCCGAGGCCCTCACACGGGACGGCTGAGCGGGGCTCCGAGCCCGAAAGCCTGAAATCCCGGTTGTTTGCGTCGGAATATTAGTGCATACTTACCGTGTTCTCCTTGCGCGGGCGTCAGGCCTCGGCGGGGAGGGGCGGTGATGCTCTGGGCGGGCGACGGTGTCGAACCCGCACGCCCCGGGCGGAAGGAGGCTCCCATGCGTGCTCATCGCAGGAATGGAGTGGTCAAGGCAGGCGTGATCGCGCTGCTGGGCGGCGCGGCGTTGGTTTCGGGCGGGTGCTCGAACGCCGGCGAGGGCGCTTTCTCGGGCGCGGCACTGGGCGCGCTGGGTGGGATGGCGCTGGGCTCGCTGTCGGGCAACATGGGCGAGGGCGCCGCGGCGGGCGCGGTGATCGGCGGCATCGGCGGCGCGGTCATCGGCGACCAGAACGCCCGCGCCGACCGACGTGCGTACGGCGGGTACTCCGGCTCCTACGGGTACGACGCCCCGAGCTCCGGGTACAGCTATCACTCGTACCACTACGACTACGGCTACCGCCCGTACCGACGCGACAGCTACCACTATCGCGAGTACCGCCATTACGACAGTTGCGGCAACCCGTATGAGTGGTGAGAAGAGACGGAGAGAATGAGAGACGAAGAGACGGAGTGGTCCAGGCCGCTCCGTTTTTTTGCTTCGTCTCTCCGTCTCTTGTCTCTTCGTCTCTTGGTCTTTTCTCTAGAACGAATACGGATCGTCCACGACCGGGCGCCAGCGGGGCGCGGTTGGCTTGGGAGACTTCGCGGCCTCGCGGGCGGTCTCGACAAGGGCGGCGGTGATCGCGGGATGCTCGGGGATCGCCGAGAAAAGCTCGAGCAGGTCGTCCACGCGGTGGTGCGGGTGCTCGTCGGGGTCGATGCGCTCGAGAGCGGCCTCGCCAAGGCGGGCGTGGGCGGCGAGGAACCAGTCGAGAGGCGCCGGACCCGGGTAGTTGTCGCGGGTCATCCTCGACTCGTCTTCCTTCACGCCTGCCGGCGGCTGGATGCGCGCGCGCACGATCACGCGCCCGACCGAGACGACGGGCCACAGCCCGGCGCGGGTCAGGGGCTCTCGCGTCAGCACCATGACTGGGACCTCCGCGGCGCGAGCCATGTCCCGGAAACGAGTCGCGTCGGCGCCGACCATCGGCGGCTGGAGCAGGTAGCACCCCGGGGGGACTGGGTCTGGAAGCTCCGTGTCACGACCGGCGATCAGCGCGCCTTTGGGCGAGGCGGCGATCGCCTCGGCGCGGATCTCCGACAGCGCCCGGGCTGCGAGCACTGTCGCTCGCGCCAACGTCTCGAAGTCCGAGGCCTGGCGGGCGGCGTTCATGGCGCGCTCGGCGCCCGCCGCGGCTTCATGCCAGCGCGATCCCTCGCACGCCTCGGACGCCCCCTTCAGCTCTCGCTCGGGGGCGCCAGCGGCGCTCGGGTTGTTCGGGCGTTCGCCCATGCGGGGCGTCGTCTCCTGTCGCTCTCTCGCCCGCGCCGCCCGCCGGGAGGGCTCCCGGGCTGGGCGAAAGGGCGTGCCCCATCATTCCACGCCCGGGGTGGACGCGGCGCCGGAATCCCCGAGGACCGCGGACTCGGCGAGGGCGGCGAGCATCGCCCGCCAGCGGTCGGCCTGCTCGTCCAGGTCGTAGGCAAGCAGGTCGGAGAGGGCCGACCAGTCGGAGGCGCGGACCGCGGCGCGGAGCTGGGCGAGGGCGGCGGTGAGGGAGGCGACACACTCGCCGCCGGTGAACTGCCCGCCACGCACGCTCACGTGCACGCCGACGGGCGAGATGCCGGTCAGCGCCTGGATCTTGTCCACGACCTCGCGGACGAGCGACCAGGCCTCCAGGGCGCTCTGCATCGGATCGAGCGCGTCGGCGATCGCGCCCGATTGGATGAGTTCCGCGGCGCGGGACTGGTCGAGGCGGGCGCGATCGAGGGTGTCGCACGCCTCGAGCAGGATCTCGCGGGCCATGGGGCCCGGCGCGGTCGAGACGAGGCGCAGCTCGGCGAACCCGACGTCGGACCCGTCGGCGTCGTCGATGGTGTCGGCGTCGAGGGGGTCGCCGTCGCCCTTGACCTCGATGATGACGCGTCCCCGCTCGTGGGCGGTACGCCGGGCGAGGTCGATGGCGGCCCAGAGGGTCGGCGCCTCGGGCTCGATCCGCTCGTCGTCGAGATACACGATCATCGGGGTAGTCTCGGGTCTGGCGCGCGGGAAGGCAACCGGGATGGGGGCGTGTGGGTCAACCCGCGTCCGTGCGTGCGGGGAAACGGGTCTCGCCGGGCTCGGGGTCGGCGCTGATGAGGGTCCGGCGCTGCTCGCGGCGTCGCTGCTTGTGGATGAGGCGGAGGTTGCGCGCGTAAATAACGACACCCGAGGACTGGCCGATCACCCCGACGAAATCCACGCGCCAGACGAAGTAGCTGAACATCATGACGCCGCCGGCGAGGCTGAACCACCAGAAGATCTCGGGGACCTCCGAGCGTCCGCGCTTCTCGGAGACGACCCACTGGATGAACATGCGGAAGAAGAAGGCGGACTGACCGGCGAGGCCCAGCAGGACCCAGGTGAGGTTGGTCCACTCCGTGATGTTGAAGAAGCCCATGAGGGTCCGCTCGAAGGCGGGGCGGGCGTTCCACTTCTCGCGTTGCTCGGAGAGGACCTGGGCGAAGCGGTCGCCGTCGAGGCGCCCGAGCGAGGCGACCGACTGGGGGGAGACGAACTCGTAGGTCCCGTCGTCGTACTCGCGGACGTTGAGCTGGACGGCGCCGATGCGGATGGAGAAGTCGGAGTTCTTGCGCGCGAGAGTGGGCTGCAGGACCAGCCAGACGCCGACGAGGATGAGCCCGACCATCGCGAGCGCGGGGCCGATCTTCACGCGGAGTGCTCCGGCTCGCGCTGGCGGGTGACGACGACGGCGTCGGCGCGATCCATGCCGCCCTTGGCGGTCGGGGACGCCGACTCGCTTACGCCCGTGGGAACGCGTCGACGCTTGCCCATCCAGCGGATCGCGAAGCAGTCGATGAGGCCTGGGATGGCGCGCTTGGTGATGCCCATACCGTACTTGGTCTGGCCGGCGTGGCGATGATGATGCGAGACGTCCATCTCGACGACGGTGTAGCCCATCTGGCGGGCGGTGACCGGGATGAACCGGTGGGCGCCCTTGAACTCGAGGGGCAGGCGGAGGGCGATCTCGCGCTTCATCACCCGCAGCGAGCACCCGGTGTCGCGGATCGTGTCGTTGAGGAGTAGGCGTCGGAAGAGGCGTCCCACGATCGAGCCGACCTGGCGGATCCAGGCGTCGCCCTGACGCCTCGCCTTGGAGCGGTCGCCCTGGACCATGTCGGCGTGCTCGCGCTGGAGCAGGTCGAGCATCGCGGGCAGGTCGGCGGGGTCGTTCTGGAGATCGGCGTCGAGGACGGCGATGAGCGCGCCACGGGCGCGGGCGAAGCCCTCCTTGAAGGCGGCGGACTGGCCGTTGCCTCCGCCACGCGCCGGGCGGGCGAGCTTCACGACACGCACCCAGGGGAACTCCCGTTGCAGGTCGATCGCTCGCTCGGCGGTCGCGTCCGTCGAGGCGTCGTCCACCAGGATGAACTCGAAGTCGAGCCCCCGATCGGCGAGGGCCCCCCCCACCGCCTCCACCAGCGGGCGGACGTTGTCCTCCTCGTTGTGGGCGGGCGCGACGACGCTCAGGTCGATGGCCTCGTCGCTGGCTTCTGGGTGGATCGGCACGGGGTCCCTCTCGTGGCTCGGACAGACTGTATCGGGCGGCGGGAGGCGGGCGGGACAACGCCGGTGAGTCGAGTTTGGCGAGGGGAGCCGAAGCCCGCTGGCAGAAACCCCGGATGGCCTGTTCTAGAATGAGTCTAATTCACTGCCCGCGAGAGGCGAGTCTATGCACCTCCGACACTCCGACGACCACGACCACGGCCCCCCCACGGTCCCCGTCCGCTTCCTCCTCGAGGACCCCGAATCCATCAACGAGGATGGATCGGAGAAGGCGGAGCACGAGATCATGGCGGCCAAGGGCGAGCACCTGCTCGAGGTCGCGGTGGAGCACGGGATCAACATCGAGCACGCGTGCGGCGGGGTGTGTGCCTGCTCGACCTGCCACGTGTACGTCGAGCAAGGGATGGACGACGTCGCGGAGGCGACCGAGGCGGAGGAGGACCGGGTCGAGGAGGCGCCGGGGCTCCAGCTCAACAGCCGCCTGAGCTGCCAGTGCATCATCGAGGGGGACGGGCCGATCACGGTGCGTGTGCCGGCGTGGAATCGCAACGCGGTCAAGGAAGTGCCGCACTAGGCTGGGCGCAAGCGACTGCCATCGGGCGCCACAGGTTGTCCCGAATGGGCAACCTGTGTCGCGGCACGGCTTGCCCTCGCGGGCCAAGCCGTGGCGCCCCTATCGGATCGGGGGCCCGGCGGATGTCTGGATCACGTCAGAGAACAGGACAGGCGGCGGTCGCCTGCGGGCATCGCGCCTCAGCCGCGGTCGCGGTCGAGATCCTGCGCGCGGGGGGCAACGCGTTCGACGCCGCCATCGGGGCGGGGATGGCCTCGTGCGTGAGCGAGCCGATGCTGACGAGCCTGGGCGGGGGTGGGTTCCTGCTCGCGCACACCGCGAGCGCCCAGAACATCCTGTTCGACTTCTTCTGCGACACGCCGGGCCTTGGGCTGGACCAGCCTCCCGACGCCATCGACTTCAAACCGGTGACGGTCCCTTTCGGCGGCGCGGACCAGGTCTTCCACGTCGGCATGGGATCGAGCGCGGTCCCGGGCGTGCTCGCGGGGTACGCGCACGCGCATGCACGCCTCGGGCGGCTGCCCCTCGACCGGGTCGTGGCCCCCGCGGCTCGTCTGGCGCGAGAGGGCGTGGCACTCAACGCCTCGCAGGCGTACGTGAACGAGATCCTGGGCCCGATCTGCACCGCGACCGAGGGCTCGCGCGCCATCTTCGCGCCTCACGGAGAGCTTCTGGGCGAGGGCGAACTGATCCGCTCCGAGGAACTGGCGGCGTTTCTCGAGGCGTTCGCCCTCGGACGCGCGACGCTGTACTCGGGCGAGTTCGCCGACCGGATCGACGCGGACATGCGTGCGACGGGAGGCTTGCTGACGCGGGAAGACTTGGGCGCCTACCGCGTGATCGAGCGCGAGCCTCTTGCACTCGACTACCACGGCAGGACGGTGCTCACGAACCCGGCGCCGAGCCTGGGGGGGCCCTTGATCGGGCTCGCGTTGCGCCTGCTGCGCGAGGCGATGTCGAGGGGCGTGGCATTCGAATCGCCCCATGCCCTCCTCGAGCTGGTCGGCGTGGCGCGCGAGGTCGAGCAACTGCGCGGGCATGACGAGGCGATCAACGACGACCTCGTCAGGCGGGGTGTCGCCAGTGTGCGCACGTTCGTGGGAGGCACGACGCACGTGAGCGTGATCGACGGCGAGGGGAATGCGGCCTCGATGACGACGTCCAACGGGCAGGGGTGCGGGTACGTCGTCCCCGGGACGGGCGTGATGCTCAACAACATGATGGGCGAGGACGACCTGTTCCCGGGCGGGTTCCACTCGGAGCCACCCGGGCGGCGGATCCGCTCGATGATGTCGCCGACGATCGTGCTCGAGGATGGGCGCCCGGCGCTCGTGCTCGGCTCGGGGGGCTCGAAGCGGATCCGCACCGCGATCACTCGGGTGCTCTCGGCGGTGCTCGACGCCGGGCTCGATGTCCAGGAGGCGATCGACGCGCCCCGCGCGCACTGGGACGGCGAGATCGCCCAGCTCGAGCCGGGGTTCACCGGCGAGGCGGTTGCGGCGCTCGGCGAGCGCGTCCCCGTCAACGTCTGGGAGGCGTCCAACGTCTACTTCGGGGGCGTGCACGCCGTCGCCCGAGATCACGACGGACTCGTCACGGCGGGCGGTGACCAGCGGCGGGACGGGTGGGGCGAGGTCGTTGAGAACACGCCGACCGGGTGAGTTCGAACGGGTGCGGGCGACGAACGGCTCGATCCGGGGCGGCGGGCGCCGTACGCTGGCTCTCCCCGGAGTGCGCGATGGGCCAGGCCAGAACGATCTATCTGAACAACGCGGCGACGACGTGGCCCAAGCCCGAGTGCGTGTACGCGGCGGTCGATCAGACCCTGCGCCAGTGCGGGAGCCCGAGACGGGACTCGCGGGGCGGGCCGGACCCGGTCGCGGAGGCTCGGCACGAGCTGGGCGAGCTGCTCGGGGCGCCCGACGAGGCGCGTCTCGTGATCACGCCCGGGTGCACGTACGCCCTGAACCTGGCGATCCTGGGCCTGCCCTGGGAGGCGGGGGACGTCGCGATCATGTCGGGGCTGGAGCACCACGCGGTGTCGCGGCCGATCCGCAAGGCGGCGCGGGAGTTCGGGATCCGCTTCGAGGTGGCGCCCTACTCGCTCGAGGCGCCGGTCGATCTGGCTTTCGTCGAGGAGACGCTGAAGAAGGGGGACGTGCGTCTGGTCGCGTGCTCGATGGCGAGCAACGTGACGGGGCAGATCCTGCCGTATGGGGAGATGGTTCGCCTGGCGCACAAGTACGGCGCCTTGTGCCTGCTCGACGCGGCGCAGCTGGCGGGCGTCGTTCCCATGAATATCGGGGAGCTGGGCGCGGACCTGGTCGCGTTCGCGGGTCACAAGGCGTTGATGGGCCCGCCGGGGGTTGGCGGGTTGTGGATCGGGCCGGCGGCTCAGCTTCGGACGCTCGCGGAGGGCGGGACCGGGGGCGACTCGGGGACGCACGCGATGTCGGGGGCGCCACCCAAGGATTACGAGGTGGGGACGCTCAACGGGCCGGCGATCGCCGGGCTGGGCGCGGGCGTGCGCTGGATCCGCGAGGTCGGGATCGACGCGATCCATGCGCGCGAGTCGGCGCTGACGGGGCGACTTATCAACGGTCTCGGGTCGATGGACGGCGTGACGGTGCATGGGCCCGGTGCGGACGTGGACCGGACGTCCGTCGTCTCGTTCACGCTCGACGGGGTCACGCCCAAGGAGGCGAGCGAGCGCCTGTGCGAGGGGCACGGGATCGTGTGCCGATCGGGGTATCACTGTGCGCCCCTGGCGCACGAGACGATCGGCACGCACGCCCTGGGCGGGACGGTCCGCATGAGCCCGGGGTATTTCACGACCGAGGCGGAGATCGACGCGGCCCTGGAGGGTGTGGCCCAGATCGTGGGCCGCGTCGCGGCTCGCGGCTGAAGGCGGGGCGCCCCTACGCTGGTCCCGATGGCGCGTCGAGTCCTCCAGGACGAGTACTTCAAGCGGGCCAAGGCCGAGGGGTACGTCGCCCGGTCGGCGTACAAGCTCCTCGAGATCAACGAGCGCAAGAAGCTCATCCGCCCGGGCGACCGCGTGCTCGACCTCGGGTGCGCGCCGGGGTCGTGGCTCCAGGTGGCGGCACAGCTTGTGGGCGACCGCGGGCGGGTCGTCGGGCTCGATCTGCAGCGCGTCACGCACGCGATGGGGGCGAACGTCACGACGATCGTCGGGGACGTGGACGAGGTGGAGGCGTCGGCGCTGACTCAGGCGGGTGGGGGGATCTTTGACGCCGTCATCTCGGATATGGCGCCTTCGACGAGCGGACACGGGGACCACTTCCGCTCGGTGCGCCTGTGCCGCACGATCCTGGGGATGCTGCCGGAGGTGCTGAGGAAGGGGGGGAGCCTGGCGATGAAGGTGCTCGAGGGGGAGGAGATGCGGGCGCTGGTGCGCGAGACCGACGCGGAGTTCGAGGAGGCGCGGGCGTTCAAGCCCAAGGCGTCGCGGGACGTCTCCACCGAGACGTACATCGTCGCCAAGGGGTTCATGCGCCCGGGATCACGCTCATGACGCGGGATGTGCGGATGGATGGGGGCGGATGATCTTCCTGGCGCCCATCCCGGCGATCGTGGCGCTGGCGCTGGGGCTGGCGGCGCTGCTGGCGTTCTACATGCTCAAGCTGCGTCGTCGGACGGTGCGTGTCAGCTCGACGATGTTCTGGGAGAGCCGCACGACGGACCTGCAGGTGAACGTGCCCCTCAGGTGGCTTCGGTTCTCGCTGCTGTTCCTGCTGCACCTGGCGATCCTGGGGCTGCTGGCGGGGGCGCTGGGGCGCCCGGCGATCCGGGGGACGGGGGCGTCTGGGGGCGTGACGTACCTGGTGATCGACCGGTCGGCGTCGATGAGCGCGACAGACGCGGGCGAGGGGCGGACGAGGCTCGAGGAGGCCAAGCGGTTGGCGCTGCGTGCCGGGCGGCGGGCGCTCGACTCGGGGGCGTCGGGCGTCGCGGTGATCGACTTTGCGCGTGAGGCCCGGATCGTCGCGCCCCCGACGCGATCGGTCGGCGAACTGGAGCGGGCGATCGCTTCGATCGAGGCGACGGACCAGGCGGGGGACCTGGCGACGGCGTTGTCGCTCGTCGAGGCGATGGCGACGGGCGGGGCGAGCGAGGAGGAGGACGCGCCGGCGGGCGTGACGGACATCTTCTCCGACGGGCTGAGCGCGGGGGATCGCCCGCTGGCGCTGGCGGGGGCCCAGGCGAGGTACACGCGGGTGGGGCCGTCGGAGGAGCGTGAGCGGGACAACGTGGGGATCGTCGCGCTCGGCGGGGCTCGCGACCCAGAGGACCCGGCGCTGGTCCGGTTCTTCGTGCGCGCGCAGTCGGTCGTCCCCGAGCGCGTCGCGACGACGATCGACGTGAGCGTCGACGGGGAGGAGACGGGGCGGACGCCGATCGTTCTGCCCGCGGCGGGCGACTCGGCGACGAGCGCGGCGCGCACGATCGAGGTCCGTCTGGCGGGCGGCGGGGACGTGCGGCTGTCGCTGGCCCGCGAGGACATGCTCGCGTCGGACAACGTCGTCTGGGCGCACGTGGAGGCGCCCCGGCGACCTGGCGTGCTCGTGGTCGCACCGGACGGGAAGGCGGACCCGTTCCTGATGGACGTGCTCGGGGAACTGGAGCTGCGGAGTGTGCGGGTCGTCGCGGCGGCGGACTACGAACGGTTCGCGGCGAGCGGGCTGGGGGCGACGGACCTGCTCGTGTTCGACCGGGTGGACGCGGGCGAGACGCCGACGCTGCCATCGATCAGCTTCGGGGGGGTCATCCCCGGCGTGCGCGCGGGGGAGGAGGCGGCGTCGACGCGGGTGATCACGTGGTCGCGGGCGGATCCGGTGCTGCGTGACGTGTCGCTGGACACGGTGTTCGTCGCGAAGTGGAGACCGCTCGAGTTCGAGGAGGCCTCGGGCGCGCGCGCGATCGCGTTCGGCGACGACGGGCCCCTGATGGTCGAGACCGAGTCGGGGGGCGAGCGCCGGCTGGTGGTCGCCTTCGAGCTGGCCCAGTCGAACTGGAGCGTGCAGTTCGGGTTCGCGATCTTCATGGCGTCGGCGGTGGACTGGCTGACAGGCACGGGCGAGACGGGCGAGGCGTGGTTCGTGACGACGGGGGAGGTCGCCCGGGCGCCGACGGCGGGCGGGGAGGTTCGGCTCGCGGGTCCGATGGAGCGCGTCGTGCAGGCTGCGGGCGTCGAGGACGGCTCGATG
The DNA here is from genome assembly GCA_041402005.1 of Phycisphaerales bacterium. Taxonomy (GTDB): domain Bacteria; phylum Planctomycetota; class Phycisphaerae; order Phycisphaerales; family UBA1924; genus JAJRXR01. The sequence continues at coordinate 374,781 of JAWKTB010000002.1, read as the reverse complement.
GTGGATGTCGGCGTGCTGGAACGAAGCGGGGTGTACCGGGCGGCGGAAACCCCGGGATTTGCCCTGGCGGTGAACCTGCTCGACGAGCGTGAGAGCACCATCGGGACGCGGGACGCGCTCGATATCGCGGGTCGGAAGGTCGGCGCCGGGGGCGGGCAAGAGCGTGAACGGCGGGAGATCTGGCGTTGGTTCGTGCTGCTGGCGGCGGGGCTGCTGGTCGTGGAATGGACGCTGGCGGCCTGGCGGATGCGCGTCTGAGCGTGAGGGGTTCGTGAACAGAGGATCCGGGGTGGGCGCCCGGCTCTCGCGGGCGAGTAGGATCGCCCTCACGGGAGCCCAGCCATGACGACGAAGACGCGGATCGATCGACGCGAGTTCCTGAAGGTCGGGGCGCTGGGGGGCGTGGCGGCGGCCGCGGCGGGGTGCGCGTCGGTCTCAACGACGGGTGTGACCCGGGCGTCAGGGAGTCGCGCCCGCTCGCGCGAGACGCGGAACGTGATCTTCATGGTCTCGGACGGGATGAGCACGGGGACCTTGACGCTCGCGGACATGGCGATCCGCGAGCGCACCGGGCGGGGCTCGGCGTGGACGAGGCTCTGGGGGATCGAGGGGGCGAGGCGGGCGATGTGCCGCACGCATGCGGCGGACTCGCTCGTGACGGACTCGGCGGCCGCCGGTTCGGCGTGGGGGATCGGGGAGCACATCAACAACGGGGCGGTGAACTTCACGCCCGACGAGCGGACGCCGACGCCGATCCTCGTGCAGGCGAGGGAGAACGGGCTGGGGACGGGGCTGGTGACGACGACGCGGGTGACGCACGCGACGCCGGCGTCGTTCGTCGCGAACATCCCGTCGCGGGACCTGGAGGGGGGGATCGCCGAGCAGATCCTGGACCGGGGCGTGGACGTCGTGTTGGGCGGCGGAGCGCGGTACTTCCCGGACGGGCTGCTGGCGCAGCACCCGGACGTCAAGGTCGTGCGCACGGGGGGCGAGCTCGATCGCGCGGAGGACGACGGTGGGCGCCTGCTGGGCCTGTTCAAGCGAGAGCACATGAGCTTCGAGCTCGATCGGGGGGAGGACGAGCCCCACATCCGCACGATGGCGCGGGCGGCGCTCGATCGGCTGTCGTCGCGTGGGGACGGGTTCGTGCTCCAGATCGAGGGGGGGCGCGTGGATCACGCGGCGCACGCGAACGATGCGTGCGCGATCATCGCGGACCAGATCGCCTTCGACGAGGCGCTGGAGGAGGCGGTGCGGTTCACGATGGAGCGGGACGACACGCTGCTGATCGTGACGACGGACCACGGCAACGCGAACCCGGGGCTCACGCTGTACAAGGAGCCCGGGAATCAGGGATTCGCGCGGCTGGAGCGCGCCCGCCACTCGTTCGACTGGATCAGCGATCAGATGGGGACGGGCGCCTCGCCCGAGGAGATGATGGGCGTGCTGCCGATGCTCGTGTACCAGGCGACCGGGGTGGAGCTTCGCGACTCGGATCGGGCGTGGCTGTACCGCCACTTCGTGGAGCATGAGCGGGCGGACGGGTTCCTGGCGGCGTCGGGGTTCGGGCCGGTGCTGGGGGCGGTGCTGGCGAACTCGTTGGGGGTGGCGTTCGTGAGCCCGAACCACACGGCGGACCTGGTCGAGGTGACGGCGCTGGGGCCCGGGGCGGAGCGGCTGGCTCCGACGATCGACAACATCGATCTGCATGAGTTGATGGTCGGGACGCTGGCGCTGCGGCCTGCCGGCGCTTGACGACGAGAAGGCGATCCGAGCCGCGAACGTGAGCTGGCGGGGGGCTGCTTCGCGAGCTCACGCTCGCGGCTCGGTCTCTGGCAGCGCCCTAGAAGCCGTTCCAGGTCTTGGTGTCGACCGCGAGGCGTCCGGGCTCGGTCTGCCAGGGGAGCATGCGTCGAGGGGCGGCGGTGCGCAGGCCCGAGGCGTCGTGACGCTCGATGGCGAGGCGGAGGACGCCCGAGTCGTCGATGGCGCCTGGGGGGACGTCGATTTGGAACGACCAGCGGTCGGGGGCGCGCGAGACGTCGATCCAGGTCGCCTGGGCGTCGGGTGATCGGGGGTCGGTCCGTCGCCCTTCGCTGGTCACGCGGGCGACGGTGTGGGGTCGCTGGTACGGGCCGAGCCAGATGGTGACGGCGTCCTCGGGGGAGGGTGCGGGGGCGAGGCATTCGACGTAGAGGCGCCAGCCGTCGGCGCTCGGCGCCTCGGGGCCGGCGTCGCGGTGGACGAGGGCGGTGGTGATGGCGTCCGGTGGCGGGGCGGCGGACGCGGGCGCGCCCTGCAGCTCGTCGAGCGTCCAGTCGCGCTGCAGCGGGCCGACGAGCAGGCCTGGCGGGCTGGTGGGAAGCGGGTAGGGCACGAGCGGGATGGATTTCGTGTCCGCGCCGACGCGGACGCGGGCGGCGGCGAACGAGGGCGCTCGACCGGCGGGCGCGGGTACGACGGGTCGGGCGACGACGGCACGCCTGGGCTGGGCGGCGTCCAGGTCCGGCCTGAAACCGCCGGCGTCGACCGCGGTGAGGACGGCCTGGGGCGTCGGCGCCATGTTGACGACCGCGATCGTCGGGCGGACCTCGCCCGGCGCGAGCCCGGGTCGCCCGGCGTCGTCCACGACCCACATCAGCGCTGGGGGCAGGTCGGCCAGCCAGGCGCGCGCGAGTGAGACCAGACGGTCGTCGGACAGGCCCGGCTCGGTCAGATCCTGCAGGAGGCGCTCGGTCGAGATCGCGAGCGGGGCGTAGGCGGGCACGATCTGGCCTGGCGCGAGTTCGACGGCGGCGGCGAGGCGGGCGCGGACCTGTGCGGCGACGCCTGGATCGGCGCGCCAGAGGCGGGCGAGCGCGAGGCGCCACAACGATTCGAGGGAGTCGGCGTACGCCTCGAGCGCCCGCACGTCGAGGGGCGATCGCTCGAGGGCGCGCTCGAGCTGCTCGGGAGACTCGATCGGGCGCGGGGCGTCGGCGGCGTTGATCGGGCCCTCGGGGGCGAGGCGCCCGGTCGCGAGCTTCCAGCGCCAGCGGCGCGTCGGGGTGTGACGGTCGATCTCGCAGAGCTCGGCGAAGATCGCGTCGTCGCGCCACTCGGGCGGGTTCGGCGAGGCCCAGGGCGCACCCGGGTCGTTCGCGGGGGCGAGCGTCCAGGGGTCGGGGCGCCAGGTGAGGTCGATGCGCCGCCCTTCGAGCCAGAGGCCCTGACCCTGGGCGTCCGAGGGCGGAGTCACCAGAAGGCGCCAGAGGCGGGCGGTGTCGGACCCGCGTGAGGGCGCGGCGGCGGTCCAGACGCGCGGCTCGGGGAGCCAGAGGCGCGGCAGGCGAGGATCGATCGAGGGGGGGTCGGCCTCGAAGCCGACGAGCTCGGCGTCCACCTCGCGCCCGTCGTCGAGGCGGAGGCGGACGAGCGGGGGCGGCTCGGATGTCTGCGGGATGACGGGGATGAGCATGGGACGCCCGGGGAAGGCGTCGATCCGACCCCCGGCGAAGCGGAGGGTCTGGGCGAGCGTCGGGGGTGCGAGGCAGATCGTGGCGAGCGCGAGGGCGATCGCGGGGGCAATCGCGGGGGCGCGTCGTGGGAGGTTCCGGAGGAGGGGAATCACGGCGTGGTGGCGTGGTTTGGGCGCGGGACGCCGCGTGGGCGAGGCGTCCGGGTTTGGCGCCCGTCATCGGACGCGGGGCACTTTAGCGCGTCGGGCGGTTGCGGGCGCCGGCTCAAGGGGCGACACTCCCGCCCGGCGCCGGCGGAGCTGAGGGCGTCATGAAAGGGGCGTTTGGATGAACACGCTTGCTCGCGGGTGCGTCGCCGAGTTCCTTGGCACGTTCGCACTGTGCTTCTTCGGGATCGGCTCGATCGTGATCACGCAGGATTCGGTCGGGGCGGGGTCGCTTGTGACCGTCGCCCTGGCGCACGGCATGGCGCTGGTGATCTTCGTCACGGGGTGCATGTACGTCTCGGGGGCGCAGTTCAACCCGGCGGTCTCGCTGGGGCTCTTCTCGATCGGCAAGCAGGGGATCGGGCAGACGATGGCGTTCATCGCGACGCAGCTCGTCGCGGCGGCGTGCGCGACGGGGATCATCGTCGCGACGCTCGGGCGGGGGATGACCGACCCGGTGCACGTCGGCGCCACGGTGGGCTCGCTCACCGAGGCGGGCGGGACTGGGGAGATCCTGGCGCTCGAGGCGATCATGACGTTCGCGCTGATGTTCGTGATCCTGTCCGCGGTCGTGGACGAGCGGGCGCACAAGCTCGGCGGGTTCATGGTCGGGCTGACGGTGGTGACGTGCATCGTCGGGTTCGGTCCCTTGACGGGGGCGAGCATGAATCCGTCGCGCAGCTTCGGGCCGGCGATGTACGCGTGGGACTCGTACAACGGGCTGTTCTGGGTGTACGTGGTGGCGCCGATCGCGGGGGCGCTCGCGGCGGCGTGGGTCTACAAGTTGGTGTGGGAGAAGGGCGGGGTGGAGGCGCCCGAATCGCCGGCGGTTCCGTTGCACGAGGGGGATCCGACGCGGAAGCACGCGTGATCAGGTGAGCAGGGTGTCCCACGTCCCGGTGTCGACGGCGTGCTTGGCCTCGGCCAGGCCGACACCCGTCGCCTGACGCAGGCGCTTGATCGCCTCGATCTTGCGGTTGCGGGCCATCAGGTCCGCGATCTCGGCGGACAGCGGGTTCTCCTGCAACTCGACGCCCATCGCCTGGAGCAGCAGGTCCACCTTCCGCTCGAGTCGGTTGAGTTTGGCGAGCACGGCGTCGTTGGCGCCTGAGAAGAGCGGCATGGGTGTCTCCCGTGTCCCCCGGGCGTGTTACCCGGGCGCCTCGCGGGGCAAGGTCTCCACGATGTTCGAGACGACGCGGTCGGTGGTCAGGCCCTCCGCCTCGCCCTCGAAGTTCATGATGATGCGGTGACGTAGCGCGGGCAGGGCGGCGGCGCGGACGTCGTCGAGGCTCACGCTCGGGCGGCTGTCGAGCAGGGCCCGGCACTTGCCGGCGAGGATCAGGGCCTGCGCGGCGCGGGGGCTGGCGCCGACGCGGACGAACTGGTTGACCTGGGGCGTGGCGAACTCGCCGCCGCCGAACGGGCCCTTGGGGTGGGTCGCCAGGACCATGCGCACCGCGTAGTCTTGGACGCTGGGGGCGACGGCGACGCGGCGCACCAGGGCCTGGTGCTCCAGGATTCGACCGGCGTCGAGGACGGGCTCGACCTTGGTCTCGACGCCGCCGGTGGTGCGCGTGAGGATCTCGGCGAGCTCGCCCCGCGACGAGTAGCCGACGTTGAGCTTGAAGAAGAAGCGGTCGAGCTGGGCCTCGGGCAGGGGGTAGGTGCCCTCCTGCTCGATGGGGTTCTGGGTCGCCATGACGAAGAAGGGCGCGGGGAGCGCGTGCGTCGACCCCCCCACCGTCACGGAGCGCTCCTGCATGGCTTCGAGCAGCGCCGACTGTGTCTTGGGGGTCGCTCGGTTGATCTCGTCGGCCAGCAGGATCTGGGCGAAGACGGGGCCGGGCTGGAAGCGGAACTCGCGCCCGACGCGCCCGTCGGCGCCCTCAACCTCGAGGACGATCGTCGTGCCGGTGATGTCGGCGGGCATCAGATCGGGCGTGAACTGGATGCGGGAGAAGTCGAGCGAGAGGGCGCGGGCGAGGGTGCGGACGAGGAGTGTCTTGCCGATGCCGGGGACGCCCTCGAGCAGGGCGTGGCCGTTGGTGAACAGGCAGGTGAGGACGCCGTCGACGATCTGGTCGTGCCCGACGACGACCGAGGCGATCTGGGCGCGGACGGCGGCGTAGTCGTCGCGGAAGCGCTGGGCGGCGGCGAGGACCTCTTCGGGGGTCGAGGGGGGCATGGGGGCGATGGTATGACGAAAAAAGAAACCGGCCCCGGGAGGGGCCGGCTTGCGTCAAAGAGGCCGCGGTGGGATTCGAACCCACGAATGACGGATTTGCAATCCGTTCCCTTGGTCCACTTGGGTACGCGGCCGACGGATCCGGGCTCCGCCCGGACGGATCGACGCTAAGAGGGGCCCGTTGACGGGTCAACTGGGCGCGGACCGATTGGGGTAGGATCGGGCGACGCCCCATCGGGGAGCGGGGCGGGCACGGAGGCCGCGTCATGGGGTTCCTGACGAGCGACGGACGATTTCGGGTGATAGTGGCGGTGGCGGCGTGCGCGGCGGGGACGCTGCTGGTCACGCCGCGGGCGGTCGCGCAGACGGACCAGGAGGACCAGCCCGAGCAGGAGGCGCTGCCCGGCGCGGAGGACGAGCCGCAACTGCCCCGACCGGCGAGCGAGACCAGGTCGGTGCGACCGGTACGCCGGGGCGGGGTCAAGGGCGTGCGACCGGGGCTGACCGAGGGCGTGGACTGGCTGGGTCGTTCGGCGACGGAGGACGAGCGTCCGCGCCGGATCCTGGTGGAAGGGACGTTCCTGTCGGGGCGTGACGGGACGCTGGTACGGGGGCCGGCGGGTCGTTTGATCTTCGTGCCGGGGCATGAGAACCGGGCTCCCGGCGAGGGGCCGATGCTCGTGCTGCCGTGCGCGACGCTCGAGCGGTTGGAGCGGGCGATGGAGCTGGACCCGACGCTGGAACGCGTCGCGTTCACGGGGCAGGTGACGGTGTACGACCGGCGGAACTACCTCTTGCCGACGCAGTACGCGCGTCTGGGCGAGGTGGGGTCCGCGCCAGAGTCCGCGGATGATGCGGCGAACGAGTCGGCGGGCGACGGCGACGCGGGCGCGAGCGATCAGCCGGCGCCGGCGCTGCAGGACGACCCGGAGGTGCGCGAGCTGATCGAGGCGCTCGAGGCGCGTCCGAGGGGGGTGGTCGGGCAGGAGGGCGCCTCGGAGCGGAACGAGCTGGACTCAACGGGCGTGTCGCGCGCGGTCGCGGAGGGGGCGGCGATGGTGCGTCGGCGCGGTCGTCTGGTGCGTGACGGCGCCGGCGGGTGGACGCTGCGGTTCGACAACGGGCCGAGCACGGGGCCGGGCGACGAGCCCCTTGGCGTGCTGCCCTGCATGCTGCTGATGGAGATGGAGCGGCGGGCCGAGCGTGGCGGGGACGACCTGGACATGCTGGTGTCGGGTCGGATCTACAGCTACGAGGGGCAGGGGTATGTGCTGCCGACGATGATGCAGCTCGTGCCGCGGGGTGGGATCAATCCGTTGCAGTAGGTGGCGGGATTCATCGACTTTCGATTGAACTCGAAGATCGCGAAGGGCTCGAAGGGGGGAAAACAAGATGAGCGAACCAGGGGAAGCCGCTCGCGGCGGTGGTTGCTCGCCCGCTATCGAGGAGCTGTCGCGACAGATCATCGGTGCAGCGATCGAGGTGCATCGCACGCTCGGGCCTGGGATGCTCGAGTCGATCTATGAGGGCGCCCTGTGTGTCGAACTCGATGCAACAGGCGTCACGGTTGAGCGGCAGGCCGAGGTTGTCATCGACTACAAGGGTGTGCCGCTTCATGGGCAGAGGATCGATCTCCTCGTCGGCGGCGCGATCATCGTCGAACTCAAAGCCGTCGCGACCATCCAGGATGTTCACAAGGCGCAGCTGCTCTCGTACCTCCGGGCGACCCGCCTCCCTCTCGGCCTTCTGATCAACTTCAACGAGGTACGCCTGAAGGATGGCATCCGACGCGTCATCAACGAACGAGCACTTTGAGCCCTTCGCGATCTTCGAGTTCAATCCGGATGGATGACTTACCCCGCGACCGGCGCCGTGCCCTGGACGGGGCGGTCTTCGAGGGCCATGGGGTCGGTGGGGGCGGAGCGGACGGTCGTGCCGGGGACGGGGCTGAAGCGTGAGCCGTAGAGGGGGATCTTGCGGTTGCGCGTGGGGCTCGGGATGAGGCCGACGAAGGCGTAGAAGACGGCGAAGGTGACGACGTTGGCGAGCAGGAGGGCCCACCATGCTGTCCAGCCGTTCTGGCGGCAGACGCTGACGACGATGACCAGGCCCAGGGAGAGCGGGATGAGCGCCTGCCAGCCGAGCATCATGACCTGGTCGTAGCGGATGCGGGGGATGGTCCAGCGAATGACCATCATGAAGCAGACGAGGAGGAAGACCTTGGTGAAGTAGACCGCGACCTTGAGGAGGACGATGAGGATGGAGCTGGAGACGGGGTCGATGTGGGGCCCGATGCCCAGCGGGTTGAGACTCCAGCCGCCCAGGAAGAGGAGGGCGAAGAAGGCGCTGCCCGTGATCATGTGGGCGTACTCGGCGAGGAAGAAGAGGGCGAAGCGCATCGCGGAGTATTCGGTGTGGTACCCGCCGACGAGCTCCTGCTCGGCCTCGGCGTTGTCGAAGGGGGCGCGGTTGGCCTCGGCGAGGATGCAGATGAAGAAGAGCACGCCCGCGACGGGCATCGTGAAGATCGCCCAGCCCGAGTCGAGCTGGTGGGCGATGATGCGGTCGGGCATGAAGGAGCCGAAGAGCAGGATGGCGGCGAGGATGGAGAGGCCCAGGGGGATCTCGTAGGAGATCATCTGTGCCGAGGCGCGGAGGCCGCCGAGGAAGGAGTACTTGTTGTTGGAGGCCCAGCCGCCGAGGGTGACGCCGTAGACGCCCAGTGAGGCGACGGCGGAGATGTAGATGACGCCGACATTGACGTTGGCGCCGGCGACGTGGACGAGCTGCCCGCCGACCTTCCCGATGAGTGGGAGGTCGAAGAGAGGCATCTCCCAGATGCCGCCCCAGGGGATGACCATGAAGCCGATGAGGGCGGGGGTGATGATGATGATGGGGGCGAGCGTGAAGAGGACCTTGTCGACGTTCTTGGGTCGGTAGTCCTCTTTGAGGATGAACTTGAGGCCGTCGGCGAGGGGCTGGCCCAGGCCGAAGATGCCTTTGAGGAAGGCGAGCTGGGGGATGCCGAAGTCGAAGCCGACGCGGTTGGGGCCCAGACGGTCCTGGATGTAGGCGGAGATCTTGCGTTCGAGGTAGATGGAGTAGGCGACGCCGATGAGGATGACGTGGACGACCACGACCATCACGACGAGGGAGACGAGGAGCTGGCCCGTGATGAGCTGGTCGTCCATGGGCCACGAGTGTAGGGCGCCCTGGGCGGGCGTTGGCCCGCGGTCAGACGCCCGCGTCGGCGACCGCATCGCCCGGGTCGAGGGCGTGGTCGTCGTCGCCTGACGAGAGCTTGGCGGCGCGGGCGACGGCCCGCAGGTACCACGTCCCGACGCCGATCATCAAGAGGCCCAGGCCCAGGAAGCTCGCGACGCGCCAGGCGGGGTCGACGCCGGCCAGGTCGAGGATGACCGCCTTCGCGGTCGCGACGGCGAGCAGGGCCAAGCCCGTCCAGCGGAGGGGCGCTCGCGTGGCGAGGAAGCCCCAGAGCAGGAGGGCGATCGCGAAGAGGCCCCACCAGATGGAGACGGCGCCGGCGCGGGTGGCGGCGTCGTCGGTGAAGTTCACGACGTGGCGGGCGACCTCGAGGCTGGTCGAGGCGAAGAGGAGCACGACGGCGGCGACGCCGAGCATCCAGAGGGCGCCGGAGTGTGTGCCGCGCCGGCGTGACCATGCCGCGGCGCCGGCGAGCAGCGCGACGATGAACGCGGCGGACCACATGCCCGGGTGGAGCGTCCAGGCGCGCGACGTCGTTCCCCAGCCGACGACCGGGTAGGACACGTGCCAGGCGATGACGCCGACGAGGGCGAGGACGGCGCCGACGTACTGCGCCGGTTTGAGTCGCTTGGCGGCGCCCCAGAGGACGGCGCCGACGCCGAAGAGGACCCACCATGCGGCGAGCGCGTCGGTCTGTGCCGCGGTCTCGTCGATGCGGAGGCCGACCTGGCGGGCGACCTCGTAGCTCGTCGCGACGAGCAGAAGCGCGACGCCGGCGGGCGCGAGGATGAGGTGCGTGCCCGGGATCGTGGCCCGCTTGACGAGCCAGCGGGCCGCGACGAGTGCGACGAGTACGAGCGTGAGGGCGACCAGCAGGCCCGGGTGGATCGTCCAGGCGCCGGCGGTTTGGTCCCAGCCGTCCACGAGGTAGGCGGCGACCCACGCGAAGCCGGCGAGCACGAGGGCGGCGAGGCCCGCGGCGTCGAAGGCGAGGCGGCGCTCGTACGCGTGGGCCCCGAGGGCGATCACGCAGGCGACGCCCCAGGCGAGGGCGAGCGAGGCGGGCGCCGCGTCCTCGGAGAAGATCGAGACGAGGATCGCGCCCACGCCGACGAGCGAGCAGGCGATCGCGAGCCCGCGCACGACGGCGCCCGCGTTCTCACGGAGCAGCAGTCGGCCGGCGGCGATCCAGCAGGCGCCGGCGATCGTCATCATCAGGGTCCACTCGGTCAGGACGAGGCCGTAGGTCTCGACGCCACCTGTGCGCATCGAGCCGAACCAGGCGTCGATGAGGACGAGGCGGGCGAGGCCGATGGCGAGGACGATCAGGCCGTAGGCGTCAAGGGCGCGCGAGCGGATCCATCGACCGGCGAAGACGGAGGCGAGGCCGAAGACGAGCCAGGCGACGATCTGGAGCCAGTCGGTGGTGACGCCCATCGCGATGGCGGCGATGAGCAGGGCGCCAGACTGGGCCATGAGGCAGGCGCCGAGGCGTTCCTCGTCGGTGCGCGGGACGTCGGTCAGGACGCGCAGGTGACCGGCCATGATCATTGCGAGGACGCTGGTGAGGATCATCGCGCCGCCCGGGGCGAGCCAGAGTTCGGGTGTGCCCTGCTCGTGCAAGGTGAGCGCGGTGAGCAGGACGGCCCACGAGGTCGAGCCGAGGCTGACGAGCAGGGGGCGGGCGACGTCGATCGCGGGGGCGCCCGAGCCCATGGCGCCACGACGGGACGCGAGCCAGAGCTCGGCGTGGAATGCGAGCCATGCGATGGTCAGGAAAGACACGCAGATGGCCGGGGCGTCGAGGCCCTCGGTGAAGACCCAGAGCGTGCCGAGGATCGCGGTCCCCCACCACACCAGCGATCGCAGCACGCGGAAGCGGGCGTGGATGACGCTGAGGCCAAGCCCGACGCCGACGATCGCGAGCAGGTAGGTCGGGAGGACGAAGGGGGGCGAGTCGGATCTGGAGAGGAGGATGGGGGTGACATAGGCCGAGAGGATGGAGAGGACGGCGACCGACGCGAGGCGTGCGCGCACGGCGACGAACAGGCCGATCACGGAGACGCCCGCGAGCATCGCGAAGGCGGCGGGGACGGGGAGGAGCTCGTAGAAGTCGTACGCGGAGTAGACGGAGGCGTAGAGCGCGCCGATGCCGGTCGCGGAGAGGGCAGCGGAAGCGGCGGGGCTCCAGCGACGGCGCGCGAACTCGCCGACGATGAGCAGGGCCGCGCCGAAGCCGGCGCCGATGAGGCACTTGCCCGCGGGGCTGATGAGCGCGAGCCAGCCGAGGTCGTAGGCGAGCTTCAGGAACAGCGCGATGCCGGTGACGATGACGAGGGCGCCGACGACGGCGAAGACCTTGCCGCCGACGAGGGTCTCGAGGGAGATGGGCTCGCGCTTGGGGCGAGGGGGAACTGGGCGCGGCGCCCGCGGAATGGGGGTGGCGCTTTGCGGGACGGTTGGTGGAGCCGAACGGGGCGTGGGCGGCGGCGTCAGATTGCCGGTGGCTGCAGGCGCCGCGGGTGGCGGGGCGGGGGGCGCGATCGGCTGGCGCGAGACCTCTCGCGGGGGAGAGATCCCCAGGAACGACTCGACCGCCAACAGGCGGCGTTCGGCCGCCGCCATGCGGTCTTCCAGACTCCGGTCGTGCTGGTCGCCCATGACGCCCCCATAAGTTAGTGTTCACAAGCTTCTAGAGCTAGCTTACACTAACTTTGTTCTTGGGTCAAGGGGTTCAGGGATTTCGGGGGTGGGGGCGTTCTGAGAGGTGTTGAGGGGGGTGGTCGGACCACCCGAGGCTTCGGAAACCTCAGCCTCGGCGTCTGGGGTGGGAGTCCCGATGGGGTGAGACTCACCCCCTCTCGCCCGGCGCTGCGCTTGGGCGTTTCTCCCCCGCTGGGAGCGGGGGAGAGGAGCTACTGGCTCCCGGCGACGTGGAGGAGGCTGTCGATGATGTCGCGGTGGTTGGCGCACCGGGGGCACTTGTGCTGGCCGCCGAGCTTGCCGCGGGATTCGAGCCATCTGTGGAACGAGCCGGGGGGGATGGGCGTGATGGTCGGGGGGCCCATGCCCAGGTCGTCGGAGCGCTTGGTGGTGTAGTCGACGTTGACGGCCTTGATGGCGGCGTCGAAGGCGGTGGCGAAGCGGGAGAGCTTCTCGTCGCCCGGCTTGTTCTCGATCTCGACGGCGAGCTGGAGGGCGGCCCGCGAGCCGCCCGCGGGGTAGACGGGGGCGGCGGTGAACTCCCCCACCGTCAGGCCGGCGTCGGCGGCGGCGCGGGCGACGGCCTGCTCGATGTGCTCGACGATGATGTTCTCGCCGAAGGCGTTGATGAAGTGGCGATGGCGCCCGACGATGCGCAGGCGCGGAGGGCCGTCGCCCTTCTTGCCCTCGATGGCGGTCGGGATCGAGTCGAACTCGACGACGTCGCCAAGGTTGTAGCGCCAGAGGCCGGCGCAGGTCGTCAGGACGACGACGTAGCGCTGGCCCTTGTCCACCTTGTCGGCGGTGAAGGCCTCGGGGTCGTCGTCGTCGATGCGCTCGAGGGGGACGAACTCGAAGAAGTTGCCGCCGTCTGAAAGCAGTCGCATGGCGGGCTCGTGCTCGCGGTCTTGGATGGCGATGAAGCCCTCGGAGGCGGGGTAGAGCTCGATGCGTTGGGGGAGGTCGGTGTCCTTGTCGCCCGAGAAGACCTGGTTGACGCGGGGCTCGAAGGGGGCGTACTTGACGCCGCCGTGGACGAAGACTTCCAGGTTCGGCCAGACGTCGAGGATGCGATCGCCCTTCCGCCCCCGCTCCTTGGCGAGTTCGAGCACGCGCTGCATAAGGACGAGGGCCCAGCTGGGCATGCCCGAGATGAAGCGGACGTCCTGTGTGAGCGTCAGCTCGGCCATCGCCTCGATCTTGGCGGGCCAGTCGTTCATGAGGGCGATGTCGGGTCCGGGCGAGTAGATCTGGGAGATGGGCCAGCGGATGAGCGGGGTGACGAGGCCCGAGAGGTCGCCGGTCTTGATGCCATGCTGATTGACGGCAAGGTCGGTGGAGCCGCCGAGGAAGAGGCACTTGCCGGAGGTGATGCGCGCGAGCGAGACGCCGCGATTGCGCAGGTGGGCGAAGATGTCGAGGCTGGCGAGGTAGTTGGAGCGGAGCATGTCCTTGGAGACGGGGATGTACTTGTCGCCGGCGGTGGTGCCGCTGGTCTGGGCGAAGAGCTCGACGCGTCCGGGCCAGAGGATGTCCGGGCGCCCTTCATCGCGCATCTGGGAGATGTGCTCGCGCCAGACGTACCAGTCGCGAACGGGGAGGGCCTTGCGGTAGGCGGCGAGGCGCTCGGCGGGGTCGTGGATCGAGGCGATACGGGCGAAGTCGTGGTCGCGCCCGACCCGGGCGCCGGCGGCCTTGGTGAGCAGGTCGCGCAGGGTCTCGTGCTGGGCGCGCATGGCGTGGTCGCGCCAGTGGGCCTCGTCGCGCAGGCGGGCGGCACGTCGGGCGACGCGGGCGGCGAGGCCCATGCCGACCAGGGCGGTCCAGGAGAGCGAGGCCCTTGGTGTGGGGGCTGGGGTGGACATGAGCACGGAAGCGTAGAGGGCGGAGGGACGGGCGGGACGCCCGTACCACTCGGTCTGGGAGTCAAGAGGAAGAGCTATTCGCGCGTGTCGATGTCGGCGGCGAAGGAGAGCATCGCCTCGGCGAACTCGTCGGGCGCCTCGATCATCGGCGCATGCCCGCACTCGTCGATCCAGTGGATCCGGGCGTCGGGCAGGAGGTCGAGGAAGCCCTGGGCGGCGCTTGGGGGCGTGACGACGTCCTGGCGACCCCAGATGAGCAGGACTGGGCGGTTGATCGCGGAGACCTCGTCGCCCATGTGGTCGCGTCTGGCGGACTTGGAGAGACGGAGCATGGCGCGGGCGCCGGAGCGCTTCGAGAGCGCGGCGTGCGCCCGATCGAGGTCGGCCTCGCGCATGAACGAGGTGTCGTGGAAGAGCTCGCCGATCTTTTCGCGGAGCCACTCGCGGCTGGGTCGCACGGGGGCGCCGCGGACGAAGGTGCGCTCGATCATGCCCGAGGAGCCGGCGAGGACGAGGCCGCGGACGAGGTCGGGGCGTTTGATGGCGATGCGGCAGGCGACGTGCCCGCCGAAGGAGTTGCCGACGAGGATGGCGGGCTCGCCGACGTGCTCCTCGAGGAACTGGATGGTGAGGTCGGTGACGCCCTGGATGGAGCAGGTGGAGCCTTTGAGTTCGAGCAGGGGGATCTCGACGCTGGTGCAGGCGAAGCGGGTGTGGACGCGCCGGATGACGTCCTCCCAATGCTCGTTGAGACCGACGAGGCCGTGGAGGAAGACGACGCGTCGCCCGGAGCCGCACTCGATGACGTCGGCGTCGATGCGTTCGTCCTCAGCGCCGACGAGGTGGACCGTGCGCCGGACGTTCTTGGGCTGTGTCTCGGCGCCCGGGTGGTTGTCGTGCTGGGTGATGGGCATCGGTGTCGCCGGGGTGGCGGAGGGAGTCTGGATCGTACCTCAAAGAGCTGTTTGGGAAACGGATGGGAACATTGAGACGCCTCAGGCCCTCTGGATGACGCCGTCGTGGAGGCGGACCACGCGGTCGGCCCTCTGGGCGACAGCGGGGTCGTGAGTGACCATGAGCATAGTCAGGCCGAACTTTTGGCGGAGGTCGCCCAGGGCGTCGAGGATCTGGGCCCCGGTCTCGGCGTCGAGGTTTCCGGTGGGCTCGTCGGCGAGGAGGAGGCGGGGCTTGTTGACGAGCGCCCTGGCGATGGCAACGCGCTGGCGCTCGCCGCCCGAGAGCTGGGCGGGTCGGTGGCGGAGGCGGTGGGCCAGGCCGAAGGCCTCGAGGAGGTCTCGGGCGTGCTTGCGTGCCTCGGCGGCGTTGGCGGTGTAGGCGAGGCCGTGACGGATCATGGCGCCGACGGTGACGTTCTGCAGCACGCTCAGTTCGGGGAGCAGGTGGTAGAACTGGAAGACGAAGCCGACGTCGCGGGCGCGGTAGCGGTTGAGCTGGGCGGCGGACATGGCGGTGACGTCGCGACCGTCGAAGAAGATCTTGGCGCGTTCCGACGAGGGGACGGGGTAGGCGCACTCGGGGCAGAGTTCGCCCGGCTCGAGGCCGGCGGTGTCGTACCCGCAGCGCCGGCAGCGGCGGAGGTTCTTGGAGTGCCTGTCGGGGCGGTCGAGTCCGCCGACGAGGTGGAGGAGGGTGGACTTGCCCGAGCCCGAGGCGCCGAGGATCGCGACGGACTCGTTGGGGGCGACGTCGATGGAGACGCCGTGGAGGACGGGGACCTTGACGCGTCCGAGCTTGTAGGTCTTGCGCAGATGCTCGACGCGGACGAGGGGCGTGTGCGTCGGGGGCAACGGTTGAACCCGGAGTTGTGTGGCGGCGGCGGTCATCACTCGAACCGAAGAGACTTGACGGGGTCCATGCGCGCAGAGCGGAAGGCAGGAATGGCGGCGCCGAGGAGGCAGGTGGCGACGCCGGCGAGGAGGATGACCAGGGCGTTGACGGGGACGACCTTGGAGGGGATCTCGACGAAGTAGTAGACGCGTGGGTCCCAGATCACGAGTCCGAAGGTCTTGCCGAGCCAGGTGTGGATGGCGTTGATGTTGTGGACGATGAGGGTGGCGGCGACGACGCCGAGGACGGAGCCGACGAGGCCGAGGGCGAAGCCGTAGGACAGCCACATGCCGGCGACGCCGTTGACCGAGGCGCCCAGGGCCCTGAGGATGCCGATGTCGCGTGTCTTCTCGTTGATCATGGCCCAGAAGATGGCGAGGACGAGGAAGACGGTGGTGAAGCAGATGATGCCGAAGATGAAGAGGACGAGGCCGGTTTCCTTTTTGACGGCGGCGACGAGGGTGCGGTTGAGGTCCTCCCAGGTGGCGACGTCGATGGCGCTCGCGGAGGGGACCTCGCCGGCGTGGCGCTTGGCGAAGGCGGCGTAGATCTCGGAGGCGCGTTTGCGGATCTCGTCGGGGTTCGCGCCGTCGCGGGCGCGGGCGATGACACTGGTGGCGCGCGCGGGGGAGATCGTCTCGCCAGAGACGGGGGCGGGGATCGGCTCGCCGGTGGCGGGGTCGATGACGTTGTCGAACATGCCCGGGCGTGTGACGCGTCGGGCCTCGCCCAGGTTGAGGAGGCTTTGGAGCCAGCCGAAGGGGACGAGGACGCTGTTCTTGTCGGCTTCGTAGATGCCGGACTGGAACTCGTTGGCGACGGGGATGGAGCGCGTGACGGGCTCGGCGACGATGCCGCCACCCTTGGCGGGGGGGAGGACAGTGAGGATGATCTCGCCGTTGCTGGGCATGAAGATGGGTAGGACCTCGGTCGTGCCGTCGGGGAGCGTGCGGACGGGGTTGAAGGGGGTGTAGATGCCGGCGCTCTCGCGTTGGTTGAAGTTGGTGACCTCGATGCCGAGGATGGCGGCGGGGCGAGCCGGGGCGGCGTCGTCGCTTCGAGTCATGGACTTGGCGTTGGCGAGGAACTGGGCGAGGGGGCCCTGTCGCGTGGGGTCGAGGCGCCAGTCCTCCCCGTGCTCGTCGTGGCTGGTCGGCTCGGTCATCGGGCGCCACCAGACGTGGGCCATGTACCCGGTGACGCGGTCGAAGCCCTCGGGGTCGACGCCCTTGACGTAGACCTCGGTGGGGCGTCCGTCGGGGAGCTGGATCTGGGCGAAGTACTCGATGACGGGGGTGGCGGCGACGAAGAGGTCGTCCTTCTCGAGGTCATCGACGAGCTCGTCGTAGTAGGCGAAGCCGGTGGCGGGCCAGGTGATGGTGACGTCGCCGACGAGGACGCGCCCGGAATCGAGGAGCATCCGCAAGAAGCCGCCCATGACGGACCAGGTGATGAGGACGGTGGCAACCGAGAGAAGGACCGCGACCATGGCCAGCAGGGGCATGATCTTGCTGGTGAGGTACTTGCGGGTCAGGAGGGCCTGGTACACGGGGCGTTGGTCTCCCTCGGGGCTCGCCCGAGAGGGTAGGGATGGGGTGAGGGCGCGCTCCGCTTCGCCTTGGTGTGATTGGGATCGCGGGTGGGCGCGTGTCGGGGGTCCAGCCCGAGGCTTCGCGGACTCAGCCTCGGCGTCCGGGCGGGGACGATGCGGAACTAGAGTCTGGCCGTGCACGTCGCGACGATCCATGCCCGCCCCCTGCGGATCGGCCCGGTTGGGCTGGAGACGAACCTGCTGCTCGCGCCGATCGCGGGGTGGTGCGACCTGGCGTGGCGCGAGACGTGCCGGGAGCTGGGCGGGGTGGGGCTGGCGTGCACGGACCTCTTGAGCCCCAAGGGGCTGATCTGCGGGTCGGAGCACTCGCGCGATCTGGCGCGGACGAGCGAGTTCGACTCGCCGATCGGGATGCAGCTGTACGGCTCGGACCCGGGCGTGCTCGCGGAGGGCGCCCGCTGGTGCGTCGATCACGGCGCCACGGTCGTGGACATCAACATGGGCTGCCCGGTGGACAAGGTCTGCAAGCGGGACGGCGGGTCGAAGCTGATGTGCGACGTCGACAACGCGGTCCGGATCGCGGGGGCGGTGCGCGAGGCGCTGCCCAGCCACGTGCCCCTGACGTGCAAGATGCGCTTGGGCTGGAGCGAGCGGGACGCGGTACGGGGGGTCGCGGGCGAGCTCGCGGTCGGGCTGGTGCGCGAGGGCGCGAGCGCGATCACGGTGCACGGGCGGACGACCGAGCAGAAGTTCGGCGGGCGCTGCCGGCTCGACGGGATCCGGCGCGTTGTCGAGACGGTCGGCGAGGCGACGGGCGGCGACGTGCCGGTGATCGGGAACGGGGATGTGCGCACGCCTGTTGACGTGGTGCGGATGCTGCACGAGACGGGGTGCGCCGGCGTGATGATCGGTCGGGGGGCGTTCGCGTCGCCCTGGGTGTTCCGTCAGGCGTGGGCGATGCAGGAGCGGTGGGTCGAGGGGGAGCACACGCTCGGGGATCCGCCGAATGTGTCGGACCTGGAGCCGAGCGAGGACGAGAAGCTGGACGTGGTGCTGGCGTACTTCGTGCGGATGCTCGAGTACCGGGGGGAGCATCACGCGATGCACGTGATCCGCCAGAAGATTTCGTGGCTGGGCAAGGGGATCGGGGGGAGTCACTGCAAGGCGCTCAAGGACGGGGTGCGGGGCGCCCGCACACCAGGCGAGGTCCGCGACGCGGTCGAGGCGTGGCGCGGGGCGCTCTCGACGATGGTGGCCTGACGCCGGACGCCACCTCCGATTTCTGAGGTATCCCGCTCCCGCCGGCGCCTCTTTCTGAGAGAATCGGGTAGGGAGTGGAGAGAACCACCGGATCCCAGTGGCGAGGACGCCCTGGCGACCACGGGCGGCCTCCCTCGTGAGGAGAAGGCGACAATGGGCGCGAAGCGAATGTCGATCCGGATCGGCGCAGCGTTGCTGTGCGCGATGGCGAGCCACGCCACGGCGCAGCTTCTCGAGTCGCACACGTACCAGGGGCGGCTGGAGGTGAGCGGGGCGCCGGCGGTCGGCGTGCATCAGATCCGCTTCGACGTGTACGACGCCGCCTCGGGCGGGACGATGCTCGCGACGCTGACGCGACAGAAGAACTTCTCCGCGGCGGACGCCGGCCTGTTCTCCTTCAACGACCTCGACTTCGGCGACGTCTTCGCCTCAGGCGCCGACCGCTGGATCCAGCTCAGCGCTCGGGCGGGGACGATCGGCGCGTTCACGTCGCTCGGCCCGCGCCAGCCCGTGACGTCGGCGCCGACAGCAAGCGTCGCGGGGCGGCTCGCGCTTCCCTACGCCGACTCGGCGCCCCTCATCGATTCGAGCGACATCCTGCGACTGTCCGGCACGGTCCCGCAGTTCGCCTCGCACACCGCGCACTTCGTCAGCGGCGGGACCGTCACCCCATGGTCGGCGGCGGGCCTGGTCGCCGAGTCGAACAGCGTCTTCGGCCTGATCGGGAGCGGAGGCACGGCGACGGGCGGGGTGGCGGGAGCCGCGTACATCGACGGCTCGGACGGCGTCCGCGCCGATCGGTTCGCGTCAAATCCCAGCGGCGCCGCCCTGTTCGTGTTCGACCTCGCGGACGGCAACGACGTCCAGCTCGGCACGTCCACCCACGCGGGCGAGTTCTACGGCGACACCTACTTCACCGGCGACCTCGACATCCTCGGCGAGGGCATCGATTCCACCGAGATCCGCGACGAGCCCGGCCTCGCCTCGCAGTCGCTCTCGTCGGTCATCGTCCCGAGCGCGGCGTACGGCGCGGTCCTGTCGAGGACCATCAGCGTCCCCGGGCCCGGGTACGTCTTCGCCATCGCCTCGAGCGAGGCCGAGATCACGCACACCGCCGGCGGCTTCACGCGCGTCGAGTACGGGCTGTCCGCCGTCATGAACTCGCCCGGCTTCGGCGTGCGCTTCGACCTCCTGCCCTCGTCGCTGCCCAACGGCAGCTACAACAACTGCATCACGGACACGACGGTCTTCAGCGTCGGCGGGGCGGGGTCGTTCACGTACTACTTCGTGACCAAGGTCACCGGCGGGGTCGCCACGCTGTTCGATCCCCAGATGACGCTCCTGTACGTGCCCACGGCGTACGGCACGCTGACCGCGACCAGCACCGGCCCGGCGCTCGATCGCGCCTCCCTGCCCGCCCCGCGCGGACCCCTGACCCCGGCGGAGATCGCCCAGGAGCGCGCAAACGAGCAGCAGCGGGCGATGGATGAGCTCGTCCGGCGTCAGGCGGAGATCGACCGTCTGGTCGCCGAGCAGCGTTCCGCGCTGGAAGCCCTTCGTGCCCCGATCGCGATCGAGTAGGCTGAACTCACTCAGCAAGGAGAAGGCCGATGTCTCGCATCCAGATCCCTTCACGCCTCGGCGCCCTGGTGCTGGCGATCGCGGGCGCCTCGATGCTGACGCCCGCCGCCGTCGCTCAGACCGGCGGCGTCTTCGACCTGAGCTGGCACACCATCGACGGGGGCGGGGTCACGTTCGCCTCGGGCGGTGTGTTCACGCTCGGCGGCACGATCGGGCAGTTCGACGCCAGCGAGCCCCTGACCGGTGGACAGTTCACGCTCTACCCGGGGTTCTGGCCCGGCGCGGTTCAGGGGCCCTGCAACGTCGCCGACTACGACGTCCCGTTCGGCGTGCTCGACTTCTCCGATGTCTTCTTCTTCCTGGTCGCGTTTGGGAACATGGAGGCGGCGGCGGATCTCGCCGTGCCCTTCGGCACGTTCGACTTCTCCGACGTCTTCGCGTTCCTCGTCGCGTTCGGGGAGGGGTGCCCGTAGGCGTGTATCGGAAGACCCACCGCGCGCCGTTCTCGGACGATTTCCGACACGTCTCGAAGAGGCGCGTGAACCCGCGCCCCCCGGCGAGCGTCGTCGCGTAGGGGAGCCCGCCGCGACCGACACGCGATCGGCGTCGCCAAAATGTACGGAGCCTGGGCGGGCTCCACCGCCTCTCGGGCCTGCTGATGCGGGTTTTGCGGCCCGATTGCGGGGACCCGGGGCGTCGAGTTCGAGGATGGGAGACCTTGGGGGCGTGGCGCGAATAAGGTAGAACCGCGGTGGCGTCGGGGCGGTATGGGTAGAGAGCCGGCGTTTCTTTCTGGAATCGCCGCCCTGTACGCGAGGACAAGAGATTTGGGGGCGACCCCCGGGGCGTTCCGACCTCCGGGAGCGATCGAGGAGCCGATCATGGCGAGCAAGAAGGTGAACGTGACGATGGGCTTGTTGATGGTGGTGGGCGCGGCGGCGTGCATGGGAGCCGCGGGGCTGCCCCCGCCATTGCCCCCGCGCGGGACGCCGCCCCAGGTCGAGCGCGTCAGCCCGAAGGTCACGACCCCGACGCGGGTCGAGTTCAAGCAGACGACCAAGGACGTGGGCACGGTCTTCGACCACGAGGAGGTTGAACTGGATTTCGAGTTCACCAACGCGGGCGACCACGACCTCGAGATCGTGAACGTGCGTTCGTCGTGCGGGTGCACGGCGGCGGAGCCCGAGAAGACGCTCTACAAGCCGGGCGAGTCGGGCAAGATCCACGTGACGTTCAACCCGAAGGGCAAGCACGGGGCGCAGCACAAGACGGTCTACATCGAGTGCAACGACCTGAGCGGCAAGGACATCGAGCTGCACGTCGAGGCGAACGTCATCCAGCTCGTCGAGGTCAACCCCTCGACGATCTCCCTGGGCACGGTTCCCAAGGGCGAGAGCATGACGACGACGTTCACCGTCACCGGGCGGACCGAGGACTTCGAGGCCATGCGAGCGACGGTGATCCGCAACCTCGACATGTTCGAGATCAAGTCGCTGGGGACCGAGGCGTTCGAGGAGGACGGCGAAAAACTCCGTCGGACCACCTTCGAGATGACCCTCAAGCCCTCGAAGACCGTCGGGCGCTTCGACGACGAGCTGACGATCCGGACGAACGACCCGAGGCGCGAGATCGTGACGGCGCCGGTGATCGTGTCGATCCAGGGCGACATCGCGGTCGCGCCGATGCGGATCGCGCTGGGGCGCCCGAAGCTGGGTGAGACGTTCGAGCGCGAGTTCACGGTCGCCAACCGGAAGGGTGAGCCCTTCAAGCTGCTCGGGATCGAGTTCGAGGACGGGCCGGCGCAGATCGAGTTCGAGAGCCACCCGGCCGACCCCGACAAGATGGACGTGTACAAGGTCAGGATGAAGGTGACCGCGGCTCGGGTGAACCCGAGGATCTCCCAGGACATCATCATCCGCACCGATGTCGATGGCGAGGAAGAGATCCGGGTGCCGGTGACCGGGGTGATCCAGACGCGCTGAGCGATAGCCGGGGTCGGCCAGAGGAGCGGAGCAATGACGCGGATGCTGTTGGCGATGATCGCGGCGGTGGTGGCGGCGGGGAGCGCGCAGGCGCTGCCCCCGGCGGCGAGCCCGCCGTCCATCAAGCCCAAGGGGCGCGCCATCATCAAGTTCGAGAACGATGTCTTCAAGTTCGGCGACATCTCCGACGACGAGGACGTCGAGACCTCGTTCAAGTTCACCAACGCCGGCGACGTGGACCTCGTGATCGACAAGCTCGAGGCCGACTGCGGTTGCACCGTGCCCGAGCTCGACAAGTGGGTGTACGCCCCGGGGGAGAGCGGGGAGATCCACGTCAAGTACGACACGTACCCGGGCCTGTACGCCGACGGCGAGCGGAAGATCACGGTCCTGAGCAACGACTACCGGGGCGGGAAGAACATCGTCAAGCTCGCCGGTCGGGTTCGTCCGCTGGTCTGGGCGCGCCCGGGGCAGGTGTTCCTCGGGAACGTGCCCAAGGGCGAGACCAACACGGCGACGATCGAGGTCTCCGGTCGCACCGACGACTTCCAGGTCACGGGCGCGAGCGTCGAGGACACTGACCACTTCAGCGTCAAGATCCTCGAGACCCGCCCGACGCGCGGGCGGTTCGGCGAGACGCTCCGGGGCACGACGATCGAGGTGACGTTCAACGGGTATCCCCAGGTCGCGCAGTTCGAGGACACGCTCAAGGTCCAGACGAACGACTCGAGGCGTCCGGAGGTGGAGATCCCGCTGTCGGTCGCGGTCCAGGGGGACATCGAGGTGCGTCCGCCGATGGTGCGGATCAAGCCGCGCGAGGCGGGCGAGAAGGGCGAGGGCGCGTTCATGCTGCGTCATCGCAAGGGCGAGACGTTCGAGATCGTGAGCGTCGAGGCGAAGACGGGCACGATGGAGATCGAGACGCACGTCGAGCCCCTCGAAGAGAAGTACGGCGTGGGGTACATCGTGAAACTCGAGTGCGTCGCGCCCCTGGGGACCGAGCCCGGCGACGGCGAGGCCGAGGTGAACATCGTCACCGACGTCGCCGGCGAGGGGACGATCAACGTCCCCGTGCGGATGCGGATCCTGCGGACCGTCGATGCGCTGACCGGCGCGAAGCTCGGCGCCGACGCCAAGGGCAAGAACGATGGGTAAAGCCACGGCGGCGATCGTCGGGGCGCTGGCGATCGCGGGGGTCGCGGGCGGGCTCGGCGCGGCCCACTCGATCTTCGTCCCCGTCAAGCTCGCGGGCACACCAAAGCCCGTCGAGCCCAAGGAGGCTCAGACGGTCCAGACGCCGACCGATGGCGGCGGCGAGGAAGTCGATCCAACGACGAACCACGGCGACGAGACCCAGATGTCGCCGATCGGCGTCGCGGGGCGGGACAAGCCCAATCAGACGCCGGCGGTGGATCATGCCGACTCCGCGTTCACGTACATCGACCTCGATCAGGCGAAGGCGATCTGGGACGACTTCACGGCGGTCTTCATCGACGCCCGCCCGCTGCACGAGTACGCCGACGGGCACATCGCCGGGGCATACTGGATGCCCGCCAGCGAGGTGACCGGGGCGATGATCTTCGAGATCGAGAAGTTCGCCGGCGGGTACGACGGGCAGGTCGTGATCTACTGCGTCGGCGGCGAGTGCGACGCCTCGGAGAATGTCGCGATCCGTCTGCAGGAGGCGGGGTTCACGAATCTGATGATCATGAAGGTCGGCTTCACGGAGTGGGCCGCGGCGGGGTACGACGTCGACGAGGGGGCGCCCCCGGAGGGCGGGGGATGAGCAAGCCCGTGAGCGCGCTCCGCTGGATCGAGTCGATCGTGCTGCTGGCGCCCCTGCGCCTGGCGCTGGGCGCGATCTTCCTGTTCGCCGCCTGGGTGAAGCTGTTCTCCAAGCCCGTGACCAACACGATCATCGACAGCCCGGCCCAGGCGTTCGCCGAGTCGATAAAGGCGTTCAAGATCATCCCGGTCGACGGCGGGGAGCAGGTCATCAAGCTGCTGACGTTCTCGATTCCATGGGCGGAGGCGATCTGCGGCGTGCTGCTGATCCTGGGCCTGTGGACTCGGGCGGCGGCGACGCTGCTCTCGGCCCAGCTCTTCCTCTTCACGATCGCGATCGTCTCGGTGATCGCGCGGAAGATGGAGGTCTCGTGCGGGTGCTTCGGGGAGTACGACTGGCCGTGCACCGGGCCGATGGGCTGGTGCCACGTCTGGCGTGACCTGGCCCTGCTGGCGGTGGCCCTGCTCCTGGCCTGGCGGGGGTCGGGGGTGCTGGGGCTGGACCACCCGATGGAGGCCCGGGCCGCGGGGCGTCGGGGCGAGGGCGAGGGCGGGTCCAAGCTCGATTCCGAGGAGGACGAGGCCTAGGTTTGGGGTCGAGATTCATCCGTCGCCCGCCGCGACGCCCCGCGTGGGGTAAGGGGTGGGCCGCGAGACCGAGACGGAGCTTTCAATGAGCCGATTCAGCCGATTCGGGCCCGGCGGGCCCACCAAGGCCACCACGACCTCGGGCAAGGGCATCGAGTACGTGGACTGGAAGGACGTGGAGACGCTTCGGCGGATGATGACGCCGAACGGGAAGATCTACGGGCGCAAGCGCCTGGGCACGACCGCGCGTCAGCAGCGGATGGTGGCCCAGGCGGTCAAGCGGGCCCGGTTCATGGGTCTACTGCCCTTCACGTCCGCGACGCTCTGAGGCTCACGCCCCCACGAAGGGGCGCCCCCACCGCCATGGCGTTCACGCGATACATGCGGGACTACGGCGCGATCTCGCGCTCGCTGGTCGGCGTGAGCGGTTCGCGCGCCAATCGCATGGAGCAGGCGGTCGACGCCATGTGGCGCCACCTCCAGGACAAGGGGGTGTCCTGGCTTGGGTTCTACACCGCCAGCGCCGGGGACGAGGAGATGATCCTCGGGCCCTGTCGGGACAGGCCGGCCTGCTCGCCCATCGCGTTGACCGGGTTGTGCGGCAAGTCCTGGCTCGAGAAGACGCCGATCGTGGCGGCGGACCTGACTAACCTCGGCTCGCGCGTCATCAAGTGCGACCCCCGGGACCTTTCCGAGGTCATCGTGCCGATGTTCGACTCGGACGGGTCATGCTGGGGGGTGCTCGACCTCGACTCGTTCGAGCGGGGCAGCTTCACCGACGCAGACGCCCGGTCGCTCGACCGCTTGATGATCGCGGTCGGTTTGAGCTGGGACGGGCACGCGGAGCGGCGCGTGAAGCATCTCTAGACCTCGAAGCAGTGACATCTCGAGCTCAGAACGGCGCGGGCGAGGCGAACTCGATGCGCTGGTCCGTACCCGGATCCGTGAATGCGAGCGTCGTCGCGTGCAGGAGGAGTCGCGGGGCGGAGCCAGCGTCGGCGTACAGCGTGTCGCCCAGGATGGGGCGCCCGAGCCCGTCGGCGTGGGCGGCGTGCACGCGGAGCTGGTGTGAGCGCCCGGTGATCGGGACGAACTCGACGCGGGCGCATGCACGCTCGTTGTGCGTCTCGACGCTGAGCAGGCGCCACTCGGTTCGTGCGGGGCGACCCAGCTCATGGTCGACGATCTGCCGCGGGCGGTTGGGCCAGTCGACGCGCATGGGCAGGTCGATGACGCCCGAGTCGCCCTCGGGCACGCCGTCGAGCAGGGCGGTGTAGGTCTTGGCGACGCGGCGTTTCATGAACTGGCGTGAGAGTTCGGCCTGGGCGTCGCGGTCGAGGGCGTAGACCATGAGGCCGCTGGTCGCCATGTCGAGTCGGTGGACGGTCAGGGGCCCGTCGGCGAGGGGAAAGCGGGCGCGGACCCAGGCCTCCACGCAGACGTCGCCCTCGGGTCCGTTGCCCGGGACGGAGCGCACGCCGACGGGCTTGTCCACGACGACGAACCGGTCGGCGGCGTGCACGAGGCGGGTCTGGTCGAGGATGGACGGGGGCATGGCTCGCGGGCGGGGCCGCGGGGGAACGCCGCGGCTAGGCTTGGCATGGTGCGCCTGGTGGACTGGCGCTGGATTGCGGAGGGTAGACGTGCGATTCAAGCTGATGGGATGCGTACTGGCGGCGGGCGGCGTCCTGGTCGTCGGCGGGGCTGGACCCGACGACGAGGCGGTCAGCCACGTTGACTGGGCCGAGGCGGAGGCGCCGGTGCTGACCTACCAGGCCCGCCTGACCGACCCCGAGATGTTCATCAAGGCGGGCGAGGCGTACTTCTCGCCCGACGGGCATCGCGTGATCTTCCAGGCGGTCGAACACCCTCCGGAGGGCGAGAAGCCCAGCCCCCACTACGCGATGTACGTCGCAGACCTGACCTTCAAGCCCAACGGCGAGGTGGCGGGGCTGCGCAACATCACACGGGTGTCGGCGCCCGGCTCGGCCAACACCTGCGGGTGGTTCAACCCGAAGGATCCCTCGCTGATCCTGTTCGGCTCGACGATGGCGCCGCCGAAGCAGGAGGACGCGCCGGGGTACCAGCGAGGCACGAGCAAGTACGCCTGGTCGTTCCCGCGCGAGACGGAGATCGTCTCGACGCATCTGCCCGAGGATCTCGCGACGGAGACCGTGCCCGAGCCCAAGCCGATCTTCGAGCGCGACGGGTACGACGCGGAGGGGTCCTGGTCGCCCGACGGGCGCTGGATCCTTTACACGCACGCCGAGCCGCCCAAGGATGGCGCGGCGCCCGATGGCGACATCTGGGTCTACGACACCCTGACCCACGCGCAGCTCAAGCTCGTCGCCAAGCCCGGGTACGACGGCGGGCCCTTCTTCTCACCCGACGGCAAGCGGATCATCTACCGCTCCGACCGCAACGAGGACAGTCTGCTCCAGCTCTACGAGGGCGTGCTCACGTTCGACGACGCGGGCGCGATCACCGGGGTCGAGCCCGAGATCAAGCTCACGGACGACAAGAACGTCAACTGGGCGCCGTTCATCCACCCCTACGCGGACCTGGCGGTCTTCGCGACCAGCCGCCTGGGCCACGCGAACTACGAGGTGTACGCGATCGACACGACGCCGGACGCGGCCAAGGCGCCGGCAGACCGCGTGAGCGTGCGGGTGACGAGGGCGGCGGGGTTCGACGGGCTGCCGGTGTTCAGCCGCGACGGGATGTTCATGATGTGGACGAGCCAGCGGGCGCCGGAGGGGACGGACCAGGAGGCGTACATCCCGTCGAGCCAGGTGTGGATCGCCCGGTTCAACGTGGCGGCGTTGAGGGCCAAGATGTTCGAGGCCGCGATGCAGAAGGCGGCCGAGAGCCACGGACAGGGCGGGTAACACCCCGGTGCGAGCCATGAGCCAGGACCGGTCGCTGAGCTCGGGCGTGCGTCACCTGTCGCGCGTGGGCGACTCGACGCCGGCGCCTGACCATTCCGTGTTCTGGGGCTGGTGGTTCCGGACGCTCGTGGGTGATCGACCGCGTCTGGAGGCGGCGTCGGGCGACGACGCGCCCGGTGTCACGCACACGTTCAAGAGCGTCGGGGGCGCGGTCGTCGGGTGCCGCCTGCTGGAGGCGGAGGGACAGACCCGCGCCGGCGTGGTCGTGCTGCACGGGTACAGCTCGCCCCGCCCGCTGGAGCGGGACGCGGTGCGCTGGCGCTGGGCGACGCAGCGCGGGCTCGCCGTCCTGCTCGTGCGCGTGCGCGGGTATCCAGGCTCGGCGCGCACGACCGGGGACATGACGACGCGCGACGAGCGGGGGCTCGGCTGGATCACCCGGGGGTTCGACGCCCCGGGGGAGGGGCCCGAGTCGATGACGGCGTGGGTGCTGCCCCAGGCGGTCGCGGACGTCGCCAACGCGTGCCGCGTGATGCGCAACCGCCTCGCGGAGGTGGAGGACGGGGCGCCCGGGCGTCCGCTGACCGAGAAGCGCCCGCTGTTTCTGGTGGGCGAGTCGCTCGGGGGGGCGCTGGCGGTGATGGCCGCGGCGCAGCTGTCGGGGCGGCTCGCGCGCGAGCAGGTGATCGACCGCCTGGTGATCGGGTCGCCGGCGCTGGGAGACTGGGCGTGGCGTCTCGAGCACGAGGCGGCGGGCACGGGACGGGAGATCGCGAGCGTGCTGGAGCTGAACCCGGCGCGGCGCGAGGAGTTGCTGACGCGACTGCGTCTGACGGACACGGTCGTGCACGCCGGTCGCGTGCGCACGCCGACCTTGTGCAAGCTGGCGCTGCACGACGAGGTGGTGCCGGCGCCGACGGCGGCGGCGGTGTTCAACGCGCTGGCGACCTCGCCCGGCCAGAAGTGGCGGTTCGTCGTGCCCGTCGGGCACGCCTCGGGGGACCTCGCGTGCACACGTCGGCACGTCCTCTTCGAGCGCTGCCTGCAGGACTTCCTCGACCCCACGCGCGAGGCGGACGAGGCGATGATCGCGTGGGAAGACGTCATGCTCCAGGGCGACCGCCCGCCCGAGGCGGGGGCGCCGGGCGATCAGGGGGCGCTCTTCGAGATGGGCTCCACCGACGAGGTCGATCGGGCGCTTGTCGCGGTGTACCAGCGCGCGGGGCGGACGCTCGACGCGCTGCCCTACACGGACGCGTTCGAGTCGCTGCATCGCGAGCTGGTCGAAGCGCTCGGCGAGCGGGCGCCGGACCGGCGCGAGGCGTTCCACCGACTGCACAACCTGCGCAAGGCCGGGCGCCTGCCCCGGATGGGACGGACCGAGACGTCGGTCCCGAAGATCTCGGGCGAGGATCAGGAGCACTTGACGCGGCTGGTCGTAGATGCGGCGGGGTCGCTCGGGGCGCGGGACCGGCTCGTGTACGCGCCGGAGTTCGACGCGCTGGTCGAGCGGTTCAACGCCGAGGCCGGGCATACGCTCTCGAACCACGACGCGTGGCGGCTGATCGCGCGTCTGGCCAAGTGACTGCGTCGGGGAGACCAATGACACAGACGATGCGCACGCTGACGGCGGGGCTGATCGACTACGCCGGTCTGTTCCCGCCGGCGAAGCTGGAGATGTCCCCGACGGTCGAGAACTACGCGCGGTACCTGCGGTCGGAGCACGCCGAGATGCTCGGGCGCCTGATCTGCCCGGTCTCGCGCCTGGAGGAGCTGAGCCAGAAGGGGGCGATGCTCATGCCCGGGACGTACGCGACCAGCGGGTACCGGGAGATGGCCGACGACATCCCGGCGTGGCGGATCAGCGCGATCATCGACGGCGAGTTGAACGCCTGCCTCGACGCGATCGACCTGTTCTGCGAGAAACACTCCAAGGAGGAGGCGGGGCTGGCGGTCGTGGACGCGATCGAGATGCGCGTCGCCGCGCCCCAAGAGATCGACGACGCCCTGGACGAGATCCCCGAGGACATCTCGCCGGCGTTCGAGGTCCCGCAGGAGGTCGTCGTCATGGGCGATCCACGCGGGTTCATCGCGGCGCTGGCGGGGAACAGTTCGGCGGCGAAGATCCGGTGCGGGGGCGTGAAGCCCGAGATGATCCCGCCGTCATTGGCAATCGCGCGGTTCATCCACGCGTGCGCTCGCTCGGACGTGCCCTTCAAGGCGACGGCCGGCCTGCACCATCCGGTCCGCGCGGAGTTCCCGCTGACCTACGACGCCCCGGAGCCCAGGGGCGTGATGCACGGCTTTCTCAACGTGTTCATGGGCGCCGCCCTCGTGCGCACGCGTCGAATCGACGAGGAGACGACGGTCCGCGTGCTCGACGAGACGGACGCCGAGGCGTTCACCTTCGGCGAGGACTCGTGCGCGTGGCGTGACCTGAGCGTGGACCTGATCGGGCTGAGCCGCGTGCGTGAGGCGTTCGCGCTGTCCTACGGCTCGTGCTCATTCGAGGAGCCGGTGGGGGATTTAGAGAGGTTGGGGTTGGTGTAGAGTCGAGAGAGGAGGCATTGGGGATTGGGCATTAGGCATTGGTCTGATCCCCGTCTTTCCTAATGCCTAATCCCTAGTGCCCAATGCCTGCGAGCGGAGCGAGCAATGCCTTACGAGATCGACGAGACGCACGACCCGAGCCTCGAGTCCTGGGTTGAGTCCGCCAACGACCCGGAGACGGACTTTCCGATTCAGAACCTGCCGCTGGGAACTCGCGTCTCGATCGACGACGACGGCGATTCGTGGCTGAGCGTCGTCACTCGCGTCGGCGACATGGTCGTCGACCTGAACGCGCTCTCGATGACGGACCTCATCCCGGACGATGACGAGGACTGGGCGTTCTTCGGCGTCGACGCGATCGCACAGGAAGGGACCTGGCCGAAGCTGCGCCGTCAGATCCAGCAGCTCTTTGCTCGCGACGATTCACGGTTGCGGACATACCCGGATCGCGACGAGATCGTGATGCCCGCCGACGAGGTGGGCCTGGGGCTCCCGTTCTTCAACATGATCCTTGACTACACCGACTTCTACGCCTCGCTCTACCACGCTACGAACGTCGGCTCGATGTTCAGGCCCGACAACGCGTTGCTTCCCAACTACAAGCACATCCCGATCGCGTACCACGGCAGGGCGTCCACGATCGTGCCCTCCGGCACGCCGGTGCGACGCCCGCGCGGGCAGTTACTACCCGGGGCAACGATCGCGGACGGCGATCCCCAGTTCGGCCCGTGCAAGATGCTGGACTACGAGCTTGAGGTCGGCTTCGTCGTCGGGCGGGGCAACGAGATGGGGCGCCCCATCCCGATCGGCGAGGCGGAGGACCACATCCTGGGGATGTGCCTGGTCAACGACTGGTCGGCGCGGGACATTCAGAAGTGGGAGTACCAGCCCCTCGGCCCGTTTTTGGCGAAGAACTTCGCGACGACGGTCTCGCCCTACATCGTGACGATGGAGGCGCTCGCGCCCTTCCGTTCCCCCGCGATGGAGCGGGCGGCGGGCGATCCCAAGCCCCTGGGCTACCTCACGAGCGAGACGAACACCAAGGCCGGCGGCGTGGACATCACGCTCGAGGTCTTCCTGTCGTCGAAGCAGATGCGCGACAAGGGGATGGCCCCCGTCCGACTGAGCCGCGGGTCGTTCAGGGACATGTACTGGACGATCGGGCAGATGCTCACGCACCACGCGTCGAACGGGTGCCAGATGCAGCCTGGGGATCTGCTGGCGAGCGGGACGGTCTCCGGCCCGACGCGGGGCGCCCGCGGGTGCCTGCTCGAGCTGACCTGGGATGGTGACCCATGGGCGAACCCGCCCAAGGTCGTGCCGGGGACTCAAAGGACGCCCATCAGGCTGCCGACGGGTGAGGAGCGCAAGTTCCTCGCCGACGGCGACGAGGTGATCATCAAGGGATACTGCGAGCGCGAGGGATACCGGCGGATCGGGTTCGGGGAGTGCCGGGGGATCATCGAGCCGGCGTTGGAGGGGTGATGGGCGCGCCCGAGTCGGACCAGATCGCCGCGACGTTGCTGGTGCTGCTTGACAACCAGCTCGCCCGGGCGCGGGCCGCGCTCGAGCGCCTCCCCCAGGAGGTCTTCGAGGCGACACAGGCCGGCGGGTGCAACAGCATCCGCGAGATCGGGGCGCACTTGCTCGATTTGCAGCGAGGGCAACTGCTCATGCTCGGCTCGGCCCGGCGGGAGAACGTCCCGGCGCGGGAAGTCGGGACGACGCCCGCCGAACTCCTCGCGGCACTCGAGACCGGGCTCGCGGAGGTCCGCGCGGCGATCCTCGAGCACGACGCGTCGGACTGGTTCAGGCAGACCGACGAACCCCGCCCCGGCAAGTGGGGCGACGAGCCGACGCTGCACCGCCTCGTGCGTCCGCTCAACGACTTCGTGAACCACCTGGGCGCAATCCGGGCGCTGCGTCGCCAGCAGGGCTCGGGCGCGGAGCGGACGCAGTAGCCCGGCACGACGGATCCGTGACGCGATCAATCGGCGGGCGCTGGCTTGCGAAAGAGCGTGAGCACGGCGGAGTGCGTATGCACCCGGGGCATCCCCCCGGCGGGAGCGATCTCGGCGGTCGTCATCAGCCCAGCCAGCGGGACCAGGGGCGTCTCGGGGTCGATCTCCTCGCCGCCCTTGGCCTGGCGCTCGGCGGGCAGTTCCGGGCGGAAGGCGCGCTGGACGAGGGCGGGGTCGTGCGAGGCGTCGCCGAAGAAGTCTCGACCGCGCCCGCCCGACGAGAACAAGAGTCCCCCGAGCGGGCGCCCGTGGATGCTCTGGGCGTCGAGGAGGAGCGCCAGGTCGTCGTCGGCGGTCCGCGCGTCCCGCAGGTGGAGCTGCACGGTTCGCCCGACGCTGACGAGCTCCTCTACGGCAACGGCGCCCGAACTCTCGTCCACCGCCCGGATGCGCCGGATCAGGAAGTCGCCCCTGCCGAACCGGTCCTTGTACTCGTCGACGACGAGGCCGAGGAAGAGGCCGCCCGGCAGGAGGGCGCGCTGCTCGTGCGAAAGGGCGGAGGCGGCGTCGCGGATCGCCTCGACCGCCGAACGCCCGCCAAGCTCCTGGATGATGTTGTTGTGAGCGCGGGTGATGAGCATGGGCTCCCCAAACGGGCGGCAGCCCTGGCTCGCGACGACGTCCACGCGGACGTCGCCCGCGATCGTGAGCCCGACGGCGCCCGAGGCGTGGACCTCGTCGTCGAGGATGAACGAGCCGCGGGAGCGCTCGCCGGCGGAGGTGACGGCGCCGACGATCGGGGGAGGCTCGCCCCAGGTCGACCGCGCATGGAGGCGCGCGAGGCGCGGGAGCATCGCGCCCAGGGGCGCGGAGCTGGGGTCTGCGAACAGGAACGTCGCACGCCGATCGCCTCCCTCGCCCATCGCTCGCTCCAGCACGTCCTCGGGGGCGTGGGCGAGCTGGTCGGGGTTGAGCGCGTAGGTACGCACACCCGGCATGTGTCCGACGAGCAGCGAGAGGCCCGGGCGGGACTCGTACGCCTCGCGCCCGCCGAGCACGGACGGGGCGGGGGCGGCGAGCAGACGCTGGGGGTCGAACTCGCGCCGCAGGCGGGCGGCGATGGCGCCGAGCATCGCGGCATGGGCGCCCGAGGCGAAGGCGAGGACCAACTCCGGGCGGGTCGTCGGACGCCCCGTTCGATGAAGCTGGGCCGCGACCCGCTCACACGCCTCGCCGGCGGCGCGGTCGGCGGAACCGGCGGCGGACAACGCCGAGGCGAAGATGGGATCGACCTCATCGGGCACGGGCGAACGGTACGCCCGCGCCCCGTGACTCACCCGAAGCTCACTCGGTCGTCGAGGGCTCGGCGGCGAAGGTCGAGGCGTTGAGCGCGTCCACCCGCTCCGGGCGGACGATGCGCAGGCGCAGGGCCTCGTCGTCAACGCTCTGTCCGACGACGCCGACGATCTGGCCCAGATTCGGCGCCAAGTCCTGGCCCGGCGCGGGGCGGACGTACGCGATCGTGCGCGGGCCGAGCACCGGGTCCACGGACTGGACGCGGTACATCAGGGGCAGACGCTGCCCGTCGTAGACGGCGCTGGGCGCGAGGCGCCCGACGACGACGTACGACCGCTCGGCCTGCCACTTGCGCACGCCCTCGGAGACCTGGCGGTCCCGGTCGGTCGCCTCGCGCAGCGCCTCGTCGATCGCGCGGCGCTGGTTGCGGGTGTCGATCCGCAGCTCCAGCCACGCGACGCGCGACGCAGGCCCCGGACCACCCGATCGTCGGCGTCACGCTTCGACTCCTCGCTCGCCAGCGTCCGCTTGTACTCGGCGAGCAGCTCGTCGAGGGCGATGTCCAACGACTCGGTGTCGAGCTTGCGGGCGGCGTCCAGCGAGGCCTCGAGGGTCTCGACCGACGCCGGCTTGGGCGCGGGCACGGGCTTCTCGACCTGCTCGGGGGTCGCCGAGGGCGTGGACTCAGGCGAGTCGTTCGAGCCGGGCGCCCGCTCCTCACGCGGCGTCACGGGTGCGACGATGTCGAAATCTTCATCGTTGTTCTGCCCGAGATCGTCAGCGTCCTGCGCGGGTGTCCAGGGCATTGCCTGCTCGAGCTTTGGCGCCTGCTTCGCCTGGTTGTTCTTCTGGACCTTCTCCTGGCCAGGGCGGACCATGGGCTCGAGCAGCTCGGTCGAGTACGAGGGCTTCTCGACCCCTTGCCCGCCGGACGGGCTCGGCTTGGTGGTGGCGGACGGGGTCGCTTCGATCGGCGTGACGTCCGCCTCGCTCTCGCTGGCGGGGTTGTCGGGCTGGGTGTGGGCGTTGATCTCGGCGGGGGTCGCATCACGCAGGGCGGCGAGCTTGATGAAGGCGTGGGGCGCTTCGGTGACCGCGGGGGGCGTCGGGGCCTTGACGCGATAGGCGATCACCTCGCCGTTGGTGCCCAACTCCTCGCCCATGACCTGTAGGCGGGTCCCTGCAGGGAGGGCCTGGGCGTAGAGGGAGTGCCAGGAGCCGGCGATGCCGAGCACGGCGCTGGGGGCCCGGAGGCGCGAGTCGGTGGCGAGCTGGATGATGCCCGCACCGACGCCCTTGGCGTCCGAGGCGGGGACGAGGGCGTGCAGGGTGGCGGGGTAGACGATCCGGGCCCACTCCTCACT
Source organism: Phycisphaerales bacterium (assembly GCA_041402005.1). Lineage (GTDB taxonomy): Bacteria > Planctomycetota > Phycisphaerae > Phycisphaerales > UBA1924 > JAJRXR01. The sequence continues at coordinate 340,481 of JAWKTB010000002.1, read as the reverse complement.
CTCGCCGTCGAGGCGGAGGATCTGGCCAGGCTGGAAGGTGGCGACCTTGTAGAAGCGGTCGAAATCGTCGCACCGGGCCGGGGCGTCCTTCTGGGTCACGACGACCCAGCGGGGGGCGACGTCCTGGATCTGGGCCTGGGCGGAGAGGATTGGGGCGGCGAGCGCCAGGGAGGCGACGGCAGCTCGGACGGACGCGAGAGGGGCGCGACGCACGGCAAATCCTCCTTGAACGGGCATCGTGGGCGGGGCTCCATGCCCGGCCTGGCGTGGGCACTTTCCCACGCCACGGGCAGTGTACCGCCCCGGGCTGGCCAGGGCGGCGGGGCGGGCGGTTGTGCACTTCGCCCGGGCCCCGGCTTTGACCGGCTCCCCGGGCGATTCTAACTTCTCCCGATGATTCCCCCAAGTCATTCGTCACCCCTGGGCGTCCGCTTGAGCGCCATGGGTCGTGCCATCGCCCTTCTCGGGGTCGTGCTCGCCGTCGGCGGGTGCCGATCCCCCATCGAGCGACGCTCCGAGCAGGAGCTGCGTCGCTCGGTCGTGGACTCGGTCCGGCGCGAGGTGCGCGAGGCGGAGGGGTACCGCGATCGACGCCAGACGTCGCGCGACGCGGGGGTGGACCAGCTCGAGATCCGCCCCGAGCACCTCGACCTGATCGAGAAGGAGTACTCGCCCAGGTCGTACCTCGAGCGGCTCGGGCAGGGCGCCGAAGCGGGGCACGACCCGATCGAGAGCCTGCTCAGCGAGGACCTGTACGGGCGCCCGCAGCGGGTGGTGGGCGTGAGCCTGGAGCGGTGCGTGCGCTCGGCGGTGCAGCGGAACCTCGACGTGCAGCTCGCCCGCTTCGGGCCGGCGGTGCGCGAGGCGGACGTGGTCGCCGCCCAGGCGGCGTTCGACTGGGTTCTCTTCAGCGAGAACTACTGGACGGACACGGACCGACCCCAGGCGGGCAGCGGGTTCGGCGGGATGATGGGGTCCGTCACCAACTCGTCCCAGTCACTCACCTCGTCCACGGGCGTGCGCAAGAACCTGATCACCGGCGGGAGCGTCGAGGTCCGCCAGGATCTGCTGTACACGGACGTGCGAACGTCGTTCTTCGGCGTGTCGCCGACGCCCAACCCGGCGCAGAGCGTGGACCTCACGGTCGGCGTGACCCAGCCCCTCTTGCGGGGGGCGGGCGCGGGGACGGCGCTCGCGCAGGTTCGCCTGGCGCAGAACGCGGAGCGCGCGGACATTGCGACGCTCAAGAGCCAGCTCCTGGCGACGGTGACGTCGGTCGAGAGCGCGTACTGGGACCTGCTGCTCGCGTACAACGAGCTGGCGATCCGCCAGCGTCTGCTCGACCGGGGCGTCGAGGTGCGCGATGACATCAAGGTCCGCCGGATCCAGGACGCGAGGCAGGCGCAGGTCGCGGACGCCGCGGCTCGCGTCGAGAGGCGAAAGGGCCAGATCCTGATCGCCCAGACGCGCCTCCGCCGGGCGTCCGACCGCCTGAAGGCGCTCATCAACGACCCGGACCTGCCGGTGGGCTCCGAGATCATGCTCGTCCCGGTCGATCACGCGGTGGACGAGCCGATCGAGTTCAGCCTGGTGGACGCGATCACGACGGCGATCGACTCACGGCCCGAGATCGACCAGGCGATCCTGTCGATCGACGACAGCTCGATCCGCGAGGTGGTCGCCCGCAACGCGAGGCTCCCCCGTCTCGACCTCCAGGCGGAGGTCACAATGATCGGGTTCGATTCGTCGATGGACCGGGCGTACGGGAACCTCGGCGACAACGAGTTCCTGGACGAGTTCCTGCTGGGCGTGCTGTTCGAGCAGCCGATCGGGAACCGCCTGGGCGAGGCGGGGTACCGCAAGGCGAGGCTCGAGCGCCTGCGAGCGATCACGGGGTACCGCAAGGCGGTGCAGGACGTCGTGCTCGACGTCAAGGACGAGTTGGACGCCGTGGTGCGCGACTACAAGCTCATCGTCCAGGCCCGCCTGACGCGGATCGCCCAGGGCGAGGCGCTGCGGACGCTCGGCGTCGAGAAGCAGCTCACCGACCGGGGGTACACGGTCGAGCGGCTGAACGTGGAGCTGAACCAGCAGGAGTCGCTCGCCGAGGCGGAGGTCGCCGAGGTCGCGGCGCTGGTCGCGTACAACACGTCGCTGGCGAGGCTGTACGCCGCGATGGGGACGGCACTGGAGCGGTCGCGGATCGACTTCGTCGTGCCGGACGCGAACCAGGTGCTCGAGGGGGACCGGGCGCTCGACTACCGCGTCGACGGGACGGGCGACGAGCAGGGGGCGGGCGACGCGGGTCAGGAGATCGACGGGGCCGCCGACGGGGCGCCGTGATGGGTGGCGAGGACACGCCAGTCGCCGACCCGGAGCGGATCGAGCGCTGCGCCGAGCGGATCCGCGCGGGCGGGCTCGTGGCGTTCCCGACCGAGACGGTGTACGGCCTCGGCGCCGACGCGTTCAACGAGGACGCGGTGCGGCGCGTGTTCGAGCTCAAGGGACGCCCGGCGGGCAACCCGCTCATCGTGCATGTGGACGGGGCGGAGATGGCGGGGCGGGTCGTGCGCGAATGGACGGACGAGGCGCAGCGCCTGGCGGACGTCTTCTGGCCCGGGCCACTGACCTTGGTGCTGGAGAAGGGCGAGCGCGTGCCGAGCGTCGTGACGGGGGGCGGGGCGACCGTCGGCGTGCGCTGCCCGGATCATCCGCTGACGCTCGCGCTGATCAGCGCGTGCGGGACGCCCCTGGTCGGTCCCAGCGCCAACCCGAGCGGGCGTGTCTCGCCCACGACGGCGGACCACGTGCGCGAGGCGTTCGAGGCGTCGGACGTGCTCACGCTCGACGGCGGGGCGTGCCGCGCGGGGATCGAATCGACGGTGCTGGACCTGACGACGACGCCGGCGCGGGTGCTACGCCTGGGCGTGATCGGGGCGGAGCGGATCCAGGCGGCTCTAGGGCGCGAGGTGGTCGTCGAGGCTCACTCCCGGGGCGGCGACGCCCCGGCTCGTTCGCCGGGGCTTCTGGGCCCCCACTACGCACCCTCCGCCCCGGTGCGTCTCATCTCGACGCGGGACGAGCTTGACCGGATGGTCCGGGGGCTTGGCGGGGGCGTGATCGCGCTGGTGATCGAGGGGTCCGGGCTCGGAGGGCGGGGGGTGCGGACGATCGAGATGCCCTCGGACCCGGGCGGGTACGCGGCGAGGCTGTACGCCGCCCTTCGCGAGGCGGACGCGGGGAAGCCCCCCATGATCGCGGTCCAGCGACCGCCCTCGGGGGGAGAAACGCCCGAAGCGCGGGCGATCTGGGCGGCCGTCCTTGAGCGGCTGACCCGGGCGGCCGATGCATGATCCGGCGCGTCCGAGAAGGCGCGCCAAGGATCCGTCCCCCACCCCTACGGTCCATCGTCGAGTCTGTCAGGAGGCTTCCCGCCCATGTCTGAACGTGCGACCATCGCCCTCGCCCCCGGCGACGGGATCGGCCCCGAGATCATGGACGCCTGCCTCACGATCTTCCGGGAGGCCGGCGTGGGCGACCACGTCGACTTCGTCGAGGTCGAGATGGGTCAGCGCGTCTTCGCCGCCGGCGAGACGAGGGGTATGACCGACCAAGCGATCGAGACGATCGAGCGGTGCGGCATCCTCTACAAGGGGCCGATGGGCACGCCGATCGGCGGGGGCGGCAAGTCGATCAATGTCACCCTTCGCAAGACGTTCGGCGCGTTCGCGAACCTGAGGCACTTCCAGAGTCTGCCGGGCGTGGACACGGTCTTCAGCCGCGCGGGCGTGCCGGTGGACATCTACGTCGTCCGCGAGAACATCGAGGACACCTACGGCGGGATCGAGCACCGCCTCACGGGCGACGTGGTCGAGTGCAAGCGGCTCATCACGGCGCCGGGGTGCGACCAGGTCCACGAGTTCGCCTTCCAGACCGCCAAGCGGCTCGGGCTCAAGGTCGTCTACTGCGGGCACAAGGCCAACATCATGAAGATGACCGACGGCCTGTTCCTGGACCGCTTCAGGACCGTCGGCGACGACTACCCCGAGATCGAGAAGAAGGACGTCATCATCGACGCCCTGTGCATGAACCTCGTGCTCAAGCCGCAGACCTACGAGATGATCGTCCTGCCCAACCTCCAGGGCGACATCGTCTCCGACCTGGCGGCGGGGCTCGTCGGCGGGCTGGGGTTCGCGCCCAGCGCGAACATCGGCGATCAGATCTCGATCTTCGAGGCCGTCCACGGCACCGCGCCCGACATCGCCGGCAAGGGCATCGCCAACCCCACGAGCCTGCTGCTCTCGGGGCTGATGATGCTCCGCCACGTCGGCCTGCTCAAGCGGGCGGCGGTGATCGAGAACGCGCTCTTGGCCATGCTCGAGAACGGCGTGCACACGGGGGACTTCGGCAATCAGAGCACGCCCGCCGTCGGGACAAGCGAGTTCGCCAAGGGGGTGATCGACCACCTGGGGATGCAGCCGAGCGAGCTGGAGGCCAAGCCGGTGCCGATGCACGACACGCTGAGCTTCAAGCCGCCGACGCGCCCGCACGTGAACGTGCTGATGCAGACGTTCATGCAGGTGCGCTCGGACGTGGTCGGGTGCGACGCGTACGTGTGCACGACGATGACGCCCCTGGAGCTGGCCCAGAAGCTCGAACGCCTGGCGGTGGGCACGCCGTTCAAGCTGACGATGATCTCGAACCGCGGCACGCAGGTGTGGCCCTCGGGCTCGGTGTACACGGAGGTGGTGGATTACTACCGCGTGCGGTTCGAGCTGGAGGACAAGCACCTGATCGGGCAGATCGGGCAGGGGCCGACGATCCACCTCCTGCGGCGGATCGCGGAGAAGTTCGAGATCGCGGACTTCCAGCCCCTCAAAAACTTCGACGGCGAGCGGGGGTACTCACTGGCGCAGGGGCAGTAGGCGATGGGGCGGGGCAAGAAAGCTGTCCTGCTCGTCTTCGTGGGTCTGTGGCTCGTGCTGCTCGGGGCGATCCTCGGATACGTATACGCCAGTGCTCGCGGCGGCGGCGTCATCGTCGTCAACGAGACCGATCGCGTGATCGAGGCGACATACATTCAGGACAGTTCGAACACGTGGCACACCACAGTTGTGCGATCAGAGCGCATCGATCCCGGGGAACGAGCGACGTTCCGGTTCGACACCCGCGACCGGCTGCTTGTGCACGAGTTGACCAGGTCCGAATCCGTAAGCGATGACGCCGACGGATCGGGCGAGGCGTATATGCTGCGCGAGCCGCCTCTGCTGACGATGGAACTCACGTCCTTGATCCGATTCGTCGTGATCGACGAAGGGGTGGACGGGGGGGCATGCGTGAACATCAATGAATGGGACGGGGAGCCCTGAGCGGGCGATGGCTTCCATTTGAACACGAAGGACGCGAAGAGCTCAAGGGCTCAAAGCCCTTTCTTCGCGTTCTTCGCGACCTTCGTGTTCAACCCATCATCTCACGGGCCAGTATGCGCTGGGGGGCACGCGGCACGGGGAAGACGGTCTGACATCGCGGCGTTCCCGTGCTGGAAACGAGACTGGCGGATGTCAGCGAGCGAGCACGCACGCGCTTCAAGCCGCCCCTACTCCCGCACCGTCGGCGCCTCGTCGGTGGGCTGGCCGAACCAGAGCCAGTGCCCGTCGGGGTCGCGGGCCTCGAACTCCTTCATGCCATAGACCGTGACGCGGAGGTCCGTGACAGGGGCGCCGCGGCGTGTGAGGTCGGCGTGCAGGGCGACGACGTCGTCCGAGTTGATGTAGTAGACCTGGAAGCGCTTGTCGCCGGGATTGCCCTCCTCGAAGGCGCTCGCGGGCGGCATGTTGCACATGATGGCGACCTCGTCTCGGACGAACTCCCGCCAGACGGCCTTGCCCCCGTGCTCGAACTCGCCGACGCACTTGAACCCCAGCTTGTCCTCGTAGAAGGCCTTGGTGGCGTCAAGATCCCGGCAGGCGAGCATCGGACGCAGTTCGGTCAGTCTCACGGCTTGGTCTCCTCTCGCTCGCGGGCCAGGTCGGCCTCGGCGGCGATGTGCCCGAACGCGGGCCACGTGTCATCGGCGACGATCTTCTCGAGCAGTTCATGGCAGCCCCGCTCGTCGCCCTCGAGGGCCCTGTCCCGGGCGACGCCGTAGGCGATCGTCGAGAACTCGACGCCGCCCGGTTCGAGCCCGTCCATCAGGTCCTCCTCCAGCAACTGACCCTTGAAGAGCAGGAGCAGGCGTTGGTACGCGTGGTTCTCGACGATGTCCATGTCGGCGTCGATGGGGAGGAGGATCTGTTCGAGGTCGTCCCACTCCACGCCGTCACGCTGACGGGAGAGGAAGAGCCAGTACCTCGTCGCGACGATCATGTCGTCGTTGCGGGCGTACCGGAGGCACCGCTCGAACGTGTCGCCGGCCTCTCGGAAACGACCCTGGAGGTAGCGGGCGAGGGCGAGGTGGTACCAGATGTTCGAGTCGGTGGTGGAGCGGGGCTGGTTGCGCTCGTTGGGGATGCCGTCGGGCTCGATCTCGTCGGGGTGATCGGCGGCGAGCTTGCTCGCCCAGTCCAGCTCGGTCTCGGCCTTGGCGAACTCGCGGATCGTGATGTACCGGTGTCCCCGGTGGCGTCGGAGTTTGTAGCTCTCGGGGAACTTCTCGATGGCCTTGGTGTAGAGGTCAATCGCCTCGCGGTATCGCCCGAGATAGGCCAGGCGCCGCCCGACCCAGATCCAGGCCATCTCGTCGTCGGGGGATTTCTCCAGCGCCGCCTGCGCGTCTGCGAGGTTCTTTTCGAGTGTCGCCAGTTGCGCGTCGTCGGTCGCGGGGCGGCGCAGGGGCTCGCCCAAGAGACTCGTCGCCTCGATCGGTCGATCCTCCGACGCGGCGTCGGCGGGCTGGCGCCCCATCGCGCTCGAGGCCAGCACGAGCGTGGCGAGGGCGATGACACGGGCAATGGTCATGGCGGGCTCCTTCACGCCGGGACGCCAACAGCGTCGGCGGCGGCCTCGATCGCGGTCTCGATCTGCGCGCGCGTGACGTCCAGGTGCGTGACCGCGCGCAGCCGCTGGGCGCCGACGGCGAGCAGGCGGACGCCCTTTGACTCCAGGCGTGCCGCGAGTGTGGGCGCGTCGCCCCACGCCGGGTCGAGGTCGAAGTAGACGATGTTCGTCTCGACGCCCGCGAGGTCGAGCGAGATGGGGTCGAGGGCGGCGAGACCCTCACCCAGTCGCCTCGCGTTTGCGTGATCGTCGGCGAGGCGGGCGATGTGATGGTCGAGGGCGTGGATGCAGGCGGCGGCGAGGACGCCAGACTGGCGCATGGCGCCGCCGAACATCTTGCGGAATCGGAAGACGCGGGCGATGGTGTCGGCGTCGCCCGCGACCGCCGACCCCGCCGGGGTTCCCAGGCCCTTGGAGAAGCAGACGGAGACCGTGTCGAAGTGCTCGGCGTACTCGCGCGGCTCAACGCCGGCGCCGACGGAGGCGTTCCAGAGGCGGGCGCCGTCGAGGTGTGTCCGCATGGCGTGCTCGCGGGCGCGGGAGGTGACTCGCTCGACGAGGTCGAGGGGCCAGACGGAGCCGCCGCCGCCGTTGGAGGTGTTCTCGACGACGACGAGGCGGGCCGGGGCGAAGTGGTGGTTGGGGGGCCTGATCGCGGCGTCGAGGGCGTTCACGTCGAACATGCCGCGCTCTCCCTCGGCGAAGCGAAGGGCGCATCCCGAGATCGCGGCGAAGGCGCCGGTCTCGTAGTGGTAGATGTGGGCGCTGGGGTGGCAGACGATCTCGTCGCCCGGCTCGGTCAGGGCGCGGATCGCGGTCTGGTTCGCCATCGTGCCCGAGGGGACAAAGCAGGCGGCCTCCTTGCCGAGGAGCTTGGCGAGCTTGTCCTGGAGGGCGGTGACGGTGGGCTCGTCGCCCAGGACGTCGTCACCAAGCTGGGCGTCGCGCATCGCGTCCCACATCGCGGGGGTGGGACGCGTGACGGTGTCGGAACGCAGGTCGATCGGGGGCGCCATGCGATGGATAGCGTAGCGGGGGTCGGGGGCGGTTCGAACCCCACGACTCGAAGACTCGTCGTGGGAGTGCCGGTGAAACCACGGGGAAACCCGAAGTTGGGCAGGCGGTAGACTCGCCTCGGGAGGGCACGTCATGAGCCGGACACGAGCCGTCGTGCACACGTGGGCGTCGATCCAGGTTGACCGCCCGATGGACAAGATCGACCGCCAGCGCGTGGTCGGCGAGAAGATGATGATCTCGCGCGTCCGCCTGCACGAGGGCTTCGTCGTCGGTGAACACACGCACGAGAACGAGCAGCTCGTGGTCGTGCTGTCGGGGCGCTGCCGGTTCTGGGTGGGCGAGGTCGGGGGGGAGGCGTCGCAGGAGTTGATGCTCGAAGCGGGGCAGGTGCTTGAGCTGCCCGCGAACGTGCCACACGCCTGCGAGGCGCTTGAGGAGACGGAGATCCTGGACCTGTTCAGCCCGGTGAGCGAGAAGACGGGGGTGGACACGGTCGGGCGGGGGCACTGAGGGGAAGGAGCCGGTTGGAAACCGGCTCCACCGGGGGGAGGAAGAGAAGGGGGGAAGAAGAAAAAGACCGGGCTGGAAGCCCGGTCCTCCGTGAAGCAAGGAGAAAGTTCGAGCGGTTCAGGCGTCGGCGGTGACGCTGGAGCGGAGCAGGCGTTCGACGGCGCCTCGCTCGGACTCGATCAGGATCTCGTCGGCCTCCGACAGGAACAGGCCGTGGTCCACGACGCCCGGGATGTCGTTCAGGGCGGCCGACAGCTCGGGCAGGTTCTCGTCGCCCCGGAGCGAGACGTCGAGGACGAGGTTGCCGTTGTCGGTGAGGAAGAGGTCGCCGTTCATCTTGCGGCGGCAGACGCCGTTGAGCCCGAGGCGGCGGATGGCGGCCCGGGTCGAGGCCAGGCCGAAGGCCATGACGGCGACGGCCAGCGACGACTTGACGCCGATCTGCTCGGAGACCTTGTTGTCGCCCACCATGAAGACGGTGTGACGGCAGGCCCAGGCGAGCATGCGCTCGCGGGCCATGGCGCCCCTGGAGCCCTTCATGACGTTGAGGTTGCGGTCGATCTCGTCGGCGCCGTCGATCAGGACGTCGAGCTCCTCGACGAGGCAGAACTCGATGACGTCGAGGCCGAGCTGCTTGGCGGTGTCCTCGGTGGCGTCCGAGGCGCAGACGCATTTGACGTCGAGCTTGCCCTCGCGGACGAGGTCGGCCAAGAGGCGAACTCCCCGGGCGGCGGTGGTGCCCGCGCCGAGCCCGACGGTCATGCCGGACTTGACGTTCGCGACCGCGGCCTCCGCCAACGCGTCGGCGACCTTCTGCTCACTCAAAGCGGATCCCCTGTGCCAGAGCAAACTCGTCTCCAAAGTTGACGGTGCAGGTCTGCCGTCTCATGTACGCCTTCCAGGCGTCCGAACCGGATTCGCGACCTCCACCGGTGTCCTTCTCGCCGCCGAACGCGCCGCCAATCTCGGCGCCGCTCGTTCCCAGATTCACGTACGCCAAGCCGCAATCGGAGCCCGCGCCCGACGGATCCAGGAAGCGTTCGGCGGAGCGGGTGGAGCCGGTGAAGATCGCCGAGCTCAGACCTTGGTCCACCGAGTTGTGCATCCCGATCGCCTCGTCGAGAGTCTTGTAGGTGAAGACGTAGAGGATCGGGGCGAAGGTCTCCTCCTGCGCGATGGCCAGCCGATTGCTGGTTGGCGCACGGATGATCGTAGGCTGCACGTACGCGCCTTTCCGCAACCGCTCCGGGAGCGTGCCGGGGTCCACGCGGGCGCCCCCCGCGATGACCTTGCCCCCCTGCTCCTTGGCCGCCGCGATCGCCTTCTCGAACGCGAGAGCCGCGTTCTCGTTGATGATCGGGCCCAGCAGCGTCCCCTCGTCGAGGGGATCGCCCACTCGGATGGTCGCGTACGCCTTCACCAGCTTCTCGCAGAACGCGTCGGCGATCGACTCGTGGATGATGAGGCGACGGCTGGTCGTGCAGCGCTGCCCGCACGTGCCGACCGAGCCGAAGACCGTGCTCTTGAGCGCGAGATCGAGGTCGGCGTCGGCCTCGATGATGACCGCGTTGTTCCCGCCCAGCTCGAGCAGGCACCGACCCAGGCGACCCGCGACGACCGAGCCCACGCGCCGACCCATCCGGCACGACCCGGTCGCGCTGATCAGGGGCAGGCGACGGTCGGCGATCATGCGCTCGCCGACGACGTCGTCGGCGCCGATGACGAGCTGGAAGACGTCGTCGTACCCCATCTCCGACGCGACGCGCTGCGCGATGCTGTTGGTCGCGATCGCGGTCAGGGGGGTGATGAGACTGGGTTTCCAGACGCTGACGTCGCCACAGACCGCGGCGAGCATCGCGTTCCACCCCCAGACCGCGTTGGGAAAATTAAAAGCAGTAATGATGCCGATCGGACCGAGGGGCAGCCACTGCTCGCGCATCGAGTGCTTGGGGCGCTCCGAGGGCATGGTGATGCCGTGGAGCTGTCGTGAGAGGCCGACGGCGAAGTCGGCGATGTCGATCGTCTCCTGGACCTCGCCCACACCCTCGCCCCGGATCTTGCCCATCTCCAGGGCGACCAGAGCCCCCAGGGCGTCAAGATTCTCGCGGTAGGCCTGCCCGATGCGCCGAACGACCTCCCCTCGCTTGGGCGCGGGGACCGTGCGCCACTTTTTGAACGACTCGACGCCGGCGTTGATGGTCTTGTCGTACGAGTCGGCGGTGTCGAGCTTGACGCCCGCGAGGGGCTCGCCGGTCGCCGGGTTGAAACTCACGACCACGCCGTCGGCGGGCGTGTCGGTCGGGGGCGTGACGCGCGGGTCGCGGTCGAGCCCGAGTCGTGCGAGAACCTCGTGCATGGGCCAACTGTAGGGCCGAGGGGCTCGGGAGGTCAGGCGTCGCCGACCGGCGCCTCGTCGCCCAGCGCCTCGAGCAGCGGGGCGAGGCGCCCCTCGTAGCGCCGCCACTTGGCGACCGACGAGTCATACACAGGGCGGCCCGCCTGTTCGGGCGTGAGTGTCGGCGTGATCGCGCGGCGCTCGTGGAACGACAGGCAGGCGCCGTCCCAGGTCAGGCCCAGGAACTCGACGAGGCGGCGCGCCTCGGGCTCGGTGCTCGCGACGAGACTCTCGTACCGCACGTCGGTCAGCCCGAGGCGCAGGTCGCCACGCTCAGACATCGCGGACCAGTGTCGCGTCACGCGCGCGCACGTCCGCAGGTACCGCCCGATCCAGTCGAGGCGGGTGGCGAACTCGTGCCCGCCCGTGAAGTGGCGGAAGTAGAGCGAGATCGCCGTGTCGCGCGGGTCGCGGCGGACCTGGATCACGCGCGCGCCGGGCGTCAGCGCCGCGGCGAGCCCGACGTGCATCCAGTTGCCGGGCTGCTTGTCGATCCGGCGATCGCCCTCACCGGCCCGCGAACGCAGGTCCATGAGCAGGCGTCCCGAGGCGCGGGCGACGTCGGCGCGGCGCAGACGCTCCGGGCGCCAGGCGCCGGGGTCGGGCCAGACGCCGAGCGAGACCGCGGCAAGCTCGACGCTCGGCATCTCGCCGGCGGTCGAGACACGGGGGTGTCCCGCGAGAACCTGCTCGACGAGCGTCGTGCCCGAGCGGGGCGAGCCGACGACCAGCACGACGTCGTCGCCCGGGTCCACGGGGGCGGGGACGGACGCGATCGCCTGGGGCGTGAACCGCTCGATCATCGCCGCCGCTCGACGATCGAAGGCGTCGGGGTTGAAGCGGGCGGCGCGGAGTGTGTGGGCCTCCTCGATGGTGTTCCAGGCCTGGTCGTACTCGCCGACGCCCTCGAGCAGGCGGGCGAGCGTGAAGAGCACCTCGCGGCGCTGGGGCGGGGTGATGGAGCCCGACGCGAGCAAGGCGCGCAGGCGATCGATCGCCTCGGGCGCCCGCCCGACCCGCGGCGCGACGCCCGCGAACGCGAGATCGAGCGTCCAGTCCGCGACGCCCCGGGCACGGGCGGCGTCGAGCAGCGCCGCCGCCTCGTCCGGGGCGCCGGCGTAGAGCAACAGCTCGCCCCGCCGCGCGAGCGCCTCGGCGTGGTCGGGGTCGATCGCCAGCGTCGCCTCGACGACATCAAGCGCCTCGTCGAGCCGCCCCGCGTAGTGGTACGCCAGCACGAGGCTGTCACGCGCGATCATCGACGACGGGTCCGCCTCGACGAGCCCGCGGATCAGGCGCACGCCCTCCTCGTACCGCCCGAGGCGGACGAGCGTCTGGCCACACTTGAGTTGGACGGCGCCGGCGGCCGGGTGACGCGGGTGATGCTTCAGGAACTTCGTGAAGACGTCCGCCGCCCCGACGACGTCGTTGCGACGGGCGCACTCGTCGGCGGCGGCGAGCAGCTGCCCGGCGGTCGGTGTCGTGGTCCTCCCCCCCATTGCCTAGCCCCGGGGCGCCTCGTCGCCCAGCGCCTCCATCAGCGGGCCCAGGTGCTTCTCGTAGCGTCTCCAGCGCTCGAGCGAGTCCTTGTACACGCCCCGACCCACCTGGTCGGCGTACAGCGTCCTCACGCCGCGCTTGTGCTCCTGGAAGCGGAGACAAGCGTCGTCCCACGGAAGACCGACGAACTCGACGAGGCGCCGGCTCTCCGTCTCGGCGTTGGCGACGACCTCCTCGTAGCGAGCGGTCGTGATCTTGAACGAGTCGGTCGTCCGCGGGATGACCTCGATCCAGTGGCGCATCAGGCGGCGCGACTCGCGGAGGTACTGCCCGATCCAGTCGAGTCGCGTGGAGTACTCGTGCCCGATCGCGAAGTTCCGGAAGAACGTCGAGATGGCGACGTCCCTCAGGTCGCGGTCGCAGTAGATCACCCGCGCTTCGGGCAGGAGGCGCGAGGCCAGGCCGAGAGAGTGCCAGTTGTGCGGCTGCTTGTCGATCCGCTTGCGCGCCTGCCCGCTGCAGGCGCGCAGCGCGGAGAGGTAATGCCCGGAGGCCTTGATCATGTCGGCGCGCCGGATGCGCGACGCGTCGCCTGTCGCGCCAGCCGCCCGCGCGACGATCTTGACCGACTCGCCCAGCACCTCCAGCTCGCCCGCCGAATCCGCCTCCGGGTGGGCGGCGATGATCTGCTCCATCAGCGTCGTGCCCGAGCGCGGGGACCCGAGGATGAGCACCACGTCCGACGCGCGGTCCGTCGGTTCGGGCAGGGACAGGATGACCTCGGGCGTGACCGTCCTGATGCTGTGCTCGACATCGCGCACGAAGCGGGCCGGGTCGTAGTGGACGGGCAGGGCGGCGTTGCCCTCCTCGGCCGCCCCCCAGGCGTCGTCATACCGCCCCTCGAGGTCGAGCAGGTACGCGAGGTTGAGCAGCAACGCCGCCCGCTCCTCGGGTTCGAGCCCGCCCTCGTCGACCATCGATCGCAAGCGGCGGATCGCCTCGGGGTTCCGCCCCGTCTTGGGCGCGAGCGTCGCGAAGGCGAGCTCGACGGACCAGTTTCGTATGCCGCGCCGATCGATGGCCTCGAGCTGCGCCGCCGCGTCCTCGGGGCGCCCGGCGTACTGCGCCATCGTTGCGAGGCGTGCGAGCGAGTCGGCGTGGTCGGGGTCCGCCTCCAGCGCGCGGGCGAGTGTCTCCGCCGCATCACTTTGTCGCTGCGCGTAGATCTGAGCCTGCGCCAGGTTGTACAGGAGGTCCGCGTTGTCGGGCCACTCGCGTGCCGCCCGCTTGAGCGTGTCGATCGCCCGTTGCCATCTCCCGAGCTTCGAGTAGATCGTGCCCAGGCGGTAGCGGACGCGGGCCCGGTGCTCGTACCTCGGGTTGGACTTGAGCAGCGTCGCGTAGGTATCCGCGGCGCCCGCCAGGTCGCCCGCGGCGACGAGGCGATCGGCTTCCCGCAGGAACGTGCTCGGGGGTTGCGACGCCATGGGGCCTCTTGCTCACTCCGAGGAGGGCAGGTCTCGCAGGAACGCAACCACCCGCGTGAGGTCCGGGCTCTTCGCGTCACGCACGTAGGCGCCGGAGACCGCGCATCCGACGGCCAGGGACTCCTCGATGCCCAATCCTATCGCGCGGGCGAAGGCGAAGCCCCCGTTGAAATGATCCCCCGCGCCCGTCGAGAGCTTGGGGTTGGCCGTGAATGGCCCCTCGAACCAGGCGGCGCCCGTGGAGTCGGCGGCGCCCGCGCCCTCGCGGGGATGCACCACCACGCCATCGAGCCCCAAGGTCTCGCGAAGCTGCCCCGCCGCCTCGCGCACGAGCTTCCCCAGCGAGTAGCTCCGCGACTCGTCGAAAACCGTCAGCCCGCTGACGCTCGCGACCCGCTGCGCCTCGGCCAGGTTCAGCCCGAGCGTCACGGGCGCCTTCTCGTTGAGCGACCGCAGCACGCCCATCGCCCGCGAGATCGCCTCGTCCGATCGCTTCGCGGGGTCGGACAGGTCCACCACAACCCGGCGGGGGCGGTCGGAGAGCTTCGGGAAGACCTCGTCACGCAGGCCCGCCCAGATGCCCTCGACGCCGCCCAGCATCACCCAGTTGGTGACGCCGATGATGTCCGCCTCCTCGCCGAGTTCGGTCATCTTCGCGAGGCCCACGACTTCCTTGATCCGCTCCCAGGTGACCTCCTGGACGGTCTGCGCCTTGCCCAGCATCAGCTTGCCGTCGCTGAACTCGAGCGCGTCGGTGTGCCCGGGCCTGGCGAGCGGGCGGACCGAGCGACACCGGTCGGCGAAGGGCTGGAAGAGCGGGTCGAGCTTCGTGTGGTCCTCTTTCTGTCCGACGGCGCCGATGAAATCGACGACCGCGCCCAGGCGACCCATCGCCCCGCCCATCAGGGGCGCGTTGCCCCCGAAGCGGACCTCGCGGACGTACATCTCGATGTTGGCGCTGCGACCCGAAGCCGCGGCGGCCCGGGCGGCGAACTCCGGGATCGTCGCGATCCGCTCGAAGTCGTCCCCCTTCATGGAGCGTCGGCGCCCGACGACGTGGATGATCTCGTCGATGAACCCGTCGAACCCGATCAGGGCCTTTGGCATCGGGCCCGACTCGGCACGCGCCTCGAGGGCCTCCGCGGCCCGTTGCGCCACCGCCGATCTTTCCTCTGCGTGGACCATGGCCCGAAGGGTAGCGGGCAACAATGAAGCACGGAACACGTATGCCCATCGGCGACGAGCCCATCGTGATCGCGACCGGCAACCCCCACAAAGTGGAGGAGATCCGCGCGATCCTGGGCAAGATCGGGGTGGGTGTGGTCGGCCTGAGCGACCTGGCGGGCGAGTTCGCCGAGCCGGTCGAGGGGCGTGCGTCGTTCGAGGCCAACGCGACGCTCAAGGCCCTCTCGTACGCCGAGCAGACGGGGCGGGTCTGCCTGGCGGACGACTCGGGGCTGGAGGTGGACGCGTTGGGCGGGGCGCCGGGGGTGATCAGCTCGCACTACGCGACGGACGGCGAGGAGACGGGGATCAGCCGCGAGGCCCGGGATGCCGCAAACAACGCGAAGCTGCTGAAGGACCTGGAGGGCGTGGCGCCCGAGCAGCGCTCGGCAAGGTTCGTGTGCACGATGGTGCTGGCAACGCCGTCCCCCCCGCCTGGCGACGCCCCTCCTTCCAGTGGGACGATTCCCCCCGAAGGGACCGCTCCCCCCGGTGGGGTCGGTTTCCAACCGACCCGAAAGAACTCTGTTCCCCAGTTCAACGACGGCGCGTTTCAAACCCGACGCGGCGACCTCCCCCACTGGCAACTCGCCGGCGCGACCTACTTCGTGACGTGGCGCACGCACGCAGGAGTACTCAGCCCGGAGGAACGCCGGATCGTCGCCGATGCGTGCTCCCACTGGGACGGCACGCGGATCGTGCTCCACGCGGCGACGGTCATGCCCGACCACGTGCATATGCTGTTCCGGATCAAACAGCAGGAGGACGGATCTTGGCCCGATCTAGCCGGGCTGATGCACAGCATCAAACGGCACAGCGCCGCTCAAATCCAGAAGAAACGAGGCGAGGCCGGCGCCCTGTGGCAGCGAGAGTACTTCGACAGGATCGTCCGTGACGCGGACGAGGCGGAAGAGAAGTTCAGATACATCGAGAAGAACGCAGTGAAAGCGGGGCTGTGTGAGCGGCCGGGTGAGTATCCGTTCCTGATCAGGAACGCAGGCCGGTTGGAAACCGGCCCCACCGGGGGGAGGGATTCACGGATCCTCGCCGTCGTGCGGGGGGCGTTCGAGGGGCGCATCGGCATGCCCCACGACGTGCCGCGGGGCGCCAACGGGTTCGGGTATGACCCGCTCGTCCTGGTCGGGCCGGATTACACGCGCACCTCCGCCGAGTTGAGCGCGGAGGAGAAGAACGCCCGGTCACACCGGGGCGAGGCGGCCCGTCTGATGGCCCGCGAGATCGGGCGCCTTCGCGGGCTCGAATAGCGAGCAAAAACAACAGCGGGCGCCGCGTGTGCAGCGCCCGCCGCGATCTCGTCCGTAAGTGGGTGGGCTGGAAGCCCACCCCTCCAAGAGCGAATCAGCTCTTGTTGTCGTCGTCCTTGACCTCGAACTCGGCGTCGATGACGTCGTCGCTGGCGCCTTGGGACGCTCCGCCCCCCGACGCGCCCGCCCCGCCCGAGGACTGGGCCTCGTAGACCGCCTTGCCCAGCTCCATGCTGGCACTCTGCAGCTCGTTCATGGCGGCCTCGATCGCGCCCTTGTCGTCCTCCTTGAGCTTGGACTCGAGGTTGGACAGGGCAGACTCGATCCGCGAGCGGATGTCCGCGGAGACCTTGCCGCCGTGCTCCTCCAGGGAGCGCCGCGTCTCGGACACGATCGCGTCGCCGCGGTTCTTGAGGTCGACCAGCTCGCGCCGGCGCTTGTCCTCCTCGGCGTGAGCCTCGGCGTCGGACTTCATCTTCTCGATCTCGGAGTCGGACAGGCCGCCCGAGTTGGTGATCTTGATGTCCGCGCTCTTGCCCGTCGCCTTCTCGGTCGCGGTGACCGTGAGGATGCCGTTGGCGTCGATCGCGAACTCCACCTCGATCTGGGGCATCCCCCGGGGCGCCGGGGCGATCCCACCCAGGTCGAACATGCCCAGCGGGCGATTGTCCTTGGCGAACTCACGCTCGCCCTGGAGGACGTGAATCTGGACGCTGGTCTGGTTGTCCGACGCGGTCGAGAAGGTCTCCTTCTTGCTCGTCGGGATGGTGGTGTTGCGCTCGATGAGCTTGGTCATCACGCCGCCGAGGGTCTCGACACCGAGCGACAGCGGCGTCACGTCGAGCAGGAGGACGTCCTTGACGTCGCCCGTGAGCACGCCGCCCTGGATGGCGGCGCCGACAGCGACGACCTCGTCCGGGTTGACGGACTTGTTGGGCTCCCTGCCGAAGATCTCCTTGACCATCGCCTGGACCTTGGGCATGCGCGTCGAGCCGCCCACGAGCACGACCTCGTCGATCTTGCTCGCGTCGAGCTTGGCGTCCTTGATCGCCTTCTCGCACGGCTCGCGCAGACGCTTGAACAGATCCTCGCACAACGACTCGAACTTCGAGCGCGTCAGCGTGATCTGCATGTGCTTGGGACCTTCGTTGGTCGCGGTGATGAACGGCAGATTCACCGTCGTCTCCTGCGACTGCGAGAGCTCGATCTTGGCCTTCTCCGCGGCCTCCTTGAGCCGCTGCATCGCCATCGCGTCCGAGGAGAGGTCGATGCCCTCCTTGGACTTGAACTCCTTGACGAGGAAGTCGATCAGGCGCTGGTCCCAGTCGTCGCCGCCCAGGTGCGTGTCGCCGTTGGTGCTGAGCACCTCGAAGACGCCATCGCCCACGTCGAGGATCGACACGTCGAACGTGCCGCCGCCGAGGTCAAAGACCGCGATCTTCTCGTTGGCCTTCTTCTCGAGGCCGTAAGCCAGTGCGGCGGCGGTCGGCTCGTTGATGATGCGCTCGACCTTCAGCCCCGCGATCTCGCCGGCGTCCTTGGTCGCCTGACGCTGGGAGTCGTTGAAGTACGCCGGCACCGTGATGACGGCCCGCTCGACCTTCTCGCCCAGGTAGTCCTCGGCGACCTTCTTGAGCTCCTGCAGGATGAACGCCGAGACCTGCTGGGGCGTGTACTCCTTGTCGCGGATCTTGACCTTGACGAAGTCGTCGGCGCCGCCGGTCACCTCGTAGGGGACCAGCTTCTCTTCCGAGCCGACCTCCTTGTGCCGACGCCCCATGAAGCGCTTGATCGAGTAGATCGTGTTCTTGGGGTTGGTGACCTGCTGGTGCTTGGCGGGCTGGCCGACGAGGCGCTCGCCCTTGTCGGTGAAGCTGACCACGGAAGGCGTGGTCCGGTTGCCCGAGGAGTTGATGAGGACCTTGGGCTGGTCGCCCTCCATGAGGGCGACGACGGAGTTGGTGGTGCCCAGGTCGATCCCGATGATCTTCGACATGCCGTCCTCCCGAAATGCCTCTGCCCCGCCCGCCCGTGGGTAGGCCGGGGGTCTTGGTGCTGTTCCTGGTAACCAGATGCAAGGCGGATGCCAGAACCGGCCCCAGGATCGCCCTTGGAGGCGGGGCGATCCGCCCGCGAGAAGGGGCCGAACCACGCGTTTCGGGCACGCCAGGGTCTCGTTCCTGCCAGGATGGCAGACGGGGATGGAGTTACGGGCGCTCACCCCAGCCTTCGCTCGCGGACTCGCTCAGACTGGGCGTCCAGGTAAGGACGCCGAGGCTGAGTCCGCGAAGCCTCGGGTCAGCCGCTTTACACCCCGGGTGGTCGCAGGTGCTTCCGGCTCGCGCACCGGAAGGCGGTCACGACGCCGAGGAAGAGGAGGAAAAGGTGGTTGCCGGGCGTGAGGAGGATCGAGTTGCGGACGGCGATCCACGAGTCGTACGCCGGGCGGCTCCAGGCGTCCGAGTACGCTAAGTACGTCGCGGGGTAGACGACCGCGGCGTACACGAGCAGCGTCAGCCCCGCCGCCGCCAGTCCCAGCGCCGTCGTCCCGACCCTGGCCGCCCGGATCGTCGCCAGCCCGATCGCCAGGCCCGCGGGCCAGACGAGCGCATCGAGGCGGTTGCCCGTGAGCCACGCGAGCGGAATCCAGAGTGCGACGATCGCCAGAGCCGTCAGGGCGAGTACGCCCCAGGCGCGCTTGCGGGAGCGCTCGGGCGCGTCGAGGCGTGGCAGCTCACGCCGTTCGACGGGGGGGCGGTCGAGGTCGAATAGTTCCCGGAGCGGGGCGAGTCGGGGATCGAGCGTCTCGTCGGCGCCGCCCCCCGCGCCATGCCTCGGGCGGTAGTCCCCCACCGCGTGCAGGTAACGCACGACCGACGCCTCGACCTCCGGCGTCCAGCCAAGTCCGAGCTCGCCGTACGCGCGACGCAGTTGCCCGACCGGGTCGGCGACGAGGTCCTGAAAACGCAGATCGCACGCGCGCACGCCGCCGGCACGTGACTGGGCCGCGTACAGCTCCTCCGTCTGGGCGTACTCCGCGATCAGGAACTCCCGCGTCTGGGGCTCCGAGGGCGGGTGCTGGAGGGAGAAGCTGTCGAACCGCCTGTGCATTGCCAGGTTCGAGCGGAGCACCGCCCCCGGATCGCGGGCGATGTGGACGAACCGGACCCGGTCTTTGCCCAGCAGACGGACCAATTCCGCGACGCGCCCCGTGTGGCTCGGGCTCTTGAGCAGGAGGGGCGCGTCCGGGCGCCGACGCGTGAGCTTCCAGAGCAGCGCCGCCTGCGCCCAGCGCCAGCGCCGAAGCTCGCGTGAGGTCAATCCCTCGAGGTTGTGGAAGCGGGCGTAGTGCGCGCGCCGCTCGTACACGCTGAACCGCCCCGGGAGCGCCGAGGCAAGCGTCCAGTTGCAGACGCCGAAGTCGTCCTCCGCGGGCCAGTCCGGGCCGAAGGGCACGTCGTCCTGCGGGCGCGTGTTGCCCAGGAACGGGATCAGGAACGCCCGCAGCAAAGTCCAACTCGCCCAGAAGCCCTGGGGCGCCAGGCACTGATGCCAGCGCGGCGTCACGAACCGACGATCGCACGCCAGCAGGTTGTGCAGGTGCGTCGTCCCCGACCGGTAGTACCCGGTCACGACGACGACCCCCGGCGGGTGGTCGAACGTCGGCGCCCCGCCCCGGAATCGCCAACGCAGCCAGGGCCCGAGAGCGACCCGCTCGGGCAGCGTGATGATCGTGCCCGTCACGCACGAGAGCACCGACCAGGCCGCCCGGAGCCAGTACCGGGGCGGGACGCGCCCGCGTGCGTCCAGGAGCAGGCGAGCCCAGCACTCGGGCGTGCCGAAGGCCATGAAGTGGCCCGTGGGCAGGGCGATGGGCCATCGGCGGGGCTTGTCGGGGGGGCTGGCCAAGGGCCGCGAGGATACGCGTCGCGGGTTCGCCCGCCCCGACTGGACGCCTGTCGCGTTCCCCGCAATACTTTCAAATATTTCTGAAAGATCACGGAGGGTCGATTTGCCCGCTCCCACGACCAACCCGAGCGTTCGCGTTGCTCACACTCGGCGTCCAGTCCTTGCGGGCCCGACCACGCCCGGTGGTGCGCTGCCCGGGATCGACCCGGGGCTGTCCGCCATCCGCGAGAAGGCCCTCGCGGGCTCGCGTCTGTCGATTGACGACGGGATGACGCTGTACGAGACGCCCGACGTCTGGGGCGTGTGCGAGATCGCGGACGCGGTGCGTCGGCGCCTGCACGCCGACGTCGCGTACTACAACGTCAACCGCCACTTCAACTACTCCAACGTCTGCGCCCTGTCCTGCAAGTTCTGCGAGTTCTACCGCAAGAAGGGCGACGACGGGGCGTACACGCACGACATGGAGTCGGTTGCCGCGGAGGCCCGCAAGGCGGTCGAGTCCGGCGCCACGGAGATGCACATCGTCGGCGGGCTCCAGCCCTACCTGCCCTGGAGCTACTACCCGGAGATGCTGCGCACGATTCGGCGTGTCGCGGACGTCGCGGGGGTTCCCCTGCACATCAAGGCGTTCACCGCCGTCGAGATCGTCCACCTGGCGAAAATCGCCAAGAAGTACAAGCGCGACGACCGCCAGGCCGGCATCCGGTGGGTGTTGCAGGAGCTCAAGGAGGCGGGGCTGGGCTCACTCCCCGGCGGGGGCGCCGAGGTGTTCGATGATCGCGTTCACGACGAGACGCACAAGGGCAAGATCCGCTCGGACGAGTGGCTGGACGTCCACCTCGTCGCGCACGAGCTGGGCCTGAACACCAACGCGACGATCCTGTACGGGCACATCGACCAGCGGCGCGAGCGGCTGATCCACATGGAGATCCTTCGGCGGGCGCAGGACCAGGCGCTCGAGCGCTGGGCTACGAGGGGGAAGCGACGGAGCGACGGAGCGACAAAGCGACGGAGGGATTGGTCGCGATCGACGACATCACCGCGCCCGTCATCACGCTCACCCGCCCCGGCGTCCCGCTTCCGACCCCGAATCCGCCGCCCCCTACGTCGCTCCGTCGCTCCGTCGCTGAGTCGCTTCCCCACGGCTACTTCCAGACCATCATCCCCCTGCCCTTCTTCCCCGACGGCTCCGAGCTCGAGCACCTCTACGGCCCCAGCGGCCTAGAAAACCTCCGCACACTCGCCATCGCCCGCCTCATGCTCGACAACTTCCCGCACGTCAAGGCGTTCTGGATCATGCAGACGCTCTCGATGGCCCAGCACATGCTCCAGTGCGGCGCCGACGACATCGACGGCACCGTCGTCTGGTACGACATCACCAAGGTCGGCGGCTCGACGACGCACCAGGAGACGAGCGTC
The DNA here is from genome assembly GCA_041402005.1 of Phycisphaerales bacterium. Taxonomy (GTDB): domain Bacteria; phylum Planctomycetota; class Phycisphaerae; order Phycisphaerales; family UBA1924; genus JAJRXR01. The sequence goes on along the minus strand of JAWKTB010000002.1, from coordinate 318,759 downwards.
CTCGACCTCCAGCGGGCGATCCGCGAGGCGGGGTTCGAGCCGGTGGAGCGGGACACGCTGTATCGAAGGGTGGAGCGGCAGGGGAAGCGTTGGAAGCTACCAGGCGAGCAAACTGGCATTGATCCGGCCTGACCGTTCTCGTAGTCTCAGCCTGTTGAATCGCACGACCTTTCGGGGGAAATGATGACCCGCCCACCTATGCACTTGGTAATGACCCTGGTCAGCGGGACAACGCAGGGGCTAGGTTTCGCACAACCCATTCCCGCGAGTATCATCGTGAAGGAGGGTGACCCAGTCGCGGGCTCGAGCGTCGCGACAATCGGAGCCCCTTATATCAACAGCCATGGCCAAGTAGGGTGCATTTTCACCCTTAGCGACGGACGTCATGGTATCTGGTTTGAGAATCAAGTGCGTTTTATCTCGACCGAGGCATCAGAAGGCATGCTCAGCATTTCTGGCTATCAAATGGGTATCAGCGACAACGGGGCATTTGCTTACCGTCCACTACTGAACGGCTTTGATGCCATCTGGACCGACCATGGCGTGACGATACAGGAAGGAGATCCCGCCCCAGGTTTCCCCGATGGCATCCAGACATTGCTTCACGCACAACCCCAAATGTTGCCAGATGGCACGGCATATTGGATTGCAGAAACCACCCAATTTGGTTGCCTTGCGGATGAGGTGTGGACAATTTATGAGTTGCTGCCATCCGGCACCATTTCACCAACACTTCAGGTAGATGGCTGTGACAAGAATGTCCGCATCGACCTTTTTCATGTTTCCGACAACCGCCTGCATCGGATTGACCTGAGGTTTAGCGTCGGCGGGGGGTCTTGCACATCTGGACGCCTATTCGTTGATGACACCCAGATTCGCTTTAGTGACTGCGACTCATTCACAACACTCCGGATCAATAACCTTGGACACTATGCGTTCAAAACTGAATCCGCCGGCGATCTGTATTTTGACAACGAATTCCTGCTACGAGACGGAGACACGATTCCCGAGAGCGGACACCCACTCTTCGGCAACCTCGGCGACTTCGCTCTCAACAATTCGAATCAAGCAGCGTTCATTTGGGCTGTGGAAATCGAGGGCTCGAACATAGACACCCTTTTCGTTTCTCCGAACGCCAGCTTGCTGCCAGGGGGCACGTATCCTCTCCTCACCCGTGGTGACTTGATTGACATTAATGGTGATGGCGAAGCAGACTGGAGGATTATCAATCTTCGACCGATTTCCAACCTGCCTCAACATATCGACCTTGCCGATTCCGGCGATATTGCCGCGCGAGTCGAATTGATCTCGCTGGATGGCGCTCTACGACGAGACGCGATCATTCGGATACGTGCCCCTCGATGCAACGAAGCCGATCTGGCTCCTCCCGACCACCAACTCGATTTTTCCGACGTCATTCAATTCCTATCGAGCTTTGTCGCAATGAATCCGCTGGCAGATTTTGCCGAGCCATTTGGCGTATTTTCGTTCGACGACGTTGTGGCGTTCTTAAGTGCCTTCAGCGCAGGTTGCCCATAGGGACAGTGGCAAACGCCCCCGACCCGTGCCACTGACCGGTCCGCCGGTCAGTGTTGAGCCGGAGCACTGACCCGAGGACGGGTCAGTGGCACGAGAGGCGTTATCGTGTCTGCCCGCTTCCCCGCACCACGTACCGCTCGATCGTGAGGCCCTCGAGGCCCATCGGGCCGTAGGCGTGGATCCTGCTCGTGGAGATGCCGATCTCGGCGCCCAGGCCCAGCTGGAAGCCGTCGTTGAAGCGGGTCGAGGCGTTGACGAGCACGCAGCTCGAGCGAACACGCCGGCAGAACTCGTCGGCGGCGCCCGCGTCCTCGGTCAGGATCGCCTCGGTGTGGTCGGAGGAGTAGCGCTCGATGTGCGCGATCGCGTCGTCCATCGAAGCGACGATCTTTGCCGCGAGGATGAGGTCGAGGTACTCGTGGCCCCAGTCGTCGTCGGTCGCGGGGGTGATGTTGGGCGCCACGGGTTGACCCGGTAGGGCAACCCGTGCCTCGGTTGGAGCGCCCGCACGGCTTGCCCGTTGGGACAAGCCGTGGCACCCAAAGATTTCGAGTACGCGCTCGTCGCCCCGGAGTTCGACGCCGTCGCGGGCGAGACGTTCGGCGAGGCGCGGCGTGAAGGCTGCCGCGACGTCCTGATGGATCAGCACGCACTCGGCCGCGTTGCAGGTCGCGGGGGCGCTGGTCTTGGCGGTCGCGACGATGTCGAGGGCCCTGTCGAGGTCGGCCGCCTTGTCCACGTAGATGTGGCAGACGCCCTGAAAATGCTGGATCGTCGGGATGCGCGAGTGCTCGTGGACGAAGCGGATGAGGGGCTCGCCGCCCCTGGGGATGACGAGGTTGATGTCGTTCGAGAGCGTAAGCAAGCGGCGGAGTTCGTCGCGGTCGGAGGAGGTCATCGCGGTGATCGCGTCCTCCGGCGCCCCGTGGGCGCGGAGGGCGTCCTTCGCGATCGACGCGAGGAGCTGATTCGAATCGTTCGCCTCGCGCCCACCTTTCAGGATGCACGCGTTGCCAGCCTTGAAGCACAGGGCAAAGGCGTCGATCGTCACGCCGGGACGGGCCTCGTAGATCATCGCGATGACGCCCAGGGGCGTGCGCACCTTCTCGACGTGCAGGCCCGAGGGGACGTCGTAGGCGCGCGTCACCTGCCCGACGGGGTCGGGGAGGGCCGCGATCTGGCGGACGCCCTCGGCAAGCTGTTTGATCGACTTGTCGATCAGCTCAAGGCGGCGGAGCTTGGGCGTCGCGAGGCCGGCGGCCCGGGCGGCGTCCATGTCCTTCGTGTTCGCCGAGAGGATGTCTTGCGCGCGCGCCTCAAGGCGGTCCGCCAGGCCGAGCAGGACCGCGTTCTTCGTCTCGGTTGTCAGACCCGCGACGCGGCTGGACGCCTCGCGGGCGCGCTTCGCGAGCTGCTCGATCGTCGGATCCGTCACGCGGGGTCTCCCAGCACGTGCATGTCGTCGCGGTGCACCGCCTCGGGGGCGTAGGCGTACCCGAGCACGGACTCGATCTCGTCGGAGCGTTTGCCTTTGACGCGCTCGAGCTCGTGCGAGGCGTACGTCGCGAGGCCGCGGGCGACGAGGGCGCCGCCCTCGGTCCTGATCTCGACGGGAGCGCCGACGTCGAAGCGACCCTCGACGCCGACGACGCCCTTGGGCAGGAGGCTGGCGCCCTTCTCGCGCAGGGCCCTGGCGGCGCCCTCGTCGATGACGATCGCGCCCCGGGTCTGCGTGGAAAACGCGATCCAGGACTTGCGGGCGGCGGGCCCGCGGGCGTCGGGCGGGACGGGGAAGCGCGTGCCGACGGGTTGGCCATCGAGGATCGGCGTGAGCGGGTCGGCGCCGTCGGCGGGACGCCCGGGGGCGATGACGACGGGGACGGCGTGCCCGATCGCGATGTCGGCGGCGTCGAGCTTGGTCGCCATGCCGCCCGTGCCGGTGTCGCTCGTGGCAACGTCGATGTGCGCCCGGGCCGCGTCGGTGTCGGTGATCTCCGGGATGACCTTGCCCGTCGACTTGTCGACCACGCCCGGCGCGACCGAGAGCAGGACGAGCAGGTCGGCGTCGATCGCGCTGGCGACCAGGGCCGAGAGGCGGTCGTTGTCGCCCAGGCGGATCTCGTCGAAGGCGACCGAGTCGTTCTCGTTGATGATGGGGACGAGGCCGTGCTCGAGCAGCGTCTCGAGCGTGTGTCTCGCGTTGAGGAAGCGCTGGCGGTGGTCGAAGTCGTCGCTGGTCAGGAGGACCTGGGCGGGGACGAGTTCGTGCGCGCGCATCGCGTCGGCGTAGGCGGCGAGCAGGCGGGGCTGCCCGACGGCCGCTGCGGCCTGCTTCTCCCGGATCGAACGGGGCATCGCCCCCAGCCCCAGGTCGCGGAACCCCGCGGCGACCGCGCCGGAGGAGACCAGCACCACCCGTGTTCCCCGGTCGCGCGCCGCGGCAATCTCGCGCGCGATGGTCGCGACCGCGACCGGATCGAGGCGCCCCGCGGGAGCGACGACGCCCGAGCCAACTTTCACGACGATTCGGGCTGGAGCCTGGCGACCCATAGGCGTCTATTTGCAATAGGCGGGGCTTTGCCTCGCCATCGACAAGGAGCGGGGCGCGTGGCGCGCACGTTCATGGTAACGGCGTGAACGTCAGGGTATAGTGCCCGCCGATCGGGTGGGGAAGCCCAAGGGTCTCAGGAAGGATCGGGACACGATGCTCTTGAGCACGCTTGTTGTGGCTTTGACGTCCTTCGTCGCCCTTGGGCCGACGCCGACGAACCCGGGGTTCGAGGCGGACGAGGTCGGGGCGACGCCGAGCGGGTGGTCCATCCCATCGGCGTACGCGGAGCATGGTTGGGAGGCGACGGTCGTCGAGGACGAGGGGGGCGGGCGGGTGTGCCGACTGGCGCAGACGGGCGACGAGTCCGTTCCCGGCGCGCTGATGCAGACGACGGACGCGGCGGAGATCGGTGGGAAATGGTTCGAGCTGCGCGCGCGCGTGCGGGTCGAGGGGGGCGAGGGGCGCGGGGCGCGCCTGTGGTGCCGGATCAACCGCACGAGCGGGCAGCCCGGCTTCTTCGACAACATGGGCGACCGGGCGGTGACGTCGGACACCTGGGAGGAGGTCTCGATCCTCGGGCTCGCCGACGAGGACGCGACCACGATCAGCCTCGGGTTGATCGCGATGCCCGGGAGCGTGGCGTACATGGACGACGTGCGCGTGATCGAGCGGACCGGGCTCGAGAACGCCAACGAGGGGCCCTCACCCCTGACGGGGCGGGCGCTGGCGAACGTGGTGGCCGCGGGTCGCCTGCTGGGCGTGGTGCGCTGGTTCCACCCGTCGGACGGGGTCGTCAGCGCGGACTGGGACCTTGTGGAGACGTGCGTGCTCCGGGAGGTCGAGGACGCGCCGGACGCTGCGGCGCTGGCAGACGAACTCTCGCGTCTGATGGCGTGGCTGGCGCCGAGCGTGCAGGTCTGGGTCGGCTCGCCGGACGACGCGCCGGCGCGGCTCGACGTGGACCCGACCGGGGAACTGGTCGGGATCGTCAACAAGGGCGTCGGGTCGGACTACGCGGGCACGCTCACGAGCTACGCGTACTCGACCACGCGGGTGTTCGAGCAAGTGGGCGCGGGGGAGCGGCGTCTGAAGGATCCGCCGTTCGAGACGGTGCTCGACCTGGGTGGCGGGGTGTGCGCGCGCACGCCGCACGTCTTGTGGGCGCGCGAGGGACGGGCGCTGCCCGAGCCGGAGGTGGAGGAGCCGGACTGGCTCGCGGGTCGCCCGGAGGGGTGGCGCCCGACGACGCTCGACCGGGCGTCGCGTCTGGCCTCGGTCGTGCGCGCCTGGAACGTCTATCAGCACTTCTACCCGTACTGGGACGTGGTGGGGACGCGCGACTGGGCGGGCGAGCTGCCCGGGACGCTGTCGGCGGCGGCGATCGCTGCGGACGATGATGCGTTCCACGCGGCCCTCGCCAAGATGCTCGCCCGCGCCCAGGACGGGCACGAGTGGCTCGTCGGTGGCAGGCGCCCGGGCGAGGCGCTGCCGTTCCGGGCGCGCTGGATCGAGGGGAACTTGGTCGTGGTCGCTGCGGACCCGGACGCGGAGGTCCAGGTCGGCGACGTCATCCTCGGGATCGACGGCCAGGGGATCGACGAGGTCGGCGAGCGCGTGGTGTCCCAGACGGGCGCTTCGACCGACGCTTTCCGGCGTGAACGCTCCGTGATCACCATCTTGACCGAGGGCAAGGAGCGCCGGTCGACGCTGGTCGTCGAGCGCGACGGCGTGCGCCAAGACGTCGAAACGCCGAAGCTCGACATGCAGTCGTGGTTCGCCATGAAGGAGAAGCGTCCGGCGCAGGGCGAGGAGGTCGCGCCCGGGATCGTCTACGTGGATCTGACGGGGGGCGTCGCGTGGGAGACCATCGAGCCGCTGCTCGACAAGCTCGTCGGCGCCAAGGGCGTGATCATCGACCTCAGGGGGTACCCGGGATCGGCGGCGACCACCCTGATCCAGCACTGCATCGCCTCGCCCGCGCAGTCGGCGATCTGGCAGATCCCTGTCTACCTCGCGCCCGATCAGCGGGGCGTGGAGTACGTCGAGGAGGGGCGGTGGGACCTGCAACCTCTGGCGCCACGGATCGAGGGGCGCCTCGTATGGCTCACGGACGAGCGTGCCGTGTCGTACGCCGAGAGCTGCATGGCGATCGTCGAGGAATACAAGCTGGGCGAGATCGTCGGCTCGCGGACGGCGGGGACGAACGGGAACGTGAACCGGATGGCGCTCGAGGGCGGGTGGAACTTGACCTGGACCGGCATGCGCGTGGTCAAGCACGACGGGCGGACGGTGCACCAGGGGGTGGGGGTGGAGCCGACGATCGAGGTGACGCCGACGGTCGAGGGTATCGCCGCGGGGCGTGACGAAGTGCTGGAACGGGCGATCGAGGCGCTCGAGGACGACGGGTAACCACCCCGACATCGGCGGCTTCAATCGTCGACGTGTCGCTCAGAGTTCGATGCTCTCACCCCACGCGGGGAGCTTTGCCTTGAGCATGAGCTTCTCGTCGATTTTGGCGGCCAGGGCGTGGCGCTGCGGGTCCTCGCCGTGCGTCAGGTAGACGCGCGGGCCCGAGTCGCGCATCGTGGCGAGCCACTCGACGAGCTCGGTCTGGCCCGCGTGGGCGGAGAAGCCGTTGAGGGTGTGGACCTGGGCGCGAACGCGGATGGGCTCGCCCATGACGCTGACGGACTTGGCGCCCTCGACGAGTCGGCGTCCGAGCGTGCCCTGGCCCTGGTAGCCGACGAAGACGACATGGGTCTCTTCGCGCCAGAGGTTGTGCTTGAGGTGGTGGAGGATGCGTCCGCCGGTGCACATGCCGGCGGCGGAGATGATGACGACGCCGTCGCCCAGGGGGTTGAGGGCGATCGACTCGCTGGCGTCCTTGGTGAAGCGGAGGCCCGGGAAATCGAGGCACGAGTCGCCCTGGTCGATGATCGCCCAGCTCTCGTCGTCGAACAGCTCGCGGTGGGACTTGTACAGGGTGGTCGCGCTGGTCGCCATCGGGGAGTCGACATAGACGCGTGGGTCCTGGAGGCGCCCGTCCTCACGCAGGCGTCCGATGAAGTAGATGAGCTGCTGCGTCCTGCCGACCGCGAACGAGGGGATCAGGACCTTGCCCTTGGGGGTGCGGGCGCTCCTGATGATCTCGGCGAGTTTTTCGACCGACTTGTCGAGGGGCGGGTGGTCCCGGTCGCCGTAGGTCGATTCGAGGATGGTGACATCGGCGCGCTGGAACGTCTTGGGATCTCGCAGGAGGGGGGCGTGCTTGGGACCGATATCGCCCGAGAAGACGACGGTCTTGCGCGCACCCTTGTCCTCGAGGTCGAGCTGGACGCTGGCGGCGCCGAGGATGTGCCCCGCCTCGACCCAGCGCGCGACGACGCCCGGGGCGACCTCCTTGGGCGTGTCGAAGTCGGCGCGCACGAACCGGGGCATGAGTTGGTCCACGTCGCTGGTCGTGTACAGGGGCTGGACCGGGTTGCGACCCCGGCGGATGCGGCGCTTGCTCGTGCGCGCGGCCTCCATCTCCTGGAGGTAGGCCGAGTCGCGCAGGAGGATGTCGCATAGCTCGATGGTCGCCGCGGTCGCGTGGATCGGGGCCTTGAAGCCGGCGCGCGGGAGCATCGGCAGGCGCCCGGAGTGGTCGAGGTGGGCGTGAGTAAGGACGACGGCGTCGAGGGTGGCGGGGTCGATCGGGGGGAGGCGTCGGTTCTTGGCCTCGGTGTGCGCACCGCCCTGGTACAGGCCGAACTCGACGAGCACGCGGGCCTTGGAGGTCTCGACGAGGTAGCACGAGCCGGTGACCTCGCCCGCGGCGCCGAGGACTCGGATTCGCATGGGCGTGTCTCCTTCCGGGCGGCTTGTTCAGAGGTCAAAAAAGGCGGTTCCAGATGAAACAGGGGCGTCGCCCCGGTCGTATCGGCGCCTGCATCGTATTGCGGGCGGTTCCGTCACGCCGGGGAGTCAGGGGACGTTTCATGCATCGTGATGGTGTGTCGTGCGCCGCGGGCGCCCTCGTGGGCCTGCTGGGTGTTGTGTCGGGCTTCGCGCAGGCGGGACCGACCGAGATCATCGGGGTCGCCTTTGACGGGACGACGTACTCGATCGACCAGGCGACTGGGGCGGCGACGCTGGCGCCGATGGACACCGGGCTCGCGGGGATGTTCGTCACCTCGCTGACGGTGGATGACGACTGGAACTACTGGGCGGCGGCGGGGCTGGGCACGACGCACACGCTCGTCCGCTTCGGGCCCGGCGGGCAGCAGTCGCTCTCGATCACGGGCCTCGCGACGCCCGACGCGGGCGTGTTCTCGATCGATTTCGCGTCCGACGGGACGATGTACGCGCTGGTGCGCGAGGGGATCGGCGTCAACTCGCCGTTCGCGCTGTACCAGATCGACACAATGACCGGGGCCGCCTCGAAGGCGGTGGACCTGCACATCGGCGCGACGATTGCGACGCAGCTTGGCGACATGGCGTTCGCCGATGACGGGACGCTCTACGCGTGGCACCGCAGTCTGATCTCCGGGCCGGACCTCGGGCTGGCGACGATCGACCCCGCGACGGGCGAGGTCAGCGACGCGGGCGGGGCGGTCTCGTTCAACGCGAATTTCCTCGCGATGGACTTCACACCCGACGGGCGCCTGTTCGGCGTGACCTCCAACGCCCAGCCGCCCAGCACGATCCTGCACCCCTCGGCCCTGTACGAGTTCAGCCTCGTCACGGGCGCGCCGTCGCTCGTCGGCGACATGGGACAGGACCTCGATATCCGCGGGATCGTGGTGATCCCGGCGCCGGGTGGTGTTGGTCTGCTGGCGGGCGCGTTCGTCCTGACGTCGCGTCGTCGGCGCTAGGTGTCGGCGGGGAGTGGCTGGGTCTGGGGTTCTTCCTCGCAGAGTGACGCCGCGGCGACGTGGTCGGGTGGCAGTTCGTCGTACTCGCGATCGCGCGGGGCAGCGCGCTTGAGCTTGTGCTGGATCCAGAGCATGAGCATCGCGCCCGCGATCGCCAGGGCGCCCGTGGCCCATTGCGCGAGGTTGAGCACCTCGCCGAACGTGAAGTAGGACAGGACCGCGACGCAGACGGGCTGGAGCTGGATGACGCCGGTCGAGACGGCGACGCCGAGACGCTTGATCGAGATGTAATAGAGGACGTGTCCCAGCGCGATGCCGATGACGCTGGAGAGGAGGAGGACGCAGAACTGGCGAGTGGAGAGGTCGAGGGCGCCGCCGCCGTGCTTCTCGGCGATCGGGAGCATGAGCCCGACCATCGCGATGGAGGTGTACAGGCTGATCGCGGCGAAGGCGGTCATGGTCGGGATGTCGTGCATGTACTTGCGGACCGCCAGGGCGTAGCCGGCGAAGCCCGCGCCCGAGCAGATCGCGAGCGTGACGCCCAGGGCGTACCCCGCCTTCTCGCTGTCGCCGAGCGCGCCGAAGGCGACCGTCCCGATCGTCCCCACCATCACCAGCACGACCCCGGTGAGGAACGCGGGCGAGCGGACGACGAGGCGCTCGGCGGGGAAGAGCAGGGCGGCGCCGACCGCGACGAAGACCATCTGCGAGCGCAGGCCGAAGGTCAGCAGGCCCGGCCCGATGTGGTAGTGGGCGAGGGTGAAGCAAACCTGACCGGCGGCATTGACGAGGGCGGGCACGAGGGCGGCCCGCCAGAGCCCCTTGGGCAGTGTCCCCCGCAGGGCGCCGGCGACCAGCAGCGGGCTCCAGAGCAGCGCCGAGAAGCCGTAGCGCCACCCGTTGCTCGTCCACGCGTCGATGTACGCCGCGAAGTACTTGATGAACAGGGGCGTGACGGACCAGCCGACCAGCGTGAGCGCGACCGTCAGCACGCCGACGGACGTCTCGCGGAGGGCGTGGTCGGGCGGGGGGGTCGTCATGCGCGCGGGGTCCGGCGGGGATCGGATGCTAGGGACGCCGCCGGCGCGGGCGTGCTAGGCTGATCGGGCCGCGATGAAGATGCTCCTGATGATCTTTCTGGGCGGGGGCGTGGGGAGCGTGCTCCGCTTCCTCGTGTCCAAGTGGATCCAGACCGGGACGGACTCGTCGTTCCCGTTCGGCACGCTCGCGGTCAACGTCCTCGGATGCCTTGTGATCGGCTTCCTGGCGCGCCTGCTGACGAGCGGGCCGGTCGTCGTGAGCGAGGAGCTGCGCTTCGCCCTGCTGATCGGGCTGCTCGGCGGGTTCACGACCTTCTCGACCTTCGGGTACGACACGATGACCATGCTCGAGGAGGGGCAGTTCGGGCGGGCGACGGCGTACGTGCTCCTGAGCAACGGGCTCGGGCTGGCGTGCGTGTTCATCGGCGTGCGGGCCGCGGTCCGCGTCGCGGGAGGCTGATCGATGGAACGCTTCGGGGCGAGCAAGGGCGAGGGGCGCCTGGTGCGGATCTTCGTCGGCGAGAGCGACCGGGCCGACGGGCTGCCCGTCTACGAGGCGATCGTCCGCAAGGCGCGGGAGATGGGGATCGCCGGGGCGACGGTGCTGCGGGGGGTGATGGGCTTCGGCGCCAACAGCCGTGTGCACAGCGCCAAGCTGCTCGTCCTCTCCAGCGACCTGCCCATGGTCGTCGAGATCGTGGACACGCAGGAGCACGTGGACGCGCTGCTGGCGGCGGTCGAGCCCATGCTGGGCGATTGCCTGGTCACCATTGATCGGGTCGAGGTGCTCAAGTACCAGGGTGGGCGGGGCGCGGGAGGGGAAGGGCGCGTGATGCGTCTCTACGTCGTCCGGCACGGCAAGGCCGAGCAGAGTTCGCCCACCGGGCGGGACGAAGACCGCCCCCTGCTCGCACGGGGTGAGCGACAGGCGGACTATCTGGGCGCGGCGTTCGCCGATCTGGACCACCCCCCCACCCTCGTCGTGACGAGCCCGTACGTGCGTGCGTTCGACACCGCCGAGCGGATCAACAAGACGCTGGAGGCGGAGTTCATGACCGACGGGCGCCTGTGCGTGGGCGAGCCGGTCTCGGGGGTGCTGAAGCTGATCCGCGAGCACGCCGGCGCTGGGGCGTTGTGTCTGGTCGGGCACAACCCGCAGCTCGAGCACCTGTGCGGGACGCTGCTCGCGGGGGCGTCGGCGCCGCCGGTGCGGGTGCGCACGGGCGAAGCGTTCGTCTTCGACGTGGACGCCGACGAGCCCGCGCGGGGCGGGCGACTGCTCGAGTCGATCCGCCTGGACGACTAGTCGCGGGGCTAGGGGCAGCCGGCGGCGAAGGTGACCATGAAGGCGAGGACGTCGGAGTAGTCCCAGACGCCGAAGGGCGGGGCGAGGTCGGTGCTCGGGTTCATCTGGATGAAGAGGGTGATGAACTCGAGGACGTCGTCCATGGTGATGGTGGTGTCGCCGTCGTAGTCGATGCCGCAGGACTCGCCGCACGGGTCGAGTGAGGCGATGAAGGCGCCGCGCCCGTGCGTGAAGGCGACGATGTGGTCGTCGTCGCGGAAGTCGAGGGACTCGATGACGGTGTTGGCCATGCCGAGGTTCGCGGGCGCCCAGCTCATCCCGGCGTCACCCGAGGCGAACAGGCCGACCTCGGTGCCCACGAAGAGCTGACGGGAGTCGCAGGGGCGGACGGCGATCCAGTGGGCCGGGACTTCGGGGACGCCGGCGATCGCGATGTCGCCGTCGATCGGGCTCCAGTTCTGGCCGCCGTCGGTGGTCTTGTAGATGTGGTTGGCGCCGAAGGTGGAGCTGGTCGCGTAGGCGATGTCGGGGTCGGCGGGGTCGACGGCGACGGAGGAGATGTAGGCGCTCTCGGCGGGCAGGCCGTTGTCCGAGTCGAAGAGCTCCCAGTCGGGGTTCGGGTCGAGGGCGTTGGCGGAGCGGGCGACGTACCCGTCCTCGAAGCCGTAGTAGACGACGTTGGAGTTGGAGGGGGCGATGGCGATGGCGGACTGGTTGGCGGGGCCGCTGAAGTTGGGGCCGGCGGGGACCCAGGAGTTGGCGGAGTTGATCGTGCGCCAGGGACGTTGGCCGCCCGACCAGAGCACGTTCGGCATGCTCTTGTCGATGGCGAAAGGATTGATGAAGAGGCCGTCGCTGTCGAAGATGCCGTTGTTGGCGTCGAACCAGTTGGCGCCCCCGTCGGTGGAGCGGACCATGCTGGGGAAGAACTGGGTCTCGGCGTACATGTTGTTGTTGTTGGCGGCGTCGATGGCGCAATACCCGCCGTCGCCGCCGTAGACCTCGGTCCAGGAGTTGATCGCGCCCGTGGAGGTGACGCGGCTGGTGCCGTTGTCCTGGGCGCCGCCGATGAACGTGTCGGACATGGAGGCGACGGCGCCGTGGTAGAACTGCGTGACGCCGTACCCGTTGTTCAGGGTGTGCCAGATGATTTGGGGGAAGTCGTCGAAGACGAGGTCGAAGTTGTCGTCGAAGGGGCAGTCCTCGAGCGTGGTGGCGGCCAGGGCATTGTCGGAGCGATAGATGCCGCCGTCGGAGCCCGAGAAGATGGTCGTGTTGGTGACGCCGTCGTAGTCGGGGTGGAAGACGAGCTCGTGCTGGTCGGCGTGGACGTAGGCGTCGAAGGTGGAGTCGAGCCACCAGTAGGAGGCGATGCCGAAGGTTTGGGCGCCGTCGTCGGAGCGGAAGATGTCGACGCCGCCGACCCAGACGACGTCGGGGTTGGTGGGGTCGACGCGGATGTAGTTGTCGTACCAGCCCTGGGCGTACTGCCCGTTGCCGAAGCACCCGGCGCCGAAGATCAGGTTGGAGAGCAGGAACGGAGAGATTTCTTGTCCGAAGTCGACGCGTGGCTCCCAGGTATCGCCGCCGTTGGTGGAGCGGAACACGTTGACGAACTGCCCCGTCGCGCCCGACCCGCCGTTGTTGGCCATGCAGATGTAGACGACGTCGTTGTTGGAGGGGGCGATGGAGATGGTCATGCGACCCTGGTCGCCGCGGATGAGGTCGGCGTTGGTGCCGAGCTTGTCCCAGCTCGCGCCCGCGTCCTCGGACCGGTAGAGGCCCGAGGGCGTGAAGCTGCCCGAGCAGGCGAAGATGACGTCGGGCTGACCCATCGGCGTGTCCTGGCGGACCGCGATGTCGGTGAAGCCCGCCGAGGAACCGTCGGCCTCGGGCACGTCGGGGGGCAGGTCCGTGACGGTGGGGTTGTCGAGCAGCGCCTCCCAGGTGGCGCCGCCATCGGGCGAGGTCCAGACGGCGGTCCGCGTCGCGGCGTAGAGGCGGTTGTGGTCGTTCGGGCTGATGGCGAGCTTGTTGCACCGGAAGAAGGCGCCGAAGGGGACGGCGGGCTCGACGGTCCCGGGCAGTTGGTTCCACGTCGCGCCGGCGTCGGTCGTCTTGAAGATGCCGAGCCCGCGCACGCCGTCGCTGTTGAAGAAGCCCTCGCCCGTGCCGGCGTAGATGACGTCGGGGTTCGTGGGGTCCATGACCATCGAGGCGATGGCGATGTTGATGAGGTCGTCGGAGGTGGGGTTCCAGCTGGCGCCCCCGTTGGTGGACTTGAAGACGCCGCCCGCGACACCGCCGGCGTACATGATGTCGGGGTTGACGGGGTTGATGAGGATGGCGCGGGTGCGTCCGCCGATGTTGCCCGGGCCCAGTGGCTCCCAGTGATCGAGCCCGCCGGGGAGCGCGCCCCGCTGGGCGCGGAGGTCGCGCTCGCGCTGCTGGGTCCAGCGCCTGGCAGCCTGGACCTGCTCGATGGGGTACTGGGTCATGCCGGGCCCGAGGCGCTGGGCGAGGAAGAAGCGCATCGCCTCCTCGGGCTCGTCCATGCGCTCGCCGAGTTCGCGTCGCCCTTCACGCTCGCCTCGCTCGGCGCGTTCGGCCCGCTCGCGACTCTCGTGGGCCTCCTCGCCCTCGCCCCGCATGCGTCGTTGCTTGGCGTCGATGTTGTCCAGGGCGATAGCTGAGCGGGCGTCGACGTGGCGGTACGTCGGGACCGCCACGAGGGCGCCCCCGTCGTAGCCCCGCGGCGTGCAGCCCGAGACCAGACCGGCGGTGAGGATGAGATACCCGAGCCCGACCGAGCGCTGTGCACGCATGATCTGAATCCCTCTGATGTACCGTGTGAGCCCAGGGGCAGGATACAGCCCGCGGCGGCGAGCCACTAGGGCGTTTTCGCCCGGCGGCACGGGACGGTTCCGATCCGCCAAACTGCGATGGGCAATGGAGCGACGGGGACTCGAACCCCGAACTTCCAGCTTGCAAAGCTGGCGCTCTACCAATTGAGCTACCGCCCCGGTCGCACGCCCCGGGGGGCGCGCGGGGAGTCTAGCCGTGCGCCGATCGCCCCAGGGCGGTACCATCCGCCCCACCGGGTGCACGGAGAGCACGATGCGTCAGACAAACCGATGGACCGGCGTTTCTGGGGCCGCCCTCCTTGCCCTTGGCCTTGCGTGCGGGTTCGCTCCCGCCCAAGACCGGACGAGCGACGAGAACGCCGCGGGCGATGAAGCGCTCGCGCCCGCCTCGCGTTGGTCGCTCTCTCTGAACCTCTCCAGCGGGTACATCGGCGAGGGGGACCTCGATCGGGGCCCGGGCGACCTGGACATCTTCTTCGCCGCGGCGTCCGCCGACCTCTCGTACGCGATCGACCGGACCTCCAGGATCACGCTCGTCACGAGCGGGGCGTACTGGCACTACGACTTCGACGGCGCCACCGGGCTCATCGCCGGCACAAGCGAACCCTTCTCCGACCTCTCCGTCGGCGGGCTCGGCCTCGTCTACTCGAAGCGAATCGACGAGCACTGGTCCATCATCGTCGGCGCCCATGTCCGCAGCGCGGGCGAGAGCGGCGCCGACTTCGGCGACACGATCACCTTCAGCGCCGTCGGCGGCTTCCAGTACGCCTTCAGCGACTCCTTCTCCGTCGGCCTCTCCCTGCTCGTCTCCTCGCAGCTCGAGGACGATGTGCTCGTCATCCCGATCCCCACGATCGACTGGAAGATCGACGAGCGCTGGCGGTTCGCGTCCGAGGCGCAGGTGGACCAGGTGCTCTACCTGCTCTCGTACAAGCTCAACGACCAGTGGAACGTGGGGCTGGGCGCGGGGTTCTACTCGCAGCGCTTCCGCCTCGACAAGAACGGCCCCGTCCCCAACGGGCTCACGGACGTATTCCGCGTCATGGTCGCGGGGCGGGCGGCGTACACGCCCAGCGAGCACGTCACGATCGCGCTCACCGGCGGGTTCGTCGTCTACCACGACATCGAGCTGATGAACGCCGCGGGCGGGCACCTCTCGTCGGACGAGGTGCAGCCGGCGCCGATGGTCGGGCTCTCGGTCGGGCTCTCGTTCTAGCGAGCGATCCTCAGCGATCGACGGGCTCGGGCTCGGGGCGCGTGACCGGCGACGGGCGGCTCCCGAAGGGCGGCGCATCCACCAACCTGGCGGACCGGATGACCGGCGGTTCGATCGGGCGGTCGGCGTCGCCCGTCTCGACCGAGGCGATCTTCAGGATGACATCCGCGCCCGCGACCGTCTCGGCGAACGAGGTGTAGAGCCCGTCGAGCCTGGCCGTCCCTTCGCGGCTGAGGCAGACGAAGACCTGCGAGCCGTTGGTGTTCGGGTCGTTGGAGCGGGCCATCGAGAGCACGCCGAAGTCGTGGGGGAGCGTCGACTTCTCGAGATCGATGAAGTAGCCGGGCCCGCCCGAGCCCGTGCCGGTGGGGTCGCCGCACTGGATGACGAAGGGCGCCCCGCCCGGCAGTTGGGCGACGACACGGTGGAAGATGACGTCGGTGTAGAAGCCGCCCTCGACGAGGTGAAGGAAGTTGAAGACGGTGTCGGGCGCGACGTCCGGGCGCATCCGGAAGACGATCTCCCCGGCGCTGGTGTCGAAGACGACCTGCTTGTCCACGTAGGCGCGCATGCCGGAGAAGGTGACGGAGCGTTCCGGGCTCTCGGCGAGCCCCGAGCGGGCCATGAGCGCGAGGCGGTCGTCCTCGAACAGGGGCGTGCCGCGCCCGAACGTCGGCTGGAGGGGGTTCTGGGGCGAGACGTTGGCGGCGGTGTTGGGCGTGAGCAGGGGCTGGAGCACCACCGGCGCCCCGACGGGCACGCCGTCGAGCTCGAGCTGGGCGTAGACAAGTCTCGGATCGTCCGCGGTCCAGAGCGTGGGGAAGAGCGCCGCGACGTCGACGCGCCCGGCGGCGGCGGGCGCCGAGTCGATGGGCGACTCGCCCCCGGGCTCGAACAGCGCGATCCGCGCCTCGCCGGCGAAGCCTTCGGGGACCTCGACGACCATCGGCGCCGCCCGATCGCGCCCGTAGTACAGCCGCTCGGGCTGGAGCTGCGACAGCGCGACGCGGGGAATGGCAAGCAGCGCCAGCACGAGCGCCAGGCGGGTCACGGCATGCGGCGTCGCCCCCGAGGGGCATCGGGTTCGGGTCATGCACGACTGTAGGGAGAGGACGGCGCTTGATCAGTCGCCGGCGGCGTTCCCGCGATCGAACATGTGCCAGACCAGCGGCAGCGCGTCGTCATTATCGTCAAACGCCGTCGCGGCCAGTCGCTCGGCGACCTCGCCCCCCGTGTCCGGGAACCAACTCACCGAGTGATCCACGCGCAGGACGTTGAAGCCCGCGTCGTGGTTGAAGTACTCCTCGTCGGCCATGGCGTCGGCGACCAGGGCGACGCCGGGATCGAGCTGGTAGAGCTTCTTGCGACCGCGCGGGCCCTTCCCGCGGTACTGGTAGTTCGAGAAGATCTGGCCGACCCCGCGGTTGATCTGCCCCGCGTACTTCGAGTACGTGTTCTCGCCCTTGTACGATGGGCAGTAGAAGACGGCGCCCGCGGGGAGGATCGAGTCCTCGTACAGCTTGCCGAGCCCGTCCCACATGCCGGCGCTCGACGGGGCGCCCAGGTGCGGCGTCGTCCTGATGTGGATGAGGATCGTGTACCGCTGCGCGACCGCCTCCGGGATGTTCCGCGTCTGGTCGCTGTCGCGGTCGATGAAGACGCTGGGCGGGAGGAGGCTGTCGTGGCGATCCGCGAACATGTGAATGCCGATGCCCGACTGTCGCATGTTCGAGGCGCACACGGACTGGCGGGCCAACTCCCGGACCCGCCCCATCGAGGGCATCAGCAGGGCGATGAGGACCGCGATAACCCCGATCGAGAACAAGACATCCACGAGGCTGAAGCCCCGGGCGGCGGGACGCTGCCCCCCACGTCGGATCGAGATCGAACTGAGACCCCCAGACCCGGACACAACTATCTCCTTGGCACGGCGCCCGCGGGGGCGTCGCCTCACCCACAAAGGGTATTCGACCGCCCTCGGCGGCACAAGACCGAGGCGTCGTGGCCCGGGCGGAATCTCCACCCCAGGCCTGGGGCGGAGTCCCTAATTCCCATTCCCCTATCAAATAGCGAATATTAGGGGTGGAGAACCGGGCAAATTCCAGGGCGACAAGGGCATCCCGTCTGGGGACAATGCGTATCAGAGGATGGCGACCGGGGGTCTCCGGGACGCTGCGGGCGGGGTGTGTCCTGTCCGATTCCGTGGGTGTGAGTATGAACGACCGCGACCGTGATCCGGGCGAGCCGACAAGCGGCCCGGGGCGCGGGAGCGGGGCGGAGCGCGGCAAGGCGAAGGGCGCCGACGCCTCGGTCCGTCAGGAAGACGCCGATCTCGACCTGATGCAGCGAATCGCCGCCAACGAGGAAACAGCCGTCGCGGAGCTGTACGACCGGTTCGGGTCGTTGGTGTACCGCATGGCGTTCCAGGCCATGCCCGGGCGGGCCGAGGCGGAGGACGCGGTCCAGGAGATCTTCGTCCGCCTGTGGCGCACCGCCGGTCGGTACGACCCGACCCGGGCGGCGCTGGTGACGTGGGTGATGCTCATCTCGCGTCGGCACTTGGTGGACAAGCTGCGTCGGCGTCGGGCACGGATCAAGGCGGGAAGCCTGGACGAGTTCGAGCCGTCGGCGGCGTCCGGTGTCTCGGCGGGGACCGCGCCCCCGGCCCAGGGCGCTCACCTCGAGCGTGACGAGAGCTTCCAGAGCCTGATGAAGAAGATCGATGCGCTCCCCGAGCTGCAGCGCACCGTCGTGACCCGCGCCTACCTGGGCGGGCAGACACTGCGACAGATCGGCGAGGAGCTCAACACGCCCCTCGGCACCATCAAGTCCGCGCTGAGCCGGGCGTTGGTCAGACTCCGCGAGCGAACGAGTGAGGAAATGACGGCATGAGCACGCGTGAACTTCTCGAGCTGACGATTCTCGACTCGCTCGGGCTCCTCGAGCCCCATGAGCAAGAAGGGTTCGAGCGTGAGTTCGCCCGAGCGCCCGAGTCGATCCGCGAGCAGGTTCGCCGGGAGCAATCCCGTCTGGCGGACTTGACGGACCTGTTGCCGGACGTGGAGCCCCGGGACGAGCTGCGCGATCGCGTGCTCGCCGCGGTCCGCGAGGCGATCGGGACGCGCCAGCCGACGCCCGCGGTCCGGCACGCGCCGGGTCGCGTCGCGCCCCGCCTGTCGCGTGGGCCACGCGTGAGCTGGGTGTGGCGCTCGTCGGCGATCGCGATGGCCGTCATCGTCGCCATCCTGGGTGTCTCCATCACCCAGATCCAGATGGACTTCAACACGCTGAACAACGAGACGCAGCTCGCCCAGCTGCACAACCGGATCGGCCCCGAGTACGTGCACGACCTGTTGCTCGATCCGAACACCGAGTTGATCCACATGCTGCCGGTGGGGAACGACGAGAGCCAGGCCGCGGCGACCGTCGTCATCAACCCGGACTGGAACATCGCCAGGGTGTACCACCTGAACGTGGGCGCACAGGAGCAGGGCGACTACCGCCTGGTGGTGCTCGACGACGCCGACAACGTCGTGGGGGAGATCGCGTCCTTCCACGCCGACGGGCGGTTCAGCACGCTCGAGGCCCCGCTCGAGCACATCCGCGACGGGCGTCTCGGGATCACTCGCGTCTCGGGCTCGGGCCCGGACCGGTTGGTGCTCCGCCAGACGGTGGGCACGACCTGATCCACCGTCATTCATGATCGATCGCGCGGGCGGGCCTCTCGGTCCGCCCGCATCGCTTTTGATGTTCGTTGACGATTCGGGCGTTTACGCGTCGCCCGGGACGACCCACTGGGAGTCATCCTCGAGGACGCCGACGCGGCTGTCGCGCTCGAAGCGTTCCTTGGCGCGTGCCATGCGTCGCCATGCGCCGACGCCCACGACGAGGGTCATGAACATGCTCCCGCCGAAGATCCCACCCGCGGTCATGACCCGCGTGTTGTCGAGGGGGTCGGGGATGACCTCGGAGGCGACGTCGATGCGCGTGGTGGCGCCATCGGCCCGGCGGGCACGGTTCTGGTTCGCGACGCTCGCCAGCGCGACGACGTAGGTGTCCAGGACGCGCTGCACGCGACCCGCGCCCTTGTCCCGGAGCTCGAACTCCAGGCGCCCGGGCGAGGGCGACTGGGTGTCGAGCTGGTCGGTGATGAGGCGTCCGAGGGCGGGCAGGTCCTTGAGGTCGCGGAAGCCGCGTCGCTCCAGGCGGTCGGCGACGTTCTCGAGCAGGCGTGGGTCGTGGGTCAGGTCCTCGTGGTAGACCTGCCAGGAGCCGAGTTGCTCGGGGGTGAGCTCGCGTGAGCCGCCGTCGGCGACGATGACGGCGCGTGCCGCGTACTCGCCCGGGGCGACCTGTCCTGAGATGAGCCAGCTCAGGCCGGCGAGCATCGCGGTCATCGTGACCAGGCCCAGCGTCAGCCACAGCGCCCCGGACTTCGCCTTGACGTTCGCGAGCTGGGCTTGCTTCTCGGCGATCGCCTGGTGCGCCTCGGCGAGCTGCGCCCGCTTGGCCAGCACCCGCTCGCACTGCTCGTGACGCTCGCGGATCGCCTCGCTGGCGCGACGCAGCTTGAGTGTCTGCTCGCGCAGCAGCGCCTTCTGACGCTTCAGGCGTCGGCGACGCAGAGCCGTCTCGACCGGGATGCCCGATCGCTCGGCCTCGGCGTGGCGTGTCCGCTCCAGCTCCGCACGCAGCGACTCGACCTCGCGCTGGAGCGCCTCGTCCCCGCCACCGCCCTGCTCGAGTTCATGGACGCGCTCGAGGAGCTGCTCGTTCTCCTGACGGATCGCCTCGAGCTTGACGCCCTTGCCCTTCTTGAGGTTCTCGGCGGCCTCCGCCTCGGTCTGCTCGAGCTTCTGGCGGAGTTCCTCGATCTCGCCCTTGCGCTCCTTGAGCGCCTTGTTGGCCGCCTCGAGCGCCTGGGCCGTCTTGCCGGCCTCGGCCATGGCCGCACGGGCCTCGGCGAGCGCCTTCGCACGCGCCTCGAGCTCGCTCTGAAGCGCCGCCGCCCGCTCCTCGGACTGCTTGGCCTTCCTGTCGATCTCGACGATGTGGGCGCGCAGACGCCGGAGCTCGGTCTTTTCCTTCTCCGACTCGGGAGAGGCTTGTGACGCCTCCCGCAGGGCCGCTTGCAGCTCCGCGATCCGCTTGTCGCGCGCCGCGAGACCACCCTCGGCGTCCTGAACGCGGGTCGAGAGCGCCTCGATCTTCGCCGTCGACCGGGCGAGACGCTCGTCCGCGCCAGGGTCGCCCTTCTCAAGTTCGGCGATCCGCTTCTCGAGCGCCTCGACCTGGTCGCGCCGCTCGACCGAGACCTTGCGGACCTCCTCGAGCTCGGCGCGCAGGCGGGCGGCCTGCTGGGCCTCCTCCTCGAGCTGCTGCGTGCGCGTCGCGAGCGACTTCTCGTACTGCGCGACGTGGCTGGCCGCCTGCTCGATCCGGGCCTCGCGCTCGTCGAGCTGGCCCGTCCTGGCCAGGAGCTCGCGCTCCAGAGCCTTGAGGCGCTCCGAGCCCGTGTCGAGCTCGCCCCGGGCGCTCTCGATCTCCTGGCGGCGACGTTCGAGGGCGCGCTGCCCCTCCTCGATCTGCTGACGCTGGGCGGCGAGGGCGGCCAGGGCCTTCTGACGCTCGGCGTGCGCCTTGCGAAGGGCCTCGAGCTGCGACTGGACGCCCGAGATGACGTCGATGATCTCCTCGCCCTGAGGATGCGAGTTGGGCGCCCCCGTCAACGTGTTCTCGCGATCCTGGATCGCGGGCGGGTTTCCCTCACGCTCGGGCGTGGACATCCGAACAGCTCCCTGTCATCGCGACGGCGCGCGCGACCCTGCCGGGTGGGGGGGTCTCGAACCCGCCTATCGGCCACGCCAGGGTCCGACTGAACGAGCTGCCGCCCGATATCGAGCCCTCGGCCCAAGTGAGGCATGCGTGTGCTGGCCAGAGGCTCGGATTGGCGAAATAGCCGGGTGGCCCGAGGTGTTTCGGACCTGCGTCGGGTATTGTCTGAGGTGTTGACCCCGGGTCCGATCGGACGCGGGGGTACTGCCCGCGGGCGGGCTTTCGAAGGAGTTGACGAATGAAGAGTCTTGCTGCGGGCGTGATCGGGGTGGCGGTCGCCGGGGCGATGGCCCTGGGCGTCTACAACTTGGCGACGACGGGCTGCCCCCTGGGGACGTGCTCGTCCGAGGCCAAGAGCGGGTCGGCGACCTCCTCGGTCGCCCTCGACGAGGGCGCGATGGACTCGTGCTGCATGGGGGGCGCCAGCGAGCTGACCGACGTCTCGCTCGCCAGCGACCACTGCGACATGGCGGCAGGGTGCAGCGCCGACAAGATGGCGTCCTGCGAGTCCGACAAGGTGGCTTCGAATGATCCGAACGCCAATGTCATGCTCGTGGGCGCCCTGGGCGCCGAGACCTGCGACATGGCGGAGGGCTGCTGCAAGGAGGACGGATGCCAGCCCGATGGTGGGTGCTGCAAGTCCATGGCGGCCGACGAGAAGACCGATACGAACGACAACGGCGGCTGATCCGCCGATCGTCAACACGATCGAGAGCGCCGTCCCGGGTTCGGGGCGGCGTTTTTCTTTCTGGTCCCCGCTAGGCTTGGCGACCATGGCGCGACTCGTGCTCGAGGCCGGCGAACTCTCCGCGTCGATCGACCCCGAACTCGGAGCGGGGCTCGCGGACCTGTCGATGAACGGCCCTGCGGGGGACGCGACGGCGCTGGTTCGGCGGGCGCGTGACGGCGTGACTGAGGCGGGGCGGATGGGGATGTTCCTCATGGCGCCGTGGACCAACCGCGTCGCCGGGGCCGCGTTCGCGTCCCGTGGCGAGCGGCACGCGCTCAGGAGCGACTTCCCGGACGGGACGGCGATCCACGGCGACGTCCGCGGACGGGAATGGCGGATCACGGACCGGACGCCCCTGAGCGCCAGACTCGTGTTCGACTCGCGCGAGCACGAGAGGGTGAACTTCCCCTGGGCGTTCGGGTGCGTGGCGCGGTACGAGCTGATGATGACGGGGCTGATCGTGGAGCTGTCGGTGACGAACCTCGACGAGACCCCGATGCCGACGGGCGCCGGCGTGCATCCGTTCTTCCCCAGGCGCCTGTGGGCGGACGGGGACGAGGTGCGACTTCGCGCGCCCGTCTCCGGGCGGTACCCGAGCCAGGGATGCATCCCGACGGGCGAGGCGGTGGAGGACGAGGCGAGCCAGGCGCTGCGCGCCGGCGGGGCGCTGGGCGACCCCGGGCTCGACGACGTTTTCGCCGGCTTCGGGGGCGAGGCGGTGATCGAGTGGCCGACGAGCGGCGTGCGCCTGACGATGCGCTGCTCGGAGAGCTTGGATCACTTGGTCGTGTTCACGCCCAGAGCAAAGGGCGGCGGACCACTCACGTGGTTCTGCGTCGAGCCGACGAGCATGGTCAACGACGGGTTCAACCTGAGCGAGCGCGGGATGGAGGGGACGGGGGTTCGGGTGCTGGAGGCCGGGGAGACGCTGGAGACGCGCGTGGAGATACGCGTCGAGCGGGTGTAGGAGCGGAAGATACGGGAGCCCCTCACCCTGCCCTCTCCCCAGAGGGGAGAGGGTGGGAGGCGCGGCTGCGTGCGAGGTCCCCCACTACGATGCCCCCATGGCGACGTACCTCTTGAAGACCGAGCCGGACTGCTACTCGTACCCGCAGCTCGTGAAGGACAAGCGGACGGCGTGGGACGGCGTTGCCAACGCCGCCGCCCGTGGGTTCATGCGCCAGGCCCGCAAGGGTGACGAGGCGTTCATCTACCACACGGGCAATGAGAAGGCGATCGTCGGCCTGGCGCAGATCGTCACCGACCCCTACGAGGACCCAGCTGAGCCCGGCCTCAACGGCAAGGGCGAGATGAAGTCGCCCCTGTTCGACATCAAGCCGTTGCGGGCCGCCAAGACGCCTGTGACGCTCGCGCAGGTCAAGGCGGATCCCCGGTTCAAGAACTTCGAGCTGGTGCGGATCGCGCGCCTGGGCGTGATGCCGGTGCCGGCGAAGCTCGACGCCGCCCTTCGCAAGATGGCGGGGCTGTGAGCGACGTGCTCAGGCGCCCTTGATCTCGCGCTTGAGGCGTTCGACCTCGTGGACGCCGAAGCGTGGCAGGGGAACGGTGTCGTTGAAGTAGTGCAGGATGTAGTCGAGCTCGCCCGTGCGGTAGAGGTCGGTGAACATGCCGACGCCCTCGGGGTCGTACTGCGTGCCGGACCCGCCCTCGAGCTGCTCGATCGCGCGGTCCGCCGCGGCCTGCCCGATCTCCTTGCGGTACGGGCGGACCGAGGTCATCGCGTCGAAGCTGTCGATGACCGCGAAGAAGCGGGCGGCGGTCGGGATGTCCTCGCCCGCGAGGCTGAAGGGGTAGCCCCCGCCGTCCCATCGCTCGTGGTGGTAGCGGACCAGGTCGAGCACCGCGTCCTCCTCGACGCCCATCTGCAGCAGTCGGGCGTACCCGGAGACGGGGTGGATCTTGATGATCTCGAACTCGTCGTCCGTCAGCTTGGCCGGCTTCTGGAGGATGTGGTCGGGGACGTCGAGCTTGCCCACGTCGTGCAGGGCGGCGCCCTGGGTCAGGGCGAGCAACTCCTTGGGCGTGGAGCCCAGCTCCTCGAAGATCGCCCGGGTGTAGAGGACAACCCGCCACGTGTGGGCGGCGGTCGAGAGGTCCTTGACCTCGATCTGATGCACGAGCTCGACGACCTGGTCGGGCGACATGGATCCTCCGGCCTTCCTGATTGGTATCAGGCGCGATCCCACCCCGCAAGGGGCCAGGGCCCGCTCGCATCGGGGAACGCCCCGGGATCGTGACGGGGGCGGGGCGGGCGCGCATCCCGGGGTCCGGGAACAGGCTCGGGGGGCGTCCGCGGAGCATCACGCCGCCAGGTGCGGCACGAGGAGGAACGGCGATGAATATGAAGAAGTGGCTGACCCGCGGCGGGGCGTGCCTGGGCGTGGCGGGCGTGTGCGTCGTGGCGGCGATCGCTTCCCCGATCGTGCCCAAGCCGGACGTCTCCGACCTCATCCACCAGCTCGCCCAGGAGATCCGCGACAACTACGTCTTCCCCGACAAGGGGGACGAAGCCGCGACCATGCTCGAGCAGAAGCTCGACCAGGGCGAGTACAACGGCCTCGCGGGCATGCAGCTCGCCCAAAAGCTCACGAACGATCTGCAATCTTTCACGCACGATCGCCACTTCGGCGTGCGCCCCGCGTCGCCCCAGGCGGAGGGCGAGCACTCGCCCCAGCCGGCGAACGTGCCGACGGCGCCCTTCGGGTTCGCGAAGGTCGAGCGACTCGACGGGAACATCGGGTACGTGGACCTGCGCGGGTTCGCGCCGCGGGCCGCGGCTGCCCCGACCGTCCACGCCGCGATGAAGCTGCTCCAGGGCTCGGACGCCCTGATCTTCGACCTGCGCCAGAACGGCGGGGGCGACCCCGAGACCGTCCAGCTCCTCTGCTCCTACCTCTTCGACCCCGACAACCCCGTTCACCTCAACAGCCTCTACTTCCGCCCGACCGACGAGACGACCGAGTTCTGGACGCAGCCCGACCAGCTCGAGTCCGACGCGATGGCGAGCACGCCGGTCTGGGTGCTGACGAGCAACTACACCTTCTCGGGCGGCGAGGAGTTCACGTACAACCTCAAGACGCGCCAGCGCGCGACGATCGTCGGCGAGACGACCGGGGGCGGGGCGCACCCGGTGGATGGGTTCATGCTGGGCGACCACCAACTGGTCGCGTTGATCCCGGTCGGGCGGGCGATCAACCCCGTGACCGGCGACGACTGGGAGGGCAAGGGCGTGGCGCCGGACGTCGAGGCGCCCGCGAGCGAGGCGCTCGACATCGCCATCTCCCAGGCGCTCGAGCGGATGGCCAAGTCGGAAGACCCTGGCAAGGCCGAGAACGCGGCGTGGGCGCTGGCGAACATCCAGGCGAAGCGCGGCGGCAAGGCGGTGAGCGAAGACGCGCTGCGTGAACTCGCCGGCGCCTACGGCGACCGCAAGTTCGAACTCCGCGACGGGGCCCTCTGGTACGCC
Source organism: Phycisphaerales bacterium (assembly GCA_041402005.1). GTDB lineage: Bacteria > Planctomycetota > Phycisphaerae > Phycisphaerales > UBA1924 > JAJRXR01. The sequence goes on along the minus strand of JAWKTB010000002.1, from coordinate 293,335 downwards.
CGCTCCAACGCGACGGCGGGCGGCGCCTGGCGGAAGCTCATCTGCATCGCCGACGACACCTTCGTCATCGAGGGCATCCAGGACTTCCGCCTCGAGTTCAACCGCGACGACGACGCCAAGGTGATCGGCGTCACCGGGCACTACAAGGTCCGCGAGCCGGACTACACGAAGCGAGAGGGTTGAGAGGATTCAACGCGGAGGACGCGGAGGGCCGCGGAGGAAAGACGCTCAGCCCGCGCGATCGAGGCCGGCGTTGCGGAGGAAGTCGGAGATGCTGCGGAAGCCCGCCTGGCGGGCGGCCTCCTCCAGACGCTCCTTCTCGTCGGCGGTCAGACGGATGTTGACCTGACGGTCCCGCTTGGCGGCGGAGGCCGGCGAGGGGACCGGCTCACCCATCTCGATAAGTGTTGCAAGCGCGGAGACAAGTAAATCGATCGTCTCCGAGGCAGAAGCCTCAATGGACTTCCCGAAACCGATGACACTTGGCATCTCGATCGGATTGCCAACGTACCCGCCATCTGTGGGCTCAAAGCGGAGCGTGTAGGAGCCCGCGAGCTTCGTGGCTTGACGGAGCACGGCCGGATCGAATGGGCCGTCGATGGCATGACTCTTTCTCTTCTGTGTACTGGCCCGCGAACTCGATTTGCTCACGCCGCTCCGAGGGTTCACTGAGACGAAGGAACCACTACGCGAGTCCTTCTTGCTGGCCGAGCTTGTCGATTTCTTTTTGGACGAGCTTCGCGTACTCATGCCTGACCTTACCGCGGTGGACCGGGATCGGGATCGTCGGGCGGTCTTTGCCGGTGAAGACGTGGTGTGATCCTCTTGTTCGGCTCAACTGCCAGCCGTGCTTCTCAAGGATCTTCCTGATCTCGGTGAAGCGGACTTCGGATGCCATCGGCGTTTACCTCGGGACTGTCATGCACAGACAAAGAGAAAGCCACACACAAACGTGTTGGTTTCCCCTTGAAGTGTCATGCCAGCCCCGAGCACGCCTCCGCCCGTCGTGCCCTCTCTTCTCCCTCGGAGAGCACGTTCAAGCAAGCTCGAGACCGAACTGCCGAATCGCCAAGAAAGCAGGTGCTGGCCGGGCGGTGGCCAGGTGGTGCGTCCCCTACTGCGGCTAGAGTATAGCAAGGCGTATACGCCGAGTCAATCCTGATCGAGCGTCGCCAGTGCATCCGCCTGCTCGTCGGCGAGGTAGCTGGAACGCACCAACGGTCCCGACTTGACCACCTTGATCCCCACCGCCCGACCGACCTCCACGTACCGCTCGAACTCGTCGGGATGCACCCAGCGGTCGATCGGCAGGTGGTTGCGGGTGGGCTGGAGGTACTGGCCGATCGTGATGATGTCGACGGGGTCGCCGCGAGAGGGGTCGCGGGGGTCTCTCGGGCCGTCGTGGGCACTGGTCTTGGCGACGAGGTCGGCCAGCAGCTCGTTGACCTCGTGCTCGCGTTCACCGATGCCGACCATGACGCCGGTCTTGGCAATGGCGCCCTGGGCCTTGACGCGCCGCAGCAGTTCGATGGAGCGCTCGTAGCGGGCGGCGGGGCGGACCGCCGGGTGGCAGCGCTTCACCGTCTCCATGTTGTGAGCGATGATGGTCGGCTCGGCGTCGATGACCATCTGCAGGGCCGCCTCGTCGCCCCGGAAGTCCCCGATGAGGACCTCCAGGGACATGTCCGGGCAGGCGTCGCGGACGCGGAGGATCGTCTCGCCCCAGATCGCGGCCCCGCCGTCGGGCAGGTCGTCACGATCGACGGACGTGATGACGATGTGCTTGAGGCCCGAGCCGCGGAGCGAGTCCGCGACACGCCGGGGCTCGTCGTAGTCGGTGGTCGGGGGCTTGCCGGTCTTGACGTTGCAGAACCCGCAGTTGCGGGTGCAGACGTCGCCGAGGATCATGATGGTGGCGACGCCCCGGGCCCAGCACTCGCCCATGTTGGGGCAGGCGGCCTCCTCGCAGACGGTGTGGAGCTTGTGCCCGTGGATATTGCGCTTGGTCGCCAGGAAGGCCTCGCCCCCGGGCACGCGTGCCCGGAGCCACGGCGGCTTCTTCTTGATCGCCAGTTGATGGGGCTCGCCCGCGTTGTCCAGGATCATGGAGGTGAGGGAGAAGGAAGCGCAGGAGTTGCGCCCGGGGTCACCCCCCAGGGGCCTCGGGTGACGCGCCAGGGTGCGTGAGAGGGCCGCGGGTGAGGGCTTTGATGGGGCTGAGGACATGGCGGCGGCGGATGGTAGGCGGGCGTGGATCGGCGGCGCAGGGTATTGTCGGCCAGGGAGATGGGACGAATGCAACGGGAACCGAACGGACCCATGTCTGAGGCGTAGGAGAGGTTCATCCGAGAAGAACGCGGATCTTTGGGCCGAATGGGGTTGTGTTTCTTCAATCGGGGTCCAAGAACGACCGATGAGCCGACACCGAGCGGGCGGAGCAAGGCCCGTTCAAGAGAAAGAGCCGTAAGTTGGCGCCCTCCCCAGGATTCGGGGCAGGGGGCCGGGCAGAGGAGTCACGCCGTGTCGCAGGTCGAGGCAATGACGACGAGGAGCGGGCGGGTTCGCGGCACGTCGGGGCGCCTGAGCCCCCGCGCGGCGGGACTGGGCCTGTGCATCGCGATGCTCGCGGGCGCCACGGGGTGCACGAACTGGGACTCCTTCATGGACCCGAGCGTGGTCGGTCGGTGGGAGCACACGCCGACGAAGGTCCCGATCCTGGAGCACATCGCGACGATCGAGGAGCCGGAGGCGGAGTTCGTGGAGACGAGCGAGATCTCGCCGCGAGACCTGCTGCCGGAGACGGAGGTCTACCGGGTGGGCCCGGGCGACCAGCTCGATCTGACGATCTTCGACCTGATCATCCGCGGGCAGCCGGAGAACCTGCCGCGGGTGGTGGATCAGAACGGGTACATCGAGATCCCCCAGCTCGGGCGGATTTGGGTGAACGGCCTGACGGAGACGGAGGTCACCGAGGCGATCAAGGACCGGATGCAGAACATCATCCGTGATCCGGACGTCTCGGTGGTGGTGCGCTCGCGTCGCCAGGCGACGTTCAACGTGATGGGCGCGGTCGCGGGCCCGGGCCCGTACTTCATCCCGGCGTCGGACTACCGCCTGCTCGAAGCCTTGGCGGCGGCGGGCGGCGTCAACGAGAACATCGAAGAGGTCTTCGTCATCCGCCAGGTGCCCCTGACCAGCGAGGCGGCCGGCATCGCCCCCGAGGGCGGCCCGCAGGACGGGCAGCCCGCGCCGAGTGGCCAGAAGCCCGCCGCGCCCCAGGGAGAGGACATCCTCGACATCATCGACGAACTCAGCCAGCCGGCGCCCGGCGTGGTGGGCGGCGTGGACTCGGGCTACGGCTCGGTCCTCATGCCCGGGACGATCGTCGAGTCGCAGCCCGACTCCCAGCCCGAGCGCGAGCCGCTGATCGACTTGGTCGATCCGAACGCCGCGCCTCAGCCCGCCGTCACGCAGCCCGCACCGGGCGCGTCCAAGGACGGCATCGCGACGCGCTGGATCTTCGTCAATGGACAGTGGGTGCTGGCGCAGACACCCGCGGGCGTGGAGCCGACGACGCCGCAGACGCAGGGCGCCTCGAAGAACGAGCGCGACGAGTTCCTGCGCGAGGCGAGCCGCCTGATGACGCAGCGCGTGATCAGGGTGCCGGTGAGGCCGCTGGTCACGGGTGATGCGCGGTACAACATCATCGTGCGTCCGGGCGACATCCTGCGCGTGCCTCCGCCGCCCCAGGGCAACATCTACATCGACGGCGAGGTCGCTCGCCCCGGCGTGTACCAGCTTCCCGGTCTGGGCGGGCTGACGCTCAAGCGGGCGATCACGGCGGCGGGCGGCTTCAGCCCGATCGCGATCCCCGAGCGCGTCGACCTGACTCGCATGGTCGGGCACGACCAGCAGGCGACGATCATGCTCGACTTCCGGGCGATCGCCGAGGGGACGCAGCCGGACATCTACCTGAAGGCCAACGACCAGATCAACGTGGGCACGAACTTCTGGGCGACGCCCCTGGCGATCGTCCGCAACGGCCTGCGGGCGACGTACGGGTTCGGGTTCCTCCTGGACAGGAACTTCGGCAACGACGTGTTCGGCGCCCCGCCCGGCATCAACCGCTGATCTGACGCCCTCGGGGCCTTTCGCCCCGTGGCAGGGCGGGCAAGAACTCGGGGTGGGGTGGCTCATAGACTCTGGGCGGTCCGACGGGGTTGGGAGGCCCCGGGCGGATGCGCGGATGGGACGGACCCCCAATCAAGGCAAGGCGCCCTGTGTGCGTGAACACCCCGGGGCTCGGCTCGTAGTAGCCCTCGCCGGGCTGCTCGGCCCGGGGTCTCGGGGCGTTCGGATCACGCTGGTCCCGGGGTGTCGGATCCCCGATCTAGTCCGCTGGAGCCCGAGGAGAGGTTGAAGGATCGGCGCCAGATGAGCAGCGCGATGACGGCCAGCAAGACGGGAGCAGCGACGGGCGAGAACCCGGCGACGCCGCGCGTCCTGGGCCTCTTCACGACCCAGGGCCTCGCGATGATCGCCCTGCTCGCGCTGGTCTTCTTCGGTCTGTTCTACAGGTGGTTCCTCAAGCAGAACCAGCACTCGTGGGGGGCGCTGGAGGATTGGGGACACGCCTACGTGATCCCCCTGATCTCCGGGTACTTGATCTGGCGCTGCCGCGACAAGCTGGCGGCGATCCGCCCAAGGGTGTTCTGGCCTGGCCTGGCGCCACTGCTGCTCGGCATGGTCACGTACTTCGCGGGCGTCGTCACGATCCGCAACCACATGATCCAGGGGTTCGCGATCGTGCTGTCGCTGTTCGGGCTGACGCTGCTGCTGACCGGGCCCAGGTACATGCGGTACCTGTTCATCCCGATCGGGTACCTGGTGTTCGCGGTGACGGTCTCCGAGGCGATCATGCTGGCGGTCACGTTCAAGCTGCAGTTGATCGCGTCCAAGGGCGGGTACCTGCTCTTGAGCGTGCTGGGCCAGGGGCTCGGGCTCTGGGACTGGTTCACGGTGACGATCGACGGCAACCGCCTGGACATCATGCGGGGGACCCTGCGTGTGCCCATGAACGTCGCCGAGGCGTGCTCCGGGATGCGGATGGTCGTCGCGTTCCTGGCGCTGTCGGTGGCGGTGGCGCTGCTGGCGTGCCGGGAGTGGTGGCAGCGGGTGCTGCTGATGCTGCTGGCGGCGCCGGTGGCGATCCTGATGAACGTCGTGCGGGTCGCGGTGCTCGGGCTGGTTTCGCTCGCGGACCCGAACCTGGCGTCGGGCGACGCGCACACCGTGATCGGGACGATCCTGCTCTTCCCCTCGCTGCTGCTGTACCTGGGGATCGTGTGGGTGCTCAACCGGGTGATCGAGTCGCCCGAGGAGGCCAAGGCGTGAGGCGCCCGTCCCTGACACACCCGGCGTTCATCGTCGCGCTCGTGCTGATGGGCGTCGGCGCGCTCGGGTTCGGGGCGGCGATCTCGCGCTATCGCCTGCACCTGACGAAGCTGGAGATCCAGCCCCCGGGGAACCGCCAGCTCTCGAAGCTGCCCACCGAGACCGAGCACTGGAAGCAGATCGGGGCGGACGAGGCGGAGTCGGAGGAGGTGCTCGAGGTGCTCGGCACGCGCAACTACGTGTCGCGCATCTACGAGCGCAAACAGGAGCCCGGCGACACCGGCAAGCCCTTCCAGATCCAGTTGCACGCGGCGTACTACACCGGGATGATCGACACCGTCCCGCACGTGCCCGAGCGGTGCTTCGTCGGGGGTGGGCTGCAGCAAGCGACGTCGTCGCGCGTGATGGCCCTGCCCCTCGACACCTCGAAATGGCTCCCCGACACGAGCGTGCCGGAGAATCTGCGGGGCGAGTCTGGAACGCTGTACACCGCCCGGACGCAGAACTACCCGTTCTCGGATGCGCCTGGGTCCAGGTTCCGCCTGCCCCGGGACGTGACGCCCGAGCGCAAGATCCCCATGCGGGTCAGCTCGTTCGAGGCGTCCGGGGAAACCAAGCTGTACGCGGGGTATTTCTTCGTGGCCAACGGCGGCGTCGTCGCGAACGCCAACGACGTCCGGACCCTCGCGTTCGATTTGACGAGCGACTACGCCTACTACCTGAAGGTGCAGGTGACCACCTCGGACGCGAGCTCGCCCGAGGACATGATCGAGCAGGCGGCGTCGCTGCTGGACGGGCTGCTGCCCGAGCTGATGCGCTGCGTGCCAGACTGGGTCGAGGTGGAGCAGGGCGAGTACCCGGCGGACAACCCCCGACGAGGGGGCGTGAAGAACGATTGACCCCCCACCCTTCCCGGGCGGGGAAAGAGACGAACTCCGGCGAGACGCCGGGCGGCGATGGAAGGACTGGCGATGGCCTCTCGCGTGAATAAGAAGTTCGTGGCGATCCTGGCGGTGGCGCTCGTCGTGGTCGGCGGGGCGGCGATGTACGCCGGCTACGTCGCGCTGCGCAAGTCGGGCGCGGACTACATCCGCAAGGGTGACGCCGCGATGACCGAGGGCGACTACAAGCGGGCGAGCGTCTACTACGGCATCGCGTACAACCACGACCGCACGCGTGCGGACTGGCTGGACAAGTGGGTCGCCGCCCTCGAGGCCTGGACGCCCGCGACGCGGACGGAGTACAGCACGCAGTTCTCGCAGCTGTACATGCCCGTGATCAAGCAGGTCGCGCACACCAAGCGGACCGACCTGGCGGCGCACGACCGGTACCTCGGCATGGTGCTGGACCAGATCCAGCGCGTTCCCTACTCGCGCGAGGCGGCCGACCACCTGATCAACGAGACGGAGGCGAGCCTCACCTTCTTCGAGTACGCGCCGGAGGACGACACCTCGTGGTGGCGCCTGCGCCGGTACCGCGGCCTGGGCATCTCGACGATCATCTCGCAGGGCGGGACGCTGCAGCCCGGCGTGCGCGAGGAGGCGATCGCAGACCTGCAGGCGGCTCTCCAGGTCGACCCGACCGACTCGATGGCGGCGCTGGGTCTCGCCCAGATCCATGACCGGGCCGCCGACGACGCCCGCCTCGCGAAGAAGTACGAAGAGATGGCCCGCGAGCGCACCAAGACGCGTGAGATCATCGAGGCCTTCGTCAAGGACAACCCGGAGAGCCCGGAGGGGATGGTCGCGCTGCTCGGCGTGGAGATCAACGAGCTGCAGGAGAAGTCGCAGGTGGAGGCCGCCAGGAAGGGCGAGCGCCCCCGGACGCCCGACGTCTCGGGCTACAAGCCCCGCCTCGACGAGATCGTCGCCAAGATCCGCGAGACGGGCGACTACGACGACCGTCTGCTGGGGCGGGTGCGGGGCCTGGAGGGCGCGATCGACCCCGAGGCGTCGCTCCGACGCACCGAGGCGCTGGTGAACGAGGCGCTCGAGAAGTCCCCCAACGACGCCCGCCTCCTGTTCGCGCTCTCCGAGATCAACAACACCCAGAACGACCAGAAGGAGGTCCTGAATGTCCTCCAGCGCATCCAGGCCCTCAAGCCGATCCCGATGAGCCTCGACGGCCTCTTCCAGTTCCACTACCAGGAGCAGGCGCTGGTCACCGAGGCCAGGACCCACCTGGCGATCCGCGAGGCGCTGGAGGACACCCCGGCGAACAAGGACGCGCGGGCCCGGGAGCTGACGGCGGCCCAGGACGCTCGGAAGCGCTTCGCCCAGCTCGTCCCCGAGTCCGACGCCCGTCTGACGATGCTCGACGGCATGCTTGCGATCGCGGGCGCCGACCTGCGCACCGCCCTGAGCAAGTTCCAGCAGTACAACCAGCAGCGGAGCAACCTGGACATCGAGGGCCTGTGGCACGAGGCGCAGGTCGCCGCCCAGCTCGACCGCCTGGGCGTGGCGCGTGAGCGGCTCGACCAGATCCTCGAGCTGCAGCCGCAGAACCTGGCCGCGACGCTCCTGCTCGGGCAGGTCGAGATCAACCTCGCCAACTACCAGAACGCGGAATCGCTGTTCCAGGAGGTGCTCGAGGTCGACCCGACGAACCAGGTCGCGCAGAGCGGGATCACGCAGGCCCGGATCGCGCAGAACAAGGAGCAGTCCGAGGACCCGATCCGGGCGGCGCTGATCGAGTCGACGCGGATCCGCGAGGGCACGGCCCGCGACGCGGGCGACCCCAAGCGCGCGATCGACTACCTCGAGACGAAGTTCGAGGAGCTCAAGTTCCACCCGCGGATCGCCCGCGAGCTCGCCTCCCTCTACCTCGTCTTCGACGACATCGCCAGCGCCCGCAGCGCGATCGATCGTGCGATCAAGGCCAACCCGGACGACGAGACGCTCGCCCAGCTTCGAGAGGCCCTGAACGCCGACGACTCGACCGACGTCGGCGTCACGCTCATCAAGGGGTCGGACGCGAGTGAGAGGGACAAGCTGCTGGCGATCAACGCCCTGTATCGGCGAGCGAACAGGACCGCCGACGCGGATCTGGCTCTGGACCGCCTGACCGAGATCGCGCCCGAGGACCCGAGCGTGCTCGATCTGCGCCTCGTGCGGGCGCTGCGGGACAAGAACGAGAGCGAGGCGGTGAAGATCACCGACATCGCCGAGCGCACGGACGCTGACCAGGCCAACGGCGCCACCTTCCGGGCCCGCCTGGAGGCTTCGCGAGGCAAGCCCGAGGACGCGATGGCGCTGCTGGAGCGGGCGATCAAGTCCGGCGCGCAGGACTCCGCGGTGTACCGCCTGCTCGCGCAGTTCAAGATCGCGAACAAGGACCTGCGCGGCGCGATCGGCGTCTATCAGCAGGCCCTGAACATCCGCCCCGACGACATCGAGAGCATCCTGGGGTACCTGAAGACGCTGGTCACCGCGAACCAGATCCAGCAAGCCCTGCAGCGTGCCCGGGACATGGAGCAGTACGGGCGGCGGAGCCCCGAGTTCATGGACATGTGGCTCCGCCTCGAGGCCGTCGCGGGCGGTCAGGCCGGCGTCGCCTTCGCGATTGAGCGACGCGAGCGGATCCTCGAGCTCAGCCCGCAGGACCGTGCGAACCGGATCGAGCTCGCCCGCCTGTACGTCCTCGGCAGGAAGTTCGGCGAGGCGCGCAAGCTGATCGACGAGCTTCGCCGCGAGAAGGACGAGCTCGCGCTCGTCGATCTCGACGCCCGCTGGCACGCGGACCAGGTGACGGTCCCGACGCCGCAGGGCCCGCGCGACGGCGTGACCATGGCCCGCGAGGTCTACTCGCGGTACCTCGTGGGGCTCCCCACAGACGAGATGGGCCCGGCCTACGTGTCGATGGCGCAGTTCATGCTCAACCGCGGACGCCCGCAGGTCGCGATCGAGGCGCTCAAGGAGGCTCGCCAGACGCAGGACCCGAAGACGCGTACGGCGGACAAGATGCTCGCCGAGGTCTACTCCGCGGTCCAGGAATGGGAGCTGGCGCTGGAGACGTACCGGTCGCTCGCCGCCGACGGTCTGGACGACGAGAACAAGAGCATTCAGAAGCGGGTGGTGGAATCGCTGCTTCGTCTGTACCGGTACGACGAGGCGGGGCAGGAGCTGAAGAAGATCGAGAACTTGGCGCCGATGGACATCTCGAAGCTCCCGCCGGGGCAGAAGCCCGACACGACGGTGCGTCTGCAGCAGGCGGAGGTGGCGCTGGGCAAGGGGGACCGGACCAAGGCGCTGCAGTTCCTGGACCGGGCGGTGAACGAGTCGCCCAACGAGCCGCTGGTGTACATCCAGCGGGCGAAGGTGAAGGCGTCGGACCCGGCGCTCTCGGAGGACGTGCTGACGGACCTGGAGCAGGCGCTGCGTCTGAACCCGGACGACTGGCGGACGCTGCGCGTGCGCGCCGGGTACTACTACCAGCTCGAGCGTGACGAGGACGCGATCAAGGACCTGAAGTCCGCGATCCGGATCAACCCGGGCATGGACGACGTGATCTTCTCGCTGGTCTCGGAGCTGGTGGACAAGGGACGGGCCGGCGAGGCGTCGACGGTCGCCGACGAGGCGATCAAGGCCCGGCTGGGTGATACGCAGCTGACGACGCAGGTCGCGGTGATGTTCGCCGAGAAGAACGAGTGGGCGCGCGCGGCGATGTTCTACCGCCAGGCGTGGGACAAGAGCGGGTCGACGCCGATCGCGATGCGTCTGATCGACGCCCAGCTGCGCTGCACCCCACCCCAGATCCGTGACGCGCAGGACGTGTTCAACGCGGTCGCGTTGCAGACGCCAAACGCCTCGGCCGACCCGGCGATCATGGCGACACGGGCGATCATCGAGTACACGCAGGGCAACCGCCAGGAAGGCGAGGCCCGGATGGCCGAAGCGTTCGACAAGGCCATCGACGACGTGGGCGAGGTGAGCACGTGGGCCGCGAACGTGGGGCGGATGTACGAGGGTCAGCCCAAGGACTCGATCCTGGCCTTCCTGACTCGGATGGCGTCGACGAAGGCGCCGGGCACGCCCGGGCGTGACTGGCTGGAGCTGTTCACGGCCCAGGAGATGCTGGGCAACGACCAGACGCGCGACGAGGCCCTGAGCCGCCTGCAGACGCTGCGCGAGACGACGAAGGTCTCGCAGATCCCGCGTCTGGCGTACCGCCTGGCCGGTCGCGCGTACTACGGGCAGGAGAACTTCACCGAGGCTGCCAACGTATGGCGGGAGGGGCTCGCGAAGTTCCCGGGCGATTGGGAGATGCTCAACAACCTCGGATACGTGACGAGCGAGAAGATGGGCGACCCGGAAGGTGGCCTGGCGATGGTTGAGCAGGCGCTCGAGGTGAGCCCGGATAACCCGCAGGCACTGGACACCAAGGCGGCGATCCTGGTGACCCTCGGGCGCAACGGCGAGGCCCGCGTCGCCCTGGACCGGGCCTTGCGGATCGTGCGGGACCTGGACACGCGTGTCTCGCTGTGGATGCGTCAGGCGCGGGTCTACCTGGCCCTGGGCAACGTGCCCCAGGCCGAGGCCCTGCTGGAGCAGGCGAAGGCGAACGTGAATGTGAGTCGGCGCCGGATGGAACGATTCGAGTCCGATATCAAGGAGCTGGAGTCGGAGATCGACTCAGCCCGCCCGTGAGAAGGGCCGAAGAAGCGGGTTGTGCGCGTGGCGCACGCCCGGAGAAGTTGACAGACCCGTCGGAGCATCCGAGATGAGCAGCATCCCCGTTCCTGCGACGCCGGCGCCAGGCGTGCGCCGACCCGGACCCTCCCCGACCCCGATGGGAGGGGCGGCCCCGACGGTCACGATCGACCCGCTGAAGCTGCTGCGCAAGTATGCATGGCTCGCGGTGGCGGCGGCCGTGCTGGGCGGGCTCATGGGCGTCGGCGCGTTCTACGTGCTGCGCGCGGTGGCGCCCGAGTACACCGCGGAAGTCATCTTCGAGGCCTTCCCGCCCAAGGAAGACGCCAAGGAGGACGTGGGCACGGGCAACGAGGCCGAGATGGAGCGCTTCATGCAGACGCAGGTGGCGCGCATGATCTCGGAGCAGGTGTTCGAGCGGATCTCGCGTGACCCCCGCCTGGTGAACGAGGCCCCGAGCTGGGCCTCGAACGTCTCGAAGAAGGGCCAGGTCGATTCCAACGACGCGGTCGAAGAGCTTGCCGACACGCTCACCGCCCGGATGATGCCCGGAACGAACTTCATCCGCCTGTCGGCGATCTACTCCAAGCCCGTCGAGGCGACGGTGCTCGTAAAGCTTGCGAAGGACGCGTACCTGAACGAGCTGCGTCGCTCGCACAATGCGTCGACCGCCGAAATGAAGGACGCCATCAAGGCCCAGATTGACGCGATCGAGCAGCAGATCCAGGACCTGACCGCGCAGCGCGCCCGCATCGTGTCGGACGAGGGCGTCGACTCGATCTCGCAGAACCAGACGGAGGCGGCCCGCAACCTGGCGCTGGTCGTGAACCAGCTCGTCGCCGTCGGGCAGGAGATCCAGGCCCTCAAGGTGACGATCGCCAAGTTCGAGGAGATGCTCAAGAGCGAGGCCGGGATCACCTACACCGATCTCCAGCGCGTCCAGATCGAGCAGAGCCCCGTGGTCGCGGCCCTGCAGCAGCGTCTGCGCGAGCTCGAGACGACGCGCCTCTCCATGCGTCAGGCGGACATCCAGCCCGGGCACCGCTCCATGAAGGCGGTCGAGGCCGAGATCCGCGCCACCGAGCAGACCCTCCAGGAAACACGTGAGCAGGAGCTTCGCAAGCTGTTCGACGGCCAGCTCGACGGCTCGCGCCAGCGCCTCGCCCAGTTCCAGGCCCAGGAGGCCGACCTCCTCCGCCAGCGCGAGGACCTCCGTCTCCAGCTGACCGACCTGACCCGAATCCTCTCGGACATCGACGACCTCGACGAGCGGACCAGCAACCTCATCACGTCCCGCGGCCAGCTCGAGGAGGACCTCCGCCAGGTCATCGCGCGTGACACGCTCTCGACCGCGGCCCGTATCTCGGTCGCCCAGACCGAGCGCATCCCGTCGCGGGTCTCCTTCCCGCGCATGCTCGTGACCGTCCCGGCCGGCGTCTTCCTGGCGCTGTCCTGCGTCGGCGGGCTGATCGTGGTCCGCGAGATCCTGGACCAGCGCGTCAAGAGCCCGGCGGACGTCGCGATGATCCCCAAGGCCCGCGTGCTGGGCATGGTCCCCTACGCGAGCGAGGACCCCAGCTCCCCCGAGTCGATCGAGACCGTCTTCCGCGACGATCCTCGCTCGATCCTCGCCGAGAGCTTCCGCCAGCTCCGCACGCCCCTGCTCAAGAAGATGCAGCGGGCGGGTCACAAGTCCCTGCTGGTCGTCTCGGGCCTGCCTGGCTCGGGCGCCAGCTCGGTGACGCTGAACCTCGCCTTCGCCTGTGCGGCCGCCGAGCAGCGCGTGCTGGTCGTCGACGCCAACTTCCGCCGCCCGGCGGTGCATCGCGCCTTCGGGCAGGGCGAGGCCCCGGGCCTCTCCGACGTGCTGGCGGGCAAGGCGACGCTGTCGAAGGTGTCGCGCAAGACGGACGCCGAGGGCGTCGAGATCCTGCCCGCGGGCTCGCGCGAGCATCGCGTGTTCGAGCGTCTGGGCTCGGAGAAGATGAGCGAGCTGCTCGCCGAGGCCGGCCGCGACTACGACCTGGTGCTCATCGACGTCTCGCCGGCGGTGGTCTCGGGCGACGCGATGTCGCTGGCGAACTGCGCCGACGCCTCGATCCTGGTGGTCCGGGCGATGGGCGAGAAGCGCGGCATGGTCGCCCGCCTGCGCAACGAGCTGAGCGAGTGCCGGGCCGAGATGCTGGGCGTCGTGGTCAACGCCGTCCGCTCCGCGACCGGCGGGTACATGCGCAAGAACATCCGCACCTCGCACGCCTACCAGGCCGAGGAGGATCAGGTCGGCGAGGCGGCCTGATCCCACGCCCCACGCGGGCGAGTCAAGAGGAGCCCCCCCGTGCGGAGCCCGGCGGCGGACAACTCGCCCGCGTCAAAGCCAGGGGGCCCGCGCGCCCTGGTCACGGGCGGCGCCGGCTTCATCGGGTCCCACCTCGTCGAGCGACTGCTCGCCGATGGCGCCCGCGTCACCATCGTCGATGACCTCTCCACCGGGCGGGTGGAGAACCTCGCGGGTGCCCGCGACCAAGTCCGTTTCATCGAGGACGACCTGCGCCATGCGCTCGAGGGCGAGCTCGCGGACGCGACCTTCGACGAGGTCTACCACCTCGCCGCCGCTGTCGGGGTCGACCTCGTCATGCGCGAGCCCGTGCGCGCGATCGAGACCAACGTCGAGCTGACCTCCGCACTCCTCCGCTTCGCCGAGGGGGTCCGACCCGGGGGCGTGCCCACGCTCATCGCCTCCAGCTCCGAGGTCTACGGCAAGCCCGGCAAGGAACTCTTCAGCGAGGAGGACGATGTCCTCTACGGACCTACCAGCGTCACCCGCTGGAGCTACGCCTGCTCCAAGGCGATCGACGAATATCTCGCCCTCGCGTACGCGCGCGAGGGGCGGTGTCCCGCGGTCGTCGTCCGCCTCTTCAACACGGTCGGGCCTCGCCAGGTCGGGGACTACGGCATGGTGGTCCCCCGCTTCGTGCGCGCGGCGATCGAGGGCAAGCCCCTGCGCGTCTTCGGCGACGGATCGCAGTCCCGCTGCTTCTGCGACGTGCGGGACGTGGTCGGGGCGCTCACCAGACTCGTGCGCGAGCCCGCGGGCGCCGGTCGTGTGTTCAACCTCGGCTCCGACTCCCCCACCACCATCATGGAGCTGGCGGAGCTCGTCGTCGAGACGCTCGGGTCCGACTCACAGATCGTCAAGGTCCCGTACTCCGACGCCTACCCCGCCGGCTTCGAGGACCTGCGCCACCGCAAGCCCGACCTGACCCGCGTGCGCGAGCTGATCGCGTTCGGGGCGGCGGTCCCCCTGGCGACTACCATCCGTGACATCGCGTCGGAGCTCGCCCGGAAGGGCGCTCCCGCCGCCGGAGAGAGCGGATGAGTCTGACCACGCCCATCAACCCGGACGCGGCGATGAAGGCCCCCGAGGGCATCGTCCGCCGCATCGAGTCCCTGGGTTCGCAGATCCACTCCCTCAGCGAGCGTCAGCAGGAGATCGCCGACCTGCTGGGCATCGGCGGACGTCCCGAACTCTCACGCTTCGAGATCTTCCAGGGGTACATCGCCGTCGGCGTCGTCGCCTTCGCGATCACGCTCCTGGTCACCCCCTTGGTGCGCCGCCTCGCCATCGCCAACGGCATCGTCGATCACCCCGACGAGCGGAAGATCCACCGCATGCCCATCGCCTACCTCGGGGGCGTCGCGGTCTACCTCGGGATCCTCGGCGGCATCCTCTTCAGCTACTTCGCCACCACGCCCCTCTTCGAGGGCTGGATCGAGTGGCACCCGACAGAACACCTCACCCTCGACTCCCTGTACCCCATGCCCGTCCCCCCCTGGGTCCTGCTCGGGACGACGGTCATCATGCTCGTCGGGCTCTTCGACGACGTGACGGGGATCCCGCCCCGGGTGAAGGTCGGCGGGCAGCTCTTCGCCGCCGCCGCCCTCGCGTACGGCGACGTCGGCGTCAACGTCGCCCGGGGCCTGCTCGCGCCGACGCTCGGCAAGATCCTCGGCAACCAGGACCTCCTCTGGGTCATCGACCTGGGAGGCCCCTGGCCCTTCATCGGCTCCTACCTGACCGTCGACGTCATCTACTGGACCGGCACCGTCATCATCGGTGTCTTCGTCCTGGGCGCGTGCAACGCGACCAACCTGATCGACGGCCTCGACGGGCTCGCCACCGGCATGACCGCCATCGCCGCGATGGGCCTGCTCGTCGTGGCGCTCGGCATGGCGATGGCCGACGACGGCGAGATGGACGCCGCCCGCATCATCATGTGCATGGCGCTGCTCGGCGCCTGCCTCGGATTCCTCCCACACAACTTCAACCCCGCGACCATATTTTTGGGCGACTGCGGCTCGCTCCTGCTCGGGTTCTTCACCATCGTCATCGTGCTGACCTTGGGCGGCTCGCAGGGCCAGACCTTCATGGTCCTGGCCGGCCTCATCATCTACGCCATCCCGATCATCGACACCGTGCTCGCGATCGTCCGGCGCAAGCTCGCGGGCAAGCGCCTCTCCGACCCCGACTCCGACCACCTCCACCACATGCTCAAGCGGGCGCTGGGGGTCAAGGGCGCCGTCCTGACGCTCTACGCCATCGGCTCCGGCTTCGCCCTGCTCGGGATCCTGCTCTCGGAGACCAAGGCCCGGTTCATCTACGCCCTGGCGATCCTCTTCGTCGCCTACATCACGGTCTACGCGATCAAGATCGCCCGCAAGGCGCAGTTCGAGAAGCAGGCCATGGACCTGGCCAACCGCCCCGAGGACGACAAGGGCCCCGGGGACAAGCCCAAGGAGGCCCGGATCACCCGGGCCAGCCCGGCCAAGGGCTGACGCCAAGGCCGTATACTGGCCTCCATGCCACGGACGGCTCCCAGACCGGCGCGCGTCATCGCGCTGATGAACCAGAAGGGCGGGGTCGGCAAGACGACGACCAGCGTGAACCTCGCCGCCGCCATCGCCGGCGCGGGGCGACCCACCCTCCTCATCGATCTCGACCCCCAGGCCCACGCCACCCTCCACCTCGGGCTCGACACCAGCGCCGCGCCCGGGCGGGGAACCGTCTACGACGTGCTCACCGACCCCGCCTTCGACCCCAAGCTCGCCCTCGTCGAGGCCCGCGACAACCTGTGGGCGATGCCCAGTGAGACCGACCTGGCGGCCGCCGAGAGCGAGCTGGCGGGCGTCACCGGGCGGTTCGAGCGCCTCCGTCACGCGCTCACGCGCCTGCGCGCCGACGAGCTGGCGCCGGAGTTCGAGTTCGTGCTGATGGACTGTCCGCCCTCGCTGGGGCTCTTGACCCTG
This sequence comes from Phycisphaerales bacterium, assembly GCA_041402005.1. Classification (GTDB taxonomy): domain Bacteria; phylum Planctomycetota; class Phycisphaerae; order Phycisphaerales; family UBA1924; genus JAJRXR01. The sequence goes on along the minus strand of JAWKTB010000002.1, from coordinate 276,989 downwards.
TCCGGGCTCGCCGCCGCCCGCGAGGTCGTCATCCCGATGCAGGCGCACTTCCTGGCGCTCCAGGGCGTCGGCAAGCTGCTTGAGACGGTCGGGATGGTCCGCCAGCGCCTCAACCCGACCCTGAGTGTCGGCGGGATCATCCTCTGCATGCACGACGGGCAGACGACGCACACGCGTGAGGTCGTCGAGGACCTCGAGGGCTTCTTCAACGCCGCGAGGGAGCAGGACGTTCCCTGGCGTTTCGCCCGTGTCTACCAGCCGCCCGTGCGGCGCAACATCAAGCTCGCCGAGTGCCCCAGCTTCGGGCAGACGATCTTCGACTACGCGCCGTGGGCGCCGGGCGCGCTCGACTACCAGAAGCTGGGCGAGTCGCTCGTGCGCGAGTGGGACACGATGAACGAGGCGCGCCGTGAGTCGCCCTCGCTCTCCGAGGCGGAGATCAGGGTGCTCAGCGGGCCCCTGGGCGCCCACCGGGCCGAGCGGTCGGCGTGAGCGACACCGTCGGCGGGCCTGGCTCCCTCCTTCATCGCTGGCGTCGCCTGATCCGGGGCGTCTTCCTCCTTTACGCCCTCGCCCTCGTCACCGCGACCCACTGGCCAAACCTGAAGATCGAGGGCCCCGTCGAGCGACCCGACCTCTGGATCCACATGACCGCCTTCGGGCTCGGCGTCACGCTCCTCGCCCTCTCCGGGCTCTTCGGGACGGTCTGGTCATTCCGGAACATCGGCGCGAGCGTCGGCGTCGGCCTCGTCTACGCCGCGATCGACGAACTCACACAGGCGATCCCCGTCCTCCACCGCACGGCGGCGTTCGATGACTACCTCGCCGACGCGACGGGGATGGCGCTTGCCGGGGGCGTCCTCCTCCTCATCGCCTGGCGCCTGGGCGCACACGCCAGGACGCGGGGCGATACAACGTCGTCGTCGTGAGCGAGACCCAGACCAACGTGGACGCGGGCGCGGGGCTCGGCAGGGCGGTGCGGACCGTCTCCGGGCTGACGCTGGTCAGCCGCGTCATGGGCCTGGCCCGCGACCTGGCGACGGTGCGGATCTTCGGGGACACCGCGGTCGGCTCCGCGTTCGCCGCCGCCTTCGCGATCCCCAACATGTTCCGCCGACTGTTCGGCGAGGGCGCCTTGTCCGCCGCCTTCCTCCCCGAGTACGCCAGGCTCGACGAAAACGAACCCGAGAGCGCCGGCGCCTTCGCACGACTCACGCTCATCATGCTCGCGCTTGTCACGGGCGCGATCTCGGTCGTGATCGAGCTTGGCGTGCTGGCAGCGGTCCTGCTCTCGCCCGCCGACGCCGACCGCGACCTCTCGCTCCACCTCATCATGGTGATGATCCCCTACATGCCCCTGATCTGCATCGCGGCGATCATGGGCGGGATGCTCCAGACGCACGAGCGCTTCGGCGTCTGGGCGGCGGCGCCGATCATCCTGAACGTCTTCGTCATCGGCGCGTGCGCGCCCTTCTGGGTCGTCGAGGGCGCGACGCCGGCGGGGTGGGCGTACGTGATCGGCGTCGCGGCGGTCGCGGCGGGCGCCGTCCAGGTCGCCTGGTCGTGGGCGGCGCTCAAGGGGCGCGTCCGATGGGGCGCCGCCTCGAGCGACTCCTGGCGACGCGTCCGCGCCATGCTCGTGCGCATGGTCCCGGTGCTCATCGGGCTGGGCACGCTCCAGCTCAACACGCTCGTGGACACGCTGATCGCGATGTGGCCCGTCTGGGTCGGGCCGCAGGTCGCCGGGCGCGCGTACCCCCTCGACGAGGCCTCCAACGCGGTGCTGTACTACGCCCAGCGCCTGTACCAGTTCCCGCTGGGCGTGTTCGGGGTCGCGGTCGCGACGGCGGTCTTCCCCGCCCTCAGCCGCGCGAGCGACGACGAGGGACGATTCCTCGACACGCTCCGCAAGGGCGTGCGACTCTCGGTCTTCATTGCCCTGCCCGCGTCGGTCGGGCTGGCGCTTGTCCGCGAGGACCTCGTCGGGGCGCTCTACTCGGGGCTGGGCGACGGGTTCAGCGCGGGCGGCGTGGCGCGCGCGGGGTGGGTCGTCCTCGGCTACTCGGTCGGCGTCTGGGCGTACTCCCTGAACCAGATCTGGACCCGCGCGTTCTATGCGCGCGGGGACACGGGCACACCGATGCGCATCGCCGTCGCGATGGTCGGGCTCAACCTCGTCCTCAACCTCGTCCTCATCTGGCGCCTGCGCGAGGCGGGGCTCGCCTGGGGAACGTCGATCGCCGCGATCGTCCAGTGCGTGCTCCTCGGGATCGCGGCACGACGGAAGCTGGGCGTGCGCGCCGACGTGGATGTCCGCACGAGTGTGATGCGGACCGTGCTCATGGCGGGGGCGATGGGCGCGTTCGTCGGGGGGCTGCTCCTGCTCTGGCCGGGCGTCGAGAGCTGGGGAGCGCGGGCGGCGCGACTGGCGGTCGCGACGGTCGGCGGGGCGGGGGTGTTCGGCGTCCTGGCGCTCGTGCTGCGCGCGCCGGAGCTGTCCTGGCTGCTCCACCCCGGCGCCGCACGCCCACGAGCATGATCTGGAGGAGACGCGATGGCGAGCGTGGACATCCGAGGCAAGGCGATCGCGATCACGGGGGCATCAAGCGGGATCGGGGCCGCGACGGCGGTCGAGTGCGCGAGGGCGGGCATGGACGTCGCCCTGCTCGCGCGCCGGGCGGACCGCCTCGATGAGGTCGCCCAGCGCGTGCGCGCGCTGGGGGCGCGTGCGGTCTGCGTGCCGGGATCGGTCGAGAAGGCCGAGGACTGCGAGCGGCTGATCGAGGCGTGCGTCCAGGAGTTCGGGTCGATCCACGCGGTGTTCGCGAACGCCGGGATCGGGTATGAGGGCTCGTTCGCCGAGATGAGTGACGCGGACCTGCGCCGGGTGTTCGAGATCAACTTCTTCGGGTCGATGAACGCGGTCCGCCCGGCGATCGAGCGGATGAAGGCCCAGGGGTCGGGGCACGTGCTGTTCTGCTCGAGCTGCCTGAGCAAGATCACGCTCCCCTACTACGGGGCGTACTGCGCGACCAAGACCTGCCAGGAGGTCTTTGCGCGCACGATGCGGGCGGAGCTAAAGGGCGCCGGGCTCCGTGTGTCGAGCGTCCACCCGATCGGGACCAAGACCGAGCTGTTCGACGCGCTCGAGAAGGGCTCGCCCCGGGGCAACCGCCTGAGCAAGGGGCCCGACTACTTCCTGCAGCCCGCCGAGCGCGTCGGACGGGCGGTGGTCTGGTGTCTGCGACACCCGCAGCGCGAGGTGTGGACGGGGCTGGCGGTCCGCGTCGCGTTCGCGGTGATGCACGCGACGCCCGGGCTGACCGACCGGGTGATCGGGGCGCTGGTCACCAAGCGCCTGCGGCTGGGCCAGGGAAGATCAACGCCGAGCGAGTAGCACGACGCAGTGGGCCTCGATCGCCCGTCCCTCCCCGAGGGCGTCCACGCCCTCGTGGGTCTTGCCCTTGACGTTGACGCGGTCCGTCGGCATCCCGAGCAGTCGGGCGAGGTTGTCGCGGATGGCCTGCTTGTGGGCGCCCAGCTTGGGTCGCTCGAGGATGACGGTCGCGTCGAGGGAGATCGGGGCGAACCCGTCGGCGTGGGCGCGCCGCAGGGCCTCGAGGACGTATCGGGAGGAGTCCTCGCCCTCGTGGGCGGGGTCGGAGTCGGGGAAGAGCTGGCCAATGTCGGGCCCGGCGATGGCGCCGAGGAGGGCATCGGTGACAGCGTGGAGGAGGACGTCCCCGTCGGAGCGGGCGATCGGGCCCCGGTCAAATTCAAGGGCGACACCCCCCACGATCAGGGGGCGGGTGTTGGAGTTGGAGCGTGGCTCGAGGCGGTGGAGGTCGTAGCCGTGCCCGACGCGCAGGTCTTGCGCGGGGAAGGGGTTGGAATCGTGAATCGGGTGCGCCCGGGGGGCGTCCTCTTTAGCCACGGGCGGAGTCTACCGATAACACGGGCGGAATCCCTCGACGCGAACAGAGGCGTGCGGGGGTCGTAGTGCCGAGTCAGGGGCCATTCGGAGAGCCGAGCCATGAGGAACCGCCGTCAGTTGCTGACCAGGGCCATGACCATCGTCGCCGTCGGGGCGGTGGTGACGGGCTCGGGGTGCTCGCTGTTCACGATGCGTCCGGGCGGGAACATGCGCTCGGAGGACATGTTCACGTACATCTCGACGCCGTACCAGCCCCTGACGGTCACGCTGATCGACACGCGTGACAACCAGGAGTTCTGGTCGGTGGACGTTCCGATCGGGAAGAAGCTGACGATCCGGTTCTACGAGGACAAGGGGGAGGGGTCGGACTACGCACCGGACGTGATGCGTTGGCAGATCTACGACGAGGACATGGCGGCGACGAAGCTGCGCAACCAGATCCCGGTGCCGGGGTCGGAGGCGCGCCGGATCGACGTGGCGCTGCGTGAGGGCCCCGAGTACCCCGAGAGCATCCAGGCGACGCGTTCGACGCCTCGTGGGAACGACGCGAGGCCGCCGTACGTTCCGAGCGAGCAGCCGGCGGCGACGGTGGCGCCCGCGGCGACGCAGAGCGAGCCGATGATCGACGTGGGCGTGGCGACCGGGGAGCCGGAGCCCGCAGACGACAACGACGACGACAACAACGACAACCCCGGCTGATCGCCCGGGTTGATCCGAGCCACCTCGACGAGCCGGTCCCCGCGTGGGGCCGGCTCGTTGTGTTTGGGGCGTCTACATCGAGCCCGAGTCTGCTCCGCCGACGAGGATGACGACGTCGCCCAGGGCACGAAGGTCCTCGTCGAGCGGTCCCGGCGGGGTGTCGTCGAAGACGATGACGAGGACGCGGGCGCCTGGGAGGCGGTCGCGGACCTGCTGGGAGAGGCCGCCGCCCTCGAGGGGTCGCTCGACGTGGAAGCGTCCGACGACGTGGACGACGGGGGCGCCGAGGGACGTGGCCCGTGCGATGGACTCGCCCATGGTCGCGTCCCAGACGGACTGGGCGCGGAAGAAGGATTCGGCCATGTCGCGGGCCTGATCTTCGCTCATGGGCTCGCCCCCGTGCCCGCCCATGCCGGACATCAGCTCGAGGAAGCGGTCGTGGTAGGCGGAGTCCTGGATCGAGTCGGGGGGCGTGACGAGGCGATGCTGCTCGGGGGTGAACGCGTCGTACCGGTCGAGACCCTTGGTGCGGGCGAGCGAGGCGTACCGGCGCGGGGCGTTGGCGGCGACGACGGGGCGACCCGCGGCTTTGGCCGACTCGACCATCGCCCGGTGCCCGGGGGGGTAGCCGGACTCGCTCGTCTTGTGCGCGGCGTCGCGGAAGGTCGCTTCGTCCGTGACGCCGCCTAGGTAGTCGTCGAGCGCGACTTGCTGATCGCGCTCGAAGAACTCCATGGACAGGACGGCGTTCGGACGGCGCTCGAGGATGCCGTCCCACAGACGCGAGGCGACGGCGAGGCCGACGGGGTGCGAGTGCAGTTCGCCGACGAGTACGACGTCCGCCTCGGCGGCGCGGTCGGCGAGCAGGTCGAGCGTGAGGCGATCGCCGCTCGACGTGTCGTAGATGGCGTACTGGTCGGTCGAGAGCTCGGCGAGCGTGCGGGCGGCGTCTTGGGCGTCGCCCGCGTGCGGATGGGACGCGCAGCCCGTCAGGGAGAGGGCGAGCGCCGACAGGGCGAGGGCGGTCGGTCTGATTCGCATGGGTACACGCTAGCCGAACGCCGGGACGGGGGCGTCAGGCGGGCTGGAGCTCGGGAGAGGACTCTTGCTCGCGGGAGGAGCCGCGGCGGGCGGCGGACCCGCCCGGATGCTCGCCCGAGCCGGATGCGCTCGAGAAGGCGTTTCGCAGGGCGCCCTGCATGTCGATGACGAGGCTGAACATGAGCGGGGCGAGCAGGAGCGTGAAGATGGTGGAGACGAGCAGGCCCCCCACCACGACCGAGCCGAGGCCGCGGTACATCTCGGAGCCGGCGCCCGGGAAGAGGACGAGCGGGAGCATGCCGCCGACGGAGGTGAGCACGCTCATGAAGATCGGGCGGATGCGTGACTGGACGGACTCGGCGACGGCCTGGTGAGGCTCCATCGGGCCCTCGCGTCCTTCCTCCTCGAAGCGGCCGTGCATGAAGTTGAGGGCCTGGTGGACGAGGAGGATGGCGTTGTTGACGACGACGCCGATGAGGATGACGAAGCCGAGCATCGTGAGGACGTCGAGCTGCTGGGGGGCCTTGGTGGGGTCTTGCAGGCTCCACCAGTGGACGATGGCGAGACCACCGAAGCCGCCGACGATCGCGAGGGGGACGGTGAACATGATGACGAAGGGGTAGAGGAAGCTCTCGAAGAGGGCGGCCATGAGGAGGTAGGTGACGAGCAGGGCCCAGATGAAGCGGGCGGTGAGGAGGGCGGGGTTGGAGGCGAAGAGGAAGAAGACGGCGCCGAGGACGACGGCGGTGAGCAGCACGCCCGCCGCGGCGTAGCCGCCCGAGGCGCCCGGACGCTTGCGGGCACGGACGAAGGCGACGCCCGCGACGGCGAGGCCGGCGGCGACGAAGAGCCCGGTGATGACGTCGATTACGCTCACGACGCTCGCCGACTCGGGCTTGTCGGGCTTGGGGCCGAAGAGGGCGGCCCGCACCTCGTCCAGCTTGGCGGCGGTGCCCTCGAGGCGGACGCGCATCGTCCGGTCAATCAGGCCGGCGTCACGCGCGGGCTGGATCGCGTTGGTCTGGATCCAGTTCATGACGTCCTCGAGGGCGGCGTCATCGGGCGGGTCGATCTGCACGGAGACGGTCGGCAGTTCCTCGACGCGACGGATCTCCTGGGCGGCGCGGCTGGGGACGAAGTCCACGATCGAGTCGATCGGGACGATCGGGCCCGCGGGGGTGGCGACCGGGATGTCGGCGAGTTGCTCCTTGAAGTCGAGGCGCCCGCCGGCGGGGAGGACGACGAGGTCGATGGTGTCGGAGCCGATCTTGTAGTCGCCTACGAAGGCGCCGTCGAAGAGGCCACGCACCGCAACGCCCAGCCCCTCGGCGTTGAGGCCCAGCTCACGCCCTCGGTCGTTGAGGCGGACCTGGAACTCCTGCTCGAGCAGGTTGAAGTTGGCGGGGTTGGGTCGGGCGTCGGCGTAGCCGAAGTGTGGGCCGGCCTTGGAGAGGACGAAGCCAGCGGCGGCGTTGACGCGTTCGAGGTCGGGCCCGGAGATCTCGACGTCGATGGAGCCGGCGGCGCCGATGCCCCGCCCGAAGAGGGAGGCCTGGCCCGCGCCGCCGTAGCTGTCGGGGATGGAACCCATCGCGTTGGTGAGGAGCTGTCCGACGGGGCGGACGACCTGCTCCTCGGCGCTGGTGCCGCCGACGAACATGTTGGTCCCGAAGGCTCCGATGAAGAAGTTCTCGACGGGGACGGGCTTGAAGGGTTCGAGTTTGGGGGCGCTGGGGTCGTAGGTGGGGCGCGGGATGGGGGCGAGCTTGGCCATCGCGGCCTCGTCGTTGGGATCGACGCCGAGGTATGGCTTGACCTGTCCCTCGATGGTCTCGGCGATCTGCGTGCGTTGATCGAGCGAGAGTCCCGGGGGGATGAGCAGGCCGCCGAAGACGAGGTTTCGGTTGCCCGCGGGCAGGTAGTCGAGGGGGGGCATGAGGATGGCGGCGCCCCAGAGGCTGGCGACGGTCATGAGGACGACGATGGCGGGGCGGAGCGTCCAGCCGCGCCAGCCGCTCATGAACCAGAGCATCATGTCGCCGATGCGCTTGTTGAGCCAGGTGAGCGCGGGGGCGAGGCCGAAGAGGCTGTGCCAGGCGCGGAGGACCGGGTTGCGCGACTCACGGGGGATGCGGAGCCAGCGCGAGCAGGCGGCGGGGATGACCGTGATCGAGACCAGCAGGGAGAGCATGACCGAGGCGACGATCGCCAGGGAGATGTCGCGGAAGAGCTGGCCCGCTTCTTCCTGGATGGTGAGCACGGGGATGAAGACGGCGGCGGTGGTGAGCGTCGAGGCGAGGACGGCGCCCCAGACCTCGCGGCCACCTAAGTATGCGGCGGACTTGGGCGACTCGCCGTCGTGCAGGCGTCGGTAGATGTTCTCGAGCACGACGATCGCGTTGTCCACGACCATGCCAACGGCGAAGGCGAGGCCGGCGAGCGAGATGACGTTGAGCGTGCGTCCGAGGGCGAGCAGAACGAGGAAGGTGCCGATGACGGAGATGGGGATGGCCAGCGCAATGACGAAGGTGGAGGTGAATGAGCGGAGGAAGAGGACGAGGACGATGATGGCGATGACGCCGCCGATGTAGAGGTTCTGGGTGACCAGGCCGATGGCGGAGTCGATGTAGACGGTCTCGTCGTAGACCTGACGGAGGCGGAGGTCGGGTCCCACGGGCCCGCCCTCGTCGACGCCGCCAAGGTTGGGGAGGATCTCGGTGCGGATCTCGTCGAGGCGGACCTTGAGCTCGTCCATGATGTCGACGACGTTGGCGCCGGACTGGCGGATGACGGGCATGGCGAGGGAGGGGTGCCCGAAGGAGCGGACGAAGCCTCGCTTCTTCTGGTAGCCGATGTCGACCGTGCCGATGTCCTTGACGTAGACGGGCTTGCCCTCGCGGTAGGCGACGACGGTCTCGAGGATCTGATCGGGGGTGTCGTACTGGCCGACGAGGCGGATGCGGTAGTCGCGCTTGCCCTCGGCGATGGAGCCGGCGGAGACGTTGCGGTTCTCGCCCTGGAGGGCCTGGACGACGTTGACGTGGTTGAGGCCGCGCTGGGCGAGCTTGTAGGGGTCGAGGAGGACCTGGGCCTCGCGCTCGCGCCCGCCGTAGATGTTCACCTGGGCGACGCCGTCGATGCGTTCGAGGTAGGGCTTGACCTCCTTGTCGATCGCGTCGTAGAGGGAGGAGACGTCGAAGTTGGGATGGTCGTCGACCCTGTCGGGGTCGATGTCGAGGATGAGCCAGGCGACGGCGTTGCTGATCTCGCCCTCGGAGGCGCGGATGACGGGCTCGGTCACGTCGTCGGGGTACTCGGGGACCTGGCGGAGCGCGTCAGAGACCTCCTGCATGGCGCGGTTGATGTCGGCGCCGACGGTGAACTCAAGGGTGATGTTGCTCGTGCCCTCGGAGGAGGTGGAGGACATTTTCTTGAGGTTGGTGACGTTCTTGAGGCGTTCTTCCTGTTCCTTGGTGATCTCGTCGACCATTTCCTGGGGGGAGCGACCGGTCCAGCCGGTGTCGATGGTGATGATGGGGTAGTCGACGGTGGGCGTGAGCTGGATGGGGATCGCGCCCAGGCCGATGAGGCCGAACATGACGACGAGGATGACCGCGACGGTCACGCCGACGGGCTTTGAGATGGCGAGGCGGACGATGTCCACGGGTCAGTCATGCCTCTCTTGGTTGGCGGGGGCGTCCTGGGGCGGCGCGTTGTCGAGCGTGCCGATGATGTTGAGGGGCTGGCCCGGGAAGATGCGCTCGTTGCCCTTGACGATGACGCGCATGCCGCCCTTGAGCTGGCCCGGGCGGATGGCGACGCGGTCGCCGACGGCGAAGAGGCGCTCGATGCGGGCGACCATCGCCATCCCGCCGGCGTCGAAGTAGACGTACTCGCCCGCGTCGTCGCGGAGGATGGCGTCCTTGTGGATGGTGATGGTCGGGGCGCGCTCGCTCGTGGGGACCATCGCGATGACGCTCATGCCGGGCTTCAGGGCCTCGTTCTCGTTGGGAACCGAGAGTCGAACCGGGAACATGCGGCTCAGCGGGTCGCCCTCGGGGACGATGCCCACGATCTGGCCCCGGACCGTGGCGCCGATCGCGGCGACGCGGACGTCCACCTGGACGGGGCCGGCGTCCTCGAGCTCGCGGAGGCGACCGACGACACGCTCGGGCACGTCCACCCACGCCTCGATCTCGCGCACGGAGACCAGCTCGACGACTGGATCGCCCGCCGCGAGCCATTGGCCCAGCTCGGTTTCGCGCCGCACGATCCGGCCCGCGAAGGGGGCACGCACTGTCATGTCGTCGAGCCGCTTGGCGGCGAGGGCCAGCTCGGCACGCGCGACGGCGGCGTCCGCCCTCGCCTGCGCGAGCAGCGCCTCGTTGGCGGCGACGCGCGTCCGCACCTCGTCGATCTCGGAGACCGAGGCGGAACCGCCGGCGTCGAGCTCCTCGATGCGTTCGAGGTCCCGCTGGGCGCGACTGAGCTCGGCGTCGCGCTGATCGATCGTCGCGTTGGCCAAGTCCACGCGCGCCTGGGCACGGTCCTTCTCGAGCTTGGCGAGCGTGTCGTCGAGCTTGGCGATCACCTCGCCCTTCTCGACGGCGTCGCCCGCCTCGAGGTCGAGCTGGACGACAAGGCCGACCTGCTCGGCGGCGAGCTGCGAGCGACGACGCGTCCGCACCTCGCCGGTCGCGCCACGCTGCTGCTCGATCGTCTCCTGGCGGACGCCGTCGGTGACGACGTTCGCTGGGGGCATCCCTTGCGCGCCGGCGTGCCCGACGATCGCGCCCGCGAGCACGAACCCCACCAAGACAACCACCCTGCGTGAAAGACCCATCCTGCCCTCCTCGGGGGCGCCCGGCTCGGGCGGCGATGCTCACCGCCCCCGGTCTGGTTCGTCTACCGGCGATCCTCGGCGACGATGCCGGGTCCGGGCCTGGGGGCCCGGAACGGTATGGTCTCTGGCCGGGCTTGGGAAGCGCCGGCGCCCGAGGGGCGATGAATCGGGGCGGTCACCTCAGAAATGGGGAGTGAGGCAGGTGGGGTCAGTAGGGAACGCAGCGTTGCCAGAGTTCGTCGGGGAGGAGGGCGCCGAGCCAGCCCAGGAGAAGGGGGCCGGCGAGGAGGGCAGCTGGCAGCGCGACCAGCGCGACGCGCCACACCCAGTGGAGGCGCGATGTGGCGTGGTGGTTCGGGACGAGGGAACACGCGGCGGATTGGGTTCCGGGCTGAACGCCGCACTCGGGGCAGTGCACGAACTGGCCGTATGGGTACCCGCAGCCGGCACACGCGCGGGACCAGAGGCCCTGGCGAATCGCGAGGCGTTTCATCTCGGATCGGATCACCCAGGCGACGGTCAGGAGGTACCCGAGGGTCATGCCGGCGAGGACGAGCGTTCTGCCAGCGGGTCCGACGGCGACGCCGAAGAGATGATCCGGCGAGAGCGTCGCCTGGCCCGTGACGGCATCGGTCGTCATGGTGTGGCCCATGACGTGCGTCGGGACCCTGAGCCAGAGTGACCAGATGAGCTGGGTGACCGCCGGCCAAGCGAAGGCCCAGGCCGCGGCCAGGATGAGCGACCTGGGCATCACGGACCAGGCCAGGCCCTTGCTCCTCATCCAGGACGGATTGGAGGCCAGGCGGTAGAGGATGGAAAGTCCGACCACACACACCGTGTGCACGCAAAAAAAGAAGAAGGCGAGCGCGAAAATGTAGCTGGGATTCGTCGACGCGTCAGGTGGTGGCGTCCCGATTCCGCTCGTGCGGATGAGCGCCCCACCCGGGCCGGAGCGCTGGATATCGCAGGTGTTGACGCACCCAGCGAGCAGGAGCGGCTCGGCATAGGTCGCCTGGCTGGGCCAGGGACCGGTCCCGGCGTACGCCTTCCCCATGGGGAGGAGGGAAACGCTCGCCGCGACACGATCGAGTTCACGATCGTCCGACTCCTGCAGTCTCCAGGTCTGCACGAGGAAGAACGCCGAGAGAAGCGAGACGAGGAAGACACCCGCGAGCGAGGGAATCCACCGACAGAGCGTGCGTCGACTCATGCGTGCCTCCCAGTGTTCTCGGGCATCATGGACCCTCGCAGGACACACAGTTGACGATGACCGCGTCGGCGGGCGGAGTCGTGGGGCAGGTGGCGCCTGGAAGGATGATGTCGCTCGCCTTGTCGCAACGATTGACCGTGCCGTTGGCGGCGCAATCGTTGCAGAGTAACCACGTCTCTCCCGCCTTGGACCAGGAGTATGTTGAGGTGCGCTGCCAGCGGCAGTTCGTCCCGCCACCCGAGAGCGGGATCGAGGGCAGCGCGGTCCAAGATCCCGTCGGCGTGCACGAACCCCACTCGGTCACGCAAGTGCAAGGCCAGGAGCAGTTCCCCGCAGCGGCTTGCTCCGGGGTCATGCCCTCATCGATGATCAGCAGCGTCCGTCGCTGCAATTCATGGAGCATCGCCAACTCTTCGGACCCACCCGCGGCCTCGATGCACTCGACGGGGACGCGCCCGCCGATCCCGACCGCGCCTCCACCACTCGCGGCGGCGGCGGCGATCACGGAATACTCCGGGGCAGCGGGGTATCCGATATCGCTGAGGAGCTGTGCAAGGGCGGCGGGATCGGTCGCGTTCGCGAGCGCTATCTGGAACGGGTCGTCGGCGAACAGCCCGTAAAGAAACCATTTCGGCGCGATCGCCTGGATCCCTTCGACGTAACTGATGGCATCGACGACGTCGGGATCATGAATGAAGATCACATCGTCGGCATAGGACTCGCGGATCCACTTGGCGGCGAGGCCGAGATCGTCATGGTTCCAGGCCCACGCCGCAAAGCTGCCGTCCTGGTGGACCTCGTGCCAGATGATGCCGACGTTGAGGCCGGTCAGCGAGCCGTCCTCGACCCAGGAGAGGAAGCCGAGGAACGAGCCATCGTCACCAAGCGCGGGGGCGAATGTCCATCCGATGGTTTCGATACGTATGTAGTCTGTTTGCGCATGAGCCATGCTGCCGCTCGCCGCGATCGTCGTGGACAGCACAACGATTGCACTCGCCCGGTGCGAATGGAATCACATCATGTGAATCCCCCCTTATCTATCTCCCCGGCCCAACCGGGCCCAACAGATTACATTATCGATTCGTGCGAGTTTCTCCCTAGCACTTTTCCACAGAATTTACATCTCGCCCGGTCCGGTCGGGATGGATGAACTCTCTGCAGGCGGGGTGTTTATGCGCACTGTCGTGGTCGGTCTCGGGCCAGGGTCCCGAGGTGGCAGCGCCCAGGACGATCGCAAGGGGGCGTGGTCACGAGCTGCCGCGGGCGGGGCGAGGCGGCGGCCGGCGGGCGCACAAAAACACGCCCCTGGCGGGGCGTGCGGGTTTGGACGTGGGTGTCGGATTCGATCAGCGACGGCGGCGCGTCGCGGCCAGGCCGGCGAGGCCGAGGAGGGCGACGCCCGACGGGGCGGGGATCTCCTTGGCGACGAAGATCCAGTCCTGGGAGCCGCCACCGGCGATGTGCGAGCCGTCGGAGTTGGGGGTGAGCCAGCCGCGGCCGACCCAGGTGTCGTTGTCGCCGTCGATGCGCCAGCCGTCGGCGGCAAGCTTGAAGACGTCGCCGGCGGGGCCGTTGTCCCCGTTGACGTCCTCGAGGCCGTACCAGGTCTGGGACACCATGGTGTCGAGGCGGGTGATGGTGCCGTTGTTGAGGGCGGAGAAGCCGTTGACTTCCCAGCCGTCGGCGATGGCGGCAACGTTGACCTCGTAGTGGAAGTCGACCTCGAGGTCGAAGGGGTTGTTCCAACCCGAGCCGGTGTCCTCACCGCCGTGGAACGTGCCGGCGATGTCGATGAAGTACTGGCCGGAGTTCATGTCCTGGGTGACGACGAGGGTGGCGTTGTGGTAGGTGTCGGCGCTGAAGGTGAGGTTGGAGATGCCGAATGCGTGATCGAGGCGGAGGGCGTAGCTGGGGGGGACGAGGTTCCCGCCCGGGTGGTCGTTGAGGGCGAACTCGGCGAGCGTGACGACGCTGGCCGAGGCGGCACACGCGCAGACGCCGACGGACATCGACGCAAGGAACAGCTTCATGTCTGGTCTCTCCTCGCCCGCTGAGGGGCGTCTCTACTCCTGGGCAGACGATATCACCCACTCGGCGTGGGGGGAATACCGAACCCCCCGAATCTTGGGGTTCGGTATTTGTCTCGCAAAATGCCCTAACCCTCCGCGAACATAGCATCGATAAAGCTGTCGGGGTCAAAGGGTTGGAGATCCTCGGGGGTCTCGCCGACGCCGATGAACTTGACGGGAATTTCGACGCTCTGGCGGATGGCGACGACGATCCCGCCGCGGGCGGAGCCGTCGAGTTTGGCGAGGACGATGCCGGTGACGCCGGCGGCCTTGCCGAAGGCCTCGGCCTGGCGGAGGGCGTTCTGCCCGCTGGTCGCGTCGAGGACCAGCAGCGCCTCATGGGGGGCGCCCTCGATCTGCTTGCCCGCGACGCTTCGGATCTTCTCGAGCTGACGCATGAGGGGGTCCTGCGTCTGCAGGCGCCCGGCGGTGTCGAGGATGAGGACGTCGACGCCCCGAGCCTTGGCGGCGGCGCAGGCGTCGAAAGCGACGGCGGCGGGGTCGCCCCCCTGCTGGCCCTTGATGACGTCCACGCCGAGGCGCTCGCCCCAGATCTCGAGTTGTCGGACGGCGCCGGCGCGGAAGGTGTCGCAGGCGCCGAGGAGGACGGTCTTGCCGTCGCTCTTGAGCGCGTGCGCGAGTTTGGCGATGGAGGTTGTCTTGCCGACGCCGTTGACGCCGGTGACGAGGATGACGGTCGGCTTGGTCGGGGCGAACTTCAGCTCGCGGGCGGCGGGGGGCCACATCTCCTTGAGGCGGCGCTTGAGGTAGTCGAGGACCTGCTCGCCCTTGGTGAGCTTGCCGGCCTTGTAGTCGGCGCGGACGCCCTCGATGAGCTCGTTCGTCGCCTTGACGCCGACGTCGGACTGGAGGAGTCGCGCCTCGAGCTCGTCGATGAGCTGGTCGTTGAGGACGCGCCCGGCGAGAATGGAGCGCAGGCCCCCCGCGAAGGTCTCGCGGGTCTTGGTCAGGCCCTTCTTGAGCGAGCCGAGGACGGACTTGAACAGGGCCATGGGCGAGTCTCGGGGACGCAACGACTGGGAAGGCTAGCCCCGAGCGTGAGCGACGGGCCCGCTCGGAGTACGTATGCGTGGTCCGGCCCCGCGCTGACGCTTGGGGCTAGCTGGGTGTGGTCTGGTTGGGCGCGGGAGCAGTGGGCTCGTCCGAGGTTGCTCCGCCTTGCAAGCGCTTGAGCACCTTGCCGAGCAGGGCGTTGACGAAGGCGGGGGACTTCTCCGTGCTGAACTGCTTGGCGAGCTCGACGGCCTCGTTGACAACCGCCTTGGGTGGGCTGTCGCCAGCGGTCATCTCGTGGTGGGCCAGGCGGAGGATCGCCCGGTCGATCGCGGCCTGGCGCCCCGTGGGCCACTCGGGCGCGAGGTCGGTCATCTCCGCGTCCGCGTCGGCCCGACCCTCCCACGCGGCGATCGCGGTCGCGACGGCCTTGTCTTTGTCCTTGGGCGCAACGGCGCCGATGCCGTCGACCAGCTCCAGGCCCTCCTCCTTCAGCCCCTCGAGGTCCTCGATCGAGTCGCGCAGGTCCTCGGGCGTGACGCCCGGGACGGCGTCGAGCTGGTAGAGGGCGAGCAGGGCCAGGCGTCGGATATCGCGGGGCGTCGCCATCAGGCCTTGCCCCCGACACGACGCTCGCCCTTCAGCTTGTCGGGCAGGTTGATCGAGACGGTGTGCCGGAAGCCGGGCGTCTCGGCGTCGGCGGCGCGGTCGATGGCGCGGCAGGCGTCGATCGCCTCGAGCAACGCCGCCATCGCCTCGCGACCTTTGTTCCCTTTCGCGCCACCGGCGCGGGCCTCGGCCTGCTCGGCGGTGTCGCAGGTCAGGACGCCGAAGGCGACGGGCAGCCCCGTCGCGACGGCGAGACTGGCCAGACCCTGCGAGACCGCGGTGTTGATGTGCTCGTTGTGGCTGGTCTCGCCCTTGAGCACGCACCCGAGGCAGCAGACACCGGCGTACTGCCCGGTCTGGATGGCGGCGGAGGCGAGGGCGGGCAGCTCGAAGGCGCCGGGCGCCTCGATGATCGCCAGGTCGTCGCCCTTGCCCCCGCGGTTGAGGTACTCGGTGATGGCGGCGTCGAGGAGGCGCGTGGTGATCGACGCGTTGTACCGGCTGACGATGATCGCGACGGGCTCGGGCATGGACCGCGATCGTAGGACCGCGCCCCGCGGGCGTGGGGAGGCGTCACGCACGCTCCGGGCTCGAAATGTGGCGTCTGAGTAGGATGCGCCCATGCCCCGCGTGCTGGTGCGACTGGCCCCCGTCCTGCGTCTGACGCGGGTGACGACGGCGTTCGCGGCGGTCGCCAACGTCTGGTTCGTCATCCTCTGGACTCGGGCCCACGAGGCGACGGAGCTCGTCGTCGCCTCCACGCCGATGCGGGAGAAGCCCCTCTGGGCGCTCCTTGGCGCCGGGGCGGCGAACGCGGTGGGCCTGTTCGCCTACGGCGCCGCCCTGAACGACGTCATGGACCTGCACCGAGACCGGGCGATGCGCCTCGATCGCCCGATCGGGGAGGGGCAGGTCTCGCCCGAGGCGGTCTCGCTCGCGGTGGCGGGGTCGCTGATCGTGTCGGTGCTGGGGGCGACGGCGTTCGGGACGGCCTGCGTCGTGGTCACGCTGCTGGTGGCGATGGCGATCCTGGTGTTCAACGTGCTGGGCAAGTTCGTGCCGGCGATCGGGATGGTGCTGCTGGGGCTGATCTACGCGGGGCACATGCTGGCGCCGAACGTGCAGCTTCGGTTTCTCGCGCCGGTGTGGCTGGTGATGACGCACGCGTTGGCGCTGGGCGGGCTGACGCACAGGCTGAGCCGCAAGAGCCCGCGGATCTCACGACGGGCGCTCGTCTTCGCGGGTGTTGGATGGATCGGGGTGACGTCGGGGCTGGCGTGGCTCGGCGCCCAGCGGGCGGGGGGCGTGTGGCCGACATGGGTGGAGCCGACGGCGTGGATCTGGCCCGCGATCCTGGTCGGGGTGTTCGCGGTGCTCGCGGTGCGCCGTGTCTCACAGCTCGGGGCGGGACCGAGGGCGGCGGAGAAGATCTGGCGCTACGGGGCGCTGTGGATCTCGCTGTACGCGTGCGGGTGGCTGTTCGGCGTGGGCGAGATGACGGCGACCGCGATCATGGGGGCGCTGGCGGCGGTCGGCTTCATCGGGATGACGGCGCTGCGCGAGGTCTACGCGCTGGCGGAGCATCCGGTGGGGTACAGAAGGTGAGTGGTGAGTCGTGAGTGGTCAGTGGTTGGACCCCACGACTCGAGGACTCGTCGTGGGCGTGGTGGCGAGACCCTGTCGCACGATGCCCACTACCTGATGCGCACTGTCTTCGCCACTGACCACTCACCACTCACGACTCACCACCTGACTTCAGAACAGCTTCAGCGCGAAGAAGATCGCCGTGAAGATCAGGTCGGCCATGACGATGGCGACGACGCACTCGACGACGGTGTTGGTGGTGGCCTGTCCGACGCCGGCGGCGCCGCCGGTGACCTTGAGCCCGTTGCCGCAGGCGATGACGCCGATGAGCAGGCCGAAGACGCCGCCCTTGACGACGCCCGTCCAGAAGTCGACGAGCTTGGCCTGGTTGAGCATGTTGTTCCAGTAGGTCTCAAAGGGGATGCCCAGGGCAGTGACGGCGATCAGGACGGAGGCGGCGATCGCGACCGCGGAGGCGATCACGCCCAGGGCGGTCATGCTGACCGTCGCCGCCAACACGCGGGGGACGACCAGAAAGCGGATCGGGTTGAGGGCGTGGGCCTCGAGGGCCTCGATCTCCTCGGAGACGACCATGGTCCCGATCTCGGCGGCAATGGAAGCGCCCGCGAAGCCCGTCAGCACGATGGCGCCGATCAGGGGGCCCAGCTCGCGCAGGACGGCGACCGAGATGATGTTGGCGACCAGCGCCTTCTGCCCGAACTCGTCGAGCGGGGGCGAGAGTTGCAGCGCCAGGATCAGGCCAACCGCGAAGGAGACGAGCGAGACGATGAAGATGGACTGGACTCCGACGCGGCAGATCTGGGTGATGATCGCGGCGCGCCCGAGGCGGACGCGTCGGGGACCGACGGCGCGGAGGACCCAGGTGGTGGCCTGCCAGTGCAGGTGGACGAGGACGCCGATGTGCTCGAGGATGTTGAGCGTGCGGGCGCCGAGGTAGCCGATGGGGGTGAGGAGCGTCGTGACCTTGGACCGACTCTTGGGCTGGTCTGCCATGGTCGGAGCGCCCCCACTCGGGCTCAGGCGGAGACGGCGGCGTCGAGGTTGTCGACGATCTTGAAGAACTGATTGAGGCGGGCGATCTCGAAGATCGAGCGGACCTTGTCGTGCATGCCGCAGAGGATCATGGCGGTGTTGTTGGACTTGGCGGTCCGCATGGCCTCGACGAGGGTGGCCAGGCCCGAGCTGTCCATGTACTCGACGTCGGTCAGGTCGATGATGACCTTGGGGGGGCGTCGTTCCTGGACCGAGCGGATGGTGGTGCGCAGCTCGGGGGAGCGGCTCATGTCCACGTCGCCCTGCGGATGCACGACGACGACGCCCGGGGCGACGTCGGTCTTGACGGCGATGGATTGATCCTGCTGCGGCATGAGCCCCTTCTGGGCAAGCTTAGCGTGGCGACTTGTGTCTCTTCAAGGAGGCGGCGGTGGCGGCCTGGGCGAGGCGTGAGGGCGTTTCGACGTTCTGGCAGCGCTTCACGAGGGTCAGACGCATGCCCTTGGGCTCGCGGCGCTCGTAGATCGCCTCGTCCATCACCTCGCGGATGATGTGGACGCCGAGGCCGCCCGGGCGGATGTCGGTCAGCTCGCGTCCGCGCATCTGGTCGGGGTCGACCTGCTTGGCCTCGTCCTCGATGACGATGCGGATGCCGCAGGCGCGGGTGGCGCCGCTGGACTCGAGGGGCCAGATGCTGATCCAGATCTGGCCGTCGGTGCGGCGCTGGTAGCCGTGACGGATGATGTTGCAGAGGGCTTCGTCGACGGCGAGGGCGATCTTGGAGCAGTCGAGGTCGTCGAAGCCGAGGCGCTTGGCGACGGAGGCGACGAGCTCGCGCGCGCCGCAGAGGTAGACGGGGTTGCTGAGCAGCTCCACGCGGATGTGCGGGCGGTCACTCATAGGCGGTTTGCTCGGGTGGGCGTGGGTCAGTCGCCGGGCGTGTTTCGTGCCGGGCTTGTCGCGACCTCACCCCCGGGGTTCGGGTCGTCGGCGGTGTCTCCGCCCTGTGCCTGACCCGTCTGGTTCGATTCGAGCCATTGCTCCCATCGGTTGACGCTTTCCAGGCGTTTCCACTCGGGGTCCTGGTGGCGGTACCCAAATGTCTGGTTGGTGAGTCGTTCGAGGGTCCTGATGGCGAGCATTCGCTCGGCCGGGTCGTCGCTGCTGAGCATGTCCACGAGCGGGCGGTAGGAAGATCGGTCATTCTTGGCCGCCGCATCCACGATGGCATCCAGGCGTTTGGAAGGCGCGGGGGAATCGAAGGCGGTCTTTGCGCTGGGGCACCCGGGCATCATGAGGAAACCGCCCGCCAGAACGATCACTGACAGGCGAAAAGGGGTTGAAGGGCCCTGGGGGCTCACGGGAGGGAGTGTATTCGTGTCCCGGGCGTGCGGGCCCGGACGGGGGACGCTCGGGTCCGAGAGAGAGTTGGCGGACACTAGCCGTCTCCTCTGCTTATCGGGCCAGACGTGCGTGTCGGGACTACGCTTGCCCCTCCCCCACGCCCGTCGCAGGAGTCTTCGGCCGATGCTCCATGACGAGATCGTCCCGGTTCTCGATTTCGGGTCACAGACCGCCCAGTTGATCTGCAGGCGCGTGCGCGAGGCGGGAGTGTTCAGCGTTCTCGTGGCCCCGGATATCACGCCGGAGAAGCTGCGCGCGATGAACCCGAAGGGGATCATCCTTTCGGGCGGGCCGGCGAGCGTGTACGACGAGGGGGCGCCGACGATGCACCCGGGCGTGCTCGATCTGGGCGTGCCGGTGCTGGGGATCTGCTACGGGATGCAGCTTGCGTGCCGGGCGATGGGCGCGGACGTGTCCAGGTCGGACCATCGCGAGTTCGGGCGCGCGTCGCTGGAGGTGCAGCGCTCGAACGCCCTGTTTGAGGCGATCCCGGAGCGGACGACGGTCTGGATGTCGCACGGCGATCAGATCCGGGGGCTGGAATCCGCGGAGCTCGAGACGCTGGCGTCCACGCCGACCTGTCCGCACGCCGCGGTGCGCACGCGCGAGGGGAGCGGGCGAACCTTCCTCGGCGTGCAGTTCCACCCGGAGGTGACGCACACGCCCCACGGCGTGGACATGGTGCGCAACTTCCTGTACGAGGTCTGCAAGGCGACCGGGACGTGGCGGATGAGCGACTTCGCCGAGGCGGCAGCCCAGGACGTGCGCACGAAGGTGGGCGCCAAGCGCGTGATCTGCGGGCTCTCAGGCGGCGTGGACTCGTCGGTGACCGCGGTGCTGCTGCACAAGGCGATCGGCGACCGGCTCACCTGCGTGTTCGTGGACAACGGGCTCCTGCGCAAGAACGAGCGGGCCCTCGTCGAGACGACCTTCCGCGATCACTTCCACATCGACCTGCGCGTCGTGGACGCGTCGGAGGCGTTCCTCAAGGACCTCGCCGGCGTCGAGGATCCGCAGGAGAAGCGCAGGCGGATCGGCTCTCGCTTCATCGAGGTCTTCAAGGAGACGGCAACCGACATCCCCGACGCGCACTTCCTCGCACAGGGCACGCTCTACCCCGATGTGATCGAGTCCGGGCACGGGCACGCGGGTCACGCGGCGAACATCAAGCTGCACCACAACGTCGGCGGGCTCCCCAAGGAGCTTGGCTTCGAGCTGGTCGAGCCGATGCGTGAGCTGTTCAAGGACGAGGTGCGCAAGCTGGGCGAGGTGCTGGGCGTGCCCGATCAGATCGTGTGGCGCCACCCGTTCCCGGGGCCCGGGCTGGCGGTGCGCGTGCTGGGCGAGGTGACGCGCGACAAGCTCGACGTGCTGCGAGAGTGCGACGAGATCTTGCTGGAAGAGATCGTGGCGGCGGGGCTGTACCGCAAGACCAGCCAGGTCTTTGCGGTCCTGCTGCCCGTCCGCTCGGTCGGGGTGATGGGCGACGGTCGGACCTATGAGAGCGTGGTCGCCCTGCGAGCTGTGGAGACCCAGGACTTCATGACGGCGGACTGGGCAAGGATTCCGTTCGACGTGCTGGCCCGGACGAGCAACCGGATCATCAACGAGGTCCGGGGCGTAAACCGTGTTGTCTACGACATCTCCAGCAAGCCGCCGGCGACGATCGAGTGGGAGTGAGGCGGTTGAAGCTGGGGGGCGCCCCACCCCGTGCGGGGGGCCGTCACCGATGACGGGCCTGCCCGGCAGGGGTGGGTGGCTAGAATCCCAATCTCGGGGCGACTCGCCCCCCAGGGGTTTTTTGTATGTGCGGGAGCGCGCTGTGCGGTGGGCGTATCCGCGTTGCGGTTCCATAAGGTCATCTCAGGAGGCTTGATAGATGAAATCGAGGACTTTGTTCGCCGCGATCGCGGCGATGAGCGTGATGGTCGGGCTCGGGTGTCAGACCACCCAGCGAACCGAGCCCGCCCCGCAGCAAGACCAGCCACAGCGGACGACGTCCCGCTTCCCGTCGATGCACGGCGGGGGCCTGAAGTGGAGCTGGCTCGCCTACCCGACGGGCGATCCTTCTTCGAGCGCTCTGGGCGTCGAGAAGGGCGTGCCGACCGAGGTCCGCCTGAACCAGCCGTTCGAATATCAGATCGTCGTCACGAACCTTACGAACATGTCGCTCTCCGAGGTGGTCGTGCAGGACCAGCTCGGGCAGAACTTCAAGTTCAACAGCTCGAACCCGGAGACGACGCCGACCAACGGCGGCGTGCTGACCTGGGCGCTTGGCGACATGGGCCCCGGCGAGTCCCGCACGATCAAGGTCAACGCGACCGCGACCAAGGCGGGCCAGATCGCCTCGTGCGCGACGGCGACGTACAACTCGGCGCTGTGCGCGTCGATCCCGGTCGTCGAGCCCAAGCTCAAGATCGTCAAGTCCGGCCCCGCTGAGGCCCTCAAGTGTGACGAGATCGTCTACACCTTCGACGTCACCAACACGGGCACGGGCGCGATCGACAGCGTGACCGTCAACGACAGGCTGCCCGACGGCATGACGAGCAACGGGCGTCAGGACGTCTCCTTCAACGTCGACGGCGGCCTGAAGGCCGGCGAGACCAAGAAGTACTCGATGCGGGTGACCGCCTCGAAGACGGGCAAGTTCTCGAACATGGCCAAGGCGACCGCCTCGGGCGGGCTCGAGGCCGAGTCCAACGAGGTCACGACCCTCGTCAAGGCGCCGAAGCTCGCGATCGCCAAGTCCGGGCCTGAGCGCCGCTTCGTCTCGGGCTCCGCGACCAACATCACCTACGAGATCAAGGTGACCAACTCGGGCGACGGCGTCGCCCGTGACACGGTCGTCCGCGACACGGTCGCGGAGGGCTCACGGTTCGTCAGCGCGACCGACGGCGGGACGCTGACGGGCGGGCAGGTCTCGTGGCGCCTGGGCGACCTCGCCGCCGGCGCGAGCAAGACCGTCTCCGTCACCGTCGCCGCCGAGCGTCCGGGCGAGCTGTGCAACACGGCGACCGCCATGGCGTACTGCGCCGACAACGTGACCGCGAAGGCGTGCACGACCGTCGAGGGCGTGCCGGCCATCCTGCTCGAGGTCGTGGACAGCCCCGACCCGATCCAGGTCGGCGAGACCACCACCTACACCATCACCGCGACCAACCAGGGCTTCGCCCTGGACCAGAACGTGCGGATCATCTGCACGATCCCGGGCGCTCAGGAGTACGTGAGCTCCGCGGGCGCGACGACGGGCACGCTGCGTGGGAACACGCTGACGTTCGCCCCGCTCTCGCGTCTCGAGGCCAAGCAGCGGGCGACGTGGACCGTGACCGTGCGGGCCAAGGACGTCGCGTCGGTGCGCTTCGCGGTGTCGATGTCCTCGGACAACCTCGTCGGCGAGCCCGTCGCCGAGACCGAGGCCACCAACCAGTACAAGTGATCTCTCGGGATCGCTTGATCTGACGTGAATCCAGGCGGGCGGGGTCGACAGGCCCCGCCCGCTCTTGCTTTTGGACGGCGTCCCGCGGGGCGTGAAGGGGAATAAAGTTCGCGACGTTTGGCATGACCCCAGACGCCCGCGGGGCCTCGATCGGCCTTCGGGCGTCCGAACCTCGAGGAGAACGACATGAGGCATCGTCGCATCATCGTGGGCGCCCTGATCGTCGGAGCCGGCGCCGGGATGCTGGGTTTCGCGCAGCTCGGCAAGGTGAAGAAGATCGGGGAGAACGTCGTCGACAAGGTCGAGAACGCGGGCAAGGAGGTCGCCGCCCACGTCGACGTCCCGACCTACGGCGTGGACAGCGTCCACTCCAGCGTGATCTTCAAGATCAAGCACGGCGTGAGCAACTTCTACGGGCGCTTCACCGACCTCAAGGGCGAGTGGTCGTTCGACCCCTCTGACGCCTCGACCGCCCGCTTCGCCTTCTCGATCCCGACCAAGTCGGTGGAGACGGACAACGCCAGACGAAACAACCACCTCAAGAGCGGGGACTTCTTCAACGCCGCCCAGTTCCCGGAGATCTCCTTCCAGAGCACGTCGGTCGAGGCGACCTCGGGCGACATGTACGAGGTGAAGGGTGATCTGACGATGCTGGGCAAGACGCGGAAGATCACCGCCCAGCTCGAGTGGCTCGGGACCGCCGACATGCAGGGCAAGACCGTCGGCGCCTTCGAGGCCCACTTCACGATCGACCGGACCGACTACGGCATGGACTTCGGCGTCGGGATGCTCGGCAAGAACGTGGACCTGATCGTCGCGGTCGAGGGCGGAAAGAACTAGCACGCCCCCACGCACGCGCTCCAGCGCGATGGAACAGACCCCCGCGCACATGATCCTGCTGGGCGTGGCGCTGCCCGCGCTGATCGCGCTCGTCGGCGCCCTGCTCGCCTGGGGTTTGCTGTGTGACGACAAGACGCCGGCGGCGCGACGACCCTGGTGGGTCGCGCCGCCGGCGTTGTTCCTGGCCTTCGCCAGCGTGCTCGGCGCCACCAACTCGGTCGAAGCCAGCCTCTGGCCCCTCAGCGCCCCGGAGCGAAAGCTCGCGATCGGGCTGGTCGCGCTGGCGGCGGGGATGGTCGACGCGATCTCGCCCTGGCGCGTCGTTCGGGTCGCGGCGCGGATGCTCGGCGCAGGGGCGGCGGCGTGGGTCACCGCTGGGGCGCTGCACCCGCACACCTTGAACACGACGGATCTCGTCCTCCTGCTGACGCTCGCGGGCGTGCTCGCGGCGGCGTGCGTGTGGGTCTTCGTGCGGTGGGAATCCGACGCGTCGCTGGGCGCCCTCGCCCTGGGCCTCGCATGCGGGGGGGCGGCGGTCGTGCTGTTCCTGGGCAGCTCGCCCAAGACCGGATTGCAGGCCGGGCTGCTCGGGGCGTTCTTCGTCGCGTGGGGGCTGGGGGCGGTCGCGGTACCCAGGGCAACGCTGGCTCGGGGCGGGGCGACGACGCTGGTCGTCATCCTCGTGGGGCTGCTGACGGCAGGGCAGGCGTTCAGCTTCGAGCCCGCGCCCTGGGCCTCGTACGTGCTCGTGCTCGTCGCGCTCGCGGGGGCAGGACTGGGCGGGCGCCTGGGTCGGGGGCGACACTGGCTCGTGCGCACGGTCCTGGTCTTCGTCACGACGGCGGCGCCCCTGGGCATCGGCGTGGGTCTCGCCCTCACCCCGCCCCGCGATCAGGAGCGGGGGGACGACGCGGGCGACGCCGACGGGTGGGACTGGTCGGGCGGGGCGACGCTCTCGCCTGAGGACGAGTGACCCCCTCGTACACTGGTCGGCGTGACGCGCGAGCTGACGATCCGAACGCCGGGCCAGGGTCTGCACGAGATCACGGGCGACGTCGCGCGCGTCGTCGGCGAGGCCGCGATTTCGGACGGCTTGTGCGTGGTGTTCGTACGCCATACTTCGGCATCGCTGACGATCCAGGAGAACGCGGACCCGTCGGCGAGGCGCGACCTCGAGGCGTGGCTCGACCGCCTCGTCCCGGAGAACGACCCCCTGTACACGCACACGAGCGAGGGGCCCGACGACATGCCGAGCCACATCAAGGCGATCCTCACCCAGGTGTCTCTGACGATCCCCGTGGTCGAGGGGCGCCTGGCGCTGGGGACGTGGCAGGGGATCTACCTGTGGGAGCACCGTCGGCGTGCGCACGAGCGGCGCGTCGTGGTGCATGTCGCGTGAGTCGCTCGGCGCGCGAGGGCGTCCTGCAGCGTGGGCGTCTGGTCTACATCCGTCATGTGCGCCGGGGGGACGAGAAGGAGTTCCTCGCCCTGAAGCGGGCCAGCCGCGCGGAGCACGAGCCATGGGAGCCCACGCCCCAACCCGGTCAGAGCTGGTACGGGCCCAAGGCGTTCAAGCGGACGCTGGAGACGACGGACACGGCGGAGCGCAAGCGGTACTTCGTCTGCCGACACGAGGACGGGGCGATCGTGGGGACGGTCTCGCTGTCGCAGATCTTCCGGGGGCCGTTCAACAACGCGATCATGGGGTACTGGGTGGGGACGCCCTACATGCGCCGGGGGTACGGGAGCGAGGGCGTGCGGCTGACGCTTCGGCACGCGTTCGGGCCACTGGGCCTGCACCGGGTGGAGGCGAACGTGATGCCGACGAACGAGGCGTCGCTGGCGCTGGTGCGGAGCGTGGGGTTCCGGGATGAGGGGTACTCGCCCAAGTACCTGCAGATCGCGGGTCGGTGGGCGGACCACACGCGCTGGGCGATCACGGTTGAGGACTGGCAGACTCTGGAAGATCGGGTTGGGGGTCGTCGCCCTCGACGACCTCGTGCTCCTGGATGAACCAGCCGTCGTGACGGCTGTCGTACCAGGAGGTCGGGTCGTCGTATCGGTTGGCGGAGAACTGGAGGACGAACTCGCGTCCGGCGTCGGTGGAGGCGTAGATCCAGTGGTCGATGCCCGCGGTGGGGGCGGGGAGGTTGGCGAGGTAGTTCGGGGAGAGGTCGTCGAGCAGTTCGGGGTAGACGCCGTGGTCGGCGTAGTACTGACCAAGGGCGGCGATGACGAGGTCGGCGTGCGCGCGCGAGCGGGCGATGTTGGCGGGGTTCCAGGCGGGGTTGACGACGCCACCTCGCACGAGGGCGACGTAGACGCCGACGCCCACGCCGACGAGGCCGAAGACGATCGCGACGCCGGCGGCGAGCAGGAGCGAGAGCCAGGGGCGGGGGCGCTGATAAGGCGGGGCCTTGTCGAGTCCGTCGATCATGGAGAGGGTCATTCGATTACGACGCGAAGTCGTCGGGCTCGACGCCGGGCTTCCATTTGATGTTGCACCCGATGCTGGGCTTCTGGATCTCGAGGGGGGGCTTGGCGGCGAGGGCCCGGTCAATCGCGGTGCGCAGGTCCTTGCCCGTGACGGGCAGGGGGAGGCTGGGGCGGGAGTCGTCGAGCTGGCCTCGGTAGACGAGCTGTCGGTCGCGGTCGAAGACGTAGAAGTCGGGCGTGCAGGCGGCGCGGTACGCCCGGGCGACCTCCTGCGTCTCGTCGTAGAGGTAGGGGAAGGTGTAGCCGGCGTCGCGGGCCTCTTGGGTCATCTTGTCGGGGGCGTCGGCGGGGTGCGTCTGCACGTTGTTCGAGCTGATCGCGACGATGCTGACGCCCCGCCCCGCGTAGTCGCGCCCGAGGGCGGCGAGCTGGTCGCGGATGTGCTTGACGAAGGGGCAATGGTTGCAGAGGAACATGACGACCAGGGCGTTCCCCGTCAGGTCGTCGAGGGAGACGGATGACCCGCCGAAGTCGGGGTTGGTGTTGGGCAGTGAGAAGCTTGGCGCGTTGGCGCCGAGGGGGACCATGGTCGAGGATGCGGCGGGCATGAGACTCCTCCCGTGTGTTCTTTGGAGACTGTACGCGCGGGTTGAAGGCGTGAGAGGCGGGGGAGGCGGGATCAGCCGCCAGCGTTTTTTTCGAGCCATTCGACGCCGGCGCGGATGAGTGCGAAGGGGTCGGCGTGCCAGCCGTGCCCGCCCTCGTAGGGCTCGAGCTTGGTCTTGGCGCCGGCGCGGGCGAGTCGGTCGCGTGCGTCCTCGGGGAAGCGCATCGGGATGAAGTCCTGGGGCGAGTGGAGGATGTAGAAGGCCTTGCCGGCGGCGGCGTTGAGCGGGGGGAGCATCTCGGGCTTGAAGACGCTCATGGCGACGAGGGCGCCCCGGATGGGGGAGCCGGCGGTGAGGGTGGTGGCGTAGCTGGCGGGGCCGCCCGAGGACCAGCCGAGGATGTAGATGTTGCGGGGGTCGATCTCGTGGCGTTCCTTGACGTCGTCGATGATGTCGAGGACGAAGCGCTCGGTGGAGAAGGCCATGTTCTCGTCGGGGAGCTTCTCGGTGGGCCAGACGATGCGGTCGTCGGCGTCCGACCAGACCGGGGCGATCGCCTGGGCGACGATGTAGGCGTCGGGGAGGGCGTTGGCGGCGACGCGACCGACGAAGGGGGAGAACTCGGCGGAGCCATCACCGCCCGGGAGGACGATCAGGAGCTTGTAGCCGTTGCGGGGCGCCTCGGAGGGTGGCGTGTAGAGGACGTACTGCTTCCTCGCGTCGGCGGCGATCGTGATGCTCTCGCCTTTGGGCGCGTCGGCGGCGTCGGGCGCCGGCGCCTCGTCGCCTGGGTTGTTCGCATCGGGCTCTTTGTCGGGGACGGCGGGGGTTGCGCCGGGCGTCGGGGCGTCGACGGGGACGGCGGAGACGTCGTCCACCCACGCCGTCCCGGGTCCCCAGATCTGGACGGCGATCGTGACCTTCTTGGCCCAATCGGGGACGGCGACGATGCCGGAGTAATGCTTCCAGTCGTGCGTGACGGGTGGGTCGTCGGGGTTTGCGGCGCCGATGAAGGCGGCCCACTCGTGCGCGTCCTGGGCGTCACCCGAGAACTGGACGTCGAGAACGAGCTTGGTGGCGCGGACGGCGCGGACATCCGCGCCCACTTCGAGGGCGTGCCACGACGGGTTGCGGTCGAGGGTCTGGGTCGCGCCGGCGGGCGGGAAGAAGTTGTCGGCGGACTTAGAGAGGCGGAGGCTGCCCTTGCCCGAGTTTGTGATGCGGTTGTCGCGCCGGATGGAGACGCCCCGGGGCGGGTCGGCGATGGTCCAGGCGTCGGGGTCGCGGACGCCGTCCTCGAAGCCGGGGTTGCTGAGGATGTTGTGATCGGGATCTGGGGCGAGGGCGGCGAGGCCCCCCACCGCCAGGCAGGCGCACAGGCTCGCGATGATGGTCCGCATGGTGTCCTCTCCCAGCTGGGCGTCGTGTTCGAGGGTAGCACACGCCTGAACGAAAACGCCCCCGCGTAGATTGCGGGGGCGTTTGGGAAGCGGAACGGGAGGGATTCGAACCCTCGGTACACCTTTACGATGTACACCGGATTAGCAATCCGGCCCCTTCAGCCTCTCGGGCACCGTTCCGGGTCCGGGCTCTTCGGCCCCGGGAGGCATCAGGGTAGCGCCGGGGCGGCTGGGGATCACGCCCGGGGGCTGATGGGGATCACAGGGTCGCGGGGCGGGGGGAAGGGCGGCGCCTACTCGATCTCGTCCTCGGCTTCGGCCTCGCTCTCGGCCTGGGCCTCGATCAGGGAGCGCAGGTACTTGTTCTCGCGGCGCGTCGCCTCGAGGTCGAAGACCAGGTACTTGACGCTCAGGCGGAGGTAGTCGAGTGACTCCTGCAGCTCAGCGATCATCTTGCGCATCCGGTCGTGGCGGGCGCGGGTGTCGGCGGCGAGCTGTTCGAGCGCCGGTCGCTGGCTTTCGGGCACCTCACCGATCCGACGGATGAGCTCTCCGAGCTTCTCCTGGAACTCGCGGTCGTTCATGACGGCCTCCCTCGTCTCTTCTCTTCTTGTTGTGGGCGGGCAGGGGCCCCGCCGTTCTCTCTCTCAAGCCGGGCGGCTTCACCGAGAGAGATACATCCGGGCGAGGGACGGCCCCACTTTTCCGCGAGAAATCGCCAGCGTCCGGGAATCACGCGCACGGCGACGCGCCGTGCGCGAAGGCGCTGGGCGCGCAGGCAGCGAGGGGGCGCACGCCCGGGTCCGTCTGTGACGTCGTGTTGCGTGGGATCAACGCGTGCGGCTGAGGCGTTTGAGCGCGGCCCGCCCCGCCTCGGGGGCGCCGGTGACGACGCGCTGCAGCTCGTCCTGCGAGACCGCGACGCCGACCGAGCGCTTGACCTCCGTGATCAACTGCGAGAGGTGCTCGTCGAGGCGGCGGCGGAACCGGTCGTAGAGAACTTCGAGGTCGTGACGGCTGAAGCGAGTGAGCGGGTCGGCGAGGCCCGACTGGCTGGCGGCCCAGTCGAGCAGGGCGCCCCCGTCGCGTCCGAAGCGGTAGAGGTCGAGCGTGGCGCCGAGACGTGTCAGGGGGGTGGAGAAGGGGTCGCGGGCCCGGTCGGGCAGGCGGGTCATGACCTCCTCGGGGTTGGCGCCGACGAGGGAGGGGGCGTCGTCGCCGTTGTGGGCGGGCTCGGCCTGGGCGTGATGCAAGTGAGCCAGGGCGGTGGAGAGGGTCTTGACGCCGGCGCGCTCGAAGCGGACGGTCAGCCGCTGGCAGGGGCGCCCCTCATGCAGTTCGGGGGCGGCACGGGAGACGTGCCCGATGCCCCACTCGGGGCGACCCTCGTGGACGATGCGGTCGCCGGCCTCGAAACGTGTCGGACTCTCTGACATCCTGTCGGCGCCTCCTGGCGTCGCCCACCCTCTTGGTTCGGGGGCTGGGACAAGGGATCTCGGAACCCCGGCACGCGTCGGCTCAGGGGGAGGACAGGGCCCACCGAGGCCCCGCGGGCGGGGTCGCTTGGGCGGGGGGGTGGGGCGATGTCTACAGTTGCCCTGCGAGCGATGGCCACCCGGCCTTGACGCCCCCGGGCAGGTGTCCCGGGCGGGCATGGGCTGGGCGTGCTCCAAGGGTACCCGATGATCGAAGCTCTGAAAAGCGATGAAATTGTCAACAAGGCGGGCGGGCGGTTCAAGCTGTGCACGCTGATCCAGCGACGCCTGTGCGAGTTGATGGAGGGCGCCCGCCCTCTGGTCGAGCGGGACGGGCGTTCGGACCTGGAACTGGTGATCGAGGAGATCCTCCAGGACAAGATCGCTCTGGCGGAATCGCCCGACGGCGCGGGGAGGCTGTCGGCGGGCGAGGAGCCGCTGCTCTGATCCGCCCGAGAGGCGGGTGGCGCGCGTGACGCAGGACAACGCGGACAACACGGGAGCGCCCGAGCTTGCGGGGCGGCGCGTGCTCGTCGGGGTGACGGGCGGGATCGCGGCGTACAAGACCGCGGCGCTTGTCAGCCGTCTCGTGCAGGCGGGCGCGGACGTCACGGTGCTGATGACGCCCGGGGCGACCGAGTTCGTCACGCCCCTGACGTTTCAGGCGCTGTCCGGGCGTCCGGTGTACACGAGCGCGTGGGAGCATGTGGAGTCGCACGACCCGCAGCACATCGCGCTGGCGTCGGCGGCGGAGGTCGCGGTCGTCGCGCCGTGCACGATGGACTGCCTGGCGCGGCTCGCGTCGGGTCGCGCCGACGACGTGGTGTCGTTGGTGCTCAGCGCGATCGACCGGGCGAGGACGCCGGTGCTGCTGGCGCCGTCGATGAATCGGGTGATGTGGTCGCAGCCGGCGACGCAGCGGAACGTGCGGACGCTGGTGGAGGATGGGTACGAGATGGTGGGCCCCGGGGACGGGTGGCAGGCGTGCCGTCAGGTTGGGGCGGGGCGGATGGCGGAGGCCGAGGCGCTGTACGAGGCGGTGCGGCGTGCGCTGGGCGTGCGGACGGGGTGAGAGTGTGGTGTGAAGGGTCGGGGGGCATCGCCTAGACTGGCGCCCGAACGATCGGGTTTGGGTACGGAACTGATGGAGAGGTGGCAGAGCGGTTGAATGCGCCGGATTCGAAATCCGGTATGGCGGTTTCCGTCATCGGGGGTTCGAATCCCCCCCTCTCCGCTTGAAAACGCTGATTCGACGCCTCATGAGGAGCGTTCCGCCGACACGCGGAGCCGCCCGCGAGGCGCGCCGAATCGCGCCGATTCGCACTCGCCGCTCCTGTGTTGCGGGGCCTGCTGCGGGGACCACTTCGGCGTCCTCGGCGCCCACTCCGCCTTCCCCCGGCAGACCGCGCCCTCGCGCCACGCCGGGATCGGCGTGGCGTGCTCGTCCTCCCACGCGAGGATGGCGTCGCGGTTCTCGATGGTGTCGATGGGCTCGAGGATGGGGTTACGCGGGGCGTTGAAGCCGTTGTCGCGCATCCACTGGAGGTAGCCGATCCAGATGACGACCTGGGCGAGCTCGGCGGCGTAGGGGTTGATCTCGATGCCGTGGAGCTGGGTCGGGCGGACGCGGGGGAGGAGTCCGCCGACGCCGAACTCGGGGGCGGAGGCGGCGACGATGACCTGCAGCTCGAGGGCGAGGAGGCTCTGGACGGCGACATAGAGGAAGTTGCCCGAGCCGCACGCGGGGTCGAGCACGCGGACCGAGGCGAGGCGCTGCTGGAACCCATCGAAGAGGTTGGCGATCTCCTGGTCGGCCTTCTTCTTGGTCTCGGGCGTCTTGGCCTTGCGGCGGCGCTCGACCTGGGCGGCGATGGCCTCCTGGGTCTGTTCCCACTCACGGCGCAGGGGGCGGAGGATGACGGGCTCGACGACAAGCATGATGTCGTCGCGGCTGGTGTAGTGGGCGCCGATCTGGGCCCGCTTGTCGGGGTCGAGGGAGCGTTCGAAGAGCGTGCCGAAGACGGAGGGCTCGACGGCGCCCCAGTCCTTGGAGGCGGCGCGGGAGAGGGCGTCGATCTCGGGCTCGGCGAGTTCGAGGGCTGGGGCGTCGTCGAAGAGGCCGCCGTTGAAGTGGGCGATGGTGTCGAGGCCGAAGTCGCCGCCGTCGCGCATCGCGGCGAAGAGCGTGTCCATGTGCGACTTGAGCTTCGGCGGGTCGTAGCGGTTCTTCGTGAGCATCCGCTCGAAGAGGCCCTTGGGCAGCAGCTCGACGTCCTCGGCGAAGAGGCAGAACATGACCTTCATCAGGAAGTGGGCGGCGGTGTGGGGGTCGTAGCCGCGGGCGCGAAGGCCCTGGGCGATCTCGGCGATGGCCTCGGCGGCGCGCTCGGTGACCTGCTCCGGTGTCTCGTCGGGCTTGAATGAGCTGGGGTCGGTGAAGACTCGGCGGAGGATGTCGAGATGACCGGGCTCGGCGAGCTTGGACAGCTCGACGACGTGGACCTCGGGCTTGAAGCCGGTGAAGTTGGTATGGATCTCGGTGCGGGCGATGTCCGAGACGATCAGCAGGGGCGGGTTGTCCAGGTCGGGCGCGTACTGGGCGAGCTGGCGTGAGGCGTCGGCGAGGGTGGCGTACTTGCCCTTGCGCTTGTACTCCCAGCCGAACTTGCCCTTCCACCAGACGTCGGCGAAGCCGCGCTCGCCCTTGGCGCCCTTGGAGGCGGGGCCGGTGACTGAGACACTCTTCTCGAAGGCGTACTCGGCGCCCTTGGCGTCGTGCTGGGCGGGGGTGGGCTGGCCAAGCAGGTGGCACAGGTCGATGAAGTGCTCCTGGCTGGCCGCCCGCTCGGAGAGCTCGGCCCGGGTCCACTTGGCGATGAACGTTGGGAGGTCCACGCCCCCAGTATGGGGGCGAATGGGTGGGATTGCAGGGGGGGGCAGGAGGTCGTGGGGGGAGGTTCCGATAGTCTGATCAGGATCCTTCCTTGACCGGCGCCCTCGGAATAGTGGTCCGCCAGGCCGATATCATCCTGTGACATGGGCCTTCGCCTGCTCGCCATCGTGCTGCTCCTGATCCAGCCCGGCCAGATGCTGGCCGCCAGGGTGGATGCAGCCGGTTGTGGGGTGAAGCCCTGCTGCGCCGTCGAGATCAGGACCACTTGCTGCGGGCAGCGCATCGCTGAGACGGTCTGCCGACACAGCGGAGGAGCGTGCGTGTGCGCGGCGCCCAAGGACGCGCCGCGCCCCGATGACACGCCGGACCCGCGCCCCATCCAAGACGCGCCGGCTCGCTCCTTGACTGGCGGTCACGCGGGCGTCGAGGTTCTCCGTCAAGCTACGGACGTCCGGCAACCCGAGCCGGTGGCCTCGGGCGCGCTGTCGAGCCTGTCCCACAACGAGGTCCGGGCTTTCCTGGGTATCTGGCGAACGTAGGTCCAAGCCCAAGCGGTATCGGTGCGCGCACCGCGTGCCGATCGACCGCCGAGGCGTCGGATCACGTCAAGCCGAAACCAGGAGTCCTCAGATGACATCGCGATATCTCGCGTGCGCCGTGTGTGCGGCGATCGCGGCGTTGCCGGGCGGGTGCGCCTCCCCGCTGCACCCACGCGCTGAGGCGCGGCAAACACGAAGCGCTGACATGCCGGCCAAAGCCCGGCGAGCGTCCGCGTTCGGTCCCGATGTTGGCGACCTACCCGCGCCGGTGTTGGGGCCAGAGTCCACTCCGGGCGAGTACGTCGCCTACGCGCTCTTTCACAGCCCGGAGGTCGAGGCGGCGTACCAGCGCTGGCTGGCGGCGGGCGAGCGGCTTCCCCAGGTCGGCGCCCTGCCTGATCCCCGCCTGAGCGTCGGATTTTTTGTGGACGAGGTCGAGACGAGGGTCGGGCCGCAGCAGGCCAGGGTCGGCGTGCAGCAGTCTTTCCCGTGGCCCGGGACGCTGGGCGCGCGCCGGGACGCGGCATCGCGGTCGGCGCTGGCGGCGTGGCGGCGGTTCCAGGACGCCGGGCTGGGTGTGACCGACCGGGTGCTCTCGACGCTCTACGAGCTGGCGTACCTCGACGCAGTGACGAAGATCACGGGGGAGAACCTGGACTTGTTGCGCTCGTTCGAGGAGGTGGTGCGGGCGCGGTACCGCGTCGGCGCGGGGACGCATCCGGAGCTGATCCGCGTGCAGGTTGAGCTGGGGTTGCTGGAAGATCGGATGGCGCAGCTTCGCGCGATGCGTCCGTCGTACGCGGCGGCGCTGAACGCCGCGCTCAACCGACCCGCATCGGCGGAAGTCCCGCCCATCACGGGCTTGCCCGAGCGGGTCGTCGCGGCGGGCGCCGATGAGTTGGCCGAACTGGCGATGCGCTCGAACCCCGGTCTACTCGCGATGGACGAGGAAGCGGAGGCGGAGCGGGCGATGACGGAGGTTGCGCGCAAGGACGGGATGCCCGGGCTGACGCTCGGGCTGGACTACATCGTCACAGGCGACTCCCCGGCGGGCCCGATTCCCGAGAGCGGCGACGACCCGATCATGCTCAGCTTTGGTATCAGCCTGCCCATCTGGAGGGAGAAGTACGAGGCGGGCGTGCGCGAGTCGGTCGCCAGACGCCTTGCCGTCTCGCACGAGCGGGCGGGCGAGGCCAACCGGATCGCCGCGGAGGTGCACCGGGCCTGGTTCGAGCACATGGACGCGGACCGGCGCGTGCGTCTGTACGAGAACACGCTGATCCCGAAGGCGCAGGAGTCGCTCCGGGCGTCGCTGACGGGGTTTCGGGCTGGGGAGACGGACTTCCTCGACCTGCTCGACACGGAGCGGACGCTGCTGGAGTTCGCGATCGCGCAGGAGCGCGCCCGGGCGGACCGGGGCAGGGCGCTGTCGCACCTGACCACCCTGATCGGGTCGCCCGCGGCGACGCGTGACGCCGCCGCTGGCGGGGCGAGGGAGGCCACGCCATGAGCGGTTTCATGGATTCAACACGCCGTGTGTTCGCTTGGGTCTGGCGGCACGCGGGGGCGGGGATCGCCCTGGCGCTGATCGTCGTGGCGCTGTGGGTCGGGTTCAGGATCGGCTCGCCGCGAAGCGAGGCGCCCGACGAGACGCCCCAGGCCGGCGGCGAGGCGGCGCAGAAAGCCGGCGGCATCCAGTACTACACCTGTTCGATGCACCCGTCGGTGCGTCTGACCGACCCCAACGCGAAGTGCCCGATCTGCTTCATGGACCTGATCCCGGTCACGTCGGGCATGGGGGACGCCGGCGCGGACGATCGGATCACGCTGAGCGAGGTCGGCGCGGAGGAGAGCCGCGTGGAGACAGCGCCCGTGCGCCGGTTCTTCCCGACGGCGGAGGTCCGCCTGTACGGCAAGGTGACGTACGACCAGACGTCCGTGGCGCGCCTGACGGCGTACTTCCCTGGGCGGATCGACCGCCTGTTCGTGAACTACATGGGCGTGCCGGTCGCGAAGGGGGACCACCTCGCGGAGGTGTACAGCCCGGAGCTGCTGGCGGCGTTCGGGGAGCTGCGCCAGGCCAGCGAGGCGGCGGCGCACGACGCGGGCGAGAGCGAGATCATGCGCGCGGCGACCGAGGACACGCTCACCGCGGCCCGCGAGAAGCTGCGCCTTTTCGGGCTGACCAGCGAGCAGATCGGGTCCGTCGAGCGGGGCGAGTACAACTCGGACCGGCTGACGATCTACTCGCCGATCTCCGGCGTGGTGACCGACCTGGCGGCCCGGGAGGGGGACTACCTCAAGACGGGCCAGGCGATCGCGACGGTCGCGGACCTGTCGCGTCTGTGGCTGGACCTGGAGGCGTACGAGTCGCAGCTCCCGCTGCTGCGCTGGGGGCAGCGCGTGGCATTCACGGTCGAAGCGCACCCCGGCGAGACATTCGAGGGACGCATCTCGTTCATCGAACCAATGGTGGACGAGCGGACGCGCACGGCCGCGGTGCGCGTCGCGGTGGACAACGCCGACCGGCGCCTCAAGCCGGGCATGTTCGCGTCGGCGGTGGCGCGTCCGCGGGTGGCGGAGGGCGGCGCCGTCGTGGGTGACGACCTGGCGGGAGAGTGGGTATGCCCGATGCACCCGACCGTCGTGAAGCGGGCGCCGGGCTTTTGCGACATCTGCGGGATGGATCTGGTCCCCGCCGAGTCGCTGGGCGTGGTGGGTGATCCCGCGGCGGCGCACGAGCCTCTGGTGATCCCGAAGACGGCGGTGCTGTTCACCGGTCGGCGGTCGGTGGTGTACGTCGCCGTCGAGGGGGCGGAGCGTCCGACGTACGAGGGGCGCCAGGTCACGCTCGGGCCGCGGGCGGGGGACTTCTACGTCGTCCGCGAGGGGCTGCGCGAGGGCGAGCGCGTGGTGGTGCATGGCGCGTTCCGTGTGGACAGCGCGATGCAGATCATGGCCAAGCCGAGCATGATGACGCCGCGGGATGAGATCGCGGATGAGCAGGTCTCGTCGCCGGCATCGTTCAGGGCAGACCTCGATCCTGTCTACACCGCCTACCTCGACGTTCAGGAGAGTCTTGCGGACGACGACATCGAGAACTACCTGATGGCCGCCGTCAGATTGCGCGAAGCGGTCGCAGCGGTGGATGCTCCTCGACTGGCAGACGAGGCGTTGGCGGATTGGCAGCGCGCGGGGGCGCTGCTCGAGGCAGGCGCGCCCGCGGTGACACTCGATGACGCTCGCAGTGCCTTTGACCGGCAGA
Organism: Phycisphaerales bacterium; assembly: GCA_041402005.1. Lineage (GTDB taxonomy): Bacteria > Planctomycetota > Phycisphaerae > Phycisphaerales > UBA1924 > JAJRXR01. The sequence continues at coordinate 240,676 of JAWKTB010000002.1, read as the reverse complement.
GCCAGGGTGTGATTGCGCTGCTCCGGGCGTTCGGGCACGGCGGCGACGAGACCTGGCGCCTCGTGCACTGCCCCATGGCATTCGACATGCGGGGCGCTGACTGGGTGCAGCGCGGCGATATCGTCGACAACCCGTACTTTGGCGCGGAGATGCTCACCTGCGGCGCGGTGCGTGAGACATTCGGGCCTCGGGCGGCAGACACGCTCGGCGGGGAGCGCGGCCATGATTGACCCCCCCACGGCGCCGCGCGGCCCGGTCAACGCCGTCATCCGCTTCTGCCTGGAGCAGAAGCTCGTCGTCGCGATCCTGCTCGCGGGGACAATCCTGTGGGGTGTGCTGGCGGCGCCCTTCGACTGGGACCTGGGCGGGTTGGCGCAGAGCCCCGTGCCGGTGGACGCGATCCCGGACATCGGCGAGAACCAGCAGATCGTGTTCACCGAGTGGCCCGGGCGGAGCCCGCAGGACATCGACGATCAGATCAGCTACCCGCTGACGGTGGCGCTGCTGGGCGTGCCGGGTGTCAAGGACGTACGCAGCAGTTCGGTCTTCGGGTTCTCGACGATCTACGTGATCTTCGAGGACGGCGTGGACTTCTACTGGTCGCGCTCGCGAGTGCTGGAGAAGCTCAACTCGCTCCCGTCGGGGACACTGCCGCAGGGGGTCTCGCCCGCGCTGGGACCGGACGCGACGGCGCTGGGTCAGGTGTTCTGGTACACGCTCGAGGGGCGGGACAAGGACGGGAAGCCGACCGGGGAGTGGGGTCCGGACGAGCTGCGCTCGATCCAGGACTACATCGTGCGCTACAAGCTCGCGAGCGTCGAGGGCGTGGCGGAGGTCGCGTCGATCGGCGGGTACGTTCGCGAGTACCAGGTGGACGTGGATCCCGACGCGATGCGGGCCGCGGGGGTCGGGTTGGGGCAGGTGATCAGTGCGGTCCGCCAGAGCAATCTGGACGTGGGAGCGCGCACGATCGAGGTCAACCGGGCCGAGTACATCGTGCGCGGGCTGGGGTTCATCGAGCGGGTGGAGGACCTAGAGCAGGCGGCGATCACGGCAAGGGACGGTCAGCCGATCCTGGTCTCGGACATCGCCAAGGTATCGCTCGGTCCGGCGCTTCGCCGTGGCGTGCTCACAAAGGGGGGCGAGGAGGCGGTCGGGGGCGTCGTGGTTGTGCGTTACGGCGAGAACCCGATGGCGACGATCCAGCGCGTGAAGGACCGGATCGCCCAGATCGCCCCGGGCCTGCCCTTGAAGACGCTGGACGACGGAACGGTCAGCCGCGTGACGATCGTGCCGTTCTACGACCGGACGGGACTGATCCGGGAGACGCTCGAGACGCTGGACTCGGCGATCACCCAGCAGGTGCTTGTGACGATCATCGTCGTGGTGCTGATGGTGATGCACCTGCGGAGCAGCCTGCTCATCGGCGCGATGCTCCCGATCACGGTGCTCATGACGTTTATCGGGATGAAGGCGTTCGGCGTGGACGCGAACATCGTGGCGCTCTCCGGCATCGCCATCGCCATCGGGACGATCGTGGACATGGGGATCGTGCTCGTCGAGAACATTCTGCGACGATTGGACCAGGCGGGGGGGGACGAGCCACGCCTGGAGGTGATCTATCGGGCGTCGGCGGAGGTCGGGGGGGCCGTGCTGACCGCAGTCGCGACGACGGTGGTCGGGTTCCTGCCCGTGTTCGCGATGGAGGGCGCGGAGGGGAAGCTGTTCAAGCCGCTAGCGTACACCAAGACATTCGCGCTGATATCGTCGATCATCATCGCGCTGACGATCCTGCCGGCGGCGGCGCACGTGCTGCTCGGGATGCGCCCGCGGATCCGGTTGGTCAAGGACGCGGGCGCCGCCTTGCTCGTTGTGGGCGGGATCGCCGTCGCGGTCTGGGTCCACGCGATCATCGGCGCGATCTTCGCGGTCTTCGGCGTCTACTACCTCGTCCGCCCGGCGCTGCCCGCTCGGATCGCGAAGGCGTGCGAGTGGTCGGCGAACCTCGTCTCGGTGGGCGTGGTGCTGGTGATCCTCGCCCGCGCTTGGGAGCCTCTGGGGCCAGAGCCCGGGATGATCGGCAACGCCCTGTTCATCGCGGGCGTTGTGGGTGTGCTGCTGCTGGCGTTTTGGCTCGTCCGCCTCGCGTTCCCGTACATCCTCGCGTGGGCGCTGCGACACAAGCTCGTGGCGCTCTCGCCCGCGCTGGCGGTCGTGCTGGTGGGCGTGACGGTGTGGCTGGGGTTCGGTCGCGTCTGGGGATGGCTGCCCGAAAGCGTCCGGCGCACGCCGACGGCGGTCGAGCTGGCCCACACGTTCCCGGGCCTCGGTTCCGAGTTCATGCCGTCACTCGATGAGGGCGCGTTTCTGTACATGCCGACCACGATGCCCCACGCGTCGATCGGGGAGGCGACGGACATCCTCAAGGAACTGGGCCGGCGCATCCGGACCGTGCCGGAGGTCGAGACCGCGGTGGGCAAGATCGGGCGGGTGGACAGCCCCCTCGACCCGGCGCCGATCTCGATGATCGAGACGGTCATCCAGTACAAGAGTGAGTACCGCACCGACGAGAAGGGGCGGCGGCTGACGTTCCGGTTCGACCGGGCGACCGGCGAGTTCGAGCGCGACGAGCACGGCGAGCTGATCCCTGACGAGCACGGGCGCCCGTACCGCCAGTGGCGCGACGAGATCCGGTCGCCCCAGGACATCTGGGACTCGATCACGTCCGCGGCGGACATGCCGGGTGTCACGAGCGCCCCGAAGCTGCAGCCCATCGAGACGCGGATCGTCATGCTCCAGTCCGGGTTTCGGGCGCCGATGGGGATCAAGGTCTACGGCCCGGACCTGGAGACGATCGAGTCGTTCTCGCTCGAGCTGGAGGCGCTCCTGAAGCAGGTCCCGTCGGTGCAGCCTGCGGCGGTGTTCGCCGACCGCGTGGTGGGCAAGCCGTACCTCGAGATCGGGATCGACCGCGAAAAGATCGCCCGGTACGGGCTTCGGATCGTGGACGTGCAGGAGGTCATCGAAGTCGCGATCGGGGGCAAGCCCCTGACGATGACCGTCGAGGGGCGAGAGCGGTACCCCGTTCGGATCCGTTACCTGCGCGAGCTGCGCGATCAGCCCGACACGCTGGGGGACATCCTGGTACCCACGGCGAGCGGCGCCCAGGTCCCACTGCGCGAGCTGGCAACGATCGAGTATCGGCGCGGACCGCAGATGATCCGAAGCGAGGACACGTTCCTGGTCTCGTATGTGCTCTTTGATAAGCGCCCGAGTTTCGCAGAGGTAAGCGTCGTCAACGACGCTCGCGCGTTCATCCAGAGTCGCATCGACTCGGGCGAGCTGACGGTGCCCGCGGGTGTGAGCTACGAGTTCGCCGGATCGTACAAGAACCAAGTCCGGGCCGCCAAGCGCTTGGCGCTGGTGCTGCCGGTGTCGTTGGCGATCATTTTCCTTCTGCTCTACCTGCAGTTCCGGCGCGTCAGCCTGTCGCTGTTCGTCTTCAGCGGGGTGTTCGTCGCGTGGGGGGGCGGTTTCATCATGCTCTGGCTCTACGCCCAGCCCTGGTTCATGGATGCGCACGTCGCGGGCGTCGACCTGCGCCAGCTCTTCCAGGTGCGCCCGTTCAACCTGAGCGTCGCGGTATGGGTCGGGTTTCTGGCGCTCTTCGGCATCGCGACCGACGATGGCGTCATCATGGCGACCCGCATCCGCCAGTCCCTCGATGAGCAGCGCCCCGACTCGATCGACGCCATCCGCCGGTGCGTCGTCGAGGGCGGGCGTCTCCGCATCCGCGCCGCGGTCATGACCACCGCGACCACCGTCCTCGCCCTGCTCCCCGTGCTCACCAGCACGGGGCGGGGCTCCGACATCATGGTCCCCATGGCCATCCCCACCTTCGGCGGCATGGCCATCGCCTCGCTCACGTGGTTCGTCGTCCCGATCCTCTACTCCTGGAACGAGGAGTGGAGGCACAGGCTGTCCCACCGAGTTCACTCCGGCAATACTGTTCACACAAAGGGAGATTCGACATGAGAAGCGTCTGCCTCGCCACCGTTCTCACCTGCTCTGCGCTCACGGCCTCGCCTGCGCTCGCCCAGCACGACGACCCGCACGCCGCCCACCACGCCGCGCAGACCGCCAAGCCCGTCAACGCGATGTGCCCCATTGGCAAGGAGCCGGTTGTGGAGTCCGCGGGCACGGTCGAGTACAAGGGCGCCACCATCGGGCTCTGCTGCGAGAGCTGCGGCCCGGACTTCCTCGCTTGGAGTGACGCCAGCAAGGACGCCTTCGTCGCCGCCGCCAAGGCCGGCCTCGATACCACCCACATCGACAACCAGCCCGACGCCCAGCCCGCCGACATTGCGCCCGCGATGCCTGCTCCCTATCCCCTCGCCGTCTGCCCCGTCTCGGGCGACAAGCTCGGCGAGATGGGCGACCCCGTGGTCAAGACCTACGAAGGGCGCGAGGTCCGCTTCTGCTGCGACAGCTGCATCGGAGATTTTGAAGCTGACATGCCCCGGTACTGGAAGAAGATCGACGAGATGATCGTCCGTGACCAACTCCCCTATTACCCCGTCGCCACGTGCATCGTCTCCGGCGAGTCCCTCACCGAGAACGGCGAGGACATCGCGATCAACGCCGTCATCGCCAACCGCCTCGTCCGTCTCTGCTGCAACAAGTGCCGGCGGAAGGTGGCGTCCGACCCTGCCGCATTCATGGCCAAGCTCGACGAGGCCGCCGCACTCGCCCAGCGCGCCGACTACCCCCTCGACACGTGCGTCGTCTCCGGGGGCAAGCTGGGCGCGATGGGCGATCCGGACGAGATCGTCGTCGCCGGGCGCCTGATCCGCCTGTGCTGCCCCAAGTGCGAGCCCAAGGTCCGGGCCGATCCGGGGAGGTACCTCGCGCTCGTCGACGCCGCCTGGCACGACAAGGGGATGTTCCGGCCCGCCGAGGACGCCCATCACGGCGAGCACGCCGACGATGACGCCCGTGACGGGGACGAGCATCACGGCCATCATGATGATTGAGCGATCTTCTTCCCGCGTGGAGCAGATTCCGTGTCCTCATCGTTGGAGCGGGCGTGGCCCGGCATTGTCATCATCGTCCTCGCCGTCGTGCCGACGCTGGGGCAGACTGCGCCCGAGAGCGACGACAACAGGCTTCAAGTCGTCCACCGCTGGCTCGGCGTCGTGACCGCCGCCGCCAGCCTGGGCGCGCTCGTCATGCTCGCACGCGCATCGCGCGCCGCGGCGGCGCCCCACCCGAGGACCGCCTTCCGCGTCGCCCTCCTCGTCTCCACACTCCTCGTCTGCGCCACCGGGTTCTTTGGCGGCGCCCTCGTCTTCGGCCTGGACCACTACGCCTGGCGGTGACCCAGCCCCCGACGCGCCCGACCCTGAGACGCACGCGGAACGACCCAGAGACACCCCGACGCGACCCGGTGTGCGGCATGTCCGTTCACCCGGGCCGCGAGGCTGCGTCGATCACGCACGACCGGCGCCGATACCTCTTCTGCAGCACACGCTGCGCGGACACGTTCTGCGCCGACCCCGCCGCATTCACCGAACCTTCGCAAATATGAAAGAAGAGACGGCCAGCCGTTCCCGGCTGACCGTCGTTGTGTCGAGTGATGGCGATGCGCCGTCGCCGTTACGGGCAGCCGGCGGCGAAGAGCACGAGGAACTCGATGACGTCGGAGAAGTCAAGAGAGTCGAAGGGCTCGGCGAAGTCGGCGCCTGGGTCCTCCATGCCGAACGCCATGAGGTACGTGACGACGTCGGAGAAGTCGAGCTGACCATAGGGCTCGGCGATGTCAGCCGGGCTGCATGCCTGTGGCCCGACTCTGAAGGTGTAGAACTGTACCCGCCCCTGCGAGAGCTGCGTGGAGACGTGCGTGACACCCTCGATCGTGAGGGCGAGCGAGCCGCCCGTGGTGCACTCGTCGGAGACGGTGGTGGCGGTGAAGCCTTCGCTGAACTCGAAGTCGTGCCCGGTCGCGGCGAGGGTGTACACCCCCTCGCCAAGATCCATGACGATCAGGCTCTGGCGGATGGCCGGGAGCGGCGGATTGGCTGGGGCGGCGTCGTCGTTGGTGGCCAGCAGAGCGCCTGATTCGTCCCACAGCGCAAGCTCGGTGTTGAACCCGCTCGAGAGGGTGTCGAGGTGGACCGTGCCCGGCTGGGCGATCAGACCCAGATCGATCGCGTTGGCGACGGTGTTCTCGATCTCGTCGGCGACGCCGCTGGCGTCGCAGTCGAGTTCGCAGGCGTCGGGCGTGCCGTCGCCGTCAGAATCGGGACCGTCGAAGCAGAGCGTTTCGATCGTGAGTGTCCGATCGACGTCGGAGGAGGGGGACCAGGTGTCGCCGACGCGCACCCAGACGGTCGTGGCGCTCAAGAGGTCGAGCGTAATCGACTCGCCGGTGGTGGTTGGGCGGAGGCAGGCGATTTCGGCGCCAGGTCCGGAGAAGCCGTCCTGATAGACGGTGAGGGTCTGGCCGACCTCGGGGGTGAAGACCACCGGGCCGCCCGGGGAGGTGAAGTACTCGTACCACGCGTCGATGTCCTCGACCTGCTCGCGGCAGCTCGGCTGGTACGAGGCGTCCCGGCGGGCGGTGAAGAGGTTGTAGATGAACGTCTCCGACGTGCTGTGCGGGAGGACGACCTCGGTCGCGGTCCACCAGTTGTCATTGGGGAAGCTCTCGTCGAAATCGATGTCGAGCGTGGCGTGGGTCCCGGAGGGCTCGCCCCGGCTGAAGACGCGGATGTAGACCGTGTCGTGGGCGGACATGGGCAGGAAGACGGCCGAGTTGGCGTGGTAGTACGGGGCGTTCTCGTTCACGTCGCACGTGATCTCGGCGAGCAGATCACTCGAGTAGACGGCGATGCCGCGGTCGTCACGCTCCTGGTCGGTGGTGTAACGCTCCCGGACCAGCAGCTGCCCGTCCGAGGGCGCTGCGAACTTGAACCAGATGTCGCCGGTGGTCTCGAGGGTGTTGCAGGCCGGGTCGGCGAACTGGCTTTGCACGGTCGAGTAGCTCATGTCGAAGTCGTACGAGCCCTCGGCGACCAGGATCGCACCGGAGACGTCGTCGTTGGGTGGGCGGCAATCGTCGAGCGTGTCGCAGGCGTCTGGGATGCCGTCATTGTCGCAGTCGAGCTGGCCCGGGGTGAACGCGGAGGACGGGAGGAGCGTGAACCCGTGTGGGTCGATCGATCGCACGCGGAAGTAGACGGTCTGGCCTGGGGTGAGCGTGTCGAGGTACGGGCTGGTCACGTCGTCGTTGATCGTGCGGCAGTTCTGAAGGTCCACCGGGTCACCGACGTCGTAGCCCTCGATCCGTGCGGTCCCCTGGGAGATCGAGACGGTGAGGTCGATATCGCAGAGGGTGGTGTTGGTGTACGTGTACCAGACGTCGTCCTCGCCGGGGAAGATGCCGCAGATGGGTTCATCCGTCGGCGTTGCGCCGCAGTGGGCGTTGCCGTGTCGCTCGTCACCGTCGATCAGGGCGACGGCGTCGGCGGGGTGGTCGTTGTGGACGTCGGCGTCGATGAGATAAAAGGCGTAGCCGTGGTTGGCCTCGTGCGAGTCGGCGTAGATGTCGCCGGCGAGGGCGTAGTCGAGGTTGATGTAGGAGGTTCCGCCGCCGCCAGAGGGCTCGCCGCCCTGGTAGCCGCCGCCTCCGGCGCCCTCATCCTCGATCCACACGGACTCACCGCGGTAGGCGCCACAGGCGGCGCCGCCGCCGCCACAGCCCCACCCGCCGTCGGCTCCTCTCAAAGTGCCGATCTGCTGGCCGCCGTCGCCGCCATCCGGGAAGCCGATCTTGCCATTGATACCTTCGTAGCCGACGAACCCATGGCTGGCCGCCTGGAAGAGGCCCCCGCCTGCCCCGGCGCCCGGGCTGCCGCCGAAGGCTTGTCCACAGGGAGTGAGCGGGTCGTCGCAGTTCCTGAGCCCCCCGCCATTGCCGGTGCTGCCGCCAAAGCAGATGGCGTTCAGAATTAGGTCCGCCCGGCCCCCGCCACCGCCACCGGCGACAGCCAGGGGGATCCACTGGCTGTTGGGGGCGTCGGGATTGCCGGTTGGGGTGTAGAGCACACCCGAGCCCCCGCCCCCCACCTCCAAGGCCCCCGGCCGCGTACACCCCCGCCGTATTCTGGCTCTCACCCTGCTCGCCGATGATGAAGCGGATCAGGCCGCCGGGGCGGATCTCGCCCGGCCCGTTCCCGATGGGAACGCTCATCGTCACGCCCGCGCCCTCGCCCCCGCGATAGGTGACGCAGGAGATCCAGTGGGCGAACCCGCCGTCGGCGCCATGCACGTGGAACTGGAGTCTGGCGCCCGGGATGTCCGGGATGATGAAGTCCTGCGCCTGATGGCCGATGTAGGAGATGGAGCCCGAGCAGGCCAGCACGGGCTGGGCCGTCGCGGTCGAGGCGAGCCAGGGCGAGCCGGCGATCAACGCCGTCGCCAGGATCCGTCGGTTCGTTCGTGTTCGCATGACGATGGGTCCTTTCCCCTTGGTGAGGCGCGGCCGTCTCCCCTTGGGTGCGGGGCGGCGTCACCAGGACCACGGGAAAGGCGCGCGGGCGACGCCACCGGGGCGGATGGATTTCCAAAAATGAGGCTGGGGCGGCTCGAAATGCCGCGGCGGACCACCATCACCCTCTCAGGGCGGGGTCGCGCCCTCGGCGGATGGGAGGGGGCGCCCCGCACGCTCCAGGACGGACGCCACCAGGCACTGGCGGGCGATCTCGCGCTCGCGTGGTAAGAGGTACTGGGCGGATCCGAGTTTGTCGGCGACCTGCGTCGGGCTCGAGCCCTCGTCCAGCATCGACTCCACGCGCGGGCGGAGGCGGGCGAGGGCCTCGCGGTACGCCGCCTGGCGGGTCGCGAGCTCGCCATTGCCCACGGCGCCCCATCGGCGGATGAAGTAGTCGGATGAGGCGCTGAAGATCGTCCGCCCGTCCGGGCTGACGGCGATGGCGTTGATGCGGTCGGCGTGCCCGCGGAGTTGGGCGATCGGCAGGGAGGTATCGGGATCCCAGATGCGGACCACGCCATCGAAGCCAGCGGTGACGAACCGCGAGGAGCCTGGCATGGGGGTGATGCAGGTGATTCGATAGATGTGCCCCTCGAACACGCGCTCGACGACGCCGGAGTGTGCGTCAACGAGGTCGATCGTCGCGTCGTCCCTTGCGATCAGGACGCGCCGGCCCCCGTCGATGAAGGACCAGATGCCGCGGGACACGACACCCGGATAGGCCGCGGCGCGAGCGCCGGCACGCCAGTGACCATGCGAAGACTCGGTGAGGTACGAGATCCCGTCGGAAGACTCTCGGACGAGCTGCCCGGTCTCGGGATGAACCGCGAGGGACGCCGACTCGGGTAGCTCGCCGGTCGAGTCCAGATTGGCAGCGTCGAGCACGAGGCCCGAGAGTCCCCCGATCAGGATCGATGTGCCGTCGGGCGAGAACCGGAACGCCGCGGGGGAAGAGGGCTCATACGACAGCTCGCGGCGGGCGAGGAACTCGCCGGTCCGGAGGCTCCAAAGTTCGATGACCTGGGTGTCCTGCTCCAATGGCACGGAGCGGACGACGAGTCGCGAGTTGTCCGGCGAGATCGCGAGCCGTGTCTGGGCGATCACGCCGCTCGGGACGGGCACATGCGCGAAGGGGAGGCCTGTGTGCGCGTCCCAGAGCATCACATCGGACGATGAGGAGACAAGGACACCGCCGTCGGACGAGAGTTCGAGGCGCAGGACGGGGCCATCGTGCCCTCGGAGCACGCTCGGGTCCGCCGCCGCGCGAGGATCCCAGGCGCGGGCCGTGTCGAGGTCGGCGCTGTAGATGCGGCTGCCGTCCGCGGACCATGCGGCGGCGAAGACCGTCCCGAGGTGACCCGTGAGCAGGCCCTGTGGGCGTCCTGTCTGGGCGTCCCAGAGGCGCAGCACGCGGTCCTGCCCGGCCGTCAGCAGCGTCCGTCCGTCCGGGCTGAACGCGACGCACATCGGCGCGTCGGTGTGCGCCTCGTCGCGGACCCAGAGGGGCTCGCCGGCGTGGTCCATGTCGAAGACGGCGATGCGTCGGCGGAGCGTGACGCCCGCGAGCAGACGCCCGTCCGGGCTGAAGGCGAGATCCGAGAAGCCTTCCGGGTGCGAGCCAAGGTCGAGGGTCGTCCCGGCGTCGGTGGTGACCGCGCGGAGCCTTGTCTGGCTCGCGATCGCGATCCAGCGTCCGTTCGGCCCAAACTCGAACGGGTCCCGGCGTTCACCAAGCCACTCAGGAAAGTACGCCGACGCCAGCTCGCACAAGGCGTCGAGGGATGGCACGACCGACTTTCCGAGCAGGAGCGCGCCGAGTCTCTCGGGCGGCAGAAACGTCTCCTCGAGCACCTCCCCGGTGGCGACGTCGTGGCGAGAAAGGCGCCCGGTGAGCGGGGAGGCAATCAGCGCGTCTCCCTCCGGCGTGTGCCCGACGAGCTTCGCCTCGTCAATGCTCCAACTCCCGAGCGGCTCGAGCGTGTCCCGGTCGTAGCTCGTCACGCTGAGCCCGCCCGACGAGACGAGCGCAACGTGGAAGGCCCGCCCCGAGACCCAGCCCATCCCGGGGACGTGCGTCGGCGACATGATCGCCCGAGACTCGGCGTCCGTGGGGTGGGGCGCCGATGCGATGCTCTCGTCAAGGCGTGAGAGCAGGTGATCGTGCTCCCACCCTCGCATGGGTGCGGGAGTTGCGTCGAGGAAACGCCGGGCGCCCGCGACGTCGTTCTCTCGCAGCGACGCGGCGGCCGCGGAGATGCCGGCGCGATACGCGGCGCGGTCGGAGTTGATCCTCGCGGCGCGTGCCGCGGCCTCCTCACGCGTGGCGTACACGGCGAGCCAGGACGCGACGATCACTCCCGTGACGAGCACCACGAGCGTGGTCGCGGCGCCGAGCACCGCGGGGCGGTTGCGGCGCGCCATCTTCCGGAGTTGGTAGAGCATCGTCGCGGGGCGGGCGACGATCGGCTCGTCGCGTAGGAATCGGCGGATGTCCTCGGCGAACTCGGACGCCGACGCGTAGCGCCGTTCCGGGTCGGTCTCGATCGCCTTGGCGACGATCGTCTCAACGTCACCCCGGAGGCGGCGGTCGATCGTGCCGAGGCGCGGCGCGTCTCGGACCGCCGACGGATCGAACTCGCCAGACTTGAACGTGGAGGGGGGATCGTGGGGAAGGCGTCCCGAGAGCATCCGGTAGAGCATGACGCCGAGCGAGTACACGTCGGTCCGCGTGTCGATCCGGCTCGGATCGCCGGCGAGTTGCTCGGGGCTCATGTACCCGAGCGTGCCGATCACCTGTCCCGAGCGTGTGTGCCCGATCGACTGGGTGTGCTCGCCCGGGTCAAGGCCCGCGACGCCGAAGTCGAGCAGCTTGGGCTGCCCGATCGCGTCGGCGCCGCCAGTTCTGCGGGCGCCGCCCGTGTCCGCGGCGGCGTCTCGGGTGACAAGCACGTTGGCGGGCTTGAGATCGCGGTGCAGGATGCCGCGCTGGTGGGCGTGCTGCACGGCGTCGCAGGCGCGGGCCACGAGCTCCATCCGCTCGCGTGTTCCGAGCGAGTTCTTGTCCGCGAAAGTGTCGATCGGGAGGCCGTCGATCAGTTCCATCGCGATGTACGGCCACCCCGCGTCGGCGCTGGCGGACGGCTGGGCCTCGTAGACGTGGGCGATGCCCGGGTGCTGGAGCTTGCCGAGGATGGTCGCCTCGCGACGAAACCGACGCTTGGTCTCCGTCGAGGCAAAGCTGTCTCGCATGATTTTCAGCGCGACACGACGCTTGGGATCGTCCTGCTCGGCCTCGAAGACAACGCCCATCCCGCCGCGCCCGATCTCGCGGATGATCTGGTAGCGTCCGACCCGACCCGATGGAGCACCCTGCACGCCGAGCTGCGTCGCGAGCAATTGGATCCCATCGCCAGGCTCGAGCGGCCCGTCGTCGGCGTCGGCCTTGAGCAGACGCTCGACCTCCTCGACGATCGCCGGCTCACTCTGGCGCCTGGCATCAAGGATCCGCGCCCGCGCCTGCGGATCGAGGTCACAGACCTCGTCGAACAGTTCGAGCGACCTCCTCGTCCGAACGCTGCTCATCCCGGCCCCGTTTCCTCGCCGAGGCGCGAACGGATCCACGCACGGCTTCGGCGCCAGATGCGGTCGGCGGTCCTGGGCGAGACGCCCAGCACGCGGGCCGATTCGTCGATCGACAGACCGCCGAAGTACCGGAGCTCAACGATCCTGGCGCCCTGCTCGTCGGCTTCGGCGAGTTTGGTGAGCGCCTCGTCCAGGGCGATGAGATCAACTTCCGCCGGACCGGCGGGAGTCTCGATCTGCGTGAGCGGGACGCGCTGGCCGCTCGCCTTGCGCTTCTGCGACAGCTTCGCCCTGGCGTGGTCCTTGAGAATGTGACGCATGGCTGTAGAGGCAACGGCACAGAAATGGGCGCGGCTCTCCCATTGTTTGTCCGGGTTGCCGACGAGCTTGAGGTACACCTCGTGCACCAGAGCCGTCGGCTGGAGAGTGTGGCCCGGCGCCTGGCCCTGGAAGTGCGCCCCGGCCGTCAGCCGCAGTTGGTCGTAGACCAACGTCAGGAGCCGCTCGGCAGCGCTGGCGTCGCCGGCTTGGATCCGGTCAAGCAGCAGCGTCGCCTCTCCAACGGCGGCCTTTCCTGGGACAAGGCTGTCTGGGTGATCAGGGTCCACCTAAAGAATGGTACCAGGGCTGCTCTTTCTCCAGAACCCGGTCGGTCCATGCGCCGGTCTGGGAGCCCGGCGGACCTCGCCGAGCCGATGGGTCGTTCGATTTTCCGACGTCATCACGCTCTGGTCCGTCTTTGGGGCCGCGTGTCCGTAAACACGGCGTTCCCGCATACTTCTCATACAACCAGTCACATCTCGTCCAGCGAGGGTGACGCGATGGCAGTCATTACCTTGTCTTAGCGAGTGACGGTCCACATGCGAACGGTGTAATCGTCCGACGCTGAATAGAGCGTCTTGCCATCGGGCGAGACGGCGAGGTCGTTGACGGTGTCGCGGTGGGCACGGAGAACCGCGACGAGCTCCAGCGTGTTCGGATTCAAGACTCGGATGGTCGTGTCGGCGCAGCCTGCGAAGAGGCGGGAGGCGTCCGGGAGCATCGCGAGGGCCTCGATCGAGCCGGCGGAGGTCTCCAGCTCTGCGATCTGCTCGCCGGACTCAAGGTCGAGGACGTGGAGTACGCCGAGGAGCGTGCCGACGTAAGCGCGTTCGCGTTCACGGTCGACGAACACGGAGCGGACCTGGGAGTCGGGCCTGCCGAAGTCATGGATCGTGGCGTCGTCGGCGTCGATCCAGGCGAGTGTCGGCGTCGTTTGCAGCCACGGGGCGTGACGGGCGGGCGTATCCAGCACGCGCGGGGTCATGCCCGTGAGTTCGATCTCGACGGTGGGAGCGCCGCGGACGGTCAGGACGCTGGGGGTGAGTTCGAGCGTGTCATCGAGCGGGTTGAATCTGCCCGCGTTCATCGCCCCGAGGTCCACGACGCGCTCCAGGCGCCCCGACGGGATCTCGAAGAAGATCACCTCGGTCGGGAGCGTGGGGGCATTCCACTCGCCCGACCTCGCGGCGAGCACCGCGAGGCGGTCCGACGCGACGAACGCAGTGTCCAGCACGCGTTCGGCCTCCGGCGGGAGGTCGAGGCGCCGGGTGGGATGGTCCGAGCCCGGCTCTGAGAGGATGATCTCGCGCATGGTCGCGTTGATGAAGTTGTTCCAGGGGACGCGGGAGACGATGGCCGAGCCATTCGTGTTGAGCGCAAGCCCGTAGGCATACGTGGTATGGCGGACGAGGATGCCGGCATCGGCGGCGTCTCGGACGCGCCACGTGCGGACCGCGCCGCCGTCCGCGCTGTAGAGCGTCTGCCCGTCCGGGCTGAAGGCGAGCGCGACGACGGCGCCGTCGTGCCCGATCAGGCTCCCGATCAGCGTTCCGGTGGCGGTGTCCCAGAGTTTGATCACGCGGTCCTGGCCGCCGGTCGCGAGGACCTTGGCGTCGGGGCTGAAGGCGATGCTCATGGGCGCGTCGTCGTGTGCCTCGGCGTGTCCCCACAGGCGGCGCCCAGTGGAGGCGTCGTACAGATCGACGCGTCGGTCGAGGGTCGCGACGGCGACGCTCGCGCCGTCCGGGGCGAAGCTCGCGCGGGAGACGCCCTCGCGGGCGGGGGCGAGCGCGACGGGCTCCTGGTCCGCGTCGAGCGATCGGATGCTGGGTGAACGCCCGTACCAGGTCACCCATCGGGTCGCGCCCGCATCGAGCGAGGCGGGAAAGACGAGAGGGCGCCACGGCTCGCGTCCGGTGAGGTCCCGGAGGCGGTCAGGATTGGCGACGAGCGGGTCGTAGCTCAGCCACGGAAGGCCGAGGCCCGGTTCGCACGCCCAGCGCTCGACGGCTTGCCCGGAACCGAGATCGCGGACGATGATCTCTCCAGCTGTAGCGTCGTAGAAGATCGCGGCGTTGCGTTCGCGATCGACGCCGAGACATCGCTGGCTCTCGCCGGCGACCCAGTGCCCGAGGGGGCGGAGCGTGGCGGCGTCGAACGACTCGAACCGGTGCGGCTTGTCGTAGTAATGCGAGGCGGTGTGGAGCACCTTCCCGTCCTCGCTGAGCCAGCAGGCGGAGAAGACGAAGTCGGCGGTCTCGCCGAGCCAGGGGTTCTCGCTGGCGGCGTGGGCGACGCTGGCATCCAGGCGCCCCTGGTAGTACCACCACTCCCACCCCCGCAAGTGGGCGGGAGCCGCGTTGAGGAACTCCCTCGCGAGTCGAGCGTCGCCGTCGCGGATCGCGGCGGCGGCGGCGGAGATCGCGGCCCGGTATGCCGCCCGGTCGGCGCGGACGGCAGTGATTTCCGCGTTCTGCTGCGCTGCGACGGCCCGGAGGCCGAACGCGACCGAGACGACCGCGGCGGCGATCAGGAGCGTCAGGGCGGCAACGGACGAGAGCACGGCGGCGCGGTGACGGCGCGTGAACTTCCGGGCTCTGTACCACCGGCTTTGGGCGCGGGCGGCGATGGGCTCGTCGCGGAGTGTGCGCCGTAGGTCGTCCCCCAGCGCGGCAACGGAGTCGTACCGGCGCTCGATGTCCCGCTCGAGAGTCTTGGCGACGATGACCGTGAGGTCGCCGTGGAGCGTCGCGTCCACCGAGGACAGCGGGCGCGGCTCCTTCTCGGCGACGGTCCGTGCCGCCTCGGGGATCGACATGCCGGTCAGGTCGTGCGGGGAGCGCCCCGAGAGCACGCGGTAGAGCATGACGCCGATGGCGTAGACGTCTGTGCGGGTGTCGACGCTGTCGCGGTCGCCGGCGAGTTGCTCGGGGCTCATGCAGGCGAGGGAGCCGATGATCTGGCCGGCGTGTGTGTGCTGGGTGAGGCCGTCGGTGTCCTCGGTGAGGCGGGCGATGCCAAAGTCGACGATCTTGGGTTGGCCGATGGCGTCGATGGCGCCCGAGCCTGTGCCGGTCGCGCCCTGATCGTCGTCGGCGGTGGCGACAAGGACGTTGGCGGTTTTGAGGTCGCGGTGCAGGATGCCCTTCTGGTGGGCGTGCTGGACGGCGTCGCAGACGCGGGCGAGGAGTTCGACGCGCTGCTCCACCGTCAGGGCGTGCTCGTCGGCGTGGCGGTCGATCGGGAGGCCGCCGACGTGCTCCATCGCGTAGTACGAACGTCGAACGCCATTGGCGATGTCCGTGCCGGCTTCAAAGACCTGCGCGATGCCGGGATGGTGCAGGCGGGCGAGCAGGTTGGACTCCCGCTGGAAGCGGCGGACGACCTCGCGGCTGGCGATGCCGTCGCGGATGACCTTCACGGCGACGCGCCGCTTCGGCTCGTCCTGCTCGGCCTCGTAGACGACGCCCATGCCGCCGCGACCGATCTCGCGGATCACGCGGTAGCGCCCGATGCGCTCGGGGGTCGGGGCGGGCGACTCCTCCGCCAGGCCCGCGGCAAGCAGGTCGGCGCCCGCCCCGGGCGGGAGGTCCAGATGATCGATCGTGTCGGACCGGAGCATCCGCTCGACGGCTTCGCGGAGCTCGGGGTCATCGGCGCAGCGTCGCTCGACCGCCGCCGATCGTTCGGGCTCGGGAAGGTCGCAGAGCTCGTCGAACAGCGCGAACGCCAGCGCTCGGCGCTCGGCGTTCATGCCCCCCCACTCCCGGGCACGTCCGACATGGGCGGTCCGTCTTCTTCGCCGAGTTCGGAGAGGATCCAGGCCCGGCAGCGCCGCCACGTGCGTTCGATCGTCCGCTCGGAGACGTCCAGCAGGCGGGCGATCTCGGCGTTGGTCAATCCGCCGAAGTATCGCATCTCCACGATCCGGGCGCCGCGCTCGTCCGTCTCCGCGAGGGCGGTCAGCAGGTCGTCGAGCTGGATGAGGTCGACGGCGCCGGCGCCCGAGGGCGACTCGATCGCGGAGAGCGATTCGCGCTTGGAGTCGGACCCGCCTCGCTTGACGGCCCGCTTGGCCCGGGCATGGTCGCGGAGGATCTGGCGCATCGCGGTCGAGGCGACGGCGCAGAAGTGACCGCGGCTCTCCCAGCGCCGATCGGGGTCGCCCACCAGCTTCATGTAGGCCTCGTGGACCAGGGCGGTCGGCTGGAGCGTGTGGTCGGCGGACTGGGACCGGAAGTACGAGCCGGCGGTCGCGCGGAGTTGCTCGTAGACCAGCTCGAGCAGGCGGGCGGACGCCTCGGCGTCGCCCTCCCGCGACTCGTTGAGCAGGAGGGTCACCTCCGCGGGCGGGGCGCGCCGGCGATCACCGTCCTCGGGGGGCGTCGGCTCCACGACGCCATGGTACCGACCCCGTCCAGAACCCCGACCCGGCCTGTCGGAGAGGGATTCGCAAAAAAGCTCGGCGCCAGGTGTCGGCTCGGGGTCGCTCCCGGCGTGAACGGGGTGAGGGGACCGGGGAACGGAGGCGAAGCCCGCCGGCCCGGCATGCGTCGTCCCCACCGGAACCAACCACCAAGGAGCGATGACCATGAACCGTTCAGAACTCAGAAATCTCAGCGCGGCGTCCGCGCTGGCGCTGCTCGCGGGCGCCGCCACCGCCGGCCCGGTGACCATCCCGGGCGAGACCTTCCGGGTGGACTACGCCGGGGCCGTGTCGCAGGACTTCATCATTCCGGGCTACTACGGCTCGTCGTGGCGGTTCGTGATCGAGGGCGCCGACGGCGGCGACGCCGAGCGGAGACGCAACGGCGAGCAGGTCGAGTTCCGCGAGGGCGGCGAGGGCGCCACCATCGTCATCAACTGCAACATCGGGACCAACCCGGACCAGCTCCGCCCGGGCGGGAAGCTCCGGTTCGTCATCGGCGAGGGCGGGGAGATGCACGGGTGCCCAACGACCGCCGGGGGCGGGTTCCTCTCGGGCGCCGGGGGCGGCGGCGGCGGCGGGACCGGCCTGCTCTATCTGCCACCGGGCGAGACAAACTGGAACAACGCCCAGATCCTCGCCGTCGCCGGCGGGGGCGGCGGGGCTTTCGTCCTCTCCGGGGGGTACACCCAGGACTCGGACGGCGGCGGCGCCTCGCTCACGGAGTGCGGCGGCAACCCCACCTACGGGTGCAGCAACGGCGAGATCAACTACGCGTGCAACGGCGACACGGGAACGACCAACACACATGGAAGTGAATTCGTCGCTGGACGCGGCGCGTTGGACTCATTCCCGAATGGGGGCAGGTGGGTCCACGACTACGTAGACATCGGCCATCAGGAGGGCGCGTTCGGCTTCGGCGGCGGCGGCATCGGATGGGGATATGACGTATGCCCCGGTATGGTCGGCGGGGGCGGCGGATACTCCGGCGGCGGGGGGTGGGACGGTGGGTGCACCATCCATCCCATGAACTTTCCCTGCCGCGGCGGCGGGGGCGGGGGCGGGAGCTACACCAACCCCTTCTTCGCCCGGTCCGAGCTGCGCTTCCAGGGGAACACGGACTACCACGGGCTGGGCTATGCCCTCCCCCTGCCGATCGCTCTGGTCGCCAACGACGAGTGGTACGGCGCGGTCGAGTTGCACGACGGCGACGTCGCCGCCGCGGTCTTCGACGCCGCGACGCCGCGCGCCACCCTCGACTTCTGCGGCCAGCCCGTCACCGACCCCGACGTCTGGTTCAAGTACACCAACGACCAGAGCTGCCCGCAGCAGGTCACGCTCACGACCGAGACGTACACCTTCGACGGGATGCCGGTCCTGCCCGAGACGGTCAAGATCTACGGGTACACCGGGCAGAACCCCTCGGGCTCCGACTGCCGCAGCTCGTCGGTCGCCGGCGTCTACCAGGACGTTGTCCAGCCGGGCGAGACGATCACGTTCCGCCTCAGCTCGGCCAACCCCGAGGCCGCGCCCCGGCTCTTCTTCGGGACCCAGGTGCAGCCGGGCGCCAACCAGAATCTGCTGAGTCCCACGAGCGTCCTCGAGGGGCTCGAGACGACGGAGCTCTTCTGCGGCCCCTCTGTCACCCTGGACTACACCGGGTGCGACCCGACCCTGACCGACGGGTACCTCGCCTACTACGAGTTCGTCAACTCCGACCCGTGCGCGATGGACGCAACCTTCCAGATCACCTCGGGCGTGCTGAACGAGGTCCGCGTGTTCGACATCGACAACGCGTGCGCCGAGGCCCAGGTCGGCGCCCTGACGAGCACGCTGGCGCCGGGCGAGCGGATGCTCCTGCAGATCGTCTCGCAAACCGGCAGCCCGGTCTCGTTCAGGATCGACACCGCGTTCGCCGCCGGGCAGCCCGACTGCGACAACGACGGCATCCCCGACGCGTGCGACACCGACAACGGCGGGTGCCCGGTCGCCAACGACGACATGGCCAACGCGATCCCGCTGCCCCTGGGCCAGTCGCCCTACAGCTCGGCGCCCGCGACGCTCGACGGGGCGTCGTCGTGCTCGCCCACGTCCTCCGGCCTCGACAACGTGGACGTCTGGTTCACGTACATCGCGACGCAGAACGGGCAGCTCGTCGTCTCCTCCATCACCAACTCCGGCACCTCGTCCCCGGGCTACGTCGGGATCTCGCTCTTCACCCAGGACGGGCAGACCGAGCTCGCGTGCGACGCCGGCGCCCAGTTCCGCAGGGTCCTGAACTCGCAGGGCGTGCCGCTGGATCGTGACGCGGTGGCGCTCACATCGGTCGTCGCCGGGCAGAAGGTCCTCATCCGCCTGACCGGGCCCGACGTGCCCTACACCAACCCGCTCGGGCACGGCGCCATCTTCGTCGACCTCGACACCTCGCTCCCCAACGACACCTGCGAGCACGCGACGGTCGTCACCACCCCGAACGGCGAGGCGGGCAGCGCTACCTACGACCTGACCTACTCGCAGCTCGACCCGTCGCCCGACTGCCTGCCGTCCTTCTTCAACGGGCTCCAGCTCTACGACGCGTGGTTCGAGTACACCGCGACCGAGGACGGCATGGTGAGGTTCTCGGCGGGTGGCTCGGTGAACAGCTTCCCGGGAGCGATCACCGCGTTCGACGGCTGCGGCGGCTCGCAGCTCGGGTGCGTCGCGTGGACGGACACGCCCCCGCCCCTGACGCTGAGCCTGATGATGAGTGCAGGCGAGACCGTCAAGGTCCGCGTCTCGGCGATCGACGGCGAGTTCGGGCTCTCCTCGTTCAGCGTCACGCCCCCGGCCGACTCCTGCGGCCCGGCGGACCTGGCCGAGCCCTTCGGGCAGCTCGACTTCTCCGACATCGTCGCTTTCCTGACCGCGTTCGGGACCTGCGGCTCCGAGGCCGACCTGGCCCCGCCGTTCGGTCAGTGCGACTTCTCCGACGTCATCGCCTACCTGACGCTCTTCGGCGCCGGCTGCCCGTGAGCTGACACACTCTCTCCGGGACCCCTGCGGGCCTCACCCCCTCGATCGGATGGGGGGTGAGGCCCATTTCTTCGTGCGCCTGCATCTTGGTCCGCGGCGCCACGCGGTCCTCTTTGTCTTGTGCTCGGTTCAGAGTCGCCAGAGGCGGCTCGCGGTGGTTCACGACCGGCATGTCTTCAAGAGAACAACCGCCGACCGAGAAGAAGACCGAGCAGGAAGAAAGGGGTTCCCTCAGCGCCCGTCCGATCATCTCGCCTCTGAGGTCGAGTGCGGGCGGGCGGACGGAGGTGGTGACGAGGTCGTCGGGCAAAGTGGGTCGACACCCGGCGTGCGGTTTGGACACTCCCCGAGGGCGTCGAGGGCGCCCGCGAGGAGACGATGAGGAGGCCGCGATGCTCAACGCCGACGCCCCTGTGGCTTTGCTGATCGACAACGACGAGGGGATGGTGGAGGCGATTGCCGCCCGCCTGCGCGCCGCCGGGGTCCGGTGCGTGACGGCGGGGTCGGGCGCCCAGGGCATCGCGTTGTTCGACAAGGAGTACATCGACGTGGTCATCACGGACCTGGCGATGCCGGGTGGGGGCGGGACCAGCGTGGTGGAGTCGATCCGGCGGCACTCGGACGTGCCGATCATCGTGATCACGGGATACCGGGAGGTCTTCGACCACGAGCTTCACTTCATCCCGGGTGTCTCGCTGCTTCGCAAGCCGTTCGACTCGGGGGACCTGCTCGCACGGATCGAGCTCGAACTGGCGACGCGCGAGGACGCCTGCCAAGCACGCAGCGCCGCTTAGTCCGTCGGGCGAGCGAGCTTGGAGGCGGCCACACGCCAGGCCTCGAGTGTCTCCAGCGAGGGGAGTTCCTCGACGATCTCAAGCCGGGTGTTGGTGGTGGATGCGCGGCGGCGGAGGGCAGCCGGCTCGACGTTGGCCAACGCCTCGACCGATTCAACGCCCGATTCTCGCAGCAACTCGGCGGCGTGGCGGTCGATGCCATCGACACGCTGGAGATCCGCGGAGACGACCCACTTCTCGAGCTGGCGTTCTCCGACACCCGACCGCTCGGCGAGTTCGGCACGTCGCTCGGGCGTGCCCGCAAGACGGACGAGGTCGACGATGTCTCGCACGCCCACGGCTTCGAGCCGGGCCGTGTACTGTGGGCCAACGCCCTCGATCGAGGCGAGGGGCGATCGGACGCCGTAATCGAGACGTCGATCGGTGAGAGTGCTCACGTCGGGACGCACGACCTCGGCGCCGCCGGCCATCGTGAAGGTCGCGAGGTCGGCACGCGTCCCGAGCTCGGCTCGGCGCCCTGCATAACGACTTGCGCGCGTCTTGAGCGAGGCGGCAAGATGGTCCGCCCTGGCCTGGGCGGCGGGCAGCTTGCCCGCGGGGGCGGAGAGCTCGATCCGGCTCGAGACGCCGGCTTGGAGCTGCACCGCGTCACCCGTCGCGACGATCGACTCGCCCGACTCGGCTCTGACGATGGGGCGGAGGCGCGTTTCGCCGATCTCGGAGAGCGTCTCGGCGTCGAAGGCCCAGATCGCCGTCCCGACGTCGTTGGTCGTGACGACGGGCAGCGTGGACTCCTCGGTGCGATCTGCGACGAGCGCGACGGGCACGCCCGGGAGCGGGGCGCCGGTCGAGCCGGAGAGGACGCGCACCGTGAGCGCCGCCCGGTTCTTGCCCGGTTTCGGCGCGTCACCAATGGCGGAGAGCAGACCGCTGAGGCGTCGCTCTCGCCGAGCGAGGGTGGATTGGGTATCGGTGAGCGCCGTAAGGCGCGAGGTGAGCAGGGTGCGCTTCGCCTCCGCGCCGGCGGCGGTGAGGACGGCGGCCGTCTTGTCGATGGCGGCATTGGTCTTGTCCATCTTCGCGGGATCGGCGTCGGCGCCGAGCTCGCCCGCGAGACTCTCGAAAAACGCAGACAACGCGGTGGACAGTTCATGTTCGTATTTGTTGCTGGTCATGACAGAATCGCCTCCGGCACATTCATTCCCTTATAGACGATGGATCGGATCGGGTCGGCGTGGAAGACGTTGATGGCCCCGGGGGAGACGTTGCCCACGATCGCCCCGCTGGTGACGCCGACGGCCTTCAGCGGGATGGATGCATCGCCCGAGGCCTGATCGGTCTCGAACGTGTTGGACGAAAGCACGAGGTTTCGTACTCCGCAGAGCCACGATCGTGTGTCGTCCTTGTCGCCCGCGGAACGGTACCGGAGGAGATTCCCCGTCATGTTGATGGACCCGACGCCGGCGACGGTGAGGATCGATCTTGCGAGCGAGGACGGCATGGCAAGTCGGTTGTCGCCGATCAGGCCGGTGGTGGTGACGGCGACGGGCTCGACCTTCTCCTTGGCGAAGCGGATGTTGTCGAGGAGGAGCCCCTCGGTCATCGCCCCGATCTTGAAGGCGGTGATGTCGCCCTCGAGCGTGACCGTGCCCGATCGTCCAGTGGAGTCCGAGCTGACGGAAATCTTGACCCCGGAGAGTGTCTTGCCATCCGAATCGACGAAGCCCTGAAGCACGTGGCGATCTCCATTGATAAAGAGATGCAGGGTCTCGACGGCGAAGATTTCGTAGTCAAACACGAGCATCGAGACTGGATAATTGAGGAACGCCTCGATGTACGCGCGCATGACATATACCCCCGTTGCCGAGCCTGTGTTCGACCTCGTGTCCACCTTGCCGTTGGAGTTGAGTGTCACCAAGAACTTGTACCCAGCTGACGAGAACGTGTCGTTGTTGCCGAAGCGCTTCCCCGCCCCGACATCCTCGAAATCGATGACCTCCATGTTGGAGGACGCGGTCATGGTCGCGCTTGTGATGGCGTTTCCCGCCCCTTGCCGGTACAGCGCGAGCAGGCTTTGCAGCGTCGAGCTGATCACGGTGTCGGGCGAATCTGAGGAGTTGACCCAGAAGACGGCGTTGCCTCTGTTATCGAGCGCTTCGTTGTTGCTGATCGAGACATCGCCGTAGACCTCAAGGAGGATGATGCCGCCATCGTGGGCGTCGCCGGCCGATCCGCCACAGTCGATGACGCGGTTCGCGTCGACGGTGAGATGTATGATCGATTCGCACTCGATCCCGGCGGCGGTTCGTTCCTTCTCGGCAGCCTCGGCGCGGGTGACCTGGTTGCCCGCGATGCGGCAGAGGGCGGCGGTGCGGACGACGATGCCGCCCGAGGTATCCTCGGCGTCCGCGGCCTCGGTGATGGAGCCGCAGTCGGCGACCTGGTTGTCGGTGATCTCGACGCCGACGACGGCGGAGGCGTCGTCGATGCATATTCCGGCGGCGCCGACGGCACGGACCTGGTTGTTCTGGACCTTGACGTCGAAGAAAACGGGGGTTTCGCGGACTTCGATGCCATGCCCGATGCCGCCGACGACCTCGTTGCGAGCGATGAGCGTCTCGGTGATCCCGAGGCGTTCGTCGACGCCGAGGCCGAGCATGATGGCGATGAGGATCGCCGCGTAGGCGTCCTCGTCGGGGTCGGCCCAGATTCGGATGCCACCCCGCCCGCGTGTGTCGGAGTCGATGTCGGCGGGGACGATGGCGTGGTTGTCGATGACACGACAGCCGGCGCCCTTCATCCAGATGGCGCAGGTGTTGGCGTATTTGGCCAGGCCTGATGCGATGTCCAGGATCTTGGCCTCGAGCACGGCCTTGTCCCCGGCGGCGTGCGCGGCCTCGGCGTCGACCGCGGCGCTGATGATGTCGGGGTCGCCCGTCGCGCCCGCCGCGGTTGTGAGCGTGGCGCCCGCGTCCGCGTCGTACTTCGTGACGGTGTAGGCGACGTAGGCCTTCCTTCCGTTGCGGAGCGCGTAGCCGAGGGGCGCCACTTTCGGATCGGCGATCATCTCGCCGGCCGCCGTGTCGATCTTGCGACGACTCAGACCGGTCTCGCACATCGTGACGTGGTTGCCACGGACCGTGAGCTCGAAGAGGTTGGACTCGATCCCGGCCTGGCGGCTGACGACCGAGTTGTCCTGCACCCGGTTGTCGGCGGAGGCGTTGGCTTCGAAGAACGGCGCCACGGTCCCGGTCCACCAGCGCATCAGTACTCTGAGCAGGTTGAGAAAATCGGTATTCGTGATCGAGCCCGCGGCGGTCGTCATGGCCTGGGTCACAGCGCGCAAGAGGGCGTTGATGAGCAGGTAGGTGAATGCCGGGTGGCCCGCCATGGACGCCGCATTGATGCGGACGCTCTGACCGCTGACGGCGTGGAGTCTGTTCGCATCGACGCGCAGTCCACCGATCGGGATGAAGTCCTCGATGACGATGCACGCCGGCGACGACGATCTCGCGGTGGGGCACTCGACGTCGTTGCCCTCGATGCGGAGGTCGACGACGAGCGAGGGCACGCCCGCCTTCTCGCCGTGCTTGCCCTCCAGGCGGAGGAGGACCTGGAACGCGATCAGCTGGAGCAGGGTCGAGTAGGTCGGGAGGTCCGCGAGCGTCAGACCCATCGCCTGCAGCGCACGATGGACAAAGACGGCGAGGACGTCGTTGGTCGCGCCGGCGGCGCCGAGGTGCTGCGCCCAGCGTTGCAGCTCGCGCAGGCGAAGCTGGCTGCCGGCTGACTTGCTCATGCCGAGGATACCGCGCGGGGCGCGGATCCTGTTGAAACGGATGCGGTCGCTGTAGGCGGTCGCAAAGCCGACGCCGAGTTCAGCGGTCAGTGTGCACCGGTCGATCGAGCACCGGTCGAGCTCGGGGAACATCACGGCGTCGCGTCCGGCGCGAATGTCGCAGGCGGTGACGCGGGTTCGCCCGAGCCACATGCCATCCACGCCGGACTGCGCCACCATCACGCAGGCGTGCAGGCGGGAGCGATCCCAGTGTCCGACGCGGACGCAGGCGCCGGCGGTGGTCACGCCCTCGCTCGGGAAAATCCGGGTGTCGAGCAGCTCGAAGAGCGCATCGTACTTGGCGGACTCGGACCCGCCCGGGGGAATCGGGAGCCCCCCACCATGATCGGCGAGATTGACCGATCGGATGTCGCATCGTTCGAGCGTCCAGCGGTCGGCGAGGAACGCCCCGACGCCGACGTCGGTGAATCGCAGCGTGACGTCGACGAGCTTGACGTCCGCGATGGGATCGACTCCGAAGGCGCTTGCCCGGAGGTGGATCGTCGGCTTCTCCGCTTGGCTCGTCATCGCATCGGCGAGGATGGCGTTGCGACCGTAGATGCGGCAGTCCTCGATATGGATTTCGGAACAGTCACGCAGGCGGATGCCGGCGAGGTTCGGGGCGCGCGAGGTCGGCAGGGCGACGACGGTGAGGGCGTCGAGGGTGAGGCCGATCGTCGGGCGCATGCCGTGGGCGGCGAGTCCCGAGACGCCGACGACGGTCGTGGCGCGGTCGCCGAGGATCGTCATGTCGCTGATACGGACCATCCGAGCGCCGACGACCTCGATGGCGCCGAGGCCGTCGTCGGCCTCGATGTGGAGGATGCTCGCCGGGCCGACGCCATGGAAGTGGAGATTCCGGGCGTTGTGGAGGCGGAGGGGCTTGGTGAGGTGGTGGACACCCCGGCAAAGCTGGACGCACCCGCCGCCGGCGGCCACGACGCGGTCGATCGCGCCCTGCACATCCTCGCCCGGACGGACGCTGACGCAGCACCCGGACTTGGGAGGCCAGAACTCGCGGCAGTCCTCGGCGTCGCCGCCGCTCGAAGTCCAGGTGACGAGCGCGAGGCGGCAGTAATGGTGCGGCGTCGTTCTGGGCGGGGCGTCGACCAGCTCCTCGATGGAGCCGTCGCTTGTCCGGGCGGCAAACGACCAACTGTCGCCCGCGCGGTAGGTCCCGTCGCTGAACTCGACCTGAATGCCGGCCTCCAGGGTGATCGGCCCGGCGGCGGCATCGATGAGACCGTTGGCGTCCACGCCGCTGCTCTGGTCCCAGCGCACGACGTGCGTGCGTCGGGCCCGGTCCGCGACGTCGAACGAGGGGTCGATGTTCCGATCGATCTTGATGATGCGGTCGGCGGGGCTCGGGATCCCGATGACCTGCGCCATCTGGCCCGGCCCGCCCGTGAGCGCCGTGTGCTCGTCGCGGATCTCGATCCAATCGCCCACGGCGATGCTGAGCAGGTCGTCACGACCGAGCGTCGAGAGCGTCAGTTCTGCCTGCAGAGACGCGACGACGGACTCGACCTCGGCCATGATCGAGGCGTTGTGGCGTGACCACTTGAATCGTGGCGTGGCGCCGGCGACGCCGGAGCCACCGCTGAGCTCCCCGCCCTCGTGCAGCTCGACGCGGTAGAGCCTGTTGTGGAGGCCCCGGTAGCCGCCGGTGGGGCTGATGATGCACGGGTCCTCGCTGGCGGGCGGGGCGATGACGGAGGTCGTGAGTCGCCCGGTGGGTGGCGCCGTTTCGTCGGTCCATTTCTGGATGGTGTCGGGGCAGGAGACGTCGCCGACGTCTTCGAGGACCTTGATCTGCCAGACGGTCTGGATGCGGGTGGCGGTGTCGACGCCGCCGAGGGCGACGTCGCGGATGTGTGGGTCCTGGACCGCGGCGATCTCACGCTCCCAGACGTCGACGTAGACGAGATCGGTCTGGGCGTTCACGCCCACGCCCGGCGCCCCGGGGTAGTGCGGCTGGGCGTCGTACGCGACGGGGTTGGTCCCCCGCAACTCGGAGAGGACGGCGTCGTAGGCGAGCGGGGCCACGCCGTGGTTCTCGATCTGGATGCCGTCCACGTACATCCGCCCGACGCCGATGGTGAAGGCGCCGAGCCCAGTCGGCGTGATCTTGAAGGCGTCGGGCGTGGTCATCGGGACGACGCACTTGTTGAGGATGTCGTAGGACTCTGAGCGCCAGCGCCGGTCGGTGATCTCGGCCTGCTCGACCCAGTCGGCGTCGATCGTCACACGCCCCTGCTGGGGGAGGACGTCGGTGTAGTTCTTCCACGGGTCGAAGGTGAATCTGCTGTGGTCGCCGCTCATGGTTGGTCCCGTCCGTTCTTGCTCAGGTCACGTAGATGAGTCCCGCGTCCAGGGCGAGGGGGAGGTACTCCTCGAGCCGGATGCGGAGGTTCGTCTCTCTCTGGTTCTGCTTCAGGTGGCAGAAGACGCCCATCTCGGACTCGTCTTCCGCGCCGGTGAGGATCTGCCTCGGGCTGACGAGGCGGAGTTGGGCATAGCCCGGGTCGCCGTAGCTCGTCGAGGTGAAGGTTGGCCACAGCCAGCGGGCGATCGACCCCTGCAGGGCCGCGCGGTCGGCGGCGCTGAGCGTCGTGCCCATCGTGATCGCCTGCTCCTCGGCCTCGCGGACGCGCTGCGAGATCTCGAGGTCGGGCTGGCACCGGTAGCGTTGGGGCGTCTTCGAGGTCCGGGGGATGAAGCTGTAGCGGACGCACCCGTCACCGGTCTTGCGCGTGACGACCTTCTTCGTCATCACGCATTCGCTGATCATCGCGACCGACTCGAGGAGGCATTCGCCGAGGACGGTGCTGCGCTCGGCGTGCAGCTCGCAGGCCGGGAACGGGGCGCCGGACGAATCTGTCGCGGACGAGGCGATCGCGATCCCGTCGAGACCGTCGACGATGGAGTCGAGAAGCCAGAGCCCTTGGGCGTCGCCCGGCAGGCGCAGCGGGCCGGCGATGGCGTAGGCCATCTCGACGCTGAGCTGCGCGTTGATCGGGGATCCGGCGCTCGTCGGCTCGGCGATGACGCTCGGCTCGGTCGTCGCGTGACTCCCGTCCTCGAGCAGCGACCGACCCGGGACGAGCGTCGCGTGGATGAGTCTGAGCTTGCCGAGATCGCCGATGACGTGGATGAAGCCCTCGACGACGACGCCGTTGAAGGTCAGGACGCCGCGCCGGTCGGCGTCGGCGGAGATCGGCGGGTCCACGTCGACCTCGAGCCCGGACGCCTGGGTGACGAGCAGCGGACGGGCGGCGTCGGCGGCCTCGATCGTCAGCGTCTCCGTGTTGGTGAGCGTGACCGACGCGGGCAGGTCGTACGTCCAGTTGTCGTAGATGGTGATGACCGTGTCGGGACGCCCGGCGGTCTGCCAGGCGGTGATCGCGTCGGTGAGCTTCGTGTGCGTGACGGCGGGCGATCCGGTCGGGGCGACGCCGTCGCTCGAGACGTAGAGCCTGCTCAGGCTCGTCGAGTCGGCGGCGAGCCAGCGGTCGCGCGCGTAGGGCCCGCCCCCGAGGTCGGCGGCGAACCCGTAGCGGAAGTCGACGGCGAGCGAGGTCGTGGGATCGCTCGGGTCGGTCAGCCCGTCGCCGAGTGCCAGACGACCGCACTTGGTGTCGATCGCGATGACGCCGCCGGTGGGCTGCGTCGCGGGCCAGGGGTCGAGGATGCGACAGACGACGCGTGGCTCGGCGAAGGCGCCCGGCGCGGCACGTTCCTCCGCGGGCTCGTTGGGCGCGGGCGAGAAGGTTGGGTACGCCGGGAACTCGGCGCCGTTGCGGACGACGTAGAACGCCGCGTCCGAGTCGGGCGTGGCGGCGCCGACGCCGACCATCGGGCCGTAGATGCCGGTCGAGTCGTGGCGTGTGGGCGGCGTCGCACGATACTCGCGCAGGTTCTCGTAGAAGCGGGCGCGCCGGACGGGAGCTGGCGCGTGCGTCTCGTTGGACAGACCGCTCTCGTCTCCCTCGCGGACCCAGGCGTTGAACAGGGGCGCCGGGTTCCCGGTGGGGCTGAAGTGGAATCGCCACGCGGGGGCGCTGGCGGCCGGGCGGGGCTTGGCGCGGACGAGGGCGTAGCTGCCCAGACGCCAGAGGAAGAAGCCGATGTGGCGGATGTTGTGCCACCCGTCCGCCGTCCCCTCGCTCGTGTCGATGCGGGCGACGTCGACCGTGTGCGCGAACTCGTCGAAGGGGCCGTCCACGCGTCCGCACCGCTCGACGCGGCGCAGGTCGGCGAAGCCCGGGCTGTGGAACCGGACGTGGTTCGGGTTCTGCTGCCACGTGAGCAGCTGGAAGAACTCGACGGCGTGCGCCGCCCAGCCCGTGACGTCGCGGGCCAGCTCCTCGAGCATGGGCAGCGTGCCCTTGCGCCTGCGGTAGTAGATCGTCTTCGCGACATCGGCGCGGATGCGGACCAGCGGGAGCGGTCGCAGGTCGGGACCGACGAGGTCGTCGAACAGCTCCGTCGCGGTGTCGGTCGTGCTGCTGGACTCCGCGGTGTGCAGCGTGCGGTTGCTGACGAGGTCCCCGATGTAGGGGATCGCCCAGCGGGCGCAGGTCTCGATGAAGGCGTCGTTGTACAGCCCGTCGATGTCGTCGGCGACGATCTCGGCCTGCTGCTGGACCAGCTCGAGCAGGCCCCGGAGCGGGTAGCCGAGCTCGGCGTCGAGCTCCCGGTGCCGCGAGGGCACGAGGGAGTAGAGGTCGTCGATCCTGGTCTTCAACGTGCTCATGCCAGGTCCTTCTCCTGACCGCCGGTGATGACGATGTCACGCGAGGCGTCGGTCACGACGGCCAGCTCGGCCGGCGTGACCGTGCCGGCGAGGTTGTCGGCGCGGGCCGGGTAGATGCGCAGGCGCGGCTGCACGCTGATCGGGGCGTCCGAGCTGTCTCGCTCCACGCCCCGGTCGTCCAGGAAGTCGTCGAACTGGGCGTCGCTGACGTCCTCGTCCTGACGGAACATCAGGCGTTGGACAAAGACCGAGGAGACGCCAGTAACGTTTTGGAGCACGACGTAGACGTCGCTGAGGGGGACGGGCTGGCCGAGTGTGAGGGTGTCGTAGCTGAACGCGTCGGACAGGGCTTGGTGCGCCACCTCGACGACGTCGTCCACGACGTACGCCGCGTCGACGCGGATCATGGCATGCACGACGATGGGGACAGGCGTGTAGTTGTCGATCGACAGCTCGTGGTTGGGGTCACGGGCCTCGCCCAGCCCCTCGAGGATCGACTCGAGGGAGCTGTCGCTGAACAGGGCGCCGCCCTGGGCGCCGACGGTCAGATGCACGGCCCGTCTGTCGCGGCGCCAGACGTTCGTCGCCAGCGCCTTGGACACCTCGCCCGACTCCTTGACCAGATCCTCGTAGTCGAGGAGCGAGACGGCGCGTCCGAACGTGCGGACGGTGGCCGGCGCGTTCGTGCGCGCGTCGTCGAGCAACTGGGCGTCCGCCCCGCCGTCGGCGGCGCTCGGGTTGATCACCGAGTCCAGGCCCGTCGGCTTGGAAAGCAGCGTCCGCAGGGCGTCCTGGGCGACGCGCCCGTCGAGCCCGAGGCCGACGCGGTATTCGGCGGTGATGTTGCCGACGCCAGAGGGTGGGATGACGCCCGTGACGCCATCGCCGAACATCACGGTGGTCGTGCCGTCGTCGGCAAGTATCTGGCGGTACACGCGGTCGGTGTCGGAGAGCCCGTAGAAGGAGTCGACGCGAGTCCACGCCGCCCCGTCGACGCGGACGGTCAGCGTGCTCTCGACGCCGGCGCCGGTGGAGAGGTGGGTGACAGGTGAGTCGGCCAGCTCAAAGGAGAGGAAGGGCGTCTTGCCGTCACCGCTGCCGAGGATCTCGCTCGAGACGGACTCGCCGTGACTCGCGAGGGCGACGTTTCCCTGAAGGGTCGCGGAGGCGGCGTCGAGTTCGGCGCCGTCCCCGTCGGGGGTGTACCCGAGGCGGAGGTAGTGCTCGCGGGGCGAGCCGACCGGGCCGCCCAGGATCACGAAGCGACCGTCGTGGACGAGCACGCACGCCTGCGCGAAGAGCGGCGCTGCGTCGGACTGGTTGATCGCGGTCTGGAGCTCGCTCGCGCGGGCGTCGAGCGATGCGGAGGCGGCGCCGATCCCCGAGACGGTCACGGCGGACAGCGGCCCGAACGCGATCGCGATCTCGGGCGCCGAGGCGCTGAGCGTCAGTGGGTCGCTCGCCGGCGCCTCGCCAGACAGTGCGGTCAGGGGCTGCTGGTCGTCGAAGCCAAGCTCGGCGAAGGTCGAGGCGTCCGACGGGGCGGGCTCGACCTCGACGAGCGAGTCGTCGCCGGCCAGGATCACGAGGCGGTCGTCGACCGCGGCGGCGATGCCGCCCGAGAGCGAGTCCTCGTCGCCGGCGGCGCGAATGGCCGACTCGATCTCGCCGGCGATCGCGTCGAGGTCGCCCGATGGGGTCAGCTCGATCTCCACGACGGCGTCGCCGACACGGACGACGAGCCTCGGCGCCGAGGCGCTCAATGGGGACGTGTCATCCTCGATCGGGCCCGACGCGACGCCACTGAGCACGCCGACGGCGTCACCCTCGAGACCCAACTCCCCGGCGGTGGACGCATCGTCATCGGTCGATGACACCGTCGGCTCGTCGCGCACGACCGTCGCGTCGACCACCTCACCCGAATCGACGGCGCCCGAGTCGTCGGAAAGGATGAGGCGTCGCCCGACCTCGATGTCCGCGACCTCGATCTCGTCACCCTCGACGAGCTCGGTCCCGTCGAAGGCGTCACTGATGCGGATGGTCTCTGGCGCGGTGCGCTCGCCCGGAATGAGCGCGGCCCCGGAGGCGATGTTCTCGGGGTATCGCATCCCCCAGAAGCGGACCTGGTCGCCGATCAACTTCGTGATCCGGACATGGCGCAGGTCGGCGCCCTCGAGCGAGGCGATCTCCTTCTTGAAGGTGAGCTTCGTCGCCGTGCCCGTCAGGGGGCCGACACTGACGTCCGACTCCTGAACGTCAGCGATGGTCGCGATCTCGCGCAGGGGTTTGTACGAAATACGCCTGATCCTGCCGTTGGCAAGCAGGGTGAACTTGGTCCGGGCGGGAGCGGAAACCAGAACGCGGTCACCGACTTCGAGGTCGTCGATGACGCCGTCGAGCGTGACTTCCTTCTTGCTCGTGATCTCGAACTTGGTCGAAGTCCATTCCCAGATCGTCTCGGCGAGGTTGGTGGCGCCGCTGGCGGGGGCGGCGTACTGCGTGGGAGCGTTGACGCCGAAGAGCGTGTAGCGTTCGCCCGCGCGATAGACGGGCGTCCGAACGTCCCACCCCGCCCCGACGATTGCCGCCGTCCAACGCAATCTCGCCCGGGCGCCGACCCGCTCGATGCTTTCGAGTTCAACGAGCTCGGAAGCGTGATCGCCGATGATGAGGAGCTTGTGTCCGGGCGCCAGCTCGGCGGCGGTGACTGCGCCCGCCTCACCCGGCTCCAGCCACGCCCACACCGATCCTCTCGCCAGCGGGTTGACGCCCTCTGGCACGCCGACCACTGGGACCGAGTTCAGCGAGGGCCAGGCGATGATCTGCTCGAGCGTCTCGAACTTCTGGGGATCGGGCGTGTCGTCATCGGGCACGCTCTGCACGAGGAGGTAGGCGGGGATCGTGACCTTGTCGCTCGCCTCGAAGGCGAGCAGCGCTGTGGCGGCGGCCCCGGGGCTCAACTCGTAGCCGATCATCCTGGCCAGGCGGAGGACGGAGTCCCGGAACACGCTGGTGCGCAGGAACAGCTCCTGCGCGTATCGCTCCTCGTAGAAGGTCAGCACGTCGGCGACCGCCGCCCACCCCTCCAGGACCGTGATCGCGTAGTCGTCGCTGTCGCGCGTGCGCAGGTCCGTCAGGCCCTGCGTCCCGGCGATCCGGTCGAGCATCGACTTGCGGAAGCTGGCGAACGTGCCGACGCGGTACGAGACGGCGTCGAGGCCGGAGCGGTTGACGCGCTCGATGGGCGTATGCCCCGCGCCCGACTCGCAGCAGTTGCATCGTCCCTTGCAGGTCACTTCCCACCCCCGATGCTGACCTTGAGGACTCCCCGCTCCATGAAGTTCGGGTCGTTGTCCAGGCGTGCGATCTCCCAGTCGCCGATGGGGAGGATCTCGTCGACGAGGGCGCCCTCGCTGAGCTGGCCGAAGCGGGTGAGGCGTCGGAGCTCGACGGAGGAGACACCGGTGATCTCGCCGACCGCCGCGATGATGCGACTCGCGGCGATGTCGTCGCCGAAGCTCAGGTTGTCGGGGTGGAAGAAGCCGGGCGTCCCATCACGGCGCAGACCGCTCGAAAGGCGGTCGAGCACCGCCTTCTTGATGTCCTGGCGGAAGTAGTCGGCCTCGGCGCAGACCTTCAGCTCGACCTCGAGGGGCACGTACGACCCGGCGCGGATGCGCAGGTCGTAGCCCGCGAGCCGGCACTCGGTCAGCTCGTCGTGAATGTACCGGGCGAAACTCGGCGTCAACTCGGCCTGCCCCCCGGGCAGGTAGAGCAGGTTCGACTGATCCGTCGGGTCGATCGCGACGACCACCGTGTGCCAGCTCCCGAACCAGCGGAACGCAGCGACGGCGCCGCTCACCCCCTCGATGCGCAAGGCCGCGTCGATGTAGTCCTGCGTGGTGACCGCGCGGTACTGGAGGGCGCGGAAGGCGGCGGGGGCGTTCTGACGGACCTCCTCGATCGTCTCCATCGCCCTGCCGTCGGTCGCCGCGATGGGGTTGCGGATCGCCTCGATGCGTGGCCAGCTCGCCGGCGCGGACGGGCGTACCACATGGGCGATCGCCTCGGCGCCGACGTTGCCCGCCGTCCCGTTGCCAACGCGGTACGTCACGCGCATCGCGGTGGCGCCGGTCGGGGCGGCGCCGTACTCGTCGTCCCCGAACCGCAGCCTCGTCGAGCCGTCGGCCTCCACCTCGGTCACGAAGTGCGTGTCGGAGGACGAGCTCTCCAGCAACTGGGGAACGGAGGTGTAGATCTTGCTCCCGCTGGGGAAATCGGCCTCGAGCGCGACGGCGGGCTCGACCTCAGAGAGCTCGCACGCGACGTCGTATCGCTCGTTCGCGAGCACGAGCATGGAGCCGTTCAGCACGAACAGCGGGCTGTCCCCGAGATACTGCATCGTGAGCGGGCCGTCCGACAACTTAAGCGTGAAGGGCAGGTTCTCACGTCGGCGCGGCTGGATCGGCTCATCGAACTCGAACGATTCCAGGACGGTCCGCCCGTGGTCGGCAAGCGCGATGTTGCCGCGCGCGACCGACACGTTCGCCAGCGGGCCCCGCAGGGCGGGCTCGGCGGAGACGCAGACCGGATCGGGCAACGCCTGGTCCGCCGACCAGCGGACCCGCAGGATCGGCATCGGCGTGTTGCCCGTGGCGAAGACGCTCAGCGCCGGCTCGCCGTCGTCGTCGAGGGAGACGTGGTCGCTGTACATCGCGTCGACATCCTGCTCGACGGACTCGAGGCGGACGACGTACCGATGGGCCGGATCGGCGTCGGCCTCGGCGCCGGTCTCGGGGCCCCGGACCTCCTCGATCAAGAGCAGGTCCCCCACCGACAGCGTCGGGTGCGTCACGACGAGGCCCTGGAGCGCGTACAGCTCGATCTCGGTGGCGCCGGAGAGCAGGCAGCAGTCCGTGTCGCCCCGTGTGTGGATGTAGAGCGTGTTGTTGAGGGGGTCCACGCTCAACGGGTGCGTCGTCTCGAACACGCGGGAGCGACGGACGACCGGGTCGTACTTGTAGATGTCGTCCGTCAGGTTCGTCTCGTCGATCTCGACGCCGGGGGCTGTCGGGCCGGAGCCGGGGATCGGCGAGAGCATGCGGGTCATCAGGCGCGTGCCCTGGGGGAGCGAGCCAGACGCGGAGGCCTGCACGTGCACCCACGCCCACGCGTTGCGTCCGTCGTGCATCCGATAGTCGACGAGTCGCGCGTGCCTACGGGCGGAGACGCGCAGGCGGGAGGTGTCGAGGCTCCGCTCGTTGGCGACCGCGTCCTGCGCATAGCTCAGGTGATCGCCCGCGTAGGCGAGGATCTCCATGAGCATCACGCCCACGTCGGCGGGGCTGTCCTCGGTCCAGTTCGGGTTGCGGCTCTTGGCGAAGTCGGTCAGCAGCCGCAGGAAGCTGGCGTAGTCCTTGGCCAGGTAGTCGATGTGCGGCTCGGGCTCGGGCGGGGCGTTGCACGAGCAATCGTCGCGGCAGTCGAACTCGATCGGGCACTCGTCGCGGAAGCCGAACGCCGCGCGTGAGTAGACCCGGTCCAGCGCGGGCGTGACGTGCGCGAGCCCGCCGGCGCCGTCCGAGCGCCAGCCGAGCGCGAGGGTGTAGACGGAGAAGTCGCCCCGATCGCTGACCTCGATCTCGAGCTGGTCTCCAGCGAGTGCGACGCTGAGCGCGTCGATCCCGACGATCCGTGAGCCGCCGAGGATGTGCACCAGCTCGGGCGTGGTGGTCAGCCCGTAGGCGCCGTCCGGGTCGGAGGTCGGCGGATCAGGCAGTGGCTTGAGCATCGTCACGACGAGGAAGTGCCGCACTTTGCCCGCGACGAGTCGGCGCTCGTACTTGACGGCGTCGATCCCGTTGAGGAACGGGTGCGAGAGCAGGTTCGCCCTCCGGTTCTCTTCACGACAGGAGGCGACGTGATCGGTCGTCACGACTCCACCTCCGTTCGGAAGATGACGTGCTCGCGCGACAGGTCGTCGAGGCGGACGTACTGCACGGAGACGTCGAGGCGGTTCTCGTCGCTCGAGACGTCCACCTTCTCGACGCGGATCACGCCTTCGAGCCACTTCTGGAGGGCCGACTGGATCTGCGTCTTGGTCGCTGCGGCGAGGGCGTCGGAGTTGGGCATGAAGACGAGCCGCTTGACGCCGCACCCGAAGTCGGGGCGGTTGACGCGCTCGCCCGGGATGGTGAACAGCACCTGGCGGATCAGGTCGTGGACGTGGTCCGCGTACTCGTTCTGCGTCGTGCGGCCCGCGCCGTCGAACTGCACCGGGTAGTCGAAGTAGGTCGCGTCGCTCATGGCTCCCTCAGTACAGATCCGACGTGTCGATGCTCGATCCGGTCCCGTCGCCCTCGGACTTGACTCGAGTCTCGTCCTGGGTCACGGAGATGGAACCGTTCGAGGACGTGATGTTCTCGCTGGACTGCTCGCAGTTGACCTTCGTGTGGAAGGCGCCCGGGTTGTCCGCGAGGTGGCGGATCACGCCCTGCGCGATCGCGACGAAGAGCATCCGCCGGTCCTCGACGCCGGCCGAGGGCATGGGCGTGCCGTGACGCTCCTGGTACACGCTCTGCATGGCGTCCTCCATCGCCTGGGCCATGCTGGAGGCGTAGTTGCTGAATGTGCCTGCCTTCAATGCCACGGATGTGCTCCGCCCCCTTGTGCGTCGTGCGTCGTCAACCCGTCTTCACTCTGGTCGAGAGCATGCCCGGGTCCGGCGTGGGCAGCGGCGTCGTCGGGGGCGCCGGCGTGACCGGGAACACGCCCAGCGCCAGCTCGCCCGCGTGCACGTGCGCCTGGTACATGGTGCAGACCTGCGTGAGGTACTGCAGCAGCGAGTCGCCGAACACGACCGGGTGCGACGCGTTCTCGACCAGCTCGATCTGCGGCGCCTCGACCACCGCCTTCTGGGCGCCCTTGACCGTGATCTTGCCGGCGCTCACCTCGATCGTCAGCACGTTCGACCCGTTCGAATCGCTGACCGTGATCTCCTGAGACCCGTCGTCCATCGTGACCATCAGGCCCTTGTTCGAGCGGATGACCTTCAGGTTGATGTCGCCCGCGCCTCCCCCGGCGTTGTTGGTCGGCACCTGGCCACGCCCCCACCAGCACCCCGTCCAGACCGGGCGGCTCACGTCGCCCGCCTCGAACTCGATCCATACCCCCGCGCCGACTGGCGGCGTCGCGAACGAACCCTCACCCGCGCCCGCGTAGGGCGAGCAGGGCAGCGCCCACCCGGTCTGCTCCGAATCGAGCACCTCCGGCACGCGCGCGCGTACGCGCCCCAGCTTCTCGGGGTCGGCATTGTCGGAGACCACCCCCCTGTACTTGCCGTAGAACCGCTCGGCCGTCGCGAAGGCCTGGTCCATGCGGCTGAACGCAGCCTGACTCATCCCCCTGCTCCCCTCTGCTCCGCACTCCCTTGTGCTCGCCCCGCCACGCGGCCCTGCGCGGCGTCCCCGATCCCTCTACACGCTCACCGCCCCCGTCTCGACGAACGTGTCCGTGAGACGGACGCCCAGCGCGTTGCGCTTGAGCGTGAACTTCTGCTTGTACCCATCGCCAGAGATCACGTGGAGCACACGCTCCACGTAGTACGTCCCGCTGAACGACGTCCCGGCGCCACGGACGTTGATCGGCAGGCCCGGGCGGATCACGTCGCCGTAGGTCACGCCCGCGATCTCGCCCTCGCACGACACCGCCCACGCGGCGCGGTCGGCAAGCGACTGGGCGAATCCCTGCAGCTCACCGGTCTCGCTCAGACCCGAGCCCGAGGCGCGCAGCGACCGCCGATCGCTCTCGGGGGACGCCCCGAGTCGTGTGAGCGCCGTCTGGTCGACGCTCGCGGCCTGCGACTGGAGCGTGCGCCAGTCCAAGCCCGGCGCCGAAACCTTCGCGGGCCTGAGCAGGTCGTGACGCAGCTCGAAGCTGTCGACGTTGGCCTCCGAGCCGGCGCCGACCGTCAGCACGCCCTGCGGCGTGCCGTCGACCTTGGGCGCATGGAAGTGCCCCTCGTCGATGCCCAGGAGCGGGTCGGCGGCGACGTACATCTCGAACCCGTTGCGCGCCGCGAGGCGACGCAGGAACTGGGCGTCGCCCCCCCGCTGCATCGTGACGACGTCGCTCTCCTGATGGACCGGCTGCGTGGTGTCCACCACCGGCTTGAGCCCGTGCTCGGCGAAGATCATGCTCGCGATGCTCGAGTCGGACATGTTCGCCCAGGGACGGACCTTGTGCTCCAGGTTCATCGAGACCGTGGCGTCCATGGCGATGACATCCACGTACGACTCCCGCGGCTTGGCGGTCAGCATCGGGCGGACCTCAATCACCTGCGCGTTGATCAGCGTGCTCGAGCCGCTCCCGCACTGGACCTTCACCGAGAGCTTGGTCAGCCGATCGAAGCCGGCGTCGTCCAGGACCGACCAGGAGCCGCCGTCCGACGACAGCCCCGTGGCGAATCGGATGCGCACCATCGACGCGAGTCCGATGTGTGTCTCGACCTCGATGCGCCGGATCGCCTCGATGAGGTCGCTGCTCGCGGGCAGGGCGCCGATCGTCAGGCTGTAGGTCAGCTTGGGCATGGATCAACTCGACGTGGGGACCCCGATGCGTCGCCCCTCCTCCTCCGTCAGCGTGTTGGGCCAGACGCTCGTGTTCGCGTCGCAGAGGCGCCAGAAGCGCTCGGGGTCGCCGAAGGCGTCGTCGGCGACCAGGTCGGGACGGTCGCCGCGCTGCACCTCGTACGTGGTCACCGGCTCGGTCGGCGGGATCAGGCGCAGGCGGACGTACGTGATCTCGCGCCCGTCGGGCGCGATGTACGTCGCCGTCTCCGCGCTCTCGTATCGGCTCCCCTTGAAGAACATCAGGCCTCCAGAATCTGTGTGATCACGTCGGTGACCACGGTCGTCGGGTACAGCGCGGCCGAGACCTCCTTGCGGACCTGGTAGGTCAGGTACGCGGCCCGCCCCACGCTGCCCTGGGGCTGCTCGAGGTAGGTCAGCACCTTCATGCTCAGGTCCACGCGCGCCCGGATCGGGTTGAGCAGCGGGTCGAAGGCCTCCTCCGTCACGCTGATCGACTCGAGTCGCACCGGCACGACGCGCTCGCCGCCGAAGACGAGCATCACGAGCGGCAGTTCCTGTGGCGACAGCTCCGCGACGCCCAGCGCCGACAGCGCGGTCGTCAGCAGCACCTGCGTCGTGGACGGGTACAGCAGCATCTCGAGGGCGGCGAGGACGGGGTGCAGCCCCATCGCCGCGACGATCGCGTGCTGCTCGGGCGACTCCAAATAGTCCGTCGCGTCGAGCAGGATGCTCAGGAAGTACGACTCCTCGGGCGGGCCGAGCGTCTTCTGTGCGTCGTCCTGGGCGGTGGACTTGCTCTGCTCGGCGCCCGCCTCGGTCCGCTGGGCGAGCGAGCGCGAGACCTGCTGCGGGTTGTACTGGAACAGGATCACGCTCGTCGGGACGACCGCAGTCTGGGAGGGGAACGCGATGAGCGCGCCCTTGAGCAGGTTCGGGCTGTTCGGGAAGGTCGTCATTCAGGATCCGCCATGCGTCGCGGTCGTTCACTTGCACGATGTGTTCGGGTCGTCGTGGTAACCCGCCGGGTAGGGCGGCACGTTCGTTTGAGACTCTCTGATCGTGTACCTGCCCAAGTCCCACTTGCCGGTCTTCTCGTTGAAGTCGAGCAGGTCGAGGTTCATGCTGATCGACTTCGCGAGCTTGCGTTCGGCGTCGATCGGCCCGCGCACACGGGCGCCGCTTCCCTGCCTCGTGCAACGCACCGGGGACGGCGGTCGCGATCCGCCAAGCCCGACCGCCGTCACCTCGTACCGGATGACCCCGCCGCCCTTCGCGTACGTCCTGCCGCCATGCTTGCCCTTCTTGACCCACTCTACCGCGTGCTTCTCGACACTGCTCCGCATCCCGGCGTTAGCGCTCCGCGTGATGGGAGTGAGGTTGTCACGGCGCGCCCCGCTTCCCCCAATGTTGTGGTTGAGGAGATGGCCTCTGATGTAGAGCGTCGTGAGCCCGGATATTGTCTTGATCGGCTGCACGTCGTCCCAGTACGGCGGAGACACGCTGGGCGGGCTGCCGCCCCGGAGCCCATTCTTCGCCCCGTACACATGCATGTAACCCTGGCGATGCGTGAGCCTCGTCCGCGGCCGCGATGCGCGCTTCGACGCGATCGTCGCCCCTGGGCTCATCGCGCCGTGGACCTCGAAGTCGTTCTCCGGCTCGTCGAACCTAACAGAGGGTCCCTGAGTGAATCCCCAGCCCGTCTTGAACGATCTGATCGCGCTCTCGAACCGCGCCACGGTCTGCGGCGCCCTGACGAGATTGATCGCTCGCTTGATCTTCCTCTTGGCGAGTTTCCAACGCTCGTGATGCTCGATGAGGACCTTGACGCGTACCCACTGCGCATGGCCCTTCCGCTTCGCGGTGACCTCGTAGTACCCCTTCTCCTGGTCGACACCCCCTACAAAACGCGAGACGACGGTTCGGAACTGACGCTCGCGTGCCGTGGAGCGGAGGATTGACCTCGCTTCCCGCTTCTTCAGTCCGCGTGGGCCGCCCTTCATGAGCCTCGCCCGGAGTTCGGCCTTGAACGCGAGCCAGCGGGCGCGATCCGCCGGGTCGTCCCGGTCTCTCCGCCTCCTTCTCCGCCACCGCCGCCATCGCTGACGCACACGGCTGACCTTCCCTCCGAACGCCCTGCGGATCCAGGCCATGAAGCGGTTGAACAAGCGCTCGAGGCGCTGGAACACGCCCCGCAGCGGCCTGCTCAGGCGCTTGGCGGCCTTCAGCCCGGCGCGGAAGATGCGGACGATCATCCGCAGGCCCTTCATGATGAGCCCGCCGGCCATCTTCTTCGCGGTCCGCAGCAGCTTGGCGGCCTTGGCCATCAGCTTCGCGCCCTGCGCCCCCCACTTCACCGCGTTGACCGCTCCACCCGTGAACACCAGCAGCAGGATCTCGAGGGTGAGCTGACCGACGACCGTCCCGACGGCCAGGCCGATCTTGAACGCCGAGTTGTTCATGATGAAGCGGAACAACGCCCCGGCGGCGGCCCCGCCCGCCTTGTACGCCCAGTTCACCGCCATCCGCATGCCCTCGGCCAGCATCGCGTACAGCGCCTCGGGCGACTTGCGGATGAAGTCGATGACTTGGTTGATCGCGTCCGGGTTGCGGAAGAAGTCCACGACCTTCTGGATGAGACCCTTGGCATCCTCGTACATCGCCGCGATCGCGTCGACGTCGAGTATCAGGGCCTTGATCTTCTGGATGAGATCCCAGATGGCCCGCGGCACCTCGATCAGCGCCTGCCCGATGCCGACCAGCGTCATGATGACGCCGTCCCAGAGGATGCCCTTGATCACGCCGGCCTGGAACCCGAACATGTAGTCCGGGCGGATCGCGAGCGTGAGGGTCTTGCGGATGAACTTCTTCCGCTCGCCCGGGGGCTTCGACCTGAGACAGTTGACGAAGCCGATCAGGCCCGCCTTCATGATGGTCATGATGGGGTGCCACTCGGGCAGGTCCCGGATCAGCTCGAGCAGCGATTCCAGGTCCCGCTTGACGATCAGCACCGTGAGGTTGATCCCGAACACGACCATGCTGCACGCGAAGCTGATCAGCCCGACGACGAACTTCTCGTAGAGGGTGAGAACGCCGTTGATGAGCTTGGCGAGGCCGTCGAGCAGGAAGGCGACACCGGCCTTCAGCCCGTCCGCCGTCTTGTTGACGAGCCACTCGGCGCCATCCACCGTCGCGTTGATGCCGCGCTTGAAGAACCGTGCGACACCCGGGAATCGCCCCAGGTAGCGATCAACCAATCCGTTCAGCTTCTTGCGGAAGCCCTCCAGCTTCCCGATGGCCCACTTGCGGAGATCCTCGATCGCGCGCATGGCTCTGGCCTTGAGGTCCTTGAAGAACTTCGTGACCATCTCCCGCGCCTTCTTGAATATCCCCTTGACGGCGTTGACGAGCCCCTGCGCGAAGTCGCGGACCTTGTTCTTCAGCCAGCGCGCCCCACGCGAGAGCCACCCGCCCGAGTCCTGGTCGGCCTCGTTGCGCTTCTTCTCCGCATCGCGTTCCGCGTCCGCTTTGGTCGTCCGGGCTCTCTGGGCCGTCGCCTCGCGGTCCGACTCGATCTCTTGTGTCGTCGACGCGCACTCCCCGCCGATCTCCGTGGCGGCCAACGCGGACATCGACGCGGACTCGGCGTCGTAGCCCGTGCCGAGCTCCTTGTTTCGTTTCCTCCAATCCGTGCGTTGCTCGCCGACCTCGCGCCGGGCGTCCGCGATGGCGCCCGACTGGTCCACGTGCGCGTCGGTGTGCAGATCCTCGATCTGACTCGCGGTGTCACGTCGGCCCTCGCGGATGTCCTCGTCGCGCTTCTGCTCTCGCGTCTCGGCGTCGGAGGTCGCCGCGTCCCACCGCGAGCCCGTCTGGGCGCGGACCCGGTCGCCGACGTCCTTCTCGTCCTCGGGCTCGAACCGCCCGACGCCGTTGTCCGCGTTCGGGCAGCGCTTGCCGGGGCTCTGCGTCTGCGGCGGGACCTCGGCGGTTTCGTCGTGCTCCTCCATGTCCGCGGCTATGTCGTCCTCGCCGAAGTCTTCCGCGCTCGACTGGTCCGCCCGGGCCTGCTCGTCCCGCACGCTCTCGACGCCGTCGTCGCGCAGGTCTGTGATCTGCCCCGGGTCGGCCTGCCCGCTCAGATCGGGGCGGGGCGACGGGCCCGGGTCGGTATTCAACCCCGGATCGGTGCGTGGGACCGCCGTGAGCAGCCGCTTGAACCACCGCTTGACCCAGCCGAAGATGCCGCCCTCGTCGGCGTCATCCATCTGCGCAAGCTGCGCGGACGGATCTTCGACCCTCGTCGTCGGCGCTTCGCCGGCGTGCGGGTCCGGCTCTTGATCGAGATCCGCTCGTGCGCTCTCGCCACCCCCGGTCGCGAGCTCCGGGAGATCGGCGCCCTCCGGCGTCGGCGTGTCGTCGAGCTGGTCGCGCGCTCCCTCGTCCCCCACGGCCCCGGTCGGGTTCGGTCGGACTGTCGCCGTCGGCGTGTCCGCGGTCTCGGCGTCCCGACGAGACCTGACCGACTCCTCGACGGAATCCTGGTACGACTCGAGCGCCGTCGGGGCCCGCACCGGTGACGTCTCGGCGAGGCGCCTGGTCGCCTCCGACGGCTCGGCGTTGGGCGCTTCGATGCCCGCGGCTTCGAGCATCGCATCGACGCCCGTCTCCTCGCCACCGCCGCACGCGTCCCCACTCCGCGGCGCGTCCTCACGCTCACCGCCTGGCGCGACCTCGGGGGGCGCGGGACCCTCCCGCTCGCCACTCGCGCCGGCCTCCGTCTGATCGGCGGGGGTCGCGGCGGGCGCGTCCAGCGCGGATTGCTCTGGCTCGGATCTCGTCGGCGCCGCGGCGTCCTGGGCGGGAGTTGGCTCGCGTGTCCCCCGCGAGGGGGCGGGCGGCGTGAAGTCTCTCGCCGTGCCCCCTTCGGG
Source organism: Phycisphaerales bacterium (assembly GCA_041402005.1). Classification (GTDB taxonomy): domain Bacteria; phylum Planctomycetota; class Phycisphaerae; order Phycisphaerales; family UBA1924; genus JAJRXR01. Next base: position 197,877 of record JAWKTB010000002.1, on the reverse strand, counting down.
CCCGCCCTCGAGCGTGCCGACGCCACCACCCGTAAACGTTGGTGTCGCACACGCGGGCTGGCGCGCGATGACGGACGGCGCAGGCGCTGGCGAAGACGGCGCGGGCGCGCCCTCCGTCACCCCGGGCGACGGGGTCGCGGGCGATGGGCCGGGGACATGCCCCCGGGCGGCAACGGGTGGCATCGCTGGCGCGGCGCCCTGCTGCACCGTGTGCGTCAACTCGTGCGCGAGCAGCCTGAGCCCCTCGGGCGTGCCGGGCTTGTACCGCCCCGGGGCGAAGTACACGTGACGCCCCCACGTGAACGCGTGAGCGCGCAGAGCCTTCGAGAGCCGGCCCGCCTCGGCGTCGGTATGGACCCGCACGCGCCCGAAATCGCGGCCGAGCCGTCGCCCGAAGAACGCACGGAGCGTCGAGGTCAGCGGCACGCCCAGTCCGCGACGGTGGCGGATGCGCTGCTCGGCCTCGGCGGGAACACGCGTCTCGCCCTTGCGCAGACGGCGAGAATCCTCGCAGCGCGTCGCCTCGTCGTCCTGCTCCGTCTCGCGCTCGGCCTCGTCGCCCTCCTCCTCCGCCCTCGCGCTCGTCTCTTCCTGATCTTCCGCCTCGAGCGAGGCGTCCTCCGGCTCCTCGGTCTCGCGCGCCGCCTCGTCGTCCTCGCTCTCACGCTGGAGCTTCTTCTTCTCCTCGCGGCACTTGGAGCACTCACGCTGGATCGGATGCCCCTCGCTGGTCATCCACGCGAGCGCGGGCTCACCCGCATCTCCTCCACGCTCGCCCCGGCGTTCCGACCGGTCCGCCTTGCGAGACACGCTCTCGCCCGAGCCGGCGGCGCCAGGCGCGGCGAGCACGGCGTCGCTCGTCCGCATCACCCGGTCGGCCGTCGCGTCCGCCTCCTGCTCCTGCTTGTCGCCGGGGACGTTCACCGCCAGCTTCGCCTGGGCGCCGAACGATTCGACCGCGCGCAGCGCCGCCTGATTCCCGACGAGGCGAGTCCTCGTCACCCGCGACGACCGCGCCGGCTTCCCGCTGGCCGGGGCCTTCGCGGCGGGCTTCACGCTTCTGGCGCGCCGGGCTCCCACTACCGTTCACCCTCCGTTGATGACGCGCCGGCAGGCGCTCCGCGGACGGCGCCGGGGTTCCTTGACGCCTCCACGATGCGTCTTGCGACGATGCCGACGACGCCGGGGCTCGGACGGGCGCCAGCAAGCTGGGCCTGCACCTCCGGGGCGAGCCTGGCGCGCAGGAAGCCGGCGTCGTGCGGACCGCCGCCACGCACGACGACGCGATTGATCCGGATCTTCGCGGGCGCCATCACGCCCCGGCTGGGAGGATCAGCGTTCATGGCGCGCCTCCCTGTAGTGCTCGCCGAACTCGGACTCGTTCACGAGCCGCTCGATCTTCGTGTACTCGTTGCGAGCCGCGGCCATCAGGTGCCGCATGCCGATCGCCTGGCTCGTGCCGGCGGCCATGAAGGCGGCGTTGAGGGCGATGCTGCGGATGTTGCCCCCGGTCACCTCCAGACGCGCGAGCGCATCGAGGTCGATCCCCTCGGTCGGCGCCCGGTCCGGGATGACGCCCTCCCAGATCCGTCTCCGGTCCTGCGCCGACGGGAACGGGAAGTCCACGATGAACCTGAGGCGTCTTAGGAACGCCTGATCCACCGACGACCGCTTGTTCGTCGCGAGGATCGCGAGGCCGGAGTATTCCTCGAGGCGTTGGAGGAGGTAGCTGACCTCGATGTTGGCGTACCTGTCGTGACTGTCCTTGACCTCCGTCCGCTTGCCGAAGAGCGCATCGGCCTCGTCGAAGAACAGGATCGCGCCGGTGCATTCGGCGGCGTCGAAGAGACTGCGCAGGCGCTTCTCCGTCTCACCGATGTACTTGTTCACGACGCCCGCCAGGTCGATCCGGTACAGGTCGAGCCCCAGGCGCTTGGCGATGATCTCCGCCGCCATCGTCTTGCCGGCGCCGCTGGGTCCGGCGAACATCGCGTTCAGCCCGCGCCCGCGCGACATCTTGGCGCCGAAACCCCACGAGCCCAGGACCCGCGTGCGCTGCTCGACGTGCGTCACGATCTCGCGGAGCTGACCGAGCTCGCGATCGGGAAGCACGATGTCGTCCCAGTCGTATATCGGGTCGATCCGCTGCGCGAGGTCGTCGAGCGTCCAGCGGAAGCCGCCGCGGCACGCCTCGACGAGATCGTCCACGCCCACGCGAGCGGACGCCTCCCCGGAGCCGGCTCGCATCGTCGCTGCGTCGCGAGCGACACGCGCCGCCCGCGAGATCATCAACGGGCCGAAGTCGAAGCGTCCGACGACGCGGTCGAGTTCCCCGTTCAGCTCAGCGCCGGCGGCGCCTAGCGCCCCGACCCAGACCGCCTTCTGCGCCTCGGCGTCGAAGCGTCCCATCCGCTCGACGAAGACACGGCGGGCCATCGACAGTCGTCCGACGCTGGCGACGACGACCGAGCCGTGCATCGCCTCGACCACGCTGATCACCGCCGAGGTGTCCTCGACCTGGTCCCGCCCGTCGATCGTGATGAGAGGCAGGAGTGGCGTCAGCGCGCACTCCCGGTCGAGCAGCCTCGCGACGCTCACCGGGGAGCCGGCCTCCCGAAGCGCCAAGGCGTCGATGCTGATGAACTCCAGGCCAAGTTGGCGCCCGATCGCGCTCGCGAGCCCCTCCTGCCCACGATCGCCCGCGCCGATGAGATTCAGCACGGCGGGCCCGCGCGCCGCGAGCAACCCCGCGAGCCGGTCGGCCGCCTCGTCGATCGCACGCGACGCGGGCGCTTCGATTACCCGGCTCGCCATCGCCGCGAGGCGCGGGTCGATCGAGTCGCGCCCCGTCATCGCGATCGCGACGCGGGCATCGACCGTGAACGAGGCGGATCCAATCGGTGCGGCGGGCGGCGCGTCGGCGTTGACCAGGCGATACCAGCGAAGCGGGGCGGAGTCGCCCAGGAACTCTGTCGCGTCGAAGTGGCCGAGTTCATCCTCGCCCGCCCCCTCGACGCGCGTCGACGACAGCGTCTGCCAGATCAACGCCCCGGTCGGCGACGTCGCGGACGCATCGTCTTGGAGGTACGCGAAGACGCGGGCAAAGGCGGGATCGAGTTCGTTCGCGGCCGCCATCACGAGGGCGTCGGTCTCGATGGCGCCGAGCCCGAAGCCCGCCGAGATCGCGACCAGCGCGGGCGGTTCATTCTCTTCGAGCAATTGGCGGGCTTCCGCGTCCAGCGCGCTCTCCACGTCGGCGAGGCGTGCCGTGATCGCCGACGCCTCGGGGTCTTCCGCGTAGAACAGCAGCTCCCGCTCGCGACAATCGGCATCGAGCAGCGCGTCCACCTCCGTTCCCGGGATGACCGAGCCGCGGAAGCCGCCCACGCTCCCCCCCTCCCACATGCTCTTCATCCAGAGGCAACGGCGTCTCAGACGCAGCCGCAGGCACGCGAGGCGCGCATGCAGCCACCGCTCGTGGAGTGTCTGAGCGCCGGGCTGTGCGTCTTGCAGGATCATGACAACCCCATCACGGCACGGTGAGCGTCGCGCTCGATTTGCTGAGCGCCCCGTTCACCCGGACCCGGACCTCGTGATCTCCCGCGGCAAGCCCGCTCACCTTCACCTTGATCGAGCTCGGCGTCGGGGCGGTCGACGTATCGACCTCGCAGTCGTCCCCGTCGATGATCACGCTCGTCGCGCCGTCGACGTCCCAGAGACGGACACCGCCGATGGTCAGCGTCGTGCCGCCCGCGTTCAGGGCGAGCGTGTTGATGATCGGCGTCACCTGGAAGACCGCCTCGTTGGAGACGACCCGGTAGGCGGGCGTCGTGACGGCCAGGTTGCGTCCCTCCAGCCCGTCGCCCCGGACCGACTCGGCGACCAGCTCGACCTCGACACGCACCCGCGTCGGGCCCGGCGGGATTGCGTCCGCGTCCGGCACGTTCACGCGGATCTTCCGCGAGTCGACCTGCGTGACGCTGCTCGGCGTCCCGTCGTTGAACACGACCCACGCCCGGTTGATGCCGGCTCGCCCGAAGTTCAGCCCCTCGATCGTCAGGTTGTCGCCCGGCCTGAGGCGGTAGTCGCGTCGCGCCGCGCCCGCCGTGGTGTCGTACACCGACGTGATCTCCGGACGCGCCGACGGCGGCATCGTGATCACACGCGATTCGACCGGCGCCGGTGAGACTCGCTTGCGCTCGCTCTCGATCTGCACCACGGAGACCTGGTATGCGACCGATCGCCGGAAGTTGGATTGCGACATCGCCGTCCAGATCTTGGAAAGGTCGTCGACCGTCAGCGGCTCGAAGGTGATCTTGACCTGCTCGTGCTCGCCACGCAGCACCGGCTCGAGCATCCGATCGGAGCCGGTCCCCGACGACACGAGCGTCAGCGTGTCGGTGATCACGGGGTAGTCGTTCAGGACGCGCATGGCGTCGCCCAGAATCTGCTGCGCCTTCAGGTCCGCGTCCGGTGAGTCTTCCGCGCCCCCGCCCGCGGTGATCAGGTAGTACAGCTCGAGGGGAAGAGGCGGAAAGCCGTACGCCGCCGGATGCCCGTTGCCCGGGATCTCCTGGTTCCGCAGCGCCGAGCTCTGGCGGATGTAGTACAGATACAGGTTCAGCCTCGTTCCCGTCCCACCGATCTGCACGTCGGGCGGCGCGATGGTCACCTCCGCCGGCGGCGCCTCCATCCGGTCGCGCAGCAGCTTCTGCAACGACTTGCTGACCCCTGCGATGGCCTGGTAGTTGCTCACCGGTCATATCTCGCCCGCATAAGACCGCTGTGCGCGGTACTCGTCGAAGCCGATCGCCACCTGAGCCTGTCGCCGGGGCGGCGCCCTGTCCGACAGGTCTACGCTCAGCGAGCCGATCTCGATGACGACCGGTCCCGGCGCCATCGGCGATCGCGTTCCGTCGCGAGATCTTGCGTCGGAGTCGTCTCCGCTCGGCAGTGTCGCACGAGTCGTCGACGCCTCGATCATCTCGCCCCGGTCCAGACGCGGACGCAGATACCTGCCGTGCTCGGTGCGCTCGATCATGACGCGTTCTTCGACGACCCGCTTCTTGACTGGAGCGAGGGTGGGAGACCGCCCCTCCGCTTGGTCGTCGCCCCGAGGCGCTTCGACCGAAGTCGCCCCCGCCGCGTTCGGGTCGCGGTCCTTGCTGCTCATCTTGTCTGGAACGCCGGGAAACCCGGTGTCGCCTGTGATTGCCGGCGCCAAAGCAGATGGGGTCGAGCCACCCTCTGGTTTTCCCCGAAGCGACGAGGCGACGCTGGTCGTGCCCGACGCGATGCCGCCCGGGCCTGCGGCCTTCCGCTGTACGTCATCCATGCCGGGCTCTCCCGGCTCGTCGTGTGGCTCCCGGGCGCGAAGGACAACAGGCGTGCGGGCGGTGTCGTCCCCCTCGTCCTCCGGCGCACGAGCAAGCCGTGCGACCCCCGGCTGTTCTTTGTCTTCATCGAGTGGGATCGTGGCGCGCGAATGGGGGTGATCGCTCGATTCACGTTTGACCTCGTCGTCACCCGATCCGGGCTCGTGCTTGCCCATCGCCTCGTCGCCCTCGTCCTCGCTCTCTCGGAACGCGACCGGCCCGGGGGCGTGGCCCGCCCGCGCCGGCGAGCCGGGGTCCGTCCGCGCGCTCAGCGTCGAGGACGCCGAGTCGAGTCCGACGCCTCGCGCCACCAGGTTGGACGCGAAGCGGCTCACGAGCGTCCCCCAGCCAGCGCTTCCTCACGCAACGACAGGTACGCCCGGCGCCGACGCGTCGGCAGCGCCAGGATGTCACGCTCCGACCAGTGGTAGTACGACGCGAGGCGGTGTACTTCCGTCAGCAGCCCGCGTCCCGACCCGACCTCGGAGCGCAGGAACGCGAAGGAGTCGAACAACGATTCCACCGGATCTCCGCAGACGGCGCACGTCGTCACGACGGTCAGCTCGGCCTGCGGATCGCACCGCGAGATCTCGCCGGACAACGCGAGCACGACCTCGCCCGGGAGCCGATCCCGCGCCGTCGCGGCGCCGTCGGGCCCCGATACCGAAAGCACGCACGCCCGGATGAGGTCCTCGCCCGCCCGCTCGACGCCGTCGCGGACCGCCGCCCGTGACGCCGCCTCCTGGTCGGCGCCCGTCGGCAACCGGAAGCGCACCACGTGCCCGCCCAGTTCCGCCTCGAACACGGGGCCACGGCGCCCATACGCCGGGTGCAACAGGTCACGGATCGCGAACTCGAGGTCGAGTTGCTCCCCGCATGATGAGCACGCGCGCACGCACTGCACCGTCTCGCCGAAAGTCGCCCGGCGCACCGAGAGGAGCAGCGCCTCCCGATCACCGACCGAGAGCGCCGCCGACCCGCCCTCGGGCAGCCCCTCGACGCACACGTCGAGCAGTGCCGTCGCGACCACGGCGGCGTACTCGTGACGCCGATCCGCCAGCAACCATTCCTCGTCGCCGGTGAGCGACCGCACGCCCACACGGAGTCGGTCGGCGTCGCCGCCCGGGACGACGCCGCACGGCAGCTCGACGGGCTCGTACCGATTACGTGGGGTCATCGAACTGCGGCTCCTCGGGCTCCGTGACCGCCTCGTCGCGCACCCAGCCCTCGTTCTCGAGCTTCATGGTCTGGATCGCAACCGCGTTCGCGCTCGCGTCGAGCTCGGGCACCGCCTGGTACTCGGACACCCAGCAGCGATACACGCTGTAGCTGATGACCTTCTGCCCCGCCTCGTTGAACAGGTCGATGATGATGTCCTTGCGAAAATCCTTGAGCGACACCTCCATCACGCGCTGCTCCGCCCCCGCCTGCGCATTCTGATAGTCCCAGACCTTGTTCGCCCACTTCTCGAACATGACGTCGTGTGTCACGCCGCGCTCCAGCGTGATCGCCTCGTACTTGGATTGACCCGGCATGCGACGCACCGTGCTCGGATCGCCCCCCTCGCGGTGCTCGATCACCTCGGTCGTGCGCTTGAGCGCGCCGATCTTGCTGACACCCGCCACGTACCGACCATCCCACTTGATCCGGAACTTGAAGTTTTTGTACGGATCAAAGCGAGTCGCATTGACGCTGAACTGTGACATGACATGCTCCCTACGCGGCGCACACTACCCCGCGCCCTGCGGAAAGGATCAATCGGAGTTTGCAAGCTGCTGGATTTGGAGGATGATGAACTCGGCCACCTTCAGCGGGCGGAAGCCCACGACGATGTTGACGATGCCCAGATCGATGTCGTTCTGCGTGGTCGTCTCACCATCGCACTTGACGAGGTACGCCTGCTTCGGACTCGAGCCCTGGAAGGCGCCTTGGCGGTACAGACGGTGCATGAACGCGGTCACCGAGACGCGGATCTGCGACCACAACGGCTCATCGTTCGGCTCGAACACCGCCCACTTCGTGCCACGGAACAACGACTCCTGGATGTAGAGCGCCGTGCGCCGAACCGGCAGGTATTTCCACTCCGATGCCATGATGTCGGCGCCGTCGAGCGTACGCGCTCCCCACGAGACCTGCCCGTACACCGGGAACCGACGCAGGCAGTTGATCCCGAGCGGGTTGAGCGACCCGTTCTCCGCGTCGGTCATCTCGTAGTTGAGCTTGCTGACGCCGGTCAGCCCGGCCTCGATGCCCGCCGGCGCCTTCCAGACGCCTCGTGTTGCGTCCGTCTTCGCGATCAACCCGGCGATCGTGCCGCACGGCGCGATGTACCGCGGGCGATACCCGTTGGTCGGGTCCGCGATCGTGATGCGCGGGAAGTAGAGCGCCGCGTTGCGGTGCCGGAGTGTCGCGTTTGCCTCGAGCCAGATCCTAATCTTGTCGGGATCGTTCACCCCCGGCGCCGGGTCCATCAGGAAGATCGCCCGCCGGTCCTCGCAGTACGCGATCGCGGCGGTCATGACGGCATCGCCGCCCACGCTCAGCGCCGACGCGCTCGGGATACAAAGGATGTTGAAGATGTCACAATCCTCGAGCGCGTACACACCCGTCTTGGACGCCAGGTCGCCAATGAGGTCGGCGGACGTCAGCGCATTCCTGTCACCGCCGCCCGCAAGGGCGTACCGCTGCTCCTCGACGACGATGGAGGCGGCGTTCAGTCCGAGCAGCAGCGCCGTATTCGCATCCACCGCCGCCGCCGCGAACGCGACGTTTATGTTCGGCTCGCCCGGGACGATGACCAACTGATCCTCGCCGTCGGCCGTGAATGCCGCCACGACGGCCTGGTCCCACCCGTCATCCGCCGCCGTCGACTCCGCGCGGAGTGCGGTCTCGAGCGCGTTCGCCTTGTCGGCAATCGCCGTGACGCCGCTCGCGACCGCGATCGTGTGCGTGGTCCCGTCGATCGTGACGTCGATTGACCCGTTCAGCGCGTCGCTTGTCACCGCGGACGAGAGCGCGCCGCTGACGGGGCCCTCGGCCGAGCCAGGGTCGAGCTCTAGGTCCGGCGCGTTCGTGCCGTCGACCACGACCGCGCCCTGGGGCGACAGGACGATCAGCTCTCCAGTGTCGGACGTCGCCCCCTCTCGGGCGACGACGATCACGTCCACGAGCAGGGCGTCTCCCTGCGCCCTGATCGCGGTCTGGAGCGCGGACGCGAGATCGCTCATGTCCGCCATGCCATCCACGTTGACCGTCACGGGCAGCGGGGCCCCGCCGCCGATCGCCACCGTGATGTCCAGATCGCCGGCGAGCGCGCCGAAGTCGACGGCCGCGATCGTGTCCGAGAGCAGACCCTGCAGCGCCGTCGGGCCACTGCCAAATCCGAGAGAGCGCAGGAGCAGGTCCGTCCCGCCGCTCAGGACGATGACCTCGTCGGCCTCTTCCGGCGCGCCGCTGCGGAGGAGGAAACTGTTGTCGACGGTCGTGACCGTCGCGCCCGCGATCGCGCGAGAGGACGGATTCGAGGCGCGAATCGCCGATTGCAACTGCTTCCTGATCGACTCTCGATCGCCCGAGAGCGTGACGGTCGCGCTGCCCGTCGCCGACGGTGTACCGGCCGGGTAGGCCGAATCGTCGAAGATGGAAACGTCGAACGAGACGGACCCCGCCGAGGACGCCGGGAGGGGATTCAGGGCCGTCGTCAGCGTCCCGTTCTGTCTCGGGCGTCCCTGGGCCGGGAAGGCCTTGACCCGCACATACGAGCTCCCGGTGTACTGGTCGTTCACGGCCTTCTGGACGTAGTCCTCGTCCGTGCTCGTCATGCTCAGATTCAGAAACTCCTCGGAGCGCACGACGGTCAGTCGCCCGTTGCGCTCGGCCATGAGTTCGACATACAGGTTGAACCTGCTGTTGGAGGTCGGCGTCGGGTAGTCGATGCGCACCCGGAGCATGTCCCCCCAGATCCCGGGATTGGGCCCCGCCGAGTCGCCCGGCTCGTGCTCCGCCTCGTCATTGGGCAGATAGGCCTGGCCTGCCTCGACCGTGAGTGCCGTGCCACCCAGCTCGCCCGGGAGATCGAACGTCGAGGCCGTGGCCCTGTTCGCGACGCGCACCGCGTACGCCTCGCTCCCGCCCCCCAAAAAGAACTGCTGGATCGCGAAGCCCGCCTCGCTGTTCGTGTCGAGCCCGCCCAGCTCTCGCTCGAAGTCGCCCTGGTTGTACAAATGGATCGGTGTGTTCAGCACGCCCTGCTTGAAGCGCCCGATGAACGCGGCGATCGAGGTGCTCACGCCCGTGATCGTCCGGGCGCCGCTCGGAACTTCCTCGACGTACACACCCGGATACGTGGGAGTGATCGGCATGGCTCGCCCCCTCAACATGGGACGGGGGTTCGCGGCCGCGCTCCGTGCGCAGATCTCCCGGTCCCCCCGAAAGCGCGGGCGAGAATACCGAAGTGGTCCGCGCTGCGCCCTCCACATCCGCATCCACAATCAAGCGGTGGAAAAAAGATATCGAGAAGATTCGGACTCTGTTTGCGTGCGAGCGCTCGGCGCGACATCTGCATCACAAATGCGCACCCACGACGCGCTCGCACACGCAATCTCCTCCCGGCGGCGTGTCCCGTGCGCAACCTGTAAAGGCATTGTGGGGCGACTCTTGTGACCGAATCCCGACGATTTTTGTCCCCCGTGCTGAACTTCAGGTGTGCGCAACGGGAGCGATTCGCAAGAAATCACAGCCGTCACGCGACACCGACGCGCGCAACTCCATGCGCGGACGGATATTCACAACACCGATCGCGGCGCGCTCCGTCAATATCGGGTGTTCGGATGATCGCCCGACGCGGGGCCGAACGCTCGCCATCCGATCATCGCGAGCGAGGCGAGCCGACCCGCCATGAGCCCGGCCCGCAGGAGTCGCCCAGGTCCGAGGGCGGCGAGGACCGCGAACGCCACCGCGGCCGTCGCGGCGGGGTTCTCGGCGACGACACGCGCCGCCGCATCCTTCGCAGAATCCCCCCGTCCGGGCGGGGCGTGCGGCGTTCGCCGGGCCGCCTGGCGAACGCGGACCTTCGCGGAGCAAACTGAGTACGTGTCGAAGGCACGGTGCGAGTGCTGGCGGGCGTCCTGGATCATGTGGACCTCATGTCTTGAGCCGGCGAATCGTCTCGTACGCGCCCCATCCCGCGCCGAACGCGAGCAACGCGCCCACGACGCAGATGGCCTCGGGGGCGCCGATCTCACGCGCGAGCAGCCATGTCAGCCCCGTCGCCAGCGCGAGAGCGCCGAGGACGCCGATCACGCCCAGGGCAAACGCGAGCGCCGCGCCGCCGATCATGGCGGCGGCGCGGTCGCGTACCACCCGCCCCTCGGCCTCGAGGAGCTCGACGCCCGCGACGAAGGTGTCTGCGATGCGCTCGAGCATGACGTTACCGGCTCAGCAGCTTGGCCGCGATCGCCCCGGCGCCGAACGCCAACGCCAGGTACGTGATCGGACGCTCGCTCACGGAGTCGGAGAGCTTCGTGTGCGCCATCTTGGCGGTCGCCTTGGTGTGCTGGGCGACCTCGCCCAGCTTCTCGCCGGCGGCGTGGATGCCCTCGCCGGCGCTGTGGCGACCGTCTCGCGCCAGGCCGGCGACGAGGTCGGCGACGTCGGACTTCAGGGTCGCGACGTCGCTCTTGACGTCCGACAAGCTCGCGTGGTCGTTGGTCTGTGTTGCAGAACGCGTCATGGGAATCTCCTTTTTGGTTGAAGGGAAAATGCGGTGATGCGTCGGCGCGGTTATTGCGCCGTGGCTTGGTCCGTCTTTGGCGTGCGGCTTGGCGCGCGGAGAGCGGGGCGTCGTCCGCGACGCCGAGGATTTGCGTGCGAATCCCAACGCGAACCCTGCGTTCGCGACGCGCGAGGCGCCCGCTGCGTCCAGTTCCAGGGATTGGCGAGCAGGACGATGGCCATCCCGAGCGAGAAGGCGACGATCCCGGGGCCGATCCCCAGCACCGCGGCGACCGCGATGCCCACGATCAACACCACACCCGTACCCGCCGTCATCGCCACGGCACTCGCACCGCCGGAATGCGTGCGAGGCGCCCGATACTCCTCGCTGCATTCGAGGAAGATCTGCTCCTCGAGACCGCCCGAGCTCGAAACACGCTCACACTCTCCCGCCCCCAGCGAGACGCCCGCTCGACGATTGAGTCTCGGGTTGCTGTCGTTGTCGTGCTGGTATGACACAACGATTCTCCTTGACAGGACGTACGTGCGATCTACCGGCGCCCTCGCATGGCCTCGGCGTCCTCTTCCGCCTCATCGAGCTCGATCTGGTGTCGCTCCTGGGCGCGGAGCGACGCCGACCAGATCTCCGGGTTGAAAAGGATCGACAAGCCCAACCCGAAGGCCACGACGACGAGACCCGCGGCGAAGCCCGCGAAGACCGCCACGACCACGCCCAGCAGCAGCGACAGAACGATCGAGCCCAGGATGAGCAGTCCGATGCCCAGCGAGCCGACCTCCGGGTCCCCGGGGCTGCCCTCGGGCGAGACCCGCTCGATGTCGACGCGTCGGCGCTGGATCGCTGCGCGATCGTCGAGGATCGGGGCGCCCATCGCGGAGTTTCCGCGCCGTCCTGGGGACGCCTTGGCGCGATGTGTCGTCGTCGTCATGACTGGTCTCCTTGTACACGAACACAAATCCAAACCAGGCGGCGGGACGCTCGCCCCGCCGCCCGTGCGGCGATTCATGAGACGTCATCCATCATTCCAGACCGGCTTGCTCCCGTTCCAGAACGTGAACTGCCTGTCCGGCGTGTTGATGGACCACGCGGCGTACTGCGTCCGCCCGTTGATCTCCGCCTCGTGCGTCATGACCGAAACGCGATCACCCTTGTTCAAGGAGAGCGGCTGGCGGGTCATGTACCACTCCGGCGCCAGGATCACGGTCCGCTGGCCCTGGTCGGTCGAGAGCGTGAGCACGCGGACCGGCGAGGCGTCGCCCTCACCCGCGCGGGTGGTGACGCTGACCACCTCGCCCGAGAAGTTCACGGTCTTGCCCGAGGCGAAGCTCTTGAAGTACTCGGCGTCGCGGGCGTTCGTCGTGGCGCCGTGGCGCACCGTGCGACGCGACGCGTCCGCACGCTTCTCGAACTTCTGCACCGGGACGTCGAAGGCGGCGTACACCGGCTCGAGGTTCCGCTCCATCTGCAGCGAGGTCACGTCGTCGGGCATCTTCTCGCAGTTCGACAGCGCCTCGTCCGAGGCGTCGATCCGGACCGTGCCGTCCGGCGACACGTTCACGACCGACCACGGGACGCACTTGATCTCGTCGCCCAGGCCGAGGAACGCCTCGTTCGGGTCGAAGCCCAGGATGGCCACCCGACCGGCGTCGTACTCGATGATCGCGTTCTGGATCTCGCCCGCGTCCTTGTCGGAACTCGGCGTCGCCTTCGCGCCGATCAGATCGCTGAGGAGGATGAGACGTCCGGTGGCGCCCGGCTCGCCCGCCGAGGCCGCCTCCGCCGGCAGGTTCCAGCGGGGCGCGCCCGTGGTGTCGCGCAGCGTCAGGCGTTGCCCCTGGATCGTCGCGGAGGTCACGACGTCGCGCCGAGCGCCGTCGGCGTTGACCGTCGCCACCTGCGCCTGGATGGAGTCGCCACGCATCGGGGCGGCGGCGGCGCCCATCACGAACCACGATGGCCCGAGGAGCAACTCACGCTCACCCCCGTCCCGGGTCTTGACGACCGCGACGATCTGCTCGTCGCCGCCGATCGACTCGCGCCGGACGTGAGAGATCGTCCCGTCGACACGCTCGGTCCGGGCGTCGCGGATCTGGCGTGACCAGTCGTCGTTCGCGTCGCCGGCGTCGCGCCGGGTGACGTGCGCGTCGTCGGCGGTGTCACCGTTCCACCACCGGTCGACCCGCTCGCTCCAGGTCGTGTGGTCGAGGTTCGGCCACGTCTTGGGGTCGAACTCGACGGCGCGGTCGATCTGCTCCTTGGTCATGCTCAGGCTGAAGTGACGGTCGGCGTTGTCCCAGGCGAGCTGCTCGAATGGGACGGCGATGGTCTTGCCGCCGATGCCCAAGACGTCGCCACTCTTGAGCAAGGCCTGGCGGATCTCGCCCGAGCCGCGGTCGATGATGAGGTCGGAGACGGAGGCGATGGTGTCGCGGTTGTCATTGACGACGTTGGCGCCGATCAACGTGCCCGACTTCGCGAAGTGATAGACGTGAGTGTTCGACGTCTCGCGCGATTCGACGTTGGCGCGTCGGGTCGTGGGCTCGTGTCGCTCGTACTGGGCGATCGCCGAGGCGGGAGCGCCGGCGAGGATCACGAGGGTGAGCGCGGTCGTGCCGATTCGTCGCTTGTTGTTGCACAGCGGGGTATTCATGTGTCGAGTTCCTGTTCCGGGCCCGCTTGGTCAATCGCCGTCGGGGGCCCACTCGATCGGCATACAACACCTTTGCGACCGGGCATGAGGGCGCCGTGAGCCGTCGATGAAACTCGGTTTATTCTGGGCTTGCTACTCGGGATCGCGCCCGCGCGTCGACGCTGGGGCGCTCGGACGCGTACCCTCGCGCGACGCGAGTCGATCGTCTTCCTCGTCGAGCATCAGCTCGCTCCGCCCCGTGTGCGTGAGGCGCCAGCCCAGCAGGGCGACGCCCAGCGTCAGGGCGATCGCCGTCGAGATGATGAAGACGACATCCAGCCACAGGGGAGAGGTCGAGGCCGCGCTCACGAACCGCGCGGCGCCCGCCAACAGCGCGACGCACGACGACACGAGCAGGATTGCCCAAAGGCGAGGCGGAATCGGACGAACCTCCACGCGAGAGCATCCCCCCCGCGCATGAGGCCGACCTGAGACAAGAATGAAAAGGCGTTCATCTTGGGTGGCGATTTCCGGAACCGAATATCATCCCTTCGGTCCGGGGCGACCCGCTGAGGCGGGCGACACCCGCCCGCCGGAGGCCTCCTCAATGGACTTCTTCACCCACCTCTTCGATACCGACGACTTCCCTGCCCGATGGAAATGCGGGAACTGGACGCCCGGGCACGGCTGGCTTCACATCATCTCCGACTCCCTGATCTTCGTCGCCTACTTCGCCATCCCGATCAGCCTCGCCGTCCTGCTCATCCGCCGGCGTGACTTCCCGTTCCCCGTCGTGCTCGCCCTGTTCTCGGCGTTCATCCTGTTCTGCGGCGTCGGCCACCTCCTCGAGGCCATCATCTTCTACCACCCGATCTACCGGTTCGACGGGCTCTGGAAGGCGGGGACGGCGACCGTCTCGCTGATCACCGCCGGCGTCCTGATCAAGGCCATGCCCCACGCCCTTTCACTCCCCTCGATCCGGAAGGCGAACCAGGAGCTGACCCGGGCCCTCGACCGCGAGCAGGCGCTCACCGCCGCGTTGACCGCCGCGCGCGACGATCTGGAAGCCCACACCGCGAAGATGACCTCGCGATCGTGGCGCCTGACGAACGCGGTCGCCGCGGCCCGGGCGGTCGCCTGTCGCTGGAGCGTCCCCGACGCGAACATCGAATGGGAGATCGGCTTCGGCGAGGGCGCCCGGAGGGCAGGGTTGTCGGCGTCCACCGCTTTCAGCAACTGGTCGGACATTCTCGACGAGCACTCGCTGAGCGAGGTACGCCGGACGTGCGAGCTCGGCTTCAAGAGCGGCAAGCAGGTCGACATCGAGGTCCCCGTCCGCGACGCGCCCGGCTGGCACATCCTGATCAGCGCGACACCGGAGCCGCATGAAGAAGGCGAGCCCAACGCCATGATTGGGATCTTCCGGTTCTTCCGGCGCTGACGCCGCTCGCACGAGCTCGTCAGACGCGCTCGTCGGCGTCCGCCTCGACGTCCGGGCAATCGTCCTCGTCCTCTTTGACAGGGAGCGTGACGGTGAACACCGCCCCACCCCCCTCGCGATTGTCCGCGATGATCCGCCCGCCGTGCAGCTCCGCAATGCCCTGGGCAATCTCGAGCCCGAGCCCGTGCCCACGTCCTCGGCGTTGCTCTTCCTCGGTCTGCGCGAAGCGGTCGAAGATCGCCGTGAGCTGATCGGGCGGGATGCCCGGCCCCCGGTCCTGCACGTGGAACAGCACGCTCGCGTTGACCCGCTGCATCGAGATCTCGACCGCCTGCCCCTGTGGACTGAACCGGATCGCGTTGCGCACGAGGTTGTCGAGCAGCGTCCTGAGCAGCTCCGGCTCGCCGCACACAATGGTGTCCGCGTCATGCTCGCCTTCGAGCAGGCGAGGGGAGAGCCGGACTCGGTACTGCTCGGCCAGCGCGAGACAGTGATCGACGCAGTCCATGACCATGTCGTTGGCAGGGTACTCCAGCTCCCGCGTGAGGCCCTTCCCATCCTGGACGCGAGTGAGCGTCAAGAAGCTCTCGACCAGACGCCCGAGGCGGAGCATCTCCTCCTCGACGCTGTCGAGGTACGCGTTGACGTCTTCGGGCAGACCCTCTCGCGGCAGCGTCTGCGCCTCGATCAGCATCACCGAGATCGGTGTCTTGATCTCGTGCGAGACGTTCGAGAGGAACCGCTCCTGGGCCTTGAAGGCGGCCTGGATGCGCTGGCGGGCCTCCTCCAGCTCCCAACTCAGGCGGGCGACCTCCTTCGACTCCGCCTCGTCCACGCCGAGCGCCTCGCCGATCGATTCGGGCCCCAGACGGCTCGCGAACCCGCGCAGACGCTCGAGGGGTGAGATCGCGACGCCCGCGATAAACCACCCGGCGACGCCGGCCGCCAGCGGGCCGATCACGCCGGCAAGCGCGAGCACGCGCTCGAGCAGGGCGAGCTGACGCTGGGCGAACGCGTCGCTGGCCGCGATCACCAGCACGTACCGCCGCCCGTCCTGCTCGAAGGGATAGACGATGGTCGCGGTGGAGTGCGCCGCCGGGTCCGTGCTGCCCAGGGGCTCGAGGTCGAGCCATGTGTACGCGGGCGCCCCCGTCTTCAAGGCTTCGCGGATCGGCAGGTCCGCCGCGTCCACGAACGGCGCCCGGTCCAGCACTTGCGACTTCCCCGCCTCGTCGAACACGTCCAACGCGTACCGGCTGATCACGCCCCAGCCCAGCTCGCCCTGCGCCAACGAGTTGAGATTCGCCGCGTGGAGGTCGTCGGGAAACAGATTCGACACCCCCTCGGACAATGGCTCCGCCTTCTCCGCCAGCACCGCCTCGTACATCTCCCGGATCGCGGCCCGCTGGTACAACCAGAAGATCACACCCGTCGTCCACTGGATCAGCGTGAAGATCGCCACCACCCAGAGCGTGAGACGCAGGCGGAGCGAGAGGCGCGGGAGCAGACCGGAAGGGCGGCGCGGCTTCCTCGGTTGAACCTCGGGGTTCATCGTTCAGTCCATGATGCCGAACCGGTACCCGGCGCCCTTGACCGTGTGGATGAGCTGGCGCTCGTGGCCCCGGTCGAGCTTCTTGCGCAGCTGCGACACGTAGACGTCGATCACGTTGCTGCCGACCTCGAAGTTCATGTCCCAGACGCTCTCCCCGATCTGGGCGCGGGAGAGCACGCGGTTGGGGTTGCGCATGAAGTACTCGAGCAGCGCGAACTCCTTGTTGGACAGCTCGTGCTCCGCGTCGCCCCGCTTCGCGGTGCGGGTGTACAGGTCGAGCTTCAGGTCGTCGCACTCGAGCATGCGACCTTCCGTGGCCTCGCCCCGCCTGAGCAGCGCCCGGATCCGGGCGAGCAACTCGTCGAACTCGAAGGGCTTGGTGAGGTAGTCGTCCGCGCCCGCGTCCAGACCCGCGACCTTGTTCTCCGTGCCCGAGAGCGCGGTGAGCATGAGAATCGGCGTGTCCACGCACCGCCGACGGAGATTGCGGCAGACCTCCACCCCGTCCCGGTCCGGGAGCATCAGGTCCAGGAGGATCAGGTTGTACGGCTCAACGACCGCGAGGTCCTCGCCCTCGAAGCCGGTGTGACAGACGTCGGCGGCATACCCGTGCTCACGGAGGCCGCGCTGGATCGACGAGGCCATCTTCGGGTTGTCTTCGACAATCAACACGCGCATGCAGGGTCTCCAGATAACCCATCCCGCCCGGTCCTCGGGCGCGTACCGATGATAGAACGGCGCCGCGCCGTCGGCAGGCACGAGGCGGGCAATCGCAGAATGAGGCGAGATTCATGCTCCATTCAGCGTGCACACACTCCAGGTCGCAAAACTATTGCAGTTGCACGGGGCCGCCGACGATCGGCCGCCCCGGAGCAGCCGCAATCCGGAGACAAGCCATGCAGAGCAAGACAACGAATCTCTCGCGTCTTCGCGCCGTGCTGATTGCGCTCGGCCTAGTAAGTTTCGGTTTCGCCCTCCAGGCGTGCAACACGACCGAGGGCGTCGGCGAGGACATCCGAGCCGCGGGCGACGCCATCGACCACGCCGCGGAGGACGCCAACGACTGACGACACCCCAGAATGAGCCCGGATTCATGCGGGGCTCACGGTGACGTCACGAACGAACGGGAACATCTGTTGAGATGACGGGGCGAGTAGGCCCCACGGCAGACCAGGCGGACCCATGACCGCCGCAGAACGAAGGGAGCACGTCATGCTCGGTTGGGCGCTTGCATTTTTCATCATCGCCATCATCGCGGCCGTGTTCGGATTCGGCGGGATCGCCGCCGGCGCCGCCACCATCGCCAAGGTCCTCTTCTTCGTCTTCATCGTGCTGTTCCTGCTCTCGCTCATCGCGGGCCTGTTCCGCCGGGGCAACACCACGATCCGGGTGTAGACACACCGGAGTAGAGACCTAAGACCCCGCCGCCAGTCAAAGGAGGCATGACCATGAGACTCACGAGGACCACACGAGTTTTGCCGCTCATCGCCGTGGCCGCGATCGCGCCCGCCTCGGCGCTCCTCGCGGGGTGTGATGGCGACGACGTCGAGGACAGTGTGGAAGAGGTGCAGGACAGCGTGGAGGACGCGGCCGATGAGGCCGCCGACACCATCGACGACGCCGCGGATGACGCCGCCGACGCGGTGGACGACGCCGTCGACGACCTCGACGACGGCGGCTGACCGCCCGTCGCCCACACCGAACACGCCAGCCGCGGCCCATCTCAACAACATCAAAGGAAAGGACACCACAATGCCGACCACGAACACACTCGACAGCAAGACGATCTCGGGGCTTCAGGACCTCATCCAGCTCAACATCGACAGCGATGAGGGCTTCAACGCCGCGGCTGACCAGCTCGACGCCTCCTCACGCCTCGCCATGCACTTCCGCGAGTGCGCCGCAGAGCGCCGTTCGTTCGCCAGCGAGTTGCAGGCCGTCGTCGGCGCCAACTCCGAGCGCCCCGAGCAGTCCGGCACCGCCAAGGGAACGCTCCATCGCTGGTGGCTGGAGATCCGCGGCGCCGTCCAGGACGGCGACGAGCACGCGGTCCTCGCCGAGGCCGAGCGAGGCGAGGACGCCATCAAGCGCCGCTACGAGAAGGTGCTCAAGGAGACCGCGGGCAGCCCGGTCAACGACCTGCTCCAGCGCCAGTACGCCGCGGTCAAGCGCCGCCACGACCAGGTCCGCGATATGCGCGACGCCAAGGCGAAGCACTGACCAAACCTCCGACCACCCCCCCTGCGGGTCCACGGGCGTTCCGCCCGTGGGCTCGCCTTCGCCCCGGGTCCGTGCCATCCGCCCGGCGGCTTCAGGGCGATTCGCCGATCCTCGCCGCCGCGATCCGCCTCCGATCGGCTCGCCCTCTCGCCTGCACAAGTCGAGCGCTCGCGATCAGCGACGCCGCCCACGCCCAGGGCTGCTCGAACGCGAGGTACCGCGCCTCCCATTCCGGGTGGAACTTGCTCTTGTATCGCATCAGCCCCTGATAGTTGTAGAGCCGTTCCGCCTTCGTCGAGAACACGTGCAGCATCCGCTCCGACAAGCGTGAACTACGCCACACACCCACGTCGCTCAGGGGCGCCCCACCCAGGCTGAACGACGTCACCCCCTCGCCCGCCAGCGCCTGCATCGTCTGGATCAGCACGAAGTCCATCAGCCCCTCGGCGACGCCCGGGATGTACCGCATCAGGTCGACCGTCGCCTGCCCGCCGGGGCGCGTCACGAGCACGTTCACGAACGCGACGACCCGACCCGACCGATCCCGCGCCACGCCCACTGGGTTGCGCTGGATGTACGACGGCGAGAAGCAGCACGCGCTGAACTGCAGCTCGTGCACGCCCTTCGCTTGCAACCACGCGTCGCTGACGCCGCGCAGCTCGTCGACGAGCGCCGCTTCGAACGCCGGGCGGAGCATCTCGTACACGATCCCGTCCCGCTCCATGTCCCGGAGCGTCCGCCGAAACCCCGCGTTCTTCCCGCCCTGAAGACTGAAGCCCTCGAGCGGGACGATCGCCTCCTCGTTCACCTTGAGGAAGTGGAACCCGAAGTCGTGCAGGCGCCCCATCCAATCGGTGGAGATCATGGAGAAGACCACGTCCACGTCGAGCCCGTCCGCGAAACGCAGAAACGCGTCGATCGCCCGCCCCGGGTCCACGCCCGGCGCCACGACCGGATCCTTGAACACGATGAGCCGGTCGCCGGCACGCTGGTAGAGCACGAGCGCCTCGTCCTCCCCGCGATCACTCTCCAGGAACCAGACCCCCTTGTCCCCTCCGCCGACCAGCAGTGCCTCGGCGGACTCCGCGTGCCGACGCGCGAACGCCTCGGCCCGTTCGATCTCCTCCGCCGTCGGCGTCACCCAGAAATGCACGGGCCGCGTCGCCTGTCGCACCGCCGCCGCCAGCACGACCACGCCCAGCAGGATCGCCGCACGAAGGAAGCGACTTGCCTCCGCCTTCTCGGCGAACGTCGTCCACATCTCCTGGTGGTACGGGATCCGCTCGAACGCCGTGAACCCCGTCACCAGGAACACCGCCAACGCCCCCACCCCCGCCGCGATCGTCAGCTCCCACCCGATCGGCACGCGCCCCCGCCTCGTGAACGCCCCGCGCACACCCACCAGCATCACGAGCAGCACCAGCGACGCCGTCGCCTCCTCGTAGTCCCCGCCCTTGAGTGGGTGCGCGACCGCGGACGCCAGCAGCAGCACCACCGTCAGCAGGAACGCCGACCGGTACCCCCGCAAGAGCCCCCGCACGAGCAGCAGCATCAGCGCCGCCGCCACCGTCGCCAGTGCGTGCGACGCCTCGATCGCGCCCAGTGGCACGACCTTCGCCACCACGTCGAGCCGATCACGCACCGCCGGCGTCGCGGCGCTCAGGAGCAGCAGGATCGCGTTGAGCATCACTGCCGCCGCGACCGCCCGACGCTGCCACAACTTCAATCGCTCCGAGCGCATCGCGACGAGCGTGTAGATCACCGCGAGCGACGCGACCCACGGCGCCAGGTAGAACCCCGCGCGAAACGCCAGCACCGCCGCCGCCGCCTCGTCGTGCGCCACGCCCAGCAGCGCGAACCCTCGGAACCAGACCGCGTCGGCGCTGCCCAGCCCGCCCGGGATCATGCTCGCCAGCCCCGCGAACTGCCCAGTGAACACCGTCCGCGCCGCCCCCGCCGCCTCCAGCCGCACACCCACCGCCCGCGCCAGCACCACGAACGCCAGCAGCGTCAGCCCCCAGTCAAGGAACGTCACCACCCCCAACCGCACCATCGGCAGGCCCGCCAACTCCGACCCGTACCGATGACGACGCAGCACCGGGACCAGCGCCCGCGCCAGCGCGACCGCGATCACCACCGACCCAACCAGGGCGACCACGACCCGGACGACCAGCGCCCCCACCCCTTCTCCGATCGGGAGCCACGCCGCGATCAGCCACGCCGCCAGCCCCGCCGACGACCCGAGATAGTGCCCAACGAGCCCCCGCGTGATCTCGGGCCCGCTCAGCCCGAACCTTCTATATGCGAGCAGCCGGACCGCCGGCCCCCCGAACGGCCCCATCGAGATGAAGTTGGTCCACCCGAAGCAGACGGCTCCGAGGAGCCACCGTCGCCCAAACCCCAGCCCCCCCGAAGCGCCCCGCGGAAACGCGACCGCGTCGTACAACCCCATCACCCCGACCGCCAGGAACGACGCCCCCACCCCCAGCGCCACCTGCGTCGCGTCCGCCTCGCCCAGCGCCGCCCGGACCTTGTGGATGTCGATCGTGTGCAGCTCACGCCACACGAACCAGACGACCAGCGCCGGCAGCCCCACCTGCAGCGCCGGCCTCGCCAGCCGCCACAGCGCCGCCCAGCGCGACGCCTCCACGACGCTCGTCGGCGCCTCCCCTTTCCGGCCTGGCCGGGCGCCCCCCACCTCGCCAGGGCGATCTCCCGACCGCTCATCGCCCGCTTCGCTCATCGTGTGCATCGTACCGCACCCTCCGGGACGCTCGTACGATGGTCCACCTATGGAGCCACAGTCCAAATCGGTCGGCGCCTGCCAGGTCTGTCATAAAGAGCACCCGTGCGGCGGAATGCTCGTCGGCGGCGCCGTCCGTCACGCCGTCTCCGAACGCATCCGACGTGACCTCCCACACTTCGACCCCGAGGGCTACGTCTGCCCCACCTGCAACGCCAAGTATCGCGCCGATTACGTCCGCGACCTGCTCGAGGAGGAGCACGGCGAGCTCACCAGCCTCGACGAGCAGGTCGTCGCCGCCCTCCGCGACCAGGAGACCATCGCCGAGAACGTCAACGAGGAGTTCGGCGAGCAGCTCACGATCGGGCAGCGCGTCGCCGACCGCGTCGCCAAGTTCGGCGGCAGCTGGGGCTTCATCATCTTCTTCTCGCTCGTCATCATCGTCTGGATGACGATCAACGCCGGCATCCTCCTCGCCCGCCCCTTCGACCCTTTCCCCTTCATCCTCCTGAACCTCGTCCTCTCCACGCTCGCGGCACTCCAAGCGCCCGTCATCATGATGAGCCAGAACCGCCAGGCCGCCAAGGACCGCCTCGACTCCGAGCACGACTACCGCGTCAACCTCAAGGCCGAGCTCGAGGTCCGACTCCTGCACACCAAGCTCGACCAGCTCCTCACCCAGCAGTGGCAGCGACTCATCGAGATCCAGCAGCTCCAGATGGACCTCATGGAAGAGATCGGCGCCCGGAACGGGAACGGGGAGAACTGATGTTCGCCCTCGGGCGACGTCGCCGGCGCGAACGCCTCCGCACGACGCCCCTGCCACCCGAATACTGGGAGATCATCGACCGTCGTGTCCCGATGATCCGTTCGATGAGCGAGCCCGACCGACGCGAGCTGGGCGGCATCGTGCAGGTGCTCCTCCGCGAGAAACGCTTCGAGGGCGTCGCCGGGCTTGAGATGACCGACGAGATCCGCGTGACCATCGCCGCCCAGGCCGGCGTCCTCCTCCTGCATCGAGACACCGGGTACTACCCGACACTCCGCACGATCATCGTCTACCCGCGTGCGTACATCGCCTCGGCTCGCCATCAGAACCCGGACGGCTCGATCTCCGAAGGCCCGCAAGGGCGCGCCGGAGAGTCCTGGTTCCGGGGCGCCCTCGTCCTCTCCTGGGACGACGTCGTCCGGGGCGCCGCCGACGCCGACGACGGACACAACGTCGTCCTCCACGAGTTCGCCCACCAACTCGACAGCGAATCGGGCGCGATGAACGGCGCCCCCGCCCTGGCCAGCGCCGCCAAGTACCGCGACTGGGCCCGCGTCCTCGGGCACGAGTACCAGCAACTTATCAACGAGCTGCACGAGGGACACGCCGCCCTGCTCGACCCGTATGCGTCGGTCAGCCCGCCCGAGTTCTTCGCCGTCGCGACCGAGCTCTTCTTCGAGCGCCCAGCCGCCATGCGCCGGGCATACCCGGAGCTGTACGCGCAGCTCGCGGCGTTCTACCACCAGGACCCGAGTGCGAAACAGGGCGATAGCTCATGACGTCGCCCTGGTTCAATACGCCCGCGATGCGCGACCTCCGCCGCGCGTTCGAGCGCGCGACCGGCGCCGCCCCGACCCACGCCGCGCGAGCGCCCGGGCGCGTCAACCTCATCGGCGACCACGTGGACTACGCGGGCGGCCTTGTCCTGCCCATGGCGATCGAGCAGTCCTGCCTCGCACTCGCCGGTCGCACCGCGCCACGCGGGCGCCTCCGCGTCCACTCGATCGACCTCACTGAGCACGTCGAGGTCTCGACGACGGCAATCGCCCCGGGCGACGCCGTGCCAATCGGGCACTGGGCCTCGTACCCGATCGGCGCCGCCGCGGAACTCGCCTCGCATGTCCCGGGCATCGACCTCGATCGCTTCGACATCTTCGTCCAATCGTCGGTCCCGATCGGCGCGGGCCTGTCCAGCTCCGCCGCACTCGAGGTCGCGATTGCCGCCCTCGTCGCGTCCGTCTCCGGCGTCGAGGTCGACCCGGTCGAGCTGGCGGCGTGCTGTCAGCGCGCCGAGCGACGATTCGCCGGCGTGCCCTGCGGGCTGATGGATCAGGCGACGAGCGTTCTTGCTCGCGAGGGATCGTTGCTCCTCTTCGATTGTCGAGATGGCACCCATCGCCACGTCCGCTCGCCCGAGGAAGTCAGGTATTTCGTCATCGACACGCGCGTGCGTCATGCGCACGCGGGTGGGGCGTACGCGCGACGCCGACGCGACGCCGAGGACGCCGCGAAAGCGCTCGGTGTTCCGACGCTCCGCGTGGCGTGCGCCGAGCCCTGGCGGTCACGCCTCGACACGCTCCCCCAGGCCCAGCGCGACGCCGCCCTGCACATTACGAGCGAGATCGAGCGCGTCGCCGACGCCGCCCGCGCCCTCGAAGACGGAGACCTCCACCGCCTCGGGCGCCTCATGACCGAGTCGCACACCTCGCTGCGCGACGTCTACAAGGTCTCCTGCCCGGAACTTGACGCGGCCGTCGATGCCGCCCTCGCCTGCGAAGGTGTCCTCGGCGCCCGGATGACCGGGGGCGGCTTCGGCGGGTGCGCCATCGCCCTCCTCGACGCGAACGCCGACGCCAACTTCCTGGTGGATTTCCCCTACGAGCTCGCCGCCCGCTCCCAAATCAAGCCCACCCTCTTCGAGGTCCGCCCGTCCGGCGGTGCGTCCGCCACCCCCCTCCCCGCCGACGACGCGTGATCAAATCCGTACATGCACATCGCCATCACACGCACGCGTACGGCTTGTCCGGACGCGCTCCGAACGCACGCCGTGAACCGGCCGGGCGTGGCCGACGCCCGCGATCGTTCGCGCCTTCTCGGCCCCTCGGAGCCGCCAGGGTCCGAGAGGCGACGCCCACGCCGAGAAACCTCTGGTATCCGCTTCTCACCGCCAACTTCGCCTGTTAGCCTCATTTCTCAGGAGCCCCTCATGGATGATCGCCTGATCGCTACTCTGCGCGCCCGCCTCATGCGACTCGCCCTCGGCGCGATCATGCTCGCCCCAATCTCCGCCGCCCTCGCCCAAGCGCCCACCGACCGCGTCATCCTCCACGACGCCGGACGCGGCTACCGGGGCCAGACCCTCATCCCCGCGTTCTCGCGCCCGGTCCCCACTGTGGACCCCCTCGGCGCCGCGGTTGCGCCGGACGAGCCCCGCTACGACCAACCCGAGGTCTTCACCGGCGAGCCTCGCCTCACGCAGATCACGCAGGGCGATTACCTGCTCTCCACCCTGTACGCCGCCGGTTCCGCGCTCGATGGCACGCCTCTCTGGTTCTACGCGCGGCGCGCCAGCCCAAACGCCAGCCAGCAGGTCATGGACCTCTTCGCCACCGAGCCCTCCGGCACCGTCAACGCCCCGGGCTCCGGCAGCGTCTACCACCGTTGGAATCTTGCCGACGTCTGGAACGGGCATGTGCCCGGCGCCCTCGCGCCCTTCCGGTCCGCCTCGATCTACCAGGGCGCCGTCGTCGTCGCCACCCAGATCGTCGTCTCCCCGAACCCCGGGGGCTGGGGACCCACCGACGGACTCGGCATCTTCGTCGGAAACCACGACGGAACCAACATGGTCGACTCCGACCTCCCGGGCAACGGCCTGCACCTCATCTACACCGACTCCGAGCTCGGCATGGACACCGGCGGGCGACGCGTCCGCAACTGGTCCGTCACCGGACCATTCGTCACACAGCGCGACGGCTCCCCCGGCACAGACGTCTGGTTCTGCGTGGGCGATTACCGCTACGCCGCCGACGACCCGACCGGCGGCGTCTGGGTCCTCATCCACGCCCACCGCCCCACCGAGAGTGATCCCTGGACCTTCGACCCCCCGTGCGAGGTCATCCGCGTCGAGCAGGACTCCGAGCAGTACAGCCCCATCACGCACGCCCACCCCGCCGGCGTCGCCTGGGACCGAAATACCGGACGCATGACCTTCGTCGCCATCGCCGGCGACTGGGACGTCAAGAACGCCCTCTTTGCCGTCGCGATCGACGACCCCTCGCGCTTCGACGAGTCCGTCGCCACCTACTCGCCTCCCTGGTGGACCGGCGCGCCGCTCTCCATCTCTTTCGCCGCCGCGCCTCACCCCGCATGGCTCTCGGTCCTCGACGCGCCTCCTGTCACCCCTCCCGCGTGGGGACCGATCAACTTCACATACCACGGCGCCTCCAACACGCCCAATGCCTCCCCCATTAGGGTTCCGGCTTTCCAGCCCCTGGGCATCTCCCCGGGTCCCACCCCAAACCAGCTCATCCTCGGCGGAGACAACGAGGACGCCGTCTGCTTCGCCCGCCTGGATGTCGAGGAATCGCCCGTCGAAACCGGCGCCATCCTCAACATCGATCACGTCATGCTCGGAAACTCCGGGTACCAGGCCCTCCAGGGCCCCGGCTTCGTCTGCTACGAGATCCGTAACACCACGCCACAGAACGGCGGCCCCTACCTCGCCGCCGTCTCCACCGACAACTTCAAGACCAACGAGGGCGAACGCCTCCTCCTCGGACTCCCCGATGGCGACCGCATCGTCTGGGGCGTCATCGACTCCGAAAGCTTCGGACCCGCCTACATGGTGAACGGCGTCGCCTACCGCGGCTGGAGGGATCAACCCAACTTCCTCGGAGGCTTGCGCCGGATCGAGCTCGGCGGGCAAATCCTTTCCCGCCCCTTGCGCCTCGGTATGGGCGGCACGAACGTCTCGACCCTCCTCGCCACGTCCACCCCCCAGATCGCCGGCAGCCCCGGGTGTGTCGCCCAACTCGTCTCCGGGCCCGCCCTGGACGCCCTCCCGCCCCGCCCCTTCCTTGGCCCGGTCGTCCATCTCACCATGGACGAGGCCTCCAACTACATGACCCTCCTCGATCACGCCTACCTGCGTCAAACCTCCGCGACCTTCGCGGCGAGTGAACTGTCCACGCGGGTCTGGGTCCTGGCCGGACAGACCGATCCGATGCGCTCCAACAAGCTCCAACTCGCGCTCGGATGGGCACACAATCCCTTCAGCTACACCTGGTTCTACTCCGTCCGCGCGGCCTCCCCCACCTGCTGGATCCCCGTGGACCTCTTCGGCAAACTCCCGATCCCCTCGGTCCCCGATCAGCCCATCATCCACGTCGAGTCCGCGTACGAATGGGCCGTCCCCGACCGCGCCTGCGACGTCTACATCGGCCTCGATTCCGTCGTCGAATCCCTCATCCCCCCGGGCTACCCCTTGCCACCGGACGAGGAAGGTCTGCCCCTCGGCGCGCCCGCGCCATCCGAGGCCAGCACCATCACAGGCTTCGGCCAGAGCACGATCGGCTCACTCATGGTCGCCGGCATGGTCCCCCACGACGGCTACGACTACGGCTGGTTCGACCGCATCAGCATCCTCAACGTCAACGCCAGCATCCCCCTCTTCTCCATCATCGAGCCGACCACGCCTCAGGAACGTCAGATCGCCAAGTACCGCCGCCCCGATCAGCGAATCCTCCCCGACTGGCTCACCGTCGAACTCGTCGGGGGCGACCGCCTCGTCGTCCGCACCAGCGCCGGCTCCTCTGTTGTCTCCCACAACCTCGCCGACATCCGCGCCGCCCGGGGCGACACCTTCCAGTTCGCCATCCGCTGGCGTCCGCACCGGTTCGAGATCGACGGCGTCTGGGGCGGCGAACGCATCCAGCAGAGCGTCGTCCTCAACAACTTCCCCCTCTTCTCCCCCGACGCCGAGTTCCGCTTCGGCGGCATCGAGCCCGACCACGACGAGCTGACCCTCCCCCGCCTCTCGGTCTTCGGCGCCGGGTTCTGGTCGAGGTGGCTCGATCAGGGCGAGCTCAAGCAGTTGTTCCATGACGTGTCGTACCTCGACACGCCCCCGCCGCCGGCGCCCGAGGCGCTCGCCGACCCCTACGACCTCCTGGACTGGCGCGACGTCACCGAGTTCCTCCGCCTCTTCTCCCAGGGTGATCCACGGGCCGATCTGGCCGCCCCCTTCGGCGTCCTCGACACCCTCGACGTCCGCTCGCTCCTCGACGCCCTCTCGTCCCCGACGCACGCGCCGCCACCGCAGCGCCCGGCCCCGATCGCCGGCTGACCCTCCCGCGTTTGCAGCATCCCGACCCAACCGCGTAGTCTCTCCCTCGGGCGACCGCCCGATTCGGAGCACGCGATGGGTGTGATCAACGCGGTGGCGAGGATGCTCGGCGCGAAGCGCGCCCCGCGGGCTGGCCCCACGCCGCCCGAGCCCGTCGCGATCGACATCAGCGACGACGCCCCCGACGCGTCGCGTGCCGCCGGCGCCCTCTCCTCGCGCAAGATGACCGCCGAGACCATCGCCGAGCTGCAGCGCAACTACCAGGAGGTCCTCGCTGTCGTCCGAAAGGTGGACGACCACCTCGACCGCCAGGAGCGCCGTTCGGAGCGCCTGATCGAGCTGGCCGACAGGACCGCCGGCTCGCTCGACGCGATGCCCACGATCCGCGACCAGGGCGCCGAGCTGAACGAGGCAATCCGGGCGCTCGCCGAGGCGACCCGCCAGCACCACGCCGCCCAGGCCGGCGCCCTCGCCCGCCAGCACGAGGCGTTCGACGACGTGCGCGCGATCGCGGTCCGTGCCGCCGACGCCGAGGACCGGATGACTGAGTCGCTCGACGGCTTCCGCACGGCGATGAACACCCTCGGCGAATCCACCAACCGCCTGACCAACACCCTCGCCGACCTGCGCCGCTCGGACATCGACCGTGAGCGCGAGCTGGCCAGGATGCTCGTCAAGTCGAACCGAGCGACGACGATCGCGGTCGGCGCCGTCGCCGTCATGATGGTCGTTACGCTGATCGTGGTCGCCCTGGCCTTCTCGTCCTGACGACCCATACATGGAGTGGAGAGACGATGGCACGATCCCGGACGCGTGTGTCGACGCCGCTCGCCCTTGTCGTGATCTTCCCGGCGCTCTCCGCGAGCGCCCAGCCCACGCCCATCGTCCTCGACGGCGACCTGCACGATTGGGACGCCCGCCCCGCTCTCGTCGCCAGCGCCGAACACCTTTACCTCCGCTTCGCCCCGGGCTCGGACGTCACGCTCCAGGGCGGCCAGCGCACCACCCACATCCTGCTCGACCTCGACGCGGACGCCGCGACGGGCCAGGCGTTCTCGACGGACAACCCCCTCGGGGTCGACCTCGAGATCCAGATCTCCCCGCCCCCCGACGAGATCGGAGCCGAACTCTCCACGGGCGTCCGGGCCTGGGTCTACATCGCCGACGGTCGCCTCCCCCTCTCGCACACCGACATCGGCGTCGCCTTCGCCCCGACCTACGCCGCCGACGCCTACGAGCTCCGCCTCGACCGCGACGCCGCCGTCCTCGCCTCGTTCTCCAAGGCCGACCGCGTCCGAGGCCTCGTCGTCCAGACCGACGAGAACGGCAAGGAACTCTGGCGCTCCGACCCCTTCGAGGGCGTGCTCGATCCGCCCGCGATCACCGACCCCCCGGTCGGGGGCGGCCCCGTCCCCCACGCACCGCCCGGCGCCATCCGCGTCCTGAGCCACAATGTCCTGCACACGAGGCCGGGCGAGTCCCCCGACGCCTTCGCCCGCCTCTACCACGCCCTCGCGCCCGACGTCATCCTCCTCCAGGAGTGGGACGACTGGAGCGCCGAGAAGCTCGTCGCCTGGTTCGACGAGCACGTCCCGATCGACGGGGGGTGGCACGCCGTCGCCCACCCTGGTGAACGCGCCGGCGTCGCGGTCGTCTCGCGCTTCCCGATCACGCTCGCCGTGGATGAGCCCATTCACGCCGAGGGGGTGTCGTGGCCCGTGCGCTTCGTCGCCGCCGTGGTCGACGCGCCGGGGGGGCCGCTCCTGGCCGGCTCCATCCACCTCAAGTGCTGCGGGTACGCGGGCAGCTCCGAGGACGAGCAGCGCCAGGACGAGGCCCGCGCGATCAACGCCCTCGTCAAGCGCGTCCTCGACGAGCACGACCTCGCCCGGTGCGTCATGGGGGGCGACCTGAACCTCGTCGGCTCCCGTCCGCCCCTCGACCTCCTGCGCGCGAACCTCGACGCCGACGCGACCGACCTCGAGCCCGCCCGCACGCTGATCTGGGGGGACGCCGCAGCCCTCACCTGGACCGACGACCACAGCGCCTTCTCACCCGGGCGCCTCGACTGGATCGTCTACTCGGACGCCGTCTTCGAGAACCCCTTCGCCTGCGTCGTGGAGACCGAGCGCCTCACCCCCGACGCACTGGCCAAGATGGGCCTGGAGCGCGAGGACTCGCGGGCCAGTGACCACATGCCTGTGGTCGTCGACCTCACTCCGAGCGAATGAACCCGCTCAGTTCGAGCGCACGCCGCGGACGATCCGCATCTCCCCGCTCTCGTCCGCCTCGATGACTCCCAGGGCGCGCAGGGCGTTGAGCGCCGCGGCCTGCTCGGCCTGCTTCTTCGACTGCCCCCAGCTCGCCTCGTACTTCTTCCCGTCGAGCTCCACGCTGATCCGGAACGCCTTGGCGTGATCGGGCCCCTTCTCGTCCAGGATCCGGTACGTCGGCGTCTGGCCCATCATCTGCTGGGCGTGCTGCTGCAGCACCGACTTGAAGTTCTGCTGATGCCCCGAGCGAGCCGCATCGCGGATCATCGGATCGAGCAGCGGGCACAGGAACCGGGCCGCCGCATCCATCCCCGCGTCCAGGTAGATCGCGGCGATGACCGCCTCGAGCGCCGCCGCCCCAAGCGACCGGGGCAGCTCGTCGGCCGTCTGCATCCCCTTGCCCACCTCGATGTACGACGCCAGCCCCAGCCGGTCCGCCATACGCGCGCACGTCCGACGCGACACGACCATCGACTTGATCTTGGTCATCTCCCCCTCGAGCAGGCCCGGGAAGAGCTCGAAGATCCTCTGGCACGCGACCAGCCCCAGGACCGCGTCGCCCAGGAACTCCAGACGCTCGTTCGAGTCCAGGCGTGAATCACAGACCGAGGCGTGGCGCAGCGCCCGCTCGAGGATCGCCGGATCCCCAAACGTGTGCCCGAGCATCGCCTCGAGCTCCACTCGTGTGGTCTCGTCCATACAACGACCCGTCGTCATCTCCCCCGCGGCGTGCGGGGGGGACGCGGTCGCTCGTCACTCGGCCGGGATCTCCAGCGGCGTGACGAGCGGTCGCGGCCAACCTCCCCCGGCCTCGTACGCACGCTCCGGGGGCTCCGAACAACAGTAGCACATCGGGCCGATCCCGCCCCGCATTCACCCCGATCGCCCGCCCGTTCCCCCCTTGCCGGCGCCCCCAGAGCCCCCCTGAGGCCCTGGAAGCCTCCTTCTGGGACTGGCCGACCCTGGGGCCGCCGCCTACCCTTCGTCCCCCGCGGGCCAGACCCCGCCGGGCGATCTGGAGACGCGAGCATGCACTACCCGAGACGCACCAGCAACGTGAAGCGCCGCCGGAAGTTCGGCTTCCGCGCCCGCATGCGGACCCGCTCGGGACGCAAGCTCCTGAACCGACGCCGCCGGATGGGGCGCAGCCTCAACGTCCGCGGCCTGTAATCGGACGCTCGCGCCCGACCCCTGGGCGCCCCGCCAATCTCGGACCTTCCACCGGGCGCCATCAGGCGCCCGTTGTCATGAGCTCCCGCGTCATCACCCCGACCGCGACAGACCCGACGCCCAGGCTCCGTCACACACGCGGCCTATACCGTCCGTGCGTCGCGTCGCGTCCGCACCGGTTATGCCGGCGCATGACTCCGAGAAAACCGGGCCTCAAAATCGCGTAAGCCCTTCTGCAAGCGAAACCTGCGCGATTCCGTTGCAATCACGCGCCGCGCGTGTCCCTTTGCACCGGTCGCGCCGCACATGCGGCGTGTCCCGCCCCTCGACCGGGTCCTGCCGCCGAGGGGTGACGAGAGAGATCACGGTTCGGGTCCACGAGACAAGGCGACCCAGAACAGTGTGATGGTTCAGAAGACACGGCCGAGAGGCCGGCGCGATCGGTTTGTGCAGACCGGGGCGCCCTACTCGAAGCCGGGACCGCGATCGGTCCAGACACGAGGAGATGAGACAATGACGATTCGTACCATGATTTGTGCGGCTGGCGCTCTGACCATGCTCGCGGGAACCGCCAGCGCCGACGTCGTTTCCGCGACCGGGCTGAGCGTCAACGGCACCCAGATCAACCAGGCGGTCGCCCCGGGCGCTGGCGTCAAGGTCGCCTCCCTCCAGGACATCCGCCACTTCGCCGCTCAGGGCTCGGGCAGCAACAAGGTCATCAAGCTCGATATCGGCGCGGGGAACTTCGAGGTCACCGGCCTCAGCTGGGACCTCAGCTCGTGGGCCTTCACCCCCGCCGCCCTCTCCGACATGAAGTTCTCCATCGTCAACTCCTCGGGTGACGGCATCACCTTCACCCCCTACCCGGGCAACGGCGCCTCCGGCGCCGGCTCGACCTCCGGCTCCATCAACCTCAACGCCCTCAGCTTCGACGTCACCGACGGCATGATCTTCATCGAGCTCTGGACCGCCCGGAACCTCATCGCCGGCCCCGAGGGCTCGCACACCTCCGACTCCATCCTGGAGCTCGACGTCAGCCGCGTCGTCCCCGCCCCCGGCTCCTTCGCCCTGATGGGCCTGGGTGGCCTGGCGGTCGCCCGCCGCCGCCGGCGCTAACCCTCTCCGTCTCTCTTCTTCTCTCCACCAACACCACCCCGCCGCGGATTCGAACGCTCGATCCGCGGCGGCTCCTTTTTTGACCCCGCCCGCCCCGAAACGGGGAATCCGCCTAAATCGCTGGCATTTTCCCGGATCTGGGGTCTCTTTGAGCACGTCGTGGGCGCCGCGCCCACAGACCGGCGACGTGGGCACGCGACACGCGCCGTGGAAACAACAAGGCAAGCCGACGAGGCGTACGCACCTCCGGGCGTCATCGACGTGGACACCCCACGACACGACCCGACCCGTCCCCGGACTCCTTGCGCCCGCCCCCGACGCGGGAGAGTGACCCGAAATGCGCGCCGTTCCTGCCGCCTGTGTCTTGGCGATCGCCCTCTCGAGTGGCGCCGCCTCCGCCGACGTCCTGGGCATCAGCGGCCTCACGGTCAACCCCGATCCCAGCGTCACCTCCCTCGACGGCCCGCTCTCTCAGAGCGTTCTCGACATCTCCGGGCGCTCGCACTTCGACGTGCTCGGCTCGACACGCAACCAGGTCCTCCGCGCCGGGCTCGGTCGCGACGACCTCCAGGTCACTGGCCTCAGCTGGGACCTCACCGGGACGACCCTCGCCGGCGTCCCCCTGAGCGACCTTCAGATCGCCATCTACAACGCCGACGGCGACGGCGTCATGTTCCACCCCTTCGTCGGCATGGATTTCGTCGGCTCCGCGCACGCCGCCTCGGGGTTCTACGACCTCGACGCCATGGGCCTCGACTTCGCCCTGGGTGACGGGGACGTGTACGTCGAGCTCTTCTTCACGCGTCCTCTCACCATGACGCCGCGCGAGGGGATCTACGAGGACGGCAGCCTCATCACCCTCGAGTTGACGCCGCTGCCGGCCCCGGGCGTGCTCGCGCCGATCGGCGGTGTCACCCTGCTCGCGTCACGACGTCGGCGCCGCGCCTGAGCGTTCACTGAACCAATGACATGTCCGACCCGCCCGATGGGCGGGTCTTCGCATGCGCGCGCCCGCGCCTGTGAAGATGGCGAAGAAAACGCTCGAACTCACTGGCGATAACGCGCCCATCGTGTTTATTGGACCAAGCTTCGGCACGACGCCGGGGCGCACGCCCGGGCGTCCAGTGACGCGTCCGGGTGTGCCGGACTCGGCCATTCGGGACCGGCGTGGCGTGAGATCGAGGGGGACCGGGCGGCACGGGCCGCGCCGGCAAGCGCCCCGTCAGCTGTCTCATTTGTTCGGACAGGTGAACCCTCGATAGGAGCAGAGCACGATGCGTAACACAGCAACGAGCGCCGCCGTGGTGCTGGCGGGATGCGCCGCCCTCGCCCCGGCCCAGATCCAGCAGGCCAGCGGGCTGAGCATCAACGCCACCCCGACCATGACCGCCGCCGACTCGCAACTCTTCCTCCACGACGTCAGCCTCGCCGGCGTCGTCCACAACAACCTCCAGGGCAGCACCTGGAACACCGTCTTCCAGATCGACCTGGGCGACGAGGACCTCGTCCTCACGGGCCTCAGCTGGGACCTCTCCGCGACCTCGCAGCACAACCTCCCCCTCGAGGGCCTGCGCATCGCGATCCTCAACGCCGCCGGCGACGGCGTCGTCCTCGACCCCTTCATGGGCCAGACCAACGTCGGCGCCGGCTCGGCGTTCCTCGACCTCCACGACCTGACCGCCGACGGCATGGACTTCGACCTCGCCGGGGGCGACGTCTTCGTCGAGTTCTTCGTGACCTCGAACCTCTTCGCCGGTCCCGAGGGCTGGTACGCCACGGGCAGCCATCTCACCCTCCAGACCGCCCCGGTCCCCGCGCCCGGCGCCCTGGCGCTGATGGGCCTGGGAGGCCTCGCTGCCGTCCGTCGTCGGCGCTGAGTCGTTCGGCGCTCATGGGCGCAACAACCTGACTCACCCTCACGTGCGGGAGACGCGTGACCCCAACCTCCCGAGCGTGATACACGTCGCCGAGGCGTCGCCGCGCCCCAGCGACGTTTTTCATGCGCACGACCGCACGCCTCCCCCTACCACCCCTCGGTGGTATGGGCGTCCCGCCCGTCCTCCGTCTCCGACTCGACCGGTTGAGCCACCCCTAGATCGAGATGCCCAGGGGCGCAGGCTGCGGCCTCACCGCGTGGTTGGGCTGCAGCGCGATCCCGAGCGGAACCCGCTTTCCATCAGGCCCCTTCGGCGGGATCCCGTCCTCGTCGATGATCCGCTGGATCGCCATCACGCCCTCGAGCAACTGCTCGGGCCGCGGCGGGCACCCCGGCACGTACACGTCCACCGGGATGAACTGGTCGCACCCCTGCACCGTCGCGTACGTGTCGAACACCCCCCCCGTCGAGGCGCACGCGCCCATCGAGATCACCCACTTGGGCTCGGCCATCTGCTCGTAGATCCGCTGCAAGACCGGCAGCATCTTGATCCCGATGCGACCGGCGACGATCAGCAGGTCCGCCTGGCGCGGGCTGAACCGCATCGCCTCGGCGCCGAAGCGGGCGATGTCATACCGGCTGCACGCCGTCGCCATCAGCTCGATCCCGCAGCACGCGGTCGCGAATGGCATCGGCCACAGGCTCGACCGACGCGCCCAGTTCACCACACGCTTGAGCTGCGTGGTCAGCACCAGATCCGTTGAAAGTGCGGCTTCGATGCCCAAGATCAGCCTCCAGACCCTTCGAGGGATCGGACCGATCGTACGGAGTCCCGCCCCCGTGGTCCAAATCGGCCCGCAGCAGGGCCGGATTCATGCCCTCTTCTGCATCGGCCAGTCCAGCGACTCGATCACCTGCGCCGCCCGTTCCTGGTCGTCGAAGCGGAAGACGCACAGGCTCGCCTGGCCGTTGATCCCGCTGGCCATGTACGCCCGCCGGATGTTCACCCGCGCGTCGGCCATCAGGACGGAAATGTCCCGCACCGCCCCCGGGCGATTGTCGATCGCGACCGCCAGCACCGGCGACTCGACCACCGGGCCGATCCCCGACTCCACCAGGGACTCCATCACGTGACGCAGGGCCTCCTCGGGGGAGCCCAAGAGGTGGACGCACCCCTTGTCGGCGTGCTCGCCGACCGCCAGGGCGTGGATGTCCACCCCCGCCGCCGCCGCCGCCTCCAGGACGCCCGCCAGCTCGCCGGGGCGCTGGGCCAGGTAGATCGTGAACTCGGTCAGGTGGTGGGGCGCCATCGGGACGGGGAGGGTAGGCGAACCGCCCCCTCAGGTCGCCTCGCCGGAACTGATGGTCGACGACGCCCCGGGAGCCCCGTTCGAGCCTTCCGCCGTCGCCTTGGGCGCCTTGGCCCGCCCCTCGCCCGAGCCCCAGAGGCGAGCCCGCCCGGGGGGCGCGGACTTTGCCGCGACGTCGGCGAGCGTCCGGTCGCCCAGCGCCTCGCCTCTCGCCTTGTCGAGTTCGCCCAGGACCGCCGACTCGCCCCCGCTCAGGCCCAGCCCGACGTTGAAGACGTCGCGGGCCGCGACGCTCGCGGGCGGGGCGGCCATGGTGTACCGCTCGCCGGGCGAGTCGCTCTCGACGCGGTGCACGATCTGGGCCTTGTCAAGAGCCGCGCACATCCGCTCGACGACGTCGTCGTCCACGCCCAGCTCCGCGCCGATCTCCGCCGGGCTCCCGTCCTTGCCCCCCTCGAACCGACGCGCGATCGCCGACGCCACCAGCAGGATCATCGCGGGGTCCAGGACCGTCGGCGCATGGTCCGCCGGCGGCTGCGGGTCGCGCAGCTCCGAGAAGTGCTCGAGCGCGTACGTCACCTGCAGCCCGAACAGCACGATCAGCCACGTCACGTACACCCAGAGCATGAACAGGGGGAGCAGCGCGAGCGAGCCGTAGAACTTCGCGTACGCCGTCGAGTACTCGACGTACTGCGTGAACCCCCACTTGCCCAGCTCCCAAACGACGGCGCCCAGGAACGCCCCCACCAGCGCCGGGCGGGCCGCCACCCGCACGTTCGGCACCGTCGTGTACACGATCCACAGCAGCGTCGTCGAGATCAGCACCGTGACGCCGTACCCCGCCAGGCCCAGCGTCCAACGGCTGCCCATCGTCCCGCCCAGCAGCGCCTCGACCCACTCCGTGAACCGCTGGCCCACCGAGAAGGTCGCCAAAAGCAGGATCGAGCCGAGCGTCAGCATCGTCCAGTACAGCAGCAGTCGCGCGACCCACCCGCGCCCCCGCTGCACGCGGTAGATCTGGTTGAACGAGCGCTCGATCTCGAGGAAGAGCGACAACGCCGCGTATATGAACACGCCGGCGGAGACGAACCCGATCCAGCCCCGGTTGATGGCGCCAAGGCTCGAGCTGACATGCTCGACGAGGTTGGTGAGCAGCTCGTCGGCCGCCGCGACGCGCTCCTCGTTCACCTCCCCGTCGCCCCGCTCGACCTGCTCCGCCTCGTCCTTGAGCACGGGGACGCTCACGCTCTGGCCCTTGACCGGGGCGGCGATCTCCGTCGCCTCGGCGCCCGGCTCGGGCGGACCCGCGATCTGCACGGGCTTGGCGTCGTCCGTGCTCACCACGATCGTCTGGAAGCCGGCGTACTCGAGCAGCTTCGTGAAGCTGTCACGCACCTGCTCGGGCGAGATCAGCCCGCTCGCGATCACCAGCGCGATCGCCAGCACCGGGATGATGCTGAAGATCGTGCGGTACGCCAGCGCCGCCGCCATCCGGGGCAGGCCCGACTTGTACAACCCCCTCAGCCCCGCGCGCACGACCGAGACCGTTCGCGTCAGCTCCTCGTGCTCGTCGATGGGTGGTCTGTCGTCGGACATCTCAGCCCCGCGCCCGCCCGTTCCGCCCGCCCTTGCCCCCGCGTCCGCCCGCGCCCCGATCCGAACCCCTGCCGGACCCGTGGGCCGCGTTCTTGACCGCCCGCCTGGAGAGCGTGGGGGCGTCACCCCCTTCGTCGGCCTTTGCGGGTCGCGTCTTTCCGCCCGCCTTGGGCTTCGGGCCCTTGCCCGCCTTGGCGCTCCGTGTCCCGCCCGAACCACCCTTGCCTGGGGCCGCCGCTGCCCGTCGCAGCGCCTGGACCTCCGACGAGGTCAGCTCCCGCCACGCCCCCCGGGCGACGCCCCTGAGGCGCACGGGCCCGACCGCGACCCGCTCGAGCGACTTCACGGGGAAGCCGACCGCCGCCAGCATGCGCCGAACCTGTCGGTTGCGCCCCTCGCGGAGCGTGATCTCGAGCGTCGTCCGCTCCCGGTCCTGATGCAGGACCGCCAGCTCGACGTTCGCCGTCCGCGCCGCGCCCTCGGTGCGCCCGGCCTTGCGCTGGGCGAGGTAGATGCCGCGCTCCAGCTCGCGCGCCGCCTCCTCGTCCAGAACGCCCTTGACGACGACCTTGTACGTCTTGGGCACGCCGAAGCGCGGGTGCGTGATCCGGTTGGCCAGCTCGCCGTCGTTGGTCAGGAGCACCAGTCCGAGCGAGTCGTAGTCGAGACGCCCGACCGGGAAAAGCCTCGCCCGCTCGGGGTGATCCACGAGGTCGAGCACCGTCTTTCGGTCGGCGCCCGGCTCGTCCTCGGCGGTCGAGAGCACCCGCGCGGGCTTGTTGAGCATCACGTACACGTGGCGCTCGGGCTTCGGCAGGGGGCGCCCATCGACGAGAATCCTGTCGGTTGTCGGATCGACCCACGCCGGAAGCTCGGTCACCAGCTCGCCGTTGACCTCCACCGCCCCGGCGCGGATCAGCTCCTCGCAATCACGCCTGGAGGCGACGCCGGCGTCGGCCAGGACACGCTGCAGGCGCTCGCCCCGCGACGCGTCCTTGAGGTCGCTCCCCCGCCCGTTCTGACCCCGCCCTTTGGACATCTGTGGATGCTAGCGCCGCCGCGCCACCCGCCCTCGCATGGTGTACGATGCCGCGCGCTGCATCCCTCCCGAGCGCAATCGGCACGGAGGCCACCATGAACGAGCAATCTCCCTTCGCCACCGCCACGACCGACGCCCAGGAGGCGCCCGCCCAGGCCGCCCGCCAGGGCGCCTCGCTCCCCTTCTCCATGCCGCCCGGCCAGGGCTCGATCGAGGACGTCTTCCTCACGCCCCGCGTGATCGATCAGAACGCGTTCACCCGCTACTCCGAGACGCTCAAGACCCTCATCCGCGAGGCCTCGGGCTCGGGCGAGACGCTGCGCACCAGCGCCCAGAGCGCGCACGTGCTCGTCGAGGAGTCGCGTGCCGCGGGCAAGGACCTGCGCACCAAGATCGAGGCGGGCGCCAAGCTCGTCAAGATGTTCGACGAACGGATCGAGCGCACGACCGCGGCGCTCGAGGAGGCCGCGACCCGCGCCAAGCGGATCGAGGAGCTCGACCAGAACATCGACACCAACGTCGCGCAGCGTCTGGAGGCGCTCGAGGCTCGACTGGCGAGCGTGTTCGACTCGTTCGAGTCGAGGGCGAACCAGGCCGAGCAGCGCCTCGTCACCGCCGAGGAGACCGCCCTGCGTCACGCGCAGAAGCTCGAGGAGATCGCGACCCAGCTCGAGACGAAGCTGCGCGAGTTCGAGGAGCGCTCGGCACGCATCGTCGCCGAGGGCGAGTCCGCCTCCAACCGCGTCGCCGAGCGCGCCCAGACGCTCACCCAAGGCCTCGAGGCGCGGGCGAACGAGCTCTCCCGCGTCGGCGAGTCCACCGAGCGTCTGTGTCGGCGCACGCTGGCGGCGTTCGCCCTCGATCCCGACAACATGGGCGAGAACGAGGAGCAGGCCGCCGTCGCGATCATCGAGGGCGTCGAGAGCGCAAGGCGACGGGCGGAGGAGGCGACGCAGCGACTGACCGAGTCCGGGCGTCAGGCGGACGAGTCTCGTCAGAAGCTCGCCAACGCGTTGGTCGAGGCGTCGCAGCGCGTGGAGAACCTCACGCAGCGAGCCGCGGAGTCTCGCCACCAGGCCGACCAGGGGCTCGAGCTGATCAAGAGCGCCCGCCCGGAGCTGGAGTCGGCGCTGGCCGCCGCCGCCGAGCAGATCCGGGCCCTGCACGCCGAGCACCAATCGATCGAGGAGGGCGTGCGCGAGTCGGCCCGCATGGCCGAGGAGGGCGGGCAGACGCTCAAGCGTCAGCGCCAGGAGCTCGAGGCCCTGCTCGACGCGTCGATCCAGCGTCTGGGCTCGCGCGTCGAGGAGGCGGGCGCTTGGCTCGGCGGGCTCATCACCCGCGCCGCCCAGACGGGCCAGGCTCTCGAACGCGTCATCCAGCGGACGGGTCTCGGCGAGTCACCCAGCCACGCCTCGCCGAGTCCTTCATCACCCGCCCAGTCTTCGTCGGGCTACGCCTCGACGAACACCACGAACCCGCACACACCAACGCCCCAGCCGCGTCAGACGCCGAGCCACTCGAGCGTGACGCCCTCCTGGGCGCCGCCTCCCCCGTCGACCACCCCGACGAGCCGCCCGGCGCCCGAAGCGCCCCGCGCGAATCCGCAAGGCGCCGGCGGGTACACGTCCTGGGCGCCGACGCCGGAACTCCCGCG
This sequence comes from Phycisphaerales bacterium, assembly GCA_041402005.1. Taxonomy (GTDB): domain Bacteria; phylum Planctomycetota; class Phycisphaerae; order Phycisphaerales; family UBA1924; genus JAJRXR01. The sequence continues at coordinate 158,036 of JAWKTB010000002.1, read as the reverse complement.
AGAGCTGCGCGACCCCCCGACCCGGTAGGTCGCTCGGGCATCGTGAGGACGCGGGCGCCATGAAAGAAAAGCGCCGCGGTGGTCATCCGACCCTCACGGCGCAACTCCCCCCTCGCGGAGTTTCAGGTCCCCCCCGCTCAGAAGTACCTGTTGAACGCGGTCAGGAACGCCAGCACGTCGTTGAAGTCGAGGACGAGGTCCGGCACGAAGTTGGCCGAATCGTCCCCCGCCGAGAACGCGACGAGGAAGTCGATCACGTCCAGGTAGTTGACGTCCGCGTCCCGGTTGAGATCCGCCGAGACGAAGAAGACGTTGTCCTGGACGAAGTGGATGTTGGTGTTGCGCCGGATGACGTCGGCCAGGGTGGTCTGGTTGATGTTGAAGACGTCGTTGGCGGAAAGGTGGCTGGCGTAGAAGTACCGGTCGCCGTCGCGCAGTCGCTTGAACTGGTCGACGATGACCGCCTGGTGCGTCGGCCCGAGGCTCGAGCCGGGCAGGTGGTCCTCGCACAACCCGCCGATCCAGAGATCCACGTCATCGGGCGTGGCGTACACGCTTGCGAGGCGCTGCTGGACGTCGGGAACCGAGGAGATGTCGGACCATGTCTGCGCCCGTCCGAGTCCCATCGCCTCGCGCACGTCGTTGTAGCTGCGCAGGCCGTGGTCGCGTCCGCGCTGGATGTTGATCGAGGCGAGGTCGAGCCCGATCCCGCCCCCGCCGAACAGAAGGTTCCGCAGGTCATCGACGACGAACGGGTCGATCTCCTGCGCAAGCTCGCCGAACTCTCCTCGGAGGATCGGCTCGATCCCGCCCGAGGAGATGATGGCGTCCGGGTTGAAGAATGAGCTGAACAGGTCGAGCGGGCCGCTCGGGTGCGGGACGCCGCCCTCGAGATACCGGGGGAGCGTCGGGTTGACCATCGAGTGCCCGAAGCGGTAGGAGCCCGCGGAAAACTCGCTGGCGATCGAGGCGTTCACGCCCGTCTTGTACCCCGTGTAGGGGGGCATCGCCCCCTCGCCCAGGAGCGCCGGCAGGAACTCGTTGTACGTGATCGCCTGGATCAGCGCCCAGTTGTACTCCCGGGCCCTCTGGTAGAGCTGCTCGTCGTTCCAGTTCGGGTGAACCTGCTTGTACCGGGCCGCAAGGCGGTTGTGCTCGCGCACGAACAGCGTGTGCAGCGCCGTCAGCCCGGGCTGCTCGTTCGCCCGGACGTCGCCGGCCGCGAAGAGCTGCTCGGGCGGGCGCCCGAACGGGTCGGCCATGCTCACGCCCAGCGTGTTCCAGGGCAGCAGGCCATTGGGCCCCTCGAGCAGACGCCCGTTCACAAACTCACGCAGCGCCAACGCCCTCGCCTCGCTCGAGCCGTACACGTTCGAGCCGTCGATGTACGACGTGATCATGTTGACCTGCTCGCGCGGGTCGCCCGGCCCCAGCCCCGTCGTCGGGTCGTAGATCGACCGGATGAACGGGATCGTCCCCCCCGGCGTCATCCAGGCGTCGTCCCCCGGGATCGAGATCGGCGCCGACTCGCCCGAGGTGTCCGTCGTCAGGTCGATGTCGTGGTCGATGAACTGACCCCAGTGGAAGACCATGCTGGTCAGGACGCGCTGCGACCACCTGGGCGTGCGTCCCTGATGGAACGCGTCTGAAATGACTCGGGGCGACGGACGGCCGGCGCCGCCCATGTCGGACACACCGTCCGCGTAGTCGGCATTCATCATCCGCATGAGGTTCGACAGCGCCGACCCCCACTCCGGATGCGCCACGTTATTCCCCCACCCGTCGTACGCGCGGCTGTCACCGTCAGCGCGCACGCCGCCCGAGGCAATCATGATCGCGCCGACACACGCCGCGGCACGCACACCGCTCAATCGTGGATTGAACATCTGTCCTCACTCCATCGGACAAGGCCGCGCCCGAGAAGGGCGCGGCAAGGCTCATGCTCGAACCAGCATCATCCGGACGGACTCCCCAGCCGCCGGCTCTCTACTCCGGAAGCCCACTCTAACGCAAACTCCCCGCCATTCAAGAGGTAAGAGCCACCATGCGCGTCTCGACCCGCCCGGTCTGGGACCGCGAGACTCCAACCCTGGAACCCCTCCAAGGAGCGTTCCAAGGTGGCCCCTCCTGGCCTCTTTCACCTCAAAGGATCCGCGACGACCGGGGGTAGCTCCCCAGCACCACCAGGTCCTTGCAGTGACGCTCCGCCTCCCCGATCGCCCCGCCCATCCCCGGGTCGTCCCGGTGCCCCTGGGCGTCGATGAAAAACGTGTACTGCCAGTTCGACCGCCCGCTCGGGCGCTTGTCAATATGGGTGAGGTTGATCCCCGCTCGGTCAAACACCTGAAGCACGCTGACCAAAGCGCCCGGCTTATCGGCGGTGTTGAACATGATCGACGTCTTGTCGTCCCCCGACCGCTTGGCCTTCTCCCTCGAGATCACCAGAAACCGGGTGATGTCGTCGGGGTCGTCCTCGATCCGGGCAAACAGCGTCTCCATGCCGTAGATCTTCCCCGCCAGCTCCGACCCGATCGCCGCCGACCCGGGCTCCGCCCCGATCGACTCGGCCAGGCGGTTCTCCTCCATCGCCTGCTGCACCGCCTTGGCGGAGCTGACCGTCGCGATCTGCTCGGCGGACGGGTACTGCGTCGCCAGCCACGCCCGGCACCGGTTGAACACGTCCGGCTTGGCATGGATCCGGCGCACGCTCGCGGGCGCGCAGTTCGCCAGCAGCGCATGATGCACCGCCAGCTGAGCCTCGGCATAGATCGTCACGCTCCCCGCGTGCTCCAGGAACGCGTCCAGCGTTTCCGCCTCGCCCCCGCCCGCCGAGTTCTCGATCGGGACGAGCCCGTAGTTCACGTGCCCCCGGCGCACCTCGGTGAAGACGCCCCCGATCTGGTGCAGGTCGTCGTACTCGACGCTGGAACCGAACTGGCGCGTCGCCGCCACATGCGAGTACGAGCCCGGCGGGCCTAGGTACCCGATCCGCAACGGGTGCTCGAGCGCGAACGACCCGCTCATCAGCTCCTTGTAGATCGCCTCGATCGCCTTGGCCGGCAGCGGGCCCTTGCTCGCGCCCACCACCTTCTCGAGCACCTGCGCCTCGCGGTGTGGCGCGTAGATCGGCACCCCGCCCCCACGCTTCACCTTCCCCACCTGCACGACCAGCCCCGCCCGCTCGTTGAGCAGTTGCACCAGACGCGAGTCCAGCCGATCGATCTTGCGCCGCAGCTCCCGCAGCGCCTCGCTCTGGGCCGGGGTCTCGGACGGCCCCCTGTCGCTCGCTTCGCCCGAGCCCGCCCCGCGCACGCCGCGACCCGACACCTTGGGCGCCGCTTGGCGGGGCGCCCGCTTGGCGGTCTTCTTGCCCGCCTGCTTGGCGCCCGTCTTCTTGGCCCGCTTCTTGCCCATCGACCCCGATCCTTGGCTCTGGGGGGCCCGCGAGCCCTCCCCATGCCGCCAATATCGCCCGGATCGCCCGCGGGCATCAGGTCGATGCCCCACGCCGCGTCCGGCCGATACCCAGGAGTGGAGGGAGAAAACCCGCCCCGCCCCAGCCCAACAATCAACCGTGCCCGCCCACCACGCCAACTTCTCCGACGCCCTCCTCCTGCCCCTGGCCCAGACTGGGACGGACGGGATTGGCGCCCAGATCGGCGATATCGCCCACGGGCTGTCCGCCCCCCAGGCCCTCGGCTCCGAGGCCCACCTCGTCGCGGGTGTCGGCCTCGTCGCCGGCCTCGTCCTCTGGTTGTTTGGCTCCAGGGTCCTCCGCCCGATGTTCGCCCTCCTCGGCGCCGCGGTGGGCGCCTTCCTCGGACTCGTCCTCGTCCCCCTCTCTGGGCTCGGACCCATCGAGACCGGGTGGGACGTCGCCCCGAGCGTCTCCCCAGAGCAGATCGGCCTCCTCGGGGGCGCCGTCCTCGGCGTCGTCCTCGCCTTCACCCTCTACCGCGCCGTCATGGCCCTGGGCTCGGGCTTCGTCTTCGCCGGCGTCGGCCTCCTCGCCGGCCTCATCTACATCCAGCGCATGCCCGACGCGAGCGCCGACGCCCCCCAGCCCCAGAGCCAGGTCGCCGGCCTCGACTCGGGCGCGCTCGACTCCATCGACACCTCCGCGCTCAAGGAGGCGAGCGACTGGCTCAGTGCGCACGACGAGGGCGCCTCCGAGCGTTCGACCTTCGACGACGAGGGGCGCCTGGACGTCGGCGCCGCCCGCGCCAAGTTCGCCAGCGCCGCCGAACGCTCACGCGTCTTCATCGACAAGGTCGGCGACTCGACGCGCTCGGAGTGGGAGACGCTCTCGCCCCGCCAGCGTGTCGTGATGCTCGGCGCCGCCCTCGTCGGGCTCGCGACCGGCCTCCTCTTCGGCATGACCATGCCGACACGGTCCGCCGCCCTCATGACCGCGATGGCCGGCTCGGGCGTCGCGATCGGGTGCGGACTCATGCTCGCCGAGAGCTACGACGTCCCGCGCGACTGGCTCCTCAACCAGCGACCCTCGACGTGGGCGATCCTGTGGGGCGTCGCCGCAGCGGTCGGGCTCACCTTCCAGATGACCGTCGCCCGCAAGAGCCGCCACCACCATCACGACGACGACGAGGACGACGACGACTAGTCGTGATCGTTCGACGCGATCGGCGTCTCGGGCTGGCTCGCGCCCTCGTCCGAGTCGTGCCCCGCGCTCGTCGGCGCCACGGGCCCCTCGTAGTCGGACGCCCGCAGCGAGGCCCGCATCAGGGGCTGGCCGGCCACGATCAGCCCCACGGCCCCGCACGCGCTCAGCATGGCCGCCAGGCGCCTGGCCCGGATCGGCGCCAGCGTCATCCCCTCGCCCGCCTCGCCCTTGTCGAGCGCCGCGGTCGCGACGATCCGCAGGTAATAGAACGCCGCGATCGCCGAGTTCACGCCCAGGATGATCACCAGGGGCAGCTCGCCCGAGCTGACGCCCGAGGTGAAGAGCCCGAACTTGCCCAGGAACCCGAGGAGGGGGGGCATGCCCAACAGGCTCAGGGCGCTGACCACCATCGACCACCCGACCAGGGGCGATCGGGCGCACAGACCCCGGATGTCGTCGAACGAGTCCGCCTCGCGTCCGTTGCGACCCTCGAGACAGGCCAGCGCCGCGAACGCGCCCAGGTTCATCACGCCGTAGGCCATCAGGTAGAACAGCACCGCCGCGACGCCCGAGCGCCAGAAGGGCCCGCCGACCTCGCCCGGGCCGGCGATGACGCCCACGAGCATGTACCCCGAGTGCGCGATCGAGGAGTACGCGAGGACGCGCTTGACGGAGTTCTGGAGGAGTGCGAGCACGTTGCCGACGGTCATCGTCACCGCCGCCACCACCCAGAGCATGACGTGCAGGGCCCGGGGCAGGTCGTCGCCGTGCGCGCCGAAGTGCCACCCCGCCATGCCGGTGAGCAGCAGGATCGCCAGGAAGCCGGCGGTCTTGGGGACGAAGGCGAGGAAGGCCGAGACGGGCGAGGCGGCGCCCTGGTAGACGTCGGGCGTATAGAAGTGCATCGGGACCGCCGCGATCTTGAAGCTCACGCCCAGCACCGCCAGGAGCAGGCCCGCGATCCCGAGCGTGCTGATCCCGTCCGAGGCGAAGACCGCCGCGATCTCCGCGATGTCCGTCGTCCCCGTGGCGCCGTACAGCAGCGCGAAGCCATACAGGAAGATCGCCGCCCCCAGCGCCCCCAGGAAGAAGTACTTGACCCCCGCCTCCTGGCTCCGGTTCCCCCGCGTCGAGATCGTCACCATCATGTACGTCGGGAGGCTGGTCAGCTCGAGGGCGAGGAAGAGCCAGATCAGGTCGTCCGCGGACGCGACGAGCATCAGCCCCGTCAGGCTGAACATGAAGAAGGCGTAGAACTCGGCGCGCGTCGCGTAGAGCGAGCTGTACACCGCCTTGCCCGCCGCGACCCTGGCCTCCAAATCCCGGTCGACCGTCCCGACGACGACCAGGAGCATGAGCAGGCCGACGCCCGCGACCGTCGCCTTGACGAACGGGATCCACTCGGGGAAGAGCGAGTTCGGATTGGGCTCGGTGTTGATCGCGAACCCGAAGGCGATCACGAGGCCGAGCACGCACCACCAGACACACGTGCGCCGCCACTCGACGCTCTTGCTCAGCCCGACGATCATGACGGCGCACGTCGTCAGGAAGAGGGCGATCTCGGGCTTGATGTAGGCGATCTGCTCAATCATGATCGCCTCCCGGAGCCCGCTCGCCGACCGCCATCGCGTCGTGGGCGCCCTCGCCCGCGGACGAGTGCCCCTCGACCCAGGCGACGGTCTGGTTCACCGGCGCCTCGATCCCGTCGATCAGCGACTTGGGGTAGAGCCCGAAGTAGAGGCACGCCGCCGCCAGGGGCAGGAGCGTGATGATCTCCCGCACGCCCAGGTCCGTCGGCAGGTGATGACCCTCGTCGTCGTGATGCCCGTGTGCCGCCGGCTCGCGGAGCGACCCGAAGCACATCTTCCCGACCATGTACAGCAGATACATGGCGGCGATCACCATGCCCGCGCCCGCGACCGCCGCGAACCAAGGCCCGAGCGTCACGCCCTGCGCCCCCGGCTGGACGCCCGACCACGACGCGTCCGACTGGAACGCCCCGATCAGGCAGAGCAGCTCGCTCGGGAAGCCGTTGAGCCCGGGCAGCCCGACCGACGCGAGCGCGAAGAAGACCATGAACGTCGCCCAGATGGGCATCTTGCTCGCCAGCCCGCCGACCTGGCGCATGTCGCGGGTGTGGTAGCGCTCGTACATGAAGCCGATCATCAGGAACAGGGCGCCGGTCGAGAAGCCGTGCGAGAGCATGTACAGCACGCCGCCCGTCAGCCCGTTCGTGTTCAGCGCGACCATCCCGAGCACGCAGAAGCCAAGGTGCGAGACGGAGCTGTACGCGACGAGCTTTTTGACGTCGTCCTGCACCCAGCAGATGAGACCGGCGTACAGGATCCCGATGATCGCCAGCGTCGCGATCGCGGGGGCGTACTCGACGACCGCCGCCGGCGCCATGGGCAGCGCGAAGCGGTAGATCCCGTACGTGCCCAGCTTGAGCAGCACGCCCGCGAGGATCACCGACCCCGCGGTCGGGGCCTCGGTGTGCGCCAGGGGCAGCCACGTGTGCACCGGGAACAGGGGCACCTTGACCGCGAACCCCGCGAGCAACGCCCCGAGCACCAACGCCTGCGCGTGCACCGGCATGTGCACCGCGTGCTCGGTCAACGTCGCGATATCCAGTGTCCACGACCCGCTCCGGTCCGAGACCCACCAGACCAGGTAGACCAGCCCTGCCAGCGCGATCAGCGAGCCCGTGAACGTGTACAGGAAGAACTTGACCGAGGCCCGCTCGCGATTGGTCGAGCCGTAGACGCGGATCAGCAGGAACATGGGCAGCAGCGTGAACTCAAAGCAGATGTAGAAGAGCATCAGGTCGCGGGCGGCGAACACGCCGAGCATCGCCGCCTGGAGCACGAGCAGCCACCCGTAGTACAGCTTCACGCGGTCCCGGACCGCCGTCCAGCTCGCCAGCACGCAGACGGGCCCGAGCAGCGCCGTCAGCGCCATGAGCAGCAGCGCCACCCCGTCCACGCCGATCGAGAGGCGTAGGCCGAGCGACTCGATCCAGGTGACCCCCGCCTGGCCCTGCATCGCCGCCGCGTTGTCCCAGTCGAACCGCCCGAGCACTGCGACGATCGCGACGCCGGAGATCAGCGTCCCCCACAGCGCGACCCACTTGGCCCGCTCCGCGGGCCAGAACAGCATCACCAGCGCGAACACCATCGGCGTCGCGATCGCGATCAGGATGAGCCAGGCCATCTCGCTCACGAGGCGCCCCCCACGAGCAGGATGATCGCCGCCACGAACAGCAGCACCGCGATCCCGCCCACCATGCCGGCGGCGTACCCCTGGAGCTGGCCCGACTGCGTCGGACGCACGAGCGACGCGATCGCCCGGGGCGCCTTGCCCGCCCCGTCCACGATCCCGTCGATTACGAACTTGTCGAATAGGTGGCACAGGTGCAAGGACGACCCGCAGGGGCGTCACGAGCACCGCGTGGAGAACTCATCCACGTACCACTTGCGCTCCGCCCAGCGGGGATCGGGCTGAATCGCTTCGCCACGGCGTCCATCCGGCAGCGCCGCGTCGCGCCGCCCGCCCAGGAGCAACCCCTGCACCCCGACCGGCCCGTGGAAGAACGCCGCCAGCAGGACGCCCAGGATCGCCACGCCGCCCGAGACGTACACCATCGCCTCAGGCGCGCTCAGGCCAAAGACTCGCCCGCGACGCCGGTCCCAACGGGCCTGCGACGGCGTGCCTTCGACCTCCAGGGCCGCGTGGAGTGCCGCCTCAGCGTACGGGCTCTGCGTACGCCGCGCTCGACTCGTGGATCAGCGACCCGACCCACCCGTGCGTGTCCGTGTCGATGTACGCCAGCCCGATCGCCGCGATCGACAGACCCGCGAGGATGAGGAGCACCAGGTTGATCGCCCAGCCCGGGGCGTGCGGGTGGAAACCGCCGTGACCGTGGTCGTGTCCATGCCCGTGATCGTCGTGCCCATGCGCCAGGACTGCATGCCCGTCGTGCGCGTGACCCATCTCCTCCGCCTCGATCGCCTCCGCCTCGGCATCATGATGCTCGTCGCCCGGCTCGAAGTGCTGCGGCCCGACGAAGACGCGGAAGAACACGCGGAACGTGTAGTACGCCGTCAGCCCGGCGGTGAAGACCAATATCCACCCGATCGCCGCGTACCCGGGCGTCACGAACGCCTCGGCGATGATCATGTCCTTCGAGTAGAACCCGCTCGTGATGTAGGGCAACCCCGACAGGTTCATGCACCCCACGAGCATCGTCACCCCGACGATCCCCCACCCCTTCATCCACGCCACGCCCGAGAGCTTGCGCAGGTCGAGCTGGCCCGCGAACCCGTGCATGACGGCGCCGCAGCACAGGAAAAGCAGCGCCTTGAAGAACGCGTGCGTCAAGACGTGGAACGCGGCCCCCGTCGTCGTCAGCATCCCCAGCCCGGCGAACATGTAGCCCAGTTGCGACACCGTCGAGTACGCCATGATCCGCTTGATGTCGAACTGCGCCATCCCGATCGTCGCCGCCAGCAGCGCGGTCAAGGTCCCCACCCACGCGACGATCGGCAGCGCGTACTCGCTGGCCAGGAAGACCGGGTACATCCGTGCGATCATGAACACGCCGGCGGTGACCATCGTCGCCGCGTGAATGAGGGCGCTCACCGGCGTCGGGCCCTCCATCGCGTCGGGAAGCCACACATACAGGGGCAGCTGCGCGCTCTTGCCGAACGCCCCGATCATCAGGAGCAGCCCGATGCCCTGCGCCTCCCAGGGGATCGAAGAGAAGTCGCCCGCGCCCGCCGCCGCGAGATACCCCTGCAGCTTCTCGCTCGCGAACAGGTCGGCGTACTCGACCGTCCCGAAGTGGACGAACGTGAGGTAGATCCCCAGCGCCAGCCCCAGGTCACCGATGCGGTTGACGATGAACGCCTTCTTCGCCGCCGCCACCGCCGACGGCTTCTTGTAGAAGTACCCGATCAGCAGGTACGAGCAGAGCCCCACGCCCTCCCACCCCAGGTACAGGAGCACGAGGTTGCTCGCCATCACCAGGCAGGCCATGGAGAAGACGAACAGGTTGAACGCCGCGAAGAAACGGCAGTACCCCGCCCCCACGTCGTGGGCCATGTACTCGCTGGCGTACAGCGCGATCAGCGTCCCCAGCCCCGTCACGAACAGCATCCACAGGACCGTCAGCTTGTCGATGTAGAACGCGAAGTTGGCGACCAGCCCCGCCGGCTCGCCCCCGGCGCCCGTCCAGTGCACCCCGATCCAGTCGTAGATGTGCACGACGAAGGGCCCGCCGGCGTTGATCGTGTCGTACGACAGGAACATCGCCAGCGTCACGCCGAAGGCGGCGCCGAGGCAGACGACCGTCACCCACGCGGGCAGCTTGGACCGCACACGCATCGCCGCCGCCAGCCCGGACAGCACGCACCCGATCACCGGCAGCAGCACGATCCACCCGATCCAGGCGGGGCCCGAGCCGACGCCCGCGTGCGACACCGCCTCGTGGGCGGCGTGCGACGCCTCGGGCGTGTGCTGCGCCACGCTTGCGACGCTCACAAAGGAACCCAGGATGGACGCCGGCGCATTCAGCACATGGACCCCACGCGGCTCACCCGCTCATCTCCGTCCAGTCCTCGGTGTTCAGACTCTCTCGCTTGCGGAACAGCAGGATGACCAGGGCCAGCGCCATCGCCGCCTCCGCCGCCGCCACCGTCAAGACGAAGATCACGAACGTCTGGCCCGTGTGGTTCAGGTGGTAACGGCTGAACGCGATCAGCGCCAGCCCCGCCGCCTGGAACATCAACTCGGTGCACAGGAACATGATGATCATGTTCCGACGCGTCAGGAACCCGATCAGCCCCAGGGCGAACATCGCCCCCGAGACGAACAGGTAGTGCGCCAGCGTGATCGTCCCCATCGCCTGGGGGTAGTCCGCCTGCGCGATGACCAAGCCGCCCAACCCGCTCACGCCGCCGCCCCTTCCTCGTCGAGCCCGTGCAGGCGCCTCGCCTCGTGCGCCTTGGCCGCCTCGTCGATCTCCACCTGACGACGGCTCAACACGGTCGCGCCCAGCATCGCCATCAGCAGGATCACGCCCGCGATCTCGATCGTCCCCGGATGGTCTGCCAGCAGATTCCGCCCCACCATCTCCACGTTGGAGACCTGGAGCTCCTCGGGCCAGTCGCGCGGGTTCGTGCTCCGCGTCGTGTTGTCGGGCATCCGGATCAGCACGGAGTTCTCCGCCGCGAAGTTCACCATCGTCTGCCCCTTGATCGGGGGCAGGCGGACGATCTCCTCGTCGGGCCCGAGCATCATCATGGGCTTGCCGTGCTCGTCGTGCATCGGCTCGCCCGCGTCGTCACGCCTGGGCGTGTCGCGCAGCACCCGCTCGATCTTCAGTGGGCTCGTCGCCAGCGCGAGCCGCTCCTCGCGGGCCGCCTCCTGGACCGGTGGCTCCCGGAGCGACTTGAGCCCCCCGAACATCATCGTCGTCAGCACCGCCAGCAGCACGAACCCCGCCAGCGCCGCCAGCGCCGGCTCGCGCGCCTTCGTGTCGTAATCCGCCTGGAACTCGTCGTCCCCCTCGACCGGCGCCTGCGTCGCCAGCATGATCACGAACAGGTACGTGATCAGGATCGCGCCGGCGTAGATGATGATCAGCGCGAACGCCATGAACTCCGCCGCCAGGATCACGTACAGCCCCGCCGACGCGATGATCGTCAGGATGAAGTACAGCGCCGAGTACACGGGCCGGTGGTGCGTGATCACCCGCAGCCCCGCCCCAAGCGCCAGCGCCGAGAAGACGTAGAAGTACACGTTGGGAAGCTGCCCAGACGCGTTCGCGACAAGGCCCAACGCCAGGATCACCACGCCCCCCGCGATCGCCGCCAGGAGCGCCCCCGGCACACGCCAGCTCGCCCCCTTGCGGGGCAGCGCCAGCGCCACGCCCACCGCCCCCAGGGCGCAGGCGGAGTACAGGACCAACGGGCTGATCAGCGCGTCCAAGACCGCTCCCGCAGGGGTGGGCCGGGCGGGTCAAACGACGCGTCCGGCGGGATTTCCGCTCGCCGCCACGGGAAAACGAGAGACACCCGCGCGCACGGGTCGGGAGGATAGATCCCGCCCCCCACCCCTTCAACACGCCGGCGCTCCTGTGGGCGATCCCGAACACCCTCCCACTACCATCCGCCCATGCCCCCTGACGCCCACAGACCGCCCCCAACTCCCCTCCAAGCGAAGATCCCCAACGCCCTCACCATCCTCCGCCTCTTCCTCGCCGCCGCCTTCTTCGCGCTGCTCGAGATCGGGCTCGGCGACCGTCCCGCGACCTGGCGCCTCGGTGACGGCATCCCGAACCCCAACCCCGCGCTGCCCCGGGACGTGCTTCTGGCCGCCGCCGCGCTCTTCGTCGTCGCCGCCGCGACCGACGCCCTCGACGGGTACCTCGCGCGCAAGTGGAACGCCATCAGCAAGTTCGGTCGCGTGATGGACCCCTTCGCCGACAAGATCCTCGTCCTCGGGGCCTTCGTGTACCTCGCCTCACCGGCGTTCGCCGCCGTCGACCCGTACTCAAGCGACCAGGCGCGCCTCGTCCAGCTCTCGGGCGTCGCCCCCTGGATGGCGGTCGTCATCCTCGCCCGCGAACTGCTCGTCACCTCGGTCCGGGGCTTCTTCGAGTCCCAGGGCGTGGACTTCTCCGCCGACGTCGCGGGCAAGGCCAAGATGATCCTCCAGTCCCTCGTGATCCCCCTCGTCCTCGTGCTGCTGGCGCTGAACGACGTCCCGCTCGCGTCGCCCGCCTGGTGGGCCATCCACCTCGCGGTCTGGCTCACGGTCCTCGTCACCGTTCTCTCGTGCGCCCCCTACATCGCCAAGGGCGTCCGATCCGGGCGGGGTCTGATCCACAAGCCCTGACCGGGGGAACATGGCGAGTCGTCCACGCCCCCCCGGACGCCGCGATAGAGTCTGGGCCCCATGACGAGCGGCGACGACACACGCATCCTGAGTGGCGACCCCCGCGACGAGCCCGCCATCTGGTCGGGCTTCCAGCTCGTCACCTGCTTTGGCCTCGGATACCTCCGCCCCGCCTCGGGGACCTGGGGCTCGCTCCCGCCGGCCTTCCTCGCCGCCGTGATGATCCTCGCCGGCGCCGACGCCCGCGGGTGGATCTACCTGTCCGTCATCGTCGGTGTGCTCGTGCTCGCCTCGGGCGCCGTCGTCCTGATGGGCGACCGGGCGGAGGCGAGGTGGGGCAAGGACCCGAGCAACGTGGTCGCCGACGAGGTCGCCGGGATGTGCATCCCTCTTCTCCTGCTCCCGGTCGCGCAGATGACGACGCCCGGGCGCACGCTGATCTTCATCGTCGCGGCGTTCCTGCTCTTCAGGATCTTCGACGTCTTCAAGGCGCTGGCGCCGCCGGCCGAATCGCTCCAGAAGATCCGGGGCGGCTGGGGGATCCTGCTCGACGACCTGGTCTCGGGGCTCTACGCCCTGGGCGGCGTCTGGGTGATCGATCTGCTGGCGCCTTGATTCTCGATCCATCCCGCACAGCGCGCGCGGCGGCGTCGTAGACGAGCTACGGACGCCGCACGCAAAGGGGGGGAATGGAGCGGACGAGCTGCCGGCCGCAAACAACGCTCAGTCGGGCAGCCCGCCCGTCCGCGCCCGGCCCAGGGGGGAGCCGGGCTAGGGGGGAGTGTCGGCCTCGTGAGAGGCCGCCCGCGCCGCCGGGGGGCGGCGGACGCGGGAATCGGATGACGGACGCCTTCACGCCCGAGACCGCTCTTCCAGAAAGAGGCCCACCCCGCCTCTCTCAAGTGTCACGCCCCCGCATCCCCCACGGGGCGTTCCTGTGTGCGTCGCCAGTCCTGGCGTCACCCTTTGTAAGGGAAACCCTCAATGCCGGGCTCGAACCCGACGCTCCTGGGCGCACACCTACGCCCTATGTACCCTTCAATCTACGCAAGACATTCCCGGCAAGATCTGCGCCGAATGAAGAATGAGTAAATCACCCCGGACGATTCCCGTCCGACCGAACGCCGACCACGCGCCCACCCGCCTCTTCAGACGCGCACGGAACGTCCGGGAAGACAACCGCTTGAAGCCCAACCCCGGCATCGCTCCCTCGATGTCGATCAGCGCGCGTTGTTCTCGCGATCGACGTCCGGCATCAGCCCGTCCGGGTCGATCTCCACGCGGGTGACCTGCCGACCCCCGGGATTCCACCAGGCCCGCCAACGGTTCGACGAGTAGAACGCCTCCACCGGCGCCCGACGGTCCTCGCTCGTCCCGTCGTCGTACGTCACGCGGTACAGCACCGGCATCACGACGTCGCCCCGCGAGGTGAACGTCGCGTACGCCAGCGTGTCGCTCGCCGTCACCACCTCGTCCACCGACTGGTCGAGCTGGCCCGAGCCCAGCACCCAGCCCCGCCAGAACCAGGCCAGATCCATGCCCGAGGCGTTCTCCATGGTGCGGAAGAAGTCCGACGGCTGCGGGCTCTTGAACGCCCAGTTGTGGACGTACTCGCGGAACGCCGTGTCGAACCGCTCAGGCCCCAGGATCACCTCCCGCAGCAGATAGAGCGAGTACGCCGGCTTGCGGTAGCCCAAGAAGCCGAGCCACCGCCCCCACATCTGGTCGGGGGGCGTGTCCATCGCCTGGCGGTGCGTCTCCTTCGACATCCGCAGCGTCTGGTCCCTGGCCCGCTCGGTGTCGATGTCCGCGCTCTTCCAGTCCGCCCTCGAGTACATGTTGATGAACGAGTTGAAGCCCTCGTCCATCCAGACGTGCCTCCGCTCGTCGGAGTTGACCATCATCGGGAACCACGAGTGCCCGACCTCGTGGTCGGTCACGCCGAAGAGCCCGTCCGCGTTGGTTCGGGACCCGCAGAAGACGATCCCGGGGTACTCCATGCCCCCCTCGGCGCCGTTGACGTTCGTCATCGACGGGTAGGCGTAGGGGTACAGCAGCTTCGAGTAGAACTCGATCGAGTGCTTGACGACGAGGCTCGAGCCGCCGGCCTCGTGGTCGGGGGCCCACGCCGTTGCCTCGCGCGGGTACAGCGACTGGCAGAGCACCGTCTTGTGCGACCCGTCGAGCGCCGTCACGTCCGCCTTGCACGCGTCCCACGCGAACGCCGGAGAGCTCGCCCACGCGAAGGTGCGGGCGTCGTGCACCCGGAAGCGCCACGTCAGCGTGTCCTCCCCCTGGGGGCGCGTGTCCGGGTCGGTGATCTCATCGACCGAGCGGATCACGACGGGCTCGTCGCTGCCCGACGCCTGCTGCATCCGGTCGTACTGCTCGGGCGTGAGCACATCGTGCGGGTTGATCAGCTCCCCGCTCGCCCCAACGAGGTGCGTGCTGGGGACGGTGATGTTCACCTCGTAGTCCCCGTAGTCCGCGTAGAACTCGCCCGTGCCCAGGTAGGGCAGCGTGTTCCAGCCATAGACGTCATCGTACTTGCAGACCGCCGGGAACCACTGGGCGTACTCGAAGATCACGCCGTCCTCGACGTCGTCGGCGCCCATCCGGCGCAGGTGCGGCGGCATGTCGAACGCGTACGACACCTCGAACGTGAACTCCTGCCCGCTCTCGAGCGCCCGGGGCAGCTCCACCCGCGCCATCGTGTCGTAGACGTGGTACGTCAGGTCCGACCCCCCCGAGGTCAGCGCGTGCACGTCGAACCCGCCGACGAAGTTCTCCTCGTCCTGTTTCATCACCCCGCCCGGCGTCCGCGACAGCGTCCCCAGAGAGTCCGGGCGGAACAGGTTCTGCTCCATCTGCATCCAGATGTAATCGAGGTCGTTGGGCGAGTTGTTGTGGTACGTCACCCGCTCGGTCACCTCGAGCCGCTGCGTCTCGGCGTCCAGTTCCGCGTCGATCTTGTAGTCGCACCGCTGCTGCCAGTACCCGGGGCCGGGCGCCCCCGAGGCCAGGCGCCGATCGTTCGGGGTCGGGAGCTCGAGGGCGGCGAAGATGTCCTGCGACCCGAGCCCGGCCTCTCGCCGGAACGACTCGTCGTACGCCCCCAGCGCCGGGCCTCGGTCACGCATCCGAGGCCCTCGTTGCTGCGGACGCTCGGCGGTCGGCGGGCTCTCGGTCGTCTTGCACGCCGTCAAAACCAACGACCCCGCCAGCAACCCGCCGGCAACGAGCATTCGAGCACGCATGATGACCTCCTCAGGCCCGACCCGGGCGACCGCCCCGCGAGTGGCGAGTCAACAGCGTAGGGCAGACCGGGTGGCGCCGCGAACACCTATGCCCAGCCATCGGGCTCGCATCATGACCCCAATTCGGCCATACTGGGTCGATCAGGCCCGCCCATTACGGGCGGGGGTCTCGTCCGCAAGCCCTTCCATCTCCCTGGGGTCTCCCCGATGCGACAAACCTCTCGCCGCGCGTTCACGTTGATCGAGCTGCTCGTCGTCATCGCGATCATCGCCCTCCTGATCGCGATCCTGCTCCCGGCCCTCGGCTCGGCCCGCGAGACCAGCAAGACCATCAAGTGCGCCTCGCAGCTCCGCCAGCAGGGCATCGGGCTCTCGACATACGTCCTCGACGACGGCGGGTACTTCCCTGCGGGCCACTTCCAGATCAGCGACTCCACACGCTTCTACTACGTCTGGCCCGGCCTGATCCGCAGCAACTTCTCCGACGACCACAACACCGAGGTCTTCAACTGCCCCTCCACCATCGAGGACTACCACTGGAAGTTCACCCTCGACACCACCTCCTCGCACGTCTGGACGCAGCCCCAGGAGCAGACCCAGACCGAGCGCTTCGGCTTCCTCCCGGGCGAGATGCCCACCCGCGGGCGCCAGTTCTTCACCTACGGGTACAACGAGTTCGGCGTGCAGAGCTACTTCGAGATTGGCGCCGCCCCCATCCTCGGCCTCGGCGCCCACGCCGACGACCCCACCGTCCCCGACTACTTGGACAACGTCAACTCTCAGAACCTCTGGGGCATCAGCGAGAACCGGATCTTCCAGCCTGCCGACATGTACGCCATCATGGACGTCGAGCCTGACGGCGTCACCGACTTCTCCTGCAGCCCCCGCAAGACAAGCAGCCAGGACGACCTCGACGACCTCCCAAGCCGTCGACATGCCGACGGCTCCGTTGCCCTCTTCATCGACGGGCACGCCAAGCGCATCTCCTACGACGACCTCACCAAGCGCGAGGACCAGGCCCGCGCCAAGTGGAACAATGACCACCGCCCGCACGAGGAATGGTGGGAGCCCCCCTTCGAAGGCTGACCCCCACCGACCCGGAGCGCGCCTTGACCCCCAAGAACATCACCCTCTCGATCATCGCGATCGCCTGCGTCGTGGGCGCCGTCGTCGTCACCATCCTCTCTCGGGGCGGCCCGGGCGAGACCGAGAGCCTCGACCGCCTCACCATGTGGGTCTGCCGCGACCCCGCCTGCGGCGCGGAGTTCACCCTCACCGTCGGCGCCATGGCCAAGCAGGAGGGCCCCGATTTCGAGGGACGCATCACCTGCCCCGAGTGCGGCGGCAAGAACACCGCCCGCGCCCAACCCTGCCACAACTGCGGTCGCTACCTCGAACTCTGGGGGCACGGCACGCTCCCACCACAGTGCCCCTACTGCGGGCACCAGGTCCTCGTCGCCCACGGCGACAGCACGCACACCCACGGCCCGATGACGCCCCCCCTCGAAGAAGGCCCGTAGTCCCGGGGCGCCGACGCCACGCCCGATCCCCTCAGGCTGGAGCGACCATGCACGACCCTCGACGGCATGCGTTCACGCTCATCGAGTTGCTCGTCGTCATCGCGATCATCGCCCTCCTCATCGCGATCCTGCTGCCCGCCCTCGGCTCCGCTCGCGAGACCAGCAAGACCATCAAGTGCGCCTCCCAGCTCCGCCAGCAGGGCATCGGGCTCTCGACGTACGTGATCGACGAGGGCGGATACTTCCCGGCGGGTCACTTCATGATCCAGGGCACGACCCAGAGGTTCTACTACATCTGGCCCTCGCTCATCCGCCAGAACTTCTCCGACGACCACAACACCGAGGTCTTCAACTGCCCCTCCGCCCTCGTGGACTACCACTGGCAGTTCGCCCTCGACACCACCGGCAGCCGCGTCTGGACCGAGCCCCAGGAGCTGACCCAGACCGAGCGCTTCGGCTTCCTCCCGGGCGAGATGCCCCTCCGCGCCCGCCAGTTCTTCACCTACGGCTACAACGAGCTGGGCGTCCAGGGCTTCGGCGACGCTACGGAAGAGTTCGTCGACATCCTCGGGCTCGGGCGCCACGCGGACGACCCGACGCTCTCCCCACAAGACCGCGCGACCCAGCGCCAGCTCTGGGGCATTAAGGAAACTCGCATCGTTCAGCCCGCCGACATGTACGCCATCATGGACTCCGAGCCCGACGGCGTCAGCGACTTCTCCGTCAGCCCTCGCGTGCTCACGACCACCGACGAGCCCATCGACGACGTCCCGAGCCGCCGGCACGCCGACGGCTCCGTCGTCCTCTTCGCCGACGCCCACGCCCGACGCCTTTCGTACGACGACCTCGTCAGCCGCGATCCCCAGAAGCGCCAGCGCTGGAACAACGACCACCTCCCCCACGAGGAGTTCTGGGAGCCCCCGCTCGAGAACTAGCCCCGCACGTGAGTAAGGGGCTCTTGCTTCTCTCCCGCCTCCACACCTCGGCTCGCCTGTGGGAGAAGTAGCCTCCGAGATGCAGGTGCGGAGAGAAGGCCCCTTCCTCACGTGCGGGGCTAGTCCTATGGGCTGCGTTCTACACCCGCCGATCCAGCAATCGATACCCCACCGCCTCCGCGACGTGATCGGGCCCGATCGTCTCGTCGCCCGCCAGGTCCGCGATCGTCCGCGACACGCGACGGATCTTGTCGTACGCCCGCGCGCTCAGGCCCAGCCCCGTGATCGCGTCGCCCAGCAGCGCCCTGGCCGACTCCTCCATCGGCGCCAGTTCGTCGAGCTTCTTGCCCGGCAGGCGGGCGTTGGGCGTCGCCGGGCCCTGGCGCCCGGCCGCCAGCGTGCGCGCCCCCGCGACCTGCTCGCGCATCTGCGCGCTGCTCGTCCCGCTCGCCCTTCCGGTCAACTCGCGCCACGGCACCGCCGGCGCCTCCACGTGAATGTCGATCCGATCGAGCAACGGCCCGGACAAACGCGACAGGTACCGCGACATCTCCCGCTTGCCCACCTCCCCGGGCGCCACGTCCCCCCGGGGCGTCGGGTTCATCGCCGCCACCAGCATGAAGCTCGCCGGGAAACGCACCGACCCGTGCGCCCGCGCGATCGTCACCACGTGGTCCTCCATCGGCTGGCGCAGCGTCTCCAGCACGTCCCGCGGGAACTCGGGCAGCTCGTCCAGGAACAGCACCCCCCGGTGGGCTAGCGAGATCTCCCCCGCCCGCGGCACGATCCCGCCCCCCACGATCGCCGGTGAGCTGGCCGTGTGGTGCGGCGTGCGCACGGGACGCGACGTCACCAGGCTCTGCCCCGGCGCGAGCGCCCCGGCCGCCGAGTAGATCCGCGTGACTTCTATGGCCTCGTCCGCGTTCAGGGGGGGCAGCACCCCCGGCAGCGCCTTGGCCATCATCGTCTTGCCCGAGCCCGCCGGCCCGAGCATGAGCAGGTTGTGCCCGCCCGCCGCCGCCACCACGATCGCCCGCTTCACACCCTCCTGCCCCCGGATCTCGGCGAAGTCCACCGGCGCGGGCGATTCCCGCAACAGCTTGCCCACGTTCGGCGGCGGATGAGGCTCGGGCTCCAGCTCCCCCGCGAGCAACCCCACGACCTCCTCGAGTGAGCGCACGCCGAAGACGCTGATCCCCTCGACGACCGCCGCCTCCCCCGCGTTGTCCGCGGGGACGACGAACGCCTGCATCCCATCCGCGCGCGCGCAGTCCGCCGCCGCGATCGCCCCCTTCACCGGGCGCACCCGCCCGTCGAGCGCCAGCTCCCCCGCGAACACCGTCCGGCGCAGGTCCAGCCCCGTGCGCTCGGGACGGATCACGCCTTGGGCAATCAGCAGCGCCACCGCGATCGGCAGGTCGTAGATCGGCCCTTCCTTCCTCACGTCCGCGGGCGCGAGGTTGATCACCGTCTTGCCCCGCGGGAACGGGTACCCGGCGTTGCCCATCGCCGACCGCACCCGCTCGAGCGACTCCCTCACCGCGGTGTCGGGCAGCCCGACGATGGTCTGACGCTCGAGGTGGGTGTCGTCCAAGTCCACCTCGATCTCGCAGGGGCGGGCCTCGACGCCGACGAGCAGATATGACCGGACCCGGGCGGGCATACCCGAGAGCATACCGAACGAACAGACGACAAACACCCCTGATCTGGGATCTCGGAGCCTCGTGTGGACACGACCGGCCCCCGGGCGGGGGATCCGGGCCAAGACGTGGGCGGAATCGGCCGATCCAATCGCGAATTCAGCCTCGCGGCCCCAGGGTCGCGAGCGGAGGGCGCCCGCGTGACGGATCGCGTCGGCCTGGCCAAGGCCATGGAACGCATCTCGGGGAGGTCGATCATCGCCGGGCGATCGGTCCAGACCGAGCGTGGCGCCCTCGCCTTCCGAGCCCAGGACCCCAAGACCGGGCGAGACGTCGAGCGGAGCTACCAATCCGCGACCGACTCGGAGGTGGACGAGGCGTGCGAGCAGGCGTGGGACGCGTTCCACGAGATGTGCGCCGGGGCGGTCGAGGAGCGGGCCCGCCTGCTCGAGCGGATCGCGTCGAACATCACGGATCTGGGCTCGGCGCTCATCGAGGTGGGGAGCAAGGAGACGGGGCTGAGCGCGACGCGCCTGCGGGCCGAGCGGGACAGGACGACGTCCACGCTGGCGCTGTTCGCGCGCACCGCGGCGGAAGGCTCGTGGGTCCGCCCCTCGATCGACAAGGGGGACAGCGCCAGGCGCCCCTTCCCCAAGGCGGACATCCGCTCGATGCTGCGACCGCTCGGCCCGGTCGCGGTCTTCGGTTCGTGCGCCTTCCCTCTCGCCTCGTCGAGCGCGGGGGGTGACGTCGCCAGTGCGCTTGCGGCGGGCTGCCCCGTCGTCGTCAAGGGACACCCGATGCACCCGGGCATGGGAGAGCTGGCGGCCCGCGCGGTCGCGGACGCCGTCAAGGACCTTGGGCTGCACCCCGGGACGTACTCGTTCCTGCACGCCGGCGGCTCGCGCGAGCACGAGGTCGGCTCGCGCCTTGTCGTGCATCCCTCGATCCGGGCGGTCGGGTTCACCGGCTCGACTCGGGGCGGGATGGCACTGGCGTCGCTGGCGCACGACGGGCGGGACGACCCGATCCCGGTCTTCGCCCAGATGGGCTCGACGAACCCCGTGTTCGTGCTGCCCGGGGCGATCGAGAAAGACGCCGAGCGGGTTGGGCAGCGCCTCGCGGGCAGCCTGACCAACTCCGGCGGGCAGATGTGCACGTGCCCCGGGCTGATCTTCGTCGTCCGCTCGGACGCCTCGGAGCGCCTGGCCCGGGCGATGGCGACGAGCCTGCGGGAGAAGATGCCCGCGGCGATGCTGGGCGGGCGGATCGCGGACGAATACAGCGCCCGCCTCAAGAAGGTCTCAGGCGTGACGGGCGTCAGCGTGCGGGGCGGGAGCGTGCCCAACGGGAAGGCGGCGCGTGACGGCGGGGCTCACCCCGCGATCGGCGCGCCCTGCCTGCTGACCACGAAGCTGCGCACGTTCATCCACACCCCGACGCTGCACGCCGAGACGTTCGGGCCCGCGGCGATCATCGTCGAGTGCGACCGGATCGACGACCTCGAGGACGGGGCGTCGGCGGTGCTGGGAGCGCTGACCGGTTCGGTCTGGTTCGCGCGGGGCGAGGACGCGATGGTCCGCCGCCTGGTGGACATCCTGGAGCGGCGCGTGGGGCGGATCGTCTTCAACGGGGCGCCGACGGGGGTGGAGGTGTGCCCCTCGATGGTGCATGGCGGGCCATACCCCTCGGCACTGCCCTCGAATGCGACCGGGGTGGGTCCCCTGGCGATCGAGCGGTGGGCGCGTCGGGTCTGCTACCAGGACGCGCCCGAGGGAGCATTGCCCCCGGAGTTGCAGGACGCGAACCCCCTGAAGATCCGTCGCCTGGTCGACGGGCGGGTCGAGGTGGACGCGATCTAGGCGTGCTCAGGGGACATTGGCCCCCTGGGGAGGGCGGATTCTGGGATTCTGGCGGGGTGAGGGCCGATAGCCAGATCCGAGATGGCCTCGAAGAAGAAAGCCGGGAAGGGTCGTGGGTACCGGGTCGCGGGCGGGTCTGACGCTGCGCGGACGGACCGGAGCGTGTTGGGGAGCCTGATCTGGATCGCCTGCCTGGGGACGTGGGCGTTTCTGGCGTGCTCGCTGGTGAGTTTCTCGCCGGGCGATGCGCCGAGCCATGTGGTCTGGCCCCACAACAACCCGGTGGAGAACTGGTGCGGCCCGACCGGGGCGTACGTCGCGTACTTCGCGCTCAAGGTCCTCGGGCTGGGCGTGCTCGTCCCGATGCTCTTCGGGGGGGCGGGGCTGGCGCTGACGGCGGCCAGGATCCCGACGGGGCACGGGCTGGTCCGCCTGGTCGGGATCGTGATGCTGACTGGGGCGGCGTGCGGGCTGGCGGCGCTGGCCTGGCCCAACTGGGGGCCGATGGCGGGGCTGGCGGGGGGGACGTCGGGGGTCGTGATCGCGGGCGAGCTTGTACCGCGGTTCGCGGTGGGTGGGACGCTGCTCTGGATGATGCTGCTGGTGGCGGTGGGCCTGGTGGTGGCGTGCGACACGCTGCTGTGGCGGGCGCCGATCGCGCTGTACCGGGTGATGGTCCCGGCGGCGCACGGGACGCGGGTGGCGGCGGGCGTCGGGGGGCGGGCGGCGGGGGGCGTGGCGCGGGCGTCGGGCGGCGTCTTCGGGTCGCTCTCGGGCCTGGTCAAGAAGCGGAAGACGGCGAGGGTGCGCCTCAACGACATCGACGAGCCGGTGGAGGTGGACGAAAAGGCGCTCAAGCGGGCGGCCAAGCCCCGCGTCCGCGTCGCGCCCAAGCCCATCGAGGTCGAGGAGGAAGACGAGTACGAAGAGGACGAGTACGAGGACGACGAGGAGGAGTACGAGGAGGAGGACGGGTACGAGGAGGAGGAGGACGACGACGAGCTGCCCGGGGCGCCCCAGGTCTTCGACCAGGACGCGCTGCGTGAGAAGATCTCGAAGCTGCCTTTGCGTTTCAGCGCGTCGAGCCGTCAGATCGCGACGGAGGAGGACCTGTCCGAGCTGCAGAACATGGCGGAGCTGGAGGGATACAAGTTCCCGGGTCTGGACTTGCTCGAGGATCCGGAGGAGGACTTCGACGAGAAGCTCGAGGGGCTGGTGCGTGAGCAGGCCGAGGCGCTCGAGGCGGCGCTGCGTCAGTACAAGATCGACGGCGAGGTGGTGGACATCGAGTCCGGGCCCGTGATCACGCTCTACCACGTGAAGCTGTCGCCCGGCACGAAGGTGGCGGCGATCAACGCGGTCGCGAGCGACATCGCCCGTCAGCTCAAGGCGGTGAACATCCGCGTGGTCTCGAACATGGAGGGGCGCGACACGGTCGGGGTCGAGGTGCCCAACCTGACCAAGGAGCGGGTGCGACTCAAGGAGCTGATGTCGAACCGCGAGCAGTTCGCGAAGATGAAGCTGCCGATGTTCCTGGGCAAGGACGCGTCGGGCGACCCGCTGATCGCGGACCTGACGAAGATGCCCCACATGCTCATTGCCGGCACGACGGGGTCGGGCAAGAGCGTGTGCATGAACACGATCATCATGGGCTTCCTCTACACGAAGAAGCCCAACGAGCTGAAGCTGGTGCTGGTCGACCCGAAGATGGTCGAGATGAGCCAGTTCCGGGACATCCCGCACCTGATGTGCCCGGTCGTCACCGAGATGAGCAAGGCGGCGGCGATCCTGGAGTGGGCCGTCACGAAGATGGACGAGCGGTACGAGCTGCTCGCCGAGGCGGGCGTGCGGGACATCGCGGCGTACAACGAGCTGGAGTGGGACGAGTTGAAGGAGCGCCTCGGCGTCGAGACCGAGGAGCAGGCGGCGCGGACCCCCCGCAAGCTGCCGTACATGGTCTTCATCATCGACGAGCTGGCCGACCTCATCATGACGACCAAGGAGGTCGAGGGGTCGATCATCCGCATCGCGCAGAAGGCGCGTGCGGTGGGGATCCACCTGATCCTGGCGACCCAGCGCCCGCAGGCGAACGTGGTCACGGGGCTGATCAAGTCGAACATGCCCTGCCGGATCGCGTTCAAGGTGGCCAGCGGGATGGACAGCCGGATCGTGCTGGACCAGAAGGGCGGGGAGCTGCTGCTGGGGATGGGGGACATGCTGTACCTGTCGCCTTCGAGCCACAAGCTGACGCGGGCGCAGGGGACGCTGGTCGACGACAAGGAAATCCGGCGGGGGGTGAAGTTCCTGAAGGAGATCGCCTCGCCGAGCTTCGAGCGCCAGCTGATCCAGCTCCGGGGGGGCAACGCGGACGAGGAGCGGATCTACGAGAGCGAGAACAACTCCTCGGCCTCCCTGGCCGCGGCCCAGGAGGACCCGATGTTCGACCGGGCGGTCGAGATCGTCCTGGAGACCAAGCGGGGGTCGGTGAGCCTGCTCCAGCGACGTCTGGCGATCGGGTACACCCGGGCGAGCCGCCTGATTGATTTGATGGGGATCGCGGGGATCATCTCCGATCACAAGGGCTCGGTGGCCCGGGACGTGATGATCACCATTGAGGAGTGGGAGGCCATGAAGGCTTTGCACGAACAGGAACTGGCGAGACAGAACGAGCAGGATCCGGACCAGCAGGCGTTGTTCGAGGAGAACGAGGGCGTCGGCGGCGGCGCCACGACCGCGGTCGCCCGCGACGACGAGGACGAGGAGTACGAGCCGGACGAGGACGAGGGCGAGGAGTGGGAGGACGACGAGGAGGAGTACGAGGACGACGAGGACGAGGAGTACGAGGAGGAGGAAGAGGAGTACGACGAGGAGGACTCGGTCGGCGCCGAGGGCGAGGTGGAGGAGGCCGAGGCGGAGACCGAGGAAGAAGACGACGAGGAGTACGAGTACGAGTACGTCGACGAGGACGGGAACCCCTGCGACGCGGAAGGGAACCCCCTCGACGAGGACGGCAACCCGATCCTCGAGGACGAGTGTGAGGGCGACGAGGAGGACGAGGAAGGCGAGGCCCGCGCCGGGTCGGCCGCCTGAGCGACTCGTCCCCGGGACGCTCGGCGTCCCCCCCCATCGACCGCCACAGATTTCCTGAGACCCCGCCCGTCAGGCGGGGGCGGCGGAACGCGGACAGCCTGAACGCGTAACAATGCTCGGCCCCGGGGCGCGGCGGCGTGATCGCCAGCTCCCCAGGGCGGAGGATGCCGCCCGTCGAACGACGGGGCGAGACGAAAGGAACCCCCCGATGACCCCCACCACGACCCTCGCCCGACGTCGGCGGTCGCTGCTCGCGTGCGTCGGCACGCTGCTGCTGGTCGCCCCGGCCCTGGGCGCCCCGCCGGACTCACTCAGCTTCGCGACGCCCGAGGCCCCGCTGATCATCTCGATCCGGGACGTGGGCAAGCTGGCGGACCGGGTGGCGTCGATGGTGGGCGACCTGGGTCTGCCGGGCGACGTCGCGATGGGCCCGCAGCTTGCCCAGATGATGCTGATGACGCCCGGGCTGAACAAGAACGGATCGGCGACGCTCGTGCTGTACCCGCCCAACGACGAGCACTTCCAGATGCAGGGCGTCGTGATCGCGCCCGTCTCCGACTACGCGCAGCTGATGAGCGTGGTCGGGGGGGACGCGTCGGCGGATGTCGCGTCGTTCGAGATCCAGGGCGCACCGGCGTTCGCGCGTGACCTGGGGCGCGGGTACGCCGCGATCGGGCCCGAGCACGACTTCGTCGCCTCGTACAAGCCGGGCGCGGACGTGCTGCAGCGTCAGAACGACCGCCTGGGCGTGGTCGGGGGGCGCGTGGCGGAGACGGCGGACATCGTGATCATCGCGGCGCCCGAAATCATGGCGATGGTCCTGCACGAGGGCGCGGGGCTCGCGCAGAACACGGTGCAGGACCAGGCCGGGGCGTTCGGCTTCGGGGACGCGGTCGACCAGATGGGCGGCGCGGTGGGCCAGGGGATCGAGCGGTTCCTCGCCGACGCGCGGGTCGGCGTGGTGGGCCTGACGCTCGACGACGCCGGGATCGCGCTTGATCTGGCGGCGCAGTTCAACGACGACTCGCCCCTGGCGGGCGAGTTCAGCCACGCCGGTCACAGCGCGGAGATGGTCGGCAAGCTCCCCTCGACGGGGTACTGGCTCGCCTGGTCGGTGGACGCGGGCGCCCCGGGGCTGGGGGAGCTGACGAAGATGCTGACCGCGGCGGCGGGGATGGGGGACGACGCGGGCGAGGCCGCGACCGGGATGGCGGGCGTGATCGGCGCGAGCCCGGCGGTCCTCCAGACGGGCGTGCTCTCGCGGACGGCGCTCTACCTGCGCACGGAGCACGGCGAGCAGCTTGCCGGCGCGATCGGGGACGCCGTCAAGAAGCTCGACGGGACCAGCGGGGGCGGGATGGCGTACCACACGACGTTCGAGCCCGGGGCGAAGCAGATCGAGGGCGCAAGCGTCGCGGCGTATTCAGTCCAGACCGAGATGACGCCCCCGGACGAGGAGAACGAGGAGGCGTTCAACCCGGCGCTTGCGTTCATGCCCGACCCCCAGGTGATCAACCAGGTGATGTTCGGGCCGACGACGTCGGGCCCGAGCGGGTACGTCGCGGTCACGCCCGGGGGCGTGGTGCAGACGTTCTCGAGGTCGGACTCGTTCATGAGCGCCGCCCTGACCGCGGCGGGCGGGGGCAAGAGCCTCGCCGGTGACGCCCGACTCGGGCAGTCCTCGGCGCTGCTGCCCGAGGGGCGGTCGTTCGAGGCGTACCTGGCGCTGGACACTGTCGCGCAGACGGCGGTCCCGATGCTGATGCTGGCCGGGCTGATCCCCGAGGCGCCCGAGGTGGGGGCGATGCCGCCGGTGGCGCTCGGCGTGACGACGGACGCGGGTGGGTTCAGGGCCCGCCTGGTCGTGCCGAAGGACGTGATCTCGGTGATCGCCAAGTTCGCGGCGCCGTTCATGCCGGCGGCGGGCGGGGGCGACGACTGGGACCAGGACTGGGACAACGACGGCGGCGACGAGAACGACGGGATGGACGACGGCGGCTGAGCCCGCTCGCGGACCCCCTGACCCACGCGTGTACCCTGACCCCGGCTCTCTGGGCCGGGGTTTTTCTTTGGGCGAATCGAACGGGCATGACGCGTGGGAGCTGGGAAACGGGCGGTCGATCCAACTGGACCGCCCCCGCGTGATCGCGATCCTGAACGTGACGCCCGACAGCTTCGCGGATGGGGGGCGGTTCGCCTCTCCCGAGGCGGTCGCCGAGGCGGCGGCGCGGGCGGTCGAGGAGGGCGCGGACGCGCTCGACGTCGGGGGGGAGTCGACGCGCCCGGGCGCGCCCCGCGTGGGGGTGGAGGAGCAGCTCGCGCGCGTCACGCCCGCGATTCAAGCGATCCGGCGCGTGGGCGTGACGGCGGCGATCAGCGTGGACACGACGCGGGCGCCGGTCGCACGCGCGGCGCTCGACGCGGGCGCTGATGCGGTCAATGACGTCTCCGCAGGGCGCGAGGACGACGGGATGCTCACGTTGTGCGCGGAGCGCGGATGCGGCGTGATCCTGATGCACCGACTCGCGCCGCCGAGCGAGGACTCGTACTCTGACGCGTACCGCGAGGCGCCCCGGTACGAGGACGTCGTCGCGGACGTGCGCGCGTTCCTGGGTGAACGCCTGCGTGCGGCGCTCGAGGCGGGGATCGAGGCGAGGCGGGTCGTCCTCGACCCCGGGCTGGGCTTCGGCAAGAGCGTCGGGCAGAACCTGGAGCTGATCGAGCGGACGAACGAGCTGACCTCGCTGGGGCGTCCGGTGCTCAGCGCCCTGTCCCGCAAGAGCTTCGTGGGGCGTCTGAGCCTGGGGCGGGACTCGTCGCCCTCGGAGCGGCTCGCGGGGACGCTCGCCCTGAGCGTCCGGCACCTGCGGGCCGGGGCACGCCTGTTCCGCGTGCATGACGTGTCGCCCCACGTGGAGGCGCTGGGCACGGCGTGGGCGGCGATGCGTGGGGATCCGCGCCGGGAATATCCGGAGAGGGAAGTCCGTTGACACATGATGGCGACGCGCCCCTAGCATTGCCCTCCCCGGCGCCGCGAGGGGCGTCACGCCCAAGGAGACCAGACGACATGGCGAGCGAGAACGTCAAGGAGTTCACGGACGGCAACTTCGAGTCTGAGGTGCTTGGGGCGGAGGTCCCGGTGCTGGTGGACTTCTGGGCGGAGTGGTGCCAGCCGTGCCGCATCCTGTCGCCCACGATCGACGAGCTTGCGGGCGAGTTCGCGGGACGGGTGAAGGTGGGCAAGGTGGACACGGACTCGAACCGGGAGATCTCGATGAAGTACGGGATCAGCGCGATCCCGACGGTGATCCTGTTCAAGGGCGGGCAGGTCGCGGGCAAGTTCATCGGGCTGACGAAGAAGCAGGACCTGGCGGCGGCGATGAACGACGCCGCGGGGTGAGGCGCGGTCCGAGAACGGGCGACCGATCTCGGGCGGCGGATCGTTGGCGACGGGTCTATCCTGAGCGTCCATGAACAAGGCAAGCTCAAACGGCGCGGGCTCGGGGCGGACCCTCCGGTGCGGGGCGGTCGGTGTCGGGCGGATGGGTCGTCACCACGCGCGGGTGTACGCGGAGATGGACGGGGTGGAGCTGGTCGGCGTCGTCGACGCCGACGAGAAGACCGCCCGGGCCATCGCCGAGAAGCACAACACCAGGGCGTTCGCCAACGAGCGCGAGCTCTTGGCGGCGGGGGTGGACGCGGTGAGCATCGCCTCGCCGACGACGGCGCACCGCAAGTGTGCCGAGCCCTTCCTCGAGGCGGGCGTCGCGTGCCTGATCGAGAAGCCGCTGGCGCAGACGGCCCAGGAGTCCGAGGCGCTGATGGCGATGGCCGAGAAGTCGGGCGCCTGCCTGATGGTCGGGCACATCGAGCGTTTCAACCCGGTGATGCGGGCGATGCGCAAGGCGGCGGCGAGCGACGACGACCCCGAGGGGCGCCAGATCGGGCGCAAGCTGATCCCCCGCTTCATCGAGGTGCACCGGGTCAGCCCGATGACGTTCCGCTCGGTGGACATCGGGGTGGTCATGGACATGATGATCCACGACCTGGACGTGGTGCTGATGCTGATGGGCGGGCGCGAACCCGACGAGGTGCAGGCCGCGGGCGTCGCGATCGTGACCGAGCACGAGGACCTGTGCAACGCGAGGCTGACGTTCAAGATGCCCGAGGGGACGTGCGTCGCGAACATCACGGCCAGCCGCCTGGCGATGAAGACCGAGCGGGTCGCCCGGATCACGGGCGAGAACGGGTACATCAAGATCGACTACGCGGCCAAGCAGGGGCTGATCATCAAGCGGACGGCGAACGAGCTGCAGATGCGTCAGGTCCGCGAGGAGCTGCGGGCGGGCAAGGACCTGACGGACCTGAACTGGCAGGACCTGGTGAATCTCGAGCCCCTGGTGATCGATAACGCCGAGCCGATCGTGATGGAGATCGAGGAGTTTCTGGACGCGGTGCGGTCCGGGCGGAGGCCCGAGATCGACGCGTCGGCGGGGATGGCGAACGTGCGGACGGCGGAGCGGATTGTCGCCGCGATCCGCGAGTTCATGGGCGATTCCGAGGGTTCGCCCCAGGCGAAGATCCACGTGGGCGCGGGGCTCCGGACGCCGGCGCCGACGCGCTAGGGATATATCTGGAACGGACGTGGGGTGGTGAGTTCGCCCCGCTTTCGGAGAACCGCTGGCGGGACAGACCCCCACGAGTACACTGACGCGCGGGGCCAGATCTGGCCAACGGGGCGCGTCTCGCCCCGAGCTGACCCCGAGTTGACCGCCGACGCGCCGCGTCGGCCCACCCATCCCCATCGTGCGAACACCCGACATGCCCCACGACAACGAGCCCGCGACCGAGCCGTCTGCGTCCAACGAGTCCATCCCCGTCGGGGAGGAGTCCACATCCCGATCGGCCTCGCCCGGGGGCGCGTCGGAGGCGCGTCACCAGAAGGCGACGCTGACGGCGGAGATGGACGCCGAGATCGAGGCCGCGATGGCCGACCTCGAGAGCTCGGGCGCGATGGACCCGGCGCCGTCGCGGAACGCGGCGCGCAAGCCGGCGATCCGCGGTCCCCGCGTCGTCGAGGGCGGGCGCGAGCACCGGACTGGCACGGTCGTCTCCGTGGGCGCCACCGACGTCTTCCTCGAGTTCGGGCCCAAGGAGCTGGGCGTCGTCGAGATCACGCAGTGGAAAGAGGGCGACGAGAAGCCCAAGGTCGGCGCCCAGCTCGAGGTGGTCGTCCAGAAGTACGAGCCGAACGAGTCGATCTACGTCTGCGTGCTGCCGGGCGCGGTGCAGAAGGCGGACTGGGAGCTGCTCGAGGCCGGGCAGGTCGTCGAGGCCAGGTGCACGGGGACGAACAAGGGCGGGCTGGAGATGGAGGTCGCCGGGCACCGGGCGTTCATGCCGGCGAGTCAGGTCGACGTCGATCGCGTGCCGGACCTCTCCGTGTACATCGGCGAGAAGCTGACGTGCCAGGTGCAGAAGGTCGATCGACGGGGCAAGGGGGACATCGTCCTGTCGCGTCGCGAGATCCTCGCTGAGGAGCGGGCCAAGGCCGCCCAGAAGCTGCGCGATGCGCTGAAAGAGGGCGACACGATCGAGGGCGTGGTCCGCAAGATCATGGACTTCGGCGCGTTCGTGGACCTCGGCGGCGTCGATGGGCTCGTGCATATTTCCGATCTGTCGCACGACCGCGTCAACCACGGCGCCAAGAACATCGCCCGCCACCTCTCCGAGGGCCAGAAGGTCAAGGTCCAGATCCTCAAGCTCGACTGGGATTCCAACCGGATCAGCCTGGGGATGAAGCAACTGCAGGCGGACCCGTTCGCCGCGGCGGCCAGCGAGGTCGTCGAGGGCGCGGAGCTGACCGGCAAGGTGACCAAGATCCTGGAGTTCGGCGCGTTCGTCGAGGTGGCGCCGGGCGTCGAGGGGCTGGTGCACATCTCGGAGCTGGACTGGAAGCGCGTCGCGAAGGTCGAGGACGTGGTCCAGGCGAACGAGGTGGTGCAGGTCAAGGTGCTGAAGATCGATCCGGAGAGCCGCAAGGTGTCGTTGAGCATCAAGGCGCTCAAGGACAGGCCGGAGGCCCCGCCCCGCGCGGGTGGCGGCGGACGCGGACGCGGCGGTCGCGGCGAGCGCGACGACCGGTCCGCCGAAGAGATCCTCAAGGAGACGCCGCAGCTCCGTCGCTTGCGCGAGCAGGCCGCGGCCCGCGAGAAGCAGCAGGGCAAGAAGAAGGGCGGCGGGCTCGGCGAGTCGGGCGGGCTGGGGCTCGGGCTGGGGGATCTGAAGCTATAGCGCTACGTCTCGTGCGGCCACCTGGCGCATGTGATCCGGTCGTTTCGAACGGATGTGATATCCAGTTCGCCCCGTGTCGGCGTGTGTTTTCATGCTGGCACGCACTTCGCTTTCGCCAGTGTGACGGAGGCGTTTTGATCACCTCGGGACATTGACTTCGCCACTCGGCGTGGCGAAGGATTCGGGCTATGCCTCGTCCGATCGCGAAGGTCGTTGCGGTCGTCATCCGGTTCGCGGACCAGATCGGGCCGATCCGCCTGGTCCTCGTCGGGTACGCGATCTACGCCGTCGTCGGGTGGGTGCTGCTGGCGATGCCCTTCTCGCACACACCCGGGACGAGCGTGGCGGCGGTGGACTCCCTGTTCACCTCGGTCTCGGCGCTCTCCACGACAGGACTGAGCACGGTCAGCATGCCCGACGCCTTCAGTTGGTTCGGCGAACTCGTGATCCTGCTGCTGATCCAGATGGGCGGACTCGGGTACATGACCCTTGGTTCGTTCATCGTGCTCTCGACACGCCGTGAGCTGGGCGGGCTCCGAACCGAGGTCGGCAAGATCACGTTCTCGATGCCCGAGGGATTCGGGCTCGCCTCCTTCGTGCGCACGGTCTGCATCTACACGTTTGCGCTCGAGTTCGTTGGCGCGGCCGCGCTCTACTTCGCGTTCCGCGACGCGGGAGTGAAGGACGCCGCCTGGCCCGCGGTGTTCCACTCGGTCTCCGCGTTCTGCACCGCCGGATTCTCGACCTTCCCCGACAGTCTCGAGACCTTCCGAGACGACTTCTGGGTCAACTCGATCATCTCGTTCCTCAGCATCGCGGGCGCGATCGGTTTCATCGTCGTCGCGGACATGGTCCGCTGGCTCGGCGGGCACGCCAAGTCGATGACCGTGACCAGCCGCATCATCCTCTTCGGCACGATCGGAGGCATCCTGGGTGGGACGGCGTTGATCCTGATGTCGGACCCCTCGATCCGGGAGATGCCCCCGCACCTGGCGCTGCAGACCGCGTTCTTTCAGTCCATGACCGCCGCGACGACGGTCGGGTTCAACTCCGTCCCGATCAATGAGATGTCGAGGGCGGCCATCGCGGTGGTGACGATCCTCATGATCATCGGCTCCTCGCCCTCGGGGACGGGGGGCGGCCTCAAGATCACGACGTTGAGCGCCCTGCTCGGACAGACCGTCGCCGCGTTGAGGGGCAAGGACCGCGTGACCTTTTGGGGCAGGCGGATCCCGCACGACCGCGTGCAGGCGGCGACGTCGGGGGCGACGTGCTACATGGTGACGCTCGCCGTCGGCGTTTTCCTCGTCTTGCTCGTGGACAAGCACGTGTTCGAGGACGTGGTGTTCGAGGTGGCGAGCGCCTTGGGCACGGTCGGGCTGAGCCGCGGCATCACGCCCGATCTCTCTCCCCTGGCCAAGATCATCATCACAGCGTTGATGTACGTCGGACGCGTGGGCCCCCTGACCATCGGCGTGGCGATGTTCCTCGCCGACGGGCATGGGCCCTGCGACGAGGATCTGGTGGTCTAGGCCTTGCGTGCCGCACGCAATGTCCACGAAGCCTCGGGTTCCCTCGTCGGGCGTGCGCCCTTACCGCCCTGTAGACCCGAACCCACCCACGCCCCGCGCTGTCTCCGCCAGCTCCCCCACCTCCTCGATCACGCCCCGCGTGACGGGGGCGATGACGAATTGGGCGATGCGGTCGGCGTGTCGGACCTCGTAGGGCTCGGGCCCCAGGTTGATGAGCGCGACGAACATCTCGCCCCGGTAGTCGGCGTCCACGGTGCCCGGCGCGTTGGGGATGGTCACGCCGTGCTTGCTTGCGAGGCCCGAGCGCGGGCGGACTTGGCCCTCGTAGCCGGGGGGGATCTCGACGGCGAAGCCGAGGGGGATCTTGGCCATCCCACCCCGGGGCGCGATCACGACGGACTCGCTCGTGTAGACGCCGCGAGGAAGACAGGCGGCCAGGTCCATGCCCGCCGCGAGTTCGGAGTGGTACGAGGGGACGATCGCCCGCTCGTCGAGACGCTTGAGACCGATCGTGACTTCATCGCGCATGGGGGCGAGCGTAGCGGATCAGATGCGGCCGACGGGTCCGCATACGCAACCGACAAGATGGCCAGGTGACAGATGGCGGAGGGCAGATAGCAGATAGCAGATGGCAGATCGGAAGCGCCGCGGATTGATTCCGCATCTGCGATCTGGCCATCTGCTATCTGTCTTACCGCACCGGCTCGGCCGGGCCCTCGAGCTCGCCGAGGAGCTCGAGGTCCTCGTCGGACAGGTTCGTCCGAAGGTCGGCGATCACGCGGTTGAAGGACTCGATCAGGCGCTGCGTGCTGGCGATGGCGTTCTCCATCGCGCTGCGCCCGGTCACGGACTTCATGAAGTCGGACTGGCGGATCGAGGCGAGGTTCTTCTCGCTGGTCGCTTTGGCGTCGAGCAGGGCGCGGAGGAGGGCCTCCGCCTCGTCGCGGCGGGCCATCGTCTCCACGAGCACACGCTGGCCTTGCGTCTGTCCCATCGTCGGGTCCGGGCGCCCCGAACGAAGGTGGGCGCCATCGACTCCTCAATCGGCTCGGCGGGGCCCGGGCTCGACCCGCCCGATCCCGCCGTTCTCCAACGGGGCGATTCTCGCGTCGGACGCCATCGAATCAAGCCGGGGCGGGATTGTGGATGCGACGGGGCGGCACAGGGGACGACGAGGCGGGATTCGCGGACGTGCTGGCGTCAGGCCGCGGCGCGGCCGGCCCGGATGCCCGGGATGAGCGAGGCGATGGCGTCGAGGACCGCGGCTCGCGAGGCGCGGGTGCGGGCCTCGTCGAGGGAGGCGAGCATCGCGTGGGCGCGCTGCGCCGTAGGCGCATCCTCACCGATCAGCTCGCGGATGCCGGGGTGGTCGCTCGGGGCGAGACGCTCGGCGAGGTAGGCGAGGCGCTCCTCGAGCTTCTCGCCCGGGCGGGCGCCGGTGATGATGATCTCGCCGACGCGGGCGTCGACGACGCCATCGGCGGCGTGCGTGTCGCCGGCGCCGAAGCGGCGCACGCGGGGCGTCATCGCGTGCGCCTCGACGAAGCGCTTGGCCAGGTCGAGGATGCTCACGGGCTCGCCCATGTCGAGGACGAACATCCGTGCCGCCTCGCCCGGGCTGGTCATCGCGCCCGCCTGCGTCACCAGGGCCGCGGCCTCGGGGATCGTCATGAAGTAGCGCGTCATGCGCTCGTCGGTGACCGTGATCGGCTCGCCCTCGGCGAGCTGCGCCGACCAGATCGGCAGCACGCTCCCCGCCGAGCCCAGCACGTTCCCGAAGCGCACGACGGCGAACCCCGTGTGCGCGTCCCGGGCGATGCCCTGCACGTACAGCTCGGCGAGGCGCTTGGTCGCGCCCATCACGGAGCTGGGATGCACCGCCTTGTCGGTCGAGATCAGGACGAACGTGCCGACCCCGGCGTCGAGCGAGGCGTCGGCGATCGAGGCCGTGCCGAAGACGTTGTTCGTCAGCGCGTGCGCCGGGTGGTCCTCCATGAGGGGGACGTGCTTGTGGGCGGCGGCGTGGAAGACGGCGTGCGGCGCATGCTCGTCGACCAGCTCCAGCGTCCGCTCACGCTCCACGACGTCGTGCAGCAGCGCGGCCCGCTCGACCCCCGGGAACCTGGCGGCGAGCTGGCGGTCGATCTCGAACAGCGCGTTCTCCGATCGCTCCATCAGGATCAGCCGCTCTGGGGAGAAGCCGGCCGCGATCCGGGCCAGCTCGGACCCGATCGACCCCCCGGCGCCCGTGATCAGCACCCGTCGCCCCTCGATCAGACGCCCCACCGCCTCCCTGTCGATGGCGTGGGGGCGGCGACCCAGCAGGGCGGCATGGTCGATCCGACCCGGGGCGGCGCCCGAGGGCAGGGGGGCCGGGGCGTGGCTCAGCAACTCGACCATCGGGGGCACGAACCGCTCGGCGACCCCGACGCGGCGCAGGCCAGCCCGGACCTGGCGGATCTGCTCGTGCATGGCGGCGGGGATCGAGACGATCGCGAGCGTGATGTCGTGCTGGCGGCAGATCTCGGCGAGGTCGTCCACCTGGCCCAGGACGGGGCCCGAGGCGCCGATCGCCTCGCCCGCCGGCACGTGCTCTCCAACCGGGACGCACCCGATGGGCTCGATCCGCTGGGGGAGGTGCCAGAGCTGGCGTGAGAGGACGCGCAGGGCGTCGGGGGCGCCCACGAGGATCGTCCGCGAGTTGGCCGGGTCTGCGCCCATCCCGAACTGCTATCGGCCCGTCCACCCCCCTGGGGCCAGTTGTCAGAGCGGGCCCGCGCTGGTCTGATGGGGCCATGATCAGGAGGATCACCGGGCGCCTGGACGGCGCGACCGAGCTGGCGGTCGAGATCACCCCCGAGGGGTCGGGGGTGACGTACGAGGTGCTGATCCCCCGCTACCTCGCGGAGCGGCTGGGCGAGCAGCTTGGGCAGGTGGTCACGCTGCACACGCGCGAGCACCTCGAGGCGCAGGGGCAGGGGACGAGCTTTGTGCCCCGGGTGATCGGGTTCGAGACGCCGACGGAGCGCGCGTTCTTCGAGCTGCTGACGACGGTCAAGGGCCTGGGCGTGCGCAAGGCGCTGCGGGCGCTGGCGAACGAGCCGGCGTGGGTCGCGGCGGCGATCGTGGACAAGGACGCCAAGCGCCTGCGGACGCTCCCCGAGATCGGGGCGCGCCTCGCGGAGACGATCATCGCCGAGCTGCACGGCAAAGTGGGCGCGGCCCTGAGCTCCGACGAGTTGGGCGCCCTGAACGCGTCGTCGGTGGAGCTGCGCCCGAGCGCGTCGCTGCCGGCGGCGGCGCAGGAGGCAGTCTCGGCCCTGGTGGCGCTGGGGGAGACGCGGGTCGTCGCCGAGCGCCTCGTGGACCGGGCGATGGCCCTGGTGGGCGACGAGGGCGGGGCGGACGCGATCGTGGCGGCGGCTTTTCGCCAGCGGGCGGGGTGAGGCAACCTCTTCCAGGACGAGGTCATTGAACGCCGACGCGGTCTCCGGGTAGCCTCGCCGGGTGGGGGAAACCAAACCCACCAGAGGAGACCCGTGATGAAGCGTTCAACCGTCCTGACGCCCTCCGTTCTGGTCATTGCCGCGGGCGCCGCCTTCGCGAACGATCCCTTCGTGCTCCCGCCGCGCGTGATCTACTCCGAGATCCCGGGCGATCCAACCGCCGTCTGCCCGGGCACTGGCGGGATCGAGTTCACCGCTTTCCTCGATCTGCACGCCAGCTTCGACGGGAACTGGTGGGTCTTCAAGGCGTTCATCAACGACGCGGAGAACGACGTCATCGTCTATGGAAACGGAACGTCGGCGACCGGCGTGCTCGCCGCGTGGGAGGCGCACCCGACCGCCTTGGGCAACGGCACCAGCCACAACTTCCTCGACTCGGATTGCGGGATCAACGACAACGGCGAGTACTGCTACGGCTCGCGCCTCGACGGCGCGACGTCCACCACCGACGAGATCATCCTCGCGTCCGACGACGTCGGCGGTGAGTTCGCCGCCTTCCTCGAATCCGAGCCCGCCGCCGGCCTGTTCGACTCGGGCCCAATCGGAGACGAGGCCTTCGGCAACTCGCTCAACTCGCCCAGCCGCCTCAACGACGGCACTGTCAACTGCAAGGCGGACCAGATCCAGAACATCGCCAGCGCTTACGAGTCCGCGCTGTACATCGGCAGCGTCCCGGTCGCCCAGGAGGGCGTCGCCGTCGGCGACGGGAACACCTACGGCGGGTTCATCGGGCTCACGGGCGACCTTTTCGACACCTCCGCCGACGGCTCGAGCTGGATCGTCGAGGCGGACATCGACCCGGCGGCCATCGGCACGATCGAGGCCGTCGTAGTCGACAGCGCCGTCCAGATCCAGGACGGGGACCTGCTCCCGGGCGCGTCGGACGTCGTCGACGCCGTCTTCGGCGTGCGCATGACCGGCTCGGGCGACTGGATGGCCCGGGGCGACATCCCGGGCGACGACGACTGGGCCGTCTTCAACTTCGCCGGTCGCGGCGGGCTCTACTTCTACACGGGCGACCCCATCACCCCAGGCAACGAAGAGACCTGGGGCGTCTCCTTCCTCGGCATCAACGCCGACGATGCCGGCAACTACGTCATCGCCGGCACGACCTCCAACCCCGACACCAATCTCGATAGCGTCATCGTCATGAACGGCGACACCGTGATCTCTCGCGAGGGCGACGCTGTCGACCTCGACGGCAACGGCATGGCCGACGACGATGTCGAGATCGCCTCCTACTCCCCCAATGATCTCTTCATCAACCCCCAGGGCGACGTCATCGCGTTCGTCACGCTCCGTCGCACTTCGGACGGCACGGCCCTGGGCGACGCGTTCGTCGTGATCGACGCGCCCGGGCCCGGCGGCCCGTGCAACGGGGCCGACCTTGCCCTGCCCTTCGAGCAGCTCGACTTCTCCGACGTGATCCTGTTCCTGATCCTCTTCGCGGACGCCGACCCGAAGGTCGACTACGCCGCCCCCTTCGGGATCGTGGACTTCTCCGACGTGATCGAGTTCCTGCTGATCTTCAGCGCGGGATGCCCGTAACCGAGCCTGCTGGCCCCAGAGCAGGCGCCGCCCTGGCGCAACGAACAGAGGGAGGGGGCACGAGCCCCCTCCCCGGGTGAGGGATTCCGCGTCGGATGCGGGTTCAGTCCATCAGGGCGCCGGCGGCCTGGGCGATCGTGCCCTCGCTGGTCCTCAGGTCCATGTTGGTGCGGAGCTCGAAGGCGGCGCTGTCGCGGCGCTGGGCGAGGAAGATCTTGATCTCGTGCTCGTCGCCCTCGCTCAGGTCGAGGCGGTCGATGTCGAGGCGCTGGCTGGCGCCGTCGCGGGCGCCGCCGAGGTCAAGGGCGAGCTGGCCGTCGACGAAGACCCACGCGTCCAGGTCGCCGGTGATCTGGAGGAAGTCGCCCGAGCAGTGCTCGGTGGAGAAGGAGGCGGCGATCTCCATGGTGAAGCCGCGGTTGTGGTCGGCGCCGTCGTTGCCGTACAGCTCGCCGTCGATCGGCGTGAAGTCGGGCGTGGAGAAGACGTGCTCGCCCTGGGCGTCCTCGACGAGGTCGAGGGTGTGGGAGATGGAGGAGTTGACGCCGAGGACGCCGCGGAACCACTTGCTGAACGAGGCCTCGGACTCGATGCCGGCGCTGTCGGTCTGTCCCAGCTGCGCGGGGATGTCGCCCTCGGGGTGGGCGCAGTCGGAGCCCGACGCCGAGGCGCCCGACTCGAAGTACGACGGGTCGGACGCGAGGCTGACGAGCAGGACCAGGTCCTGGAAGTCGGCGGAGGGGGAGGAGGCGTCGTTGCCGATCTCGAAGAGGTAGATGATCTGGTTGTCGGCGAGCTCGATCTTCTTGGTCGAGGGGTTGGTGTAGGGGGCGACGTACGAGGCGACGGAGGACTGGCTGTAGAGGCCCGAGATGTTGGGGACCGAGTCGCCGTTGCGGAGCAGGATCACCTGGGACGAGCCCGTCCAGGTGTTGGCGTGCATGTGGACTTTCCAGTGCGAGTCGGACGTCCCGCTGACGGACGAGGAGGTCTTGACCCAGGACTCGGCCTCGGCGGAGATCTGCGTGAACGCGTCGAAGACGCCCGGAACGACGTAGCGGAGCGAGTCGGTCCCGTCGGCCCACGACCCGTCGTTGACGTTGGCGCCGGTCGGCGAAGAGAAGGCGCCGAAGGGCTCGAACTCGGTCGAGCCGATGCGCAGGCGCATGGTCACGGGGCAGTCGTACTTGCCGCCGTCGGAGATGGCGGCGCCGAGCACCCCGACCTGGGCGCAGAACGCCTCGCCCGGGAGGACCGAGCCACTCTGGATGGCGAAGTCGTCGACGGCGCTGCTCATCAGGCTCGGCGGGATGGCCCGACCCTGGGCGTCGAGCGCGGGGGCGGTCACGCGACGACCGGCGCCGAGGAAGACCGGATCACCCGAGTCGCTTAGCTCGGACGCGACCAGCCCCGCGACGCTGGAGGCCGATTCGCTCCCCGAGACCATGAACTCGGACGCGTCGGGCTTGAAGTCACGGATGAGCCCGGGCAGGTGGGTGACGTCGCCCTCGCCGCCCAGGCTCGTGGACGCGGCGGCGCCGCAGACGGAGAAGAGGACCAGGACGCCGAACACTGCGTGCTTGTCAGCCATTGCTTCGTTCCTCACCCCGGAGGCGTTTCCGCCGCCGCTGAGTCTTTGTCGCGCCGACGCCCACGAGGGCCCCGCCGGCGGACGAGCGAAGCGTCGAATGCACCGACGCCGATCGGCAACGGGTCGAGAAACGAAACCTCGCGTCCGGTTCCCGTCGCCTCGATCGGGTCGGCGCGTGAAGGGGCGCCGGTTGTATGGGATCTGCCGATCAGGCCGGGGACGGGACGCCGGCCCTACCCTCGCCCCATGCGGCACGCGATGATCATGGCGGGCGGGGCGGGGACGAGGCTGTGGCCCATGAGCCGCGCAGGCACGCCCAAGCAGTTGACTCCCTTCATCTATAGAAAAGACAGCCCGGGGGCGGTGACGCTGCTCGACGTCGCGGCCGAGCGCCTGGACGGGATCGTCCCCCCCGAGCGCCGCTCCATTTGCACGGGCGAGCGCTTCCGGGCGCAGATCAAGCAGCGCCTCCCCTCGTTCACCGATGAGCGGATCCTGGGCGAGCCGGCGGCGCGGGACACGGTCAACGCCGTCGCCTTCGGGGCGGCGGTGTACGAGAAGGCCGACCCGGACGCGGTGTTCGCCGTCCTGACCGCGGACCACATCATCACGCCCCAGGACGTCTTCGCCCGCGCGATGGACGAGGGCTTCAGGCTCGTCGAGGCCGACCCCACGCGCCTGGTCACGTTCGGCATCAGGCCCACCTTTCCCGCGACCGGGTACGGGTACGTCGAGGAGGCCGGCCCGGTCGAGGGCGCGAGCCCGCTCGCCTTCCGCGTCGCAAAGTTCGTGGAGAAGCCGGAGCTGGCGGTCGCGGAGAAGTACCTCGCGGCGGGGAACTTCCACTGGAACTCCGGCATGTTCGTCTTCCACGCCGGGACGTTCCTGAAGCTGCTCGAGAAGTTCATGCCCGAGAACGCGGCGGGCATGCGCGAGATCCAGGCGGCCTGGGGAACACCAAACCAGAACACTGTCCTTGAGTGCGTCTACCCGACCCTCCCCAAGAAGAGCGTCGACTACGGCGTCATGGAGCCCGCCAGCACCGACGACTCCGTCTCGATCTGCGGCGTCCGCATGGACGTCAACTGGCTCGACGTCGGCTCCTGGCCCAGCTACGGCGAGACCATCGACCCCGACGCCCGGGGCAACCGCGTCGCGCCCGGGACCAGCGCCGTCATGACCGACTGCACGAACACGGTCGCGGTCTCGTCGGACCCGGGGCACACGCTGGCCCTGCTCGGGTGCGAGGGGCTGATCGTGGTGCACACGCCCGACGCGACGCTGGTGATGCCGGCGGACCGGGCGCAGGATCTCAAGTCGCTGCACGCGGAGCTGCCTGATCAACTCAAATAGTTTTTCACCACGGAGGACACGGAGGGGGTATTTGGATTGATCCCGTGCTTCTCTGTGTCCTCGTGATGAACAATCTCCCATGCGATACCTCGCGATCGACCTCGGCGACAAGCGGACGGGCCTGGCGGTCGGCGACTCGCTGACCAAGATCGCCGGGCCCGTCGGGATACTCGACGTCCCGATCGACCGGGGTGGGGGCGGGGCGTTGCTCGACGCGATCGACGCCGCCTGCCGGGAGCACCTGGGCGAGGACCCCGCCCGGGGCGAGCTGGTCCTGGGCCTGCCCCTGAACATGGATGGCTCGGAGGGGCCCCGGGCCAAGCTGGTCCGGGCGTTCGCCGACCGCGTCAGGGCGCGGACCGGGCGGGCGGTCCACCTGCACGATGAGCGACGCTCCAGCGTCCGGGCGGACGAGCGGATGGCCCGGACTGGCCTCACGCACTCCCAGAAGAAGGCCAGGCGGGACGCGATCGCGGCGGCCGGCGTCCTCCAGGACTTCCTCGACGCCCTCCCGCCCGCGTGAGGGCCGTTCGCGAATGATCCTGGGCGTGCGGGCGTTCGTAGGAATGTACGTCTCGCAACGCGTCGAGCGCCGAGCCGATAGACCGTCAGGGGCGCCACTCGCCCAGGCCACGGAGGGACACCATGCGACACGCCGCCCGCACGACGCTCGCGCTCCTGCTCGGGTGCCTGCTCGCGCCGCCCGGTCTCGCCCAGGACGACACCGCCCCGATGCCCGGCGAGATCGTCGAGCAGGGCGTGCGCGAGGGCGAGGCGCCGAAGGCGGACTTCCAGAACGCCGAGCAGTTGCTCGACGCGCTCGAGAACGCGGACAAGGACATTGACCGTTTGTCGGCCGGCATCCGGTACACCAAGGTCTTCGCGATCGCCGGCGACACGCAGCAGCGCGAGGGCG
The DNA here is from genome assembly GCA_041402005.1 of Phycisphaerales bacterium. Classification (GTDB taxonomy): domain Bacteria; phylum Planctomycetota; class Phycisphaerae; order Phycisphaerales; family UBA1924; genus JAJRXR01. The sequence goes on along the minus strand of JAWKTB010000002.1, from coordinate 116,475 downwards.
TCCTGCGCTTCCAGCTCCGCCCGCGCAAGATGTTCGAGATCGAGTTCAAGACCCTGCGCATCGGCGACGAGGTCCACGACGTCCGCCAGGCGTTCGTCTTCGACGGCGAGTGGTTCACCGAGGTCTACCCCGACGAGAAGCCGAAGCTGATGATCCACCGGCGCGTCGTCGCCCCGGGCCAGTCGCTCGATCCGTTCGACCTCGAGCAGGGTCCCTTCCCCCTCCCCATCGGCCAGCGCAAGGACGTGATCCTGGAGCGATTCGAGGCGCGCCTCGCCGAGCCCCAGGAGGGATTGATCAACGACGAGCCGTTCGCCCCCCTCGCGGCTCGCGCGAACGCGGGCCACTGGGTCCAGCTCGTGCTCACGCCGCGCGAGGGCGTGAACATCCCGAACGAGGAAGGGCGAGCGTTCGAGACCCTCCGCATGTGGTACGACCCGGTCACGCTCCTGCCCGTCATGGGCCTGAGCGTGGAGCCGATCGAGGGCGCCCTGGCCGACAAGAAGCTGCTCGAGTTCTTCAAGGTGCGCACGAACGAGGAGGCGGAGGAAGGGCGGTTCAGCCTCGAGCGTCCGCCCCCCGAGGAGGGCTGGGACGAGATCTGGCGCGACGACACGGGGATGGGCGGATGAGGACGCGCCCGCTCGCCGCCGTCGTCTGCCTCGCGCTGGCCCCGCTCGCGGGCGCGCAGGACTCGCAGGACACGCCCCCCGTCGTCATCAGCCCGCGCGAGCGCGACGAGGGACCAGAGCTGGCGCCGGCGGTGCAGCGCCTCCTGGAGGCCCCTTACCTCACCGACGACGAGCGGCGCGACCTGCGCCTCAAGCACGGCGTCTGGACCGACGCCGACCTCGACACCCCCGCCCGGCGCGCGCACGCGGCGCTGGTCATCGGCGCGATCGCCAGCCCCGCCCTCGACGACCCCGGCGCCGACGCCGAGGACCGCGCCGAGGCGCTGATGCTCCGGGGCGACCCCGAGGGCGCGATCAAGGCGCTCGAGGGCCTGTCAACCATCCGGGCGGTCCGCGTCCGCGCCGAGTCGCTCGCGATGCTCGGCCGCTTCGACGAGGCGGACGCGGCGATCGATCCGCTGGTGGACCGGATGGTGCGCCTGCGGCTGGATGATCCCGATCAGGTGGGCGAGGGCGTGCGGGCGCTGATGCTTCGGGCCAAGATCCGGGGCTCGGAGGGCGCCGGCGGGGGAGACTTTCGCCTGATGGCTCGGATCCTGGCGCGTGTGCGCGACGAGCAGGACCGCCTGACGTGGACCGCTCGCCTTGTCGAGGCCGAGCTGCTGCGCGACAAGCACAACAACGAGGAGGCCCGGGCCGCGGCGATCGAGACCCTGCGATACAACCCCAGGTGCGCTGAGGCGTACCGAATCCTGGGCGAGATCGCGGTCGACGGGTTCGCCTTCGACGCCTCGAACCAGTTCGCGTCGAAGCTCGACCAGCTCGCCTCGCCCGAGGGCGTGCTGGAGTGGAGGGGCTCGTTCAGCTCCATGGCCGGTTTGGTGCGCGCGCGGGCACGCCTGCGCCAGCGTGACCCCGAGGGGGCGGAGATGGCGCTGGACCCGACGCTGGCGGCGTTACCCGACCAGCGCGAGGCGCTGGCGCTCGAGGCCGCGTGCGCCGCGGTCGCGTTCCGGTACAACTCGATGGACCGGGCGTTGGAGCATTACGAGACGCTGAGCCCGGGCACGCCCGAGGCGCTGGCGGCGGTCGGCGCCGCCCTCGCCGAGGCGAGGCAGTACGACGTCGCGCCCGACTACCTCGAGAAGGCGATCGAGCGTCTGCCCAACTGGTCCACGCCGATCATCGAGCTGGGGCTGCTGGAGGTGCAGTCCGGTCGCGACAACCGGGCGCGTCGGTGGCTGGCCCGCGCGGTCGAGCTCGACCCCTTCAACGTCCGGGCGGTGAACTCCCTGAAGCTGGTCAACGACCTGGCGGCGTTCGAGATGATCGAGAGCGATCACTTCTTCGTCCGCTACAAGCCGGGCGTGGACGCGGTCATGGCCCGCGAGATGCTCCCGATCCTGGAGCAGATCCACGAGCGCGTCGCGGGCGACGGCCCCCACTCCATCCACTACGAGCCCGACCAGAAGACGCTGATCGAGCTGATGCCCGACCACGCGTGGTTCAGCGTGCGGATCACGGGCATGCCCCAGATCCACACGATGGCCGCGGCGACCGGGCCAGTCATCGCGATGGAGGCGCCCCGCGAGGGGGCGGGGCACAAGATCGGCCCCTACGACTGGCCCCGCGTCATCCAGCACGAATACACGCACACCGTCACGCTGGCGCGCACGCACAACCGGATCCCGCACTGGTTCACCGAAGCCGCGGCGGTCTACCTGGAGAATGTTCCGCGCGACGAGCAAACTTGGCGCCTGCTCGCCAGCGCCCACGCCTCCGGACATCTGTTCGACCTCGAGCAGATCAACATCGCGTTCGTGCGACCGAAGCTCCCGACCGACCGCCAGCAGGCGTACGCGCAGGGACACTGGATGTACCAGTTCATCGCCGAGACGTGGGGCGAGGACGCGCCGCTCAAGCTCATGGACCGGTACGCCGTCGGCGAGCCCGAGCAATCCGCGTTCGAGACGGTGCTTGGCGTGTCGTCGGTCGAGCTGCTCGACCGCTTCGAGTCGTGGGCGGCGGAGGACCTGATGGCGCACGGCATGCGTCTGCCCGACGGTGTGCCCGGCGTGCCCGAGATGCTCGATGAGGACCGGGCCGCGGCGGAAGACCCCGCGTCAGTCCAGCCCGACCTCGCGTTCACCGATCGCTGGCTGGAGAAGTACCCGGAGCATCCGGACCTTCTGGGCCTGCGCGCCGAGCTGCTGGTGCGCGAGGGCGGCGGGGTGCTGAGCCCGGAGGCGGTGGCGGCGCTGGAGGCGTACGCCAAGGCTCGCCCGGTCGCCGAGGGTCCTCACAAGCAGCTCGCGCGTCACTTCCTGCTCTCGGACTCGGACGCCGAGCGGGCGCGGGCGATCCCGCACCTGGAGTTCCTCGACGAGCGCGAGGAGCAGTCGGGCGCGTACGCGATCGAGCTGGCCCGTCTCTATGTCTGGACTGGCGAGTGGGACAAGGCGTGGGCGAAGGCGGACCGGGCGACGCAGATCTCACCCTACAACGCCGCCTACCGCGAGTTCGCGGCGAGGGTCGCGATCAAGGCCAACCGCCTCGACGACGCCGAGCGCGACATCCAGGCGCTGTGCGAGCTCGAGCCCGATCGGGAGATCCACAAGCAACGGCTGGACGCGTTGCATGACCTGATGAGATAGCAGATGGCAGATGGCCAGAGAGCAGATCAAGAATGAGGCTCAACAAGCTCGGATCTGCTATTTGCTATCTGCCCATCTGCTATCTGACAATCTCTGTCTTTACGCCGCGTTCTCGCGCGCGTCCTCGACTGCCTCGTCAAGCACGTCGAGACGCGGCGGGTGCGTGACATCCGCCTCGCGCTGCGAGCGGTCGTTGGCGGGCCAGCCCGTCCAGTCGAGGTAGCGCCGGCGCAGATCGTCGGCGATCTCGACCCCGCTCAGGCCAGACTCGGCGTAGTCCACGATCTCGTGCGCCGTCACCCGCGCCCTGCCGCGCCGCCACAGACTCGCCCACGCGGGATCGACCTGGGGCGTGCCCTCGATTACGACGGGCAGCACCGGCGCGCGTGAGCGGTGGATCAGCAGGCCGACGCCCCGCCTGAAGCGCCGGATCTGGCGTGCCGGGCGCTCCAGCCCGCCCTCGGGGAAGATGCCGATGACCCCGCCCCGCTCGAGGTGGGCCAAGGCCTCGCGGACGGCGCCCCGGTCCTGGCCCGAGCGGGAGACGAAGATCACCTCCTGCCAGCGCCAGAACCAGCCCAGCCAGGGGAGGCGCATGTCTTGCGCCATGACCCAACGGATGTCGAACTGGCACGCCGCCGCGACCAGGATCGGGTCCACCCCGGCGGTGTGGTTCGCGACAACGATCAGGGGGCCCGGCGAGGGGTCCTGGGGGATGTGCTCGCGTCCCTCGACCCGCAGGTCATGGAGGAAGCGGGCATAGGCCCGCCCCAGGATCTGGACCGCGAGGTCGTGCGGGGCCCAGATGCCGGTACGCCGGGCGATGAGGAGGGCCCAGGCTGCGCACAGGCACAGCGAGCCGAGACCCGGGATGACCCACGCCCACACGTTCACTGGGTGTATGTTAGCAATTACAAAGATTGTTGGCGCGTCTCTCGGGGAGATTGGGGTGCAGAATCTGTGTCCCGGCCATGGCCCGAACGGGCCGTAGACTCATGGGCATGTCGGATTTGTGGGAGGGCAGGCGGGCGGAGGCGCGGGAGCGGGTCGAGCCGCTCGCGGTCAGGATGCGCCCACGCACGCTCGCGGAGGTGGTCGGGCAGGAGCAGATCCTGGGCGAGGGGAAGCTGCTGCGTCGGATGATCGACGCGGACGCGGTGATGAGCCTGATCCTGCACGGCCCGCCGGGGACGGGCAAGACGACGCTCGCGGAGGTCATCGCAAACCACACGAAGCGCCGGTTCGTGCGCGAGAACGCGGCGAGCGTGGGGGTCAAGCGGATCCGGGAGATCATCGACGACGCCGACCGTCGCCTGGGCGAGAGCGGGCGTCGGACGATCCTGTTCCTGGACGAGATCCACAGGTTCACCAAGAGCCAGCAGGACGTGCTCTTGGGCGACGTCGAGCGGGGGCTGATTACGCTCATCGGCGCGACGACGGAGAACCCGCTGTTCGCGGTCAACAGCGCGTTGATCTCCCGATCGACGCTGTTCCGGGTCGAGCCGCTGACCGAGCCGCAGATCGTCGAGGTCGTGAAGCGTGCGATCGCGGACGAGGAGCGCGGGTACGGCAGGCTCGATCTTCAGGTGAGCGACGAGGCGCTCAAGACCTGGGCGGTCAAGAGCGAGGGGGACGCACGCCGGGCGCTGAACGCGCTCGAGGTGGCCGTGCTGTCGAGTCAGCAGAGACGAAGAGACGAAGAGACGCAGAGACGAAGTGGGCAATCGGACACTTCGTCGCTTCGGAACTCCGTCTCTTCGTCTCTTCCCCTCGTGATCGACAAGAAGGTCGCGGAGGACTCGATCCAGGCCAAGGTCGCGGTGTACGGCGACGACGGGCATTACGACGCCGCCAGCGCCCTGATCAAGTCAGTCCGCGGCTCCGACCCGGATGCGGCGGTCTACTGGGTGGCCCGCATGCTCGACGCGGGCGAGGACCCGCGTTTCATCGCCCGCCGCCTGGCGATCCTGGCCAGCGAGGACGTGGGCAACGCGGACCCCCGGGCGGTCGTGATCGCGGCGGCCTGCTGGGACCTGGTCGAGCGGATCGGGATGCCCGAGGCGAGGCTGACGCTCTCGCAGATGGCGACGTACCTGTCGCTGGCGCCGAAGTCGAACGCGTCGTGCAGCGCGATCGACGCGGCGCTCAAGGACGTCGCGGAGGGGCGGGTCGTGCCGGTGCCCATGTTCCTGCGTGACCCGAACTCGTCGCCGACGTCTGAGCAGCGCGGGCAGGGCGTCTGGAAGCGCCAGCGCGAGGGGGAGCAGTACGAGTACTCGCACGACGCGGACGAAGGGATCACGGGGCAGGATTACCTGGGCGTACCCCGGACGTACTACGAGCCCAAGGACGTGGGCGCCGAGCGGGCGCTCGCGGAGCGGCTCAGGGAGATCCGCCTGCTGCGGGGGCGCCTTCGCCGGGAGCGTCGGGAATGAGCGGGACGCGGATGAGCAAGGCGGCGATCCGGGGCGACGTGCGCGCGCGCCTGGCGTCGATCGACGCGGCACGGGCACAGCGTGAACTCGAGCAGGGGCTCGCGGAGCTGGAGGGATCGTCGCTCTGGGCGCACTCGCCGGTGGTGATGGGGTACCTGGCGACCGAGGACGAGGCGAGCGTGGACGGGGTGCTGTCGCGGGCGATCGCGCGGGGGCACTGGGTGACGGCGCCCCGGATGGACTGGGACGCGCGGACGATGGAGCCCCGGATCCTGCACTCGCTCACCCAGGTCGAGGTGAGGCGTCACGGCGTGCGCGAGCCCCTGGAGTCGTGCGAGCCGGCGCCCGCGGACGACATCGCCCTGGTGCTCGTGCCGGGGGTCGCGTTCGACCGGGCGGGCGGGCGTCTGGGGCGGGGGGCGGGGTTCTACGACCGATTTCTGGCGACCCTGCCCGCGTCGGTGGTCAAGATCGGGGTCTGCCACGCGGCCCAGGTCGTGGAGGAGATCCCCATGGAAACCCACGACGTGAGGCTGGACGGGCTCGTCGCGGGCGGGGGGCTTATGCTGCTGTCGCGGGACGCGGGCTCGGAGGCCTGAAGTCGTCCCGCATCGCCCGACGCGTTCACGGAGGGACATCATGGGCTTGCCATCACAGGGACGTGCGTCCGGGGCGGGGATGCGTGTGAGCAGCCGCGTGAAGAGGCCCAAGGGGGTCCCGCCGGCGGTCATCCCGATCGTGGTCGTGGGGCTGGCGATCGCGGCGGTCTGGGGCGGGTACTCCCTGCTCGAGCCGGCGGGGGCGGGCGAGCCCAAGGCGAACGACGGCGCCGCGAACGCGCCGCGCGAGTCCGAGGCGGACGCCCAGCGCGAGACGGACACCATCAACTCGGGGATCGAGGCGCTGACGAGCGCGCCGCAGAGCACGGGGCGCAAGGGGCTGCTGAGTGAGGCCCTCGACCAGGGCCGGAACGACCCCGCGGAGCGCGCTGTGGTCGACGCGAGTCCCGCTGACGGCGCCCCGGTCGGACCCCTGCCCGAGACGTCGACGCCTCACATGGCGTCGAAGGAGCGGTCGCAGGCCCGCTTCGAGACCACGCCGGCGATCGACGACACGACGCCGCCGATCCAGGACCCGGTCGCCCAGCGTCCGAGCGCCTCGTCGAGCTCTGGCGTGCTAGACCGGGCGCGGGCGCTGATCTCCCAGAACGACCTGCTGGGCGCCCGCGAGATGATGTCGCAGGCGCTGGCGGACCCGATGACGTCGGCGTCGGGGCGCGAGGCGCTGCGTGCGGAGCTGATGGAGCTGAACGAGACGCTGGTCTTCGGGCCCAGGATCATCCCGGGCGATCCGATGGTCGAGGAGTACGTGGTCGAGAGCGGGGACACGCTGGGCAAGATCGCGCGCAAGCGCGAGCTTGGCGTGCACTGGAAGCTGATCCAGCGGGTGAACCGGATCAGCCGTCCCGAGAAGATCCGGGTGGGTCAGCGGCTCAAGCTGGTGCGGGGGCCCTTCAACGCGGTGGTGAACAAGAGCGAGTTCCGGGTGGACATCTACCACGGGCCGCCGAGCGAGCCCTCGAGGTGGGTGTACATCACGTCGCGGGCGGTCGGGCTGGGTGAGTCGGGCTCGACGCCATTGGGGACGTTCGTCGTGCGCGAGGGTTCGAAGCTGGAGAACCCGGCGTGGGTGAACCCGAGGGACGGGCGCGAGCAGTACGGACGCGACGACCCGAAGAACCCGATCGGCGAACACTGGATCGGGCTCGAGGGGCTCGGGGACGCGTCGGCGTACGAGGGGTACGGGCTGCACGGCACGATCGAACCCGACTCGATCGGCAAGCAGATGTCGATGGGGTGCGTGCGCCTGCTGGAGGACGACATCGCGCTGCTGTACGAGCTGCTCGAAGAGGGCATCAGCATCGTCAAGATCGTGCCCTAGCGAGGGCTCGGACGCCCCCCGCGTTTGAAGCGTCTGGCCCAGGCCGAAAACCCCTGTTTTTTACGCCTCGATCGGGCGTTCTGGAATCCCCCCTCGGGGCGGATTTGACGCCCTGTGCGACCTATCATTCGGGGTCGCGAGCGGGGCCCTTTTCGGGGCCCCGGACAGGCGGAATCCGGGGCGTGCCCGGCGCCCCGCGGCGGCCTTTGGCGGGACACCCACGCGTATGAGCCAGACCAGCGGGAACGGGGCGCCCAAGCGCATCGACGGCGACTACGGCTCCGACCAGATCAAGGTCCTCGAGGGGCTCGAGGCCGTCCGCAAGCGCCCGGGCATGTACATCGGCGGGACGAACCTCAACGCCCTGCACCACCTGGTCTACGAGGTCGTGGACAACTCGATCGACGAGGCGATGGCGGGGCACGCGACGACGATCAGCGTCTCGATCGCCGCCGACGGATCGTGCACCGTCACCGACGACGGGCGCGGCATCCCGACTGAGCCGATGAAGCACGAGGACCCGCAGCTCAACGGCAAGCCCGCGGTCGAGGTCGTGCTGACCAAGCTGCACGCGGGGGGCAAGTTCGGGCAGGAGGGCAGCGCGTACAAGGTCTCGGGCGGGTTGCACGGCGTGGGCGTGAGCTGCGTGAACGCGCTCTCGGAGCATCTCGAGACCGAGGTCTACCGCAAGGGCGAGGTGCAGAAGATCAGCTTCGAGCGCGGGCACGTGCGCGAGCCCCTGCACGTCGTGGGCCCTATCCCCGAGCATTCGAGCCGTAAGTCGGGCACGAGCGTGACCTTCCGCCCGGACCCGACGATCTTCGAGGACACGACGTTCAGCTACGCAACCCTGGCGACGCGCCTGCGCGAGCTGGCGTACCTGAACCCGGGCGTGACGATCAAGCTGACCGACGAGCGGGTGGGGGCGGACGGCAAGCCCAAGAGCGAGACGTTCAAGGCCGAGAACGGGCTGCTCGAGTACGTCGGGCACCTGATGAAGGGCAAGACGCCCATGTCGGGGCCGGTCTACCTGCGCAAGGAGGACGAGGCGGCGTCGCAGATCTGCGAGGTGGCGCTGCAGTACCACGATGGGTACAACGAGCTGCTGCTGACGTTCGCGAACAACATCAACAACGTGGACGGCGGCACGCACGGGCAGGGCTTCAAGGTCGCCCTGACGCGCACGCTCAACGCGTACGCCCGCAAGAGCGGGATCATCAAGGAGAAGGACCCGGTCCCGACGGGCGAGGACCTGCGCGAGGGGCTCATCGCGGTCATCTCGGTCAAGCTGCCCGACCCGACCTTCAACAACCAGCCCAAGGAGAAGCTGCTCAACCCGGAGATCGAGGGCTTCGTCTCGGCGGTCGTGGGCGAGGCGCTGGGCGACTGGCTCGAGGAGAACCCGGCGGAGGCGAGACGCCTGTGCCTGAAGGGGATCGTCGCGGCCCAGGCGCGAGAGGCCGCCCGCAAGGCCCGCGAGCTGACGCGGCGCAAGACCGCCCTCGAGTCGGGCTCGATGCCCCACAAGCTCCGCGACTGCAAGACCAAGGACGTCGATCGGGCGGAGATCTTCCTCGTCGAGGGTGATTCGGCGGGCGGGAGCGCGACGCAGGGTCGCAACGTCGACAACCAGGCGATCCTGCCCCTGCGGGGCAAGCTGCTCAACGTCGAGCGGGCCCGGATCGACAAGGTGCTCGGCTTCGAGGAGATCCGGACGCTGATCGCGGCGCTGCGGTGCGGGATCGGAGAGGACTTCGACGTCTCACGCCTGCGCTACGGCAAGGTCATCATCATGACCGACGCCGACGTGGACGGGAGCCACATCCGCACGTTGCTGCTGACGTTCTTCTTCCGCCAGATGCCCGAGCTGATCCGGCGAGGGCACGTGTACATCGCCCAGCCGCCCCTGTACCAGATCACGCGGGGCAAGACGAGCCGGTACGTGATCAACGAGCGGGAGATGTCGGGCGTGCTGACGGAGCTGGGCCTGGAGGGGTCGGCGCTGGTGGTGCGCGAGATCGAGGAGGACTCGTCGGGGATCCCGCGGGCGCGCGAGGTCGGGCGGGTCGAGGGGGCGGAGCTTCGTCGGGCGGTGAAGCTGCTGGAGCGACTCGAGGAGCTGGTGACGATCGCCGAGCGCCGGGGGGTTCGGTTCACGGACCTCTTGGCGGCGCGGGGGGAGGACCCCGAGGACAAGGACCGCCTGCCGACGCACAAGGTGAGCGCGGGCGCCGCCAACGTGTACGCGTGGAGCGAGCGTCAGGCGATGCAGGCGGTGGAGGAGCGTGGGTGGCGTCTGGAGGACCAGGCGGAGGACGAGGAGGGGGACTTCGACCCGTACGCGCCGCGCAAGGCGTCGGGCGAGGACGGGGCGGGGGCGGCGGCGACGATCCGCGAGCTGCACGAGAACCGCGAGCTGGCGCCGATCTTCGCGCAGCTGGGCGAGCTGGGCCTGGACATCGAGGACTACGCGCTGGTGCGTGAGGAGTCGATCACGGGCGAGGTGATGCCGGCCAAGTACGCGTGGGAGACGGAGAAGAAGGCGCCCGCGAAGAAGGTCAGCGAAGAGGGTGAAGGGGAGGAAGAGAGCGCGGGCGAGGCGTCGTCGGGGGACGTGCGCACGCTCGAGGCGGCGAACCTGCCCGAGATCCTGGCGCGTCTGCACGAGATCGGGCGCCGCGGGATGGAGGTCAAGCGGTTCAAGGGGCTGGGCGAGATGGACGCCGAGCAGTTGTGGGAGACCACGATGGACCCCTCTGTGCGGACGCTGTACCGCGTCGCGTGGGAGCAGGCGGGCGAGGCGGACGCGTTGTTCAGCGTGCTGATGGGCGAGCAGGTCGAGCCGCGACGCAAGTTCATCGAGGACCACGCGCTCGAGGTCAAGAACCTCGACGTTTGACGTGGGGGTCTCGCTCGAAACTCGGGTCGGGAAGGCGCTCGGGAGAGGTGTGACCGGGACGTCGCGCCTCGCGGGGGGGTGCGTCGGGGACGTGCGCCTCTGCGAGCTGGACGACGGGTCGTGTGTGGTGGTGAAGGTCGCCGACGGATCGAGCGCGACGCTCGACGTCGAGGGCTTCATGCTGCGCGAGCTTCGTCGGCTTTCCGAGCTGCCTGTGCCCGAGGTGTTTCATGCCGAGCCGACGTTGCTGGTGATGGAGTACGTCGAGAACGACGGGCGCAAGTCGGAGGCGGGCGAGCGGGAGCTTGCGGACCTGCTCGCCGACCTGCACGGCGTGACCAGCGAGCAATTCGGCTTCGAGGAGGACACGCTGATCGGGCCTCTGCGCCAGCCCAACGCATGGTCGGACTCGTGGCGGGATTTCTTCGCGGAGCAGCGCCTGCTCGCGATGGGGCGCGAGGCGTTGGCGCACGGGCGGATCTCGCGGACGCTGATGACGCGGCTGGAAACACTCGCGGGACGCCTGGACCGATGGATCGAGGAGCCGGGCTACGCCTCGCTGATCCATGGCGACTGCTGGGCGGGGAACGTGCTTTGGAAGGACGGTCGCGTCGTGGCGGTGATCGACCCGGCGATCTCCTACGCGGACCCCGAGATCGAGCTGGCGTTCATCGACCTGATGGGGGGCGTGGGTCGGGCGTTCTGGGCCCGCTACAACGAGCGTCGCCCGATCCGTGACGGGTTCTGGGAGGCCAGGCGCGACCTGTACAACCTGTACCCGCTGCTGGTGCACGCCCGCCTGTTCGGCGGGGGGTACGCGGGCCAGGTCGAGCGGATCGTCGGGCGGCTTGGGGCCTAGGGGCCCCCGCAACGACGACGCCCGCCCCGGGAGGGGGCGGGCGCTCGCCAAGGGTGGTCAACGGGGCTCGAACCCGCGACCTCCTGGACCACAACCAGGTGCTCTAACCAACTGAGCTATGACCACCGTTTTCCGCCCGTCCGACGGGGCCGGGGGGCGTTCTGAGACCTACGGTACGGGGGCAGCCGATAGACAGTCAACGGCGACCACCCGGGGCGCCACCCCTGGGCACAATCGACGGATCGACGACCCCGCCCTCGCGGGTGTTTTTTTCGACGCAGGAGCAAGACATGCCGATCGCCAGCGCCGCGAAGCTGGACCTCTCCGCCGGACGCGCTCTGACCAACCTCGCGACTCCCGAGCTGATCGAGCGGGCCTTGGCCCGGGGCGAGGGGTGTTTCGCGGACAACGGCGCCCTGGTCGTGATGACAGGCGACCGCACCGGTCGCTCGCCCACCGACAAGTGGCTCGAGGACACCCAGGGCATCCACGAGAACATCTGGTGGGGCAAGGTCAACCAGCCCATCACGCCCGAGCAGTTCGACACGGCGCTGCGGATCGCGGCGGACTACCTGAACTCGCGTGACGAGGTGTACGTCTTCGACGGGTTCGCCGGCGCCGACGTCCGCCATCGACTTGGCGTGCGGGTGGTGACGGAGCTGGCGTGGCACGCGCTGTTCGCCGAGACGTTGTTCATCAAGCCGGGCAGCGCCTCGGACGCGGGCGACGGGTCGTGGCGCCACGACTGGAACGTCATCAACGCGGGGTGCCACAAGCTGACCGAGGCGGAGCAGAAGGAGCTGGGCCTCAAGAGCCCGATCCTGATCGCCCAGTCGCTGGAGCGCAAGACCGTCGTCATCCTGGGCACCCAGTACGCCGGCGAGATGAAGAAGGGCATCTTCTACGCCATGAACTACGACATGCCCGACCAGGGCGTGTTTCCTATGCACTGCTCTGCAAACATTGCGAAGGACGACCCGACCAACGTCGCGCTCTTCTTCGGGCTCTCCGGGACGGGAAAAACCACGCTGTCGGCCGACCCGAACCGGTCCCTGATCGGGGACGACGAGCACGGCTGGGGGCCCCACGGCGTCTTCAACTTCGAGGGCGGGTGCTACGCCAAATGCATCAACCTCACCCGCGAGGGCGAGCCCCAGATCTGGGACGCCATGCGATTCGGCTCCGTCCTCGAGAACGTCGTCATGGACGAGCACACCCGCGTCGTCGACTTCACCGACAACGCGGTGACCGAGAACACGCGCGTCACGTACCCGGTCGACTACATCCCGGGCGCGACGATCCCGAGCGTCGGGGCGCACCCCAAGAACGTCATCTTCCTCACCGCCGACGCGTTCGGCGTCGTCCCCCCCGTCGCCAAGCTCTCCCCCGAGCAGGCGATGTACTACTTCATCAACGGGTACACCTCCAAGCTCGCCGGCACCGAGGCGGGCGTGACCGAGCCGATCCCCAACTTCAGCCCGTGCTTCGGCGGGCCCTTCATGCCGCGCCGTCCCGGGGCGTACGCCAAGATGCTCGCCGAGCGCATCAACAAGCACGGCGCCAACGTCTGGCTGCTCAACACCGGCTGGACGGGCGGGCCCTACGGCACCGGGCATCGCTTCAAGCTCGCCTACACGCGCGCGATGGTGACGGCGATCCTGGACGGCTCGCTCGCCAACGCCCAGTACGAGACCGAGCCGGCCCTGGGCCTGAGCATCCCCAAGAGCGTGCCGGGCGTGCCCAGCGACGTGCTCCAGCCCCGCAACACGTGGAAGGACAAGGCGGCGTACGACGCGCAGGCGAAGAAGCTCGCCGCCATGTTCCGCGAGAACGACAAGAAGTTCCAGATGACCGACGAGGTCCGGGCGTCGGGGCCACGCGTCTGACCCGTTAGGCCTCGTCGGGCAGGCGGACCGAGCCCTTGGCCTTGTCGAGGGCGGCGTTGGCGTCCCGCGCCCAGCGGATCGTCTTGCCCGCCTTGTCCTGGAGCGTCATCATCGGGCGCTTCTTGTCCACGCTCCCGACCACCCAGCCCTCGACCAGCATCGCCTCGAGCGCCTGCATGGCCCGGAAGGCGTGGGCGTGCCCGCCGGACTCGGCGCCCTTCTTCTGCTCGGCCTTCACGACCATGGTGTAGAGCGTCTCGAAGTCGGACTCGCGCCCCAGCAGGTTGATCATGGTCTTCCACGTACCAGTGACGGGGAGGATCGAGGGCCCGCGCTCGTAGCAGGGCACGCGCCGGATCCGTCCCTCGCGCAGCTCCGCGACGTGACCCTCCGTCGCTCCCGCGAGGTTCAGCTTGAACTTGTTGAACTTGAGGATGTTGAACGTCGTCGAGCGCCCGCTGAACAGCTCGATGAGGCGCTTGGTGGAGCCGATGTCGAACGAGCCGAGCCCCGCGAAGCCGAGCTGCTGGTTGGTGAACCCGCCCTGGGCGAGCCAGCGCCACGCCTGGGGGGGCGTCAGGCGCAGGCCAGAATCGCGGGCGATCAGCTGACAGTGCTCCTTCAGATCGACGAAGCAGCTGTTGGCGGCGTACCAGTACTCGGCGAAGCGGATGTGCTGGTCGATGTTCCGCCTCGCCTTGTCGTTGTAGCAGGTCTTGATCCAGTCGGCGTCGAGCTCGCCCCGGTCGATCTCGAGGATGGAGTAGGCGACCTCGCGGGCGGTGCCGTGCGCGAGTGTCATGCCGGCGGACAGGATGGGGTCGGCAAAGCCGGCGGCCTCGCCGCAGATCCACCAGTTCTCGCCCACGAGACGGTCGGCCAGATGCGACCAGTTCTTGGTGCTCAGGACCTCGTCGCCCGAGGTGCACTTCGCGTCGGCCAGCAGCGAGGCGAAGAAGGGCTGGTCGGCGATGGCCCTCTCGAAGACCTGGGTCGGGGTCAGGCCGGTGGATTTGTAGTACTCGCTGGGGCAGACGAGGCCGACCGAGGCCCGCCTGGGCCCGAGGGGGATGAACCACATCCAGCCGTAGGGCAGCGAGCGAATCTGGATGCGCGTCCCGCCGACGCCGATCTCGATGGCCCACTTGGCGTCGTCGTAGTAGGCCCAGAAGGCGACGTTGCGGAGCTGCTTGGGGGCGACGCTCTCGACGCCGAGGGCGCGCCGGAGGAGCGCGGTGTGCCCGGTCGCGTCGATGTAGTGGCGCGCGGTGAGCGTCTCGCCCGAGTCGAGCTCGAGCCCTGTGACACGGTCGCCATCGCGGTGGACGGTGCGGACCTGCGCGCCCTCGCGGACCTGGGCGCCGCACTCCTCGGCGTGCCTGAGCAGGATCTCGTCGTAGCGTGAGCGCTCGACCTGGAAGGCGGTGAAGCGGCGTTGGCCCTGGTACTTGCCGGGCCTGGGCTCGTCGACGAAGTCCTCGGGCGGGTAGAAGTCGAAGTCCCACTCGTCGTTGTCCTTGCCCCAGGTGTAGGAGGCGCCGAGCTTGATGGGAAAGTTGGCGGCCTCGACCTTGTCCCAGGCGCCCATCTCGTTGAGGATGGCGCCGATGACGGGGAGCTGGGACTCTCCGATGTGCTCGCGCGGGAAGTGGGCCTTCTCGAGGATGATGACCGAGAGGTCGGGGTTGTACTTGCGCAGGAGCGTGGCGACGGTCGTGCCGGCGGGACCTCCCCCGACAACGATCACGTCCGCGTTGTGTGCGTTCGACCCGGTCATGGCTGATTCCCCCACATCGATCGGAGACCCAACGGTATCGCCCCAGAACGAGGCGAGACTTCATAGAAAACGAGCCCAGGGCTGAGGGCCCCGGGCTCATGATCCGCGCTCCCCCGGTACGTGCGTCACCCCCCTCGGGGACGCCTGGCGTCGTGCGTGCGGCCGGAGTCGCCGACGCCCTCTCGCGCAGATCATCGAGGCTTGGCGAGCCCGGCCAGCCTACCGCGTCGCCCGGGAGATCCAAAGGAGAAACCCGCGGGCGCCGGGGCCAACACGTCGGTTCGCGTTCTCGGGCCTCCTCTCCTCGCGTCTCTATACTCGCCACCTTGACGGAGCATGCCATGACCGATCCCGCTCGGACGCCGTACGTCGGCGGCAACTGGAAGATGAACACCGACCGCGCCGGCGCGCGCGCCCTCGCCCAGGACGTGTGCTCGCGTCTGGAGGGCGTTCGCAACGTCGAGGTTGCCCTGTTCGTGCCGTTCCCCTATCTCCTCGTCGTGCGGAGCGTGCTGGACGAAGCTGGCGTCGATGTCCGCCTCGGCGCGCAGGATGTCTCCGACCAGGACAACGGCGCCTTCACGGGCGAGGTGTCCGCGCAGATGCTCCTCGACTGCGGCGTCTCGGTCGTGCTCACGGGGCACTCCGAGCGTCGGCACGTGATCGGCGAGGCGGACGCGGTCGTCGCCGCCAAGACGATGCACGCGCTCGCGCGCGGCCTCGACGTCGTCGTCTGCGTGGGCGAGACGCTCGAGCAGCGCGAGGCGGGGCAGACCGACCAGACGAACGCGCGCCAGGTGCGGGCGGCGCTGGGCGAGGTCGGCGCTGACCTGCTCCCGCGCGTCACCATCGCCTACGAGCCCGTCTGGGCGATCGGCACCGGGCGGACCGCGACCCCCGACGACGCCCAGGACGCCCAGGCCAAGATCCGCGCCCTGGTCGGCTCGATGCACGGCGCCCGGGCGGCGGGGGCGATGCGGATCATGTATGGCGGCTCGATGAAGCCCGCCAACGCCGCCGAGCTGCTCGCCCGACCCGACGTCGACGGGGGCCTGATCGGGGGGGCGTCCCTGGAGGGCGAGGGGTTCGCCGCCATCGTGCGCGCCGCGGCTGAATCCTGAGGGCCCGATCCCCCACAAGACCGGACTGGGAAAGGCCTTGTCGGGGCCTACGATTGCTCCCGCGCCGCGTGTCGGCGCTGAAGTTCGAGGGAACGCATGATTCTCACGCTCGGCATGCCTGTGTGGGCCGTCTCGGTCCTGACCGCGCTCTTCCTGCTGATCTGCCTCGTGCTGATCCTGACGGTGCTCATCCAGCGTCCCCAGGGGGGCGGCCTGAGCGGGGCCTTCGGGGCCGGCGGGGGCGGATCGGGTCAGACGGCGTTCGGCGCCAAGACGGGCGATGCGCTCACCATCGCGACCATCATCATGTTCGTCGTCTACCTGCTGGTGGCGGTCGGGCTGAACTTCGCCGCCAGGCCCGCCGAGGCGTCTCCCACCGCGACCACGATCCAGGCGCCCGGGGGCGACGCGGGCGATGACACCGGCGCGACCACCGGCGGAGAGCCGGGGGATCAGGCGACGGACCAGGCTGGCGATCAAGCCAGCGATCAAGGCGGCGACGACCAGACGCCCGCGGGCGCGGGCGATGGCGCGGAGCCCGCATCGGCGCCCTCGGGCGACGAGACGAGCGGGAACACCGAGGCGCCTGTTGGCAACACGCCCGCGGACACCGGCGAGCCCACGCCGAACGATGCGCCCTGAGACCCACCCCGAGCGTTAGACTCGGCGACCCGGCGCCCGAGCGGGCGCCCGGCGAGGAGCGTCGCATGATCCGCAGCATGACGGGGTTCGGCGACGCCTCGGGGGACCATGACGGCGCCCACTTCTCCGTCGAGGTCCGCTCGGTCAACAACAAGTACTGCAAGGTGGTGCTCCGCCTGCCCGAGTCGCTCCAGGGCCTCGAGCCCGAGCTGGACGCCGCCCTGCGCCGACGACTCGGGCGGGGCACGATCACCCTGACCGTCAAGTGCGCCGAGACGGGCGAGAGCGCGGCACACGAGATCAACCGCGCCGCCCTCGACAAGTACATCGCCCAGCTCAAGGGCGTCGCGGGCGGCGCGGGCGCGGACCTCTCCGTCCTGCTCACGCTCCCGGGCGTGCTCCAGCCCTCGACGAGCGAGGAGGAGTGGCTGGAGGCGGCGCGCAAGGCGACGCTCCCGCTGCTCGACCAGGCGCTGACGCACCTGGACGCGATGCGCCGACGCGAGGGGATGGCGCTGGGCGAGGAGTTGATGACGCATCGGCGGGAGATCGCGGGGCGCCTCGAGGAGATCGGGCGCCTGGCCCCGGGCGTGGTCGCGGAGTACGAGCGCCGGTTGCAGGAGCGGATCCAGGTGCTGCTGGACGGGAAGGACGTGGGCGCCGAGCCGGCGGACTTCGTCCGTGAGATCGCGGTGTACGCGGAGAAGACGGACATCGCCGAGGAGATCGCCCGCCTGCGCGAGCACATGGCCCACTTCGAGGATCTGCTGGGCTCGGGGGACGACCGCCCGCTGGGTCGGACGCTGGATTTCCTGGCCCAGGAGATGCTCCGGGAGGCGAACACGATCGCCTCGAAGAGCCCGGACGCGCGGATCGCGCGACTGATCGTCGAGATCAAGGGCTCGATCGACCGGATCAAGGAGCAGGTCCAGAACGTCGAGTAGGGCGCGGAGGGTGGATGACGCAGACGCCCCGTCAGGGCGGGTCCGCCGGCGCCCGGGCATCGATGGAGCGCGAGGGGTTCACCTCGCCCGAGCTGTCGGCGGTGCTGGGCGAGTACGAGCTGGGCAAGGTCGCGTCGGTGCGTGAGCTGGCGGCGGGGGACGCGTCGAGCCCCAAGGCCGTCATCGAGTGCGCGCGCGGGCGTCTCCTGCTCAAGCGTCGGGGGCGGGGGCTGAGCGATCCTTTCCGCGTCGCGTTCCAGCACGAGGTGCAACTGGCCCTCGAAGACAAGGGCTTCCCGGTGGCGCCCCTCGTGGGCACGCGGGGCGCCAACAACTCGATGGTCCAGCTCGACGGGCACGTCTACGAGCTGTTCAGGTACATCGAGGGATCGCCCTATGACGGGTCGGTCGCGCAGGGCGAGCAGGCGGGGGCGGCGCTCGCGCGCATGCACCGGGCGCGCTCGAGGGCTTCCGGTTCCGGTACGCCCCCGCCCCCGAGCGAACGCCCCGATCGAGCGCATCGCCCACCTTCGGCGCACATCGTGGAGGTCGCCCCGGACGCCGACGCGACGGCGAGGAAGCTCGACGCGCTGTGTCAGCGGGCGGACGCGAGCCTGCGTGAGCTTGGCTTCGACCGTCGCCCGACGCGCGTGATCCACGGCGACTGGCACCCGGGCAACACGCTGTTCGCCGAGGGACGGCTCGTCGGGGTCGTGGACTTCGACAACGCGCGGCTGGCGCCCTCGCCGACGGACCTGGCGCAGGGGCTCCTGCAGTTCTCGCTCGTGCGGGGCGGGGGCGAGCCGCCCGACCGCTGGACGCCCGAGCCCGACGATGAGCGTCTGCGCGCCCTCTTCCGCGGGTACACGCGTGCCGGCGGGCCGAGCTCCGACGAGGCGGCGCTGGCGTCACTGCCCCACCTCATGGTCGAGTCGCTGGTGCGCGAGGCGGCCCAGGGGGTGGCGGCGACCGGGCGGTTCGGGCCCCACGCCGCCCCGGCGTTCCTCGGGGCCATCGCCCGCAAGGCGGGGTGGCTGGTGGAGCACGCCGAGGCCCTGTCGGCCCTGCTCGCCGGTGAGAGGCGTCCATAGAGGGCATCGGGCGTCTGGCGGACGATTCATCCTGGAGTCGCCCGCGTCCACGGGCGATAATCCGGGCGGATGAGTCCCCGTCGAAAGATGATCCTGGGCGTGCTGGCCCTGGGTGTGTTGACGCCCGGCGTGGTCGCCCAGGACGACGCCACCCCCCCACCGCCCGGGGCGGCGATGCGCGACCTGCTGGCGTTGGTGGCGCCCCTCGACGACCCGATCTACGAGGTGCGCGAGCAGGCCGAGGATCGCCTGATCGACGTCGGTACGCCGACACTCGGGCAGTTGCACGCGCTGCTGAGGTCCGGGCGGCTGAGCCCGGAGCAGCACGCGCGGGTGCGCCAGGTGGCGCTGGCGAGGTTCGCGAGCACGCCGCGCGCGGGCATGGGCGTGCAGTTCGATCCCGGCGCCCCGGGCGGGGCGCGGATCCAGAAACTGGTGGATGGGTTCCCCGCGGCGGGGATCATCGAACCCGGGGATCAGATCGTCGAGGCCGCGGGCGTGCCCGTGAACAACTCGGCGCACCTCGGGGCGTTGATTCTCTCCCACGACGCGGGGGACATAATGTCATTGCGTGTGATCCGGGACGAGCAAACGATCGACCTGGAGATCCCCCTGGGCGCCTTCAGCGACCTGGGACAGGCGGCCAACCCACGGACTCTGGAGGCGGCCTACCGCGTGCGGGCCGATCGCGACGGCGCGCCGGAGCGGGCGCTGAGCGGCGCGCTGGGCGTCGGGCTGACGCTCGAGGACTGGACCCGCGCGGAGCTGGGAGCTGACCCGCCCGAGTCGCTGCCGACAGGGGCGGCGGACCAGCGCGGCGGCGGCATCGAGCGGGCCTCGATCGTCGGGGGTGTGGCGCACGCCAAGGCGCCCGATGCCCGGGTGGCGTTGGCGGCTCGGGCGACGGGATCCGCCAGCGCATGGCTGATACGGCGCGGCGAGCTCTCGCGTCGGCGGGCGCTGCTCGAGCGCGAGGTCGAGCGGGCGCGGGCCGAGGGGGACCCGGGCGCGAGCGAGCTGGGCAAGCGCCTGGAGAAGTACGACGCGATGCTGGCGGAGCTGAACCGTCGCCTCGGGCTCGCCGACGACGTGATCACACCTTGAGCGAGCCGCTCGCCTCGACGAGGCCCCGGACGCACTCGATGCCCCGGGCGATGTACTCGTTGTCCCGGTCGGGCTCGGCGATCGCGATGGAGCGCTGGCAACGCTCGCGCATCTTGCGGAGCGTCGAGCCGTTCTTGCCCTGGGCCAGGCGGTCCGACAGGTTGTCGTACGTGTCCGCGAGCTTGATGAGCTTGGCCTTCCAGCTCGCTCGCTTCAGCTGCTCGTCGTAGGCGGGCTCACGCTCGGCCTCGACCAGGCGCATGTCCTTGGTCAGGGCGGCGACGAGTTCGGCGACCTCGCGCCCGAACCGCTTGTCGATGTCGTCGAAATCGACGGGCGTGTCCTCGATCGTGTCGTGGAGGAGGGCGGCGGCGAGGGTGGCCTCGTCGTCGCACCCGAAGACGTCGCGGACCGTCATCGCGACGCGGAAGACGTGCGCGACGTAGGGCGTGGTGCGGTCCTTGCGGAACTGGTGACGGTGGGCCCAGGCGGCGTAGCTCGCCGCGGACTGCCACAGGTGTGACGGCATGGGGCTCCCTCCCGGCTGTCGCGTCAATCCATGACGGGCGCCGCCCGGACCGGGCGGGCGCCATCAAGGTACACGATCTTGCAGCGCGAGGGCGTCCCGCCGTGCTCGTCGAAGATGATCACCTCGTTGTTCTTGTCCTTGAGCAGGGGGCGTGGGATCGGGATCGAGGTGACGGGCCCGACCTTGCCAGCGCCCGGCGCGGTCACGAAGTACCGCCCCAGCGTCTGCCCGTTGACCATCGCGATGCCCTTGGTCATGCCGGTCAGGTCGAGTTCGACCGGGATGTCGGCGTCGAGCGAGACGTCGACGCTCGCTCGCCACCAGGTGGGGCCGCTGACCTTGAGCTCGCGCCCGGCCTTCTTGTACGCGGTCTTCGCCGGGGGCTCCCACTTGCAGAACGCCCACTCGCCCTTGTCGGTGAGCATCTCGACGCCCTCGTAGAAGGCGGCGTCGCCCGCGGCCTTCGCGAAAGCCTCGACCTCCTCGCCCGCGCGGGTCTGGTCGAAGACCTCGATCATCGGGGCGAGCTGGAGCGTGTTGCCGCCACGCTTGGTCGCCTCGTCCTCGAGCACCAGTTCGGTCGGCGTGCCCGCCTCGACGAAGCGGATGGGCTCGTCGTTCAGGACGACGACGTACCTTGCGGGCAGCGCGGGGATGCGAACGAAGAGGGGCGCCTTCTTGCGGTGCGTGAACGACCAGGTGACGCGCCTCGGCGCGGTCGCGTCGCCCACGCGGACACGCATGAGCGGGGAGAACTTTTTCAGGGGCTCGATCGGGGCGCCGTCCTCGACGCTCGCCTTGCCCGCCTTGAAGGGCTCGACCACCCAGAGGTGGTCGGGGATGCCCTTGGGGGCGGCCAGGTCGACGCCGGCGCTGGCGCGTCCCATGTTGTCGGCGAGGACGGTGATGGTCCGCTTGCCGGACTTGAGTGAGAGCGAGAGCGTGTGCGCCGCGCCCGGGCCGACGCCCAGGACGCCGACGTGCTCGCCGTCGAGCGTGAGGTGGAGGCGGTCGCCGGCGCGTGGGGCGGCGATGGTGACCTTGCGTGCGGTCTTGTTGGCGATGGTGAGGCGGTACCAGCCGTACCCGTAGGGGGCGCCGAGGACGCCCAGGTCGGCGGGGCCGGGGATCGCCGCGAAGCGCGGGCTGGATCCGCTGACCTGCTCCTTCGCGGGGGCGACCATGGCGCCCGCGAGCGCGACCTTGCCGGACTTTGGGAGCTTGGGCTTGGCGTATTCGCGGGCGGCGACGTTGGAGGTCGCCCCGTCCGCGCCGACGCGGGTGTAGGGGCGCCCGTCGCCCGGGATCGGCTCGCCCGTGGCGCTCAGGCCATCGACGCCGACGTAGACCGCGTCGTCGGCGAGGAAGGTCTCGTCGATCATGTCGCCCGAGCAGACGACGACGTGGACGCCCTCGACCTCCTCGACGAGGGGCTTGCGCCCCTTGGGGATGACGACCTCCAATGGAGTCCCGTTGATGGAGACGGCGCCAAGCCCGCCGGCTGGGCCGAAGCAGACGAAGACGTCGCCGACGGCGCCGAAGGCGTTGAGCGAGCAGTAGTCGAGCGTGGCGCGGGCACTCAGGTTGACGTCGAAGAGGCACCAGGCGACGCCCTGGCGCCCGAGGTCGACGGGCATCGTCGTGCCGTCAGGCAGGAGGAGGCGGAAGCGGGTGAGCGCCGGCTTCTTGGCGAGGTCCGCGTCCTCGGCGCCGGAGAAGATGAACGCGACGTCGCCCTGCGCGCCCCGCGCGTGCGAGACGATGGGCGCGAGGTGCGCGGTCTCTCCCCCGCGTCCGACGCCGCCCGGCGCGATCGCGGGGTCGAGGATGATCGGCTGGTGCTCCGGGTCGAGATTGGCGAAGACGCGGGCAAAGCGGGTCGCGAAGGTCGCCAGGCGGCGCACGAGGTTGTAGTGCTCGCTCTTGGCGCCCCCGGCGTCGATCGGAGCGCCCATGTCCTGCACCGGGGCGTAGAAGGCGCCCTCGCCCTCGGGGCGCTGGCCCGACCAGAAGCCCTTGGTCAGCCCGCAGGCGAAGGGGGCGTAGTTGAACTGCCCGCCGCCGGCGAGGATCTCCGCGAGGCGGCGCTGCACGATCGCGGGGGATGGGGGCGTGGGCGCGGGCTCGCCGAAAACGGGGCGCGACTTGACGCCGAAGTCCACGATGACGCGCGGCTGGGTGGGCCTGACGATCGCGAGTTGGCGGAGGGTGGCCAGGAGGTTGGAGTCGCCGACCCAGCCGTCGATCTCGCCCTCGACACCTATGGCCTGCCAGAGGTTGTTGGTGTTGATCTTGGGGACGGTCAGGCCGCTCTCGCGCAGGTAGCGGGAGAGTTCGCCGAGGTACTGGCCGGCGAGCTCGTCGTCGCCGCAGGTCCAGGCCGACTCGTTCTGGATGAGCAGGACCGCGCCCCCCTTGCCCGTCGAGGTGACCTGACGGGGGCGGACCTGGTCGGCCAGGGCGGAGATGTACCGGCTGCACGCCTCGAGGAAGGGCTGGTTGTTGGTCCGCAGGCGCATCTCCGGGATCTGGAGGAGCCAGGCGGGCAGGCCACCGAGGTCCCAGCCGGCGCCGACGAAGGGGCCCGGGCGGAGGATGCAGTGCATCCCGGCGGCGCCAACGGCCTCGACGAACTTCTTGACGTCGTTGCCCCCGGAGAAGTCGAACTGGCCGGGCCTGGGCTCGACGGCGGCCCAGAAGATCGGGGTCTCAATCGTGTTGAATCCCGCCAGTCGGGCCGCGTGGATGCGGTCCGCCCACTCCTCGGGCTCAACCCGCTGGAAGTGGATGGAGGCGGAGACAATCCAGAGGCGGCGGCCGTCGAGCATGAAACTCCGGCCGTCGTAAGTCACTGTGGGCATTGAGATTTGCGCTCGCGGGCCCCGTCGCGGACCGGGGGGCCGATCGGTCGTCTCCGCCCCCCGAAACAAGGGGCCGCGCCGACGGGCGCGGGAGTGGGATCAAGAGGGTATGACCCCTCCCCCAAAACGGCAACGATGGGAGGGCGAGGGCGGTACAGTCCGCCCCCGATGCGTGTACCGCCCAGGAGAGCAAAACAGGCCGCCCAGGGCAGGATCAGGCCCCGGGCGGGCGCCCTCCTGATCTCGACGATCGCGCTGATTCTGGGTGGATGTGCCGACCCCCTGTCGCGTGTGGACGCCAAGACGGACAAGCTCCTGCGCGATCGGTCCGCGTCGCTCGGCGGGGGGGCGATCGCGCCCGAGACGCGGGCCCGATCGATCGCGGATCAACGCCGCAACGGGCAGGCGAGCACCGAGCTGGAGACGGACAATCCCGGGGCGGAGGAGCTGCCCTTCAACGCGGCGGCGGCGGATCGTGACGTCGCCGAGCGGCTCGAGAAGTACGCCGACGAGTCCCTGGGTTCGGGAGAGGGGGCGCACGACGCCCGGCTGATCCTGCTCGAGGACGCGTTCCGCCTGGCGCAGAGCTCGGGACGCGAGCACCGTTTGGCGGAAGAAGACTACATCCTCGCGGCGATCCGCCTGCTCATCGAGCGCCACCTCTGGGGCCCGCGCCTGTTCAACGACACGAGCGTGACGCTCTCGGGCGCGGGCGATAACGGACGCTTCGAGCACGCGCTGGATGTGATCAACACGCTGCGACTGACCCAGCGTCTGCCCTACGGCGGCGAGGTCGAGGCGAAGTGGATCGTCAGCGCCGCCGACCAGCTCCGCAACCAGGCGACCGGCGGGTACATGCAGTCGTCGGAACTGGTGCTGAGTGGGAGCATCCCGCTGCTTCGGGGCGCGGGGCTGGCGGCGCGTGAGGACCGGATTCAGGCGGAGCGCGACCTGATCTACGCGGCCCGTGACTTCGAGCGGTTCCGGCGCGAGCTGCTGGTCTCGATCGCGCGCGATTACTTCAACCTGCTCCAGTCGCGGGCGCGGATCGAGAACCAGCTCCGCCAGATCGAGGGCCTGAGCCGCGACAACGACGCGACGGAGGCAAAGGTCAAGGCCGGGCGTCTGCGCGCCTTCCAGCAGCAGATCACCGCCAGCCGCCTGAGCCAGGCGAGGCAGACGCTGGCGAACCTGCGGGAGAACTACATCCTCGCGCTCGATCGGTTCAAGCTGCGATTGGGCCTGCCGATCTCGACGCCGATCGAGATCGACGACGAGATCCCGAACCTGCTCGAGCCGGAGACGACGCTGGCGGAGGCGGCCCTGGCGGCGCTGAACTTCAGGCTGGACCTGCAGAACAGACGAGACGAGCTGGACGACTCGCGGCGCGGCATCGCCAACGCGCGCAACGCGCTGCTGCCCGACCTCGACCTGGGCGCAAGCGTCTCGATCCCGACCGATCCCGACGACGCGACTGGGGGCGCGGGGATCGACCCGGACGAACTGAGCTACTCGGTTGGCGCAACGTTCTCCCTGCCCCTGGACAGGCGGATCGAGAGGCTGAATCTTCGCCAGTCGATCATCTCGCTCGAGCGGGCGCAGCGGTCGTACGACGAGTTCCGCGACAACGTGATCATCGACGCGCGTCAGGCGGTGCGGAACATCGACCTGGCGAGGTTCCAGCTGCGGCTCGCCGAGGAGCAGGTGCACATCAACGAGCTGGGCCTCGAGGAGCTGCTGATCCGCGAGGACTCGGACCCGCAGTCGATCGTGGACCGGCGCAACGACCTGCTGGACGCCGAGAACGCGCGGGACCAGGCGGTGACGGACCTGCGCAACGCGGTGCTCGACTACCTGCTCTCGACGGGGCAGCTGCGCGTGGGCGAGGACGGGACGCTGGCGGCGCCCCCAGGGATGCTCGCACCGGCGCAGGACGAGGGCGAGAACGCGGACGAGGTCGTCCCGGAGGAAGCGCCCGGCGCGGCGCAACCCTGACTCTCACGCGGCGCTTTTGACGTAGAACTCGTGGTGGCGCCAGGCGTCGCCGACCTTCAGGTGCGAGGCCTGACTCGGGTCGTGCGTGAAGCCGAGCTTCTCGACGAGGCGACGACTGGGCGCGTTTCGGGGATCGACACCGGCGTGGATGCAACGCAGGCCCAGGCCCCGAGGCGGGTCGGACATCGCGTACCCGAGCATCGCGCCGACACCCTCGGTCGCCAGGCCATGGCGGGTCCATGCCGCGGCGATCCACCAGGTCGCGTCGGCCCACCAGTTGAGACCCCTCGAGATGGCGTTGAGGTGAAAGGCGCCGACGATCGAGGCGTCGTCCAGGACGCCGACGCGTCGCCAGCAGGCGCCGGTCTTGTCGCCGTCGAGGGCGGCGGCGAGCTGGCGATCGAAGAACGCGTCGTCGGACTCGCCCGGATCATTGAGGGGGATCCAGGCGGTCAGGTGCGCACGGCTGGCCCGGACGACCCGCAGGTACTCGCCCCGGTCCGCGGGACGCAAGGGGCGGAGGGTCATCCTCGCGGTGCGGAGCTCGGTCGGGCTGACGACCTCGATGGGGGCCAAGGGCGCCAGCTCACGCAGCGAGTGGCGCAGCGTAAGGGCACGCCGAGATCGCAGGGCCTTGAGGAACACGCGTCCACCTCCCGAGCGAGGGCAAGCGGGGCGGATCGGGCGTCGGGGGATCTGGGGGCCAGAATCGGGGGGGATCGCGGGGGTCGGTGGGTTCTCGGACGTGGATGTCGGGGTGGATCGGTGTTGGGCGGTGGGTGGGGATGATGAGCGCGAGGGGTGGAAGTGAGAAAAGAAAACGGAGCCCCTCACCCCGGCCCTCTCCCCAGGGGGGAGAGGGAGGGAGGACCCCCTCCGTCTCGCTGCGCTCGACACCTCCCCCGCTGGAAGCGGGGGAGGGGACTTACTCGACGGTGACGCTCTTGGCGAGGTTGCGGGGCTTGTCGACGTCGTGCCCGCGCAGGACCGCGGCGTGGTAGGCCATGAGCTGCAGGGGGACGACCGTCACCATCGGGCTCAGGCAGTCGGGGACCTCGGGGACGTACAGCACGTCCTCGGCGATGCTCTTGATGTGCTCGTCGCCCTCGGTCGCGACGGCGATCACGTGCCCGCCACGGGCCCGGACCTCCTCGATGTTGTTGACGACCTTCTCGTACTGGGGGCCCTTGTTGGCGATGAAGACGGCGGGCATGCCGTCGTCGATCAGGGCGATGGGCCCGTGCTTCATCTCCGCCGCGGGCATGCCCTCGGCGTGGATGTAGCTGATCTCCTTCAGCTTCAGCGCTCCCTCCATCGCCGTGGGATAGTTGTACCCGCGCCCGAGGAAGAGCCAGTTCTCCCGCTCGACGTACTTCTCGGTGACGCGCCGGACGAGGTCGTTGGACTCGAGCGCCGTCTCGATCGCCTGGGGGATCCGGTTGAGCGCGTCGAGCAGCTCGCGGGCGCGGTCGGCGGACATGAACCGACGCCGAGCCAGGAAGAGCGAGATCAGCGTCAGCACCGCGACCTGGCCCGTGAAGGCCTTGGTCGAGGCGACGCCGATCTCCGGGCCGACGCGCAGGTACACGCCCGCGTCGGTCTCACGCGCGATGGAAGACCCGACGACGTTGATCACGCCGAGGGCCAGGGCGCCCCGGTCCTTCGCCTCGTGCAGGGCCGAGAGCGTGTCGATCGTCTCGCCCGACTGGCTGACGGCGATGACGGCGGTGCGGTCCTCGATGATCGGGTTGCGGTAGCGGAACTCGCTCGCGTACTCGCACTCGGCGGGGACCTTGGCGAGGTCTTCGAGCAGGTACTCGCCGATCATGGCGGCGTGCAGGGCGGTGCCCTGGGCCAGCAGGACGAACCGCTTGGTCTTGACGAGCTCTTTCGCGCAGTCCATGAGCCCGCCGAGGATGATTTTGCCCTCGGTCAGGTCCACGCGACCACGCATCGTCGTGCGCAGGGACGTGGGCTGCTCGAAGATCTCCTTGAGCATGTAGTGCTCGTAGGTTCCGAGCTCGGCCTGCTCGAGGTCGAGCTCGAGCTGCATCATCTTGGGAGTGACGGGCTTGTTGTCGATGGTCGAGGTGCGGAAGCCCTCGCGGGTGATCCGGGCGACGTTGTAGTCCTCGAGGGCGAAGGCCTCGTTGGTGTGCGCGACGATCGCGGAGGGGTCGGAGGCGACGACGCACTCGCCCGAGCCGACGCCGACCATGAGGGGCGAGCCCTTGCGCGCACAGACGAGGACGTCGGGCTCCTGCTCGCAGACGACGGCGATGGCGTAGGCGCCGGTGACCTCACGCAGGGCGGCCTGGACCGCGGCCTCGAGGTCGCCCTCGTACAGCTCGCCGATCAAGACCGCGAGGACCTCGGTGTCGGTCTCGGTGTGGAAGGCGTGCCCGCGCTCGGTGAGGAGCTTCTTGAGGGCGGCGTAGTTCTCGATGATGCCGTTGTGGACGAGGGCGATGCCGGACTTGTCGTCGCGGTGGGGGTGTGCGTTGACCTCGGTGACGCCGCCGTGGGTCGCCCAGCGGGTGTGGGCCAGGCCCAGCGTGCCCTCGAAGCCGGACTTGAGCTTGTCGAGCTTGGCCTCAAGGTTGGCGACGCGTCCGACGGCCTTGGCGATCTGGAGCTGGCCGTTGAGGACGACCATGCCGGCCGAGTCGTACCCGCGGTATTCGAGTCGTTTGAGGCCTTCGAGGAGGAGGGGCTTGGCGGGCTTGGAGCCGATATACGCGACGATGCCACACATGTGATCGGCCCCTGCTTGGCCCGCCCTCTCCGGGGGAATGCCCGGGTGAGAGGCGGGTGGAGTTTGACAACGCTACGTCGGCGTCGGGCTCGGGCGGGCTGAAATCCGAACGTCCCGCCGCCGTTGAACGTCTGAGGGGAGGTACGCCCCGCCCGACCCGCCCGTTCGACCCCTCGAAAGCGAGCCCCCGGAGAACCCGCATGATCCGCACGACCCTCCCCCGCCTGGCCCCGGTGATGGCCTGGCTGGCCTCGACCGCCCTGGCGTTGCCCGCCATCGCCCAGCCGGAGGGCGAGCCGCCGGTGCTCGAAGGGCCGAAGGTCGAAGCTGAGGCGACGAAGCCGACCTTGGTTCACCGGGGCTACGACGGCGCCCTTGAGCCGCTGGAGGCGCCCCCCGAGGTCGCGGCGCTCGACCTACTCGATCTGGACGCCGATACCCGGGAGGCGATCGACCACGTGCTGGGCGCCCGGGCGGCGACCATCGACGGCGTCGTCCTCCGCAACGTCCGGACGCTGGTCGAGCTCCAGACGGCCAAAGCGACCGGGGATAAGGCGGCCCAGCGCGAGCTGCTCGGGTCGCTCGTGGACCAGCTCGAGCCCCTGCGCAAGAGCGGGCGCCTCGTGGACCAGATCGCCAAGGTGCTGCCCGACGAGCAGGTTCCCGAGTATCGGCGCCTCGTGCGCGAGCGGCACATGGCCCGCTTCGAGGAGATCCGGGCTGAGTTGCGGAGCGAGGGGCTGGAGGACGTGGACGCGGCCGCGTTCAAGCGGCTGATCGGTGAGGCGCTGGGACTGGAGATCAAACGCTCGTACGACCGGATCGTGGAGTCGGGGACGTCGCGATTGGAGGAGACGCTCGAGGCGCTTGAGCTCGACACACAGACGGAGGGCGAGGTGCGACGCCTGGTGCAGGACTTTGCGCAGAAGACGGCGCTGAACCCGTCGCCCGAGCAGCGGCGCGAGCTGTTCGGCCAGATCTACAGGGCTCTGCCGGCGGACGCCCGCGAGCGGCTTGTGCGGATGGTCCGCGAGCCGCGGGGCGATTGAGGGGGGGCGATCGGGCGTCTTTGCCTGTCGGTTGGCTCCCCACGCTGGTCGGGGAGGCGGGGGGGCCTATTCTGATCGAGTTTGCGCCGCGTTCTCTCGGGCAGGCGGGACGCCTGGCTCACCTTGCGGCGCCGACGGTCGGAGACCGCCGCCACCGATGCCCCGACGCGACGACATCCACACGATCCTCATCATCGGCTCCGGCCCGATCGTCATCGGGCAGGGGTGTGAGTTCGACTATTCGGGCGTCCAGGCGTGCAAGGCGCTCAAGGACGAGGGGTACCGGGTTGTTCTCGTCAACTCGAACCCGGCGACGATCATGACCGACCCGTCGATGGCGGACCGGACGTACATCGAGCCGATCACCGCCGCCACGGTCAAGAAGATCCTTCAGAAGGAGAAGGACCGGGGGACGCCGATCGACGCGGTGCTGCCGACGCTCGGCGGGCAGACGGGGCTCAACTGCGCCTGCGAGCTGTTCGACGCGGGCGTGTTCGAAGCGTTCGGGGTCGAGATGATCGGCGCCGACCGGGCGGTGATTCACCGGGCCGAGGATCGTCAGGCGTTCGCGGACGTCTGCCGCGGGCTTGGGCTGAAGCTGCCCGAGTCGACGACGGTGACGACGCTCGAGCAGGCCGAGGCGTTCGTCGAGACGATCGGACTGCCCGCGATCATCCGTCCGGCGTTCACGCTCGGCGGATGGGGCGGGGGGATCGCCTACAACCGCGAGGAGCTGACCGAGCTGGTCACCCGGGGCATCCGCGCCTCGATGATCGGGCAGGTGCAGGTGGACCGGTCGCTGCTCGGGTGGAAGGAGTTCGAGCTCGAGGTCGTCCGCGACAAGAACGACAACTGCGTGATCGTCTGCGGCATCGAGAACTTCGATCCGATGGGCGTGCACACGGGCGACTCCATCACCGTCGCCCCGATCCTGACGCTGACCGACAAGGAATACCAGGCCCTGCGGGACGCCGCGATCCTGATCATGCGGGGCGTGGGTGTCGAGACGGGCGGGTCGAACGTGCAGTTCGCGGTCAATCCCGACCCCGAGCCCGGGCCCGACGGCAAGAAGAAGTTCGAGTTCGTCGTCGTCGAGATGAACCCGCGGGTGAGTCGGTCGTCGGCCCTGGCGTCAAAGGCGACGGGGTTCCCGATCGCCAAGATCGCAGCCAAGCTCGCGGTCGGGTACACGCTCGACGAGCTTCGCAACGACATCACGGGCGTGACGAGCGCGTGCTTCGAGCCGAGCATTGATTACGTCGTCACCAAGATGCCCCGGTGGACCTTCGAGAAGTTCCCGGAGGCGGACGAGACGCTGACGACGCAGATGAAGTCCGTCGGCGAGGCGATGGCGATCGGGCGGACGTTCAAGGAGAGTCTCCAGAAGGTCGTCCGGTCGATGGAGGTCAAGCGGTTCGGGCTGGGGCTCGACCGCAACGACAAGTGGCTGGCGGCGATGCGGGCGGTGGAGTCGGGGCAGATGGTGTTGAACCTGACGCCGCCGCCGGCGGTCGCGGGCGAGGCGCCGACGACGCCGGGCCCGTTCCGGACCGCGGACGGGCAGCCGATCGAGTGGCCGATCGACGAGGCGAAGCTGACGCGCAAGCTGAGCGTGCCGAGCCAGGGGCGCCTGTACTACATCCGGTATGCGCTCAAGATGGGCTGGTCGGTCGATCGGGTGCATGAGCTGACGCGGATCGATCCGTTCTTCCTGGACCAGATCGAGCAGTTGGTGGAGTTCGAGGACGAGCTGTGCTCGTACCGGAGTCTCACCGATGTGCCGCGGGACGTGCTGGAGCGGGCCAAGACGCTCGGATACTCCGACGCGCAGCTGGCTCATTTGTACCTGGGCAAGATCACGAGCCAGAGCATCATCGACGTGCGCCGTCATCGCGAGGGGCTGGGGATCAAGCCCGTGTACAAGCTGGTGGACACATGCGCGGCGGAGTTCGAGGCCGTCACGCCGTACTACTACTCGACGTACGAGACCGGGCGCGACCTCGTGGGGAACAACGGCGATTCGGGCGCGATCCCGCCCGAGTGCGAGCTGACCAAGCGGCTGGCAGGGAGCGACACCCAGAAGGTCGTGATCCTCGGCGGCGGGCCGAACCGCATCGGGCAGGGGATCGAGTTCGACTACTGCTGCTGTCACGCGGCGTTCGCGGCGCGCGAGATGGGCTTCGAGTCGGTGATGATCAACTCCAACCCGGAGACGGTCAGCACGGACTACGACACGAGCGATCTGCTGTTCTTCGAGCCCCTCACGCTCGAGGATGTGCTGAACGTGGTCGAGCGGCTCGACGGCACGAATGCCTCCCCGCCTCACGGAGGGGGGGGCTTCCAGCCCCCCCGTACACCGCCGGCCCACTCGACGGGGGGGCTGGAAGCCCCCCCCTCCGAAAGACTGGGATGTCATGTCCACGGCATCATCGTGCAGTTTGGCGGGCAGACGCCGCTGAACTTGGCGCATGGGCTGGCGCTCGCCGGGGCGCCCCTGATCGGGACATCGCTCGACTCGATCGATCTCGCCGAGGACCGCGACCGGTTCGACGCGATGCTTGGGCGGCTGAACCTGAAGCGTCCCGACTCGGGGATTGCGCGCTCGCTCGACGACGCCGTCGCGATCGCGGGGCGGATCGGGTACCCGGTGCTGGTCCGCCCGAGCTACGTCCTGGGCGGTCGCGGCATGGAGATCTGCCCGGACGAGGCGGCGCTGCGCCACTACATGGCGACGGCGGTGGACGTCTCGGGCCTCGACGACGCGCCCATCCTCATCGACAAGTTCCTCGATGGCGCCATGGAGGTCGACGTCGACGTCGTCGGGGATTACGAGGCGTCCGGCCCCTCGGGGTCTCCTCGTGGCACGGGCGTCCCGCCCGTGGCTCCTTTCTCTACACCTTCCTCAACGCGACCGGGAGCAGCAAGGGAAGCACACGGGCGGGACGCCCGTGCCACAGAAGGCGGGGAGGACATGGGTCGCTCGATCGTGTGCGGCGTGATGCAGCACATCGAGCACGCGGGCGTGCACTCGGGCGACTCGGCCTGCTGCATCCCGCCCTGGTCGATGCCCCGACGCGTGGAAAAGGAAATCCGCGAGATCGCGCGGACGCTCGCGAAGGAGCTTCGGGTTCGGGGGCTCATGAATCTGCAGTTGGCGGTCAAGGACGACGTGCCGTACATCCTGGAGGTGAACCCGCGGGCGAGCCGGACGGTGCCGTTCGTGGGCAAGGCGAAGGGCGTGGCGTGGGCGTCGATCGCGGCGAAGGTGATGATGGGGGCGACGCTGGACGAGCTTGGCGCCGCCGAGGTCCGTGACACGGGCGTCTTCGCGATCAAGGAGAGCGTCTTCCCGTTCAAGCGGTTCCCGGGCGTGGACTTCGTGCTGGGCCCGGAGATGCGCTCGACGGGCGAGGTGATGGGGATCGACGTGTCGATGCCGGTGGCGTACTTGAAGGCCGTCACGGCGGCGGGCGTGAACCTGCCAAGAGAGGGCGGGCTGTTCGTGTCGGTGCGCGACGTGGACAAGCGGGAGGTCGCGGAGGTCGTGCGCGATTTGGTCGCGATGGGGTTCAACGCGTACGCGACGGGCGGCACCGCCGAGATGCTGCGTCGGCACGGGATGCGCCCCACGATCCTCGAGAAGATCCAGGCCGGGCGTCGCCCGAACGTGCTCGACCTGATGGGCGACGGCAAGATCCAGATGATCATCAACACGCCCACGCAGACCGGGTGGAGGACCGACGAGGGTCGCATCCGCTCGACGGCGGTGCGTCTGGGAATCCCGATGATCACGACGGTCGGGGCGGCTCAGGCGTGCGCCCGGGCGATCGCGGCCCAGCGGGCCGGGGACTGGGACGTGACGCCCCTGCAGGACTATGCCGAGCACGGGGCGCCGGCCACCGGCGCCCGGTAGACCCGATCGATATCCGAACACAGATACTGAAAAGGCAAAGAATCTTCGCCCAATGAGACGGGCGATCGATGTTCATTCGTCTGTGTGTACGATTCGCCACATGATCGACACCACAAACCAACATATTCTGACGATCCTTCAGGAGGATGCCCGCTCGAGTAACGCCGCGATCGCCCGGGAGATTGGGCTGGCGCCGTCGGCGGTCCTCGAGCGGATCAGGCGTCTCCAGGCCGAGGGGGTCGTCCGAGCGTTTCGGGCCAGCCTCGATCGCGCCGCCCTGGGCCTGGGCGTGACGGCGTTCGTCGAGGTCCGCACCGACGCCCCGATGCGCTCGGACGCGGTCGCCCGGCGGCTGGAGGCGATCCCCGAGGTGCTGGAGCTTCACGACGTCGCCGGGGACGCCTGCTTTTTGCTCAAAGTCGTCGCGCGCGACATCGAGCATCTGCACGCGCTGATCAACCAGAGGATCGGCGGCGTTGAGCATGTGCGCTCGACGTCCACCACCATCGTGCTCAAGACGTTCAAGGAAACGACGGTCGCGCCCGTGACCCCTGGGCGAGAGGAGAACTGAGATGAACACGCCACGACTGCTGCCAGCCGCCCTCGCGGTGCTCGCCGCGGGATCGGCCGCGAACGCGGGCGCGATCATGCGGAGGCACGATCGCGATGACGCGAAGTACCGCGAACTTGGCGAGAAGTACGACTGCACGGTGGTGATCGCGGGCGGCACGGGCACGCTCGTCGCCCCGCGGTGGATCCTCACCGCCGCCCACGTCGCGCAGAACGTCTCGGCGCTCGATCGCGTCGTCCACTTCGGCGAGGAAACTCGCACGATCGAGAAGGTGTTTACGCACCCGACGTGGCAGGGGCGGATGGGCTCGCCGGAGGAGGTCTACGACCTCGCACTGCTCCGCCTCGACGCCCCGGTCAGAAGCGTCGAGCCCGTCGCGATCTACGAGGGCGAGGACGAGGTCGGCATGACAATAGTCTTCGTCGGGCGTGGCATGACCGGGGATGGCGCCGCCGGGATCGACGAGCACGACGACGGGCGCCTCCGTGCGGCACGCAATGTGGTCGACTCCATCGCGTACGACCACTGGCTCGTCTTCGACTTCGATGCCCCGCCCGACGCCCTCGACCTCGAGGGGATCAGCGGACCCGGCGACTCGGGCGGGCCGGCCATCGCGGAGATTGACGGGCGGCTCTACGTCGTCGGGGTCAGTTCGTCGAACGACGCCCACGGCGGGAAACCCTGCACCTACGGCTCCAACGAGTATTACCCCCGGGTGTCAGCCGCGGCGGACTGGCTCGACGACACCATGCGCGAGCAGCTCGACACCCCCGCCGACGAGACGATCGAGATCTCCGACGTCTCGGGCGGCGCGTGGCCGGCGGGACGTGGACCCGCGTGCGCCCGCGCGCTGTTCGAGGCGTTCAACGCGGCGGACGCCGAGGCGATCGCGGCGTTCGAGCGCATGTACCGGGGCGAGCAAGACCCACGCGGGCGTTCCGTCGAGGAGCGCGTCGAGCGATGGTTGAGCATCCACGACGACTGGGGTCCCCAAACGCCCCAGCGCCTCGCCCAACCCTCGCCCGACCGGACCCAGCTCCAAACCAAAGGCAAGGACGGGCGCCAACGGGTCTGGACGTTCGAGTTCGACGACTCGGAGCCCATGATGCTGCTTGGCGTCGCGATCGGGGGATAGCCGCCCCGCTCAGTCGAGCAGAGGCAGATCCTCCTCGACGACCTCGAAGGTGTGCGGGATGAGATCGGTGACGATGGTCAAGCGGATCTCGCCCAGCTCGCGCCGTCCGAGGCCGACGTTCTGGGTGTGGTGAACGCCGACGATCGCGTCGCGGGTGACGATCTCCTGGGGCGGGTAGTTGGTCTGGATGACGGCGCCTGTGGTGTCGAGCAGCTCGATCGCGTAGAACGCGGGGCGTGGGCCGTCGCCCAGCCCGATGCGGTACTCGAACTTGACCGAGACGCGCCCGTCGTCGGTGACGACGAAGTTGGTGACCCTGCCCTTGAAGTTCGGCGCCAGCTCGACCAGCTCGGGCTGGGGCTCACGGGGCAGGGAGACGGTCACGACGTCGGCGGCCAGCTCCGCGTCGACCTCCAGGGCGAGGCGCTTGATGCCCTTGGGTGCGTGCTCGAGGGCGTACATGTTCACGCCGAAGGTAACGCTGGTCTGCCCGTTGGTGGGGTGGACGAAGCCCGTGCCCGAGGGGGGCTGGGGGTACAGGGAGTACTGCGAGGTGGCGGCGAGATCGGCGCCGTCCATGTCGATCAACTCGCGGATCCGTGGCGGGCCGGACATGCGGTAGAGGCGTTGGCCCGAGGGGTCGAAGAGGGCGCCGTTGATCGAGACGCTCCGGTTCATGCGGGCGCCGGGCTGGCCCCAGTTCTGGATGGAGTAAGTGGTCGAGGCGTTGATGCTGTTGAACTGGCAGACGAGGCCCTCCCAGACCTGGAGGTCGAAATGATGTGCATCGTCGGCGGGCGAGACGCCGCCCCGAAAGTTCGACGTGACGACGCCCTCGGGGCAGGCGCCCGACGGGAGGGCGAGGCCGGCGAGGATCGCGGTCGCGGCGAGCGTCCCGGCGAGCGTGGCGAGGCGAGTGGTCCGAGTGGCGCCCATGTGCGTGACTCCTGGTGCGTGGTGTATCGACAGATACCATCCACGCGAACGCCCGGCTCGCCCGGCGCGGGTGCCTGTGACGCCCGCGTTGCGCGGGCGTGACACCGGCGTGACAGAGCTTGAGGAATCAGAGCTGGGAGGCGGTGAAGGACTTGCCCGTCGTCTCGCGCTCCCAGGAGTGAGCCTCGCCCTTCTTGTCTTCGTAGAAGGTCCAGAGCTCGAACCAATAGGAGCGGAAGCGCTGGTCGCCGAACTGGTCGTAGTGCTTGGTGAGGCGCTTCATGAGCTGGGCGTCCGAGCCCTTCATGCCCAGGACCGTCTTGGCGTGCCTGAGGGACTCAGAGTCCAGGGCGAGGCGGGAGTATCGCCCGATGAGCTGCATGACGTTGGCGGCGGCGTAGGGGCCGATGCCGGGGAGGGTCTTGAGGAACTTGAAGACCTCGTCGTCGGAGACGCCCGGGTCGGTGAGCCAGCCCTCGTCGATCTCGCCCTTGGCGAACATGGCGCCGAGGTCCTTGATCCGCTGGTCGCGGTAGCCGACCCGGCAGCGCCCGCGGAGCGTGCCGACGCGCGTGCGCGCGACCTTCTCGGGCGACGGGAACGCGGAGCCCGTCGCGGCCTTGCGTCCAAGCGCCTCGCACAGTCGCCTGTTCATCCCGACCGTGCTGGGCCAGGTCACGTTGCAGCTCGTGACCGTCTTGATCACGTCCTCGAAGAGTGTCGGCGAGCGGTACAGACGTCCCCGCCCGGACTTCTTCCAGCGGGGGTCGAGCGCATGGAACTGGCGCAAGTTCTCGGCGTCCTCGTCGAGGCGGAGCATCCTGGCGATCTGGGCCTTGGCCTCACGCCGCTCGGGCGTCGAGAGGGCCCGGTCGAAGCGGGCCGAGAGGGGATCGCCCCGCTTCGCGGGATCGCCCTGGGTGATCAGCACGCCCGCGGGCCCGTCGCCAAGGTCGAGGATGCGCCGGAGGGTCTGAGAGCCGACGTCCCAGTGGTTGGGTTCGAGCACGAAGTAGCCGTAGGAGCAGACGTCGCGCGCCAGGAGGTAGTCCTCGGGCGGGCGGATGGAGAGGCGCGTGCCCACGTCAGACGGCGAGCAGCTGGGAGAAGGGGAAGGCGTACGACGCGAGGTTCACGCTCAGGCGGTCGGCGATCTGGGAGAACCGGGGGTAGTGCTTGGTGGTCAGCTCCTCGAGCTGGGTCTCGCTGACGCACGCCTCCTCGAGGATCTTGGGATCGTCGCCCGCGATCCGCTCGATACCCGGCTGGTCTACCTCGAAGTGGAACTGGAAGGCGTAGGTGCGCATGCCGGCGCGGAAGCACTGGACCTTGCAGGTCTCCGACGACGCGAGCAGCTGGGCGCCCTTGGGCAGCTCGCTGACCTCCCAGGCGTGGGACTGGTACTGGAAGCTCTCCCAGGGGACGCCGGCGAGGATGGTCTCGGTCTGGCCGGCGGGATTGATGCGGACCTTGGTGAAGCCGCACTCGGGCTTGGGCATGCGCGTGACCTTGCCTCCGAGCGTCTTGGCGATGAGCTGGGCGCCGAGGCAGATGCCGACGACGGGCAGGTCGCGCGCGTGCGCGTCGGCGAGGAGCTGCATCTCCTTGGTGAGCCAGGGGAGATTCTGGTCGGTGTTCTGGGGCCCGCCGAGGGAGACGACGCCGTGGACGTCGTCGAGGTCGGGCGGGAGGGGGTCGCCACCCTGGTCGATGGGCAGGTCGACGCGTCGGATGTCGAGCTTGAAGCCGTGATCGCGGAGGGTCATGCCCAGGCGACCGGGCGTGCCGAAGGAGGAGTGCTGGAGAACGAGGATGCGTGCCATGGCGGCGATGATAGCTCTGGATCGCGGCAGCCCGGCGCCCCGCGGCGGGTACCATCCGTCTCCCCCGCACCGAAAGGAGTCCGGATGCGTCTGTCTCATCTGATCTGCTCGCTCGCCCTGCTCGCCGGCCTCACGCTCGGGGCCCAGCCCGCGCTTGCCCAGAATGACGCGGACGAGACGCCCGTCGTCACGCCAGGCGGGGTCAACCCACGCGATGCGGCGGTCAAGATCTTCTCCACCATCCGCCGCCCGGACCTCGTCCGCCCCTGGACCAAGACGCCTCCCCAGGACGTCACGGGCACCGGCTTCGTCATCGTCGGCGACCGGATTCTGACCAATGCGCACGTGGTCGCGAACGCGAGCCAGATCTTCGTGCAGCCGCCCCGCAGCTCGGACAAGCTCCGGGCGGAGGTCGTCGCGATCGCGACAGGGATCGACCTGGCGGTGCTGCAGCTCTCGAGGGAGAGCGACCGCGAGAAGTTCTTCGCGAACCACCCGGCGCTGCCCCTCGAGGACGCGCTGCCCGAGGCGGGAGAGATGGTGAAGGTGTACGGGTACCCGATGGGGGGCGAGCAGCTCTCGGTGACCGAGGGCGTGGTGTCGCGGGTCGAGTACTCGGCGTACTACAACGACGCCGCCGGCGTGCGCATCCAGGTCGACGCCGCCCTCAACCCGGGCAACTCGGGCGGGCCCGCCCTCGCGGGCGACAAGGTGATCGGCGTCGTCTTCAGCCACATGCCCGAGGGCGAGAACATCGGCTTCGTCATCCCGACCGAGGAGGTCGAGCGGTTCCTCGACGACGTCGCCGACGGGCGGTACGAGGGCCCGCCACGCAACTTCGACTCCTTCCAGACCCTCGAGAACCCCGCCCTGCGTGAGAAACTGGGCGTGGACGAGAGCGTCCACGGGCTGGTCGTCAACGAGACCTTCGGCGAGGACTCCGACCTGAAGCGGTGGGACATTCTCGTCCGCGTGGGCGACTACGACGTCGACAACGCCGGGCTCGTCACGCTCCGCCCGGACCTTCGCCTCGCGTGGCAATCGCTGATCCCCGACCTGGCCGAGGACGGGGTCGTGCCGGGCGAAGTCGTCCGCGAGGGCGAGCGCGTGCCCGTCAAGCTCCACGTCTCCGAGTCGGACGACTCCGTGATGGACTTCCTGGCCGACGCCGACCCCGACTATTTCATCTACGGCCCGCTGGTCTTCACGCCGGCGTACATCGAGCACTTCCGGGCGCTCAACACGGGCTTCCTCGCCCTGAAGAAGAGCCCGATCGCCGAGCGCATCGGGGACACGAAGGACTTCGACGACGAGCAGCTCGTGATCGTGCCGGGCTCGCTGCTGCCCCACCCCGTGTCGAAGGGGTACGAGATCAGCTACTTCCCGACGCTCAAGAGCGTCAACGGCGTGAAGATCAAGAACCTGGCCCACCTCGTCGAGACGCTGCGAGACCTCAAGGACGATTACGTCACCTTCGAGTTCTACGACAACACGCAGGAGATCCTGGTCTTCGACCGCCAGGAGATCGAGGATTCCACAGAGGAGATCCTGGAGGACAACTCGATCCGCCGGCGGATGTCGCCCGCGCTCGAGCCGATCTGGGAAGGTAAGGACTGAGCCCCGCTCACGCCCCGGGCTGAGCCTCGATCGAGCGCGGTGCGAACATCGCGATCGTCGCGTCGTGCCCGTCGAGGTAATCGGTGCGCACCCGCAGGCGGGACGTCCTTGCCAGCGCTCGCTCGACCATACGAACGGTCTCGAACCGGCGCGCCGGGCCGACCTCGACCCGGTCTCGCCCCTTGCCCTCGTCGGACAGGAAGTTGAACACGAGCACGCCGCCCGGGACGCTGGCGACCGCGTCCCATGCCCTGTCGAGCACGCGCTCGGCGTCCTTCTGCTTCAGCGTGTTCAGGGAGCCAGAGAAGACGAAGACCTGCACGCCGTGATCTCGCACGAGCGTCTCGAACACGCCCTTGTCGGCGACGAAGTCGAGGGGGAGGAACTCGCAGGCGGGAAGCTTGTCCGCGATCACCCGCTCGCGCGAGGCGTCGAGCAGTTCCTTGACGCCCTCGACGCCGACGTAGTGCGTGTACGCGACGTCGCGCTCGCGCAGGTACGCGGCCAGGTCGGCCCGCCCGCTCCCCATGTCCGCAACGACGCGGTCGGCGAGGGGCGCCATCTGGACGATCGCCTTGAAGCGTCGTCGCTGGGTCTCGGGGGCGTTCCAGAGGAGGGCCTCGAAGCACGGGCCGTGCCGCCCGACCGCCTCGCTGTAGGGGCGCAGGTACTCGGGGGGAGGGTCGTGGGCGGGGTCTTTCGGGGTGGGCGGGCCCATGGGGCGCCTAGCGGAGGTGGACCATCGACGCGAACTCGTTGTACCGGGCGTCGATCGTCTCGCGGTGCAGGCTCTGGAGTCGTTCGAGGCTGAAGGTCTCGATGGTGAAGCTGGCGATGATCGTGCCGTGCGCCATGGCGCGCCGGATGGTGTCGTAGTCTCCGGGATCCTTGACGCGCCCCGCCGCGGCTTCGCGGGCGAGGTACCCCATCATGCCGCCCGCGAAGGTGTCGCCCGCGCCCGTCGGGTCCACGACCTCCTCGGCGGGATACGCGGGCAGGGCGGCGATCCCGTCGCGGTGGACGAGGATGGCGCCGTGCTCGCCCTTCTTGACGACGACGAACCGCGGGCCGTGCTCGAGCATGTGCTTGCCGGCGGCGACTGTGTTCTTCTTGCCCGTGAACAGCTCGGCCTCGTCGTAGTTGAGCACCAGGCCGTGGACCTGGGCGAGGAGCTTTTCGAGATCGTCGCGGGCCGTGTCGATCCAGAGGTCCATCGTGTCCGCGACGACGAGCTTGGCGCTCGCCAACTGACTGAGCATGTCCATCTGGACCGCCGGGTGCGAGTTGGCGAGGAAGACGAACTCGGAGTCGCGGAAGTGCGTGGGCACCTTGGGAGGCGCCTCGGCGAGCACGTTCAGGTCCGTCGAGAGCGTCTCGCGATGGTCCATGTTGTCCAGGTACTTGCCCGACCAGCGGAAGGTCTTGGATCCCGAGCGCGTCTCGAGCCCCGAGGCGTCGATGTTCTTGAACGAGGCGAGCGTGTCGCGGTGCTCGTCGGGGAAGTCGTCCCCGACGCAGGCGACGAGGCGGACGGGTCCGTAGTGGCTGGCGGCGGCGGCGAAGTAGGCGCACGATCCGCCCAGGACTCCCTCGCGGCGTTGCCCGTCGGGCGTGAAGACTGTGTCAATGCCGATGGTGCCGGTGACGATCAGGGACATGGACCGATCTCGCTCGGGGCGGCTCGGGAATCTCGGGAAGATTCGGCGTCCGGGACGCCCCGCCCCGGCCCGCCGACTGAGAGCCTAGGCGGGTTTTTGAGGCCATCCCGGGTTTTTCACCGGAAGTGAGCGGGCGCCGAGGCGTGCGCGGCGCGGTACCATTGGCCCCTGTCCCTTCAGGACCAGACGAGGACCCGCCATGACCAGGGCCGACGCCGGCGAGAGACGCGCCTTCACGCTCATCGAGCTGCTGGTGGTCATTGCGATCATCGCGCTGCTGATCGGGATCTTGCTCCCGTCGCTGGGGCGCGCGCGGGCGATGGCGCGCAACGTGGTCTGCCAGTCGAGCATGCGCCAGCTCGCGCTGGCCGGCTCGGCGTACTTCCTTGACAACAAGGAGTACATCATGGGCTCGCCCGAGACGAGCGGGTGGGCTGGCGTCGGGGACGGGATGCCCTCCAACGCCTACTTCAATGGCGTCGCCATACAGAGCTACGACTGGATGGGCCCGCTCGCGGAACAAATGGCCGGCTCCGGGCCGGGATCGGACGTCAAGGTCATGCCCGGCGAGGCGTACGACGTCTTCCGCGCCCGGCGCTTCGACTGGTACCGCAACGAGCTCGAAGCATTCCAGTGCCCCGAGAACGTCTTCGAATCCTCGGTCTGGAGTGGCGCTCCCAACCCCGGCGGTATCTGGACCAAGGGGACCATGATCCCCTACAACATGTCCACGCAGTTCACTTCGACGACGAAACAGGACCCGATCGGCACTCGACCCCAAAGCAATGATCGCAAGTCCTACTTCCCGCGCGCCGATCTCGTCGGCCCCTCCTACATGAAGGCCATGATCTTCGAGGGACACCGGTACGCGGGCGAAGGTACTGCCCCAGATTACGATCCGTCCCTGGCTTCCAGCTTCGGCGGCGCCTTCGGCGGTGTCGGCCCCTGGTACAACAAAAGCAAGGAGCTCGACCGTTCCCTCGCCCCGGGCGAGCACCTGCGGCAATCTCCCGCCCTCCCGTTCCTGCT
This sequence comes from Phycisphaerales bacterium, assembly GCA_041402005.1. Classification (GTDB taxonomy): domain Bacteria; phylum Planctomycetota; class Phycisphaerae; order Phycisphaerales; family UBA1924; genus JAJRXR01. The sequence goes on along the minus strand of JAWKTB010000002.1, from coordinate 74,619 downwards.
GGGGATCCGCACCGACTGGCGCTTGATCGGCTTCCGCCACTACCGCAAGTTCACGTCGGTCGGACGGGGAGACCTCGGTGACGACGCATACGGCAACGTCGCCTTCTTCGACGGGCATGCGGAAACCATGACGGATCTCGAGGCGACCAATCCCGACATGTGGTTCCCGACGGGCTCCGAACTCCGCTCGCCCGGCGATTTCTGGGATTCGACGCGAGCGGAGTTCCCCGACAAACTGGACGGTCACTACCGCGTCCCCTGAGAGCCACATGCCCGAGGGACCACGCAAGAACATCAAACAGATCGGCGCGATCGTCCTCGCGGTCGGCGCCCTCGCCGTTGGCGCCTGGCTGATCTCGCGCTCCGCGCTCAGCCACGACTCCCTGAAAGCGATGACGGATCGGCGGACGATGATCGACGCCAAGACCGGCGAGGTCTTCGAGGACATGCGCCTCCCCACCGGCGCCCCGATCCCCTACACCAACCCCAAGACGGGCGAGGCGACGCTCTACGCCGCCGAGGCGTGCTACTGGAACAAGGACGGGACCGCCAAGCTCACGCCGACCTACGTCCTGCTCAACCAGTACAAGGGCGAGAGCGGCCAGACGATCTGCCCCGATTGCGGCAGACGTGTGGTCCCCCACAACCCGCTGCCGCCAGACGACCTGATGATCAAGGCCGCCGAGGCGGACAGCGGCGGGTGAAGACCCCCGCCGATCACGCCACCTCGAAGGTGTCATCCAGGTAGGCGTCGAGCCCGGCGCCGTCGGCGGCGAGCACGTGACGTACGTACGCCTGACGCTCGTGCCAGATGACCTCGAGGTCCCAGACACAGGGCGAGCCGCGCCCGCGGGCGTCGAACCACCCATCCCGCCCCCCGCCCTCACCCTGGATGAACGTCTCGGTGAACAGCTCGTTCGCGTTGTCCCACCAGCAGAGCACGAGGTAGGGGATGCGCCCGCCCCGCGCATCGAGACCCTGGTGGCGGATGACGAAGCCGACGCCCGGGCGGCGCGTCGTGACCGCGGGCGAGGGCAGCGACGCGAGGGCGAGCGCCATCCCGGGTTCGTACGCCGCCTCGTCCAGGGTCTCGCCCGGCACGGTGATTGTGTACAGCTTCAGGCGCCAGCCACCACACTCGATCGTCGCCCCGGCACGGACCGGGCGGGGCGTGAACGGGCGTCCGGGGCTGAACGCGCCGCCGCTCATTCCTTCTCCGCGATCTTCGCCCAGGAGTCCTTCAGGGTCACCGCCCGGTTGAAGACCGGGGCGCCCGGCGTCGAGTCGGGATCCACGAAGAAGTACCCGAGGCGCTCGAACTGGAAGCGGTCGCTCGGCGAGGCGTCCGCGAGCGAGCGCTCGAGCTTGGCGCCCCGGACGATCTCCAGGGAGTCCGGGTTCAGGTCGTCGAGGTGGTTGCCGGTCGCCTTGCCCGGCTGCTCGACGGTGTAGAGGCGGTCGAACAGGCGGACCTCGCCCTCGACGCACTGGTCGGCGCTGACCCAGTGGATCGTGCCCTTGACCTTGCGGACGTTCCCGTCGGCGTCGGGCGGGGGCGACTCGCCCCCCCGGGTCAGCGGGTCGTAGGTGCACAGGACCTCGACGACCTCGCCGGCGTCGTTCTTGACGACGCCGTGGCAGGCGATCCAGTACCCGTAGCGGAGGCGGACCTCCTTGCCGATCGCGAGGCGGAACCACTTCTTGTTGGGCGCCTCCTCGACGAAGTCGTCTTGCTCGATGTAGAGCGTGCCGGTGAAGGGGACCTTGCGCGCGCCCGCGGACTCGTCCTCGGGGTTGTTGACGGCGTCCATCTCCTCGACGCGGGTCGCCTCGCCATGCTCGCCCCAGTTCGTGATCGTGACCTTGAGGGGGCGCAGCACCGCCATGCGCCGCGGGGCGGTCTTGTTCAGGTGGTCGCGCAGGGCGTTCTCGAGGCGCGTCACGTCGATCTTCGCGTTGAACTTGGTGACCCCGCCCTCCTCGCAGAACGTCCGGATGGCGTCCGCCGTGTACCCCCGGCGGCGCAACCCCGAGACCGTCGGCATCCGCGGGTCGTCCCACCCCGACACGTGCCCCTCATCGACGAGCTGCTTGAGGTTGCGCTTCGACGTGATCATGTACGTCGGCGCCCAGCGGGCGAACTCGATCTGCTGGGGCCGGTGCACGCCGTCGAGATGCTCGAGGAGCCAGTCGTACAGCGGTCTGTGGTTCTCGAACTCGAGTGTGCATAAGGAATGCGTGATCCCCTCGTACGAGTCCTCAAGCCCGTGGGCCCAGTCGTACATGGGGTAGATCTTCCATCGGTCGCCCGTGCGGTGGTGGTGGGCGTGCAGCACGCGGTACAGGACCGGATCGCGCAGGTTGAAGTTGGGCGAGGCCATGTCGATTTTGGCGCGCAGGACCTTGGACCCATCGGGGAACTCGCCGTTCTTCATGCGCTCGAAGAGGTCGAGGCTTTCTTGCGGCGGACGGTCGCGCCAGGGGCTGGGTGTGCCGGGCTCGGTCGGCGTGCCGCGGGTCGCGCGGATCTGCTCGGGCGTCTGGTCGTCCACGTAGGCCAGACCCTTGCGGATCAGCTCGCGCGCGTGCTCGTACATCCGCTCGAAGTAGTCGGAGGCGAACTTGACGCCTGCCATCGGGTCGTCGTCGCGGGCGCCGTCCCATGTGGCGCCCAGCCAGCGGACGTTGTCCACGATGGACTGAACGTACCGGTCCTCCTCCTTGACCGGGTTGGTGTCGTCGAAGCGGAGGTTGAACGTCCCGCCGAACTCGGCGGCGATGCCGTGCGAGAGCGTGATCGCCTTCGCGTGCCCGATGTGGAGGAACCCGTTGGGCTCCGGGGGAAAGCGTGTCTTGACGACCGAACGATCGCCCGGGGCCCCCCACTTCCCCGTGGCGATGTCCTTGTCGATGATCTGCTGGATGAAGTGGCGGTCGGGCATGAGGCCTGATTATGGCGGCCCGATCCGCCTCGGGCGGAGGGGCGTCACGATCCGAGGACCGCGCCGGGTTTCCGGTGGCGTTCGCCCGGGCGCTCGCTAGCCTCTGACGCATGGAGACGATGCCCGAGCGCGTGACGCTGCCCGCCGACGCCCGGACGCTCTACGACGCGATCCGTCGGCGAGACCCCGCGTTCGAGGGCCTGTTCTTCACGTGTGTGCGCACGACCGGGATCTTCTGCCGCCCGACCTGCACCGCCCGCACGCCCAACCGCGAGAACGTCGAGTTCGTCCCGACCGCCCAGGCGGCGCTGCTGGCGGGGTACCGCCCCTGCAAGGTCTGCCGCCCCCTCGACCCGCCCAGCGATGCCCCCGAATGGCTCCGCGAGCTGGTCGCGAGCGTCCGGGCGACGCCCGAGCGGGCAATCCGCGAGCGGGAGATCCGGGACCTCGGCCTCGACCCCGACCACGTCCGCCGCCAGTTCAAGCGCCACTACGCGATGTCGTTCAGCGCGTTCCAGCGGGCGCTGCGCCTGGGCGGGGCGATGCGGACGCTGCGCGCGGGAGGCTCGGCGACCGCCGCCGCCCTCGACGCGGGGTACTCGTCGGAGAGCGCCTTCCGCGACGCGTTCACCAAGCTCTTCGGCGTGCTCCCGTCGGACGCCGCGGACGCCGAGCACCTCACCGCCGCCTGGATGACCATGCCCCTGGGCCCGATGCTCGCGGTCGCGAGCGACGCGGGGCTGTGCCTGCTCGAGTTCGTCGATCGGCGTTCGATCGAGACGCAGATTGAGTCGGTGCGTCGTCGGACGGGCCTGCCCGTCGTGCCGGGCGAGCACCCGGTGCTCACGCAGACCGAGCAAGAGCTGGAGGCGTACTTCGCGGGGGAGCTCAAACAGTTCACGCTCCCCCTCTCGCCCCAGGGGACCGACTTCGAGAGGGCGGCGTGGGACCGGCTCCTCGAGATCCCGTACGCCGAGGTGTGCAGCTACTCGCGGATGGCCCGCGACCTGGGTCGCCCGGGGGCGGCCCGTGCCGTCGGACGCGCCAACGGCGCCAACCGCATCGCGATCATCATCCCCTGCCACCGCGTCATCCGCGCCGACGGCTCACTCTGCGGGTATGGGGGCGGGATCGATCGGAAGCAGTGGCTGCTTGATCACGAGCGGGCGCACGCGGGGGCGCTGTTGACGGCCGGAATGAAAATGGCCAAATAGCAAATTGCCAAAGGTCCAAATGGGAGGCGGATTCGCTCCGGGTCCGATTTGGCAATTTGGCGATTTGCTATTTGGTCATTTCGCGACCGCCACGCACCGCTCCAGCCGCGCCAGCGTCCGCGCCTTCCCGAGGATCGCCAGCGTCAACCCCAGGGGCGGGCTGACCGCGGCGCCGGTGATCGCGACGCGGATCGGCTGAGCGACGCGACCGATCTTGACGCCCTTGCTGGTGGCGAAGTCCTCGATCGCCGCGTCGATCGCGCCGGGCTCGAACTCGTCGAGCGCCGCGAGCACGCCCGCGACCTGGGCGAGCAGCTCCAGCCCCGTCGCCTCGCCCTCGCCCGCCTTGGTCAGGTTCTTGGCGACCGCTTTCTCGTCGTAGGCAATCGCCTCGTCGTCTGTGAAGGCGTACGCGAGCACGTCCCGCGCGTCGCGGAAGGTCTTGCACCGGGGTCTCGCCGCGCTGGCGGCCCAGGCGAAGCGCTCGCCGTTGAGTGTTTCGAGCAGCTCTGGATCGTCGCGCTCCGCCCACGTGCGCCACCTCGACGCGAACTGGTCATCCGTCATCGCCTGGATCGTGTCGGCGTTGAACGCGAGCAGCTTGGCCCGGTCGAAGCTGCTCGGGCTCTTGCCCAGTCGCGCGAGGTCGAACTCCTTGGCGAGAAATGCTGTGTCGAACCGCTCCAGGTCCTTGCCGTCCTCCGTCTTCATCCCCGGGTTCCACCCGAGCAGGGCGAGGAAGTTGTCGAGAACCTCGGGCAGGTACCCGGCTCGGCGGAAGTCGTCAACGTCCACCTCGGGCAAGCCGAGCGTGAACAGACGCTGCAGCTCCACGAGGTCCTTCGTCTCCAGCTGCGACTTCTTGTCGCCAAGCCAGGCCTCGAACCGCTCGCAGTCGACGACGGACGCCGCGATCCGCAAGACCCGGTCCCGGTCGCGCTCGAGTTCCGCCAGGAAGTGGGCCCTGGCCGCCCGGTCCTTGTCCCGCTTGGACATCTTCGACTTGTCCGGGTTGAAGATCAGGGGCAGGTGCGCGTACACGGGCGTGCGGAAGGCGAACGCCTTCTGGAGCGCGACGTGCCGCGGCGTATTGTTCAGGTGCTCCTGCCCACGCAGGACGTGGGTGACGCCCATCAGCTCGTCATCGACGACGACCGCGAGGTGGTAGGTCGGGAAGCCGTCCACCTTGCGGATGACGAAGTCGTCCACGTGCTCGGGCTCGAAGCGGATCTCGCCGAGCACCTGGTCGTGCACGACGATCGGCTCGGCGGGCATGCGGAACCGGACGACGTGGGGCTCGGTCCGCGCGCGCGCAAACGACGCCGCCCGGTCGTAGTCGGGCGCGCGCACGTACCGGAACGTCTCCTTGCGGGCCGCGGCGGCGGCACGCCTCGCCTCGAGCTCCTGGGGTGTGTCGAAGGCGGGGTAGGCCTTGTCCTGCTCGATCAGGCGCTCGATGTGCTCGTTGTAGATGGTGAGGCGCTCGGCCTGGTAGAAGGGCCCGACATGCCGGGGGTCGCCGCCAAGATGCCTCTCGGAGGGGGGGGCTTCCAGCCCCCCCGCGTTCGATATTGACGATCCCACCTCTGCTCCGGCGTGTGCGGGGGGGCAAGATGCCCCCCCCTCCGTGATGGCCTGGAACACCGGCCCCTCGTCCCAGTCGATCCCCAGCCAGGCGAGGTCCTCGAGGATGCCCCGGGTCGCCGACTCGCTGGAGCGGGCCTGGTCCGTGTCCTCGATCCGGAGGATGAACGTCCCGGCGTGCTTGCGGGCGTAGGCCCAGCAGAACAGGGCGGTCCGCGCCCCCCCCACGTGGAGGTGGCCCGTGGGGGAGGGGGCAAAGCGTGTGATGACGGGGTCGGTGGGCATGTCGGGCGAAGGGTAGCTCCGCCCGGGGGCGTGACCCGGGGGGTGAGAAGGGCCCCAAGGCGCCGAGAGGGGCCTTCACCGATCCTGAGCGGGGGATCTAAACTGTTCCCTCGCGGCGTGGTCGAGGGCCGATCCGGGAGGCGCCCGCCCACGTCCAACATCGCTCCCGCCAGCGGGCGATCCGCGCCGGGCCAAGCCCCGTCGCCGGTCGGTCTTTCGCGCCGCCGGGATCAACCGAAGGAGAGCCCTCCTATGGCTGTACGCAACCCCGCCGACATCCGCAACATCGCCTTGGTCGGCCAGTCCGGCTCGGGCAAGACCACCCTGGTCGAGCGCCTCCTGTTCGACACGAAGACGACGCAGCGGATGGGCTCGGTCGAGGACGGCTCGACCGTCTCGGACTGGTCCGACGAGGAGAAGCGCCACCACCACTCGCTGCGACCCGAGACGCTGCACTTCGAGCACGGGGGCAAGTTCGTCAACATCGTGGACACCCCGGGCCTGGCGGACTTCGCGGGGCACGCGATCGCCTGCCTGCCGGCGGCCGAGACGGTTTGCGTCGTCGTGGACGCGCACCGGGGGATCGAGCCGATGACGCGCCGGATGATGCGGGTCGCGGGCGAGCGCAACCTGCCCCGGATGATCGTCATCAACAAGATCGAGGAGAGCGCCGCAGAGCCCGAGGAGGTCACCAGCGCCATCCGCGAGGAGTTCGGCTCGGTCTGCATCCCGATCAACCTGCCCAAGCAGGACCGCTCGGGCGTCGTCGACGTCTTCGGGGAGCACCACGAGGGCCAGACGCTGTTCAGCTCGCCCGACGAGGCGCACACGCAGATCATCGAGCAGGTCGTCGAGGTCAACGAGGAGCTGATGGCGGAGTACCTGGAAAAGGGCGACGCCGCGGCTCTCGACAAGAAGGCCGTCCACGCCGCCTTCGAGCAGGCCCTCCGCGAGGGCCACCTCGTCCCGATCTGCTACCTGAGCGCCAAGAGCGGGGCGGGCATCGACGACTTCCTGCGCATCATCGGCGACCTCCTGCCCAGCCCGCTCGAGGGCAACCCCCGCCCGTTCCTCAAGAGCTCCGGGGAGGACGGGGACGAGGCCGAGGTCATCCCCTCGCCCGACGCCGATAAGCCCCTGATCGCCCACGTCTTCAAGGTCACGACCGACCCATTCGTCGGGAAGCTGGGCGTCTTCCGCGTCCACCAGGGGACGCTGCGGGCCAAGAGCGAGGTCCGTGTCGGCGACGAGAAGAAGCCCATCCGCGTCGGGCACCTCCTGCGCACCCAGGGCAAGGAGCAGCACGAGGTCGAGGCGCTCGGGCCAGGCGACATCGGCTCGATCGCCAAGATCGACGAGGTGCACTTCGACGCCGCCCTGCACGACGGCAAGACCGGCGAGGGCCTCCACCTCAAGCCGCTGCCGCTGCCCAAGCCCATGTACGGCCTGGCGATCGAGCTGAAGAACCACGCCGACGAGGGCAAGTTCGGCGGCGTGATCCACAAGCTCCAGGCGGAGGACCCGTGCCTCGTGGTCGAGCGGATCGCCGCGACGAAGCAGACGGTCATGCGGGGCCTTGGCGAGCTGCATCTGCGCGTCGTGCTCGAGAAGCTGCACGACCATTACAAGATGGACCTGCTCACGGAACCCCCGAAGATCGCGTACAAGGAGACGATCACCTCCAAGGCCGAGGGGCATCATCGTCACAAGAAGCAGACGGGCGGCGCGGGCCAGTTCGGCGAGGTCTACCTCCGCGTCGAGCCCCTTCCCCATGACCACGAGAACGGGTTCGAGTTCGTCAACGCGACGGTCGGCGGCTCCATCCCCAGGCAGTTCATGCCCGCGATCGAGAAGGGAATCCGTCGCGTCCTGTCCGACGGCGCCGTCGCGGGCTACCCCTTGACCGGCGTCAAGGTCGAGGTGTACGACGGCAAGTACCACGCGGTGGACTCGAAGGAGATCGCGTTCATCACCGCCGGTCGTCGCGCGTTCATCGACGCGGTCAGCAAGGCCAAGCCCGCGCTGCTCGAGCCCATCGTGATGCTCGAGGTGACGGTCCCGCAGGGCAACATGGGCGACATCACGGGCGACCTGTCCACCAAGCGGGGACGCGTGCAGGACACGCGGATGCTGGCGGGCGACATGTGCACGATCGTCGCCCAGGTGCCCCTGTCCGAGCTGCAGAACTACTCGACCGAGCTCAAGAGCATCACGGGCGGGGCGGGCTCGTACTCCATGGAGTACTCCCACGACGAGAACACGCCTCCCCACGTCCAGCAGGAGGTCATCGCGGCCTTCGGCGGGCACAAGGAAGAGGACTGATGCGGATTTTGCCCGGGTTGGGCGTGACCTGCCCCCGGGAGCCCCAGAACGGTCCCGGCTTGTGCCGGGGGGCGGGATCTGGTTGAATCGGGGTCCGCGGGCGCCCGCCCGCGCCCGCAAGGCATCCACGCGACGGAGGCGATCATGGCCGAGGGCAGACCCTTCCCGTTCGCGGTGATCGTGATCGTGCTGATCATCGCCGGCGCCGTCCTGTTCGTCTCCGTGCAGCGCCTCTCGGCGGATATCGGCGCGCCCGGGGCGGCGGAGGGCGCGTCGGCGCTGCACTTGGCCGCCGAGTCGGGCGACGTCGCCGGCCTCCGCGCCGAACTGGCCAGAGGCGCCGACGTGGATACGCCGAGCCACGTTCAGAACCGTTTCCGCGATGGCATGACGCCGCTGATGCTCGCGATCGAGTCGGGCTCGTCCGAGGCGGTCACGCTGCTCCTCGAGGCGGGCGCGGACGTGAACGCCCGCTCGACGGTGGGGTAGACGCCGCTGATCCTGGCCGCGGGCTGGGCCGAGCCCACGACGCTCCAGGCCCTGATCGACGCGGGGGCTCGCCTGGACGCCCGGAACACGAACGGGTGGACCGCCACCATGATGGCCGCGGGTCGAGGCGACGTGGCCAACCTCGAGTTGCTCACGTCCGCGGGCGCGAACATCGAGGCGAGGAACAAGTACGGGCAGACCGCCCTGATGCTCTCGTGCCACGCCTCGAACACCGAGAAGGCCAAGTCCCTGCTCGACGCGGGCGCCTCGGTCAACACGCGTGACGACCAGGGCGTGACCGCCTTGGCGATCGCCTCGTCGGGGCAGTCGGAGTTGGACCTGCTCAACCTGCTCGTCAGCGCTGGCGCCGACGTGAACGCCGCGGACAACGACGGGGTCACGCCCCTGATGAAGGCGGCGGAGTACGGCGACGAGGCCAAGGTCCGAGCCCTGCTCGGCGCAAGCGCCGATCCCAAGCTCACCGACCACCAGGGCAAGACCGCCCGCGACTGGGCCCTCTCGCGAGACGATGACATCGGGCACAAGATCGCGGACATCCTGCGCTGACACCCTCTCCCTCTGGGGCAAGGGTCGGGGTGAGGGGCTCCACTTCCTCTCCTTCCTCCGGTATCTCCTCCGCCCCTTCCAACCCCAGGCTTCACTGGGCTCCGCCTCGGCGTCCCGGGAGCTGAAGCTGGCGACCGAAAACCCGCGTCGGGGCGGGGAATCCACTTCGCGCCGCGAAAAGGTGTTGAAAGACAAGCCCCCCCGCCGATACGGTCGAGCACGGGGCGGAGCCCCGCCGAGGACGTGCCGGCGGAACACCCGATGAGCAGCATCCCCCCCACTCTCCCGTTCCATCTGGCCAAGGCCTACGGCGTCCAGGCGGCGAAGCCCTTGACGGTCCGCCCCCTGAGCACGGACCCCATCGCCCGCATCGATCAGGGGCGTGCCGCGGGACGGGCGAACGACAGCATCGAGACCACGCGCCCCGGCGGCGGCGTCTCGAGCCTGGTGGGCGCGAAAGTGAACGTCCCCGCGTTCGAGGGGCTCTCCAACCCGACGCCCCTCGCCTCCGAGCGAAGCGAGGCGTTCCCCTTCTACCGCCACCCGGCGGACCGCAACGCCGCCGCGACCGCCGTCAACCTCGGTCGCTCGCTCGACGTGTCGGGATGAGCGCCGCCCCGCACCGCCTGCCGGCGCCGAGCGATCTGGCCCATCACTGGGCCCTCGACCCCGACGTCGTCTACCTGAACCACGGCTCGTTCGGCGCCTGCCCGATCCCGGTCCTCGAGGCCCAGTCCGCCATCCGCGCCAAGATGGAGCGCGAGGCGGTGCGCTTCTTCGTCATCGACCTCTGGGAGCTGACCGACAAGGCCCGCAACGCCCTCGCGCCCATCGTCGGCGCCCGCCCCCAGGACATCGTCTTCGTCCGCAACGCGACCTCGGGCGTGGCGGCGGTCATGGCCTCCTTAGAGCTGGCGGCGGGCGACGAGGTGCTCTTCCTCAACCAGGAGTACCCCGCCTGTCGGGCGATCGTCCGGGCGGCGTGCGCCCGCGCGGGCGCGATCCCCGTCGAGGCGACGCTCCCCTGGCCCCTGACCGATCCGGGCCAAGCGGTCGAGGCGATACTCTCGAAGGTCACGCCCCGCACGCGTCTGTGCCTGCTCTCGCACATCACAAGCGGGACGGCCCTCGTGCTCCCGATCGCGGAGATCATCGAAGAACTCCGGGCCAGGGGGGTGGAGACGCTGCTGGACGCCGCCCACTCGGCGGGCCAGGTGGAGCTGGACCTGACCGCCCTCGCCCCCGCGTACGCGACGGGCAACTGCCACAAGTGGCTGTGCGCCCCCAAGGGCGCCGCCTTTCTCTGGGTCCGGCACGACATGCAGGGCGGGGTGCGTCCGCCCTTCGAGTCGGTGTACTCGCGCGAACTGGGTCCATCACACGCCCGGGGGCCCGGGACGCGCTCACGCTTCAATCTCGACTTCGATTACCTGGGCACGGACGACTACACCCCCCGCCTGACGCTCCCCGCCGCGATCGCGTTCATGGAGGGCGCCCTGCCCGGCGGGCTCGACGAGGTCCGTGCGCACAACCGGGCGATGGCCGTGCGGGCGACGAAGCTGCTCCGCGAGCGTCTGGGGACGCCGGCGCTCGCGCCCGAGTCGATGATGGCCTCGATGGGCGTGGTCGCGCTGCCCGGGCATGACGCGGAGCGTGGCGCCCGCCTGGCGTCCCGCCCGACCTGGTACGCCGACGCCCTGCAGGACGCGCTCGTCGAGCGTCACGCGATCCAGGCCCCGGTCTGGTCGGTCGCGGGCGGCGCGCCCGGCTCGGGTCGTTTCCTCCGCCTCAGCGCCCAGCTCTACAACTCGCCCGCCCAGTACGAGTACCTCGCCGACGCGCTGGAGGCGGAGCTGGAGCGTGAGCGAGGGCTCTGACGCACGCCCCCAACGCACCTCTGGTCCACATTGGTTCTCGCGTGCATGCGCCCCGCGCCCCCGGTCGATAGAGTGGGGCCCGCGAACGCCCCTCCATTGACAAGGATGTCGATGAGCCCCCACGCCCCGTTCGAACGCGCTCCCGCCCCACGCCGCGTCCGCTCCCCCCGCCCGCCCGCCGGCGCCATCATCGACCCCGACCGCCTGGCGGCGAGGGCCGAGTGGCCCATCGAGCCGGGGCTGACGATGCTCAACCACGGGTCGTACGGGATCTGCCCCGTCGCGGTCCGCGAGGCCCAGAACGAGCTGCGGGCCCGGATGAACGCGGACCCCGTCCGCTTCTTCAAGGTGGACCTGGAGGCGCTGGCGGACCGGGCGAGGGACCGGATCTCCCGCCTGGTGAACGCCGAGGCGGACTGTCTGGCGATGGTCCCGAACGCGACGTTCGCGGTCGCGACGGTGCTGCACGGCGCCGGCCTCGCCTCGGGCGACGAGGTCCTCGTCACCGACCACGAGTACAACGCGACGCTCAACGAGCTGACCCGCCTGTGCCAGCGGACCGGCGCGCGGGTCGTCACCGCCCACCTCCCGATCGAGGGGATCACGCCCCAGCTCGTCGTCGAGCGCATGCTGGCGAAGATCACGCCCAAGACCAAGCTGGTCGTGGTCAGCCACGTCACGAGCGCGTCGGCGATGGTCATGCCCGTGCACGAGATCGTGCGCGAGGTACGGGCGCGCGGGATCGACATCCTCGTGGACGGCGCCCACGCGCCGGGGCAGGTCCCGATCGACCTGGGCGCGATGCGTCCCACCTACTACGCCGCGAGCAGCCACAAGTGGCTGTGCACGCCCAAGGGGACGGGTTTCTTCTACGCCGAACGCGAGAAGCACGGGTCGATCAAGCCGCTGGCGCTCTCGTGCCGGGTACACGAGCTTCGCGACGACCGGGCGCCATTCCTGTGCGACTTCGACTACGTCGGCACGGGGGACTACACGGGCAACCTCGTCACGCCCGAGGCGATCGAGCACCTGGGCGCCCAGCTGCCCGGCGGGCTCGAGCACCTGATGGAGCGGAACCACGACCTGGTCGTCGAGGGATGCCGCATGGTCGCCGAGATGACCGGGGCGCGCTTCTACGCCCCCGAGGAGATGGTCGGCTCGATGGTCGGGCTCCAGCTCCCCGACAACCCGGCGCCGGGGCGCCCCTGCTCGTTCGAGGACCCGATCTGGGACGCGCTGTACGAGCGTCACCGGATCCAGGTCCCGGTCTGGCCCCTGGCGGGCGTCGCGGACCGGATCATGCGCGTCAGCGCTCACCTGTACAACACGCTCGAGGACTACGAGCGGCTGGGCGGGGCGCTCGCGGAGGAGCTCGGGCTCGAGCGGGTGATGGACGGCGCGGGCAAGAAGACCGCCTGATCGGCGGCGTGAAATAGCCTTGGCGATGGAAATGAAAAGAGGGCGCCCCGCCACTCCCCGAGACGAGACGCCCCCGATGATCACTCGCCCGCGCTGTTTACGGGCACCCGTCCCCGAACGCGGTCAGGAACTCCAGCACGTCGCTGAAGTCGAACGTGCCAAAGGGCTCGGCGAGGTCCGCCTCGGGCGAGCCGCTCCCGAACGCCGTCAGGAACGCGAGCACATCCGAGAAATCGAGCGTGCCGAACGGCTCGGCGAGATCGGCGGCGCACGATGGCGTGCCCAGGTACTGCTCGAGGTAGAGCGAGGCGGGGTGGAGCTTCTCCTCGGGCGTGGCGCCGTCGGGTGAGAGCAAGATGTAGACCGTCGAGCTGTCCTCGACGCCGGGCGCTGTCGTGGAGAGGGTGAACTCGAGCACGTAGATCACGCCCGAGGGCTCGACGCCGATGTCGTACGTCAGGTCGATATCCTCCGCCCCGCCCGCGGGCACGCTCGCCGACAAGGTGAGGGGCCCGGGCGAGTTCGTGCTTGCCGAGTCGAGCCCGAGCGTCACGAACACCTCGTCCGCGCCGTCGAGGGGCGTGAGGTCGGGCACGGTCCCCGCGGGCGGCATGAGGGGCGGATCGACCCATTTGAAACCGGCGTTCAGGGTCAGCGTGACCGAGTGCCCAACGAGGGGCCCGGCCTCGAAGATGTCGAAGCCGGGCAGGTCGGCGGTCGCGCCGAGCCCCGCGCCCAAGTTCTCCCAGTGGTCGTGGATGGCGTTGTAGTAAGGGCGGACGACGCCGGCGCCGTCGTCTTCGCCCGTGCTGTTGTACCCCTGGGCGACCAGGGCGTCGTTGACGATCTTGATCTCCATGCGTCGCCCGTTGTGGGCGAGCGTGGGGGCCGCCGCGAGCGTGGCGACGGCGAGTGCGGTCAGAACTCTCATGAGTGTGCTCTCTCCGATGAGTGCATCGGGCTTGGTGTTCAGTGCGCGTACATGGGGTTGAAGTTGTTGTGCGTCCGGTCCGTGTACACCTCTTGGAATCGCTTGGGGGCGGCGTGCCCGTCGAGGTACCCGTAGTTGGAGACGCCCAGCCACGACCGGTCCTCACCCCCGTGGGCGTTGATCTGGACCTCGAGCGCCGCCTTGGCGGGGATCTGGTCTTCGATCGGCGACCACCAGAGATGGGGGTGGTAGTGGTCGTGGGCGGCGTTGGGCCCGTCGAAAGCGGCGATGGCGAAGTGGGCCGTCGCGTGGGGCATGGGCACGCCCGAGAGCTTCGCCGTCCCGTTCGGGTTGTCGGGGGCGAGGAGATAGTTGAGGGTGTAGCTGGTCTGGCGGAAGACGCCGTCGATCGGCGTGCCGCCCGGGAAGTGGTCGCTGGTGTCCACGGGCGAGCGGAGCAAGAGCCCCGGGTCGTAGGCGCGCAGCGCCTCGATCCAGGCGACGCCGTGGACCGTCCCCAGCATCAGCCCGTCGTTCTCCTGGACGTAGATCAGGTGCGCGGTCTCGAGCGACCGCATGTTGGACAAGCACGCCACACGGCGCGCACTGTCCCTCGCCCCGGCCAGCGCCGGGAGCAAGATCCCGATCAGCAGCGCCACGATGGCGATGACGACCAGCAGCTCGATGAGCGTGAAGGCACGCGCGGCACGCCGCGACATGACAACCCTCCCGGGCCAGAAAGACCCAAGGGAATCACGACGAACGAAACGAGGTGACGTGGAGGGCTCAGGCCCGTCGGGGAGGGGGGATCGGCGCGTCGAGCGAGCGGGTTGGCGCCCGCTCACTCCGGATCTCGATCAGCTCTCTACTCGGGCGCCATTGCGGGGTCGTCGGCGGCGGGTTCAGCATCGTCGACGCGAGCCCCACCGCGATCAGTGACTGCAACCCCTTGCACCCCAGGGCCGACATCGTCGGCGCGCCCCTGGGCGTCTCGGGCGTCGGCGCCCCGTCCGCGTGCGACTCACACAGCGGGCACGCCGGCTGGGCCAGCGTCTCGTACGCCAGGCGCGAGTGGTCCGCGTACTCTGGGATCGCGATCCCGCGATCCTGGGCCCAGGCGATCTTCTCGGCCATGGACTGGCACTGGCACGTGGTCCAGCATTCGTGGGCCGACCCGCACCCGCACGCGCCGCCGGCGCAGGGGTACGCCTCGCCGGTGGCGCGTCCCATGAGGCGGGCGATGAGCGGGGCGCTGGGCAGGATGCGGACCGAGGCGCCGAGGAACGCGAGCGCCAGCGCCGCCACGAGACAGCGAGAAAGGAATCGCCCGCGTCGAAGACGCCGGCGGATCTTGTGCAACAGCACTCCGTACTGCACGGCAGGAGTGTACGCCGATGGGCTCATCTGGAGAAGTGGCGAGAACGGAGGAGTTCAGAGGCCATACGCGGGCCTGATGCGGCTCTCCAGGTGACGCATCAGGGGAGCGGGGTCGGGCGCCTTGCCAGTCGCCCGCTCAAGCAGCTCGGCGGCGCGGTATCGGCGCCCGTGCGCATGGACGTGCTCACGCAGCCAGGCGAGAAGCGGGGCGAACTCGCCCCTAGCGAAGGCGTCCTCGAGCCCGGGCAGGTCCGTCTTGATCTTCTCCCAGAGCTGGGCGGCGTACAGGTTGCCCAGGGTGTACGTCGGGAAGTACCCGAGGAGCCCCGCCGACCAGTGCACATCTTGGAGGCACCCCCGCGCGTCGTCTGGGACATCGAGGCCCAGCATGGACTTCATGCGCTCGTTCCAGGCGCCCGGGACGTCGTCGACGCCGAGGTCGCCCCGGATGAGCGCCCGCTCGAGCTCGAAGCGGAGCATGACGTGGAGGTTGTACGTCCCCTCGTCGGCCTCGACGCGGATGAGGCTGGGGCGGCAGGTGTTGACCGCTCGGGACATCGTTTCGGGCGTGAACGTCGAGAGGGCGCCCCCGAACAGCTCGTTGGCGATGGGCAGGCACCACGTCCAGAACGCGCGCGAGCGCCCGACGAAGTTCTCCCACATGCGAGACTGGCTCTCGTGGACGCCGAGGCCCGCGGCCTGGCTCAGGGGCGTGCCGAACAGGTCGGGCGACTTGGGCAGGCCCTGCTCGTAGAGCCCGTGCCCGCCCTCGTGCATCGTGCCGTAGAGCGCGTCCGTGAAGTGAGACTCGTGGTAGCGCGTGGTCAGGCGCGTGTCCCCCGGCGCCACGCCCTCGCAGAACGGGTGCGTCGTGACGTCCAGGCGACCGGCGTTGAGGTCGAAGCCCATCGCCTTGAGCACGCGCTGGCCGAGCTCGTGCTGGGCGGCGGTCGGGGCGTGGACCTTCAGGGGCGCGTCGTCGGGCTTCTTCCCGTTCTCTTGCACGTCGCGGATGAAGGCGGAGAGCCGCTCGCGCAGGGGCGTGAAGACCCGCTCGATCTCGCTCGCCTTCGCGCCCGGCTCGTACGCGTCGAGCAGGACGTCGTACAGCTCGCTCCCGCCGCCGATGCACTCGGCCTTGCGACGGCTCAGCTCGACCGTCTTGGCGAGCCAGGGCTTGAACGCCTTGAAGTCCGACGCCTTGCGAGCGCCCTTCCAGGCCTGCTGGCCCTGGGAGCAAGTCCTGGCGATCTCCTCGACCAGCGCCGCGGGGACCTTCACCTCCCGGTCGTAGTCGCGCCGCATCTCCCGGACGTTGGCGGCGAGTCGCGGGTCGCCCTTGACCGAGGCGTCGGCCTCGCAGGCGGCGAGCGTCTCGCCCACGCGCGGGCTCGTCTCCCGCTCGTGGACGAGGCGGGCGAGCAGGCCGAGCTGCGCCGCGCGGGCCTCGCCCGCGCCGGGGGGCATGTACGTCTCTTGGTCCCACATCGCGAGGGCGGCGACGGATGACAGCGTCGCGGCCTCATGGCGAAGGGTGCACAACTCGACGTAGGCGGCGGGCAGGGCCGTCTCGGGCATCTCTCGACCTCCGGTGTCTCGGGCCAGTGTAGGAGACGGGGGCGCCTAGTCCGCGTCGGGGGCCGGCTTCGCCTTGCGACCCTTCCCGATGATCGGCGCGACGACCAACGCCGCGAGCGTCGGCGCGACGACCGAGTCGAGCGCGATCGCCAGCGAGAAGTCCATGGGCGTGGCGAGCCAGACCTCGTCGGCCATCGGCCCGACCATCGCCGCGACCACCCCGACGCACAGCCCCGCGAGCAGGCGTCGCCCGAACCCGCGGACGTTGGCGAGCACGATCACCAGCGCGATCGCGCTGACGAGGTTGAGCGCGAACCCCTTGACTAAGAGCATGGGCGACATCGCGTCGCGCCCTTCGGTCCGGTAGGCGATCGTCCCGATCGGGCCCTGCTTGTGCACCTCGTTCCACGCCGTCATCTGCTCCTCGCTGGGCGCGGAGCCGTCGGCGTTCTTGGGCGGGGACGGGAAGTAGTAGAGCCCGGTCTCGGGCAGGTTCTCTTGGAGCGCGACCGCCAGCTTCGCGCTGTCCGGCACGCTCCGCATCGTCTGCTCGTGCATCGGGAGCACGGACCACGAGAGGAACCCCCACGCGAACCAGACCACCGCCGCGACCACGACCGCGATCAGCATGCGCCCCATGGCTGTCCCCTTTCTTCGCCCCTCAGCGTACCCGCGCGGGCGATCAGGGACGCGCGGGCGCCCCGGCGTACTCCGCCAGGTACAGCGGGTTCCCGTCGGGGTCGGTGAAGCTCGCCAGGCGGACGGGCCCGTCGTCCACGACGGCGCCGTCGAACCTCACGCCGGCCTTCTTCAGGTCGGCGACCGCCTGGTCGATCGGGCGGTCGGCGTAGAAGCCGATGGACATCGAGCCCGTGGCGCCCGCGGGCGACTCGTCCGAGGACGGGTGGAGCCCGATCTGGAACCCGTCGCCCGCCGACACCTGCGCCCACTTGCCCGGGACGTGCATGCCCGGCGCGAGCCCCAACGTCTTGGTGTAGAACGCGAACGCCCTGTCGAGGTCGGACACGAACAGCGTGGCGATTCCGGCGCGCATCATGATGCTGTCCCTTTCCCCTGGTGTTCAGTTCGAGCCGGTCGCGATCTGCAGCGCGATCAGCGCGTACGACGTGATGAGCGAGCGGTCGTTCTCCATCCAGCGCTTCTGGCGGACCTGGAAGCCGCCGTCGCCCTCCTGGAGGGAGGCGAGCTTGTCGATCATCTCGGTGCGCCAGTTGTGGATGGTGGTCTCTCCCGTCTCGGGGTCGCGGGTCTCGATCTCGTCCTCGCCCCAGGCGTCCAGGGCGCGGGCGAGCGCGAGGTAGTAGTAGTACAGCCCCTGCTCACCCAGGCCCGGGTTCTCGTCGAGGGTGTAGTGCTCGCTGATCCAGCGCCGCACGGCGGTCACGCGCGGGTCATCGCGCTTCATGTCGGCGTAGATCAGGCTCTTGAAGCCGGTATAGGACATCGTGCCGTAGGCGAGCGGTCGCGACACGCTCGTCCCGTCGTCGAGCGTCTCGATCGTGTCGCCCGCCTCGGACTGGCCCTCGAAGCCGTCGGAGCTGCGGTGGTCGGGCACGGTCGCGTAGATGAACCCGCCCTGGTTGGAGCCGTCGGCGTAGGGCTGGTCGTTGAGCTCGTCCTGCATCTGCGTGCGCGAGAGGAAGACGAGTGCCCGCTGGACGGCGGGGTCGTCGGCGGAGACCCCCGTGTCGTGCAGCGCCTGGAGGAAGAAGCCGAGGTTGGAAAGGTCCGGACGACCATGACGCCCGTACCCGACGCCGCCGTAGAACGGGTGCGACTCGGGGACGGGCTCGGTGAAGTCGGGCGCCTCGGCGGAGGAGTTCTCCGTGCCGTGGTACTGGAGGCCCCGGAGGAAGTTCTGCGCCCTTTGGATGGCGGCGCCGGTGTCGGCGTCGTGGACGAGCGCGAGAGCCGAGAGGCAGATCGCGGTGTTGTAGTTGGGCAGCGCGCCGTCGTAGATCCCCCCGTCGGACTGGCGGTAGGAGAGGACGTAGTCGAGCCCGCGTCGGACCGTCGGGTCGTTCGCGTCGATCCTGGGGTCCATGAGGAGGCCCGTGAGCGCGAGACCCGAGATCGCGGGGAAGTTGGGACCGTCCGCGTTGTGCGACCACCCGCCGGTCGCGACGTCCTGCTGGGAGCGCAGGAAGTCGGCGGCCCGGGTGGCCATCTCCCGCCCCTGGTCGTGATGCGAGACGTCGAGCGCGAGGGCGGAGCCGGTCTGGACGCCCACCACGAACGCCGCCGTCAGGAATGAACGGATCATGCCGATGCCTCCTCTTTCGTGTACCCATCAACCGTCGTCGCGGTCGCGTCGCGCATGAGGATCGCGCCCGCGGCGACCGCCGCCGTCTCGATCCGCATCGTGTGCGGGCCAAGGCGCGTCGGGATCGCCCCCCGCGCCGTCACCAGGGCCAGCTCTTCGCCCGTCAGCCCGCCCTCGGGCCCGAGGATGACGCGGACGCGCTCGAGCGCCCCTGGGGGCGCCTCCCCGCCCGCGTCGCCAACAAGCGTGACGAGCCCGTCGTCGGCGTCCATCACCTCGTCCAGCGTCGTGATCTCGGCGAGGCGCATCACCCAAGCGCGTCCGCACTGCTTGGCCGCCTCGAGGGCGACGCGGGTGAGGCGTTCGAGCTTGGCGTCCCTTGGCTCGACGACGGAGCGCCG
Organism: Phycisphaerales bacterium; assembly: GCA_041402005.1. Classification (GTDB taxonomy): domain Bacteria; phylum Planctomycetota; class Phycisphaerae; order Phycisphaerales; family UBA1924; genus JAJRXR01. The sequence goes on along the minus strand of JAWKTB010000002.1, from coordinate 55,349 downwards.
CGTGGTCAGCGGGCGCCACGAGGCGACGCCCAGCTGCGAGAGCTGGTCGATCATGGTCGCGAGGCGGTCGCCCTTGGGGGCGGGGCAGACGAGCTCGACCCAGGGGGTGGGCGCCCCGCGTCGTTCGACAGGCCCGGTCAGCTCCAGATCCAGCCATCGCCCGCGCGAGTCCGCGTCCGCCAGGCGCCCGGGCGCGACGCCGCCCTGTGCGTCGAACAGCTCGACCGCCTCGCCCACGCGGACCCTCCGGACGCGCAGGGCGTGATGGGCCTCCTCGCCCTCGACGCGGAGGGCGCCGCCAGCGGAGAGGGCCTCGGGATCGACGTGGACGCGGTGCATATCGGGCGGTGCTCCCGGGGCGTGCGGCCTCGGATGAGGATACGGGCCTCCCCGGGGCGATTCGCCCCTGCCCGCCTTGAGTTCTGGGGCGTGCGGTCCGATCATGCCCGCGACAGAGGGCCCACGCACGGATGGCGGACGCCGCGGACAAGCCGGATCGGGCGAACGACCCCGGACGCGAGCTGGACGAGCTGCGCGCGGAGATCGACGCCACGTGCGACGACCTCGAGGGTGGCGCCTCGTCGTCCGACGCCACGTCACCCTCAGCCGACCAGACCGGGCAGGACGCGATCGACTCGGTCGAGCAGATCACGGAAGACCTTGACGACCTGACGGCGGCGATTGACGAGCTGCTGCACGGGGCGTCGAGTGGCGGGCGGAACATCGCGCCGAGCCAGCCGCCGGCGCCCGTCGAGGTGTCCACGGAACTCGACGATGCGCTGGAGCGCGAGGTCGGCGAGCTGTCGGAGAGCGTGGAGGAGATGCTCGCCGAGGCGGCCAGTGCCGCGATGGGCGAGTCCGGTGGCGACCGGTCCGACCAGCCCTCGACCGACCGGATCGCCGAGCCGGCCGACGCGATCGACGAGGCGCTCGACAACGACGACGCGCCCGACCCCGAACGCGCCCCCGAGCCCGCCGACGCGCTGACCGAGACGACCGAGCGCGACGACGCGCCCGACCCCGAGCGCGCGCCCGAGCCGGCGGACGTCCTGCCCACGCCGAGCGAGAACGAGTCGTTGGGTGACGACGAGCCGATCGCCGAGCCGGCGGACGCGATCGACGAAGTGCTCGACAACGACGACGCGCCCGATCCCGAGCGCGCCCCGGAACCCGCCGACCAGGGCGGCGCGGTCGCGACGAGCGAACCGCGAGGGCTGGACGACCTGGACGACGAGCTGGCGGCGGTCAGCGACGCGTTGATCCAGCAGGACCGCGTGGGCCCGGGCGCCTTCGAGGCGCCGCACCCCTTGGGAGAGGAGTCGCCCGCCGAACTGAGCGAAGAGACCGAGGAGCATGAGCCCGCGGACGAGGCGCCGACCCCGCGCGTCGCCGCCGAGACCCCGGCACGCGTCGAGCCACGCGCCGAGCCGGCGCCCGCCTCGGACTCGGTGGGCTTCCTGGGGCGCCTCCGGGCCGCGGCGGCCCAGGCCTGGGCGCACACGGGCCCGCTAGCCCGGCGCGCGACGCCCCACGGCGCCACGTTGCTGCTCGTCCTCTCCAAGCCTCTCGAGACCCGCCCGGCCCGCCTGCGCCAGACCGTCGGCTGGCTCGCGCTCTACACCGCGTTCATGGCGGCCTGCGTCTGGGTCTACATCGTCTTCGTCCGTTCGGCGCCCGCGCCACTCAACGACGCCGTCCCGACGAACGTGATCTCGTCGCCGACCTCGCCCGACGCGACGCCACGCGTCGAGGACGAGGCTACGGACGATTGATCGTGAGCGCCATGGGGCGCGCCCCACTCAATCGTCCGCGCCCACCTCGGGCGTGACCGCCTCCACGTCTTCCTGCGCCTCCTCCGCTCGTGCCGGCGTGGCGTTCGCGTCGATCGAGCCTCGCCACGCACGGTCGAGGTCGGCGAAGCTCGTCCCGAGCGCCTGGCGCGTGGCGCCTTCGAGCGGCTCGCCCGAGACGAGCAGCGTCATCCAGTCGTTGCGCGCCCCATCGCCGAAGCGGTCGGTGATGTACCGGAGCATGCTCCAGCCCTGGACGTAGACCCACTGGGCGTACATGTTCGCCTCGCCCCGGAAGTCGTCGAGCTGGTCCCAGTCCTTCAGGACGCCCCTCGCCTTCCAGTCGCGGACCATGCGGGCGCGGGCGCCGCCCGACTGCCCCCCCGCGCGGTCGGAGGCCAGCTCCGCCACGCCCTCGAGGGTCCACCAGGGCGCGTCGTCGACGCGCTCGCCGAGCGTGAACGTCGCGGCGTGCCCGTACTCGTGGGCGAGCAGGTGTCGGAGGTTCATCGCGCCCAGCGACGGGCCGGCCAGCAGCTTGATCGCCTCGCCCGGCTCGTTCCACCCGCCCAAAGGCTCCTCGTAGCTGAGATAGATCGACGCCTGCAGGTGCTCGACCGACTCGTACACCTTCACCTGCACTTCTCGCTGGTTGTCGATCCCGAACATCTCGTCCACGCGCTCGCGCACGCTCGGCAGCACCTCGACGATCTGCAGGGCGACGCTCTCGAGCCCGTCGGGCGCCAGCGCCCGGCATGGCGCCCCGTGCCGATCGTCGTAGACCACACGCCAGCTCTCGCCCCCGAAGAACCAGGCGCCGTCGATCGCCCCCGCGGGGACGAACCTCGCCGGGAACTTCACGCTGTGTCGCGGCTCGAACTCGCCCAGGCGCCAGCGCATCTCGACCTCGCCGACGGCCCAACCGTGCTCGGACACCGTCAGCTTCGAGGGATCCACGAGGCGGATCACGAAATCGTGGACGGGGTGGTCGCGCAGGTCGGCGGCCCAGTTGCGCTGCTCGGTCAGGTACGTGACGTCCTCGGGCGCGATGTGCGAGAGGTAGTCGCCGATGTCGCCCGCCGTCACGGCCTCGGACATCTCGATCAGCAGAGTCTGGATCCCGGCGAGCGCCGCGGCGTCGTCATCGCCCCGGGCGCGATCGAGCGCACCCCCGAGCACCACCGCCGCGATGACCACCAGGTGTCTCACCCCTTCGTCTCTCCGTCTCTTCGTCTCTCCGTCTCTTGCTCTAGAACTCCGCCTGTCGGGGCGCCCTCGGGAACGGGATCACGTCGCGGATGTTCTTCATCCCGGTGCAGAACTGGATGAGGCGTTCGAAGCCGAGGCCGAAGCCGGCGTGGGGGACCGTGCCGTAGCGCCGCAGGTCGCGGTACCACCAGTACTGCTCGGGCTCCAGGCCCATCGCCTGGATGCGACCGTCGAGGACTTCGAGGCGTTCCTCGCGCTGCGAGCCCCCGATGATCTCGCCGATGCCGGGGGCGAGCACGTCCATCGCCGCCACCGTCGGGCCCGGCGCCCCGTCCGTGCCCTCGTCGTTGAGGCGCATGTAGAACGCCTTGATCGAGGCCGGGTAGTTGATGACGGTCACCGGCTGCTTGAATCGCTCCTCGGTCAGGTACCGCTCGTGCTCAGACTGCAGGTCCGACCCCCACTTGACCGGGAACTCCCACTTCTTGCCCGACTTGACCAGGATGTCCACCGCCTCGGTGTAGGGCAGGATCCGGAAGGGCGAGGCGATGATGTGCTTGAGGCGGTCGACGATCCCCGGCTCGATCCGCAGATCGAAGAACGCCATGTCGTCCGCCCGGCGCGTCAGCAGGTCGTCGAAGAGGTACTTGAGCATCTCCTCGGCGAGCTTCGCGTCGTCGGCGAGGTCGGCGAAGGCGATCTCCGGCTCGATCATCCAGAACTCGGCGAGGTGGCGGCTCGTGTTGCTGTTCTCCGCTCGGAACGTCGGGCCGAAGGTGTACACACGGCTGAGCGCCTGGCAATAGGCCTCGACGTTGAGCTGACCCGACACGGTCAGGTACGCGGGCTTGGCGAAGAAATCCTGGTCGTAGTCCACCGCCCCTTCGGGCGTGTGGGGCAGGTGCATCATGTCGAGGGTGGAGACGCGGAACATCTGCCCCGCGCCCTCGGCGTCCGACGCCGTGATGATCGGCGTATGCACGTAGTAGAAATCCCGCTCGTCGAAGAAGCGGTGGATGGCGGCGGCCAAGGTATGACGCACGCGGGCGACGGCGCCGAACGTGTTGGTCCGCACGCGCAGGTGCGCCTGCTCGCGCAGGTACTCCATCGTGTGCCGCTTCTGGGGGACCGGGTACGTGTCCGGGTCGTCCACCCACCCGACGACCCGGACCTCGCTCGCCTGAACCTCGACGGATTGACCCTTGCCCTGGCTGGCGACGAGCTCACCATCGACCTCGATCGCGCACCCGGTGGTGAGCTTGGCGACCTCGGACTCGTAGTTCGTGAGGTCGCCCCGGGCGACGACCTGGATGGCGTCGAAGCAGGTGCCGTCGTGGAGCTGGATGAACGAGAGGCCGCCGTCGGCCTTGGAGTCGCGTCGGGTGCGGACCCAACCCTTGAGGGTGACCGAGGCGCCGGGCTGTGCGCCCAGCGCGTCCTTGACCTTGATCCACGCCATCGACGTCCCTCGCGGCTAGAGGGGCGATGGTAGCCGAGGGGCAGTCCATCCGGGCCGAGCCGGCCCGATCGGCGAACGTCTAGAAGAGGATCCCGTTGATCCAGCCGTACGCGTGGTGCGCCCGGTTGAGATCCCACCAGTAGAGCTGGCGGTAGACGGGCCCGCCCCCGCCCTGGACCTTCACGTAGACGTTGTTGGCGATGAAGTCCTCGGGGTCGCGGTACTCCTCGCCCTTGGGCCCGGAGGAGACATCGAAGAGCTCCGCGGTCCCATCCAGCAGCAGCATCCACCCATCCCCCTTGTGGCGCGTGGTGATCTGGTCGTCGTTGCCCCACAGGCCGTCGGGGATCGAGGTGTTGTAAAAGGTTGAGCTCTCCTCGACGATGAAGGGCGGGCGGCGGAACGTGCCGAAGATCTCGTCCGCCTGGTCGGGATCGAAGATGACGAGGGGCCCGTTGCCCCCGGTCCACCCACCGCCGGTCCTGTCGAGGTAGTAGACCCGCCGATCGAGATCGATCCGGGCGCCCTGCATGCCGGAGATGAAGGTGTAGTCGAAGTCGACCTCGCCGCTGGTCCAGCCTTCGAGCTCGGAATGGTCCTGCCCGTCGGTGCTTCGGCGTTTGTTCTTGGGGCAGCCGAGGACCTCGTGCGCGTCGGCGACGTAGTCGTAGATCGGGCCCTTCTGCCAGTGCCCGAGCGAGGGGTTCCAGGTCCGCGCCCAGGTGCCCGACAGCGTGTTGCCCGAGAAGTCGGCGGGCCAGATCTTCTCCTCGTTGTCGTCGGCGTAGAGCGCCGTCGAGATGCCGAGCTGGCGGAGGTTGCTCGCGCAGACCGTCGTCCACCCCGACTCTCTCGCCGCCCCCAGCGAGGGCAGCAGGATCCCGATCAGCAGCGCAATGATCGCGATGACGACCAGCAGCTCGATGAGTGTGAATGCATGTGAGGGGCGTCTGGGTACCACGAAACTCATCCCGGGGGGGCGAATGGGCCGGGCGTCGGCTCGGGGCCGACCGAAGGCCCAGCATACCATCCGCCCGCCCCCGCTCCGAGCGCCGATCCGCGATGCCACGATCCGCCCAGATTCTCAGCCCTCTGGCCATGACCCGCGATCAGTTCGCGGACGCGTGCGCTCGACTCGGGCATTCCCCTCACAAGGCCCGCGAGGCGTACACGCGGTTCTTCCGCGAGCGAGATCCGTCGGCCCTGCCTGAGATCGCGAGGGCGAGCGTCGCCCCGATCGTCCGCCGACTCGACGAGCCCTGCGACGAGGGGATCACCACCAAGTTCGTGCAGCGGCTCGACCGCCCCGAATCGGGACGCCTCGCGGACCAGGGCGTCCCCCACCTCGACATCGAGAGCGTCATCATCCCGATGATCGGACGCACGCGGAGGAAGACCCACACCCTGTGCGTCTCCAGCCAAGTCGGGTGCGCGATGGGGTGCGAGTTCTGCGAGACCGCCCAGATGGGGCTGGTCCGCTCGCTGACCGCCTCCGAGATCGTCGGGCAGTGGTGGGCGGCCCGAGACCTGCTCGAGCGCGAGGGACGCGATGAGGGCGGCGCCTCCATCAACAACATCGTCTTCATGGGCATGGGCGAGCCCCTCGACAACCTCGACGAGGTCCTCGCCGCCATCAGCGTCCTCACCGACCACACCGGCGCCAACCTGCCGATGAGCGCGATCACGATCTCGACCGTCGGTCGCGTCGACGGCCTGCGCCGCCTCGTGGACGTCGTCCAGCAGCCGGGCTGGAAGCGCCTGGGCCTCGCCCTCTCCGTCAACGCCCCGACGGACGAGGTCCGCAACCAGATCATGCCCCTCAACAAGAAATGGGGCATGGACGAGCTGCGCGAGGCGATGCTGGACCTCGTCCGCGTCCGGGGCAGCCGCAAGATCCTGTTCGAGTACGTCCTGATCCCTGGCGTGAACGACGCGCCCGAGCACGCCGAGCAGCTCGCCACGTGGCTCCGCCCCTTCACGCGCACCGAGGAGCGTGGGCACATCGGTCTGCTCAACGTCATCCCATACAACCCGAGGCGCGACTCGCCCTGGCCCGCGCCCAGCGAGGAGAGCGTCAAGGCGTTCGTGGACCAGCTCGCGGACCTTGGCGTCTTCGTCAAACGCCGTCGGACGAAGGGACGCTCCCAGATGGCCGCCTGCGGCCAGCTCGGCGCCCCCGACATCCGCAGGCGAAACTACACACCCCTGACCACCAATCAAGCCCCCGGCTGACACGATGCGCCGATATGTCCGCGAGCACAAGCGGGGTCTGATCTGGGCGGGCGCCACCCTGTACCTCCTGCTCCTGGTCGCCTCGCACATCTCGCAGCAGCACGCGACGATGCCCGTCGCCCCACCCGCCGACTCGCAGCTCGACATCCCCACGATGGGGCGACACGGACCGGAGAAGTCCGGCCCGCGCTCGACCGGGCGCATGGGCATGGACATGTTCGAGTGGGAGCCGCGCGCACGATCTGACGATCGCCTGCCAGTCATCATGCTCCACGGCTCGCCCGGTCACGGCGCCGACTTCGGGTTCTCGCAATCGCCGGGCGATCCCACCCTCGTCTCCTTCTTCACCCTCGATGGGCGACACGTCTACGCCCCGAACCTCCCCGGCTTCGGCGACAGCCTCGAACGCTTCGACACCCACAGCACGCTCCGCGACCTGTTCCGCCTTCGCTTCGTGCCGAACTACTCGAGCGAGGCCCAGGCCCGCAGCGTCCTCGCGATGATGGACGAACTGGGCATCGAGCGGGCGCACGTCGTCGGCTGGTCCAACGGCGGGTACACCGCCATCCACATGGCCGACCTCGCCCCCGAGCGCGTCGCCTCCATCACCATGCTCGCCTCCGTCGGCGCCCAGGAAACAGAGGGCTCGGGCAGCCACCTCTTCGAGCACGCCAAGTACGCCTTCGGCCTGGTCATGATGGGCGGGGCGGGCGAGCTGATCCCCCACTTCGGCCTGCTCGCCAGCCGCGCCGAACGCCTCGGCTGGCTCTGGAACTTCTGGGACACGGACCAACGACCGGCGGCGGACATCATGCGCCGCCTGAAGACGCCCACGCTCATCCTGCACGGGCGCCACGACTTCCTCGCCGCCGACTGGAACGCCGAGCGCCACCACGAGCTGATGCCCGCCAGCCGCCTGGTCATGATCGACGCCAGCCACTTCATCCCGTTCCTGCAGACCGAGCAGGCGGCGCCGATCATGCTCGCCCACTTCGCGAGGCACGACACGCCGGGCGTCGCGCCACTGACCGGGTACGAGAACCTCGACCCACGCCCCGAGCGAGCGGGGATCGCGGCACTCTGGGACTGGGTCGTCGTCCATGCGAGAGGCGTGCACTGGCTGATCTGGGTGCTCGTCATCGCGCCCCTCGCGTGGATGTGGCCCCGCCTGACGACGGTCGTGGTCGCGTTGCTGGTCGCCGCGATGTCGCTCGATTTCGGCGTCGCGACCGCGGGGCTCTGGGCGGGCGCCCTCCTCGGCGTCGTCACCGACCCGCACCGGCGCGCCCACGCTCTCTGCTGGCTCGGCGCCCTCGTCAAGCCCCTGCTCGCGCTCTTCGTCCTCTGGTTCATCTCGCGCGTGCCGCCCCAGGACTTCGCAAGGCGCCACGACCTGGGCCTCTTCGCCCTGTCGTACGCCTGGGACGGGCTGGGCCTCCTGCTCGCGATCCTGCTCGGCGTGCTCCTGCTCGCGGTCGTCCCCAAGCTGCTCACGCCCAGCGGGTGGCGGAGCCTGCGCAACTCCCTCGCCCGCGCGCGCAACCACGAGTGGTGGCCGATCTGGGCGATCTACCTGCCCCTGCTCCCCCACCTGCTGCGACTGGCCGCGAAACATCGGGGCCTGCTCGTCTTCACCTCGACGAACCCCGGCATGTCCCACGGCGGGGGTTTCGTCGGCGAGTCGAAGGCCGAGATCCTCGAGGGGCTCACGCACGCGGGCGCCGCAGTCATGCCCGCCGTCATCATCGAGGCGGGACCGTCTCCCGAGGTGCGCACGGACCAGGCCCTCGCGCTGATCGAGTCGCGCGAGGACCTGGGCGCCCTGCCGATCATTCTCAAGCCGGACGTCGGGCAGAACGGCGCCGACGTCCGGTTGGCGCGCACGCCCGAGGACGTGCGTCGGTACTTCCACGCCGTCCACGCACCGGTCGTCGTGCAGCGGTACCACCCGGGCCCTGGCGAGGCGGGGGTGTTCTGGATCCGCGATTCGCGATACGTTGACAGCGAAGCGCCGCCGGGCGAGCTGACGGGCCGCATCTACTCGATCACGCGCAAGACCCTGCCCGAGGTCAGGGGCGACGGGCGTCGGACGATTCGTCGCCTCATCCTCGCGCACAAGCGCTGTCGCCTTCAGGCAGGCGCCCTGCTCGACCAGCTCGGCGAGCGCGCCGACGAGGTGCCGGGCGATGGCGTGGTCATCAAGATCGGGCAGGTCGGCAACCACATCCGGGGCGCCAAGTTCAGCGACGGCGCCGACCTCATCACGCCCGAGCTTGAGCACGCCATCGACGAGGTCGCCCGCAACTTCAAGGGGATCGACGGAGGCGAGCTCGACATCGGGCGTTTCGACGTCCGCTTCCGGAGCGAGGACGAGCTGCGCCGGGGCGAGAACCTGGGCGTGATCGAGCTCAACGGCGCCGGCGCGGAGGCGACCAACTACTACGACCCCAGCCGCTCGGTCTTCTGGGCGTGGCGCGTGCTGGCGGGGCAGTGGACCGCGGCGTACGAGCTGGGCGCCCTGCGGAGAAAGCAGGGCGTCCGCCCGGTCTCGCTCGGGCGATTCACGCTCATGGCGCTCGGATGGATGGTGTGGCGGAGGCGCGGGGGATCCGCCTCGCACTGAGTCACGTGCGGATGTACGCCTCCGAATCCCAGACGCGAGCGGAAGCTCGCGAACATTCCCGGGAATGTTCGCGAGCTTCCATTTCGGTTCGATCTGCGGTTCTCAAGAGTTTGTGCGCACGATCGGGCCCGCTCTCGCGAGCTTCCGCTCGCGTCTGGGATCGAGGGAACGCTCGCTAGGGCTGCAAGCGCGTCACGCTCCATGCCCCACCCTTGTAGGCGTTTCCATCGCGGGTCAGTTCGCGCGTCCACCTCGCCCGGTCATGCACGCGCCCGCACGCGCCCACCCACAGCTCCACGCGATCCGCCCACACGCGGTAGCCCCCCCAGTGGGGCGGCCTCGGGATCTCCACCTCGCGCCCGTCCACGATGGCGCCGAGATCCACGCCCAGCTCGATCGCCTTCTCGGCGACCTTCTCGAGCAGCGCCTCCCGCGACGCGATCGGCTCGGACTGATCGCTCGCCCAGGCGCCCAGGCGGCTCTCCCAGCTCCGCGTGCGGAAGTACGCGTCGGACTCCGCCGCCGACGTCTTCGTCACGACGCCCTCGACACGGACTTGTCGCTGCAGGTGGTCCCAGTGAAGGACGCAGGCGACGTGGGGGTTCGCCTCGAGCTCGCGCCCCTTGCGCCCCCGGTAGTTGGTGTAGAAGACGAGCGAGCCACGCTCGGGCTCGACGCTCTTGCACAGGACGATGCGAGCGGCCGGGCGTCCCTCGGCGTCCACGCTCGCCAGTGTCATCGCGTTCGGGTTGGGCACGTCCCGGCGCGACCAGGCCTCGTCGAGCCAGGCGTCCAGGGTGGTCATCGGCTCCGATGGCAAGGGCTCAGGCAGCCCGCCGCCCGCGTCGAACACCCCCGCCAGGGCCCCTGGATCGCTCGTGGTCATGGGGGAGGGTAGTTCGCCGCCCCGCGTCGGCGTGGACGACTTGGGGACGCCCTGGCGTCGGTACCATCCGGGGTCGGCGGGATGCCAAGGTGATGTCGTGACGCAAACCCCCACACGCAAGGACGCGTACGCCGAGGCCAAGCCCGACCGGAGGGTCGGGGGCGCGGACGCCGGGCTGAAGCTGTTCGACCGGGAGCCCCCGGCGTCGGTGCACGCCGAGCGGTCGCTGCTCGGGTCGATGCTGCTCGAGCCCCAGATCATCCCGGACGTCCTGCCCCATGTACACAAGGCGGAGCAGTTCTTCCTGGAGGGGCACGCGGCGATCTTCGCGGCCCTGATCGAGATCTACGACCGCCAGCAGTCGGGGGACCTGGTCCAACTCGCGGAGGCGCTGCGGGGGCGGGGCGTGCTCGACCGCGTCGGGGGGACGAAGTACCTGGTGCAGCTCGCGGAGGCGGTGCCCAGCGCCGCCAACGCGCCCCACTACGCGCGGATCGTCGCGGACCGGGCGCGTCTGCGTCGCCTGATCGACGCGGCGGGGGAGATCCTGTACGACGCGTACCACGCCGACGACGCCTCGCCCGAGGGGGGCAAGGGCGTGGTGGACGCCGCGGAGCAGCGGATCTTCGACATCGCGGAGGAGGAGCAGACCACCGAGGCCGAGAGCCTGTTCGAGCTGGTCGAAGAGGAGATCAAGCGGCTGGAGCTGGCGGATGGCAAGGCGGTGTCGGGCGTGCCGACGGCGTACGACGACCTGGACGCGATGCTGGGGGGCCTCCAGAAGGGCGAGCTGCTGATCCTCGCGGCCCGCCCGTCGATGGGCAAGACGGCGCTGGCGCTGAACCTCGCCGAGCAGGTCGCGTTCGGCGGGGCGTCGCCCTGGAGCCCTCCCGGCAAGCGCCACATCCCGATCGGGTTCTTCTCGCTGGAAATGTCGCGTCAGTCGCTGGTGCAACGCCTCATCTCGGCCCGCTCGGGCGTGGACGCGCACAAGATCCGCACCGGGGCGATCTCGGGCGAGGAGCTCGAGCGCGTCACACACGCCTGCCAGGAGCTTTCCGAGATCCCGTTCTACATCGACGATGCGCCGGCGCTGTCGGTCCTCGCCCTGCGCGCCCGCGCGAGGCGGATGAAGCGCAAGCACAAGATCGAGGCGCTGTTCATCGACTACCTCCAGCTTCTGACGGCGCCCGGCGCGGGGCGCGAGAGCCGCCAGGTCGAGGTCTCGGCGATCAGCCGCGGCATCAAGGCCCTGGCCCGCGAGCTGGAGATCCCGGTCGTCTGCCTCGCGCAGCTCAACCGTGGCGCGGAGCAGCGCGAGCGCAACCGCCCCCGCATGTCCGACCTGCGTGAGTCGGGCTCGATCGAGCAGGACGCCGACGTCGTGATGCTCCTGCACCGCGAGGCGTACTACCACAAGGACGACGAGGAGTGGGTCCGCGACCCCGACAACGCGGACAAGCTGAACCTGACCGAGCTGATTGTGGCCAAGCAGCGCAACGGGCCCACGGGGCTCGTGAAGCTGACCTGGGACGACAAGACGACTCGATTCAAGAGCTTCGACTGGCGCCACGCGGGCGACTTCGCGGCCCCCTACGAGGCGCCCGCCAGTGGCGGGACACAGTCCTTCGCCCCCGCGCCCCAGAACTTCTCGCCGGGGAACAAGTCCGGCCCGGTCGCCGACTTCCGCGACGGCGGCGGGCCCGACGCTGACTTCGACGACGAGCTGCCGCCGTTCTGACAGGCTCGCCTACAGCCCGCCCGCCCGAAGTCGCTGCTCGACGTTCGACTGTCGCACCATGCCGGGGATCAGGAACAGGTCGATGAGCTGACCGATGCCGAGCAGGCCTGCGGTGAGCAGCCAGAGCACGCCGGTGACCCACTTGCCGTTGTAGAAGCGGTGGATCCCGCACAGCCCGAGGAAGCAGAGCAGCCAGAGCAGGTACGAGACGCCGTTGGAGCGCATGAAAACCTCCCGTGGCGGGTCGGCCCACCACGGGAGTTTATTGGTTGATCGCGCCGCCCGGTTTCGTCGCCGGGATCACTCGCCGCCGAGTTGCCCGATGACGATCGTGGCGTCGAGGACGTCGACGACGCCGTCGACGTTCGCGTCGCCGTCCTCGGGCTGGAGCCCGCCGACGATGCCGAGGTTGTCGCTGACGAGAAGGAGGTCGCCGATCTCGACGGTCCCGCTCAGGTTGAGGTCGCCCTTCTTGCCGATGTCCTCGATGGCGAGTAGTCGGACGTTGATATCCCGGTTCTGGTAGATGAACTGGTCCACGACGGGCCCGTACGTCTGGCTCATCGCCGGGCGGACGGCCGTGAGGACCAGTCGCCTCCAGCCCGGTTGGCCCGGGATGTCCTGAGCGTCACCAAGATCGACCCCTGGCCCGTCGAGCAGGGCGAGATCGATCACGGGGTTGGGACCGGTCACCTCGAACTCGATGGTGAAGCGGACGCGTTCGAGGTCACGGCTGTCCGGGTGGAGCACGCCGTGGACGACCTCGACGCCGTCGTTCTGCGCCGGATCGACGAGCGAGAGGATGCGCCAATCGATCTCGTTGCCGGCGACGTCCTCCCAGTAGGCGCTGATGAGCGCGAGGTCGGGTCCGTCGGGGCCGTCGAAGCTGTCTTGTGCTTCTTGGGGGAGGTACGGGAAGCGTGTGCCGGGAGGCCCGCCGTGGAGCGAGACGATGTGGAGTCCGGGGGGGCCGTTGGAGCCGCCCTCGCACCCGGAGCCACCGGCGCCGCCGGCGCTGTTCCCGTTGCCGCCCGCGCCGCCGTCGCCGCCCTCGCCGTTGACGGCGCACCCGCCGTTGCCGCCGTGACCGCCGACGTTGCCGTCACCGCCATTGCCGCCATCGCCGGCGACGCCGCCGTTCTCGCCTTGGCCGCCGTTGCCGCCGTCACCGCCCGAGCCGGCGTCGCCCTCGCCGCCGTCGCCGCCGTCACCACCCACTTCGCCGGCGCCGCCATCGCCGCCGTCACCACCCGAGACGGAGCCATCGCCACCGGCGCCGCCATCACCACCTTCGAAGCCGGAGCCGCCGTCGCCGCCCTCACCGCCGTTGACGCCGTCGCCGCCATTGCCGCCATTGCCGCCGTCGCCCCCGTTGACGCCGTCGCCGCCATCGCCGCCGTCGCCGCCGTCACCGCCATTTGCGGCGTTGCCGCCGTCGCCGCCGTTGCCGGCTACGTTGGAGCCGTCACCACCTCGACCGCCGTCGCCGGCGTCGGAGCCATCGTTGGTGTCGCCGCCGCTGCCCCCGTCGCCGCCGACGGCGCCGTAGCCACCGTCACCGCCATCGCCCCCGTTGACGCCGTTGCCCCCGTTGCCACCGTTGCCCCCACCCCAGGCGTTGCCCCCGGGGCCGCCGTTGGGCGCGTAGGGATTGCCCGGGTAGTCGCCCGGGTAGCCGTCGTACCCGTCGGGGTGTTCGGGCGTGCCGTCGCATCCGAAGCAGTACCCGGGTGGGTAGGTCTGCGCGACGCCGATGCTGGCGAAGAAGGTCAAACCGAGAATCGCGGCCGATTGGGCAAGGTAGGCAAGTCGCATCGTCATATCTCCATGACTCTCGGTATGTTGCAGCGATGAAGCTACGACTGGCGCCTCCGGGATTCAAGAGTGATTCCGGGAACAAAGACCCCGGTCCCGAGTCCCCGTGACGCCCGAGGGGGGCCTAACACGTTTGCAATCGGGGGATTAGCGACGCGTCGGCGGGCGGCGCGCCGAGGCGTCCCGCCGCTCGATTGGAGGGTTTCACCTAACGAGCGTCTAGGGAAACCTCAGTCGCCGAAGCAGGTGTTCACGCTGCGCGCCGCGGCGATGAGCTGGTGGTCCACCGGGACGAGGCGTTGGCGACCGGCCGCCGACGTCAGCTCCACGTCGTGGAGCACCCCGCCCTGCATCACGACCAAGCGGTTGCGCTTGCCGAGGCGCAGGAGGTGCATCGCGTGGTGCCCGAGCTGGGTCGCGAGCACGCGGTCCGCGGCGACGGGCGTGCCCCCCCGCTGCACGTGCCCCAGCACGACGTAGCGAGACTCGATGCCCGTCTCGTCCTCGATCTTGTCGGAGAGCCACTTGCCGATCCCGCCCAGACGAATGGGATCAGGGCTCAAGGGGTCGACGCGCTCGACCATCTGCTGGCCCCCCCTGGGCTTGGCGCCCTCCGAGCAGCAGATGATGCTGAAGCGCTTGCCACGCTGCGAGCGGGAGTGGCAGAAGTCGCACACCTTCGCAAGGTCGAAGGGGATCTCGGGCAGGAGGATGGCGTCCGAGCCCGAGGCGACGCCGGCGTAGAGAGCGATCCAACCGGCGTTGCGTCCCATGACCTCGACGACCATCACGCGGTGATGGCTGGCCGCGGTGGTGTGGACGCGGTCGAGGGCGTCGGCGGCGACGCTGACCGCGGTCTGGAAGCCGAAGGTGACGTCGGTGCCCCAGAGGTCGTTGTCGATGGTCTTGGGGACGCCGATGCAGTTGACGCCCCGCTCGGTGAACGGCGCCGCCGCCGACATGGTCCCGTCCCCGCCGATGCAGACGAGCGCCTCGATGCCGTGGACCTCGAGGTGGGTCATGCAGGTGTCGGTGAGGTCACGGAACTTGATCGAGCCGTCGGTATTGGTCCCGATCGGGTAGCGCTGCGGGTTGGCCTTGTTGGACGAGCCGAGGATGGTCCCGCCCTGGGTGAGGATGTTGGAGACGTCGTCGGCGGTGAGCGATCGGACGCGGTCCTCGATGAGGCCGAGGAACCCGTCCTCGATCCCGAGGACCTCCATGCCGTGGAAGAGCGCGTCCTTGGTGACGGCGCGGATGACGGCGTTGAGGCCCGGGCAGTCCCCCCCGCCGGTGAGAACCCCGATGCGCTTGACGCCGCAGGTCGCGACACGATCGGAAACGCCACTCATCGCCGGAGAATAGCGGTCGAGCGCCCTACGCGACGCGCCCCGCCAGCGGGTAGGATTCTCCCCAAACACCCGGGGCGTGGGCCGCCCGCGCCGCCCCCCCATCCGCGGCCCCAACGGGGGCCATCCCCAAGGAGAGACTCATGCCCCTCACGTTCCGCCAGGCCATCCCCGTGCTCGTCGCGTCGGCGCTCGTCGCCCCCGCCTTCGCCGCCCAGGAGATCAACCTCTCCTACCGCTGGCAGGCCGGCGACAAGCTGTCCTACTCCATGACCAGCGAGTCCACGCAGGACCAGACGGCGATGGGCCAGCAGTCCCACACCTCCGCCTCCACGACGCAGGTCATCGCGATCGAGGTCATCAGCGTCGACGAGAACGGCAACAGCACGATCAAGCAGAAGACCGAGTCGGTCAAGATCTCCATGACCGCGCCCGGCGGCATCGAGATGAACTACGACTCGGAGGCCGAATCCAACGCGTCCGCCGCGAACAACCCCACGATCGCCTCGCTCGCCGCCCTCGACGGGAGCGAGTTCACGGTCGTCATCGCCCCCGACGGCTCGGTCGTCGATCTGCCCGACTATGACGACTGGAAGCAGAACGCGATGACCAGCGCCACCCCCGACCAGAAGCGCCTGCTCGCTTCCGCGCCCGACAAGGACGCACTGAGCAAGAACATCGAGGGCACCTACAAGGCCCTCGCGGGCAAGACCGTCAAGAAGGGCGAGGGCTGGACGACCGAGATGCGCAACGAGTTCGGCGGGGGCGCCGCCATGGTCTTCACCTTCGACAACACCGTCGTCGAGATCGCCCCGCGCTCGGGCGACAAGCAGGCCGACATCCAGACCGTCGGGAAGATCGACCTCGAGGCGCCCGCGAACCCCAACATGGAGTTCAAGATCACCGAGCAGAAGCTCACGGGCAAGTCCACCTACTCGTCCGAGAAGGGCGCCATCATCTCCAGCACCGGCTCCATGCACCTGGTCATGGCCGCCGGCATGCCCGGCGCAAGCCCCATGATGACCATGACCACCGACCAGCACAGCGAGATGAAGCTGCTCTCCTTCGAGCGCGGCGGCTGATACAGACCCACCCCTCCCCCACTTTCCTCGGGCGGGCCCGCAATCCGGGCCCGCCCTTGTCGTTGCTCCCCTCGAACGCGCGGGTCACGACGGCCCGCACGCCCCGTGAGGAAAGGACACGACATGCGTACGACATCCATCGGCGCGATCATGCTCGCGCTCGCCGCCGGCTCCGCGCTCGCGGCCTCCAGCTTCCAGCCCCCCCGACCCGAGGCCCGACGCCAGATCCGCGAGCGCGTCGTCGACCGCTTCGACGCCGATGGCGACGGCGCCCTCGCCCCGGACGAACGACGCGCCGCCCGCGAGGCCTTCCGTGACAGGTTCGAGGACCGCGTCGTCGCCCGCTTCGACGCCGACGGCGATGGCCAGCTCTCCGACGTTGAGCGTCAGGCCGCCCGCAAGGACGCCAAGGCCCGCATGCAGAAGCACCGCGACCACGTCCTGAGCATGCTCCAGGAGCGAGGCCTGACGGACCTGCCCCCGCACATCGCCGACGCCCTCGCCCCCTTCGACATCAACGAGAACCTGAAGCTCGACGACGACGAGCGTGTGCTGCTCGAGGCCGAGATCGATTCCCGCCTCGAGGCCCGCAAGGCCGAGATCCTCGCGCAGTTCGACAAGGACGGCGACGGCGAGCTGAGCCCCGAGGAACGCGACGTCGCCCGCCAGACCAAGCGCGCCGAGCACGAGGCCAAGCGGGCCGAGCTGCTCACCAAGTACGACGCCAATGGCGACGGCGTGCTCGACAAGGCGGAGCGCGATGCGCTGCGTGACGCCGAGGGCCCGCCCCCGCGCGACGCGCTGCTCGAACTGCTCCGCCCGCACCCGGGCCCCGGCGGCGAGCGCGGACCCGGCGGCCCGCACGGGCCCGAGGGCTTCGACGGCCCGCCCAGGGGCGACGAGTTCGACGACATGCCCCCGCCGCCCCGTCGCCCGCGCGGTCCGCAGCGCGACATCTGAACTTCAATCACGCAGAACCAACCCTGAAGCAGAGGGAACGCCACCAGCAGCGGGGCCGGGCCGAACGGATTGGCCCGGCCCCGCCGTTGTGGCTCTGCAGGGAAATAGGCGGGACGCACCGAACAGACACGCCCCGCCCACGGGTCTCTCTCCCCTCGTGACCCGCACACTGCATTTGCGAACGGGGCGCCAAACCAAAATCCGCCCAACATCAGGCCTCACGTCCTGCGAGGGCCTGTTTGTTGGCCACATGTAGCCATGCGCCCTGGCGCAAGATTCCAGAACTCCTTGCGCGCGATCAGCCTCGCTGGCGTCGCGCGATGATGCCGAGCGCCCCGAGCAGCGCCGGGAGCGTGCCCGGCGTCGGGAGGTTGTTCTCGGCCCAGTCGATGGCCTGGTCGTGGACCATCTCGTCCTCGCCGTAGTTGAACACGACGTAGAGGCTCCGGGTGGTGTCGAGGAGGGCGCCGTTCGGCGAGGTGGCGCCGACGCGGATCTCCCAGAGGTAGACCCCGACCTCCGGGTTCACCAGCCCGAAGTCCACGTGCTGGTCGGACTCCCCGCCGGCATAGGTCCACTGGAAGCCGTCCACCGTCATGTCGGTCATCGGCGTCAGGATCGTGTCCCCGCCCCGGTCCTGGGAGAGCAGTGGCCCGGCGATCTGCGAAAAGTCCGACCCGTTCCACACCCGCAGGGCGGCGAGCGTCTGGTACCCGAGCACCGTGCCCACGTCGAACGCGCCGACGGGGTTGCTCGCGTCGTCGGTGGTGAAGAACCCCGGCTCGTCGCCACCGACGAATCCGCCGCCCAGGTCCGCGAGTTCGCCGGCGAAGACGAACGCGCCCAACTCCTCGAACGTCCCGGTCGCGTCGTTGGCAACCGCCGTCACGATGCTCGTCCCATTCCACAGCAGCCCGAGGTCACCCTCGTGAGCCAGCGCCAGGGAAGAAGCCGCGCCGAGCAGCCCTGCAAGCGTCAATATCTTCGTACGCATCTCTGAAACCTCCATCGTTATGGACACCCGGCGCCGAACGCGCCGAGGAACGCAAGAACGTCACTGAAATCGAACACGCCGGTCGGCGGGGCAAGATCCGCCGCGGGATCGCTCGCGCCGAACGCGACAAGGAACGCGAGCACGTCGGAGAAGTCGAGCGCGCCGTAGGGCTCGCTCAGGTCGGCGTCGTTGCAGGCGCCGTCGTCGAGGAGGTTGTCCTCGATCCAGGTGATCGCGTCGCCCTGCTCATCGACGCCCAGGCCCTGGGCGAGGACGAGGTACAGGACGTCGGAGCGCTCGATCCCGGGTGTGTCGCTCCAGAGCTGGAGCTGCAGGAGCCACACCCCGTCCTGATCCATCGGGCCGGCGTCGAGGTTGAGGAAGAACTGGACGTGGTGGTGGAAGACGCCGTCGGCGTCGGCGGCGCCGAAGATGATCCCGGGCACGACCGTGTCCGTCGGCGGCGCCACGAAGTTCTGCAGGAACTTGCGGACCGTGACCGTGTCGTCCGAGATGTCATTGAAATCGAGCCCGTTCCACTCGCGAACCGCGGCGACGATGTCGAAGCCGATCTCCGTGTTCGCCGGCAACGCCCCCAGTCCCGGCGAGATCCACCCCGGGTTGTTGGTGAAGTCGGGCACGCCCGAGTCCCCGAACTCACCGCCCCGGATCGTGAAGGGGAACACCGTCGAGCCGGGCCCGGTGACGACGCCGATGTCGATCTTGTTGTCGACGATGCGGATGGCGAAGTCGGTCTCGTGCAGCCCGCCGCCCGCGAGGGCCGCCGGCGCGCCGAGCGAGACGCCCGCGCCCATGATGCCGATCTTGATTGTGTGTCTCATGTCAAAACTCCGTGCGCCGTGCGCACACTCATGAACGTCACCCGGGCGGGTCCGCCTCGGGGTGGAACCGGTTGGTCTTCAGATCCTGGTACACCTTGGAGAACGCGAGCGTCCGGGCGCTGCCGTCGAGGAAGGCGTAGTTCGATCGCCCGTCTGGCCCGACCGACCCGCCGTGCGCGTTGAGCCACATCTGCGTGCGCACGAACGTGGAAAGCTGCGTCTGGTTCGGGTACTCCTGCCAGTCCTCGACGTGGACGTGGTCGCACTTGGCGAAGTCGGGGTCGTTGGGCTGGGTCGGGAGCCCGTCGTCCGTCATCAGGAGGAAGTGCACCGTCTGGTACGGGCGCGGGATTTCCTTCAGCTCGTTGTACGACTCGCTCGTCGTCTTGCGCCCGCTCACGGGGTCGTGGGGCCAGAAGACGCCCGGGATCGTCGTCACGTAGTCGTTGAGCCCGTAGCTCGTCGCGCGGGAGTACGCCGGGACAGCGGGATCGTTGGAGGAGTCCCCATCCGCGAACTCCGCCTCGTGTTCGCGCATGAACGCGATCAGCTCGGCGAGCCTCAGCCCCTCGTCGGAGCCCCCGTCCTCGACGTTCCACCATCTCGACTTGTCCACGGGCGAGTGGGTGATCTCCTCGCTCCCGTAGTAGTCGCGGAGGGTGACCAGCCAGCTCTTGTGGATGCGGATGGGCGGGTCGCCGTGGGGCATGGCGGCGTCGATGAACCGCTCCCCGTCGTCGTTCAGGTACTCCTGGTGCGACAGCTCGAGCTGGCGGAGGTTGCTCAGGCAGGCGGCGGTCCGCGCGGTCTTGCGGGCGGACCCGAGCGCCGGCAGCAGAATCCCGATCAACAGCGCGATGATGGCGATGACCACGAGCAGCTCGATGAGCGTGAACGCGGCCGCCGCACGCGCACGATGGTGGCGCATGGACAGTCTCCTTTCAGTTGGAGATGTGACTTCAGGACGACGATTGATCGACGTCGATCGCGATCACACGAACGGGCAGCGTGCCACTGACCGGTCTTCCGGTCAGTGCGCCGTTTGCTTCACCGACCCGAAGACAGGTCGGTGGCACGTTCGATTGCTCGCGTGTGAACTCAGGCGGTCGTCGGCGGCCCGCGGGCGATCGCTCGAGGGGCAACCCGCTCGACCGGACGCAGGCTGATCCTCTCGACAACCCCGCAGACAGGGACCGAGAAGACGATCGGCGGCGCGGACGCGACCGCCTGCCCGCCCGCGTGGTACGCGAGGCAGACCGGGCAATCGTGGTCCTGGCTGGCGACGCCGTGATGGTGGAAGGCCCCGCCGAGCGCGATCAGCAGCATCGACGCCGCAACCAGCAGCGCTACGCCATGTCGACTTGACCCCGGACGGTGACCCATGTCCTCACTGATTCTGCCACACCCGGGAGGCGGTTGCGAACGAAGTCGCAAAAAGCCGCGGCGGCGCCCATTCCAGGGCTCTGGGACGAATCGTCGGGGGCCCCGCCCGGTACGATCAGGGCGGATGTCCACGGAGGGCGCCAACCCGACCAGTCCCGCCCCGCCCCCAATCGGCGGCCATTCCGCGACCCCCGCCGACGCGACCCTCTATCTCCACCCCCAGACCCTCGCCCGCCTGGGCTCGTTCGAGCTTCGGGCCAAGATGATCGTCGAGGGCGTGATGAGCGGCATGCACCGCTCCCCCTACCAGGGCGTCAGCGTCGAGTTCGCCCAGCACCGCCAGTACGCCCCGGGCGACGACATCCGACACCTCGACTGGAAGGTCTTCGCCCGCACCGACCGACTCCAGGTCAAGCAGCACCAGCAGGAGACCAACCTCGATCTGGTCGTCATGGTGGACAGCTCGGGCTCGATGAACTTCGGCTCGCGTTCCTTCGCCGAGGCCTCGGGCTCGGGGCGCAAGACCTCGCTCGACGGGCGGAGCAACTGGACGAAGTTCGATCACGCGACCGCGATGGCCGCGGCCCTCTCGTACATCACGCTCCACCAGGGCGACCGCTCGGGGCTGGTGGTGTTCGCCGACGAGGTGCGGGCGATGGTGGCCCGCTCGGGGCAGCGTTCCAACTGGCGGAAGATCGTCGAGGCGCTCTCGACGCACCCGGTCGAGGCGCCGACGGACATCGGTCGCGTCGTCGAGCAGGTCCTCGCCAAGGTCACGAACCGGTGCCTGATCGCGATCATCTCCGACTTCTTCACGGACCCCGAGACGGTCAAGGCGGCCCTGGCGAGGATGAAGCACAAGGGTCACGACGTGATCTTGTTCCAGGTGCTCGACAAGGCGGAGACGACGTTCGAGTTCGCCGACCCGTCACCCTTCGAGGGGCTGGAGGGTGAGGGGCGACTGCGACTCGACCCCCGTTCGATCCGCAAGGCGTACCTGGAGAGCATCAACACGCACCTCGAGAAGATCGAGAAGTTCAGCCGCGGCTTCGGGTTCGACTACCAGCGCGTCAGCACGCACGACTGGCTGGGCCCGCCCCTGGCGGCGTTCGTGGCGCGAAGGAACGCGATGATCAAGCGGAGTAAATCAGGGTGAGTGGTGAGGTGGTCAGGTGGTGAGTGGTCAGATGGAACATAAACGAACGAGAGAATCCCACAAACGACACGCCCACGACGAGTCTTCGAGCCGAAGGGCCTCCCCCCTCTCCCCCGCGTGCGGGGGAGAAATGTCCAAGCGCAGCGCCGGACGAGACGGGGTGAGTCGCCCTCACTCACCACTCACCACCTGACCACTCACCACCTCACCTCCCCCCAATGACCATCCTCCACCCCATCCTCCTCGCCTCGGGCCTCGCCCTGGTCGCGCTGCCGATCATCATCCATCTGCTGATGCGTCGGCGGCGGCGACCGGTCAAGTGGGGCGCGATGCGGTTCCTGCTCGAGGCCTACCGCAAGCAGCGTCGACGGATGGCGCTCGAGCAGATCCTGCTGCTCGCCTCGCGCTGCCTGCTGGTGGCGTTGCTCGCGCTGGCGATCGCGCGTCCGCTCCTCGGCGCCGCCCCGCTCGCCGGGGGCGCCCGCACGCTCGTCCTCCTCATCGACAACTCCCTGACCAGCGCGCTCGCCGACGACCAGGGCGTCAGCGACCTCGACCGCTCCAAGAAGCTCGCGAGTGAGGCCCTCGCCCGGCTCGACACCGCCCGGGGCGACCGGGCGGCGCTGATCGCGCTCGCCGGTCCCGCCGACCCCGTCGTCCTCCCCGTGTCGCCCGACATCGCGGGCGTCACCCAGGCGGTCGAGGCCCTGCGACCGGCGGACAGCGCGATGGACCTTCGCGGCGCGATCGACACACTCGACTTGGCGATCACCGGCTCGGACGAGGCGCCCCCCACGCTCGTCGTCCTCTCCGCCTTCCGGGAGGGGTCGGGGCTGGGCAAGACGCCGATCGAGGCGATCGGGCGCAAGCCGGTCCGCCTGCTGGTCTCGCCGCCCGACGACGCGCCCCGCTCGAACGTCGCGGTGGTCGGCGTCGAGCCGATGCGTGCGCTTGTGCTGGCCGACGCCTCGGGTGGACCGCTCGGCGTCGGGCAGGTGCGCGTCTTGCTGCGCCGATCCGGGAACGACGTGGGGCGCCGAGCCGCGACCGCGGTGCGCCTGCTCGCCGAGGCGCCGAGCCCGATCCCGCTGGCGAGCGCGAGCGTGCGTTGGGAGCCGGGCCAGTCGGACGCCGCCGCGTTGCTGACGCTTGATCCCGAGGCGCTGGCCCGGGCCGCGGGCGCGGGCGAGGGCGTCGTCCTCCGCGCCGAGATCGACCCCGACGCCCTGGACCGCGACAACGTGCGGCGTCACGCGCTCGAGGTTCGGGACGCCCTGCGCGTCGCGATCGTCTCGCCCGGGCGCTTCACGGGCGCGGTCGCGATCGACGAGTTCACGCCCGCCGACTGGGTGAGCCTCGCGCTCCGACCGGGCGACGCCTCGGTCGGCGGGATCGACCTCGAGCCCCTGGAGCCGGGCGCCCTGGGCGAGTCTCGCCTCGCCCGCCTCGATGTCGTCGTGCTCGCGAGGCCCGACCTCGTGGACGACGCCGGCTGGGACCTGCTCGCAGCGTTCACGCGTCGTGGCGGGCTGCTCGTCCTGCTCCCGCCGCCCGAGGCGGGGGCGCAGCTCTGGACCGACCGGGCGACGCGCACGCTCGACCTGCCCTGGTCGATCGATCGCGAGGCGCGTGAGTACGGGCGCCCGATGGGCGTGCGCGCGCCCGAGGGCGCCTCCAACGGCATGCTCGCGATGATCGCGGGCGAGCTAGACGAGCTCGCAAGGCCCGTGCGCGTCGCGCGTCTGCTCCCGGTCGCCCCCGAGCCTGGGCGTGACGAGGACTCGGAGTTGCTTCTGGAGGTCGAGGACGGCGCGCCGCTGGTGATCGCCGCCCGCCCGGGCGCCGACGCGCGCGGGCTCGTGGTCCTTCTTGCGACCTCGATCGACCCGGCGTGGACGGACCTGCCGACCAAGCCGTTGCTGGTCCCGCTGCTTCAAGAGATCGTCCGTCAGGGCGCGGGGCGGGCGCGTGGGAGCTACACGACCGACGCCGGCGCGCCCGCCGTCGCGCCATCGGGCGCGGTCGCGCTCGACGCGCTCTCGGCTGGGGCGCCGCCCCTTCCTCTGGGCGACGACGGCGTGACGAGAGAAGCGCCGCGGCGCGCGGGCGCCTGGCTCGCGCGTGGCGCGCGCGCAGAGCGTCGGGGCGTCCTGGTCGTCAACCCGGACACGAGCGCGAGCCGCGTCGGCGCGACCACCGCCAGCGCCGTCGAGCAGGCCCTGGCGCCGATCACGCCCAACTCCGGCGTCACCTGGATCGGTGGCGCCGACGCGGAGGCCGCGGCCCTGGGCGACGCCCTCGGCGCGGGCGAGGGGGGCGAGGACTTCGCCTGGATGCTTCTCTTTGGCGCCATCGGGCTCGCGCTCGTCGAGATCGCGCTGGCCCGCCTGGGCTCGCACGCCGAGCTTCGTGACTCGACGCCCACGCCGAACGGAGCCCAGATCGCGTGAACGACGTCCTGAACTTCATCCTGGGCCTGACCGACATCCGCTTCGGCGGGGCGGACACCCGCTTCGAGCTGGCCCGCGCGATCCCCGCCTGGGCCTGGGCCGCGATCGCCTTGGTCTGCGTTGCGGTCGCGGTGCTCGGGTATCGGCGTCTGATCGGCGCTCGGGCGCCACGCGGGGCGCTCGCGGTCGTGCGCACGCTCGTGCTCCTCCTGATTGTCCTGCTGGCGCTCGGCCCGCGCCTGGTGCGCGAGCGCTCGCGCACCGAGCGCGACTGGGTTGTCGTCCTCGCGGACCGCTCGGCGTCCATGTCGATCGCGGACGCCCCGGGCGGGGTGTCGCGCGACGAGCAGCTCGCCCAGGCCCTCGCCGCCTCGGGCGGCACCTGGCGGGACATCGCCTCGCGCAAGCGGATCCTCTGGCTCGGCTTCGACGCGGGCGCGTTCGAGCTGGGCACGCCCGAGGGCGGCGCCACCCCCACCCTCGGCGAGGCCGACGGCCTGCGGACCGCCATCGGCGACTCGATCGACCAGGCTCTGCGCCGAGTCGCGGCACGCCCGGTCTCGGGCGTCGTGCTGCTCTCGGATGGACGCAGCGCCGCGCCGGTGGACCGGTCCGTGCGCCGCCGCCTCGAGTCAGACCAGATCCCGGTCTTCAGCGTCCCCCTGGGCTCGCCCGAGCCGGCGACGGACCTGGCTGTGCGCCGCGTCGAGGCGCCCGAGGTCGCGTTCGTCAAGGACACCGCCCCCGTGCGCGTCGAGATCGAGCGCCTCGGCTCGGGCGAGGTCGCCCCGGGCGCGCGCATCGAGGTGGTGGACGCGGCGACCGGGATCACGCTCGCCGAGCGCGAGCTGGGTGACGCCCTCTCCAAGCCCGACGCGACGACGACCGAGCTCACGCTGACCCCCAAGGTCGAGAGCGTCGGGCGCCGGAGCTGGGTCGTCCGGCTCGTCCCGGGCGGGCGCGACCTCGTCCCCGAGAACAACGAGCAGGAGGTCGCGATCGAGCTGGTGGACCGCCCGCTGCGCGTGCTGTACCTCGACGGCTACCCCCGCTGGGACGCGCGGTACCTGCGGAGCATGCTCCTGCGCGAGTCCACGATCCGCTCCTCGGGGCTCCTGCTGGCGCCCGATCGCCAGTACACCCAGGAGGGTGACATCGCGATCACGCGCCTGCCGGTGAGCCCGAGCGAGTGGGAGGAGTACGACGTCGTGATCCTGGGCGACCTCTCGCCCGAGCTGTTCGGGTCGGCGCAGCTCGAGGCGCTCCGCGAGCACATCGCGGCGAGGGGCGCGGGGCTTCTCTGGATCGCCGGGCCCGGGCACACGCCCGAGGCGTGGTTCGATTCACCTTTGGCCGACCTGCTCCCGGTGCGTCGCCCGGCGGGCGCGGCGGGCGCGCCCGCGCGTCTGCCCGTCTGGGGTGAGGCGGTCACACTCGAACGCACGCCGGAGGGCGAGCGTCTTGGCGTGCTGGCGATGAGCGACGACGAGGACGCGGCGTGGCCCGCGCGACTCTCCGACCCCGCGACCGGGTGGTCGCGTCTGCGCTGGGCGCAGCGGATCGACGCGGACCGGGTGAAGCCGGCGGCCGAGACGCTCGCCGCCGCGATCCCCGAGAGCCGGTTTACCCGGGCATTGCTCGACGATGGCGGCGCGGGAGCGCTGGCGGCGGGCTCGCCGGCGGTGCTCACCATGCGCTACGGCGCCGGGCGCATCGTCTACGTCGCGACCGACGAGATCTGGCGCTGGCGATACGGGCGCGGCGAGGATCTGCCCGAACGCTTCTGGCTCCCCATCGTCCGCATGCTCGGGCGCGAGGGGCTCACCCGCTCGGGGCGGTCGGCGCTGCTCGTCGCCTCGCCCGAGCGGGCCGAGACTGGGGCGCCGATCCGCATCGGGCTCGAGTTGCTCGACCAGTCGCTGGTGGACGCCGCCCCGGCCTCGATCCGCATCGAGCTGACGGCGCACGAGTCGGGTGGGGCCCCGGTCGAGCTTCGCCTCGCGCCCGAGGGCAGCGCCGGCGCCGCCCGCTCGTACGCCGTGGCCTGGGCGACGAGCGAGCCCGGGCTCTACGACGTGCGCGTGACCGAGCCCCTGCTCGCGCCGTTCGGGCTGACGACGACGCTCGAGGTCGCCCGCCCCGACGACGAGCGCCGTCACCCAGAGACCGACCACCCCTCCCTGGCGAGCCTCGCCGCCCAGACCGGGGGGAAGGTGATCGCCCCGACCGACCTCGCCCAGCTCGCGTCGGCACTGCCCAACCGCGAGCAGGTGTTCACGGGCCCGCGTGAAATCCGGACCCTCTGGGACCGTCCGATCGCGTTGATCCTGCTGATTTCGCTGTTGGTTCTGGAATGGGTCGGGCGACGCCTGATCCGCCTGGCCTAGGGGGGCGTAGGAAACAGGGGCGGGGGTGGGACGTTTCCCCTGCCGAGAGCCGAAAAGGAAGCATCGGGGATGGAGCGCCCGAGGTAGACCCCACGGATGACCACGCTCGACCAGCACACTCTGGCGCCGACGCACGCCTCGATCGACGAGGCGCGCCGGACGCTCGCCCGCGTCCGGGACACGGGGCGTCGTCTGCTCGTGGTGCGGGCGGTGGCGTGGGTGGTCGCGGGGGCGATCGGGGCGGTGCTGTTCGGCGTGCTGGTGGACTACGTGCTCCGCCTGCCGACGCCGGGGCGCGTGTTCGGGCTCATTCTCGCCTCGTGCGCCCTGGCGTATGCGCTGGCGCGGATGCTGCTGCCGGCGCTGCGGTTCCGCCCGACGCTGACCGAACTGGCGCTGCGTCTGGAGAAGCGCGAGGCGGGGGCGCGGGGCGTGCTGGCGAGCGGGCTCGAGCTGGCCCAGGCGCCGACGCCCGAGGAGCCCTCGGCCCGCGCGATGACGCGGCACGCGATCGAGGAGGCGGCCCGCGCCTTCGATCCGCACGCCGCCCGCTCGCTCATCGACCTGCGCCGAACGGCACGGGCGGCGCTGACGCTGGCGCTGGCGATCGTCATCGCGGCGGGCCTGAGCGCGTGGCGCCCGGAGCACGCGCGCACGGGGCTGGCGCGGATCCTCACGCCCTGGACGGGCGCCGAGTGGCCCAAGCGGTTCATGGTCGCGGACGCGACGGCGCTCGTCGTCCACCCGAGTGACACCGACGTCCCGCTGCGTGCGATCGTGACGAGCACGACGCGGGCGCCCGGGAGGACGAAGGTCGAGGCGCGGTACCGCCTGCTCGACGCGGATGGGCGCGCGGTTACCGACGAGCCGATGCGGGCGGTGCTCGCGGGGCAGTACCGCGACGCCGAGGCCGGCGGGCGCTCGGGCGAGTTGTACGAGCGCCTGGTCGAGCCGCCCCTGCCCCCGTCACCCGGGGGCGAGGCCCGCGAGTTCACGCTCGAGTACTGGTTCCAGACCGAGGACGACCGGACGAAGGCGGCGAGGGTGCGCCTGGTGGATCCGCCGGCGCTGGTCGGGGCGACGGTGGAGGTGACGCCCCCCGAGTACGCCGCGGGGCTGACGGACGCGCTGGTCTCGGGCGTGACGCGTCTGGATCCGGGGGCGCCGAGCCCGACGATCGGCCCGGCGCTGGCCGGCTCGAAGGTCCGCCTGCGCCTCACGTTCAACAAGGCGGTCGAGCCAGTGGACGAGGGGTCATGGCTGACGGACGCCGACTCGACAGACAAGCCCGATGGCGTCGAGGTGACCGCCTCCGGCCCGCGTGTCGAGGTCGCGCTCACGCTCGACCAGTCTCGGCGGGCGCTGATCGACGTCACCGACGAAAACGGCCTGCACGCGCGAGACGAGATCGCGTTCACGCTCGAGGCGGTCGAGGACCGCCCCCCCGCCGCCAGCGTCACCGACCCGGCGCGGGACGACTCGGTCCTGGCGACCGCCGCGATCGACGTAGGGGGCGAGGGGCGCGACGACCTCTCGCTCCGCTGGGTCTCCCTGGAGCGTGTGATCGCCTCGCCGCCCGACGACTCGTCCGGCGCCCCCCCCGAGCCCAAGGGCGAGGGCGTCGAGATCGCCCGCAAGGACTTCGCCCAGATCGCGACGGTCCGCGAGGCGAGCGTGGGCACGCGTCTGGACCTGGCGCCCCTGGGCCTGCGCCCGGGCGACGAGGTCCGCCTGTTCGCCCTCGCCAAGGACTCGCACACCGCGGGCGGGGTCGAACGCGACCCGACACGCTCGGCGCCACGCGTCCTGCGCGTCATCTCCGAGAGTGAGCTGATCGACCAGATCCGGGGTGAGCTCGGTGGCGTGCGTCGCAGCGCGATCCGACTCGACGAGCACCAGGCGGCGCTGCAGGACGCCCTGGCCCAGCAGGGCGCCTCACCCGACCTCGAGCATCAGCAGGACGCGCTCACGCAGCGGCTCATCGAGCAGGGACGCGTCGTGGAGCGCCTGCGCGAACGCCAGCAGGTCAACGGGCTCGACGACCAACTCCTCTCCGGGCTCCTCGACGAGGCGGCGGGGACGCTGAGCCGTGCGGTCGCGGCGTCGTCGACCGCCGCCGAGCGCGCCGCCCAGGCGATCGACGAGGAGAACGACCAGGCCGCCCAGGACAAGGCGCGCGAGGCGAGTGAGTCGCAGCAAAAGGCGCGCGACGAGCTGGCCTCACTCATCGGGCTGCTCGACCGGGGCGAGGACGGGTGGATCGTTCGGCGTCAGGTCGAGCGCCTGCTCGAGGAGCAGCGGGCCCTGCGTGACGAGACCGCCGATGTCGGCAAGGAGACGCTCGGCAAGGAGCTGGGCGAGCTGACGCCCGACCAGCGGTCGGACCTGGAGCGGATCGCCGAGCGCCAGCGGGAGATGGCCAAGCGCGCCCGCGAGGCGATGGACGAGCTGGCGGAGCGCTCGCGTCAGATGGAGCGCGTCGACCCGGCGCAGGCCCAGGCGATGAGCGAGGCTTCGCAGACCGGGCGAGAGCGCGGCGTCGAGCGCAAGCAGGAAGAGGCCGCCCAGCAGGTCGACCAGAACCAGACCGCGACCGCGACACAGAGCCAGGACGAGGCGATCGAGGCGCTGGAGGAGATGCTCGACGAGCTGGACAGCGCCGGGCAGAACCGGGACAACGCCCTGCGGCGCGTGCTCGCGAGCATCATCGAGTCGATCCAGGCCTTGATCACGCAGCAGGAGGGCGAGATCAACCTGCTCGGGGCCCGCGCGGGCGGCAACCTGTCGGGCCTCGACGAGGGGATGGTCCACCTCGACCGCAACACGCTGGGCGTGCTGGGCGAGATCGAGGACGGCCCGGGCGAGCTGCGCCCGGTCGCCGACCTGCTCTCGAGCGCCGACGAGCATCAGCGTGGCGCGATCGTGGCGCTGCGCGCCGAGGCGCCCGACGCGAAGGTCGTCGACGCCGAGGAGCACGAGAGCCTGCGCCTGCTCCGGGAGGCCAAGAGCGAGGCGGAGCGACAGCAGGAGGAGGCGCAGAAGCGCGACCAGCAGCGTCAGCGATCACAGTTGCGTCAGGCGTACCGCGAGGCGCTGGAGGAGCAGGTGGCGCTGGCGGCGGACGCGGCGCCCCTCGCGGACGCCGAGCTGTCGCGCCGCGATCGGGCCTCGGTCCGCGCGATGGGCGCCCGTCAGCAGACGCTCCGTGAGCGGCTCACCGCCTTGATCACCGAGGTCGAGGGACTGGAGAGCTCGGTCACGTTCGGCGCCTCGCACAAGGCGCTCGACCTGTACATGGGTGAGGCCGCGACGACGATGGGCGAGGGACGCGTCGATCAGTACGTCCTGCGCGATCACCAGCTCTCGATCCGCACGCTGCGCATGCTCGTCGAGGCGCTGGGTCGGGGCGAGCAGACGCCCCAGGACTTCCAGGACGCGAACGGCGGAGGTGGCGGCGGGCAGGGCGGGGGCCAGAGCCAGGAGCAACCACTCATCCCGCCACTCTCCGAGCTGATCCTGCTGCGGGGCATGCAGACGCAGGTCGCCGAGCTGACGCGCCGGGCCAACGAGCGCGCCGCCGACTCGGGCGCGATCGACTCGGGCCTGCTCGGGACGATGCAGCATGATCTGGCGGCCCAGGCGGCGGCGCTGATCGAGCAGATGAACAAGCCCCCCGAGCCGCCCAAGAATGAAGGGGACGGAGGAGGAAGGCCATGAGATGCGCATTGCTCGCCATCCTGCTGATCGCGTGCGGGTCGTGCGTCGTGCGCGCGCAGGAGGCGGGCGGGCACAAGCTCGAGAGCCTCGACGAGTTGTTGGGCCTCGCGCCGCCGGGAACGGGCAGCGACGAGGGCGCGCATGTGCTGCCCGATCCCCTGCGTGCCGAGCTCGACCGCGAGCTGTCGCAGCAGGAGGCGGCCCAGGCGTTCGAGCAGGCGGCCACCCTGATGGGCGAGACCGCGATGCGCCTGGCCGACGCCGGGGACACGGGCCTGGCGACCCAGCGTCTGCAGGAGGACATCATCCGCAAGCTGGACGCGGTGATCGAGGCCGCCCAGCGCAACCAGCAGCAGCAGAACTCCTCTTCGTCATCACAGCAGCAGCAGAATCAGCAGCAGCCCAGCCAGCCGCAGGAGCAGCAGCAGGCGCAGAACCCCCAGGGCGACAACCGTGACGAGAACATGCCCCCGTCGCGCCGGGACGGGCCGCTGCGTCCCGAGATCGAGTCGGCGCGGGCGGCGTGGGGCGCCCTGCCCCAGCGCGTGCGCGATTCGCTGATGCAGGGCCTGTCAGACCGGTACAGCTCGCTGTATGAGCGGCTGACCGAGACGTACTACCGGCGTCTGGCGGAGGATCGGGACCAATGAGGCGGGCGACCCCGATCGCGTTGGGGGGGATCTTGGCGATCACCGGCGCGGCGCGCGCCCAAGACGAGGCGCCGGCGCCCGACGCCCCGGCGCTCCAGGAGATCACCCCGGAGCTCGACGCCACCGTCTCGCGCGCGATGGCGTACCTCGTGAGCGAACAACAGTCCGACGGCTCCTGGTCCGGCGGACGCTTCGGCAAGAACGTCGCGATCACGGCCCTCGCCTGCCTCGCGCTCATGGCCGACGGGAACATCCCCGGACGGGGCGAGCACGGCGACGCGGTCGAGAAGGGCCTTCAGTTCGTCCTGGCCAACTGCGCCGAGAACGGGCTGATCGCCGCCGAGGCCGCCAACGGGCCCATGTACGGGCACGGCTTCGCGACGCTCTTCCTGGGCGAGGTCTACGGCATGACGCCCGGCGGGGGCGACACCGGACTCTCCGCCAAGGTCCACGAGGCGCTCGTCAAGGCGATTCGCCTCATCGAGGGCACCCAGAACGAACAGGGCGGGTGGCGGTACAACCCCGTCCCCTACGACGCGGATATCTCCGTGACGATCTGCCAGGTGATGGCCCTGCGATCGGCGCGCAACGCCGGCGTCGAGGTCAAGAAGGAAGTCATCGACGACGCGGTCGACTACGTCCGCCAGTGTCAGAACACGGACGGCGGGTTCAAGTACCAGCTCGAGACCGGCTCGAGCGCCTGGCCCCGATCCGCCGCCGGCATCGCCAGCCTCTTCTACGCGGGCATCTACGAGGATGAGGCGATCGACAACGGGCTGGGGTACCTGCACCGGGTCGCGGCGCCGGGCGACAACCGGGCCTCCCGCGCCCACTACTTCTACGGGCACTACTACGCCGTCCAGGCGATGTACCTGGCCGGCGGGGCGGACTGGGCCGCGTGGTGGCCCGCGATCCGCGACGAACTTATCGAGACCCAGCTCGACGACGGAAGCTGGGAGGACCGCACCGTCGGATCCGCCTACGCGACCGCGATGAGTCTCATCATTCTCCAGATGCCCAAGCGGTATCTGCCGATCTTCCAGAAGTGATACAGAGCATGCGTGCCAGAGCGTTGATCAGTCTGTGCTTGGCGGGGGTCGGGGCGTGGGGATCGTCCGCCCGTGCCGACGACGCCGTCAGGCGGATCCTCCTCGACCGCGAACTCAACACGCGGGAGGTCATGCTGGTCGGGATCGACGACGACTGGGTCACGTGGCACGACGGCGCCGGGCGCGAGCGGCGCGCCCCCACCTCGGACCTCGTCGCGATCATCGCCCCGGGTGGCGGCCTGCTGCCCTCGCCGGTCCGCGATCAGATCGCACGCTCGGTCAACTTCCCCGTCATCGAGACGACCGACGGCCAGCGCCTCACCGCCCGCCTGCGCCCCGACGAGGACAGCAGCCCCGACCACGTCGAGCTGATGCTCGTCGGCGGCTCGACGCTGCGCGTGCGGGTCGAGCAGATCGACCGGGTCTCGATGCCCCGCGTCGACCTCCCGCCCCCCGTCCCCGCCGCGGGCGAGGCGCTCGACGACGTCGTCGTCCTGGCCAACGGCGACACGCTCCACGGGTTCGTCGCCCAGCTCGGGCCCATCATCACGATCGAGATCGGGGGCGAGCCGCGCCAGCTCCCGCTCGACCAGATCGCGCGCATCGACCTCGCGAACCCGCCCGAGCCCAAGTCCGGCGCGCGGGCCCAGCTCGACGACGGGTCCGTCCTCGCGTGCGAGTCCATCTCGACCAAGGGTGGCGTCGTGACGCTGCGTCTTTCCCTGGGCGCGAGCGAGGGCGCCGACCCCGACAGCGAGGCGAGCGCCGCGACCGAGCTGCGCCTGCCCATCTCCCGCATCGCCGGCGTGCTCTTCGACCAGGGGTCCGGGGGCGCCGGCGTGCGCACGCTCTCGGCTTCCGCCCCCACCTCCTTCGCCCCGACCGGCACGCGCCGATGGACGCCGACGCCCGAGATCGACGACACGGACGCCGGCGTGCTGGGCGACGGACGCATCATCCTGCCCGGGCCGATGCGCGCCCGCTGGCCCCTGCCAGACGGCGCCTCACGTCTCGCGGGCGTGCTCACCCTCGGCGATCGCCCCGGCCCCTGGGCCGACTGCGAGGTCGTCCTCCGCATGATCAACGCCGACGGGAGCGCGACCGAGCTGTCCCGCTCTCATCTGAATGCCGCCGACCCGGAGGCGCCCTTCAACCTCGACCTCGGCTGGGGCGGCAAGAACCGCTCAATCGAGTTCGCGGTGGAAGAAGGCGCGTACGGGCCGGTGCAGGATCGGGTGATCTTGGAGCGGGTGTTGATGCTGTGGAGTGAGTGGTGAGTGGTGAGTGGTGAGTGGTGAGTGGTGAGTGGTGAGTGGTGAGTGGTGAGTGGTGAGTGGTGAGTGGTGAGTGGTGAGTGGTGAGTGGTGAGTGGTGAGTGGTGAATCAACCCCACGACTCGAAGACTCGTCGTGGGCGTACTTGATTTCCCCATTGCCTAATGCCTCTTGCCTCTTGCCTATTGCCTAATGCCTAATGCCTATGCCTAATGCCTAATGCCTATTGCCCACCTCCTCGCACCACTCACCCCCTGCCTACCTGATCTTCAACGTCGCCAGCGCCAGCACGCCCAGGATGATCGCCACGATCCAAAGGCGGGCGACCACCTGCTGCTCGGTCCAGCCGCCAAGGTGGAGATGGTGGTGCCAGGGGGCGCACCGGAAGATCCGTTTGCCGCCGGTCGCGCGGAAGTACCCGACCTGGAGCACCACCGAGGCGATCTCGGCGAGGAAGACGCCGCACATCAGCAGGACGACCAGCTCCTGGCGCACCACGATCGCGATGTAGGCAATCAGCCCGCCGATGGGCAACGAGCCCGTGTCGCCCATGAAGACCTGCGCGGGCGAGCAGTTCCACCAGAGGAACCCCAGGCACGCGCCGGCCATCGCCCCCGCGAGCACCGCCAGCTCCGACGCGTAGGGGATATGCGGGACGTACAGGTACGTCGCCACGCTCGCCGAGCCGGCGATGAGCGTGAGCGCCATCAGGCCCAGCGAGACCGAGACCGCGGTCCCGGTCGCCAGCCCGTCCATGCCGTCGGTGATGTTGACGGCGTTGCTCATCCCGGTGATCAGCACCACCGCGATCAGCACGTACGCCCAGCGGGGCAGATAGATCAGTGACTCCGAGACCACGCCCGAGACCGAGGCGTACGTCTTCTGGAATGGCAGATTGATCGCGTGCGCGACCGAGTGCGCCTCGCCCCCCGCCCGGTAGGCGAAGATCCCGATGATCAGCCCGAGGCCCAGCTGGAAGACGAGCTTCTCCCAGGCGAGCAACCCCTGGCGCCCGGCGCCACGCCTGGCGGCGGTCAGCTTCAGCCAGTCGTCCGCCCCGCCCAGCGCCGCCAACCAGACGAGCGTGATCAGCCCGAGCTGGACGTAGCTGGTCGAGAGGTCGGCGAGCAGGAGCATGCTGACCAGGATGGCGCCGCAGACCAGCGCCCCGCCCATCGTCGGGACGTTCGCCTTGCTCGCCGCGTGCGCCCTCAACGCCTCGGCGTCGGTCGAGCCCGAGTCCCCGATCTTCATCGAGACCAGCAGACGGATCGCCCGACGCCCGAGCGCGACGACGAGCAGGAACGACAGCCCGGCGGCGGCCAGCGCCCGGAACTGCACCTCGTCGAGCAGGCGGAAGGCGAAATAGAGCCCGTGATCGACGAGCCAGTCCCGCGTCAGGTCCAAGAGCAGGTACAGCATCGCGCCCGGTCAGCCCCCGTCCATGGGTGGGGTCGAGTGTACCCCCGCCATCGCCCGCAGCGCCTCGCCGACACGCTCGAGTCGCATCCCACGCGACGCCTTCAGTAGCACGATGTCCCCGGCACGCAGATCATCCAGGATCGCCCGGGTCGCGGCGTCGTCCAGGCTCACCGACGAGTGAACGCGTGGATCTGAACATCGCGTCCCGCCCATCGCGTCCCCGATCGCGTGGACGGCGTGGACAGGGGCAGGGATCTGGGCCAGCAGGGCCGCGTGCTCGTCGCTCGACGCGTCGCCCAGCTCGAGCATGTCGCCCAGGACCGCGATGCGCCGCCCGCCGAGCCCCGGCGTCATGCCCGCGAGCGTCGCCAGGGCGGCCCGCATCGAGTCGGGGTTCGCGTTGTACGCGTCGTTGACGAGCGTGACCGCGCCGACGGGCGTCTCGACGCGCTCGACGTTGAGCCGCATCTCGACGGGCGTCGCCGAGGCGAGGCCTGCAAAGATCGAGTCGTCACTCGCGCCGAGGTGGCGGGCGACGACCATCGCCATCGCCGCGTTGCGGGCGTTGTGGACGCCCAGCAAACTCGTGCCTGCCCGGGCGAATCCCTCGACGTCGAAGCAGACGCCACGCTCATCCTGTCGCACGCCGGAGACGCGCACGTTGGCTCGGTCACCGACGCCAACGCGGACGAGCTTCGCGCGCACGCCCCGCGCCAGCTCGTCGAGCTCGGGCGAATCATCCGGCATCACGGCGAGCCCCTCGGCGTCGAGCGCGAGCAGGAGCGAGCCCTTCTCGTGCACGACGCCGGCGATCGACCCGAAGCCCTGCATGTGCGCGCGCCCGATGGAGGTCACGACGCCGACATTCGGGCGGGCGATCGAGGCGAGGCGGGCGATCTCGTTGGGGCCCGAGGCGCCCATCTCGCAGACGACGTAGTCGTCGCGCTCACCCGCGTTCAGGAGGGTGAGTGGCAGGCCCAGGTCGTTGTTGAAGCTCTTGCGCGAGCACGAGCCACTCTTCGAGCCGGACAGGGCGGCGTGGATCAGACGGACCGTCGTGGTCTTGCCGTTGGATCCGGTGACGCCGACGACGGCAAGGTCCGGGCGTGAGGCCCGGTACGCGCTCGCCAGGTCGATCAAGGCCTTCCGAGCGTCGGAGACGTGCAGCACGCCGAAGCCGTCGGGCAGCTCACCGATGGCGTCCACGTCCTCGACGACCGCCGCCCCGCCGCCCCGGTCGGCGGCGCCCGCGACGTACGCGTGCCCGTCCACCCGCTCGCCCCGCAGCGCGAAGAAGAGCTGTCCCGCGTGGACCTCGCGCGAGTCGATCGACGCGCCCGCGATCGGGCGTCGGGGCTCAGTGAGCCACGTCCCCCCGCACGCCTGGGCGAGGCGCTGCGCCGTCCAGAAGCTCATGCCGCCCCGCCCGCCGTCGCCCTGGACCTGGCTCGGCGCATCGCCAGCGCCCGGCGCGCCACCTCGCGGTCGTCGAACGCGATGCGCACGACCCCGCCCTCGGCGCTGGGCAGTTCCTGCTCGGTCTCGTGCCCCTTGCCCGCGAGCACGATCACGGCGCCGGCCTTGGCGTGCTCGATCGCGTGATGGATCGCGCGCGAGCGGTCGGCCTGCACGACAATGCGCCGACGCGCCGGCTCGGGCACGCCACCCATCATCTGCGTGATGATCTGACCCGGGGGCTCGGTGCGGGGGTTGTCCGACGTGAACACCGCCTGATCGGCGAGGGCGGCGGCGACGCGACCCATCCGCGGGCGCTTCGTCTGGTCCTTGTTCCCGCCGCACCCGACCACGACCCACAGCCCCGCGCCCGCGGGCAGGACCTCGCGCAGCGCCGAGAGCACCTTCTCCAGGGCATCGTCCGTGTGCGCGAAGTCCACGAAGACGGTGATGTCGTCGGCTTCAGTGGTCACACGCTCCAGGCGACCCCGGGGCGGTCTCGCCCGCTCCAGCATCGCGCGGGCGGCGTCCGCGATTGTGTCGTCCCCCTTGCCCGCCTTGCGCAGCGCCGCCGCCCCCGCCGCGATCGCCTCCAGGGCGTTCATCGCGTTGTGCGCGCCGAGCAGGGGCGTCACCGCCTCGACGTCCACGCCCGGACCCCTTACGTGCAGCGTCAACCCGGCGGGCGTCGCCTTGACGACGCTCGCACTCCACGCCGCCCCGGGGGCGCCCTCCATCGTGCAGAGCGTCGGGTTCGCGCCCCGCATCGACGCGTGCGCCGGGTCGTCGGCGTTAAGCACGCTCACGCCGTCGGGAGGCAGCATCGCGAACAGCTTTGCCTTGGACGCGGCGTACGCCTCCATCGTCTGGTGGTAGTCGAGGTGATCGCCCGTGAGGTTGGTGAAGACCGCGACGTCGAACGCGAGGGCCGCGGCACGCCCCTGGTCGAGGGCGTGGCTCGACACCTCCATCGCCGCGGCGGTGAGCCCCTGCTCGACCATCGTCGCGAGCGTGCGGCTGAGCTCGATCGCCGGGGGCGTGGTCATCGACGCCGGCGCCACCTCGCGCCCGTCGTCCACGTCCACCGTCCCGATCAGCCCGCACCGGACGTCGGCGGCATTGAGCATCTGCTGCGTCAGGTGGGCGACCGTGGTCTTGCCGTTGGTCCCGGTCACGCCGACGAGGATGAGCTTCTTCGAGGGCTCGCCGTAGAACCGCTCGGCGATCCTCGCGCTCACGCCCGCCACGTCGTCCGTCACGAGCAGCGCGACCTTGGGATGTCGGGGCAGCTCGATCTCGGGGTCGTCGGTGAGGACCGCCGAGGCGCCGCACTCGATCGCCGGGCCCACGAACTTTCGCCCGTCGAACGATCGCCCGCGTCTGGCGACGAAGAGCGACCCCGGGACGGCGGTCCGCGAGTCCTCGGTCACGTCGCAGACGCGGACCGACGACGCCTCGCCCCGGGCGAGCGTGACGCCGAGACCCTCGATGAGTGAAGCGAGCTGCATGCCTTCCCTGCCCAGCCCCAGAATCGCCCGTTCCATCGGCGAAACCAACGTGGGCGCAGCATAATCCAGCGGAAGGCCCTGCGTCGCGAGCGACCTCTCTTGAAGCCCGGAGCGTGAGCAACCTCTCTTGGAGCCCGGAGCGTGAGCGACCTCTCTTGGAGCCCGGAGCGTGAGCGACGGGTTCGGACACGCCGACACCCGTTCTGATCAAAACCCGTCGCTCACACTCCGGGCTTCAATCGGATGCTCCCACTCCGCTATGGCAGCGCCAGCATCGCGTCGCCGTAGGAGTAGAAGCGGTACCCCTCCCGGATCGCCTCGGCGTAGATCGCCCTCACGCGGTCCATCCCCTCCGGGAACAGGGCGGCGATCATCGCCAGCAAGGTCGATCGCGGCAGGTGGAAGTTGGTCAGTATCGCGTCCACACGCCGCCAGCGGTAGCCGGGCGCAATGAGCAGATCCGTCTCCAGCGACGCCGACGCGGGCCCTCCCCGCTCGAGGACCGCGGCGTAGCTCTCGATCGTCCTCGCCGCCGTCGAGCCGACGGCGACGACTCTCCCTCCCCCCGGTGCGGCCGGATTCCAACCGGCCTCTTCCGTCTGCCCCCCAAACACCGCCCCGATCGCCCGTTCATCCATCGAGCACCACTCCGCGTGCATCGGGTGCTCCTCGAGTGTTTCGGTCTCGACGGGCTTGAAGGTGCCGGGCCCAACGTGGAGGGTGACATCCGCTCGGCGAACGCCCCGGACCGCGAGCTGGTCGAGCAGTCCAGGCGTGAAATGCAGCCCCGCCGTCGGCGCCGCGATCGATCCGGAGGCCGACGCGTACACCGTCTGGTACCTCGCCCGGTCGTCGGCGTCGGAGACCTCCAGCCCCGACGCCCGCCGGGCGCTCCTGATGTACGGGGGCAGTGGCGTGCGCCCGGCCCGCTCCAGGATCTCGATGGTCGAGAGCCCCGGCGTCTCGCACGCGACCTCGACGCGCCAGGCGCCGGGCTCCTCGCCCGTGCGCTCAATCAGCGTCAGCGTCACGCCGACAGGGCGCTCGCCCGCGTCCAGCAGCGTGATCCGCCGCCCGGGGCGGAAGCGCCTGGCCTTGATCAGCGCCTCCCAGACGATGGCGCCACCCTCGGCGGGCGACGCGTCGCGCAGGTACAGGCCCTCGACGCCCCCTCCCGTGTCGAGGTTGCGCCCGATCAGGCGCGCCGGGATGACGCGCGAGGTGTTGAAGACGAGCGTGTCGCCGGGCGTGAGCAGCCCGGGCAGGTCGTGCACCGCGCGGTGCTCCAGGCGCGATGGATCGGTGCGGGAGCAGACGAGCAAGCGGGCCGCATCCCGCGGCTCGCACGCGCGCGTCGCGATCAACTCGGGGGGCAAGTCGTAATCCAGCTCGCTCGTGCGCACGGGGCGGGATCGTACGCCCGCCCGCCCGCGCCTCAGTGATGCCCGCACGCCACGCGCCCCTACAGACCGGCGTCCCGCAGAGACCGGGTCGCGACCGCCGACCGCACGCAGAGCCTGGAAAACAAGGCGTTATCGCCCCCGGGCGATCGGGTCGCCGATCGGCGTGGCGCGGGCACATTCTGCGGGTGACGCCAGGCGCCATCTCGAGCCAGCTCCCTCTTCTGATCCCGGCTGTCCATGCCGCGCACGCACCACGCCATCACGGGGCACCCCTGGTCTGTCGACCGATCGAGCGGTGCGGGCGCTCGTGCGACCGGTTCGAGCGGCGCGTGACGGACGCGTTCGAGGCCCCGCCGGGGGCCGTGCCGTACTGGCTGTATCTCCAGGCGCAGAACATCGCCGCTCGCCTGCGTCGGGGGATCGTCGCGGACACGTGGCGGAATGTGAAACCGTCGCTTGGAGACGACGCGCCCGCCAGACGAGCGTCGGCGCCGCACGTCCCCGACTGCTCCAGCCCCCACCCCGACACGCCCAGACTGGGAGAGATCCTGCCCGTCCCGCGCGAGGCGCCCGAGCAGGCGCTGGGTCTGCGTCGATACGTCACGACGCGCGAGGTGGCAACGGGCAGAATCTTCGACGCCGTGTTCTGATTCTTGAATCGGTGGTATGGGCTTGCAGCCCGTACGAATCCGTTCCCGGGAAGACGGGCAAGATGCCCGTGCCACCGGCGCTTGGAAGAGCCGTCAAACGGAGCCTAGTACGCCCGCTGGATGTTCGTGTTGGGGT
Source organism: Phycisphaerales bacterium (assembly GCA_041402005.1). Classification (GTDB taxonomy): domain Bacteria; phylum Planctomycetota; class Phycisphaerae; order Phycisphaerales; family UBA1924; genus JAJRXR01. The sequence goes on along the minus strand of JAWKTB010000002.1, from coordinate 15,727 downwards.
AGTAGAGCGCGATGATCTCGCGGTGCGTCCAGCCCTTCTCCGCAAGCGCCGCGGCGCCGAACTGGCACATGCCCACCCCGTGCCCGAACCCACGACCGGCGATCTTCACCTTGTCCCCCTCGACCGTCACCTCGATGTCGCTCGAGCGGACCGACTCGTCGCGCGTCAGGTCCGGCACGCCGGGGACGGGCGTATTGCACGCCAGGCGAAGCTCCTCCGCGGACATCGAGAACGAGCGGGCCGCGTCGTCGCGCAGCATGAATCGCGCCGGGCGACCCGCCGCGTTGCGCCGCTCGACCTCGACGCCCGCCAACTGCCCGATCGTCTTGACGGGATGCCCGTTCTCCTGCCCCCAGCGCCGGATCCGCAGGCTCAGCCGCTCGCGCCCACGCACGCGCTCCCAGCGGTACAGGGGCGACTTCTGGCAGTAGTGATCTCGCGGATGCGCCTGCAAGGGCTCGGCGAGGTTGAACGCGTACCCGGGCCCCGTCGGCCACGTGTCCGCCGCGGATCCCGGACGCCCGGCGCACGTGCTCGCGTAGTACGCGCGGAGCAGGCGCCCGCCGTCGTAGGTGATCACCTGCCCACGCGTCGCCTCGGCGGCGGCGTTGGCGGTCGCGTGCTCGGTCGCGCCGCTGAACGCCTGGTCCACGACCGTCCCCTCGACGTCGAACCAGCGTCCGAGTGAGCGAGCGCGGGCGCGCTCGTGCATCGCGTACGACCGCGCGCACACCGCCTGCGCCTCGTAGCACTCCAGGGGCCACGAGGGGTACAGCTCCTTGACGAGCACGCCCGGCAGGTACGTCTCCATCGGCATGATCGCCAGGAGATCTATGGCGTCGGGCGCAACGTCCGAGCGCGCCCGCGCCTCGAACGAGCCCGGGTAGGGCGAGGCGTCGAGCGTCATCAGCCCGCCGCCGAGGGCGTCGATGCGGATCGTCGCGGGCTCGAGGAAGTTGGCGGCGTCGCCGCTCGCGCTCTGGAGGCGCAGGGCGCCGGCGACCGCGTGCAGGCGCACGGGGGTGGTCAGCTCGTGGCGTTCGCCGCCGAGCATCGAGCGGGCGAGGATGCGTGGTGGGCCCCCGATCTCGACGCCGTCGACGCCCGAGAGGACGCGGACGCGGATATCAGGCTCGGCGCCGAAGGCGACGGTCGGCTCGAAGGCGTCCGGGCCTCGTCTCGCGGCGGTCTGGCAGGAGACGAGGGCAGCGGCCGCGAGCAGCGCCGCGGCGAGCGCCCCCATCGCGACGGTTGAGCGGGGCAACGCCCTGGCGCGGGCGAAAACACTGGGGATCGATCGCAAGGGGGGCCTCCATGCTCCCCGGCGGGCCGAACGGAGAGGGAACATGGCCCGCCGATGGCGGTAGGATACCCGCGGCGAGGTCTTCGCTGCGATACGTGGGCCGCTGGTCGCCTGCGAGCACGCATGGGGCGCGAGTTGTGGACAAGATGTGGGGTGGACTGGGATTGCTCGCCTTGCTCGCCCTCGGGATCGCCTCGGGGTGCGCCGGCAAGACGATCCGGACGGACGTGTCGATGAGCTGGCCCCGGATGTGGCTCGACGAGGCCGAGGGCAAGGCGCTGGTGGTGATGGAGGCGCCCAGCCCGGGGTGGCGCCTGGAGTTCGACCACTCGGAGAAGGCGCCCAGAGGGACGCGCCGGGTGCTGCTCAGCGCCCGACGCCCCGACCCGGCCTTCTTCTACCCGCAGATGGTCGTCGAGCAGCACGTGATCACGGACGTGGACGCGGGGATGAAGATCGAGGTCTTCGCGCGCGTGATCGACCACGACGCGAAGCACCCGGACACGCCGTACGACCGCGTGACGCTCGCGCCCGGGGAGTGAGGTTCGGATTTGGGGGGGAGATGCCTTGGGGGGAAATGACACCAACGTGCGCGCGTTGTTGCGCCTGACGCTCACGCCCGGGCTCGGGCCGATCCTGATCGAGCGCCTGCTCCAGGCGTTCGGGAACGCCGAGCGTGTTCTGGGCGCGTCGGCGAGCGCGCTGGAGGGGATCAAAGGGATCGGCGCCGGGATGTCCGCCAAAATCGTGCGCGGGATGAAGGAGTCGGAGGCGCTGGTGGACGAGGAGCTGGCGCGCCTCGACACGCTCGGCGCCCGCGTGCTCGTCAGGGGTGAGGCGGGGTATCCGGCGCTGCTCACGCCGATCCCCTCGGCGCCCCCACTGCTCATGATCCGCGGCTCGCTCGAGCCCGAGGGGCTCGACCGGTACCCGGTCGCACTGGTCGGCTCGCGCCGATGCACGGCGTACGGGATCGAGCAGGCCGAGCGTTTCGCGGGGGCGTTCGCCACCTCGGGACTGACCGTCGTCTCGGGCGGGGCGCGTGGGATCGACACCGCGGCCCACCGGGGGGCGCTGCGCGCCGGCGGGCGCACGATCGTGGTCCTCGGGTGCGGGCTGGGTCGGGCGTATCCACCCGAGAACGAGGAGCTGTTCGAGCGGATCGTCGCGGAAGACCGGGGCGCGATCGTGTCGGAGTTGCCCGCGATGACGCCGCCCAGCGCCGAGAACTTCCCCGCTCGCAACCGGATCCTGTCCGGGCTGTCGCTGGGCGTTCTGGTGATCGAGGCGGGGGCGCGTTCGGGAGCGCTCATCACGGCTCGTCAGGCGCTCGAGGACCAGGGGCGCGAGGTGTTCGCGCTGCCCGGACGCGCGGACTCGGAGGCGAGCCGCGGGTCGCTGGCGCTGCTCAAGAGCGGGGAGGCGGCGGTCGCGACCGAGCCTGGCGATGTCATCGGGCCGCTCGAAGCCGCGGCACGACATCACTTCGAGGGCACGCACGCGGCGAGGTACGTCGAGCCCCTGGGCGCGACGACGTCCTCGATGCTGGAACGGGGCGACGACCAGGGCGCCCCGCGCGCGCCCGCCGAGGAGATTCCCGCCGCGAGCGAGGAACAGCGCCGCCTGCTCGCGGCCCTTGATGGCGAGATGACGACCGACGAGCTGACCCGGGCGAGCGGGCTCGAGGCGGGTGCGGTCCGGGCGGAGCTGACCCGCCTGGAGCTTGCCGGACGCGTTCGGCGTCGGGGGTCGCGGGTCAGCCGAGCCTGACCAGGATTGGCCCGCCGAGGTCCGAGAAAACCCGTGCTCCGAGGCGGGGATCCGGGCTTCGCGAGGGAATTTGGCCCGCTGGGAGTTACCCGAACATTGCCCTCAAAAAGTTGTGGGGAGTCGGGCGTCGGGGACGATCACAGAGGAGCCGGGGACCGGCAGGGCAACACATGCAACGAGGGCCTGTCTGGCCCGCAAACCCCGTTCGGAGGGCGGGGGAGGCGGTTCGGCACGCCCGCAGAAGGCCACCCGCGGCGGCGCCCCCGAAGATGACCCCAACAAACTCCTTGACTCGGGCGTCCGCCCGTGATAGGACTTTGATTGGTTGCCGAGCTTGGCAGGGTCGTCGAGAGGAGCGTCCATGGACGGCGCGGGCGGCGGAAGGTCGCCGGATGGAACGGACGGCGCTCATCAAGCTCGGGCCGGGCGGGTCGTACGTGTTCGGGTACGACGGGCAGATTCGTGGTCGGTCGTTGTTGCGGCTGCGTCCGGAGGAAGATCGGGCGCCCGTGCGGGTCGGGCCGGTGCTGGGGCTGGCCGAGCGGTGCGGGGCGCTGGGCGGGGCGGTGGTGGCCCTGGCGGCGCAGCTGGAGCGGATCGGGGCGGCGCGGAGGCGGCTGGGTCGCCTGGCGGGGCGCCTCGGGGAGCCCGTCGGGGCGGAGCAGAACGCGGGGGGGATCGGAAAGGACGGACGCAATGAATCTCACACCCAAGCAGCTTCGCATCCTGCAGCTCATCCGGGATTCGCGCATTCGACGTGGCTATTCCCCGACGATGCAGGAGCTCGCCGACGAGATCGGCGTGAGCAAGGTCACCGTGTTCGAGCACGTCGAGGCGCTCATCAAGAAGGGCGCGCTCGTCCGAGAGCCCAACAAGGCACGCTCTTTGTCGATCGCTGAGGGGATCGCGGTCCCCGATGAGTCGAGGCCGCTGCGGTACCCCCTGGTCGGCAAGATCGCGGCGGGCAACCCGATCGAGAAGGTCGAGGACATCGACGAGATCGACATCGGGGACTTCCTCGGAACCGCGAGCGATAAGGGCGACTCCATGTTCGCGCTCAAGGTCGACGGCGACTCGATGCGCGACGAGGGCATCCTCAACGGGGACATCATCCTCCTCGAGCGGGCGCAGGTGGCGCACAACGGCGACCGCGTCGTCGCGCTCTTGGAGGACGGGCAGACCACGCTCAAGACGTTCTACAAGGAGTCGGACCACATCCGCCTGCAGCCGGCCAACCCGGACTACGAGCCGATCCGCGTGAAGTTCTGCCAGGTGCAAGGGATCGTCAAGGGCGTGGTGCGCAAGTACCACTGAACGACCGCGGCTTGGTCGCGGTCGAGATGGAACAACAGGCCCCTCGTGCGAGCGAGGGGTTTGTCATGCGCTCAGGGATTGAACTCGAAGGTCGCGAAGGGCTCGAAAAAGCACGCGAGCCTGATCTCAACATCTCAGAATCTTTGTGAGCTTCGTGTTCGATGCCCATCGGCGGACGACCGCTAGGGACAGCCGGCGCCGAAGGCGACGAGGAAGGCGAACACGTCGGAGAAATCGAAGACGCCGAACGGGGTGGCGAGGTCGGCGTCGGCATCCATCGCGCCGAAGGCGGTCACGAAGGCCAGCACATCGGAGAAGTCGAGGGTGGCGAAGGGCTCGGCGAGGTCGGCGTCGTTGCAGGGGGCGGCGGCGGCGAGGCAGTCGCCACTGGCGGTGATGGCGGCGTTGATCTCGTCGATGGAGCAGAGGCTGAACTGGGTGGCGGGGTTTCCGACCTGGATGATGCCGGACATGACGTAGCCGCTGGCGGCGCAGTTGTTCCCGACGCCGTCGATCTGGGCGCCGAGGATGCGCCCCAGGAGGTAGGCGAGGGCGGCGCCGAGGTCGTCGGTGTCGGGGGAGAAGGAGCTGAGGACCCCGATGGCGTTGTGCGAGCAGAGCGTCTGGGGGTAGATGATGCCGATGGTCGAGCCTTCGAGGTTGGCGCCGGTGAAGAGCATGACGACGTCGCGGTGCTCACCGGGAAGGGGGAGGCTGAGCGAGGACCAGGCGCGGAAGTTGCTGAGCAGGGTCGAGGGGTTGTTGGAGTGGGTCCAGGGCTGGGGGGAGGCAACGTCGGTGAGGCCCGTGATCGTGACGTCCAGGTCCAGCCCGCCCATGTCCTGCGGCTTGGCGTAGATCTCGTTGGCGGCGGCGACGACGTCCATCGCCACCTGGTCGGCGTCATCGGCGAACTGGAGCTGCCAGGCGGTGTCGAGCACGACGTGAAGCTCCACGACGCAGGTCGGGCACGCGGCGTCACGGGGCGCCGACGCGAGCACGGACGGCGCGAGCGCGGACGACAGCGCGAGGGAAACGACAATGGCGAACCGGTCTTTGGGGGGCATCGGTCGGTCCTTGCGCGTGGCTATGGGCAGCCGGCGCCGAAGGCGGCCAGGAAGGTGGTCACGTCGGAGAAATCGAACTGTCCGAATGGGGCGGCCAGGTCGGCGGTGAAGTTCATCTCGCTGAAGTCGGTCAGGAACTGGACGACGTCGGAGAAGTCCAGTTGGGCGTAGGGCAGGGCCATGTCGGCCGAGCTGCACGGATCGGGGGCGAGGCAGCCGCCCGAGGAGGCGAGATAGGCGTTGACCTCGTCGATGGAGCACGGGCTGAACGAGGTCGCGGGGCTGAAGGGGTCGATCATGGGGGACATCACGTAGCCGGTGGAGGGGCAGTCGTTGTCGATCCCATCGTGCCCGGCGCCGAGCATGTGCCCGAGCATGTGGGCCAGGACCGTGCCCAGCACGTCGGTGTCTGGGGTGAAGTAGGTGACGATCGCGACGGCGTTGGGCGAGCAGACCGAGTCGATGAAGGAGATGCCGGTGGCGCCGCCGTCCAGATTCGCGCCCGAGAAGAGGATGACGATGTCGCGGTCCTCGTCGGGCACGGGCAGGACTGAGGAAGTCCAGCCGCGGAAGTTGCCCAGCAGCGTGATCGGGTCGTTCGAGGGCGTCCAGGGCTGGGGACCCTGGAACTCCGTGCCACCGGTGATCGGCAGGTCGAGGCCGAGCCCGCCCTCGGACTGAGGCTTGGCGACGATCGCCTCCGCGGCGGCGACGACCTCGGCGACGACCGTGTTGGTGTCGGGGCCGAGTTCCGTGAGCCAGGCGTTGTCGGTGACGACGTGGACGTGGATCGCGCAGCTGTCGCACGCGACGCCGCGGGGCGCGGGAGCGATCAGATGCGGGCGGGCGAACCCCGCGTCGATCGTGACGGCGCAGGCGTGCGTTCCCGCGCCCGGCTCGGCGGCGGCAAGGACCGGAGAAGTCATCACGGCGGATGTGACGGCGCACAGGCTCGCGAGACGGGCGGCGTTCATGGTGTACCCCTTCGAGAGTGAGACCCAGTGATTCGAGAATATCAGACGACGCCTCACGGCCAACAGCCGCCCTCAGAAATGGGCGTGTTTGACGTGGATCGGGCCTTGCCCGGAGGCTGACGCTTGCCGGGGCATGCCAAAGGAGGCGCGTCGCGCCCCTCAAAACAGCGGGGCGAGGCGTGTCGCGGGCATCGCGCGGTCGGCGGGGCGGCGTATCGCTATCGACGAGGATTGCGCGAGGAGGCGCCGCGGGGAGGCGAAGGGCGCGGCACGCGCGGGGGGGGCGCGTGCGGCGTGTCCTCGACCGCCTCCTCGTGGACGCCGACGGACTCGGCGTGCGCTGGAGTGGGCGGCGCATGCCCGGCCAGGTCGATTCGCCCGAAGATGAGGCGCCCGGCCGAGGTCTGCAACGTGCTGGTCACCTGCAGCTCGACGACCGAGCCGATGTGCGACTGCCCGTCCTCGGCGACGACCATCGTGCCGTCGTCGAGGTAGCCCACGCCCTGGCCCGGCTGCTCGCCCGGCTTGAGGATCTTGAGGCGAAGCGCCTCGCCCGGGATCACGCTCGGCTTGAGCGCGTTGGCCAGGTCGTTGATGTTCAGCACGGGCACGCCCTGGATCTCGGCGATCCGCGCCAGGGCGACGTCGTTGGTCGCGACGATGCCCGAAAGGCGACGGGCGAGCTCGACGAGCATCTGGTCCACGGCCTTGCCCGGGATCGGGGTCTCGTCGATGGAGACGTCGAGGGTGGCGGTGCGCTGGAGGCGTGAGATGACCTCGAGGCCGCGACGCCCCTTGGCGCGGGTGAGCTTGTCGGCGCTGTCGGCCAGGAGCTGGAGTTCGCCGACGACGAAGCCGGGGATGATGACGGGGGACTGGATGAGGCCGGTGGCGCCGACCTCGACGATGCGCGCGTCGATGATCGCGGAGGAGTCGAGCAAGAGCGGGCGCGTTCCCCGCATCTGCTTGGCGAACTCGACGTAAGGGATGACCAGGCGGAAGTCGTCCTGGGTCTGGAGGACGGTGGCGATGGCGAGGTAGGCGAGACCCGTGCCGATGAGGATCTTGGCGATGGCGAGGAGCTGTCGCCAGTACCCGGTCATGTCCCAGGTGCTGGCGAGCAGGTCGAAGACGAAGCCGATGGCGGCGGTCGCGAGCATGGCGGCGAGCAGGCCCAGCACGACGCTGACGACGGTGGAGATCTTCTTGGTGGGGGTGAGCAGGTCGGCGGCGGCGATGACGCCGAAGACGCCGACGGCGATCGCGAGGGTGTAGGGCCAGTACAGGGGCGCATCGGGCTCGGCGATGCCGGCGCCGATGAGCGAGAGGCCGGTCAGGACGGCGAAGAGGATGACGAAGGCGACGCGGACGATGCGGAGGAGGAGGCGTCGCTGGCGGTCGGCGGCCTCGATGGGATTGATGGCGCGGCTGGCCGCGCTGCGGACGCGGGAGCCGGCGGCGGTCGCGTCGGGGTCGCGCGTCGGGGGCGTCATGACGGGCAAGTGTACGCGTCGGGGCTAAGATGGATGCGACCCGCTCTCGGTCGGCGGCGGGGCCCGGTGCGCGGGTGGCCCGTGAACCTGGTCAGGGCTTGACCGCAGCAGCCATAAGCGGCCGTCATCCGGCGCCGCCGGTGTCCTCGCCGTCGACCGGGGTGGGTCAAGAGCCAGATGGCCAGATGGCAGATGGCCAGATAGCAGATCAGGATTGAGAGTCTGATCCGATCTGCCATCTGGTAATTTGCCATCTGGTTATCTCCTCGCGGAGCGAGGTCATGCCGCGGCTCCGGGTCAAGAGATTGATCGTGTGTGGGGTTGTGGGGGTTGCTGCCGCGTGGGGGAGCGCGTGGGGGCTCTCGCTGCGCGCTCAGCTGACGACGTCGGGGCGGGGAGTGCGTGTGGTTCCGCCCCGCGAGCCCGACGATGGAGTCGATGCCTTCGGTCCTCGGGACTGGAGAAACCTCGAGACGACACCCTGGCCATTCGCCGTACCCGATGACTGGCCGCCAGGCTTTTATCAGTTCGTGAAGTTCGTCGGCCCGGGCGTGGTGCACGAGGGATGGACGGGCTATGGCGAGAGCGAAGCCGCGAAGGCCCGCCAGACCCTGCCAGCGAGGCCCCGCAGCATGCTTGCATTCAAGGTGGACCGCTGGACGCACGGCTGGCCCGTGCCAGCGCTGCGTCGTGAATCACGGAGCGTGACCGACTTTGTAAGCCTGAACTACACGGATGAGTCGCGGCCGATCCGGGCCGGGCTCGGCACACCCTGGAAGGACGGGTGGCGTCAACAAGTGCGGCTTGAGTTGGTCCCCGTCTGGCCCGGCTTCGCGATCGACGCGGCGTTCTACGCCGGGGTGTGCTGGGTGCTGCTGTTCGCGCCGGGCGTGGCGATCCGGTGGAGGCGTCGTCAGCGCGGGCGCTGCCCGGCGTGCGGGTACGACCTCGCCGGGCTCGAGTCGTGCCCGGAGTGTGGGGGCGCGGCGTGAGGCGGCGCTGGGTCAAGCGATTGATCGTGTGCGGGGTGGTGGGGGTTGGCGCCGCGTGGGGGAGTGCGTGGGTATGTGCCATCGTGTGGGACGTCGTCCGCGCTAAAGGCGGACTGCCGACTGCACAGCGCCGGTTCGGCGAACTCGAGGGCGAGTGGCCCACGAGCATGCCCGATGACTGGCCGAAGAGTCCTGGTTTCCCCGAGTACGTTGAGGGCGTCGGCTTCTCCCAGATCAACACGGGCATGGGGACACACGAACTGCTCACTCCAGAAGAGCGGGCGAGCCTTCCGGACGGGTGCCAAGCGTTGTCACAAGCCGGCATGAGCTCCACCTTCTCGTATGAACTCCGCCGCTACGGATGGCCGACCTACTCCCTCTCGCTACAACATCGGTCGCGATCTTCTACGCTCACATATGTCGGCGTGCCTGTTGGTGCTCCGATGCCCACTCGTTTCGCTCCGATTTCGAGCGAGGAGAATGTCTGGGTATTCGACGCGTCGCTCCCCGCCAACGCGACCTTGCAGATGCTCCTGCCCTTGCGCCCCATCTGGCCCGGGTTCGCGATTGACGCGGTGTTCTACGCCGGGGTGTGCTGGGTGATGCTGGCAGCGCCGGGCGTGGTGGTCCGGTGGAGACGACGTCGGCGCGGGCGCTGCCCGGCGTGCGGCTACGACCTCGCCGGGCTCGACGCGTGCCCGGAATGCGGGGGCGGGCGATGACCCGTCGGCGGCGGATCGGACGCGTCGTTTTCTGCGCGCTGTGCGGCGTCGTGCTCGTGTATGCGCTGACGTGGACGATGCAGATCGTCATCCGGGGCGGCGCGTCGTCGCCGGGTCGCAGCGTCACGATGGGGCGCCTCGTGTTCTCGACAGATGCTCGGTGGCCGATCCCGGTTCCGGCGGACTGGCCGGCGCCGAGCGTCGCCTCGCACGGGCGGGCGTTCGGACGCGCGTGGGAGTCGGCCAACACGTTCAGCGTGACCAACGTGCGTTCGGACGACGGGCGTGCGACGGGGAACAACAGGCCCTTGTACGCCGCCAGCCGCGAGGTGTGGGGTTGGCCCGCGCCCGCGCTGGAGACGCGCGACCGGGGCGTGCTGATGAACCCGTCGGGCGCGACCTGGGCGCCCGCCCCAGGGCCGGGCGGGACGCTCTCGCCCGCGATCGACGCCGGGATCGGCGTCCCCGGGACGTTCGTGCGCCTGCCCCTGCGCCCGACCTGGCCGGGGTTTTTCATCGACGCGGCGCTGTACGGCGGGGCGGTGTGGATCCTGCTCGTGACGCCGGGCGTCGTCGTCCGATGGAGACGCAAACGGCGTGGGCGTTGCCCGGCGTGCGGGTACGAACTCGCGGGACTGGATACATGCCCGGAGTGCGGGCGCGCGAAAGCGGGCCGCCCAAACGAGCGGCCCGCGAGTGAGGGTCAGTCACGTCTGTAATCGTTGCGGTTGGCGCCGTCGAGACGTCCGGACTTCAGGCAGCACTTCTTGAAAGCGTTTGCCGCTGCCGCAGGGGCAGGGGTCGTTGCGCCCGAGCTTCTCGAGCAGTTCCTTGTCGCCCAGGGGCGTGTGGACGGCCCGGTCGCCCCGCTTGACGGCGGTCTCTGAGTTGAAAGCCGCGGCGGCGCTTGCGAGTGACCTCAAAGACGGTCGAGGTCGTCGAGGCGCGGGTCGTTCGCGTGGAACTTGTTCTGGCGTGTCATGATGTCGCTCCTTGTGCCGTGTGATGTGATGTGCCCGTCACGTCACGGCTGGGAGCGGCAGAGTCAAGACGCGTGGGACGCGCTGGTCAAGCAGGCGGATTGGACATTCTATGGCGCGTGCCGTCGCGAGCTTCCGCTCGCGGCTGGGATCAGGTCGCCCCGCGTTTGCGGCGTTTTGACTCGATGCGCTCGGGCGTGGGCACCTTGACGCGCCTCACGAGGCCGATGGCCTCCATGCCCCGGATGAGCCAGTAGCTGGTGTCGATCTGCCACCAGCGGAGGCCGTGGCGGGCGGAGGTGGGGAAGGCGTGGTGGTTGTTGTGCCAGCCCTCGCCGAAGCCGAGGACGCCGCAGACGACGTTGTTGCGGCTCTCGTCGCCGCACTCGAAGGCGCGGGTGCCCCAGATGTGGCAGACGGAGTTGATGCTCCAAGTGATGTGGTGGACGAGGAAGATGCGCACGAGGCCGCCCCAGGCAAGGCCAAGGAGGGCGCCGGTCCAGGTCATGGTGATGATCCCGCCGAGGATGGTGGGGATCGCGAGACTGACGAGGACCCAGATGGGGAAGGTCTTGGAGAGCCAGACGACGATGGCGTCGCGCTCGAGGTCGGGGGCGTAGCGGGCGACGTCGGTCTTGGCGCCACGCGCGAGGAGCCAGCCCATGTGCGCGTGGATGGCGCCTTTCAAGATGTTCCAGGCGCCGCCGTCGTGCACGTGCGGCGAGTGCGGGTCGCCCTCGTGGTCGGAGTGCTGATGATGGCGTCGGTGGTCGGCGACCCAGCCGATGATGGGGCCCTCGACAGCCATGGAGCCGGCGATGCCGATGATGGTCTTCATCACGGGCCCGGTCTCGAAGGACTTGTGCGTGAAGAGTCGGTGGTATCCGATGGTGACGCCCAGGCCCGTGACGATGTACATGCCGATGAGCAGACCCAGCGAGGTCCAGCCGAAGCCGAAGGGCCAGAGCATGTAGATGGCGGCGCCGACGCCGAGGAACGGCAGGAGGATGGCGGCGAGGTTGAGCAGTCGGAGCTTGAGAGGGAGGCGGGGCTCGATCGCGTGCGCGTGGGCGGCGGCCACGTCGTGGATCAGATCGGAGAGTGGGTTGTGCATGGATCCCGTTCTTGGGGGCACGCCCCGGGGAGCGCCAGGGGCATGAAAGGAACCGTCCTGATTGGCGCCCATTCTACGCCATCCGAGCCCACGGCGTTCGCCCCGCGCTCGGGCGCCCGACTTCGCGGGCTCTCAGGCTAGACTCGGGCATGGCCTATACCGTCCTCGCCCGCAAGTACCGGTCGCAGAGCTTCGATCAGCTCGTCGGCCAAGAGCCCATCGCCCGCACGCTCAGGGCCGCCATCGAGCAGGACCGCGTCGCGCACGCGTACCTCTTCTGCGGCACGCGGGGCGTGGGCAAGACTTCGGCCGCCCGCATCTTCGCGAATGCGCTGAACAACCCGAACGACGACGCCGAGGTCGCCCGCGCGATCATGACCGGCTCGGACGTGGACGTGATCGAGATCGATGGCGCCTCGAACAACAAGGTCGAGGAGGCGCGCGAGCTGATCGCCAACTCCGTCTACCGCCCCATGCGGGGGCGGCACAAGATCTACATCATCGACGAGGTCCACATGCTCTCGACGGCGGCGTTCAACGCGCTGCTCAAGACCATGGAGGAGCCGCCCGAGCACGTCAAGTTCATCCTGTGCACGACCGACCCCCAGAAGGTCCCGGCCACCATCCAGAGCCGGTGCCAGCGGTTCGACTTCCGCAACATCCCCAGCGCGAAGATCGGCGAGCACCTGAAGGCGGTCGTGGAGGCCGAGGGGCTGGGCGCGGAGCCCGAGCTGATCCACGCCGTCGCGCGCCTGGGCAACGGGTCGATGCGCGACGCCCTGTCGCTGCTCGATCGCCTGATGGCGGTGGGCGAGAAGAAGCTGACGCTGGGCCTGCTCGAGGAGCTGCTGGGGCTGCCGGACCGGGAGCTGATCGGGCAACTGATCGACGCGTTCGCCGACGGGGATCCCGGAGTGGCGCTCGAGCGCGTGGGCGACCTGCTCGGGCGCGGCGTCGCGGGGGACCAGGTGCTCGAGTCCCTGCTGGACCGCCTGCGAGATCTGATGGTGCTGGCGGCGTGCGGCGAGAAGACGGAGCTGGTGGACCTCTCGGACGAGGCGCGAAAGGGCGAGGTCGCCCGAGCGACGAGGTTCGACGCCGCGGGGCTCGTGCACATGATCGCCCTGTGCGAGAGTGTGCAGCGGTCGATGCGCAACAGCTCGGCGCCCCGGGCCCTGCTGGACGCGGCGATCGTCCGCCTGGCGCTGACCGAGAAGCTCGCGGATGTGACGGCGGTCGTCGCCGCAACGACCAACGGGATCAAACTGCCCGGGGGCGCCCCCGCAAAAAAACGGTAACGGCGGCGGGCGAGGGCGCCCATGAGCCGCCCCCTGATCCGTCGCCGAGCACTCCGCCAGCCGCCCCGCCCGAGCGCCCGGTCACGCGCACCGCGTCCGTCGATCTGAAGACGCTGCGCGAGCAGGCGATCGAGCATCCCTTGGTCAAGGACGCGATCGAGCTGTTGGGCGGGAAGGTCGTGCGTGTGGAGCCCAAGGCCCAGCCGCGGGGTGACGCGTCCGATGGTTAGATCCCCCGAAGCGCCGCAAACGCCGCGCCGCCCGCTGCGACCCGCCGGGTCGATCGGGCTGCTGGTGACGCTCGTGCTCGTCGCGCTGGTCGTCTCGACGTTCAAACGGTCGGCGGGGTACGAGGATCGAGTCAGAGACCTCGTCACGAGCGGCGAGCTCGTCGGGAAGGCGCCCGACGCCGTCGATCTCGCGATCGGCAGCCACATCCGCGACCTGGGCGACGGCGTCCATACCATCAACACGCGCGACATCCGCCCGTGGTCGGGCCTCGTCGTCGAGGTCGAGGTCCGGGACGGCGTGGTCACGCGGGCCGAGGTGCACAGCGAATAGCGAGGGCGCGGGCGTGTTCGACTCTCTCAAATCCATGGGCGCCGTCGCGAGCCTGCTCAAGAACAAGGAGCAGCTCGTCGAGGCGGGGCAGCGGATCCAGGACCGGCTCGAGGCGATGCGCGTGACGGGCGAGTCTGGCGGGGGCGCGGTCCGCGCGACGGTCACGGGCAAGTTTGGGGTCGTCTCGATCGAGATGGGCGGGGCGGTGACGTCCGGGCTTGGCGCCGACGATCAGAGCCGCGAGATGGCCCAGGCCCTGATCGTCGAGGCGGTCAACGACGCGATCGAGCGGGCGAAGCGGGCGACGCAGGAGCTGATCGCGGAGGAGGCGCGGAACCTGGGCGTGCCGGAGCTGGCGGACAAGCTCGGCGGGCTGCTGACGTGATCGACGCGTTCGAGCTCGCGCCCGTCACGCCGATCGACGCGTCGGCGGGCGAGGTCACGGTCGAGATCGTCGGCGGGGCGCTCGCGATGGAAGCGTCGCTCGCCGAGGCGGTCGAGCGTCGCTGGGCGGAGATGCTCGCGGAGAACCCGCGGTTCCACAACGGCGCGATCCTCGCCATCGAGTCGTTCGACCCCGCGACCAACACGCTCCGGGCGAGGCGGGACGAGTATCGGCGCCTCGCCGTCCAGCCCCAGGCGCCGACGCGCGTGCGCATCTTGAGCGTGACCGGGATGATCGTCGCCCGCGACGACGAGGGGCGCGAGTGTCTGCTGCTCGCGCAGCGCTCGCACCAGACCCGGATCTACGGCGGCCTCTGGGAGCTGGCGCCATCGGGCGGGATCGACGCGCCCGACGATCGCACGTCCTCATTGACGATCGACGACGTTCGGCGCCAGCTCGACGCGGAGCTGCGCGAGGAGCTCGGGCTCGGGCTCGACCTGTCGAGGGCCCGCCCCGTCGCCCTGAGCGTGGACGGTCCCGGCGACGCCGTCGACATCATCCTGCGGCTCGACACGGGCACGACGATCGAACGCCTGGGGCTTGATGACGCCCGCGCGAACTGGGAGTACACGGGCGTGCGCTGGGTCGCGCTGGATGACGCCCGGGAGTTCGCGCGCAATCATTCCCGCGAGCTGATCCCGCCGACGCGGGACGTGCTCGCGTGGCTCGCCGACCCGGGACAGGAGTGAGGACCATGAACGTCTCCCTCGAACGCCTGCTCGATCACGACCTCTGGGCCAACGGCCTGACCCAGCAGCACATCTCGTCGCAGGAGCGTGTGCCGACGCGAGTGCTCGAACTGATGGCGCACATCGCCAGCGTGCACCGCCTGTTCCTCAGCCGCGCGGGCGCGGGCCAGGAGATGCCCGTGTGGCCCGACCCCACGTCGATCGACATCCAGGCGGAGCTTCTCAGGGCGCGGCGCGACTGGCAGGGACTGCTCGACCGCATTCCGGGCGACCAATCGATCGAGTACACGAACTCCGACGGCGAGGCGTGGACCAGCCGTCTCGACGACCTCGCGACCCACGTCGCCGTCCACGGCGCCTACCACCGGGGCCAGATCGCGACGCTGCTGGGCCAGGCCGGCCTCAAGGCGCCCTACACCGACTACGTCGAGGCGACGAGGCGGGGATTGATCTAGACGCCGGGAACGCGGATCGACTCGGGAGACCTCAGCCGAATCGCCACAGGATCAAGAGCATCGCGAGGATCGGGAGCAGAACCGCGATGACCATGCATCCGGTGTCGTAGCGCCACGTCGTTCGGCGGACCCGCATGACGGACTATCCGTCGTCGCCCCCGACCGGTTTCGTCCACCCGATGTCCCGGTCCTTGTGGAGCACGCCCGCGGCCTGCTTGATGCAGCGCTTGCAGATCAGCGCCTCCTCGAACGCGGGCGAGCGCCAGTGCGCCTCGTCGCGGACCTCCAGGCACATGATGCAGTTCTCACCCTCCTTGGGGGGGTCCGACGCCTTGTGGATCACGACCTCCATGTACGCGATCGTCAGGCAGTCGCCGCACACGCACGAGCCCCGGTGCCCCTCGACCATCGGGCGCTGCATCGTCCAGGGCTTGCGGCAGAAGTCGCAGAGGATGTCCTCCATCCGCGCGTCCTCGGGGTTGATCCCCTCGCGCTGCATCAGGCCTCCTCGGCGACCATGTCGGCGTCCAACTTGGAGCCCAGATCGGCG
>JAWKTB010000001.1:0-601489 GCA_041402005.1 Phycisphaerales bacterium | reverse complement strand
GCCGATCGTCGGCGGGTGCGTGATCGCGCAGAATCACGCCGCGTTCGGCGGGGGCGTGGCCAACGAGGTCGGGGCGTCGCCCTCGTACACGAACATTACGCTGACCGGGAACACGGCGAACATCGCGCCCGGGGGTTGCAACTTCCAGGCGTCGTGCACGATCGCGAACTCGATCATCTGGGGGCAGACGCAGAACATTACGAACCTGACCGGGGGCAGCGCGACGGCGCGGTACTCGCTGATCGGGGGCTCGTACCCGGGGATCGGGAACATCAACCTCAACCCGGTGTTCGAGACGGACGCTGGGGCGGTGCAGTTCTACCGCCTGGCGGCGGGGTCTCCCGGGATCGACCGAGGCGAGAACGCGTCGGCGCCGACGGACTTCCTTGATCTCGACAAGGACCTCGATGAGAGCGAGGCGGCGTACGCGGATCTGTTGGGGGGCGAGCGGTTCGTCGACGATCCGGCGACGGTGGACATGGGCTCAGGGACGGCGCCGATCGTCGACATGGGGGCGAGCGAGTACTTCATCGCGTCGCCCGGGTGCAACGAGGCGGACCTGGACGAGCCCTACGGCACGCTCGACTTCTCGGATGTGATCGCGTTCCTGACGGCGTTCGGGACGATGTCGGACGAGGCGGACCTGGTGGCGCCGTTCGGGCAGTGGGACTTCTCTGATGTGATCGCGTTCTTGACGGCGTTCGGGGGTGGGTGTCCGTAGGTGTCCAGGCATCGGGCATCAGGGATCGGGCATCAGGCGGCAGGTGGGACGAGGTCGGCGAGTGCGTTGGTGAGGGGCTCGAGGTGGGCGGCGTAGTGACGCCAGCGCCCGACGCTGGACGTGTACATGGGCCTGCGGACCTGCTCGTTCGAGTGGGTGTAGACGACGCGGTCCGACTCGTGGAAGCGGAGGCAGGCGTCGTCCCAGTCGAGGCCGAGGAAGTCGATCAGGCGGCGGGTTTCGGTCTCTTGGTTGGCGACGGTGTCCTCGTAGACGGCGCGGGTATGGGAGACGGCGAGGGCCGTGAGGACGCGCTCCCAGTGGGCCGTCAGGCGGTGGTACTGGCGGTAGAAGTGGGCGAGATCCTCGAGGCGGTTGGCCCAGGGGTGGTCGGTGACGAAGTGCTGGGCCCAGCAGGAGAGGCAGGTGTCGCGCGGGTCGCGGACGCAGTGGATGACGCGGGCGTTTGGGAAGAGGAGCGGGACGAGGCCCAGACGCCAGAAGTTCATGGGGTGCTTGTCGGTGACGCGGGCGGCGGGGGCGACCGGGTCGAGGACGGCGGCTTTGTAATGCTCCGCGGCGGCGCGGACGGCTTCGGGGGTGAGCTTGTCGGGGGCCATCGGCTTGGCGCGCCAGAGTGAGTCGGCGGCGCCGAGATGGAGGGCGGCGGCCTCGGAGAGGGTGTCGGACTCCCCCACTGCCGCGACGTGCGGGTGGCTGGCGAGGATCTGCTCGGTGAGGCTCGTGCCCGAGCGGGGCATGCCGACGATGAGGACGGGGGCGTCGGTGTCAATGCCAGCACGCGGGGCGGCGCGGATGGCGTCGGTGGTCCAGACGTCGAGGAGGCGGTCGACGAGCGCCTCGGCCGAGCGGGCGTCGTAGCGGACGGGGCTCATCGCGCCGGCGCGGGCGAGGGCGTCGAAGGCGACGTCGTAGCGGTCGAGTCGCTCGTAGAGCTCGGCGAGCTGACGGAGGGCGCGCATGGTCTCCATCGAGGGGGGCGCGGCCGCGGTGAGCGTTTGCAGGGGTTCAAGACCGTCGTCGGGTCGTCCGGCACGGGCGGCGAAGCGGGCGTGCAGAATCGCCAGGGGGAGGTTCGGCGGGACCTTCGCAATGGCGCGCTCGACGAGGGTGGCGGCGTCGTCCGTGCGCCCAGCGGTCGCGAGGATGTCCGCCTTGGCGGCGATGAGGACGGGGCTCAAGGGCTGGGTCTGGAGGGCGAGGTCGATCTGGGTGAGGGCGTCGTCGATGCGGCGTTGCTGGAGGTGGACGAGGGCGAGCTGGTGGCGGACGCCGAAGGCGGTCTTCTCGTCGGGACAATCGTCGATGACCGCGGTCAGCTCGCGCTCGGCGTCGTCGAGGCGCGAGGCGCGGGCGAGGAGCATGGCGTGAAGCGAGCGGACGCGGAGGTCACGAGGGGCGGCGGCGCGGAGGGCGTCGACGAGGGTCATGGCGCGCCGGTAATCGCCGGCCTTGTAGGCGTTCAGGGCGTCGGCGTAGGCGGGCACGCCAGGCGCCCTCACCCGGCGTCCGGGAGGAGGTCGCCCAGGGCGTCGGTCAGCGACTTGATGTGCTTGGCGTAGTGCTTGTACCGCCCGACTGAGCCGGCGTAGACGGGCTTGCGGACCTGGTCGTTGCTCAGGGTGCGCGTGACGCGGTCCGACTCGTGGTGGCGGAGGCAGGCGTCGTCCCAGGGCAGGCCCAGGAACTCGAGCAGGCGGCGGGTCTCGCCCTCCTGGTCGGCGACGAGCGACTCGTAGCGCAGCTCGGTGAGCTTGAGGTTGATCGGCGCCTTGGTCAGCGCGCTGGTCCAGTGCTTCATCAGGCGGTCGTAGTCGCGGTAGTACGCCGCGAGGTTCTCGAGGTCGTAGGCGTACGGGTGGTAGTTCGTGAACTGGGAGAAGTAGCAGGAGAGGCAGGTGTCGCGCGGGTCGCGGACGCAGTGGATGACGTGGGCCTCGGGGAACATGAGGGCGATGGGGCCGAGGTTGTAGAAGTTGAGGGGTTGCTTGTCGGTGACGCGCTTGGGGAGGTGGGCGGGGGGCTCTTGGCCCCGGTTGCGGGCCTCGCGCTCGATGGTGCGGGTGAGCTTCTGCTCGTAGACCTGGGCGGCGACTTCGAGCTGCTTGCCCTTGATGGCGGTGGGCTTCTCGACGAGAGGGCGGAAGGTGTCGGCGGTTCCGCCCAGGATCTTGCGGGCGATGAAGAACATGGTGTCGAGCTCGCCGCAGGCGAAGACGTCCGGGTGGCAGGAGAGGATCTGCTCGACGAGGGAGGTGCCCGAGCGGGGCATGCCGACGATGAAGACGGGGGCGGTCGAGGTGTCGTCGGGACGCTTCACCTTGGCGACGTTGGCAGGGGTCCAGTTCTGGATGATGGTGGAGACGGCGCGGGAGTGGGCGGCGGTGTCGAACTCGGCGGGGATGAGGTTGGCGGCCCGGCGATGACAGGCGAAGGCCTGTTCGTAGTTCCCGGCTCGGTCGTGCAGCTCGCCCAGGCGCCCGAGGGCCATCGCGAGTTGGGAGGCGGCCAGGCCCGGCTGCTCGACGAAGGGGGTGAGCGCGTCGATCGCGTCTTTGGGGTCGCCCCCAGTGAGGCGGAGGCGCGCGAGGGCCATGGCGACGGAGATGTGCGTCACGCCGCGCTCGATGGCGGCGCTGAGGAACTTCTCGGCCTCGTCGCGTCGCCCGAGGAAAAGCATGGCCTCGGTCTTGGTGCCGATCAGGAACGGGGCGTCGGGGTTGGATTCGAGTCCGCGATCGAGGACGGCGATGGCATCGTCCGTGCGTCCCTGGTTCATGCGAAGCTGGGCGAGCTCGTTCGTGAGACGGATCGCGACGGTGGGCTCGGGCTGGGCGTCGAGGGCGCGCTCGATGAAGGGGACGGCCTCGTCGTAGCGACCGAGACGGGCGAGGACCGTGCCGTGGAGCGCGAGGACCGGCGGGTTGTCCGGCGCCTGCTCGACGAGCTGGTATGTGAGACCGCCGGCGTGGCGGTAGTCGCCCATGCGGATGAGGCGCTGGACCTCCTGGAGGGCTTCGGCGAGGGTGGTGGTCTGGCCTTCCAAGCGGGGTCTCCAGAGTCGGGGAAAGAGGGGCAGTGTACGCCCCGGGGGTGGGGTGGTTCCGGCGCGAACGCGCGACGGCGGTCGGCGTGAAACGGCTGGTTTGTGAGAGCGGGAAGAAGGAAGAGAAGACGGAGCCCCTCACCCCGGCCCTCTCCCCGGTGGGGAGAGGGAGGGAGACAATCGGGCGGCGGGCGTAGGCTTGGCCCTATGCGGCGGGTGACGCTGATCTCGACTGGCGGGACGATCGAGAAGACGTACGACGAGGCGTCGGGGGCGTTGTCGAACCGGGCGAGCATCGTGCCGCGGATGTTGCGTCGGTTGCGGCTGGAGGAGACGCAGGTCAACTCCGTCCAGCTCATGCACAAGGACAGCCTGGACCTGACGGACGATGACCGGCGTCGGATCGTCGAGGCGGTCCGCCTTCACGCCGACGGGGCGGAGCGGGGCGACGGGGTGGTCGTGCTGCATGGCACGGACACGCTGTGCGAGACCGGCGACCTGCTCGCGCGGGAGCTAAGTGCGATCAAGATCCCGGTGATCCTGACGGGGGCGATGCGGCCGTACGAGATGGCGAGGTCGGATGCGCTGCAGAACCTGACCGAGGCCATTCTGGCGTCGGGTGTCGTGGAGGCGGGGGTGTACGTGGCGGCGCACGGGCGCGTGATGCGGTTCCCGGGTGTGAAGAAGGACCGGGTGCGCGGGACGTTCGTGCCGGTGTAGAAGTTGCTATTTGCTCGTCGGCGTGGGGTCGACGCCTTGGGCGTACTCGCCGAGGGCGTCGAGGAGGGGGCGGAGGCGCTCGCCGAAGGGGGCGTGGCGGGAGACGGCGGAGGTATTGATCGGCTCGGTGACCTGGTCGCGGCTGGCGGTCCAGGTGACGACCTTCGCCTCGTGGGGGCGGAGCACCGCGTCGGTCCATTCGAGCCCGGCGAAGTCGAGCAGTCGGCGCGAGACCGGCTCGGGGTCGGCGACGAACTCTTCGTAGCGCAGCTCGAAGATCGGCGTGCTCAGGGGCGGTTCGGCGAGGACTCGCGACCAGTGGTCGGCGACGCGCCGGTAGGTGCGGTAGAAGCGCCCGATGTTGGTCAGCGAGCCCGCCGCGGGCAGGGGCGTGGTGAACTGCTGGGCGTAGTTGGAGAGGCAGGTGTCTCGCGGGTCGCGCAGGCAGTGGACGATCTTGACGCCGGGGAGGATGAGCGGGGCGAGCCACAGGCGCATCACGTTCAGGGGCGCCTTGTCGGTCAGGCGGGGCTTGCCCTCGGCGAGGCGGTCCATCTCGGTGAGGTACCAGGCGGCGGTCGCGTCCACGCTCTCCTGGGTCAGCGCGTTCAAATCGGGGATCGGGGCGGCCTTGGCGCCGAGCAGACGGCGCGAGGCCCAGAGCAGGTGCGTCAGTTCGCCCGCGGCGTGGACGTCCGGGTGCGAGGCGAGGACGCGCTCGGCGAGGGACGTCCCCGAGCGGGGCATGCCGACGATGAGGATCAGACGCGAGGCGTCGACGCCGGCTCTCGGGGCGGCGGCGAGCGCTTCGCGCGAGCAGGTCTCGATGAGCTGGTTGATGAGCTGTTCCTGGCGGTCGGGGTCGAAGGCGTTGGCGAGGTCGGCGTTGCCCAGCTCGTAGTGCTCCATCGCGTGGTCGTAGTCCTTCGCCTTCTCGAAGAGGCCGCCGGCGCGGGTGTGCAGCACGCGCGCGATCTCGGGCGGGGGCTTGACGCGGTCGATGTACTCGAGCAGTTCGGCGGCGCCCTCGGCGTACCGACGCTGGCGGTCGCGCAGGCGGGCGAGGATCGCGGCGAACTCCGGGGGGGCGTTGCCCGCCTGGAAATGCTCGGCGAGCAACGCGTCCGCCTCGTCGAGACGCCCGGTCTCGAGGAGCGTCGTGGCTCTGGCGGCGAGCAGACCCAGGGAGCCGGGGTGTTTTTCCAAACCCCGGGCGACGACGCCGAGGGAATCGTCGGGGCGGCCCATCCGGCGCAGGGTGTCGGCCAGGCCCCGGCGGACCATGACGCTCGTCGGGCGGTCGGCGAGCAGGAACAGGGCGTCCTCGAGCGACTTGCGGGCCTCCTCGTGGCGGGCGATCGCCTCGAGCGTGCGCGCCAGCACGAGGTGGGCGCCGGCGTTCTGCGGCTGTGCGGCGACGAAGCGACGCGAGGCGGCCAGAGCCGTGTCGTAGTCGCCCGAAGCGGCGGTCTTGTCGATCCGGGCGATGACTTCGTCGGCGGTCGGGGGCTGAGACATCGGGGGATGCTATCGGGCGGATGCGGGGGTCGGACCGGTGATGGGCGGAAGGGAGATGGCGGCGCAAAAAAGACATGAGGCCGGCAGGAAGCCGGCCTCAGGAAGAGTTGATCGATACGCGGGTCAGCCGGTGATCGCGGTGACGCGGACGGCGGTGTAGCGCTGGCGGTGGCCGGTCTTGCGCTGCGAGCCCTTCTTGGGGCGGAACTTGTAGATGTGGATTTTGTCGCCCATGACGACGGGCTCGACGACCTCGGCGGTGACGGAGGCGCCGTCGACGTAGGGGGCGCCGACCTTGGCGGAGCCGCCCTCGGGGCCGACGACGAGGACCTTGTCGAAGGTGACACTGTCGCCCTGGTTGGACTCGCCGGCCTGGTAAAGGTCGATGAGGATCTCGTCGCCCTCGAGGACCTTGCGCTGTCCGCCGGACTCTTCGATGATGGCGTAGTTGGTCGCCATGGGGAGGCTCCGAATCGTGCCGCGCGGGGACGGGGCGGGGAGGAGTGAGAGGCGACGAAGCCCCTCACCCCGGCCCTCTCCCCGGAGGGGAGAGGGAGGAACTGCCCGGCTTGGGGCCCGTTCCGCGGCGGGCTGGGATGGTAGGCGCCCTCCCCCGGGGGGGGCCGGGTTCTAAACGGCCCGAGATGGACGGGCCCAAGAAGGCTCCCACTGAAGGGTGGAATCTGGTGAGGACGGGCCGGTCGGAGATCGGCTTCACCGGAGGCAACGGGTCGGTTGGAAACCGACCCCACCGGGGGGATACCTACTCGTCGTGCCTATCGCACTCGAGCGCGTGCTTCAGCGGCTCCAGGTGTTCCTCATATTGCTTCCAGCGGGCGATCGCCGAGCGGTAGATCGGCTGGCGGACCTGCTCGTTGGAGCGGGTGCGGACGACGCGGGTGGTCTCGTGGAAGCGGAGGCAGGCGTCGTCCCAGGGGAGGGCGACGAAGTCGATCAGGCGGCGGGTCTGGGTCTCTTGGTCCTCGACGAGCTGCTCGTAGGACATCTCCAGGATCGGGAGGTCGAGGACGGCCTGCCAGTGGCGCATGAGGCGTTCGTGGTCGCGGTAGACGCGGGCGGTGGAGGCGAGGTCGTAGCACCAGGGGTGCGGGCCGTAGAAGTGCTGGAAGTAGCACGACAGGCAGTTGTCCATCGCGTCGCGTCGGCACCAGACGACGCGGGTGTTCGGGGCGAGGCACTGGGCGAGAGCGAGGCAGCGCCAGTTGCCGGGGGTCTTGTCGGTGAAACGCTCGGCGACGCGACCGGCCGGCGGGAATGAGACCGACAGCGTCTCGGCGAGGCGGTTGATGGTCTCGACGTCGCGTAGGGGGGCGGGGTCGGTGAGCAGGTACATGCCCGAGGCGTCGGCGCCTCCCATGAGCGAGAGGGCGATGTGCGGGAGGGTCGAGCGCTCGCCGCCCGCCTCGACGGATGGGTGCGAGGCGAGGATCTGCTCCACGAGGGAGGTGCCCGAGCGGGGCATGCCGACGATGAGGACGAGGTTTGCCGCACCCGAGCCGGCGCGGGGGAGGCTCGAGATCGCGTCGCGGGTGAAGTCGGAGATGGCGGCGTCGATGGTGGCGCTGTGGGCGTCGGGGTCGAAGGGCAGGCGGGCCATCGCGTTGGCGCGTTCGTAGACGGGCCAGGCTTCCTCGTAGCGTCCGGCCTTGTCGAGCAGCTCGCCGAGGGCGAAGAGGCAGAGGATGACGTTCGGGGCGTTTGGGGCGGTCTCGGGCGTGCAGCGCCGGAGCAACTCGATCGCGTCGTCGGCGCGCCCGGCCTTGGCGGCGATGGGCGCGATCTGGTTGGCGATCGCGGGCGCCGTCACGCCCTGGTCGAGCAGACGGACGGCGATGGCGGCGGCCTCGTCGCGCTCCCCCACCACCGCCAGCAGGTCCGCCTTGTACGCCTGCGCGGTCTGGTTGTCGGGCTCGATCGCCAGGGCACGATCGATCGCGGCGCGGGCTTCGTCGTACTTCTCGAGGAGGCTGTATGCCCGGGTCAGCTCGATGTGGGGCAGGATCGCGCCGGGGTTCAGGGTCGCGGCGTGCATCAGGTGGGGGATCGCCTGCTCGCGTTGGCCCAGGCCGATGAGGCACGAGCCGAGCGAGTAGCGGAGGCCCCACTGGTGCGGGTGTTCGGAAGCGAGGGCGGCGAAGAGGGGGTAGGCCTCGTGGTAGCGGCCGTGGACGTAGAGGTGGTGCGCCTGGTGGAGGCGGGGGTCTTGGGTCAGGTCCGCCATCAGGCGCCGGCCCCGGCACGGTCCTTGTCGGCGCGTTCGGCCCGCTTGCGCGAGCTCTCGTCGAGGAGGCGCTTGCGCAGGCGGATGGAGGCGGGGGTGAGCTCGACGAGCTCGTCGGGCTCGATGTACTCGAGGGCCTGCTCGAGCGACAGCTCCTTGGGCGCCTTGAGCGTGACGGTGGCCTCTTTGTTGGCGCTGCGCATGTTGTCGAGCTTCTTGAGCTTGACGATGTTGACGGGCAGGTCGTTGCCCTTGTTGTGCTCGCCGACGACCTGGCCGGCGTAGACCTTGTCGCCCGGGCGGACGAAGAGGATGCCGCGATCGTGGAGGCCCTCGCAGGCGTGGGCGGTGACCTGGCCGGTCTCGGTGGCGATCATGACGCCGGCGATGCGCTCGTGGCGTGTGGAGGTCGTGGGGACGAACTTCTCAAAGGTGTGGTGCATGATCGCCTCGCCGGCGGTGGCGGTCATGACGCGGCCGCGCAGGCCGATGAGGGCGCGGCTGGTGATCTCGAAGACGCAGTGCGTGATCTCGGGCCCGCGGTCCTCCATCTTGCGCATCTCGCCCTTGCGCTCTCCGATGAGCTGCATGACGGCGCCGACGGTGGCGTTGGGGCAGTCGATGACGAGCTCCTCGACGGGCTCGTGCATGACGCCGTCGATCTCGCGCTCGATGACGATGGGGCGCCCGACGGAGAGCTCGTAGCCCTCGCGGCGCATGGTCTCGAGGAGGATGCCCAGGTGGAGGACGCCCCGCCCGGCGACGACGAACTCGTCGGCGGTCTGGCCCGGGGTGACACGGAGGGCGACGTTGTGCTCGAGCTCGCGTTCGAGACGGGCCTTGATCTGGCGGGAGGTGACGTACTGGCCGTCGCGCCCGGAGAAGGGGGAGTCGTTGATGCGGAAGAGCATGGAGATGGTGGGCTCGTCGATGGTGACGGCGGGGAGGGCGTCGGGGTGGTCGGGGTCGCAGAGGGTGTCGCCGATGTCGACGTCCTCGAGGCCGGTGACGGCACAGAGGTCGCCGGCGTCGACGCGGGCGACCTCCTTGCGACCGAGGCCGTCGAAGCCGAGGAGGCGCCCGATCTTGGCGTGGGCGATGGTGGTGCCGCCCTCGGGCGTGTGCTTGACGAGGGCGACGGGGATGCCCGGGCGGACCGTGCCTTGGTGGACGCGTCCGATGCCGATGCGCCCGACGTAGTCCGAGTAGTCGAGCGTGGTGATCTGGAGTCGCAGGGGCTTCTCGAGGTAGACGTCCGGGTGAGGGACGTGGCGCAAGATGGCCTCGAAGACGGGGCGCATGTCGGAGGGCTCGCCCTCGGGCGGCCAGCGGTCGGAGGCCCAGCCGCTCTTGGCGGAGGCGTAGACGATGGGGAAGTCGAGGGCGTCGTCCTCGGCGCCGAGGGCGACGAGCAGGTCGAAGACCTCGGTCACGACGCGGTCGGGGTCGGCGTCCGGGCGGTCGCACTTGTTCACGACGACGACGGGTCGCAGCTTCTCGGCGAGGGCCTTGGAGAGAACGAACCGCGTCTGGGGCATAGGCCCCTCGAAGGCGTCGACGACGAGCAGGCACCCGTCGGCCATGCGGAGGACGCGCTCGACCTCGCCCCCGAAGTCGGCGTGCCCGGGGGTGTCGATGATGTTGATGCGGTAGTCGACGTCGTCGGCGGCGTGGTAGTTGACGGCGCAGTTCTTGGACAGGATCGTGATCCCCCGCTCGCGTTCGAGGGGGTTGGAGTCCATGATGAGGTCGTGCTGGCCGCCCTGGAGTTTTTCCAGCTCACCGGCGCGGAAGTTTCCGGACTGGAGGAGGAGCTGGTCGACGAGGGTGGTCTTGCCGTGGTCGACGTGGGCGATGATGGCGACGTTGCGGAGGTGCGCGACGGCGTCGGTCGGGGAGGGCTGTCCGGGCATATTCGTCGGGTCTGCCATGGGGATTGGTCCGTGATGATAGCTCTCGGGCGCGGGCGTCCCCGGGGATCGCGGGTGATTCTCGGACAGACAAACGACCGGAAAAAACAGCGCGGGACGAGGCCCTGGCACGGGGCCTCATAGAACTTTCAAACCACCCAAGCGTCACAGGCGGAATGACTGGCACGCCCCAGGGGGCGCGGCACCTTGCCCGGGTCCGGCGCGGAGCGTCGGCGTTGGGACTGGGTTCAGGCGGGGCGTGTCGGACGGTGTCGCCGATCCGCCGCCGCGATGTGCGGAAGGGGTCAATCCGATGCGTTGCCAGGGATGCCGCGCCCACGTGGCGGCCGTGGTGTTGGCGTGCGCCGGGGGCGCCGCGAGCGCCGACGTGACGTCGCTCTATCAGACCGCGTTTGAGTCCACCGCGTTCCCGGGGCACTGGTCCAACCGGACCGTGACGCGCACCGGGGTGTTCTCCCAGTTCCTGGGGCGATTCGGGGACGAGTCGGTCACGCTCACGCTGGGCGCGATCCAACCCCCGCCGGGCAAGAACGGGGGCGGCGCCGGGGGCGGGGGTGGTCCCGACGGGGGCGGTGACAACGGCGGTGGCGGTGACGGTGGTGGCGGAGGAGGCGGCGGAGGCGGCGGCGACGGCGGCGACGGGAGCGGGTATTCGCCCGGCGGGTCGGCCTCGCCCAGCAACCCCGTGCCGGGCTTCGGGGCCCGCAACAACGACCCGCAGGTCCACTACCAGCTCGTCTTCGATCTCTATCTCATCGACTCGTGGGACTGGGACTCGCACGGGCCGGACACGTTCAGCGTGATGATCAACGGCGAGACGTACTTCGATGAGGTGCTCTCGAACCACTCGTCGGCGCACAACTTCCGCAATCCCGACGTCGGGCCCGCCGGGCTCGGCTTCGCGGACTGGAACGACTCGATCTTCCGGAACATCGAGATCTGGTTCGACGTCGATCCGTCGGACGAGCAGCTGCTGATCACGTTCATGGGGGGGACGGACCAGGACATCGAGGACGAGTCCTGGGGCATCGACAACGTGCGCGTGGGGTACGTGATCACGCCGTCGCCGGGAGCCGGCGGATTGCTGGCGTGCGGGGCGGTGGTGATGGCGTCGCGTCGGCGGCGTGAGAAGAGAGGGCCTGAGACGACTCGGGTCTGAGGAAGAGAGAGGAGAGCTGCGTCAGGGGACGCCCGGGTCGGGCGTCGCGGGAGTGTCGAGGGCCGCCGCGTTCATCTCGATGTCCACCTGCCCGCGAACCAACCCGTCCCGATCCGGGCCGTCCCCGCGCGGTGGCGCGAAGAACCGCCAGCGCACCAGCTCCATCCAGCGCAGCGCGGGCGTCGGGGGGATGAGGGCCCAGGGCTGGCCCGAGATGGCCTCGTAGAGCGAGCGGGGACGAACGACGCCGACGGCGATCGGCGCCTCGGGCGCGGAGGGCGCGCCGGCGAGACAGGAGGCGACGAGGCGCGTCGCCTCGGAAGCCGACGCGGAGTCGGCGGCGCCGGGCGAGAGCCCCATGGCCCACCACGTCGGCTCCGCGCCCCGGTCGCCGGGCGCAAAGCCCAGACACCACGAGGCGAGGATGTCGCTGCCCAGCGGGGTCTGGAAGGGGAGCGTGATCCGGCGCGTGCGGACCGCGCGGGGGAACTCGCCCTCGATCATGCCCTCGGGGGCCTGGGCGGCGTCGTGCGATTCGAGGATGGAGGAGATGGCGCGATCGACCGCTGCGGCGCGGTCCGGGCCATCGGGCGTCTCGGAGGCGATGACCAGACGGAGGGGCGCGCCGGCGCCCTGGGGTGCGCGGTCGAGACGCAGCACTGTCCGATCGGTGAGGATCGCGGCCAGGTCGCCGGGCAGGGCGAGCTGCATCGGCCACACGATCGTCTCGGGCGTTCCCTCGGGGCTGGGCGGAGGCGGGAGCGAGTCGGCGATGAGCGCAAGGGCGCCGTCCTGGAGTGCCGCCATGGCGGCGGGGTTGATCGAGCGGTCCTTGGATGCGTCGCACCAGCTCGGCGCCTCGAAGGCGAGTGAGAGACGCCAGCCTCGCTCGGTCGAGCTCGCGGATCCGGCGACGAACGTCTTGGAGGCGCCGGGGGAGAGCATGCGGACGGCGGCCAGGACATCGCCCGGGGGGAGCTGGCGTGTGAGCGCGAACTCCTTCTGTGTGCCGAGAACAGGACGTGGCGCGCCCTTGACGGCATCGACGCGTGTGAGCACGAGATCCTCGAGGAGAGCCGCGGACTCATCAGGGCAGAGGATCAGCTCCGTCGTCGGCTTGGCGCGGTCATCGAGGCGCTCGACGAGAGCGAGGAGGAAGCGGCCGTGCTCGGCGGCGAGGATCGGCTGGCCGGCGATCTTCGCGCGCGGGGCGGGGCGGAGGCGGTCGCGGACGAGCTTCTCGCCTCGCGGGGAGATCGAGGTGACGACGGCCCAGTGGGGCGGGGCCTCGCCGCCGTCGGGTTCAGGCGTGTGGAAACCTCTGGCGACGAACATGACGCGTCGCCCGAGCAGCTCGTCGAAGGCCTCTTGCACGCCGAGACCGAGATGATTGGCGAGGGCCCCCCACCGCCCGAGCGAGTCGGAGAAGAAGCCGGCGTCGGAGAGCGCGCCCGGGCTGCCCGCCCGGGCGGCGTCCGCGCGAGCGCACCCAGGTCCTGGAAGAGAACGACGATGTCGGCGTCTGCGGGGACACCGGCGAGCTCGCTCCAGGCGGGCTCCTCGCAGTTCGCGGCGGGCGCCGGGGACGCGACGACGACGAGCGCCAGCAGGGCGGCCGAGAGGTTGGCGAACAGCCGCCGCGGGCGCGGGGTTCTGGGCGTCATGTGTCGGACGGGGGAGGGATGCACGGCGCGTCCAATCACGTGCGGCGTGCGATCATGGGTCGACGCCGAGCACGCGCACGGCGACGCGCGGCGTGCGGGCGTCGGCGGGGTCGGCGACGATGAGCGAGGGGCCGGAGCCGAGCCGTGTCGCGCCGCAACGGATCGAGGGCGGGGAGTCCAGCTCGCAATCGATCGGGCCCAGTCGTTCGGTCACGAGGCCGGCGGTAAGCGTCCGGGTCCGCGCCTCGATCTGGAGATGCGAGGAGCAGGCGGGCGCGTCGGCGATGCCGTCGAAGGACATGCGGACCTGGAGGATTCCGGCCCGGATCGCGCCGACGCCCTGGGCGGCGTCCTGCTGGACGGCGGCGTTGATGTCGGTCAGAGGGGTCTGCTCGTGGGCCAGGGCAAGACGCTCGGGCCAGGCACGACGACCGGCGGCAACGCCGAGCATCACGACGAGCGCGAGCACGATCACGCCCGCACGACCGAGCTTGGTCAGGCGGCGCAGACGACCCGGCACGAACCGGCGGCGGTGGTCCGCACGCGCGAGGATCGCGCCGGTCAGGTCGGGGGAATCGAGCGGCGTGCGGAGCGCGGACAGAACTTGTGCCGTGCGCTCCAGCTCGCGCCGGGCGTGAGGATCATGACGGACGGCGCCGAGTACATCGCGCCTGGCCTGCGCCGACAGCTCCCCATCGAAGAGAGCGTCGAGCAGGGCGTCCGGGGGGACGGGGTTGCCAGGGTTGGGCGCCGACTCGCTCACGCGTTGTGCTCCACGAATGAGTCGTCGGGGGTTGGCGTGGTCTCGATGTAGGTGCGCAGGCGCTTGCGCCCGCGGTGCAGGTGGCTCTTGACCGTGCCCTCGGGCATGTCGAGGTGCTGGGCGATCAGGGCGATCGGCCAGTCGTGCTGGTGGAAGAGGATCACGACCTCGCGCTGGTCGGCGGGGAGCGAGAGCAGGGCGGCCTGCAGCGCATCGCGCCAGACGACCTGCTGCTCGTCCGCCTCGACCGGGGCCTCCGGGGCGGCGTCGGCGCCCTTCCAGGCGCCCACCATGTCGGTGTCGTACGCCGGGCGGTGCTTGGCGACGGCGTTCAGGTACAGGCGCCTGGCGATCGTGAACAGCCAGGTCGAGAAGCGGTAGCGGAAGTCGAAGCGGTCGAGGTTGGTCAGGACGCGGACGAAGGCCTCCTGGACGATGTCCTCGGCGACATCCGGGCGCCCCGACATCCGCATCATGTAGGCGTAGAGGGACTGCTGGTGGTGGCGGATGAGGGAGGCGGCGGCGCCCTGGTCGCCCCGGGCGGCCCGCTCGATCAGGCTCCGTTCCTCGGATCTGAGCATCGATCCCTCCGCGTCAGGCGAGTATACCGGGGCCCTCCCGCAGGGTTCCCGGTGATTCCCGCAGTCTGTTCGGGATATCGGGGCGTCGGGTTCGCCCCCCGCATAAAGACCGACGGCCCCGGGTTGAGACCCGAGGCCGCCGGCAGGGATGGCAATCGGTGGCGAAATGGAGGGCTAGGCGGCCTTGGGGAGGCGGCGCTTGCGCCCGACGGTGCGCTGATCCTCGGTCGCGCGGGTCTCGGGCTCCTCGAGGAGCATTTGGACGAGTTCGAGGGGGTCGGAGGCCCAGAGGTCGGCGCCGATCTCCTCGGCGAGGCCATCGGCGCGGTTGAAGACGCCGGCGCCGACGACGATCTGGGTGTTGGGGCAGGCGCCGACCTCGTGCAGGGTGTCGATGAGGCCGCGGATGACGGGCAGGTCGCCCGGGGCGGACGAGAACATCAGCAGGACATCCGGCTTGTCGTTCTGGACGAGGGCCTGGATCTCGTCGGTTGGGACGCCCCCGCCGGCGAAGCGGATGCGGAAGCCGTGGGCTTCCAGGAGGTCCACCGCCATCTGGGCGCCCAGCTCGGAGCCCTCGTCAGGGCCGCAGCAGGCGAAGACGGTGCGTCCTCGCGGCGGGGTCTCGACGCGCTGGAGCAGGCGGATGGCGGACTGGTCCACGAGGACGCGGAGCAGGCGGGTGGCCAGGTGGTAGCCAAGCGTGGTGATCTGGTCGTCGCGGCGGAGGCGCTCGATCATCTCGTGGACCGGCCAGTAGAGGTCGGTGACGAGCGTCTGCGGGGCGACGCCGTGGGTGTTCTGTTCCTCGATGATGCGGCGGGCGGTGGTTCGGTCGCCGCTGACGAGGGTCTCGAAGAGCCGTTCTGTGACGAGATCGCACCTCATGGTGGATGCCTCCCTGTGGGGATGTCCCCTTGCGAAGTTGTCGGGCGGCCTCCCAGCCCCCGCCCGCGGGGAACGCTCCCCGGCGGTAGGCGATGGATCGGCGCGCGGGAGTTCGACGGCTGAAGTTGGCGGGTGGCGCGCGGGGAGGGGCGAGCCCGACGTCACGGCGCGGTTATTGGACCGGCGTGGAGCGCGGAATCCCGCGTGAAACGGGGGGCGATTCGGCGTTCGTTCTCGGACGCGTTATTGGACGTGGGCTTATTGGACCGCCTCAGGCGCGCGGCGCGTCTTCTCGGACCGCGCGGTGGCAGACGCAGACGCCGAGCGTCAGGGGGCGGGATGTGGCGTGGGCGAAGCCGGACTCGAGGATCGCGCCCCGGAGCTGGTCGCGGTCCATGAACTGGCCCACGGACTTGGGGAGATAGGCGTACGCGCCGGAGCGGTCGCGCGAGATGAGGGCCGCCGTCTTGGGCATGAGCCAACTGCAATAGAAGGTATTGAACGCGCGGACGATCGGGTTGCGCGGACGATCGAACTCGAGGACGACGAGGCGCCCTCCCGGCCTGAGCACGCGTGCGAACTCGCGCAGGGCGCGCCGTGGGTCCTGCACGTTGCGGATGCCGAAGGCGACGGAGACGACGTCGAAGGAGGCGTCGTCGAAGGGGAGGTCCTGGGCGTCGCCTTGGATGTAGGAGAGCTTGCTTGCGCGCGCGCGGTCGAGGCGGTCTCGCTTGGCGCGGGCGAGGTCGAGCATCTCGTTCGTGAAGTCGAGGCCGATGACTTCCGGCGCGCTCGTCGCGGCGAAGGCCTGGGTCAGGTCGCCCGTGCCACAGGCGACGTCGAGGACGCGGTCCCCCTCGCGGACATCGGCGGCGCGGACGGCGACGCGGCGCCAGGCCTGGTCACGACCCAGGGAGTGCAGGCGGTTGTTCAGGTCGTAGGCATGGGCGATCGACGCGAACATGTCGCGGACGCGCCGGGCCTTGTCGGACTGGGCATGAACGGCGTCGAGATTGGCGCCCGCCCAGGCGGGGGACGTATCGTTGCTCGCCGTGCTAGGCTCGGTGGCGGGCATGGGCGGCTGATCGTAGCCCGCCGGGGCCGGCGACTCGCCCCGACAGATTGCACGCGGAGGACGACATGCGCACGCCGCTGGGACTCGTTCGGACCGTTCTGCTCT
Source organism: Phycisphaerales bacterium (assembly GCA_041402005.1). Taxonomy (GTDB): domain Bacteria; phylum Planctomycetota; class Phycisphaerae; order Phycisphaerales; family UBA1924; genus JAJRXR01. Next base: position 585,055 of record JAWKTB010000001.1, on the reverse strand, counting down.
CGATCCCGCTCGCGCTGGGCTCACTGGCCCAGGTCGGGTGCACGACCAACCCGGCGACGGGGGCGCGTTCGTTCACGCTCTTGAGCTGGGACGAGGAGAGGCAGATCGGCGCGGAGGCGGCGCCCGGGATGACCGATCAGTTCGGGGGCGAGGTCAACGACGCGACGACGGAAGCGTACATGGACGAGGTGGGGCACAAGCTGGTCGCGCAGATCGAGGAGGGTGTGCCGCAGCTCGAGTGGGAGTTCACGCTGCTGGACTCGGACGTGATCAACGCGTTCGCGCTGCCGGGGGGGAAGGTGTTCATGTCGCGCGGGCTGGCGGAGGTGCTGACCAGCGAGGCGGAGATGGCGGGCGTGCTCGGGCACGAGATCGGGCACGTGACGGCCAGGCACGGGAACCAGCGGATCAGCGCGCAGATGGGGATGAACATCGCCCTGGCCGCCGGCGCGGTCGCGGTGGGCGCGGCGGACGAGGACAGCACGCTGCGCAAGTACGGGCAGGTGGGCGTGCCGGCGCTGGCGATCGGGGGGAACCTCCTCCTGCTCAAGTACGGGCGCAAGGAGGAGCTGCAGGCCGACGCCCTGGGCGTGCGCTACATGACGCGGGCGATGTACGACCCGAAGGGGCAGGAGATGGTGATGGAGGCGCTGCAGGCGGCCTCGGGCGGCTCGAGCCCGCCCGAGTGGCTCAGCACGCACCCGGCCACCGAGACGCGGATCCAGAAGATCCAGCAGATGCTCGCGGGCGACTACGCGTACACGCAGGGGAATCCCGAGTACAAGATGTACGAGGAGCGGTACCGCCAGCGGATGCTCTCGCCCCTCTCGGACCTGCCGCCGGCGAAGCACACGGCACGGGCGCTCGACGCAGAGGACGGCAGCGCGAGCGTGCTGGCGAACTCGTGGCTCTGGTGCGCGCACTGCCGGGCGGAGCATCTGGCGGCGTTGGGCGCGTCTCGCACGTCGAACTGAGCCGCGATTCAGAGAAGACGGAGAGACGGGCGGGACGCCCATCCCACCGAGGCTCGGAGCTCAGCCCCCGAGGTTCCAGAAGCGGGCCCAGTTTCCCCACGCGAAGGCGTGGATGTCGTCGTCAGGCCAGCCGCGGGTGTTGAGCGCGTCGGCGAGCTTGACGAGGTCGGACGGGGTGTTGATGCCGGCGGGCAGGTCGTCGGCGGTGATGCCGCCGTCCATGTCGGAGCCGAGGCCGACGCCCTGGCGGTGTCCCATGATCTCGCAGACATGCTCGACGTGGGCGATGGCCTGGTCGATGGTCGGACGGTCGTTGGGGTCGTTGCGGTCGAGCCCGGTGCGGATGAAGTTGCGGACGAGGTTGAGGCCGACGACGCCGCCCCGGCGTCCGATCTCGGCGATCGTCTCGTCCGCCAGGTGGCGCTGCCATTGCTCGTTGTCGCGCCCGTCGAGAAGCTCGCGGCAGTTGGAGTGAGAGGCGATGACCGGGGCGTCGGTGAGTTCGAGGAGCTGCTCGGTGGAACGCTGGGAGAGGTGCGAGAGGTCGTGGACGACGCCGAGGTCGTCCATGCGCTTGACGAGCTCGCGGCCGAGGTCGGAGAGGCCGTCGTCGTCGGAGGCGTGCTCGACGCCGTTGCCGGCGGCGTACCGCGACTTGTGCCACCAGGCCATGCCGATGGCGACGACGCCGGCGTCGACCCACTGGTCGAGCTCGTCGGGGGATGTGATGGGGTCGGCGCACTCGATGAGGATGCCGAGGAGGAGGGGAGAAGACGAGGAAGAGGAAGGAGTCGGAGACCCCCTCACCCCGGCCCTCTCCCCCGTGGGGGAGAGGCAGGAAGAGGGTCGCACGTGGCGTGCACGCGATGGCATGAGTTCGATGACGCCCGCGCTCGCCCAGGCCTGGTAGAGCTTGAGTTGGCGCATGCCGGCGCGATGGGCGGCGTCGGCGTCGCCAAGGGGATAGGCGAACGCGCTCGCCTCGGCGTCTGGCGCCGACGGATCCGTGACCGCCTGCGTGAAGATCGTCCCCAGGCAGGCTCGGACATGCCCGTCACGGAGTGAGGGGAGCGTGACCGCGGCGGGCTGGAGCTCGCCCCGACAGTCGTCGAGAGAGGCGTGCATGTCGCGACCCTTCTCGGCGAGCATGCCGAGGTCCAGGTGCGCGTCGAACCAGCGGGGCGTGGGCGACATCGGGCGATCGTAGACCGTGTGAAAGCGGGCGCGGGCGCCTCCGAATATCATCGGCGGGGAGCGGGGGTTGCATCTCCCACACACGACACAAGGAGAGGCCATGCGCGCACTCAGGACGGGGCTTCAGCCTCGACGGCTCGACCGGGAAAGACTGACGACGGCCCGGCGTGGCAACGCGATGACCGGGTGCCTGGTCGTGCTGGCGGTGGTCGTGGTCCTCGTGGTCGGGGGCGTGATCTTCGTCGCCGTCAAGTGGCGGGGCTGGGTGGCCAGCTGGGGCTCGGAGGCGGCGATCTCCTTCGTCGAGAAGTCGGACCTGCCCGATGAAGAGAAGGCGCAGGTGACGGCGCAGATCGACTCGCTCGCCACGGAGTTCAAGAACGGGAACCTCACGGTCGAGCAGATGGGCGAGATCTTCAAGGCGCTGATGGAGAGCCCGCTGGTGCCCGCCGCGATCGTGTACGGGGCGCGGACCGAGTACCTCAACCCCTCGGGCCTCAGCGACGAGGAGAAGGAGGCGGGCGAGCTGGCGCTGTCGCGACTGTCGTACGGCGTGTCGACGAAGGAGATCCCGACCAAGACGGTCGAGGCGGTGTTCGAGCCGATCAAGACCGCGAGCGCGACCGGCAAGGGCGTGCACATCAACAACAAGGACCTGCGACTGAACCTCAAGCCGCCCGAAGAGTGCACGGACGAGGAGCTGCGCGAGGTGATCGCGAACGCGGCGGAGGCGGCGGACGCCGCGGGCGTGCCCGAGACGCCGCCGGCGATCGACGTCTCCGATGAGATCCAGAAAGCGATCGACAAGGCGAAGGGCGTGGCGCCCGCGGATGAAGGCGCAGAGAGCGCGGACGAGGCCCCGGCGGGGGGTGAAGAAGGGCCTTGAGCGACATGTGATGACGGATGTGCGTGAAGACCGCGGGATTCGAATCCTGCGGCTCTCGTTTGCGCGTTACGAGGAGGCTCGGGGGAGGAAGATCTCCGCGAGCATGCACCGGAGGCTGCCACCCCCGACATGTTCGATGGTCGGGATGGGGGCGTGGACGAGACGCACGCCATCGGAATTGAGCGCCTCGCGTTGGGCATCGGTGAGGGCGTCGTGGGCGGTCGTGGACATGGCCATGAGGCGGTCGCCCGAGGTCGAGCGGAGTTCGAGCATGTTGCCGACGAAGTCGAGGACCTGGGCTCGGGTGATCTCGACGAGGGCGTGCCCGGTCGACTCGAGCGAGGTTCGGACGCGGTCGCGGTCATGCTCGTCGACCGCCTCGAGGCAGACGACGCCGACGCCGGCGCCGACGCACATGACGACGTTGGTGTGGTAGTACGGCGTCCCGTCGGCGTCGGTCGCGTCGAAGAGGACGCCGGTGTAGCCCATTCTGGCACAGAAAGCCTCGAAGGGGGCTTTGTGCGTGCGCGCGGATCGGGCGGCGTAGGCGACCTTGTTCGCGCGGTCGAGGACGAGTGAGCCGGTGCCCTCCAGGTACTCGCCCTTGTTCTCGAAGGCGCGGACGAGCCAGGAGTCGAGGATGCGCAGGTCCAGCCCGTGCTCGCTCGCGAGGCGCTCGAGCATGTCCGGGCGGCGCTCGCGCCGACGCACGGGGGCGAGCATCGGGTACAGCATCGCCCGCCCGTCGGCGTGCGTCGAGAACCAGTTGTTCGGGAAGACGGCGTCCGGGCGCCTGGGCTCGGGCGGGTCGTCAACGACGAGGACGCGCACGCCGGCGTCGCGCAGGACGTCGGCCGCGGCGTCGAACTCCTGGCGGGCGAGCTCCCCCACCGTCGTCGGGTCGAGCCCGTCGGCGTGCTGGAAGACGTTGGAGGCGCTGGTCTCGGGGTTCGACCCGAACGAGGCGGGGCGGACCATGAGGACGGTATCGGTGGCCTGCTCGCTCACACACGCATCTCGATGGGCGTGCGATCGGTCAAGATCTCGGCGCTGGTCTTGGACTTGACCTCGTCGACCGTCACGCCGGGGGCCAGCTCGGTCAGGCGGAAACGGCCCGCGTCCGCGTCGAACTCGAGGACGCACAGGTCGGTGATGATCATGTCGATGCAGGCGCGCCCGGTGAGGGGGAGGGTGCACTCGGGGACGATCTTGGGGTCGCCGTGCTTTGAGCAGTGCTCCATGGTGACGACGACTTTCTTGACGCCGGCGACGAGGTCCATGGCGCCGCCCATGCCCTTGATCATCTTGCCGGGGATCATCCAGTTGGCGATGTCGCCCGACTGGCTGATCTCCATGGCGCCGAGGATGCACATGTCGATGTGCCCGCCCCGGATCATGGCGAAGGAGTCGGCCGAAGAGAAGTAGCTCGCGCCCTTGCGGGCGGTGATGGTCTGCTTGCCGGCGTTGATGAGGTCGGCGTCGACGTTGGCCTCGGCCGGGAAGGGTCCGATGCCGAGCAGGCCGTTTTCACTTTGGAGCCAGACGTCCATGCCCTCGGGGATGTGGTTGGCGACGAGGGTGGGCATGCCGATGCCGAGGTTGACGATGAAGCCGTCCTGGAGCTCGGCGGCGGCGCGTCGGGTGATCTGGTCGCGTGTCAGGGGCATGGGGAGAGGATACCGCCCCAGCGGGGGCCGATCGGCCCGCCCCATGGATCAGCTCTTCATCATCTTGTGCAGAAGGCGGATCTTGGAGCGTGTCAGGAGCACGGAGCCGGCGAGCAGGGGCGGGACGCCGAGGGCGCCGATGGCGACGTCGGTGAGGATCCGGTTCGGGCGCTCCTCCTCGGGGACGGCGGGCTCGGCCATCGCGTCGGTGGTGACGCCCTGATAGAGGTCGCGGATCTCGCGCAAGGCGCCGACCAGGCCGATCGCGATGATCGTGACGCCGAGGAGCAGGAGCAAGGTTCCGAGGAGTCGGGACATGGAAACTCGTTGAGTCTACGCGTCGAGGAGGTCGGCCAGTTCGGCGAGCGTGGCGACCTCGGCGTCGGGGACCGCGTCGCCGACGCCCGACGTGCTCGGGCCTGCACGGCTCACCCAGACGGTCGGGAATCCCAGCTCACGGGCGGGGGCGATGTCGTGGAAGCGGCTCTCGGCGGCATGGAGGATGCGGGCGGGCTCGAGCTTCAAGCGCGCGCACACCTCGCGGAAGTGGGCGTGTCCCGGCTTGTACGAACGGACCTGCTCGGCGGTCACGACCGCGGCGAACTCGACCTCCAACTTCTTCAGTGTGCTCGCGATCAGGTCGTCGTCGATGTTGCTGACGATCGCCAGGCGGGCACGCCCACCCAGGCGGCGCAGCGCGGGGACCGTGTCCGCGAACGGGCGCCAGTGCTTGACCGACTCGGGGAGCGTGTCGGCCTCGGCGTCGGTCGCGCCGGGCACGAGGGCGCAGAAGACCTCACGCAGCACGTCGCGGTACGCGAGCCAGGCGCCCGCCTCGACGCGGTGCTCGTGCTCGGCGTAGGCGGCGAGCAGCGCGGCATCGTCCGCGATCCCGATGCGGTGGCGGAAGGGCGCGAGCGCGGCGAGGATGCCGCTCGACCAGTCGATGAGCGTGCCGTAGCAGTCGAAGGTGATGGCGTCGGGGGTCTGGATCGCGGGCATTTCAGAGTGCTCTGAGGAAGGCGGCGGGGTTTTTTCTGGAACGCACGCAAGGGGCGTCGGGCGCGGGCGACTCACGCATGGACATCGCACTCGACCCCGCGAGTCGGGGGAGTGTACGCGTGGCGTCGCGTCCGCCGGGCGGGGCGTCCTCACCCATCACACAAGACACGGGGAGACGCACATGGCACGCAGAGCAGCATTCGGCGGCGTCACGATCATCATCGCGCTCGCGGGCGCGGGGCCGGCCTTCGGCGAGACTCCGGGCGAGGTCTACCGCACCGTCATCGGCGCGGGGTCCAACTACGAGTACGGGCGCGATGTCGCGATCGACCAGAACGGCGACGCCTTCGTGCTGGGCTACACCGACCAGGACGACAGCTTCGGGGACGCCGTCGTCGCCAAGCTCTCGCCCGAGGGAGAGGTGCTCTTCCAGGTCATGATCGGCGGGACCGGGCTCGACGTCGCGGGCGGGATCGCGCTCGACGCCAACGGCGACGTCTACATCGCCGGGCGGACGCTGTCTGGGGACTTCCCGGTCATGAACGCGATCCAGCCGACGCTGCATGGGCCCGCGGACGCGTTCCTCACCAAGATCTCGGGCCAGGACGGCTCGATCATGATGAGCACCTTCCTCGGCGGGGCCCGGGGCGACGACGGGTACGACGTCGCGATCGCTCCCGATGGCTCCATCGTGATCGTCGGCGGGACCGAGTCGATCGACTTCCCGACCGTCAACCCGATCCAGGGCTCGCTGACGCTCATCGACTGCTTCTGTGATGACGTGTTCGTCACGCGTCTCGGCCCGGACGCCCAGACGATCACATTCTCGACGTACCTGGGCGGGACGTATACGGATTCGGCCCGCCAGGTCGGGGTGGACGCGGCGGGGCGGATCTACGTCGCGGGTCAGACGGATTCGCCCAACTTCCCGCTGGCGAACGCCGCGCATTCGAGCCTCGGGGGCGGAGACACGGACGTGTTCGCGTTCGCCATCGACCCCGACGCGGGCCAGCTGATCTACAGCACGTACCTGGGCGGGGAGGACCTCGAGTACGTGTGGGACATGGATGTCAGCGCGGACGGCAAGGCGACGATGACGGGAACCACCCGCTCGATCTTCTTCCCGACCACCCCCGACGCGTACGAGCCGAACTTCGTCGGGGCGCCCGGCGGGTGTGGCGGCGGGGCGTACATCCCGATCCGCAACTGCGACGACGGGTTCGTGGTCACGCTGGAGGCGGACGGGACGCAGTCGATGGGAACGTTCCTGGGCGGGCTCAATGACGACGATCTCCGGGCGCTTGCGGTCGCCCCCGATGGGCGAATCCGCGTCGCGGGCAACGGCTCCAACGGGTTCCCGGGGGAGGACTTCGTCCCCAATCCGATCCCAACGCCCCACGCCGTGTTCACCGAACTCTCCGCCGACGGGTCGACGCTGAACTTCACGGCGCGCATCGACACGAACACGCCCGGCAGCGGGCACGGGCTGGCGGTCGGCGCGGACGGCGAGACGGTGTTCGCCGGCGCGGTCGGGATCCCGACCGGGCCGAACATGATCCAGCGTGACCTATTGATCGTGGAGCTGGGGACGGCCGACGCGTGCGCGGCGGACATGGCGGCGCCCGAGGGCGTGCTGGACTTCTCCGACGTGACGGCGTTCCTGGCGGCGTTCGTGGCGATGGACCCGATCGCCGACATGAGCGAGCCCTTCGGGCAGTTCGACTTCTCCGACGTGACCTCGTTCCTGGCCGCGTTCGCGGGCGGTTGCCCGTAGCGGTCACGATCTCCCCGGCCGGCGCGCTGCGAGGCGCGCAGACCACACGCAATGGCGCCCGGCGGGGGGTCCCTTGGACATCTCGCCGGGCGTCACGTGTTGTGTGAGGGGTCGGGCGAGGCGTACTCGAGGGTCATGCAGTAGCCGGCGCGCCAGATCGGGTACTCGACCTCGCACCGGAAGCCGACCAACTCGCTCGCGTCCCAACCCAGGCGCTCGAAGACGTGGGCGGTGAGCTGGGCGTGGCGGGCGTAGAAGGGAGACTCGGCGGCGGACAAGCCCATGCCCAGGAGCTGCAGCTTGGGCTGGGCGGGAAAGCGCGTGAGCCAGCGGTCGCCGACGGGGCTCTCGAGGTTCGGGTACCACATCTGCGCGTCGACGGCGGGGCGGAACTGGCGCTCCATGTCGCGGTGGAAGTAGACGTCGAAGATGAGGCGCTGGCTGGGGCAGTTGACGAGGCTCCAGACGGCGTCGAGCGCGAGTGAGCCGTCGGGGTTGTGCTTCGGGTGGACGAAGCGGCGCGCGGTGACGACGTCGAAGGTCTGGCCCGGCTCGAGGCGCTCGGGATCGACGACCTGCACGAGCTGCGAGCCGGGGCCCCTCGTCGTGACGGTCGGCAGGGGCGTCGTCGAGAACTCGGCGAGGATCGCGGAGGGCGTGACGCCCCTCGCGGGCTGGCGGTCGAGTGAGACCGGCGCGGGCTGGGGCTCGGCCTCGGGGTCGAGGGTGTCGCCCGCGAGGATGGAGGCGGGGATGCCGCCGGGCGTCACGCTGGTCTGGATGAGGCCGTTGACGACGGCGCGCTCGATCTTGTCGGACAGGCCCGGCGCGGGGCGGTAGGCCTCGAGGCTGATGGCGACCTCGCAGGCGCGCCCGGTGACGTTGACCGCCGAGTGGAAGAGGTCCATGCGGGCTTCGATGGAGGCGAGGCCCCGTGCGTCGACGGGCGCTTCGGCGGCGGCGATCCGGTCGGCGAGCTTCGACTGGCTCCCCGCGTTCTCGCGGATGAAGCGGTCGAAGTCGCGCACCGCGGCCTCGCCCAGGGCGAGCAAGTCGCGGTCCACGCCGACGCCCGCGCATCCTTCCAGGAACTGCTCGAGCCCTTTGACGCCCGGGAGTCTGGCGAGTGTGCCCGCGTCGGCGGCAGGCTCGGCGAGCACGGAGACAACCCGCTGGCAGGTGTTGCGAACGACCCCGATGTGTCGGGCCATGCCCGAGGCGCCCCGGGCGTGCTCGGGGAGGGCGGCAACGATCGAGCCCAGCTCGCCACGAAGTCGGGCGGCCAGGCGCTCGGCGCGCCCCCACTGCTCTGAGGACAGGGGCTCGGCTCGGCGTGGGGCCAGCGTCACGGGCATGACCCGGACCATACCGGATCCACGCCCTGTAGAGGGTGTTGCTGGCGCCGCGGGCGAGGTTCGGATGGGGCGTCGGTTCATGGCACGGATAGGGGGATGGCCCCAGAGTCGTGAAATCTGATTTCGGATTATCCTCAGGACAGACTTGAAAATCAAGAGGCTCCTGGGTAATCATGGAACCCGCCCGGCGTGGGCGGGCGGACACGGATCGTGGAAACCCATGGATCCCACGGGCGGATCCCAGACGGAGACGACGGCATGAAGACGGGAACTGGCGTATGCGGGGCGGGCCTGGCGTTGATCGCGGCCTGCGGATCGGCGGTCGCTGGCGGAACGGTCGTTCGTCTGCCCTCGCTCGGTGGGACCGATTGCCTCGCCTGGGGGATCAACGACCAGGGGCAGATCGTCGGGGAGTCGAACCTCGCGGGCGACGCCGTCGCCCACGCGGTGCTCTGGGACAAGGGCGTCGCGACCGACCTGGGCGCCTGGGGCGCGCCGGGCGATCCGTCACACGCCGAGGCGATCAACAACCTCGGGCAGATCGTCGGGTACTCCGAGCTGCCCTCGGGCGTGCGCGAGTGCATCCTGTGGGCGCCCGATCTGTCGATGCGCAACCTCGGGCAGGAGATGGGCTCGACCGGCTCGTCGATCCCCTGGGACATCAACGAGAATGGCGAGGTTTGCGGGCAGGCGCCCCTGTCGCCCGGCTTTGCCAAGGGCTTCATCTGGGACGACGCCAACGGCGGGCGGACCTTCGGGACCGTCGGCGGGTACATGGGCGGCGCGAACCGCGGGATGAACAACACCAGCGTTCTCGTCGGGCACGGCTTCTTCTTCGGCGACCCCGATACCGCGATGATGGCCAGCCCCGACGGGCGGGGCGGGTGGGACGCGGTCGAGATCGGCGCCGCCGGCTTCAACCTGAGCATCGCGACCGAGATCAACGACGCGGGCACGATCGTGGGCTACACGAACGCGGGCGGGCCCTGGAACGCGTGCGTGTTCACGCCGAGCGAGCACGACCCGTTCGTCACGCTGGGCACGCTGCCGGAGCTCGAGAACTCGGAGGCGTACGACGTCAACGAGGCGGGCGTGATCGTGGGGTACGCATGGGACGACGACTTCCTGCTCGACCCCCGCGCGTGGGTGTACGTCGATGGCGAGATGCACGACCTGAACGAGCTGCTGCTCGGGCGGGGCGCGGGCGAGTTCGCCCAGCTCTTCTTCGCGACCGGCATCAACGAGAACAACGACATCGTCGGGTACGGGCTGACGACCGACGGGGCGATCGCGGGGTTCCTGATCGAGGGGTACGGCGCGACGTCGTGCCCCGCGGACCTCGCCGAGCCCTTCGGGCAGCTTGATTTCTCCGACGTGGTCGCGTTCCTGACGGCGTTCGGGACGATGTCGCCCGAGGCGGATCTGGCCGAGCCGTTCGGGCAGTTCGATTTCAGCGACGTCGTCGAGTTCCTGACCGTGTTCGGCGCGGGTTGCCCGTGACCGAGACAAGGCTGTAGGCACCCCACTCACAGAGTTCGAGAGAGGAGATTCGTCATGAGAGCACTGATCGCGGGCGCGACGATCGCGGCCCTGGCCGGCATCGCGGCGGCGGACGTCGCCAACTTCGACTCCGAGACCGAGGGCTTCAAGGGCGCCTCGTTCACCTCCGGCGGGATCACGTTCTTCGGCGTCAACAGCGTCGCGGGCCTGAACCCGGACGGATCCAACTTCGTGCCCGGCGAGTACGGCACGGACCTCATCGTCGAGCGCGCGATCACGCTCTTCAACGACTTCCCCAGCGTCGTGAGCTCGCCCAACGTGCTGGGCTTCGGTTCGGCGTTCGTGCCGGGCGACAACCTCTCGATCAACATCTTCTCGACCGTCTCCATGACGACCGGCTCGGTGCAGAACGCGGCGAGCCTGGACCTGCTCTACTTCGAGAACGGGCCCTGGGGCTCGATCGACATCCACTTCGATGCGCTGCTTGGCGGCTCGGTCGTCGGGAGCGACGGGCTGACCATCTCCGACCTGGGCGGGCGTGACAACCTCACGAGCGTCCACCTCTCGATCGACGGCGTGAACTTCGACGAGCTGCGCCTCTACGCCCAGTTCGGCAACGGGACCAACACCGTCATCGCGGGGATCGTCGACAACGTCTCCATCACCCCGGCGCCCGGGACGGCGGCGCTGCTCGCCCTGGGCGGGCTCGTCAGCGTCAGGCGTCGGCGCTGAGCGCTGCCGACATTCTCTCTCGCCGAGCGTCGCCACACTCTGCACGACTCGGTATGAGCGGGCCGCCCCGATGTTCGGGGCGGTCCGCTTCCTTTGATGGCGCGATCAGGCGTTGGGCTGCTGGAGCCGCATCGCAGGGCGCAGGCCCCGGCGCTGCCAGACGCCGCGGCTGGCGAGCGTCTGCTGGCGGAAGTACCAGATCCAGATTCTGAGGGGCCAGAGCGGCTTGGACATGAGGCCCCGGATGACGCGGGGGGCGCCCTGCGACCACATCGTCTCGAAGTCCTGGCAGTAGGGACGCGGGCGGAGGGCGTGCGTGCTCGCGGCCCACTGCTCGCCCCGCTCATGGGACGCCCAGAGGTTGTCGAGCGAGGTCTCGTTCGGGAAGACCTGGATGAACCGCCCCGGGAGGTCAGGGAACATCAGATCTTCGCGGCTGGTGAGCGTGTCGAGGTGATTGGCGTCGTCGAAGAGTGTCATGAACTCGATGAAGAGGGCGTTTGGCTTGATCTTGTGGCGGAAGGCAACGAGGTAGCGGTCGAGGCCCGGCGTGTGCCAGACCTCCATCATGGTCTCGGCGAACGAGCCCGCGGGGAAGGCGAAGGCGCCGACCCAGTGCCAGCCGTGACGGTCGGCCCAGAGGCCGATGTTGCGTGTGGCGTCGAGGAAGTGCTTGGTCTTGTCGGGGTCGAGCGGCTCGATGCGTGCGCGCGGGGGGAAGTAGGCGCGAGAGGAGACCCACATGATGGCGCCGGGGACGAGGGCGAGGAGGAGGGAGCCAACGAGGATCAGGGGGATAGTCAGCAAAGCATCTGTCGACACATGAGCCTCCGAGGAGAGTGAGAAACAGGCTGGTATATCGCCGCTACATTGACGGGACTCGCCGAGTCGCCCCGAGCTTCGGAAATTGCACCATTATCGTGCGATTGCAGCGGCGGGACCTGGTGAAGTACCACCATGGAAGCCTGTATTTCCACATCGGACGAGAGTGTATGTACGCGATTTGCCGACGAGCGTCGGCGAGTTTCATCTGCCGAAAGGTCGTCTCCGGGCGTGTTATCCGGATCAACAACGATCGTTCAACAAAGCCCGCTGCTTCGATGTGGCGGCGAAACAGAGCTTCGACATCATCGCCTGGGAACGACTGCCAGAACAAGCCAAACTCGCCGGGGAACATGCTTCCGTCCTTTGATTGAGAGGTTCTCACACTCACTCCCCCTTCAAAGGCGGTGCGAAACTCATGCACGAGCCCGCTCGGCGTGCAATAGACCACCAAGTAGGATCCAGAGTCGAGATCACTCCATGCGAGAACCGTCATCGTGGGACAGTTCGGAGCCATAAAACTGAACGACCCAACCCACACATAGTTGTTGGATGATGCCCATTCAGCGGCTTCCACCGGTTCCCATTCCACCAAGTCCTCGTCGTCCGAGTCGGCCCGCTTAAACTGCCCATCCAGGTGATTGCGCAGCGACTTCGCCAATATTTCTGCAACACAAAAGTAAACGAACGCTATCCAGAAAACGGCCGCGCTGACGAACACGATGAGGGCTCCGGCGAGGGAAGACATAGCTTGGGCCTAACTCGCGCTGACCGTCCGCTGCTCGATGCGCTTCTCGCTGACGGTCTGGACGATGCGGTCGACGTAGGCGCCGGGGGTGTGGATGGCGTCGGGGTCGAGGGCGCCGATGGGGACAATCTGTTCGACCTCGGCGATGGTGAAGGCCGCGGCGCACGCCATCATGGGGTTGAAGTTGCGGGCGGTTTTTCTGTAGACGAGATTGCCGAACTCGTCGGCCTTCCAGGCTTTCACCAGCGCCAGGTCGCCGAAGAGGCCGGTCTCCATGACGTAGTCGCGTTCGCGCCGGAACTCGCGGTTGATCTCGGGGTGTGACATCGGGGGCGTGAAGGCGCGCGTCTCCTTGCCCTCGCTGACTTTCGTCCCCGCGCCCGAGGCGGTGTAGAAGGCGGGGATGCCGGCGCCCCCGGCGCGGACGCGCTCGGCGAGCGTGCCCTGTGGATTGAACTCGACCTCGAGCTCGCCGGCGAGGAACTGGCGGGCGAACTCGTCGTTCTCGCCGACATAGCTGGAGATCATCTTCTTGATCTGCTTGGTCGCGAGCAGAAGGCCCAGGCCCCAGTCGTCGACGCCGGCGTTGTTGGAGACGCAGGTGAGGTCGCGCACGCCGGTGTCACGGAGGGCGATGATGAGCTGCTCGGGGATGCCGCAGAGGCCGAAGCCGCCGACCATGCACATCATGCCATCGCGGACGACGCCCTTGTCGCGGAGATCGGCGAGGGCGGCGGCGGCGGTGTCGAAGCGTTTGTTGGCCATGTCCATCCCCTCGGCTGGGCGCGTGCGACGGATGCGTTCCGCGATGGTATCGCGCCGGTGGCGTCCGAGGCCGTTGCGGGATGGCTATGGAACGATGTCGCTCTGTGCGAAGATGAGGCCATAGCCCTTGGCGTAGAGGCGGTTGGCGACGGCCCACTGGAGTTGGTCGGCGGTGATGCCCCAGGCGTCGAGCCATTCCTGCGGGACGGGGTCGCCGTCGGCGAGTTCCAGCCAGGTCGCGTTGTCGAGAACGACCGTGTTTCGGAGGGGATGCACCGCGGGAGGCAGCGCGTCGATGGCGCTCATGGTGCGGGCGTCGGCGTCGGCGGAGGCCGGGAGCGTCGCGAAGCGGGTGACGACGTACTGGAGGAGGGCGTAGTGACGACGGTCCTCGTAGGGGGTGCCGTTGGGGTAGCGTCGCCAGGCCTCGAAACCGACCTCGATGTTGTAGAGGGCGGCGGCCTGGGCGAAGATGGAGAACCAGTTGAAGGGAGTCGTGCCGTCGGGAGCGCCGCCGGGTGTGTACAGCGAGCTCGCGTCGACGATGAGCCCGGCCCGGGCGCCCGTGATCTGGCTGATCCAGGTGACGTCGTTGAGCCAGTGCACGAGGCGATCGACATTGACGACGACGGTGTCGTCAGCGCTCTCGAAAGGCCCGACGTAGAGGAGGATCGGGACGCGTGAGCCCGCGAGGGCGCTCACGAAGTTCACGAGCTGGTCGTAGGTCCAGTGCTCGAAGGTCTGCGCGAGGAGCTGCCCATTGCGCGGGCCGGAGATGTTGTTGAGGTAGAGGTAGAGGCCGAGCTGGTTGGCCTGGCGGACGGCGGCGCGGAACGTGTTCCAGCCGTGCGGCTCGCCGAGGATGTTGGGCATGTTGATGACGATGCCGACGCCCGAAGGGGTGATGGGATCGAGGATGTAGACGGGGGATTGGGTGGCGGTGGGCGCGACATTCCAGTCGTCGGGGTCTTGGGCGATGGCGTAGGGCGGGCGCGCCGAGGCGATCGCGGTGCACGCGAGCATCGCGAGCGCCGGCAGCACTTGGAGAAGCACGCGCGGCCTGCGAGGACCGCGAGAGCGCACAAATATGGCGGCCATGTCCTGCTCCTCCGAGGCTCCTGCGGGGGGCGTCGGGATCCGTGATCGTCCGCGCCCGAGGGGCGATCGTAACGGGCGAGAAGCCCGGAGTCTCGGGTGTTTTTCGGACCTGGCCGGTGGTGCGCGGCGGTGGCCAGATGAGGCCTAGTTGATGCCGAACGCACTGGGCGGGAGGATGAGCCCGTACCCCTTGGCGTAGAGGCGGCTGGCGACGGCGGACTGGAGTTGATCGGGCGTGACGCCCCAGGCGGTGAGCCACTCCTGCGGGACCGAGTCGCCGTCCGCCAACTCGTTCCACGTGGTGTTGTCGAGCCAGACGGTGTTGCGCAGCGGGCAGGTGGCGACCGGGATGGCGTCGACGGCGCTCATGATGCGGGCGTCGGTGTCGGCGGTGGTCGGGAGCGTGGCGAAGCGCGTGACGACGTACTGGAGCAGGGCGTAGTACCGGCGGTCCTCGAGGGGGCGGTTCTGGTTGTCGAGCCTGAAGGCCTCGAAGCCGACCTCGATGTTGAAGGCGGCCATGGCCTGGGCGTACATCGAGAAGTAGCCGAGGAAGGTGCCGCCGTCGGGAGCGCCTCCGGGTTGGCCCAGGGAGGCGGCGTCGATGGCGAGGCCGGCGGGAGCGGAGGTGAGCGCCTTGATCCAGGCGACCTCGAGGCGCCAGCTCTGAAGCCGATCGGGCCCCACGACGAACATCACGTCGGGGTCCTCGACAGCGCCGACGTACATCAGGACAGGGACGCGCGAGTTCGCGAGGACGCTCGCGAACGTCATGAGCTCCTGGAAGCTCCAGTGATCGAACGTCGCCGCGACGTGCTGGCCTTGACGCGGGCCGTCCATGTTGTTGAGCATGATGTAGAAGCCGCCGGCATTGGCGACCTGGACGATCTGGGCGAGGCGGTCCCAGCCGTGGTTCTCGTAGCGGATCACCGGCATGTTGACATGGATGCCGATGCCGTTGGGCGAGATGGGGTTGACGATGTAGCCGAACGTGCTGGCGGTGCGTTCGGGACCCTCGAGCGTCTCGGTGGGGAGGGCGGCGGGTGGGTCGAGGGCCATCGAGGCCCTGGAGGCCGGGGCCGCCACCATCAGCAGCGCGAGCAAGGCGAGGCGGAGAGGGAGTGCGCGAGTGGTCTGGGCGGGCGCCATGGGCATCCTCCGTGACTGTGGGCTATCCCCCCCGGCATCCGTTCGCGGGGCCGGAGTCTAACCAGTCACATCGGCAAACCGCCCATGTTCCGGGCAAAATCGGGTGTTTGAACCAGAAGTGTCAGTTCGGTTTGGAGGGGGCGGACGCCGCGCAACTGACCAGGACGTACCCCCGGAACTGGCCTGGCGTGTCCCGCTGCACGCTCGTGAGCTCGTACTGCACGTCACGGGGGTCCTCGCCGACGGCCTCACGGAGCTGCTTCAGACCCTCGTCAACCGCGGCCCGTCGGGCCTCACGCAGGGTCTGGCCCGTGGCGCTGGCCACGAGGCGGACCCGCCCCGGAACGGGCGCCGGCTTGTGAAGCCACCAGTCGTCAGGAGGCGTCGGCGTCGCCTGAGGCTGGGGTTGTGGCGGCGTGGACTCGGGCCGGCTCCGTGCCGGAGGGGGCGTGCTCGCCTGCGCGACCCGGGTTTCCGGGGCGGCGCCGGGCTGTGGATCGGGCTCGGGCGGCGCCCGCTCGAGCTCGGGCGAGACCGAGACGGGGTCGGCCACCACGGGGCCTTGCTCCGGCTGGCGGCGGACAGGGGGCGGTGCACAGGCTGTGAGGACGGTTGTCAGGACCGCGCCGCCCGTCAGCGCGAGCAGACTCTGCCGCAGGATGTGGTGGTCGGTCGCCATCGGCGCTGCCTCACGGCTCCCCGGAATCGGGAGGGAAGCCTAGCCCGGGCGGAAGAGGCCTTCCTGATCGACCCCGCCCGCCGGGCGTGTGGAGAGGTCGTCAAGCTCGGTCTGGATCTCAGCGAGGGTGGAGAGCTGGAGGTGCTCGGTGGCGAAGCGGATGTAGGCGACGGGGTCGAGGGCCCGCAGGCGGGTCATGACGCGCTCGCCGATGACCTTGGAGTCGACTTCGCGCTCGAACTCGTGGTGGAGTTCCTCCTCGATATCGTCCACGATCTTGCGTTTGAGCTCCTCGGGGATGGGGCGCTTGCCGCAGGCGGCGGCGATGCCGGCGAGGATGTTGTCGGGGTTGAAGGGGGCCCGCTTGCCGTCCTTCTTGACGACCATGAGGCGGGAGGCCTGCTCGACCCGCTCGTAGGTGGTGAAGCGGCGCTCGCACTTGTTGCACTGGCGGCGTCGGCGGATCACCCTGCCGCCCTCGGTCGAGCGGGAGTCGATCACGCGGTCGTCGTTGGCATGGCAGAACGGACAGATCATGCGGCGGAAGCGCCCTCCCGCCGGGCATGATGACGACCCCGGGGACCCCCGTCAAAGCGGGGAGAACCGCTCGGGTGATGGGCACAACGGGGCGCCCGGAGAGGCTATCATGGGGCCATGAGCGGTTTGAGCACCACTGAGACCACCACCACGACCACCCCGAGAGGGTGACCGGGCGCTCATCGCACGCGAGGATGACGAGGGCCCGGCTTTGCACGCCGGGCTCTTTTGGTATCGGGAAGGCATCAGGGATTGGGCATTAGGCATTAGGAAGAGGCGGGCATGCCGCGGATTACGCTGCCGGACGGGTCGGTGAAGGAGTTCGAGGGGGCGGTGACGGCGTTGCAGGTCGCTGAGGCGATCGGGTCGCGCCTCGCCAAGGCGGCGGTCGGGGCGAAGGTCGACGGCCAGCTCGTGGACCTGGCGACGCCGATTACCGAAGACGCGTCGGTCGCGATCGTCACCGAGAAGACGCGCGACGGCGAGGCGGACCCGGACGCGCTGTACCTGCTGCGGCACTCGACGGCGCACGTGATGGCCGAGGCGATCCAGCGGATCGTGCCCGGGGCGCAGCTGGTCTACGGCCCGCCCCTGGACAACGGCTTCTACTACGACATCGCGTTCCCCGAGGACCGCCCGCTCAAGGAGGGCGACTTCGAGGCGATCGAGGCGGAGATGGCCAAGATCGTCAAGGAGGACCGCCCGTTCACGCGGTACGAGTTGGAGTACGGCGAGGGAATCGCCAAGCTCAACAAGGAAGGCTCAAAGTACAAGATCGACAACGCGCACCGCGCGCACGAGGCGGGGTCGCTCGAGCTGAGCTGGTACGCGACGGGCGAGCCGGGGAAGCACTGGGAGGACCTGTGCCGGGGACCCCACGTGCCGAGCACCGGGCGTATCGGCGCGTTCAAGGTCATGAGCCTCGCGTCCAGCTACTGGCACGGCGACGAGAACTCCGACCGCCTGACGCGCGTCTACGGCACGGCGTTCTTCTCGAAGAAAGACCTCGACGAGCATCTGCACCGAATCGAGGAGGCCCGCAAGCGCGACCACCGTGTGCTCGGCAAGCAGTTGCAGTTGTTCCACATCGACGAGACGGTCGGGCAGGGGCTGATCCTGTGGACGCCGCGGGGGTCGGTGGTGCGCAAGGAGCTGCAGGACTGGATCGGCGGCGAGCTGCGCAAGCGCGGGTACACGGACGTGTTCTGCCCGCACATCGGCAAGCTGGACCTGTACAAGACGTCGGGGCATTTCCCGTACTACGCCGAGAGTCAGTTCGTGCCGGTGATGGAGCGGGACTTCCTCAAGCAGGTGAGTGATGAGGGGTGCTCGTGCGCCGAGCTGTCGAACATGATGGCGGCGGGGAACATCGAGGGGTACCTGCTCAAGCCGATGAACTGCCCGCACCACGTGAAGATCTACGACTCGCAGCCGCGGAGCTACCGGGATCTGCCGATCCGGCTCAGCGAGTTCGGGACGGTGTACCGGTGGGAGCAGTCGGGCGAGCTGACGGGGCTGACGCGGGTGCGCTGCTTCACGGTCGATGACGCGCACCTGTTCTGCCGAGAGGATCAGATCGGGCAGGAAGTCCGCGGGTGTTTGGAGCTGGTCAAGATCGCCTTCACGACGTTGGGGTTGACCGACTTCCGCGTGCGGGTCGGGCTGCGTGACCCGGACAGCGGGAAGTACGTGGGCGATCCCGAGGTGTGGGACAAGGCGGAGGCGGCGTGCCGCGAGGCGGCGGCGGAGCTTGGCGCGAAGGTCAGCGAGGAGCCGGGCGAGGCGGCGTTCTACGGGCCGAAGATCGACTTCATCGTCAAGGATGTCCTCGGGCGCGAGTGGCAGCTCGGCACCGTGCAGGTCGATTACAACCTGCCCAAGCGGTTCGACCTGTGGTACACGGGGGCGGACAACGAGAAGCATCGCCCGGTGATGATCCACAGAGCGCCGTTCGGCTCGATGGAACGGTTCGTCGGCGTGCTCATCGAGCACTTCGCGGGCGCGTTCCCGACGTGGCTGGCGCCCGAGCAGGTGCGCGTGCTTCCCATCAGCGAGAAGTCGTCGGCGTACGCCCAAGACGTGCTCTCAAAGCTCGTCGATGCGGGCGTGCGGGCGACGATCGACGAGGGCAACGAGCGCGTGCAGGCGAAGATCAGGCACGGGGCGGAGTGGAAGGTCCCGTACCTGCTCGTGGTGGGTCCACGGGACGCCGAGGGGGGGACGGTCTCGGTGCGGGCCTTCGGCATCGAGAAGGACCTGGGGGCGATGCCGCTCAACGAGTTTGTTGAGGGGATCCGCGAGGAGATTGGCACGAAGGGTTCTTCGACGGTTCGGTCCCGCTTCGAGATGGCGGAGGCGACACCCTGAGGAGGCTCCCCATGAGGATCGCGGCGTTCGTGCTCGCGGTCATCCTGGCGCCGGCGGTGCTCGCGGGCGAGCCCGAGCGGTTCTTCTTCGAGCACGTGTCGCCCGAGGGGAGCGAGACGCGCCGCTTCGAGGCACGGATCGACCGCCCGGGCGACGGCGCGAACGGCTTCGCCGTCATGCTCATCGGCGGCGGCTCGGTCACGGACATGGACTGGACCGTGCCGGGGAGCTACGAGTACGAGGGCAAGACCGTCGAGGTCACGATCGACGGCGGGACGACCCGCGACGCGGCGACGATCGGCGACGCGCTCGTGGACGCGGGGTTCGTCGTGATGCGGTGGAGTTCGATCCACGAGGGCGACGAGCTGGCCCGCGAGAACCCGGCGCTGGCCATGGGGATCCCGTTCGGCTACTCGGTCGAGCTGACGCGGGCGGCGCGGGACGCGTTCGGCGAGCGGGCGCCCGAGGCCCGGGAGCATCTGATCCTGATCGGGCACTCGCTGGGCGCCCCCCGCGCGACGGCGGTCGCGGACGAGGGCGTCGTGGGACTGGTTTTTCTCGCCGGGGCGTACACCTCGCGGACGCTGACGAGCCCGCGCGAGCTGTGCGCCGGCGGGCTCGGCAAGTGGGCCGAGTTCGATGACGACGATGACGGCGTTCTTGCTGGGGACGAGTTGAGGATGAGAAGCTTCGGGTGCATCGTCACGTTTTCCGAAGACGCCATCCAGGACTTCGATTTCGATGGTGATGGGAAGTACCGGGACTGGGAGCTTGCGGCGCGAGAACGTTGCTCAGGCTCAGCGGCCGATTCAGATGCCGGCGAGCTGCGCCCTGGGACGCCGTGGCCGAGCGACGTCATCCGGAACCGTCACCTCCCGACACTGGCGATCTTCGGTGGTTTGGACCAGATGTCGGTCCATGGCCCCTGGCTTGAGAAGTACGCGCGCGAGCACAATCTGACCGAACTGCGCGTCGAGTATCGCCCCGGGCTCGGGCACCAACTGTCGCCTGTGGAGGGCGACCTCATCGGCCCGATCGATGCCGGCGTGGCCCGGCGCGTGGTGGAGTGGTGTGTGTCGGTCGCGCACGGCCCCGAGCCGATACGAACTCCGGCGGCGTGGGCGACGCCCATCCAGATACACTCTTCGCCGTGACCGAGCGGGCCGACATCATCCTGTTCATCCTCGCCAGCGTGCTGACGCTGTGGGGTCTGAGCGTCGCCTGGCGTGGGGCGGTCGGTGAACGCCGGGGCAAGAAGCGTCAGTGCCGCCATTGCGGCGGCGACCCCGGGCCTTCCATGACCTGCGCTTCGTGCGGGTTCGAGGCGAAGCGAGAGCGCGAGCTGCGGGCACGCGTGCGCAGCTGGCGGCTCACGCTGCTCGGCGTCGCCGGCTTCACGGGGGGGCTCGTCGCGATCTGGGGCGGTTTCGTCGTCCGAGACTGGTTCCAGACGGACGACGGCGGGGCGGGCGTCTCTCCCTACGACGCGATGGGGGTCGGCACGCTCCTCTTCGCGTGCCTGCTGGGAGCGCATGGCTGGCTTGGCGAACGCTCGAAGGGGCGGAAGCGATGCCCGAGGTGCTGGTACGAGATGGAGGGCGTCGCTGGGCGGCGCTGCCCCGAGTGTGGACGCGAGGTGAAGGATCAACGAGCCCTTTACCGCCCTCGTCGACGCCGGGGGCAGATCGCCGTCGCGTGCGTCATCGCCCTGGCGGGCATCACGTCGACTCGCATCGAGCCGATCGTGCGGCATGGATGGCGCGGCGTCTTCCCGACGACATTGCTGATCGCGGGGTACGAGTGGCTGCCCGAGACGCTCGTTGTGGACGACCGAGTCGGCTCCGCCCCGAGGCCCTGGTGCCTGGAGGACCGACACGCCACATCCCAAGGGATGTGGCGTTGGCAGGAGGCGTGGCTGGAGCAGCGCGCCTCGCGCATGCTGCGTCGTGCGAGCGACCCAACGGGGGTTGCGCGTTCGTACTGGCTCGTGGATGCGGACAGCAACGCGGAGGTCGCGCTCGCGGCCACGTCCGCGGTCGTCAGGCTCATGCTCCGAGAGGATCCGCGTCAGCGAGCGGCGGCGGTCGAGCTGTACGCGACATCGGCGTTCGATCTCTCCCGCTTCGAGACGTCCGGCGTGATTCAGCCCGAGGCGAAACACCTGGCGGCGGCGCTCCCGAACGCCACCGCGCCGGAGCAGGACACCATTCTCTCGCTTCTGTCCAAACTCAAAACGCCGCCCGCTCCGGCGGTCGACTTTGCGTTCCAGCACGCGTTCGACCCCGCGCGTGATGACAGTTGGCGGGGCATGAACTACACCGCCGCCCTGCTGGTCTCCCGCGTGATCGATACCTCGGCTTCGGATCGAGCGCGACTCGCCAAGCTCGCGACGGACGACGCCCCCGCGGCTCGGATGTTCATGACGACCGCGATTCGCTTCATGTTGGTGTTCGGCGACCGCGACAGGCTCTCGCCGGGCGTCCGTGGGGAGCTCGCCAACATCTCGAGATCGGTCCTGGATGATCAGGACGATATGGTCGTGTTTCGGGCGAGCGAAGCGCTGGGAAATCTGCGCGACGACCCAGGACACGACATCCCGCTCCTGCTCGAGCACGCAAGGGCGGATGAGGAGAAGCGGTACGACTACTTGAACGGCCTCAGGTACTTCCACGAGGACGCCCGCCCGTTTCTCGAGGAGATCGCCGCGTTCCTGGAGGATCCAGATGCCGGCGTGACCTCGCAGGCGGTGTGGGCGATCTTCAACGCGGTCGAGGATGATCCGGGGCTCGCGTCGAGCTGGGCCGACCACGTGCAGCGCGTCATGCAGGGGCACCCCGACCCGGACGCCGTCAAGGACGCTCAGCTCATGGTCGAGATGCTGCGCGATTCTCCGAGCGAAGAGTGACGTCACCCCCCGCATGATCGGCACATCCGGTTCGTCAGGCCCCGACTGAGCGTCACACACGGCGCAGACGGGCGCCTCACGCCAACGAATCGCCCGCTTGCCTTGGTCGGGTCGTTGTCTCGTGGCCTGATGTCACTGACCCGGCGCCGAGGGGCGTGGGGCCGAGCCCCCGAGCGACAACACAAGAGGAGAGAGGATCATGCCCAAGCTCAGCGCCATCGGTGCGCTCGCCGCAATCGCCCTTGGCGCCGGCGCCGCCAACGCCGACGTCGTCGCCCAGTTCCAGATGCACGACCACCCGGACGGCGACGTCAACCCGCCGCCCTACGGCCTCCGCGTCGACAACCTCTTCGACGCCGGTCGCATCAACACCTTCAGCATCGATCACTTCGGCGACTCGATCATCACCATCAACGACGACGGCGGGAACCTCTCCATCCACATGGAGGGCACGCTCTATGGCGGGCGCGACGGCGGCGAGATGCCCGTCACCCCCGAGGCGTACACCTACGCGTTCGACTTCATCGAGGGCGTCGAGGCGTACAACGGCGGCTGGCGCGTCGTCGGCACCCCCGACGCCAACGGCGGCTTCCTCGACCAGGTCAACGGCGACTTCTACGCCACCTTCGGCGCCAAGGCCGACGACAACGGAATCTCCTTCATCTTCGCCCCCGATGGGCACCGCCTGCCCGGCGACGACTCGAGCTGGGTCGGTCGCGGCTGGGTGATGGCCGACGGCGTCCAGCGCACCGGGTACACCCAGGACTGGCTCTTCACCGCCGACGTCGTCCCGGCGCCGGGCACGCTCGCCCTGGCTCTCGGTGGCGGGGTTCTGACGATGCCCCGGCGTCGTCGCAAGTAAGGCTCCTTCTTCGCGCGGCGACAGCCCGCGAACGCACACCGGCGACGGACGCGTGGAGACGCGTCCGTTGTCGTTTTTGCCTCGGCGCTCCCCCACTACACTGCGCCCGATGCACGAACCGACCCGCATCGCGATGTGGTCCGGGCCGCGGAACATCTCCACGGCCCTGATGCGCTCGTGGGGCTCGAGAGAAGACACGGCGGTCACGGACGAACCCCTCTACGCGCACTACCTCAGCACGCTCACGCCCGAGGCGAGGGCGGCGCATCCCGCCGCCGACGAGGTCATGCGCTCGCAGCCGACCGACTGGCGGGAGGTCGTCGCGACACTGACCGGGCCGGCGCCCGACGGAAAGCCGGTCTGGTACCAGAAGCACATGGCTCATCACCTGACGCCCCAGATGGACCGGGAGTGGGTGCTCGGCCTGGTCAACTGCTTCCTCATCCGCGACCCCGCGGAGATGATTCCCTCATACATCAAGGTCATCTCAGATCCGAGGCCGGCTGATCTTGGGCTGCCTCAGCAGGTCGAGCTGTTTGATTTCATACGCGAGCGGAGCGGGCGAACGCCCCCGGTGATCGACAGCCGGGACGTGCTGGAGGACCCGCGGGGGGTGCTGTCGGTGCTGTGCGGGCGCGTCGGGATCGCGTTCGACGAGGCGATGCTGTCGTGGGCGCCGGGACCACGCCCGGGGGACGGCGTCTGGGCGCCCCATTGGTACGCGGGGGTGTACGAGTCGAGTGGATTCACCCCCTACCGGGCGAAGCGGGAGGAGGTCCCGGAGGGGCTGTCGGATGTGTTGGACGTGTGCCGGGGGCTGTACGAGCGGTTGGCGTCCCACAAGATCATGGGCGGGGCATGAGGGGGTGAGTCCGCAACGGCGCGTCGCCGTCTCGGTAGCACCCGACAACGAAAGGGGCTCTCCATGAGTGCTTGCACCCGACGCGCGTTCCTCGCCGCCGGCCCGGTCGGCGTGCTCGGCGCCACGGCCCTGGCCTCGGCGGGGCGGGCATGGGTAGACGTGAACGATGCGGACACGGTCGGGGCGGACTATCCGACGACGCCGTCGTCGCGCGCCCAGGAGTTCGTGGGCGCGTCGCACGCGCGGCTCGAGCGCGTGCAGGAGATGCTCGCCGAGGACCCGGGGCTCGCCAAGGCGTCGTGGGACTGGGGATTCGGCGATTGGGAGACGGCGATCGGCGCGGCCTCGCACACGGGGCGGGTGGACATCATCGAGGTGCTGATCGCGCACGGCGCCCGCCCCACGCTGTTCACGATGGCGACGCTCGATCAGATCGACGCCGTCCGAGCGGTCCTCGACAACGTGCCCGGGGCGGTAGCGCTGGAGGGGCCGCACAGCATCCCGCTCTACAACCACGCCAGGGCGGGCGAGGCGTCCCGCGTGATGGAATACCTCGAGTCGAAGGGCTTGACCCCCGAGAGCCCCTTCGCGGTGGAGCGGTCGTTCGGCGAGACCTACTTCGGGCAGTACGCCTGGGGGCCGGGCGAGGACGAGCGGTTCGTGGTGGACTGGTTCGAGAAGCAGTCGGCGGTCTCGCTCAAACGCCTCGGGCACGTGTCGCGGAATCTGATGCCTGTGGGCGAGCACGAGTTCTCGCCGGCTGGGGCGCGGCATGTTCGCGTCCGCTTCGATGTCCAGGATGGACGGGCGACTCGCCTGAGCGTGCCTTGGAGCGGGACGACCATCGTCGGCGAGCGGGTGTAGTGAAGCCGCGGGGCGCGTGGCGGCGGTACGCTTGGGCCCCATGCTCCAGACGTTCAACGAGAAGAACCGCGACCTGCTCGTCAACATCAACGGCGAGTTGATCCACCGCGACAAGGCGGGCGTCAGCCCGTTCGACTCGGTCGTCCAAGGCGGCGACGCCGTCTGGGAGGGCCTGCGCCTCTACGACGGACGGATCTTCAAGCTGCGCGAGCACCTCGACCGCCTCGCGCACTCGGCCAAGGCCCTCGCGTTCGAGAAGATCCCGAGCCACGACGAGATCATCCGCGAGATCCGCAAAACGCTCGAGGCGAACTCGATGCATGACGGCGTGCACATCCGCCTCACGCTCACCCGGGGGGTCAAGATCACAAGCGGGATGGACCCCCGCCTGAACCAGTCCGGGCCGACGCTGATCGTGCTGGCCGAGCACAAGGCGCCCGTGTACGCGAGCGCCGTCGGCGAGACCGGGCTTTCACTCATCACGTCCAGCATCCGTCGTTTCGGTCCAGACCAGCTCGACCCCAAGATCCACCACAACAACCTGATCCAGTCGATCCTGGCGAAGTTCGAGGCGAACGCGGCGGGCGCCGACGACGCGATCATGCTCGACCAAAGAGGTTTCCTGGCCGAGACGAACGCGACGCACGTCTTCATCGTGACGGGCGGCAAGGTCGAGACGAGCCGATGCATCGCCTGCCCGGAAGGAATCACACGGGCGACGATCCTCGGGCTGTGCGTCGAGCACGGGATCCCGCACGCCGAGCGGGACATCTCGATGGCGGAGGTCTACCGGGCCGACGAGTGCTTCACCACCGGCACGATGGGGGAGATCGCGTGGGTGGGACGGGTGGACGGGCGTGCGATCGGGGGCGGGACAATTGGATCGGTGACGGAGCGTCTACGCGGGCTGTTTCGCGAGCTGACGCGGCGTCAGGGCGAGCGCGTCGTCGGCTAGTCGTCGGTCTTGTCCTTGCTCAGCCGCTGCGTGAACCAGTCCCACAGCCCGCTCTTGCGGTACGCCGAGTCCCAGGAGTTGTGGTTGTCCTCGGGGAAGATGGTGAGCTTGACGTCCTCGGCGCCCGCGTGGACCAGGGCCTCGTGCAAGTTCCTCGACTCGTCGGGCGAGACGACGTCGTCGCGCCCGCCGTGGAAGATCCAGACCGCCATGCCCTTCATCGCCGACGAGGCCTCGGTCAGGCGCCGCTCGGCGGCCGCCTCGTCACGCGAGACCCGCTCGCCCTTGTCGTTGAAATGACTGAAGGTGTAGCCGCAGACGGGCGCCGCGGCCTTGAACCGCTCGGGGTGATGCGTCGCGATCGCGATCGTGCCGTGCCCGCCCTGACTCAGGCCCGTGACCCCCACGCGGTCGGGATCGGCGCCGTACTCCGCGACCGCGAGGTCGAGCATGGCCAGGACGGCGTCCTCGTACGCGTCCCACTCCATGTCGTACACGGGCTTCTGGGGCATGACGACGACGAAGGGCCAGCGGGCGGCGTCCCAGACGATCGCGTTGGGCAGGCCGACGCCGAGGTTCTTGAGCCCGTCGGTCCCGCACTCGCCGTACCCGTTGAGGAAGACGAGGCAGGGGGCGCCCTTCGAGGTGTCGAGGCCTCGGGGGACGTAGATCGTGCCCTTGACGACGCCGTGCTCGCCCTTGACCTCGACGAAGTGGAAGCCGGGGTCGGTGACGGCGCTCCCCGATCGCTCCGCGGCACGCACCGCGAGCATCGGAACAAGAAAGAACGCCAGGACGATCGGAATCATGGGTTTCATGTCGTCTCCGGGCTGGCGCGGGCGGGAACGCCGGGCGTCTCGCCGAGGATCGGACTTGGGCGGACCGCGGGGCGCCCCTCGGCGCGGGCGCGCTCGTGGGCGCGGATGATCGCGAGCGCTTCTTCGGGGTCGTCGGTCAGGTGGATGAGCGCCAGGTCTTGCGGGTTGATCGTCGCCATCGCGAGCAGCGACTTCTCGATGAACGCCCGCATCGGCTCCCAGAACTGACGCCCCATGACGATGATCGGGAAGTGCTCGATCTTGCCCGTCTGCATGAGGACCGCGGTCTCGAACACCTCATCGAGCGTGCCGAAGCCGCCGGGCATCACGACGAACGCGTCGGAGTACTTGACGAGCATCACCTTGCGCACGAAGAAGTAGTGGAACTCGATAAACTTGTCGAGGTACTCGTTCGGCTCCTGCTCCATGGGAAGCTCGATGTTGCACCCGATGGACAGGCCCCCGCCCTCGCGGGCGCCCCGGTTGGCGGCCTCCATGACGCCCGGCCCCCCACCGGTCATGACGGCGTACCCGTTGTCGGCCAGCACCCGCCCCATCCGGCGCGCCAGCTCGTAGTACTCGTGCCCCTCCTCGAACCGGGCGGAGCCGAAGACGGTCACGCACTGGCCGATGAAGTGGAGTTGGCGGAAGCCCCGGATGAACTCGAAGAAGATCCGGATGCTGCGGAACAGCTCCTCGCGACGCAGGCGGGGCCCGGCGAGCATCGCCCGCTCGTCGCCTGGCGGGGGGCATTTTCCCCAACGATCCTCGGCGTTTTCGGGCGGGAGAGCCGCGTTGACGTCTGGCGCCGGCTCGTGGCTGGACGGGTCACGGGGCATGTGTTGAGAATAGCCTGGACGGGACGAGCGCGATCGGCAAACGACCGGGAGCGGGCGCGATGAGCGACTGGACAGTCACGGGCAGCGAGGGCCTCCCGATCCTCGGCGACACCGACTCGCCACGAGCCCAGCCCGTCGGCGCCGCGCTGATCGTCCACGGCTTCAAGGGGTACAAGGACTACGGCATGTTCCCCGTGCTCGGGCGGGCGCTGGCCGACGCCGGCGTCCTCGCCCACCGCTTCAACCTCGCGCACTCCGGCATGACCGACCAGCTCGAGACATTCGAGCGCCCCGACCTCTTCGAGCGCGACACCTGGGCGTTCCAGGCGGAGGACGTGGCGCACGTCGCCCGGGCGGTGAGCGCCGGGACCTTGCCCGGGCGAGGACTGCCGATGGTCCTGATCGGGCACTCTCGGGGCGGGGTGACGGCGCTGCTCGCCGCGGCTCGCCGGCGCGAGGACCTTTTTGAGCTGTCGGGCGTCGTCACCATCAACGCGCCCGCGGAGACCTGCTCGCTCTCGGCGGAGGACCGCCGCCGATTGCTCGATGACGGTTCCCTCGAGTCGCCGAGCGCTCGCACGAAGCAGGCGCTGCGGGTGGGACGGGCATGGCTCCAGACACAGCTCGACGACCCCGCGTGGCACGACGTCCTCGACGCCGCGGCGAGCATCGACGTGCCGATGCTCGTCATTCAGGGCGATGCGGACAGGACCGTGGACCCGGCGAGCGCGGGTCGCATCGCGTCGCGGGCGCGTCACGCGCGCCGGGTGATGATCCCCGGTGGGGATCACGTTCTGAACACGCCGAACCCCGCCCCTGTGGGTGGGCCCCCGAGCCCCGCCCTGGCGGGCGCCATCGACGCAATCGGGGCGTTCTGCCGCGAGATCCTGGCGGCGGATCGCCGATAGGAGGCGTGGAGGGCTGTTCGGGAGCCGCGCTGGACGCGCGGGGTTCGAGGCGTCACAATTGGCGTCGGGCGGGTTCGCCCGTCGGTGTGGGTTTCGGGAGTGCATGGCTTGCAGACAGGGGCGGGAAGACTCTGGCTGACGCTTGCCCTGGCCTCGACGCCGGGCTTGGCCGCCGACGGCGGGCCGTTGTCGATCTCGCCAAACCATTCGATCGTTGCGACGCACGCGAAGAGCGAGGCCGGCGACACCAGCGCGCCGCACGTAGAGCCGCCCACGCCGTCGCTGTCGATCATGCCGAGGCTGGGCGAGGATCGCAGAACGGATGAAGAACTGGCGTCGCTGTACGCCGATCGGGACGCGTCGGACGCGGATACGAGCGACGGCGCGCCGATCCCGACGCTCGCCGATCGTTCCTTCGCGCTCGTCGACGAGGGGGATGACACGCTCGTGCGGATGCTGCGGACCGAGCGCTCGCCCTTCGAGTTGGCGCCGCGCTTGCGCATCGAGTTCTCTCGCCCGACGCAGCTTCGCGACGGCGGCGTCAGTGGGGACCAGTCCGCGCTCGGCGCGGACCGGCTGGCCGCGTTCTCTGATAACCGTGGCGACATCGACCTCTACAACATCGCCCTCCGCTGGGACGCGTTCCGCCCCGGTCCCCTGACCTTCTCCTTCATCGGGGGCGTGCAGGCGGTCCAGGCGGACATCGTCGGGCAGGTCCGCGAGTACGACTCGTCGGGCAACGTCGTCTCGACTCGCCTCGACGACGCGTACGGCATCGCCGCGGTCCCCGTCTTCGGCGGCGGGATCCGCTGGGACGTGAGCGACCGCTTCTACATCTCGGGCGCCGCCCAGACACAGACGATCCCCGACGGCGCCTCGCTGCTCGATGTCACCGCCCAGACGGGCCTCGACCTCTCCCCCACCGTCGGCCTGCGGGCGGGGTACCAGTACCTGCGCACGACGGTGCAGGTCCAGAACCTGGACGCCTCTCTGAGCGTCTCGGGCGTCTTTGCCCGCCTCGAGATCGCGTTCTAGCGCCCTTGCGGCGCCTCACGCCGTCATCAGCTCGACGAGGATGTCCAGGCCCGCCTCGAGCTTGTCGAGGGCCGTGGCGTAGCTGACGCGGACGCGGTCATCGCGGGCGCTGAAGACAGCGCCCGGGATCACGAGCAGGTTGCGGGCCATGCAGCGCTCGACGAACTCCGTGCCGGTGAGCCCGAGACGCTCAGGGATCCGGGGGAACGCGTAGAAGGCGCCCCCGGGCGTCGGGACGTCGCTGACGGCGGCGAGGCGCTCGATCACGAGATCACGCCGACGCTGGTACTCGCGGACATGGGCGCCCATGTCCACGTCGAAGCACTCGGCGACCGCGACCTGCAGGGGCGCCGGCGCGCACACGAAGGTGTACTGCTGCATCTTCGCCATCTGCGCGAGCAGGGCAGCCGGCCCCGCGGCGTACCCGAGGCGCCAGCCGGTGCACCCGTAGGTCTTGCCGAAGCCCCGGATCAGGAGCACGTCCTCGCTCGCCCCCTCGAAGCGGGCCGGGCTGGGGCAGCGCCGCAGGGTCGCGTCGCCCATCGCCAGGTCCGTCTGCGCGTCCTCGTACGTGAACTCGTCGTAGATCTCGTCGGAGATCAGCAGGACGCCCCGCGAGCGGCACAGCTCGAGCAGCTCGCGGCACTCGTCCTTCGTGCTGACCACGCCACACGGGTTCGAGGGGGAGTTCAGGACGACCGCCTTGGTGCGATCGGTCAGCAGGGGCTCGACGCGTGCAGCGGTCATGCGCATGTCCGGCGCGGTGTCGCACAGGACAGGCGTCCCGGCGCACATCCGCGCCAGGTGCGGGTACGCGACGAAGTAGGGGTCGGGGATCACCAGCTCATCGCCCGGCGAGAGCAGGGCGAGTAGGGCGAGCGTGAGCGCGCCCGAGGTGCCGGTCGTGACCAGCGCCGAGGCGCCCCCCTGCGTGCCGGCGCTTGCCGGCACGACCTCCCACCCCAGATCAACACGGAGCCAGGCCGCGATCCGCTCGAGCAGCTCGGGCACGCCCTGCGTCGGCGTGTACCCGTTGCGGTCCGCGTCGATCGCGCGGACCGCTCCCGCCTTGATCTGCTCGGGCACCGGGAAGTCCGGCTGCCCGATCGAGAGGTTGATCGGGTTCTTCAGGCGGCCGGCGGCGTCGAAGATCTTGCGGATCCCCGACGCATCGATCGCGCGGGCCCGATCCGAGATCAGACGGTCGATGTCCATGTCGCGAGGATACGGGACGGGCGCGGCTCGGGGCTGAAGGGGGCGAGACGCCAGGGCCTCACGCGTTAGAAAGGCGGGAGGATCAACGCTCGCGGACGCGCGTCTTGGGAAGGCCCAGGGGCGAGTCCTTCTGGGTGTCGATCTTCTTCTCGCCCTTCATGATGGCGATGCGCTCGGCCCGGGTCATCACGGAGCGCTTGCCCGCCAGGGCGCCCTTGGTCTTGAGCGAACGGTCGAGGCTCATCACGCGTCTCCGTCTGGTCTACCCGCCCCGATTCAGGGGCGGTACAGGCTGTAGAAGGCGCTCGAGAAGTCGGAGCCACCCCGCTCCTCGCGCCGCCACTGGTCGCCGATCTCGGCGACCCGCCGCTTGCGATCACGCCGCTCCCGCCCCATCTCGCTGAACCGTCCCGACGGGATCGGCGCTTCCAGCGAGAAGAGGCGGAACCACGGATCATTGGACCCCGAGCCCTTGTCTTCAAGGGGGATGCCGATCACCCGCTCACCCTTGGCGGCGAAGAAACGGATCGCGGAGACCGCCTGGGCCTCGGGCAGGTCCCCCATCTGGAGGTAGTTGGTCTCGGGGATCCGGGGGTCGACCGCGACCCGCCCCTCTGGGGTCAGGATCGGCCCGGATCCACCCGCGACCTGGGTGGGGGCGCCCTCCTGGACGGGCGGTTTCGTGGACTTCGGCGGGGAAGCGGCGGGGCGGGAACCCGGCTGCAGCGTGGGGGTTACCCCTGGACCTTCGAGGACGGGGTCGGTGATCGGCTCACCGGCGGGAGCCTCCGCGCCGAGACCCGCCTGGACCAGGCGGAGCTTGCCCGCCCGCTCGCCCAGGGAATACCCGACGACGTAGGCGAGCAGGCAGAGGGCGAGCACGACGACGACCGCCACATAGAGGGTGGTGGTCGGGATGGTGATGCTGGGACGGGCGCCGGGCTCGGCGACCGGCTTGGGCGGGGGCGGCTCGGGCGCAGGCGCCCGGGGCGCCTTGACGCGGGGCGCTGGGGGCACGCGCGTCGAGGCGGCCGCCGACGCGCGACGAGCGCTCATCAGCTCAAAAAGCGGCTTGCTCGACCGCCCGGCCATGCCCGGGATTCTAACGGATTCCAGCGATGCACGCGGGGCGACACGCGGGCGATCCGGGCCTGTTTTCAAGGTTTCGCGCGGCGGCGGGGTCGCCCGCGCCAGGCGCTATACTCGCCCCCGATGACGATCCGTGAGGACGAGATCATCCGCCTCGAGGCCCCGCCCCTGAACCGGAGCGAGGCGGTCTACCTGCCGGAGATCCTCAAGGGCTTCCGGACGACGATGCGTCACTTCGTCACGTCGTTCGGGCAGGGGCGGACCAGCCGCACGATCCAGTACCCCGAGGAGCGGCGCGAGCAGTTCAAGCCGGAGGAGGGCGGGCAGGAGCCCTCAACTTCCGGGAGTCCACCGCCTGAACAAGGACGAGGACGGCAGGGTCAAGTGCGTCGCGTGCATGATGTGCCCGACGATCTGCCCGGCCAACTGCATCCACATCACAGCGGCCGAGAGCCCCTGGGACGACCGGGAGAAATACCCCGCCAAGTTCGAGATCGACGAGCTGCGGTGCATCTTCTGCGGGATGTGCGAGGAGGCGTGCCCGGTGGACGCGATCGAGCTGACCACCGAGTACGACGTCGTGGGCCTGAGCCGCCAGGAAATGGTCTTCGACAAGCAGAAGCTGCTCGAGGTCTACGACGTGACGATCGCCAAGAAGCCGATGTGACGCTCGGCCCGAGCCCGCCCTTCCACCCACATATTTGCGCCTCTTTCGGGCCCTGATCGCGTCGATCGCGTTCGGGTGGCGTTCACGCGTCCAGCGAATCCGCAAATCCCCGGATGAGGACGGTTTCATTCTGGGTCAGATAGGAGGAAAAGGGCGCGGACGGGTGGCATTCGCGCGGATTGGGGGCACCTTCTGGGTGTGTGTGCAGACGTTTCGGGCCCGGGCTGCCGGGACCGGGATCTGAGGAGTGTCGTAGACAGGAGCGTTACCCCCATGCTTCGACAGAGAGAGATTGCCCGCGTCGCTGGCGCGGCCGCGATCGGTGCGCTTGGAGTGAGCACATCGATGGCCCCGGCGGACATCGTCGCCTCGTTCGGATTCACGGAACTGACATCGAGCTTCACGTTCGACGAGGGCGCCGGCGACGGCCTCTTCATCGCCGACGGAAACCTCGACACCACGGGCGACGTCACGAGACTGCTGCCCGTCGGGAACACCGCGCTCTACAACCCGGGCACGATCGACAACAGCCCCGCCGCGGTTCACTTCCAGATCTCCGTCTTCAACATCAACTCCGTCGCGAAGACCGCCGACGGCCTCGGCTCCTTCTCGATCGTCGACGCCGACGGCGACGTCCTCCTGGGCTCGTTCTCGGGCTCCTGGAGCGGCGCCGGCTTCGGATTCACCTTCTACGCCGGCACCGGTGTGGATTACTCCTTCGACTCCTCGAATGGCAACGGCACGTTCGACGGGCCCTCCGGCGGGAGCTTCTCCACCGACTTCGGCGTCGAGAACCTCATCGGAGCCGTCTCCCTCCTCTTCCAGCAGCCCAACATGGGCTTCTTCACCAGCTCGTTCGCCCGCGTCTCCGCTCAGGCGGACGGCGTCATGATCCTCCCCGCCCCCGGCACGATGGCGCTGTCCGGGCTCGGCCTTGGCATCCTCGGCGTCAGGCGTCGCCGGCGCTGAATCTCGTTTCCCCGCTCGTGTTCTGACCCCACCATGTGCGCCCGTCGGCCGCGAGCCGACGGGCGCTTCTCTTTTTTGCCTGGATCGGTCAGGGCGCCAGCGCACGGAGGTCGTCGACGAGACCCGTTGCGGCACGCGAGACCGCCTCCTGCCACGTCTCACGCCCTTCGGGCGTCGCGTAGAGCACGCTGCGGCTCGCGTTGACAACGAGCCCAAGCTCGGCGGGCGACGACGCCTCGGGGCGTGCCATCGGTCGTACGTCCTCGACCGAGCCACCCTGGGCGCCGACGCCCGGGACGAGCAAGACCTGGTCGGGCATGAGCGCGCGCATGCGGGCGCCATCGGAGCTCGCCTTGGTCGCCCCCACGACGGCGCCGACGCCACTCAGGCCCCGCGCGCCGACGTGCGCGCGCCCGAGGTCGGCAATCATCGAGGCGACATGCTCGGCGACGCTGGCGCCGCCCTCGAGGCGCGCCGCCTGCACCTCGTCCGAGTCCGGGTTGCTCGTGCGCGCCAGCACGAACACGCCGAGCCCCGCGTCGAGGAAGGGCGTGATCGCGGATCGGCCCATGTAGGGGCTGAGCGTGATCGCGTCGGCGCCAAGGGCGAGGGCGCCGGCGGCGTAGTGCTCGGCGCTGCTGGCGATGTCGGATCGCTTGGCGTCGAGGATGACGAACAGGCGGCGCTGCTTCGCCCTGGCGATGACCTCTCCGAGCACGCTCGCGCCCTCGGCGCCGTAGCGCTCGAAGCAGGCCGCCTGGGGCTTGACCACCCCCACCACACCGGCGACCGACTCGATCACGTCGAGGCAGAAGGCGAGGATCGCGGAGGCGGGCGCCATGCGCATCGAGCGCATCGCCTCGGGCAGCTTCTCGTGCACCGGATCGAGCCCGACGCACGCGGGGGTGTCGGCACGCTCGATCGCCCCCGCGAGGCGGTCGGCGGCGGCGGCGGGGCCAGACTCACGCGTGGGCTCGGGCAGGGCGTGAACTCCTAGAGTCACTCGTGGCCAGCACGCCCGACACGCCGGCGCACATCGACCTCAAGAAGGACCGCGGACTGACCGTCCAGTGGTCGGACGGCTCGGGATCCTACTACACGATCGAGTACCTCCGCCGCATGTCCCCCTCGGCGGACATGCGCGAGCTGCGGAGGCACATGGAGACGAACCCGCTGACGGTCCTGCCTTCGGGAGGCGGGGCGGGCGGGCCCCTGAGCGCGACGGGCGCCGAACTGGTCGGCAACTACGCCATCCGGATCTCGTTCTCAGATGGGCACTCGACGGGGCTGTACACCTGGGAGTACCTGCGCAAGATCGACCCGGCCAACGGCGAGCTGGAGCGGGCGCCGGGGGACGAGGGGCCCGGGCACGACGACCCCCTCGCCCTGGGAGGCGCCTGACGTGTCGGGCGCGCCCGAGGGTGTCGAGACGCGCGTGCCGGCTGGCGCCGTCGAGCTGACCACGCCCCTGGCGCGGGTCGAGGGCGTCGCGAGCGTGCTGGCGGCGGACCTGCGGGCGCTGGGGCTGACCAACGTCGGGCGCCTGATCGCGCACCTCCCGATGCGTCACGAGCGGGAGGAGGCCGAGGCGCCGATCGCCGAGCTTGCCGCGGGGGCGGTCGTCTCGACGCGTGGGGAGATCACGGCGACGAGGGTCGCCGGGTACGGACGCAAGCGGCGCTTCGAAGCGGTGCTGCACGACGGGGTCGAGCGTCTCGAGCTGATCTGGTTCAACGCCCCGTACATGCAGGACAAGCTCAGACCTGGCGACCGGGTGTGGGTGCAGGGCAAGGCGCGGGCGCTGCGGGGCGGGCTACAGCTCGCCAACCCGAAGTGGGAACTGCTCGACGACGAGAAGCCCGAGCCGGGGGCGCGGGAGTCGCGCCTCCGCCCCGTCTACCCGGCGAGTGAGCGGGTGAACTCACGCCAGATCGAGGCGTTGATCCAGCGTGTACTGCCTCGGGCATTGGAGTTGATCGAGGACCATCTGGACGGCGAGTATCGAAGGGCGCGCGAGCTGCCCGAGCTGCGGGCCGCGTACCGGATGCTGCACGCGCCCGAGGACGAGTCGGAGGTCGAGGAGGCGCGTCGGCGGCTCATTTATGACGAGCTGCTGCTCTTGCAGTTGGGCGTCGCGATGAAGCGGGCGCAGCTCCGCCAGACGCTCCGGGCGCCGGCGCTGCGGGCGGACGCGGAGGTGGACGCCAGGATCCGGGCCCGCTTCCCCTTCACGCTGACGCCCGGGCAGGAGAAAGTCGTCGGCGAGATCGCGAAGGACTTGTCATCCGACACGCCGACGAACCGCCTGATCCAGGGCGACGTCGGCTCGGGCAAGACGCTCGTGGCGCTGTACGCGATGCTGATGGCGGTGGCGAGCGGGAAGCAGGCGGCGTTGATGGCGCCGACGGAGATCCTCGCCGAGCAGCACGCCGAGTCGATCCGCGAGCTGCTCCGAGGCTCGGAGGTCCGCGTCGCCATGCTCACCGGCGCCCTGCCCGAGCGAGACCGGGCCTCGATCCACGAGCGCCTCGCCTCGGGCGAGATCGACATCCTCGTCGGCACGCACGCGCTGCTCACCGAGCGCGTCCGGTTCAACGACCTCGCCGTCGCGATCATCGACGAGCAGCACCGCTTCGGCGTCCATCAGCGGGCGAGCCTGCGGGCCAAGGCGACGGTGGGCGAGGCGGGCGAGGCCGTCACGCCCCACGTGCTCGTCATGACCGCGACGCCGATCCCCCGGACGCTCGCGATCACGGAGTTCGGCGACCTCGACGTGTCGACGATCCCCGACCTGCCTCCCGGGCGCTCGCCGATCGAGACGCGGGTCGTCACGGGCGAGGACCGCGCGAAGGTGTACGAGTACGTGCGCACGCGCCTGGAGCGCGGCGAGCAGGCGTACGTGGTCGCGCCCGCGATCGACGCCGGCGAGACCGTCGGGGGCGTGGTGCGCGACGTGCGCGCGCTGACGAAGGAGCTGGAGGAGGGGCCATTGCAGGGCCTCCGGGTCGCCGCCCTGCACGGGCGCCTGAAGCGCGAGACCCGCGAGCGGATCATGGGACGTTTCCGCGAGGGGCTGATCGATGCGCTGGTCGCGACGACGGTGATCGAGGTCGGCGTGGACGTCGCCAACGCGAGCGTGATGGTGGTCGAGCACGCCGAGCGGTTCGGGCTCGCGCAGCTCCATCAGCTCCGGGGTCGCGTGGGTCGCGGGAAGACCGCGTCGCTGTGCGTGCTGATCGGCGAGACGACGACGCCCGAGGCGCAGCGCCGCCTCGAGGTCATGGCGCACACATCGAGCGGGTTCGAGCTGGCGGAGCGCGACCTGGAGATCCGGGGCCCGGGCGAGATGTTCGGCGCCCGCCAGTCGGGCGTCGCCCCGTTCAAGATCGCCGACCCGAGACGTGACCGGGAGCTGCTCGAGCAGGCGCGCCGGGACGCCCGGGCGTGGATCGAGGCCTCACCCGGTCTCGAGCGCGAGGGCGAGGCCCTCATTCGGCGTCGACTTCTCCACTCCCACGGCGAGGCGCTCGGTCTGGGCGACGTCGGGTGAGAATTTCTTTGTGACTTCGAGGCTCCAAGCCCGCACAACTTTGAGGCCCACCCCCCACCCCTGCCCCGAAGCGTGATCCACAATATTGTGTGGCCATACTAAACACAATACAAACAAATCTGGCGCGGGCGTTTGATCGGATCGCGTTGGCCGAACAGGCTGGTAGTCTTCCGGCATGGAAGGGGGAAGCCTGCACGATCGGCTGAGCGCCGCCGTGGGCAAGCGGACATACCGCTCGCTGTCGGACCTGACCGGGGTCCACCCGGAGACGGTACGGCGCTACATGCAGGGCCAGGCGCCCAGCATCGAGTTCGTGTCGGCGATCTGCGCCTCGCTCAAGCTCAATGGCGACTGGGTGCTGACCGGGCGCGGGCCCATGCGCACGGATGAGGTGCGTCGGGAGGCGCTGCGGGCGGCGGACCCCTCGGAGCTGTTGGCGGCGATCGCCGAGTCCCTGGAGGCCTTCGGCGATCGTGTGGACCGCCTGGAGCGGTTCGTACAGGGGTTGGAGACTCGGATTCGGGGATCGTCTGGTAGGATCGCGGGCGGGGATGAGTTGGGGGAGCCGCCAGGCGATGTCGAAGCCAAAGCCGTCGATCCACACGCCGACGAGGCGGCCAGCCGGGTCCGATCCGCTGTCGCCAAACGAGCACGTGAGGATGCTGGTGGAGCTGATGCGCCCGGGGAGCCCTGAGCTGGCGAGGCGGTGGGTCGCGGCCCTGATGCTCGTCCCCGAGGACCGGCGCGAGGGGATCGTCGAGGCCGTCGAACGCCAGATCGTCGAGGACTTCGGGGACTCGGCGCCCGGGCTGGGGCGCGGCGCCTGACCCGCGCCCCCCACTTCTACCATCGCGCATGGGCTTCAACCAAGAGCTGGCGGTCCGCTTCGAGCAGATCTCGAGGATGCTCGAGCTGACCGGGGCCAACCCGTTCCGGGTCAATGCGCACGCGAAGGCGGCGCGGGTGATCGGGGACATGTCCGCCGACCTCGCGCCGATCGCCGAGGACGAGAAGGCGCTGATCGCGATCGAGGGGATCGGCAAGGGGACCGCCGAGAAGATCGGCGAGTACAAGCGGACCGGGAAGATCAAGGAGCACGAGGAGCTCAAGAAGAAGATCCCGGCGGGGCTGCTGACACTGATGGATGTGCCCGGGCTCGGGCCCAAGACGGTCGCGCTGATGTGGAAGGAGATGGGGATCACCGACGAGGCGGGGCTGAAGAAGGCGATCGAGGACGGGTCCATTCTCACGCTGCCCCGGATGGGCGCCAAGACGGTCGAGAACATCAAGGCGTCGCTGGCGTTCAAGGAGACAAGCGGGCGGCGGCTGAGCCTGGGGATCGCGATGCCGATCGGCGAGGGGATCGTCGCGCGGATGGAGAAGGTCAAGGGCGTGCAGCAGGTCGCCTACGCGGGGTCGCTGCGGCGCGGGCGAGACACGATCGGCGACATCGACATCCTCGTCGCGACGACCGACCCCGACGCGGCCCGCGACGCGTTCGTCGAGATGCCGAACGTGACCAAGGTGCTCGCCAAGGGCGAGAGCAAGTCGTCGGTGCGTATGAACCTGGACGGCACGGACTTCGCCCGCTGGGGGGACGACGGGGGCGACGCGGGGGGCGTGCAGGTGGATCTGAAGGTCGTGCCCGAGTCGAGCTGGGGGGCGGCGATGATGTACTTCACGGGCTCCAAGGAGCACAACATCCGCCTGCGCGAGCGGGCGATCAAGAAGGGCCTGACGCTCAACGAGTACGGCTTGTTCCCCGACGATGGCGAGAAGGAGCCGCCCCAGAAGCGGGGCGTCAAGGCCAAGGCGTCCAAGACGGAGGAATCGATCTACAAGGCCCTCGGCGTCGCGTGGGTGCAGCCGGAGATCCGGGAGGACTCGGGCGAGTTCGGCGTGGACGAGGCGCCGTCGCTGATCGAGGTGGACGACATTCGTGCGGAGCTGCACGCGCACACGACCGAGTCGGACGGGTCGCTGGCCCTCGAGGAGCTGGTGGCCCTGGCGAAGAAGCGGAAGTTCCACACGATCGCGGTCACGGACCACTCCAAGAGCTCGGCGCAGGCCGGCGGGCTCGACGAGAAACGCCTGCGGGCGCAGCGGAAGCAGATCGAGAAACTCCGCGAGAAGACGACCGGCATCGAGATCCTGTGCGGGTGCGAGGTGGACATCCTCGCGGACGGACATCTCGACTTCGACGACGACTTCCTCGCGGAGCTGGACGTGGTGGTCGCCTCGCCCCACGTGGCGCTCTCGCAGGACCCGAAGAAGGCGACGGCGAGGCTGCTCAAGGCGATCGAGAACCCGTACGTGCACGTGCTGGGGCACCCGACGGGGCGGCTGATCAACCGGCGCAAGGGGCTGGAGCCGGCGATGGACGAGATCATCGCCGCGGCGGTCGAGCACGACGTCGCGCTCGAGATCAACGCCCACTGGATGAGGCTGGACCTACGCGACACGCACGTGAGGGCCGCGGTCGAGGCGGGGGCCAAGATCGCCATCGACTGCGACGTCCACGAGGCGTCGGACTTCGACAACATCCGGTACGGCGTGCTGACCGGGCGGCGGGGATGGCTCACGCCCGAGTCGTGTGTGAACACGTGGACGAAGGCGAGGCTGGGCAAGTGGCTGAAGTCGAAGGGGCGGGATTGAGAGTGTGTGTCGTCAGCGCGACGGAAAACGGAACACACTCAGAATAAGAGCCCCGCGATCATCACCAATGAGAACAGCGCAACGACAATGCCTCCGATGATGGCAAACAGATACACAACGACCCTTGGCATGCTTGGTTCACTCACAGCTGCTGGACCCCAGCAGGTGACGACCTGTGCGAACGCGCACTCCGGACACTGGATGATTGCCTGGTGGACGACGAGTCCGTCCAACTCGTAGCCACACTTCCCACAGCGGAGGGGGGGCGGGACCGCGGGCGTGAACGGATCAGGCGAGCCGGCGACCGTCCGGGCGCCCTCAGGACTCACGTCGTATCCCTGGCGACG
Source organism: Phycisphaerales bacterium (assembly GCA_041402005.1). GTDB lineage: Bacteria > Planctomycetota > Phycisphaerae > Phycisphaerales > UBA1924 > JAJRXR01. The sequence goes on along the minus strand of JAWKTB010000001.1, from coordinate 545,266 downwards.
GAGAATGGCCTCCGCCTGGATCGCCGACCTCGCAGCGACACGAAGGTCCGACCAGGGCTCGTGCTCGAACCCAGCGGGGCGGACGCGTAGGAGCCAAGTGCGATAGGTCGGCGGCGGAGCCTCCTGCTCCACGGCAGGGTTTGGCATCCGAGCAGTCTAGATGGCTCTATCCCCCCCCCGCTACCCTTCTCCCATGTTCGACAGACTCTCCGACGGCTTCAACGGCATGATGCGCAAGCTCTCAGGCAGGGGCTCGATCTCCGAGTCCAACGTCCGCGAGGCGATGGAGGACGTCCGCACCGCCCTGCTCGACGCGGACGTGAACCTCGGCGTCGTCGACAAGTTCACTGCGGACGTGATGGCGGACGCCGTCGGGCGGGAGGTCACCAAGAGCCTCAAGCCGGGCCAGGAGATGATCGGCATCGTCCACGCCCGCCTGGTCGAGCTGCTCGGGGGCGATCCCGAAGCCGGCCCCGAGGCGGCGATCGAGTCGGGGCCGGGGATCCTGAAGGTCTCGCCGGGGCCGACGGTCGTGATGATGTGCGGGCTCCAGGGCTCGGGGAAGACCACGACGTGCGGCAAGCTCGCGGGGTTCCTCAAGAAGCGCGGCAGGTCGGTCATGCTCGCGGCGGCGGACCTCCAGCGACCGGCGGCCGTCGAGCAGCTCCAGACCGTCGCCCAGCACGCCAACGAGACCGTCAGCGGCGGGGCGCAGATTCATTTTTACGGCGAGCCGGACAAGTGCGCCGAGTACGGCAAGGCCGTCGGCGTCGCGGTGCAGGTCTGCCAGAACGCGCTCAAGGCCGCCCGCACGCAGGGCGTGGACGTCCTGATCCTCGACACGGCCGGGCGCCTCCACGTCAACGACGAGCTGATGGGCGAGCTGCAGCGCGTGAATAAAGCCCTGACCCCCCACCACATCTTCCTGGTCGTGGACGCGATGACCGGGCAGGACGCGGTCAACTCCGCCAAGGCGTTCCACGAGCGCCTCGAGGTCGATGGCGTGATCCTGACCAAGCTCGACTCGGACACGCGGGGGGGCGCCGCCATCAGCGTTAAGGCCGTCACGGGCGCCCCCGTCCGCTTCATCGGCGTGGGCGAGAAGATGGACGCGATCGAGGTCTTCAACCCGCACCGGATGGCGGGGCGGATCCTCGGCATGGGCGACGTGGTCTCGCTTGTGGAGAAGGCCCAACAGGAGGTGAGCGAGGAGGAGGCCAAGGAGCTCGAGGCCAAGATGGCCAAGGGCGAGATGACGATGGACGACTTCCTCAAGCAGCTTCGCTCGCTGCGGAAGATGGGCCCGATGAAGCAGGTGATGGGCCTGCTGCCCGGCGTCGGCTCCATGCTCAAGGGCGTGGACATCGACGAGAAGCAGCTCGACAGGACCGAGGCGATCGTGCACTCGATGACGCCCCGCGAGCGCAAGTCTCCGAAGCTGATCGACACGTCACGCCGTCGGCGGATCGCCAAGGGCGCCGGCGGCGAGCCCCAGCAGGTGGCCCAGCTCGTCAAGCAGTTCGACGCGATCAGCAAAATGACCAAGCAGATGGCGTCGATGAGCACGGGTGCGAAGATCGCCGCGGCCAAACAACTCGCCGGCGGCAGCATGGGCGACATGATCGGCGGCATGGGCGCGATGGGCCTGGGACGCAAGGGCTCGACCAAGGCCAAGTCTCGGGGCGTGAAGCAGCGAAAGCCCAAGAAGCGGCGATGAGGCGACGCCCCCGCAACGACCCGCCAGGACTTGCGGTAGCATGATCGAGCATCTGTAGGGAGGGCCGTAATGAGCAATCGAGGCGTCTGGATGGGGGGACTGGTCGCGTCCACGTGCGTCGTCGCCAGTGCGGCGGGGCTGCTGCGCCTGGAGGCCTGGAATGCTGATCGCAAACAGGCCAAGCAGGACGCCCTGGCGACGGTCCAGGAGATGTACGACCTGATCTCCGGGCCGGCGGGCGAGGCGCGGGACTGGGAGCGGTTCCGGGCGATGTTCGCCGAGGGCGGGCGCCTGACGTTTTTCACGCAGGGTCGCCCGGCCCAGGGAGACCAGGTGGGTACGCCACCCCGGATGATCTCGTGGACGCCCGAGGAGTACGTCGAGAAGGCCGGCGCGCACATGGCGTCCAACCCGTTCTACGAGCACTCGACGTGGGACAACGCGCAGGTGTTCGGCAGGATGGCGCACGTGATGAGCGCGTACGAGACGACAGTCGAGCCTGGCGGCGAGGCGGTCGCCCGCGGCGTCAACAGCTTCCAGCTCGTGCGCGATCCCAACGACCCCGCGGCCGGCTGGAAGGTGCTGCTCATCTGCTGGGACACGGAGTCGCCCGAGCGCCCGATCCCCGCGGAGATGACCCAGATGAATCAGGCGAACGTGCCGACGGACGATTGATCGACGCCCGCCCGGGCGTCGCCTCGACAAACGAAGAGCCGGGCCGCGGCGTGAACCGCGGCCCGGCTCTTGTTCTTGTGCGAGGCGGCGCGGCCGCGCTTGGTGTCAGGCGTTCTCGTCGTACTTCTCGAGCTGCAGCAGGGTCCAGATGCCGCAGGCGACGCTGGGCACGTTGAAGAGGAGGATGGTGCAGATCTCGAGGATCGCGAGGAGCTTGAGCTTCTTCTTGCTGGGGCGGGGCTTCTTGTTCTGGTGCAGTGCGACGAAGACCAGGATCTCGAAGACTGCGAGCACGCCGGCGCCCAGCGCCAGCGGGAGCGTCAGGCAGCCCACGAACATGAAGATCAGCGGGATGCTCATCAGGATCCACGTCAGCGCGGAGATCCCGTTGAAGATTCCCGAGATCAGGAAGGGGAACTTGACCAGGTTCATGTCCAGACCGCCGGGTTCCTTGGGGGCGGAGGACGGCGGCGGGGAGTCGGTGGATTGCGTCATGGGGCGGGATCATCCCCGAAAACGAGGTGGTCTGCAAGCGGGTCCCGACCGCGTCGATCCGGGAGGCCCGCTCACCGGGCGACGCCGGCTCCGACCGGGCGGCGGTCATGCGCCCGCCTCGCCGCCTACGCCCCGTCGATGGGCAGGAAGTCCTTGGCCTCCCCCTCGGCCCATGCCCGGAACTTGGGCCAGAAGACCTCCTGGATCAGGATCTTGAGGCAGGCCGCGATCGGGATCGCGATCAGCAGCCCGAAGACCCCGAAGAGCACCCCGCCCGCCAGGGAGGCGAACAGGATCGCCGGCGTGGACATCCCGGTCTCCTTGCCCTGGATCATGGGCGTCCAGATGTAGTCGTCCAGGGCCTGGGCGAAGAAGTAGAAGGCGGTCGGGGCGCCCAGGACGTACAGGGGGTTGCCCCGGATCCCCGTGTGGTTCTCCAGCCAGAGCAGGACGATCGCGACGGGCACGCCGACCAGGGCCATGTACGGCACGATCGAGAGGATCGCCACCACCGGCCCGAGGATGAACGAGGCCGGGACGCCGATGATCCAGTAGCCGACGGTGAAAACGATCGCCTGGATGAAGGCGATGGTGAGTCGCCCGCGGATGAAGGCGGCGATGATCCGGTCGAAGCGGGTCGCCAGGTGGACGATCTGGTCGCGGTGCTTGTCGGGCAGGAGCTTGCCCGTGAAGCCCTTGAACTCGACCCAGCCGGTGGCGAAGAAGTAGAAGAAGAAGGCGGTGAGGAAGAGCATGAAGAGGATGCCGAAGGCGCGCGAGAGGAAGGCGACGGCGACGCCGACCGCGTTCGCGCTGACGCCCGCCGCGGCCTGGGCGACTCGACCCGCCTCGGCCTCGAGGTACTCGCCCACGTAGTCGAGCGCGACGGTCAGGTCCTCGCGGTCGTTGGCGCCGATCAGCCAGTCGTGCAGATCGACCCAGGACTGGCCCGCCTGCTCGCGCAGGTCGCGGACGGCTTCTTCCTCCACCAGCTTCGCCTTCGCCAGGTCCTCCTCGATCCGTTCGGGGCTCCTCGCCTCGTCGACGCCCGAGGCCTCAGGCGCTTGAGGCGTCGTCAGCTCGCCCTCGGCATCCGTTTGGCCGGCGTCGGGGGTCGGCAGCCCAACCTTGGCCGCGTCGATCTCTCGCTCGAGCTTGCGGACGTGCTGGGCCGCCTTGACCGAATCGCGCAGGGCGATCGTGTTGCCGCCGACGGTTCTGACCAGGGCCGCCCCCTGGATCACGCCGTAGCTCAGCGCGAGGGCCCCAGGCACGACGATGCCCAGCACGATGGCGACGAGGATGGCGGTGACGGCGCCGTGACGCTTGAGGCGTGTCCGGCGCATCAGGAACTGGATCACCGGCTCGAACAAGTACGCGAAGAGGATCGCGAGCAGCACGGGGACCGTGACGATGCTGAGCTTCTGGCCCAGCCAGAAGAGGGCGAGCACGCCCAGGATCATGAGGATGTCGCGGACGTACTGAACCTGCCAGATGTGCAGATCCGACCAGCGTGCCTTGGGACTGGGCTCCTCGGGCGCCATCGGGCGGGAGGGTACCAGAACAGGCGGGGGGCGCAGGCCCGGACGCCGAGGCTGAGTCCGCGAAGCCTCGGGACTCAGGGGCGGTCCCGTGCGAGTGGCGCCCAAGCAAGACCCGAGCGTTCGCTCCCTCTCACTCTCGGCGTCCGGAGCGATGGAACGACACACCCGATCACCCCGCCGGGCGCTCGGCGCTCATCTGGGATGTCGGGCTGGGATCAGGCGCCGGCGGTCGTTGGCTCGGGCTCGGCGAAGACCTCGTCGAAACGGTAGACGCCGACGAAGTCCGCGAGCGTGTCCTCGTCGGTCTTGCGCATGAGGCCGGCGTCGACCATGGCGAAGATGATCTTGCCGAAGTCCTCGGTCGTGCGGATGCCCCAGCGCGAGAGGACGGTGCGTGCGAGCAGCCCGTACTGGCGCTGGCCGTAGTCGCGCAGGCCCTCGCAGAGCTGGCGACCGGTGACGTGGCGCGAGTCCTCGTCGTCGGAGTTCGAGGGCGGGGTGTCGGCGGCGTCGTCGCCGTGGATCATGCGCACCGTGTGGGCCAAGCCGTCACGGATGAACCGGTACGACTCGGGGGAATACCCGCCCGCGTCTCGCATCACTTGCTTGAGGTCGATCTGCTGGGACATCGAACACACGCTCCGGGAACCCACACCCATCGTCGCGAGGGCGGAGTTCACACCAATTCTAGGATGCCAAACCTGATTCGCACACCGGTTATTCGCGGTTCACGCGGGGGCGTTTCCTCACGCCCGATCGGGGTGTTCGCACCACGCTGACGTGCGGATTCCCCCTGACGTGCCAGCGGAGGGGCGCCCGGGCCCACTCGTCCGCGTCGCCGACGCCGATCCTGGCGTCGTTCACCAGATTCACAGGGTCTATCGGACCCGCGCGTGAAGGTTCGACAAAGAGACGGGGATCGTTCGTAAGGTCGATGCCGGAGAGGGATCGGTCGATCGCGAGGGCCTGGCAGATCTTGCCCGGGCCCGAGCAGAGGTCGGTGTCGCGCAGGATTCTGGAGCGGTTCGCGCCGCCGACGGCCTGCCTGCCTTTTGGAGGGGGGGACATCTTGCCCCCCCGCCCTTGGTGCTCATTTGAAGCATGGGGGGGCTGGAAGCCCCCCCCTCCGTGAGACAGAGAGTCAGGCGTAACGCCCGAACGCAAAGCCCGCATGATGTCCAGCCCCTCGGTCGGCTCGAGCGCCCGGATCAGGACGGCGACCGGCTGGTTGACCTCCCCCGCGACGACGTTGACGCAGTGGTGCATGCCGTAGGTGAAGTAGACGTACGCCGTCCCGGGCTTGGCGTACATGGGCTCGGTCCGCTCGGTGCGTCGCCCGCCGACGGAGTGGGCACAGGTGTCCTCAGGCCCGATGTAGGCCTCGGTCTCGACGATGACGCCGGCGAGGCGGGCGCCGTCGTCCAGGACCCGGACGAGGGTGGCGCCAAGCAGCCTCTGGGCGAGCGTGGGCGAATCGGCCGAGAAGAAAGAGCGGCGGGCCCTCATCCATTCAGAGGGTACGGCCCGGACGAACCGGGGGGCGATGGGAGGGGTAGGGAGACGGTGGCACGCCTGACCCGAAGGGCAGGCGTGAAGTGTCCAGGGGAGCACGGCTGCCCTCACGGGTCAGCCGTGGCGCCGATGAAAGGAGCGCACAGATGAGCGAACAGCGTGAAGGACGAACTCGGCGTGGACGTCGGCTCCTGGTCAGGACGGGCGTGTGCCTCGGCGGCGCGCTGGTGCTGATGGTTGGCGTGAAGACCGCGGTCGCGGAGATGTACGTCGTGCCGATGCACTCGATGGAGCCGGAGGTTCCCGCCGGCTCGCGGGTGCTGGTCTACAAGCTCGCCGACTCGTTCAAGCCCGGGCAGATCGTCGCGTATCGGTACACAACCGGGCAGACCTATCTCGGGCGCGTCGAGGCGTGGGACCCGAACACGGGCGCCCTCACGCTCAACCGCAACGGCGTGGGCACGTTCGCGATCGCCGAGAAGGATGTGATCGGGCGGGTGGTGCTGAATACGCGCTGAGCGGTCTCGCCGCCGGCCTGGAGTTGGGCGGTGACGGCATAAACTTGTGCGTGCGCGATCGGCGCCGGGATCGTCGGCGTCCGCGGGCACGACAAGGAGATCCGACATGCCGCGGTTCAATGCCTACAAGCTGTCGAACGGGCCATTCAAGGCGATGGCCGCCCTGGACGCGACGCTCGCCGGGACGTCGATCGAGGAGCCGTTGCGCCACCTGATCAAGCTGCGGGCCTCGCAGATCAACGGGTGCGCCTACTGCATCGACATGCACTGGAAGGACGCCAAGGCTGGCGGTGAGACCGAGCAGCGCCTCTACGGCCTGGACGCCTGGGACGAGAGCCCGTACTACACCGACCGCGAGCGGGCCGCCCTGCTCTGGTGCGAGGCGATGACGCGCCTCGACCACGACCACGTCGGCGACGAAGTCTACGAGCGCGTCCGCCAGACCCTGAGCGAGCAGGAGGTCAGCGACCTGACCTGCGTCGTCGCGACGATCAACATGTGGAACCGCTTCGCGATCGCGTCGAGGTCTGATGCGGGGACGTACCACCCCCGTGAGGCGCACGCGGCCTCATCCTGACTCTGCCCGCCCGCCCAACTACGCGTATGCGTGCAGCCCCGGCAGCAGCAGGTTCACACCGAAGTACGTCCAGAGCATGACGATGAAGCCGAGGACGGAGAGCCAGGCGGTGACGAAGCCTCGCTTCTCGCCGCCGATGGCGACGCGGACGTGGATGACGATGAGGTAGATGATCCAGGTGACCAGCGCCCAGGTCTCTTTGGGGTCGAAGGCCCACCAGCGTCCCCACGAGTGATCCGCCCACCAGGCGCCGAGGAGGATGCCCACGCCCAGCGCCCAGAACGCGAGCTGCAGGATCACGAGCTGCGCCTTGTCGAGGTCCGCGAGCAGGCGGGCGTTGGTTGGGAAGGAAGAAGCCAGAGAAGAGGGAGACCCCTCACCCTGCCCTCTCCCCGGGGGGGAGAGGGAGGCGGAGGCGACGAGCTGCGCCTCGGATTTGCCGAACCACTTCGTCCCGTAGTGGGCGCCCAGATAGAACAGGCTCGTGATCATGCCCAGCGTGATCAGGCCGTAGCTCGTGAGCACGGTCGTCACGTGGTACTTGAGCAGGACCGAGGTGTTCAGGATAGCGGCCTCGCGCCCGATGTCGACGCCCGGGATGTTCATCTGGGTGGCGCCGGTGAGGATGAGGAACCCCGCCCCGGCCGCCGCCGCGCCGAACAGCCATTGGCGACGCCAGACCATGATCACCAGCCCCACGACCGCCGCGAACAGCGACACCCCGGTCATCGACTCGAACTGGTTCTGGATCGCGAACCGCTCGGCGATGATGCACCGGGCGCTGAACCCGAACGCGTGCAGCGCGACGGCGAGCATCAGCGTGCTCACGCCCCCGATCACGAGCCACTTGCGCCCCGTGCCGAAGGCGAGGACGAGCATCAGCAGGCTGAGCAGGTACACCCAGGCGCCCCACGCGAACGCGTTGGACCGGTTGTACGCCAGCTCCAGATCGCGCCTCGCGTCGGGGTAAATGTCCGGATGGATCGCGGGGAGTTCCGCGGCCAAACTCTTGATCGCGGCGTTCGCCCGGTCCGCGTCGAGGGCGCGCCACGCCTCGCCCAGCTCCGCCGCGGCTTTCCGCGGGCCAGAGTCCGCCGGCAGCTCCGTCAGACGCCCCCACTCCTTGTCACGACTTTCGGGCGCGACCATGAGCAGGTTCGACGCGCTGAGCAGGTACAGACGGCGCATCGACTCGACTCGGTTCAGGGCGTCGCGGAACGGCCCGCTGTCGCCGTACTGGTTGAAGACCGGCGTCGCGTTCGCGTCGATGATCGAGGGCGACAGCCGCGTCCGCGTGTTCCAGAGCTGCTGCGTCTGCTCGTCGCCCGGGAACGCGTGCTCGAGCAGCGCCTGGCGGAGGGGCAGGTACTGGACGTGGATGAGCGGCTTGTCGGCGTAGTACGCCGGGTCGATCACCATGTCGAGCAGCGTGAAGACCGGGTCGGGCTTCCAGGTCTGGGCCGCGTCGTCGCCCGCCTTGGGGGGCAGGATGTCGATGAAGTCCTTGCGCCCCGTGATCGCGCGGACGGTCTCGCGCGCGAGCGTGTCGAGGATCTTGACACGCCCGTCGTGCTGGACCGCCAGGTCGCGCAGGGGCGCGAGGTCGAGCTTCTTGGCGAACTCGCGCTTCGCGACGGCGTCGCCCGCGGGCGCGTTCGAAGGCATGCCGAACGGATTGAGCAGGGCGTTGGCGTCCTGGCCCTCGAGCAGGTGGGACTCGGGGTGCGTGTTGCCCGCGCCGCCCCGGGGCGCGGGCGGCAGATCCTCGCCGCCCTGGGCGCCCGGCTGGGCGGGCGCCAGGGGCGCCATTAGGGCGCTGGTCAGCGCGAGAAGGGTCAGCGTCAGGATCGGTCGTCGCGTCTTCATGCTCCCGCTCCCACCGGCTCGGGCGCCGGCGTCTGGGCTGAACACTTATTCGTCTCGCGCGCCTCGCCGGACGCACGTCGCGCCAGCTTCCGCTTCTCGTGACGCACCAGCCAGGGCTTGAAATAGAACGCCCAGGGGACGCCCACGCCCATCAGGATGCCGCCCAGGGCGATGACATGGATCCCCGGGTTGTTGCCCACGCCCAGGATCGTCCATCGCGCCCGCGGGCGGTCGAGCTGGCCCTGGTCCACGAGCTGCTGGCTCTGCGTCCAGCCCTGCTGGTCCCAGCCGGCCTGTGAGAGCTTGAACTGTCGCGGGTTGAGCCCGCCCAGGAGGCGGCGCGAGACGTTGCTCACCCACGCCGCCTCGGGGTCCCAGTGGAAGGGCGCCCGCAACGGCGCGTTGAGCTTCGTCACGTGCGTGTAGGGCTCGAAGTCCGCCGCCTCGCCCATCATGCTGCTCGGCTCGACGCGCACGACCGACTGGTAGTCCCGCGGCGCCCCGCGGTAGTCGTACGCGATCATCTGGAAGTCCACGAGCCGCACGTCGAAGCCCGGGAAGGGCATCTGCAGGCGCCCGAAGGCGAGGCGTAGTCGCCGCCCGTCCTTGAGCGTCACCACCCGCTCGTGGTCCATGCCCAGGTGCATGTACCGTGTGAATGGAAGCCAGACGACCTGGGAGTCGCCCTGGACGCTGATCTCGACCGCGATCAAGGCCTTGTCGTGCGTGCCGATCTGGTCCTTTTGACGCTGCTCGCTGGGCACGGGGACGGGGCGCTCGAACTGACGCCCGTGGTCCCAGCGCTCGCCCAGGACCAGGTGGATCTGGGGCACGATGTCCTCGATGCGCGACCCGGGCGCGAGGTCGTCGATGACGCGGGCCGCGCCTCGGGGCTGGCGCACGATCGCGCGCACGTGCCCGTCCGCCTTCTCGTCGAAGTAGACCTGCAGCTGAGAGCAGTCGATGAGCGACAGGCGGATCGACGGGTCGGCGTCGCGCCGGATCGGGCGCCCGGTGCGCGGGTCGGTCTCTTTGAGCAGGTCCTGGCTGATCTCGGGGAAGCGGTGGTAGACCCAGCGGTCGTAGGTCGTGGAAGCCTCGGGGGCGGCGGCGGTCCGCTCGATCTCCACGACCGCGACCATGCTCGTCGCGCCCTGGTACCCCTCGGTGATGATCGGGAAGGGGGGCTCGGGGAGAAGCTCCTTGACCCGGATCGCGAAGCCCGTGTCCCCCAGCTCGCGCCGGACGCCCGGGACGACGCTGACGACCGATCGGTAGGGGGCCTCGCCCTCGCGCGGGATCTCGACGACGAGGGCTTGCTGCGCGCCGGGGGGCACGGGGCTCGACAGGTCGCGCCACCGCGTCTCGTCCATGCCGATCGTGTACTCGACGCCGAAGACGCCGTTGTCCGAGATCCGCGAGGCGGGGCGGTGCGGGAAGAGGGCGAAGCGGAAAGCGGGCCCGTCCGTCGCCGGGACGTGCCCGTGCTCGTCGGGGAGGTCTGAGTACAGCTCGACGAAGCGGACCGGGTTGGGCTCGAAGTCCGGCGGGATCGGCGCCCCGGGGTCGAGGTCCACCTTCACCACGTCGTCCTGCGCCTCGGCGTACGAGGCGAAGCCCACGACGCGGAGCTTGATGTCCGTGTCCACCAGCCCCGTCGGGCCCCGCCAGTCGGGGACCTTGAGTGAGAGCGGGCGGTCGGGCTCGTTCGCCCAGGCGCGATCGAGGCCCGTGACGTGCCAGAGCGTGGAGCTCGCGTCCTCGGCGCCGGCGTCGAGGTTGTAGTCGTTGTACCGGGGCAGGCGTCGAGGCGTCGCTGCTCCCATCCCGGTGCCTGCCCGGCGCGCCGCCCAGGTCGTTGGTCTGGGCGACGTACAGCACCGGCTCGTCGCGGTCGTAGAAGGCGACCTGGGGCGGTCCCGCGACCTCGCCCGGGCCTTGGGGTGCGAGGAGGATCGTGTCCCCCTCCTGCTTGAGGCGCCCGTAGAACAGCGAGCCCATCGCGATCATGACAATCCCGGTGTGCACGCTCAGGACGCCGACGTTCTTGAAGCAGAACTCGATCCGGCGCATGGTCGCGACGATCAGGTTGAGGACGAAGAGCATGAGGGCGAAGCGGAGCGGCCACCAGGCGTAGAACTGGCCCTCGGTCATCTCGAAGCCGGGCAGGCGGCGCAGGGTGGTGGCGTTGTACGTGCGCACGAAGCCGGAGAAGAAGCGGACGCCGGCGCCGGTCGCCGGGTCGTAGCGGATCGCGGGCCAGACGAGCGAGTTCCAGAGGACGCCGCCCACGACGCCCAGGGCGATGAACAGGAGCATGGTGACGGCGAAGCGCGCGCCCCGACCGCTCCCGCGCATCAGACGACGCACGAGCAGGGTCGGGAGCAGGGCGACCAGCAGGACCGCCCCCACGCACGTGATCGCGTAGAACACGATCGTCGGCGTCAGGGCGAGCAGCCCGATCGGCACGCTCGCCAGGATCGCGTACAACGCGATGAAGACCAGCAGGCAGACCGCGAGCGTCACCGAGCTGAACGCGCGGAGCAGCACGCGGAGGGGCGCGAGCACCCCGACCAGGTTCTCGTCATCCCAGCGTTTGACATGCTGCCACTTGCGGCTCATGGCGCCTCGGGTCGGCCTGAACGGGAGAGATCCCGGGATCGTCGTAAACCCAGAACCGTTCTAGGGATGGTACGCGTCGGGGGTTCGCTCCGCTGCGTTTTTTGCGGCCTGACAGGCATGATTCCGGAGATACAGGAACTCCGGCCTCGTCGACTCGGACATCGCGTCCCGCAGGGGGTCCGACGAGTGTGGGGGCGCCTCGATTGCCAGCAATCCCGCGATCGGGCCCGGGTCGAGGCGGAAGGGGGCGGGGTCGAGCCCGAGCGCCTTGGCGCCCCGGGTTGTTCCCATCGACAGCAACTCCGCGACGTCCGTGCCGTCGCGCGCATGGAGGAGGCGCATGTCGTCGAGAACCGACAGACGGGCGGCGTCGCCCGTGAGCTGCTCGGGCGGGAGACAGACGACCGAGTCCGTGCCGAGACAGACGTTGACGCCGGCGTCGAGCATCTCTCGATACCGGTGCGGCCCGAGGCGGTCGGGGGCGGCGAAGTAGGCGCTGGCGCGGGGGCAGTACGCGACACTCGCGCCGCTCGCGGCGAGGACTGGCAGCGCCAAGCCCACGTCGTTGATGTGCACGAGTAGGGGCGGCGGGATCATGTCTCGGCACGCCTCGAGGAACGCTCGCAGGTGCTCGATCGGGTGTTCGCCATGCCCGATGTCGATCGCGTCGTCCCAGAGACCGAAGCGTTCGAGCAGGGCGCGCTGCGGGCCCTGGGCGTGCGCGATGAACTCGATCTCCTCGGGCGTCTCGGCGACGTGGGTGCACAGGGGGAGCCCAAGCTCGCGGGCGCGCTGGGCGGCCCAGAGGTAGGCCCGGCGCGCGACGGTGTTGGTCGCGTGCGGCTGCAAACCCAGGCGAACGGGCTCGGCGCGTTCGTGCGGGACGACGCCCTCGCGCTTGCACGCGTCGAGCGTGGCGGCGATGCGGTCGAGGGCGGCTTGCTCACCCATGCCGATCGCGAAGAACTCGAGGAAGGAGGTTCCGGCGAGGGGAGACCCGCGCAAGGTCTTGAAAGGCGTGAGGTTGGGCACGCCCGCCGGGGCGCCGGCGATGTCCCCGATCGCGGCGGTCCCGCCCCGGATGGAGAGATCGATCCCCGCCTGGACCGAGGCGGCGATCTCGTCGTCGCCCTGGGCCCGCCCGGCGCGCACCATGTCGACCCACGCGACGAACCCCTCGCCCGGGTCGTGCGGGCGCGGGCCGAGGTGGGTCAGGTCGAGGTGCGCGTGCGCGTTGACGAGCGCGGGGATGAGGACGGCGTCCGGGCGGTCGAGGACGAGGTCGGGCGTCGGGTCATGGTGGGAGAAGCTGTCGGTTGGTGTGGATAACGAGACGAGTTCGAGGGCGGCGCCGCGGGTGGGCGCGCCCTGGTGGACGGGGGTGGTGAGGCGGAGGGTGAGGCGTGCGGGGGCGGCGAGCAGACCCCGCTCGTCCGCCGCGGCGCGGGCGTTTATCCGGACCAGCGTCGTGTTCGGCGTGTGGGCGGGCACTGTGGATTGTCGGCGGAATCGGGCGGATTCGGGTAGGCTCGGCGCACTCCGCACGGATCAAGGACGGGCGCGCGACGGACGCGGAGGCCCGCGGAGTTTGGGAGCAACGGAATGATAAGGACTCGCGCAACGCGGCGGATCGTGATGCTCGGACTCCTGGCGGGCGCCCTGGGCGGGTGCGTGAGCCAGCAAGAGTACGACGCCCTGTACGACAACAACCGGACGCTCGAGGAGCGGAACGTCGAGCTGGTCGCCCAGCTCGAGGAGAGCAACGCCGCCATCTCCCGTCTCCAGGGCTCGCAGGGCGACTGCTCGACCCTGCTGAGCAAGCGGGACGCGGACATCACGCTGCTCAAGCAGCAGATCGCCCAGTTCCGCGAGGCGAACGCGGACCTCGAGAGCCGCCTGGGCTCGATGGACCTGGGACACCTGGACCCCGCGACGGACAAGGCCCTCGCCCGCCTGGCGGCCAAGTTCCCCAAGCAGATCCAGTACGACCCGAACCGGGGCATGCTCCGCTTCGCGTCGGACATGACGTTCTCGTCGGGATCCGACCAGATCCGCGACGAGGCGAAGCAGACGATCGCGGCGCTCGCTGACGTCCTGAAGATGACCGAGGCCGAGCCGTACGACGTCGTGATCGTCGGGCACACGGACTCGCAGCCGATCAGCTCGGGGACGGCGTCGCGTCACCCGACGAACATGCACCTGTCGGCACACCGGGCGATCTCGGTCCGGGACGAGCTGAAGAACCTGGGAATCGACCCGGTGAAGATGCAGGTCGCGGGTTGGGGCGAGTTCCGCCCGGCGGTGCCCAACGCGGCCGACGGGAACACGCCGCAGAACCGGCGCGTCGAGGTCTTCCTCGTCGCCTCGACGCGGAACTTCACGGGCGGGCCCACGTCGACGACGGCGAACGTGGACACCGAGGCGGCGCCGGCGCGGGACTTCGATCCGACGAAGTGATCGCGTGAACAACCTGAGCATCGAGCGAGCCGGGTCCACTGGGCCCGGCTCTTTCAATTTGCGTGACAATCAGCCGGCGGCCCGCGACTCCTGGGCGGCGACTCGGCGCTCGACCTGCTCGCGCGAGGGCGCGAGGGCGATCGCCAGGCAGGCGATGATCCCGATGATCGAGGCGGAGGCCGTCGGGAGCGTCCAGCCCGACTCGCGCAGGGCCTGGCGCTCCTTGGTGATCGAGGGAGGACGGTTCATCAGGGGGAGCGTCGCCTGGAACTCCCATGTGCCCTCCTTGAGCTCGTCGGGGTCGCGGACGGGCGGGGGAAGGCCCTTGCGCTCGGCGTCGATCTGGCGGCGGTAGAAGTGGGCGCCGGACTCGGGGAACTTGAGCGTGTGCGACGCGAAGCCGCCCTCAGGGAGCAGCTCGTAGAAGGTGAAGGTCCACTTGTCGCGCCGGACCTCGCCCCAGCCCCAGCTCTTGTCGGTCTCGAGCCCGAACTTGGGCTCGTCGCCCTGGTCGGCGAAGGGGTTGCGGGTGACGACGACCAGGCGCGGCGTGATCTCGCCGGCGTCGAAGCGGCGCTCGAACTCCGGGAAGCCCATGCCGGTGCCCTCGGCGAACGAAACGATGCGCAGCCAGTCGGCGTGGCGCGCCAGGCCCGGCAGGGGCAAAGGCTGGGGGATCTGGACGGGGATGCGCAGGGGCTCGCCGTCGTAGGTGACGATCACGTCGCCGCGGCCCTCATCATCGAGCTCGTCGGTGATGATGACGTCGCGCCCGCGGAAGTTGAACGCGGTCCCGGGCGCCTCGATGAAGTAGTAGATGGAGCGGTCGACTGTCTGGTAGAAGCCCTGGATGCGCTTGGCGAGCGCCCAGCCGCTGACGACGAGCGTGACGAGGAAGACGAGGGCGCCGAGCCAGGCAATGCGGCGGACGGGCGATCGGCGAGCCCGTGGCGTCGCCCCTTCCCCCCCACCGCGATGGCGGGGGTCGTCGCTCAGTGGTCCTCCCCCTCGGTGGGGCTGAGGGGCACGGCCCGCTCCGGGGTCGCGTGCTCCTCGGCGCTCGGGGAGGGCGCCTGCGCGTCGAAGAGGCCGAGCGTGCGCCCGACGCGGCGGAGGGAGTGGTTGGCGGTCGAGGCGGTCGTCTCCTCGAGACTCTCGGGGGCGACGGTGTCGGTCGTCTCGGCGGCCATTGTCACGTGACCCTTGCGCCACTGGGCGTAGAAGTCCTCGAGGTCGTCGAGATGGCGGATCGCGTGCCCCTTCTCGTGCAGCTCCTCGTCGTAGTGCTCGAACCAGAACTCGCGTGCGGCCTCGGCCTTGTCCTCGTCGTTGGCCTCGGCGCGCCCGTGCTTGGCGGCGACCTCGTGGGCGAGCTCCTCGAGCCGTTGCTCGCGGCGGAACTCGAAGAGGGGCTCGCTCCCGGTGTTGGGGCGCGGGGAGGCGCGGACGAACATGTGCCCCTCGCCGGTCTTGGCCAGACCCTCGCCCGTGCCCCCCTTGATGATCTCGCCCTTGTGCTCGGCGGTGACCCAGTCACGCGTGTAGAGGTCGAGCGTGGCTGGGATGATGAACTGGGCGACGGCAGCAAGGCAGAAAAGCAGCACGAAGAGGTTCAGGGGCTTGTCGTAGCGCAGGCCCATGAAGAACGCGACGACGAGCGTGCCCTTGACGACCGCGATGCTCATGGCGCCCAGGACGTTCACCCACTGGGGGAGCACGACGCTGAACGTGTTCTGCACCCAGACCTCGGCGCGCGAGAGGAAGACGGTCAGGATCGTGAAGAAGAGCAGGGCGAGCAGGATCGCCATGAGCGTGCGCGCGGAGATGATGTGGTGCCCATGGTCGGCGTGGGTGGCGCCGTGGGGATCCATGGTGTCAAAGGCGGGATTCGGTGTGTGCCTGTCGTCGTGGTGGCGTTCCATGGCGTCGCCTTCGTTAGTGGATCAGGTACAGGAGGGGGAAGAGGAAGATCCAGATGATGTCGACCAGGTGCCAGTAGAGAGCGCTGGTCTCGACCATCGTGTAGTGGGTGGGGCCGTAGGCGTTGTAGCGCACGGTGCGGAAGAGCACCCACCCGAGCAGGCAGGCGCCGATGATGACGTGCAGGGCATGGAGGCCGGTGCCCATGTAGTAGATGCTCCACCAGAGGGGCTCCTGGGGGTGCTCGGCGTAGGGGTAGCTGAACCACGTGCCGGGCGCCTTGCCAAGGCCCAGCTTGACGAAGTACTCGAACTTGAGCTTGATGAAGATGAAGGCGGCGGCGCAGATGATCGTGATGACGAGGTTGCCGATCAGGGCGCCTCGCTTGCCGAGCTGGGCGGAGCGGACGGCGGAGGCGGCGGTCCAGGAGGAGAAGAGCAGCACGATCGTGTTCATCGCGCCGAATCGCCAGTCGAGGTGGTGTGAGCCCGCCGCCCAGGCCTCGGGGTAGAGCGAGCGGAAGACGGTGTACGCGCAGAAGATCCCGGCGAAGAGCAGGATCTCGGTCGCCAGGAAGAGCCACATGCCGAGCTTGCAGGCGTCGAACTCCTCGGCGGCGGAGCGGTAGTGGTGCGCGTGCCCCCGGTTCTTCCAGAACAAGGGGTGCTTGTCCGACCCCCTGGGCGGAGGGGCGGGCATGTCGAGGCGTTGTGAGTCGATCGTCGCCATCGGTCGCTCCGTCTCAGCTCGCCGCGCCCTCGGGCAGCGGGAAGTCCTTCTCGTCGCAGTGCGGCGGCACGACGGACTCGTAGTCGTACGGCCCGTGGGTGACCAGCACCTCGTGGTGGAAGTTGTGCTCGATGGGCGGGGACTCGGTCTCCCACTCGAGCGTCAGCCCGCCCCAGGGATTCGGGGGCGCCTTGGGTCCGGCGACCAGCGAGTGGACGAAGTTGAAGAAGTGCGTCAGGAAGCCCGCCAGGATGATCCACGAGCCGAAGGTCGAGATCATGTGCAATGTGTGGAACTCGTCGACGTAGCTGGCATAGCGGCGCGGCATGCCCTGGGTGCCCAGGAAGAACTGGGTGAAGAAGGTGACGTTGAAGCCGACGAAGACGAGGACA
The DNA here is from genome assembly GCA_041402005.1 of Phycisphaerales bacterium. Classification (GTDB taxonomy): domain Bacteria; phylum Planctomycetota; class Phycisphaerae; order Phycisphaerales; family UBA1924; genus JAJRXR01. Next base: position 528,242 of record JAWKTB010000001.1, on the reverse strand, counting down.
CACCCGAGGATGCCGACCTTCTCGTTGTACATCTTGCCGAACATCTTGGGCCACCAGTGGTGGATGCCCCCGATCATGGCGATGACGGTGCCGCCCATCATGACGTAGTGGAAGTGAGCGACGACGAAGTAGGAGTCGTGCAGATGGAGGTCGGTGGAGAGGGTCGCGAGGGGGAGGCCCGTGAGGCCGCCGATGGAGAAGAGGAAGAGGAAGGCGAGGGCGTAGAGCATCGGCGTGTTGATCGCGATGGAGCCCTTGTAGAGGGTGGCGATCCAGTTGAAGACCTTGATCGCGGTGGGGATGGCGACGAGGAAGGTGAGGGCGCTGAAGATGGTCGAGGAGAGCTCGCCCATCGCGGTGAACATGTGGTGGCCCCAGACGAGGAAGCTCACCGCCGCGATGCCCAGGGAGCTGAACGCGATGGCGCGGTACCCGAAGATGTGCTTGCGGGCGTGGACGGCGAGCAGCTCCGAGATGATGCCCATGCCGGGCAGGATCATCACGTACACCACGGGGTGTGAGTAGAACCAGAAGAAGTGCTGGAAGAGGACGGGGTCGCCGCCGAGCCCGGGGTCGAAGATCCCGATGTGGAAGAGGCGCTCGAAGAGGAGCAGGAGCAGGGTGATCCCGATGACGGGGGTCGCCAGGACCTGGATGATGCTGGTGGCGTAGATGGCCCAGACGAACAGGGGCATGTCGAACCAGCCCATGCCGGGGGCGCGCAGCTTGTGCGTCGTGACGACGAAGTTCAGTCCGGTCAGGATCGAGCTGAAGCCGAGCACGAAGGCGGCCAAGACCATGAAGAAGACGCGCCAATGGTCGGCGTCCGTGTTCGTTGAATACGGCGTATAGAACGTCCAGCCGGTGTCGACACCTCCCATGATGATGGAGATGATGCCGAATATCGAGCCGGTGGTGTAGATGTACCAGCTCAGGAGGTTGACGCGTGGGAAGGCGACGTCCTTGGCGCCGAGCATCAGGGGCAGGAAGAAGTTGCCCAGGCTGGCGGGGACGGAGGGCACGATGAACATGAAGACCATGATCGCGCCGTGGAGGGTGAAGAGGCGGTTGTAGATCTGGTTGCCGGCGTCGATGCTCTCGGCGCCGGCGGGGGCGAAGAGTTGGCCGGTGATGTGCGTCACCGTCGTGCCGTCGGCCAGGTTCTCTTGCACGACGCGGACGGGCTCGAGCAGCTCGAGACGGACGGCGATCGCGGCCATGCCCCCGAGGAAGAACATGAACATGACGGCGAAGAGGTACATGACGCCGATCTTCTTGTGATCGACGGTCGTCGCCCAGGACCAGATGGTGGACCAGAAGCCACCCCGGGGCGTGAGGTACGAGCCCTCCTCGTGGTGGGCGCCGTGGTGGACGTGGTCGTGGATGCTGTCAACGGTGGTCATGCCATTCGCCTCGGCGTGAGCGCCCGCTCGGGGGCGCGGAACTGATTCAGCCGCCCTCCCCGCCCTCGTGGTCTGCGCCCTCGGCGGGCGCGCCCTCACCGCCCTCGGCGGGGGTCTCGGCGCCGCCTTCTGTCTTGCCGGCCTCGGAGATGCTCTTCATGAACGCGATGACGTTCTCGATCTCCTCGTCGGTGATGTTGCCCTGGAAGGAGGTCATCTGGTTCTGTTTGCCCTTGACGATCTTCGCGCTCGGGTTCAGGATCGATTCACGGATGTAGTTCTCGTCGACGACGAGGCTGGTGCCGTCGGTGAACTCCACCGGCTCGCCGTACATGTTGAGCCAGGTTGGGCCGATGTTGTCCTTGCCGTCGGTGGTGTGGCACGTGGCGCACTTGGTCTGCCAGACCTTCTTGCCGTCGAGGACGGGGTCGCCGGTCGAGCCCTGGCCCTTGAGCCACTTCTCGTAGTCCTCACGGGACATGATGCGGATGATGGCGGCCATCTCGGAGTGGAGGTCGCCGCAGTACTCGGCGCAGAAGACCCAGTGGTCGCGATACCGCCCCTCGGGGTGGTCGTCCCCGGGCCCGAGCTTGGGTGTGTGGAACCCGTAGCCGGTGTAGCGGTTGGGGAAGACGTCCATCTTGGTGCGGTAGTCGGGGAGCCAGAAGGCGTGGATGACGTCGATGGAGGACATGCGGAGCTTGACGTCGGTGTCCTCTGGGAGGACGTTGATCTTGATGTTGTTGCGTCCGCCGAGTTCGACGAGCTGCCCGCTCTGCGTGCCGTCGGGGTAGGTGATGGTCCAGTCCCACTTCTGGGCCTTGACGTTGAGCTCCATCGCGCCGCCGACGGGGACGACCTTGTTCATGTACCCCCAGAAGCCCAAGAAGAACATGACGAGCATGGAGGAGGAGGGGACGACGGTCCAGAAGACCTCGAGGGGCGTGTTGTGGGCGCTCGAGCGTGGCGGGGCGACGCCCGGGCGACGCCGGTACTTGATGGTCCAGTAGACCATCAGGACCATGAGCAGGACGAAGAAGAAGGCGCTGAACCAGAAGATCAGCATGAACATCGCGTCGGTCGTGATGATCGTGTCGGTGTGGCCTTCGTTGCGGAAGAAGAGGCCGTGGATCAGCCCGCCCCGGTCGAGGTAGGGGTGGACAGGCGGGACCGGTGGGACGGCGTTGGCCGCGGCGTCGACGGCGCCCTGGGCCGCGTCGGCGGCCTGGGTCACGGCGTCCTGCGCCTGGTTCATCACGGGTGGCGCCGAAGGCGTCGTCATCGCACAGCTCCCGTCGTGACCCCGCGTCCGGCGGGGTAGCTCTCACCCTCGTCGCGGGCGCGGGTCGCCCGCCTCTTCTTCGACACGCCGCGCCGGATGCGCTCGCCGACGAACAGCAGACCGATCAGCACGACGAGCCCGAGCACCGTCAGGGCGCCGGCGACGCGCATCACCGCCATCGCCTCGACCGAGTACGAGCCCGCCTCGGGGTCGTACCGGTAGCAGTAGTGCAGGAACCGGTCGCCGATCGTGCGGGCGATCTTGCCCTCGCTCGCGTCGAGCAACGCCAGCTTCATGTCCCGTGCCGGGTAGTCGTATCCCAGCATGTAGCGGGAGATCGTCCCGTCGGGCGAGAGGATCATGATCCCCACCGGGTGTGCGAACTCCCCCCCGGCGATCCTGTGGGTCTTGAACCCGACCGCGTCGGCGAGGGCCTGGATGTTCTCTTCGTCGGCGACGCAGAACGACCAGTTCTCCTCGGTCTCCGGGACTCGCTTCTCGTAGGCGCTCAGAAAGGACTGCTTGGTGGCCAGCGCCTGCGTGGGCTTCTCGCTCGGGTCGAAGCTGACCACGAGGACGTTGAAGTCCCGCCCGATGACGTAGTCCAGGTCCGCGAAGGACTGGGCCATGCGGTCCATCACGATCGTGCACGCGAGCGGGCACTCGTAGTAGACCAGCGCGAGCACGACCGGACGCCCGTCGTCGAAGACGTCGGCGATGGGCAGGGGCTTGTTGTCGGCCTCCGTGAACACCAGGTTCATCGGGATCCGCTCGCCCTCGCGCTGCACCAGGTCCACGCCCTGCAGCTCTTTCGGGAGTTCGGACTGGACGAGCTGCGCCGGGGCGGCGCACGCGAACAGGGCGACCGCCGCGGCGGCGCCCAGCAGCCTCCTCAGCACCGGGTTGACGCCGGCGTTACGGGGCATCGGCGCGGGCGCCCTCCGTCATGGCGATGTCCGTTCCCTGGCCGGCCGCGTGAAGGGCGGCGTACTGCGTCACGACCGTCTCCATCCCCTGCTCGATCGGGACGTAGACCTTGTCCGCGTCTGGGTCCGACCAGCCGTACCCGGAGAGATGACCGAGCGCCTCGGCCCGGTACGACTCGAACTCGCCGGCCGTGCTGACGCCTTCCTGCTTCTCCGCCTTCACCTGCGAGACGTAGGTGTTGAAGTAGGCGATGAGGATCAACACGACCGCGGCGACGCCCAGCACCATCCCGACGAAGGTGATCGCCAGGGCGGTGGGCGTGGCGTGCGAGCCGTGCTCGACCTGGGGGGCGCCCTCGCTGGACGAGTGCTGATGCCAGGCGTCGGGCTGCTCGTGCAGGATCGGTGTCTCGTGTGTGCTGTCGCTCATGGCCTGTCACTCCGCGTCGGGTGGGCTGGTCACCAGCCCCCGCCATCTCCTGCTATCCAAGAATCATTCTCGCCTGACGAGATTCTGTCGACCTCTTGTTCGCCCCATCACGGGGTTCCGGATGCGTTCTCCGGGGGATGTTCGGCTTCTATACGTAGTTCACGTGATTGAGGGCCTCATGCATGGTCGGGTCCTTGAGGGGGACCAGGGGGCCGCTGGCCACCTGGCGGACCACGAAGAACCCCCAGAGGCAGAGGGGCGAGACGATGCCGGCGACGTCCAGCCACCAGGCGCCCATGCCCGGGTTCTGCTCCGCGTACCCCGCGGCGTACACCATCGGGCGGACGATCCAGATCATGTCGAGGACCGTGAACACGATCATGTAGACGCCCATCGCCGCCAGCAGGGGCGTGGTGCGTTTCACCTTGCGGAAGAGCAGGATGCAGAAGGGCACGACGAAGTGCCCGAAGCAGAGGATGAGGAAGAGTGGCCTGTACCCGCCGGCGACCTTGCGGTAGACGAACCAGGCGGTCTCCTCGGGGATGTTCGAGTACCAGATGAGGAAGTACTGGCTGAAGGCGATGTAGGTCCAGAAGACTGTGAAGGAGAGCATGAGCTTGCCGAGGTCGTGGAAGTGCTCCTCGGTGACGGCGCCCGTCAGGCGCCCGCCGGTGCGGACGACCGCCAGGATCAGGACGACGACCGAGACGCTCGAGAGCGCGGTCGAGGCGAAGTAGTACACGCCCCACATCGTCGAGAAGAAGCGGAAGTCCATGCTCATCAGGAAGTCGAAAGCGAAGAACGCGGTCGTCAGCGCGAAGGCGAGGATGCCCCAGCCGGACATGAACCGTGCCTTGCGCGAGAGCATCCGGTCGCCGGTCTCGTCCTGCTTGCGGCTGAGGGCGAAGAGGCGGCGTGAGATCGAGATCCAGACGAGGCCGTAGATGAGGTAGCGGATGATGAAGAAGCCGCCCGTGAGGTAAGGGCGTTTGAGGTCGATGAGGTGCTGCTCGCCGGGGTCGAACTTGAGCCAGTCGAGCAGGACGCCGCCGGAAAGCAGCTCGATGACGACGACGACGCCGAGCATCGCCCAGCAGACCCAGAGGACCGAGGCGACGTTCTCGAACTGGCGTCGGACGGTGCTCGCCCAGCCGGCGTTGACGGAGTGGAAGGCCATGACGAAGAACATGGAGCCGAGGCTCATCGCGGTGGCGGTGAAGAGCCCCACCTCGAAGGCGCCCAGGGCGTGGCGGGGGTTGTAGACGAAGGCGCCGAGGACGGTCAGCACCAGGGCGATGAGGCCGACGAAGAGGAGGCCGGTCGAGAACGTCGCGCCGGCGCTGTCGGGGAGGTTGATGTTGTCGGCCCGCATCACGGGGTTGGCGGCGATCCGGGCGAGGCGCTCGCGCCACGCCTTCTCGGTCAGCACGGGCATGGTCGTCGCCCGCTCGGGGACGGGGATGCGTGTCGGGTCGTTGGGGTAGGACTGGGAGTGGCTCACGAGTCGCCTCCCTCCGCGCCGGGCGCGGTTTCTGGCTTGGGCTCGGGGCGGCGGCGGATCAGTTCGACGCGGGTCGCCTCGGGGATCGACGCCGAGCCGATTGCGACGTCCTGGGACGCCTGTAGCGCCCGGACGTAGGCGATGATCGCCCAGGTCTCCTCGGGGGTGATGTTGTGCCCGTAGGAGGGCATGCGGTTCTCGCCGGTGACCTCGTTCCAGAGGCCGTGGCGGACCACGTCGTAGATGTACCCGTCCTTTGCGGTGCGCTGCGAGCGGTCCTTGTACTTCTCGTCATGGAAGTTGGCGGGGACGGGGCTCATGCCGGCCTTGGCGACCATGCCTTGACCATCGCCCAGGTAGCCGTGGCAGGCGACGCAGTTGATCTCGAACTTCTGGCGTCCGAGAGCGAGCAGTTCGGGCGTGACGTCGACGGGCATGACGTCGATGAACTCGCCGTCGGCGCCCTTGCCCCGGTAGAACGCGTCGTCCTCGGCGAGGAACGAAGCCCGCTCGGTCATGTACCCGGAGGCCCAGGGCTCGGCGCCGTAGGTCGAGGGGTCGAAGCTGCGCCGCCCGAAGGCGATCGCGTGCTCGTCGGGGACGCGTTGCGAGCGCCGCGAGCCGTCCTGCAGGGCGAAGAACTCCGTCTCCGACTGGGGCTTCCACTTGGGCTGCTTGTCCATGTCGGGGAAGAAGCGGTGCGGGCGCTTGTCCGTGCGGTCGCCCCGGCAGCCGGCCAGGGGCGCGACGAACGAGACCGACGCGCCGAGCATGGCGAGCGTGAGGGCCGTGCGTTGTGTGCGAAGGCGGGCCATCAATCCTCGTCCTCCACCAGGTCGACGCGGTCGGCGCCGAGCGTGTCGAGCAGCTCGCGGGTCTTCACGGGGTCGAAGTTGGGGTCGGTCGCCTCGATGCAGATGAAGAATCGGTCGTCGCTGACCTTGAGGAACCGCTCCTTGCTGAAGAGCGGGTGGTGGAAGCGGGGCAGGCCATTGAGCGCGAGCATGCTCAGGATGCAGGTGAAGGCGGTGATGAGCACGCCCAGCTCGAAGGTGATCGGGGCGAAGGGCTCCCAGGCGCCGTAGGGCTTGCCTTGCACCGTGATCGGGAAGTCGAAGTTCATGAAGTACTGCATGGCGAGCGCGCCCGAGACGCCCGTGAGGGCGCCGCCCGCGGCGAGCAGGGGCAGGATCGTCCGCTTGAAGCCCATCGCCTTCTCGATGCCGTGGATCGGGAACGGGCTCAGCACGTCCCACTTGGTGTAGCCGGCGTCACGGACCTTCTCGGCGGCGTGGTAGACGTCGGGCGTGCGCGAGAACTCGGCGCTGACGCCGAAGACCCGCTTGCCCTCACGCGTCACGTACTTCGGACGAGAACGAGGGACGAAGGGGAAGTACTCGGCGGCGGACGCCATCAGCTCGGCCCGGCTCGGTGGCTTGGGGAACTTTGGCATGTCAGTGTCCTCCCCCGTGCGACTCGTCGTGGTCGTGCCCGTGGGGGTCGCCCTGGGGCATGACGGCCTTGACCTCGGCCATCGCGAACATGGGCAGGAACTTCACGAAGAGCAGGAACAGCGTCAGGAAGATGCCGCACGAGCCCGTGAAGGTCAGGATGTCCACCCAGGTCGGGAAGAACATGTGCCATTCGCCCGGGAGGAAGGCCCGGTGCAGCGACGTGACGATGATCACGAACCGCTCGAACCACATGCCGACCGTGACGAAGCAGGCGACGACCCAGACCGCCCAGGGGTTCTGGCGGACCTTGCGGAACCAGAAGACCTGGGGCGAGATCACGTTGCAGGTGATCATCGTCCAGTACGCCCACCAGTAGGGCGCCTTGGCCGGGTTCACGCGGTTGTTGGCGAAGACCTCGAACTCGAACTTGTTGGCGCCATACCAGGCGATGAAGAACTCCATCGAGTATGCGAAGCCGACCATCATGCCCGTGACGAGCAGGATCTTGGCCATGTTCTCGATGTGACGACGGGTCAGCAGGTCCTTGAAGTTCGGGAGGACCGCCCGCAGTGGGATCAGGAGGAAGAGCACCATCGCGAAGCCGCCGAAGATGGCGCCCGCGACGAAGTAGGGCGGGAAGATCGTCGTGTGCCACCCGGGCAAGACCGCCGTCGCGAAGTCGAACGACACGATCGAGTGCACCGACAAGACCAGCGGCGTCGAGATGCCCGCGAGGATGAGGTAGGCGACCTCGTAGCGGTGCCAGTGACGGCTGGAGAACCGCCAGCCGACGCTGAGCAGGCCGTAGATGAACGCCCGGAGCGTGTCCGGCTTGGGCAACGGCAGATTGACGAGGCGCCCGCCGGGCAGGGCGATCGTGAAGGGGCGGGAGACCCCGGCTCGCAGGCGACGATCCGCCCGGTCTCGCAGCGAGGCCAGGTCCGGGATCATGCCCATGTACCAGAAGAGCAGCGAGACCGTCATGTACGTCGAGACGGCAAAGACGTCCCAGAGCAGGGGGGAGCGGAAGTTGGGCCAGATGCCGTTCGAGTTGGGGATCGGCGCCAGGAACCAGGCGAACCAGGCGCGCCCGACGTGGATGCCCGGGAAGATGCCGGCGCAGATGACGGCGAAGATCGTCATCGCCTCCGCCGAACGGTTCACCGCGGTCCGCCACTTCTGCTTGAAGAGGCACAGAATCGCGGAGATCAGCGTGCCGGCGTGACCGATACCGATCCAGAACACGAAGTTGGTGATGTCCCAGGCCCAGTCGACCTGGTTGTTGAGACCCCAGACGCCGACGCCCGTGATGATCAGGTAGAGGATCATGCACGTGCCGACGAGCGCGACGGTCGAGGTGATCGCGAAGGCAATGTACCACCACTTGGGCGGCGGGTCCTCGACGTACCCGGTGACGATCTGCGTGACCTCGCCCAGCGTCCGGTCGGACAGGACGAGCGGGGGTCGGACCGCGGGATCCTCGACGAGCGAGCCGTCGCCGAGGGCCTCGATCTCGACGTCGCGCCCGAGCGCCGCGTCCTCGCGAAGTCCCGCGAGGCGTTCGGCGGTCACCTTGTCGGGGTGGATCGAGCTCATGCGTGGACTCCGGTCGCGGCGCCGAGGACGCGGAGGCTGAGGGCGTAGCCCTCATCGCCCAGCGTGCGTGCCTTGTCGAAGAAGAAGCCGTGGGCCTCGCCGTGCTCCTCGCCGCCACCCTCGGACTCGGAGCCGCCCTCGTGGGCGCCGGCGTGGTGGAAGGGATCGTGCACGATTCGCCGCTCGTAGTCCTCGGGGCGCAGGTGCTCGAGCAGGGCCTCGTTGGGGTTGCTAATCCGCATGAGGTGCGTCGTGCGCGGGCGCGTGTCGAGGTAGCCCAGGAGCATGTACGAGCGCTGGTTGTTGCGCCAGGCGGTGACCTTGCTCTTGGGGTCGAGGACGTCGCCGAACACGATCGACTCGGTCGGGCAGGCCTGCTGGCAGGCGACCTGGAAGAAGCCCTCGGGGATGGGGGCCTGGTAGTTGGGGTCGTCCTTGGTGGTGCTCTGGGCGCGGTCCCAGATGCCCCGGACCTTGACCTCCTGGCGGGCCTCGTTGATCCGCTGGATGCAGTAGGTGCACTTCTCCATCACACCACGCGAGCGGACCGTGACGTCCGGGTTGAGCTGCATCCGCTCGATCTCCTCGAGCTTCTCGCGCAGGCGGGGCGGGATGAAGTTCTTGTTGAGGTCCTTCTGCTGGATGGGGGCGTCGGAAATGAGCTCCTCGCCGTAGAAGCGACCGTTGTACTTGTTCCAGCCCCACTCGAAGAAGTTGAATCGGCGGACCTTGTAGGGGCAGTTGTTGGCGCAGTACCGGGTACCGATGCACCGGTTGTAGGCCATGTCGTTGGTGCCCTCGTTGCCGTGGACCGTCGCGTTGACGGGGCAGACGGTCTCGCACGGGGCGTTCTCGCAGTGGACGCAGGCGACAGGCTGCATCTGCATGGAGGACGGGTCGTTGAGGTCGTCGCCGGCGAAGTAGCGGTCGACGCGGATCCAGTGCATCTCGCGTCCCTTGGCGGTCTCGGTCTTGCCGACGATGGGGATGTTGTTCTCGCTCTGGCAGGCGATCGTGCACACGCCGCACCCGGTGCAGGTGGACATGTCGATCGTCATCCCCCACTGCGGGCCCTTCGAGTAGGTCGAGCCCGGGGCGGCGTCGGTCCGCGACTGGTTGAGCGGGTTCTCGTAGATCGAGACGTTGGGGGGCGTGTGGTTCAGCTCACCCAGGCGCTCGGCGAGGTGGATCGTGCTGACGCCGTGCTCGGGGCCGTAGATCTCGTCGGGCAGGACCTCGGGCGGCTCGTCGCCGTACTTGTCCCACCACTTCTTGTCGATCGAGCGCAGGACCGTGTCCCGCCCGCTCATCGTCCAGTGGTCCTGGGTGCTGGAGATGGTGTAGGTCTTGCCGGCGGCCCGCACCGACGCGCGAGCGCCCGTTTCGCCGCGCCCGCTCGAGCGCAGCGCGTACGTGTTGAACCCCACCTGATCGCCCACGTGACCCGAGACCGTCCGCCCGTACCCGAGCCGCAGGGCGATCGTGTTGTCGGGCATGCCCGGCAGGATCCAGATCGGCATCACCAGCTCGCGCCCGTCGTAGGAGACGGTCGCCATCCGCGCCTTGGGGAGCTGCTGCTTGGTGTAGGGGTCGTACTTGTCCTGCCAGGCGTGCTCGGGCAGCAGCTCGAGCGCCTCGGCGGTCTTCGGGCTCACGTACGCCGGGTTGTCCCACACCACCTTGGACGCGGGGTCGGGCAGCTCCTGGAGCCAGCCGCAGTTCGCCCAGCGTCCGTCCCCCACCATCCCCGCAGCGAAGACGATCTCGAGCGACTCGAGCGTCGGCGCGCCCTGGAGCGCGAGCGAGCGAGCGGCGCCACTGACGGCGTTGCGATCGATCCGCGCCCCGCCGAGCTGCGTGCGCGAGCCCGCCAGCAAGCCGTCATGCAGCGCCCGACGCCATGTCTTGTCGAACGCGGGCGTGTCCGCCCCCTGCCCGACGCGTGCCGCCCAGGTCTCGCGGACGAGCTGGTACCCCTCCGGGTTCTCCTCGCCCGCGAGCAGCGCGAGCAGCTCGATGTCGCTCATCGCGGGGGCGTAGAGCGGGGCGATCATGGGCTGGACGGGGCTGAGCGTCCCGTCCCACGCCTCGGCGTCCCCCCACGACTCGAGGAAGTGGGCGCCGTTCAGGCTCCACGTGGACTCGTGCGCGGTCTCGCTGGCCTGGACGGACCATGTGATGGTGTTGGGGACGGCGCCGAACTGGGCGGCGAAGTCGAGGTCCGCCGGCGCGTCGTAGATCGGGTTGGTGTCGAGGCAGACGAGCGTGTCGATCTCGCCGGCCCGCATCCGGTCGGTGAGATTCGCGATCTCGTCGAGGCTGACGCGGGCCTCGTCGTCACCCATGGGGCTGACCAGGACGTGGCGTCCGAGGGCGCCCAGCGCATCGTTGATCGCGTGGCACAACGCATGAACCGCCGGCGGCTGGCTGTGCCCGGCGATCACCATCGCGCCCGGCCCCTTGCGCAGGTCCTCGGCGATCGACTTCACGACCACCTCATCGATCCCGGCATCACCCGGGATCGCGACCGAGCCCAAGGAGCCCGAGCCCAGGATCTGGGAAGCCAGCGCGACCGCGAACGCCGTGATCTGCGAGGGCGCCATCCGCAGGCGGTGGTCGGCCTGCGAGCCCGTCCCGGTGGGGCTGGACTCGAGGACGTACAGACGGCTCATCTCGTCGCCCGCGTGGCGCACGCGCCGCGTCGAGGCGAACTGACGGGCCGCGACCAGGGACGCCGGTCCCGAGCAGAGGAAGTCGGCGTCGAGGCTCAGGACGCACCTCGCGCCCTCGAATTCGTGGTGGAGGCGCATCGCGCCGCCGAAGGCGAGGCGCGAGCCCTCGATCGCCCCCGCGTCCTCCGCCGGGGAGTAGACGTGCCAGGCGGCCCGAGGCCAGCGCTTCATCAGGCGCTGCTTCATCGCGTCGCGCGTCGGGCTGGTCTTCTTGTCGACGAGGAAGGCCAGGCCGCGACCCTGCGTCGAGTCGAACCGCTTGAAGTGGTCGGTGGACCAGGCGCGGAAGTCGTCCCACGTCGCCGCCAGGCGCCCGCGCGCCGGGTTGTGGTACACGGGCGACTTCAGGCGGTCCGGGTCGTACAGCGTCAGCACGCTCGCCTGCGACCACTGGCTCGCCTTGCCCTGATTGATCGGATGAAGCGGGTTGCCCTCGACCTTGGTCGGGCGACCGGCCTGCGTCTCGATCAGCAGGCCCTCCGCGCCGCCGCCGGCGAGGGGCATCGACGTCGCGTAGTACAGCGCCTGGCCCGGGATGATCTCCTCGGGCACCTCCGCCGAGTACGGCATGATGTGACGCTCGGGGCGTCGGCACCCCGGGATCGTGGCGGCGCCGGCGAGCGCGAGCCCCGCGCCCATCAGCTTCAGGAAGTCGCGACGCGACTCGCCCAGCAGCTCCGACGCGCCCTTGGGGAACTCACGCTCCAGGAACTCGCGGAAGGCCGGCGTGTCGGCGAACTCCTCGACCGACCGCCACGGGCGCGACGACCCCTCCCCCTTGGGACGTGGATCGGGCGCCCGCTCGGGCTGCTTCCCCTTCGTCGATGGGCACTGGTCAAGCTTGCTCATGCTCCGCCCTGCTCCGACGCCCCCTTGGGGGGCTCGTCCTCGAACCCTTCACGCGATCAGGAAACAGCGATCAGTAGTGGCACGCCCCGCAGTACTCGGGCGGGTTGCGCCGCAGCGACTCGACGAGCTGCTCGGGCGTCAGCCCGCCGTGCTCCTTGTCCACCCGATCCTCCACCGGCACGCCGAACCACTGGTTCTCCACCCAGATCAGGTCCGTGATCCGGTCCGGCGGGACCAGGTTCTTCTCCGGGTTGCGGTGGCAATCGAGGCACCAGGCCATGCTCAGGGGCTTCTCCTGATGCACGACCGGCATCCCCTTGATCTGCCCGTGGCACGAGAAGCAGCTCACGCCCGCCGACAGGTGCACGTCGTGGGGGAACTGCACGTAGTCGGGCAGCAGGTGGATCTGGCGCCAGGGGATTGAGGCGCCGTGCTCGGCGACCGGCAGACTCTCGCGCTCGTACTCGGCGATCTTCGCCTCCGCGCCGGTCGTGTCGCCCGTCTCGAGCAGGCCCTGGATCTCGTTGTACCGCTCGCCCGCCTCGTACGCGTCACGGATGAAGCCCGTCTTCTCCTCGACGCTCTGCAGCTTCGTCCCGCCGTGACACCCGTAGCAGGTGTGCACGCTGGGCACGTTGGCGTGCTTGGACTCGTCGATGTGCGAGTGGCAGTACCGGCAGTCGATGCCGAGCTTGCCGGCGTGGATCTGGTGGTTGAACCCGTTGCCCGGTTGGACGGGCATGTACCCGACCTCCCAGAACTTGGGCGTGAAGTAGTACCAGACGCCACCGATGGTCAGCAGACCCCCCCCCAGCGCCCCGAGGGCGCCGAGGGTCGGCAGCACGTTGGTCCAGCGCGGGAAGAGAGCAGGCACGCTTACTCGCTCCTTCGGGGCATTTCCCGGCGGCGTCGCCCGCCCCCGGTGAGGGAGGAGAGGATAGCAAGGACTAGGCGGCGGGATGGTTGCTGTCACGCCGAAATTCGGGGCGGTGCGGCGTACCCTGTCCGGGCCGCGTCACTGTCTGACGGGAATTGAGACTGAGTCTCATCTGCGCGCGGCCGCGCGATCGGATCAACTCTCGATCGCACACGCACGGAGCACGCGATGCCCGAATCCAGCGAGCGTCCCTCCCTGATCGTGCCCGCCCTTGCGGTCGGGCTCGGCGCCTCCATCGCCATGTGGGCCGCCTGGTACGTCATGCACCTCCCGGGCATCGACGCGCCACGCAGCGCGAGCGTCCCCGTCATGGGCGCGCTCCTTTTCTTCGGCGTCATGCTCGGCGTCGCCTCGGGAGGGCGTGGCGGGCGCCCGGGATGGCTCGTCGGATTGCTCGCGGGGCTCGTCAGCGCCGTCCTCAACCAGATCCTCCTCCTGAGCAACCTCGTCGAGCAACCGACCACGACCGAGCAGATGGCGACGGAGGCGAACCACCTCCAGCCGGGCGCGCCCCTGGTCATCGTGAGCTTCATCGGGGCGTGCATGGTCGCCGGCGCGATCGCGGGCGCGATCGGCTCCGCGATGGGGCGTCGCGGGCCACGCCTGAGTTCACAGGCCTGGCTCGGACGCCTCGGCGTCGTTGCGGCAGCGTCCTTTCTCCCCCTGCTCGTCGCGGGCGGGGCGGTCACGGGGACCGAGAGCGCGATGGCGGTGCCCGATCCGGTGACGAGCTACGGCGCCGTCTCCTTCCTCTTCCCCCTGAGCCTCATGGGCGAGGAGCGGATCTTCTTCGAGCACGCCCACCGACTGCTCGGCTCGCTGGTCGGGCTGGTCACGCTGATCTGGGCGATCTCGACCACGGTCGTGGATCGCCGCGGCGGGATGCGGCTTGCCGTCTGGCTCGCCTGGCTCGTCGTCGTGATCCAGGGCGTGCTCGGCGCCCTGCGCGTCGGGGAGAACTCGGTCCCCATCGCCATCGCCCACGGCGTGTTCGGGCAGATCGCCTTCATGATCTCCGTCGGTGTCGCGGCCGCCCAGCGCCCCAGCTACATCGACGCGCCCAGCCTGATCACCGATCCGACCCGCAACGCCGCCCGCCGGGCGCGCACGCTCGCGGTCTTCACCTTGATCGCGGTCCTGATCCAGCTCGTCTTCGGCGCCATGTACCGCCACCTGGGCTCGACCCACGCCCTGTACTCACACATCGGTTGGTCGTTCGTTGTGCTCGTTCTTGTGATCCTCACCGGCTCGCTCTGCCTGAAGGCCGGCAAGATCGAGCGGGGCGGGCGCCCGATCCGCCTGGTCGGCGTCTTCATGCACGCGATCGTCACCTGGCAGTTCGTGCTCGGGTGGCTCGCGCTCTGGCAGGTCCCGCCCAGTGAGCACGCCCGCCCGATCCCGACCTCGGACCAGCTCGCCTCCGCGACCCAGATCGACGCCCTGGAGGCGGTGATCACGACCACCCACCAGGCGAGCGGCGCCCTGGTGCTGGCCGCGGCGACGCTCGGGCTCGTCTGGGCCTGGCGACTGGCCCAGGGCGCGAAGGGGCGAAACACGCCCGCCGACGCCCCGTAAAGACTGGGTAACAGGGGCGCGTCGTGGGAGCGCGGCGCGCGTTCCGCCCGATAGTCTGCCCCTGTGGGGCGCCTCGGCAATCGGGGGCGCCCACGGGCGTTGGGCGGGAAACCCCAGGGGAGGTCGGCGGCATGGGTCTGAGCACGTTGGGCCAGCGGGAGTGGGCGAGCCCCACCGACGATGAGGCGCCGACGCACCTCAAGCCGATCCACCCACGCGACTTCGGGTACGAGCAGGCCAGGCACCTGCTCTTGCGGGCCGGGTTCGGGGGCACGCCCTCGCAGATCCAGACGCTCGCCGGCTGGGGTCCCGAGAAGGCGGTCGACTACCTTCTGAACTACGAGTCGATCCCCGAGGACGCGGGGCGCGAGGACGCGTTCGACAAGGACATCATGCGTCCGCCGACGCGTGCCGAGCAGGAAGCGTACCGGGCGGCCCAGCGCGCGCAGGACGAGAACGCGCTGGCGCAGTTCCGCCTGCGTCGCCAGCAGGCGCAGCGTCAGGACCGCCAGCAGATGGGCGAGGTCCAGCGCTGGTGGCTCGAGAAGATGATCGAGTCGCCCCGCCCCTTCCAGGAGAAGATGGTCCTCTTCTGGCACGGGCACTTCGCGACCAGCTACCGGACGATCGAGAACAGCTACCACATGCTCAAGCAGAACGAGCTGTTCCGCGCGCACGCCGCGGGCAACTTCGGCGAGCTTCTCTTCCAGATCATCCGCGACCCGGCGATGCTGGCGTACCTGGACAACAACGACTCGTCCAAGCGCGAGCCCAACGAGAACCTGGCCCGCGAGCTGATGGAGCTTTTCAGCCTGGGCGAGGGGGCGTACTCGGAGCGCGACATCAAGGAGGGCGCCCGCGCCCTGACCGGGTACACCTTCGAGGACGACGAGTTCGTCTTCAACGAGGAGAACCACGACTCGGGGTCCAAGCGGATCCTGGGCGCCTCGGGCGCGATGGACGGCGACGACTTCTGCCGAGCCATCCTGGGCCAGCGGGCCTGCCCCGAGTTCATTGCCTCCAAGCTCTACCGCTTCTTCGCCCGCTACGTCCCGACCAACCCCCGCGACCAGGACCAGGACACGCGCACGATCGTCCGCCAGCTTGCGAGCACGATGATCAAGGCCAAGTACGAGCTGCGCCCTGTGATGCGACAGCTCTTCCTCTCCGAGCACTTCTACCACCCGTCGGTCGTGGGCGAGAAGATCAAGAGCCCGACGGAGCTGGTCGTCGGCGCGGTGCGGTCGCTGAACACGCCGGTGCGGGACCTGGCGATCCTGAACGATGCGCTCAATCTGATGGGCCAGAGCCTGTTCTACCCGCCGAGCGTCAAGGGATGGGACGGCGGGCGGGCCTGGATCAACACCTCCACCATGTTCGTGCGCCAGAACATCCTGGCGTTCCTCTTGACGGGCAAGAAGCCGGTGGGGTACGACGCGCTGGCCGACGAGAACAAGTACGACCCGACGCCCCTGCTCGACGCGCTCGAGAAGGGCGACCCGGGCGCCTCGAGCGACCCGGGCAAGGTCGTGGACTACATGCTGCGGCTCACGCTCGGGCGGGCGCCCCAGCACGCGCACGACACACTGACCAAGTTCGTGGACGAACACGGCGGGGTCCGCCCGCCGGTCGTGACGGGCGCCCTGCTGCTCGTGACGGCGATGCCGGAGTATCAGCTGTGCTAGGGGAAAGGCACTAGGCATTCGGCATTAGGGATTAGGCATTAGGGAAACGCCATGTCGTTGCACAACAATCCGGGCGAGGCCAACGCGTTCACGCGTCGACAGTTCCTGACGACGGGGCTCACGCTCGCGTCGGCGAGTGTTGCCGTCCCGCTGTTCCTCCAGCGGTCCGCCTTCGGGCTGCCGATGCCGGCGCTGGGCATGTCCTCCATCCCGGGCGTCAACGAGGATCGCATCCTCGTCGTCTGCCAGCTCTCGGGCGGCAACGACGGGCTCAACACCGTCATCCCCTTCCGCGACGACGCCTACTACCGCGTGCGCCCGGGCATCGGGCTCAAGGGCGACGACCAGCTCCTCGAGCTCTCCAAGCTCGGCGCCAAGGGCTCCGAGGGCGTCGCCCTGCACCGCGGGCTCGCCGGCATCAAGGAGCTCTACGACGACGGGATGTGCGCCGTCGTCCAGGGCGTCGGCTATCCCAACCCCAACCGCTCGCACTTCAAATCGATGGACATCTGGCAGACCGCCGACCTCTCGGGCACCGGCGACGGGTGGCTCGGGCGGTACATCGACGCCGAGTGCTGCGGGTACGGCAAGGGCGAGTCGGGCACGCCCGACGGCTCCCAGACGATCCACCCCCCCATCGCCATCGGGCGCACCGCCCCACTGGCGCTCGAAGGACGGATGGTCAAGCCGGTCGCGTTCGAGACGCCCGACCTGTTCCGCTGGATGGGCGCGGACGTGCATGATTCGTTGGTCGAACCCTACAAGGAGCTCTCGGAGCAAGGCGTGACGCCGGGGACGGACCCCGACTCGAACGCCGCGTTCTTGATGCGCACGACCCTGGACGCACAGGTCTCCAGCGACCAGATCCGCAAGGCGGTCGAGCAGCGTCCCTTGGTGAACTATCCGAACTCGCCCCTGGCCAAGCAGCTTCAGATGGTCGGGAGCATGATCCGTGCCGGGCTCAAGACGCGCGTGTACTACGTGACGCACGGCAGCTTCGACACGCACTCGGGACAGGGCGGCGCGTTCGGGCGCCACGCCCAGCTCCTCCAGCAACTCGGCGACGCGATGAACGCCTTCTACAAGGACCTCAAAGCCCAGGAGAATGAGGGACGCGTCCTGACGATGTGCTTCAGCGAGTTCGGGCGGCGCGTGGCGCAGAACGCCTCGGGCGGGACGGACCACGGCACCGCGGCGCCGATGTTCCTGCTCGGGCCCATGACCCAGGCCGGCGTCGTCGGGCGCCACCCGTCGCTGTCCGACCTTGACAATGGCGACCTGAAGTTCCAGATCGACTTCCGCTCGGTCTACGCCGACATTCTGGAGAGCTGGCTGGGCGCGAAGGACACGAGCCAGATCCTGGAGGGGCGGTTCAGAGCGACGAAGGTGGTGCGGGCGTAGCCGGCGATTCCGTCGCTCGCAGCTCGGCGACCTCGGGCGGGAGAGGCGTCACACGTCCGCATTCGGGGCACACGATCTGGCAGACTTCATGACCGCCGGTTGTCGCCGGGACACCCCGCAGGTCGTAGTAGCACTTCGAGCAACGCCGATACGCGAGTCTCTGGTCGATCGCGTGTCGCTCCCAGGCGTTGTATGTGCCGAGCGTCGCGACCAGCACGAGCACCGCGGCGACCGCTCGGCTCGTCCATTCGAGAATCGGGACCCAGGCGTCATACCGTGGGTAGATCGGGAGACCGTCAACGCATTCCTGTGCCATTCCGCGGAGAACCCACACGAGAACGTTGAGCATGGCGAGAAGCGCCGGCGCCCCGATCCATGCCTCGAGCGCGCTATCGAACCGGGCGTCGACCAGGATCTGCCGAGCTGTCTCGTCGTCGAACCGATCGAGCGAACGGTGCGCCCGCCAGGCCTTGCGGATCGGGACGCGCATCAGCCGGATCCCAGCGCGTGAAGCTGCTCCAGCATCTCCGGAGTCAGCTTCACGTGACGCCCGCACTCGGGACAGATTACGTGCTGCTCGCCCGGCGCGCCCAAGGGGCGGAGCCCGAGCAGGTTGTAGCGGCAGCCCGTGCATGCCATCGTTTCGAGACGATCACGCACCGCGGCTCGCAGCCAGCGATCCCGCAACATCAGCACGCCTGACAAGACCAGCGTTTGCGGCACGAACATGATGAATGCGAACCAGATCGCCGAGACGATCCCCCAATCATCGTCCGCCGACCAGACTCGACTGGTGATGTTGAGCGAGATCGAGAGCGCGATCAGGCAAGCGATCGCCCCACCCGGGAGCAGCAGCGTCAGCAGCAACAGCCCCGAGCGCCAGCGGGTGAGTTTGGCCTCGGCGACGTACTGCGCGCACACCGCATCGTCGAACCGGTCGAGCTCCGGGAACGCGCGCCACACCTTTCCCAGCGGCAGCCGCATCAGTCTGAGCCAACCCCGAGCTCCGCGAGCTGCTCCAACATCTCCGGCGTCAGCGTGATTTGCCGCCCACACTCCGGGCAGACCAGGTGCTGGCGCCCGGGCTCGCCCTGTGGCGTCAGGCCCAGCAGGTTGTATCGGCATCCGAGACAGGCCATCCGGTTCAGGCGGTCGCGGATCGCGGCGCGCAGCCAGCGATCTCGCATGAGCAGCGTCCCCGCCGTCAGCACGCTCAGCCATACCACGCCCAGCGCCAGCGAGATCATCGCCGCGGCGAAGTCGTACTCCGACGTCCTCGGGAGCGTGTCGGCGATCGCCGACGCGACGATCCCGGTGCTCACAAGAAAGACGATCGCGACGAGCACGCCACCCGCGGCGAGCAGGACCCCCATGCCGTAGTGGCGGGTCTTCGCCTCGCGCACGTACACCCGGCACCGATCGTCGTCGAACCTGTCGAGCTCGGGGAACGCCCGCCAGACCTTGGCGATCGGCATCCGCATCAGTCGTCGGACTGTTCGTCCGGCGCGGCGTCGGTGTTGCCTTGCTCCTCGTCCGATTTGGCGTCGTCGGACTTCTCGTCGTCGCTTTTCTCGTGGTGGAGCATCTCGCCGATGGCGTTGGCGCCCCCGGTGTCGCCGGCGCCCGCGCCGACGCCCGGCTCGTGCATCGCCGGGCCTTTCTGGAAGCTGACGAAGATCCAGTAGATCAACAGCCCGATGATGATCCACGGCAGCACGAGCCAGATCGTGAGCAGGACGTTCTGCTTGGCGTGCCGACGCATCGGACGATCGTAGTGAGCTGGTCCCGCCCCGCTCCCGAAGCAAAAACCGAGCCGCGAGCGTGAGCTCGCGACCCGGCATGGTTCCTCGCGGGCTCACGCCCGCGGCTTGGCTCGGGGGGTCAGGCCCGGGCTTTCTCGAAGTTCTCGCTGACCTGCTTCCAGTTCACCACGTTCCACCACGCCTCGATGTAGTCGGGGCGCTTGTTCTGGTAGTTCAGGTAATACGCATGCTCCCAGACGTCCAGGCCAAGGATCGGGCGCCCCTCGATGCCGGCGAACGTCTTGCCCATCGCCGGGTTGTCCTGGTTGGCGGTCGAGCCGACGGCGAGCTTCCCGTCGCCCTTGAGATAGAGCCAGGCCCAGCCCGAGCCGAAGCGGGTCCCGGCGGCGTCGGCGAACTTCTTCTTGAACTCGTCGAACGAGCCGAAGGCGTCGTTGATCGCCTGGGCGAGGTCGCCCGTGGGCTTGCCACCGGCGTTGGGCGCCATCACCTGCCAGAAGAGCGAGTGGTTCGCGTGCCCACCCACGTTGTTACGCACCGCGGTCCGCTTGTCCTCACCCACCTCGCCCAGGCGACCGCAGGCCCGCCAGGGGCAGGTCTCGGACTCCAGGGGGGTGCCTTTGACGGCGTCGTTTCCCTTGGCGACGTAGCCGGCGTGGTGCTTGTCGTGATGGATCGTCATCGTCCGCGCATCGATATGCGGCTCCAACGCCTCGGGGGCGTAGGGCAGCGGGGGGAGTTCGAAAGACATCGGAACCTCCACAAACATTTGTCGAACAAAGACTTGGAACAAACCGACACGACCCTCCCGTCCCAGCTTGCCAAGACGGGGTCGGATCGGCTATGCTCTCGGTCCGGCCGATTGCGCGGCGGGTCGAGAACCTGGGTTGACGTCCGAGAATAGGCGCACCCACGAACCTGGTCAACGACTCGAGACCCCGCCCCCAAGTCGACCGGACGCGCGCGGGTAGGACGCCCCGGCGGCGGCAAGTCCACGGAATCCCCGTTCTTTCAGCCTCTCTTTTCTTCGAATCGCTCTAAACAACGCGAAACTCGGGAATCCTGACGACGTATCAACTGTGTTCGCACTGATCCAGGGATGGCGTGACTTGCAGGGCTTCCCATGAGGAGGCCGACATTCTGAACGCACGGTCCGCGGCTCCTTCGTGGCGCCCGCCCCAGACCCGAAACCAGGGTCGGCGGAAGACGCAGGCGCCGGGAAAAGGATGGCTCGCGGGGGGACCCCGCGGCGGACCGTGCGAAGCGTCCGACGTTCGAGCTGAGGTGTTCACCCCGGATGAGTGCGACCGGGAAGGGATGTCCACCGGACGGGGTTTGAGATATGGGGCGGGAGAGAGTCCCGGGGCCGCACACGGAGGGTCCCGGGGACGTACGGAAGGAAGACGAACGGCGGGCCGCCGGGAAGCGCGACCCCGCCCTGGCAGGGAAGACGAAGGACTCTCTCGGATGACGCAGGGAAACAACAAAGCGCCGAGCCCGCTTGAGCAGGTTCGCAGCCGTCGGCGTGTTGGTGTGACGCGGACGGCAACGGGGCGGACCGCGCGGTCGCCGCGCCGTCGCCTCTCGCAAGGCGACGAGCGGCTGCTCGCCAAGATTCTGGCGAAGGAGCAGGACTTCATCGACTCGGAGGTCTTCCGCGAGGAGGGCGCCGAGGTGAAGATCTACGACGAGGCGCCGGACGTCGCCAAGCCCGACACCACCTGGTACCACCCGGTGATGGACGACATCACCTCGGCCCGGTCGCGGACGGTCAAGAGCACGCAGCAGGTGATCCTGACGGGCGCGGAGGAGCGGGTGCTCTTTCACCAGTTCAACTATGCCCGTTACCAGGTGTGGAAGCTGCAGCAGGAGGTCTGGGCGAGCCCGACCAAGAAGCCCACGCCCGAGCAGGCCAGGTTGCTGCTGTCGTGGCACCGGCTTGCGCCGATCCGGATCCGCGAGCAGATCGCGGAGACGAACCTGGCTGGTGCTGGCGATGGCCAAGCGCACCCGCATGAGCGAGGTGGACTTCGCGGACCTCGTGAGCGAGGGGAACATGGCCCTGCTCCGTGCGGTCGACAAGTTCGACGCGGGGCGCGGGTTCAAGTTCTCGACGTACGCGTGCCGGGCGATCCTCAAGGCGTTCAGCCGCCAGGGGATGAAGCTCAGCAAGTACCGCCAGCGGTTCCCGACCGACTTCGACCCGAAGCTGGAGGAGTCGGACTACCTGGAACGAAGCGCGCGCGGGCTTCGAGCGTGACGCCGCCGATTGCGTCGGATCGTCACGGAGAACTCGGCCGACCTGACGGCGGTCGAGCGGACGGTGATCGAGCACCGCTTCGGGCTCGAGTCGGGCTCGCAGGAGCGTCCGATGACGCTCGAGCAGGTCGGGCAGATCATCGGCGTGACGAAGGAGCGCGTGCGTCAGATCCAGAACAAGGCGATGGAGAAGATCAAGCTCCAGCTGGAGGTGAACTTCCTGGGCACGCGCGAGGCCGAGCGGATTCCGGACGAGGTCGCCGAGCCCGCCACCCCCTGACGGGGTGTTGCCTCAGTTCCCACTCACGCGGGCCCATCGGGCGCGTTTTTCATCTTTCAGCCCCGAGGGATGGAAACCCCGGGGCCTCCCCGGTGTTCCGGCGTGTTCGATGTCCGCCCCCGCTCGGGGCGGATCACGTCAGCGGTGAATAGGATTGACGACGCGCGCGACCCCACCCGCCGGGGTCGAGCCTCGTTGGGGACGCCCCGGGGCGGCGAGAGTCGCCCGGACAAGGCTTTGCAGGAAGGCGAGAGCAGCATGTCAATCGAGACCGACGCGACCCTCGAGGACACCCACGCCAGGCATGTCAGCCTGGATGTGGAGCGACCGAAGCACGACCCACACGCGACGCGCTGGGGCGACTTCCTCAAGGCGACCATCAAGTTCCGGGCGTCCGGCCTCATCATGAAGTCGGACCAGCAGCCAGATCCGCCTCAAGGGCAAGCTCGGAGCCCTGGACGTGCCCGCGGTCTCCGCCGAGGAGTTCACTGCAGATCGCCGGGCACATCCTCACCGAGGAGCTCAAGGACCTGCACAAGTACGGCTCGGTGGACTTCGCGTACAACTACTCCGAGAAGAACCGCTTCCGCGTCAACCTCTTCCAGGCGAGGGCAAGCTCTCGGTCGCGGCGAGAAACATCACCAGCAACATCCTGCCCTTCGAGGGGCTGCACCTGCCCGAGATCATGTCGGACATCGCGATGCAGCCGCAGGGCATCGTGCTGCTCTGCGGCGTGACGGGGTCGGGCAAGTCCACCACCATCGCGTCCATGCTCGACTACGTGAACGCCCGCAAGAGCGTGCACATCGTGACGATCGAGGACCCGATCGAGTACATCTTCGAGGACAAAGAGGCGACGATCAACCAGCGCACGAGATCGGCATCGACTGCCTGGACTTCAAGATCGCACTACGCGCTCCCTCGTGCGTGAGAACCCGGACATCGTGCTGGTGGGCGAGATGCGTGACCAGGAGACGTTCGAGGCGGCGTTGCACGCGGCCGAGACGGGGCACCTGGTGTACGGGACGATCCACGCGTCGAGCACGACGCAGACGTTCAGCCGCATCTACGGCCTCTTCCCCCAGGAGGAGGTCGACCAGGTGCGCAAGATCCTGGCCTACCAGATGCGGGCGTTCGTCTACCAGAAGCTCCTGCCCACCCTCCACGAGAAGATCCACCGCATCCCGGCTCTCGAGATCCTGGTGAACAACGGCGTGGTCCGCAAGTTCATCCTCGAGGAGCGCGAGGGCGAGCTGCGCGACGTGCTCAACTCGATCGAGGCCCGCCAGATCGGCATGATCGACTTCAACGACTCGCTCGTCCGCCTCGTCGAGGAGGAGTACATCCACATGCGGGTCGCCCAGGAGAACTCGCCAAACGTCGACGACCTGATGATGAAGCTCAAGAAGCTCAAGTGAGCCCCCTCGGGGCGGCCCGACCGCCCGCGGGACGGGTCGAACGCGTCGCCCCGGGGCCGTATGCTCTGCCTCCGCCCGCTTGGGCGACCCCTCCCAGCACCCTCCAGGAACCAGACCGGTGATGCACTCCGACCCCGTGACGGCCCTGTCGACGCTCGCGATCATCGACCCCGCCGTCCTGGGCGAGTCCCCTCACGTGCTCGTCTCCTGGTGGAAGGCGGTGCTGATCATCATCCCCATCGTGGGCTGGGCCTGGATGGTCTCGTCGGTCTTCGACAAGCACGCGGCCCGTTTCTTCCTGGGCCCGGAGAAGTGGAACGCGATCCACCTGGGCTTCGGGCTCGCTGGCCTTGCCGCGGTCGTGCTGATGCCCCTGCCCGGGATCGCCGGCTTCCTGGTCGGGTACCTGGTCCTGCTGGTGATGCTGGCGGCGGACATCCTCGTCTTCGTCTCGGTCACCAACAAGGACGAGCGCGTCCCCGAGCAGCACCATCTCCGTCTCGACTTCTCCAGCTTCAAGGAGGCCCGCCTGGCCCGCTCCGAGGCGAAGCAGCAGGCGACGGTCGAACTCGAGATCAAGGGCCCGTCCGGGGTCGTCATCCGGGCGCCGCAGAAGGACTCGCCCGAGTACGCGATCCGGGCCGCCGCCGAGCAGATCTTCATCAAGGCGCGCCAGGCCCGCGCCTCGCAGGTGGACTTCGCCCCGGCGGGGGAGAGCACGTACGCCGCCTCGTACCTCATCGACGGCGTCCGCCAGGCGGGCGATCCCA
Organism: Phycisphaerales bacterium; assembly: GCA_041402005.1. Lineage (GTDB taxonomy): Bacteria > Planctomycetota > Phycisphaerae > Phycisphaerales > UBA1924 > JAJRXR01. The sequence continues at coordinate 503,981 of JAWKTB010000001.1, read as the reverse complement.
TCCCCGCCCCGGACGCAATGAAGCTCATCGATTTCTGGAAGGGGTGCGCCGAGCTCGACCTCAAGGACCGGCGGCGGAAGCTGAGCAACAAGATCCAGGTCCACTCCGGCGCGGAGAACGCGACGGTCAAGATCGTCACCTCCGGCTCGCAGTCCGGGATGCGTCTGACGATGGTCTTCAACCCGGCCGAGTCCGTGCGTCGCGACATCGACGAGCTGGGCCTGCTCGACGCGCAGCTCGAATCGGTCCGCGCGATCGGCAAGAAGGAGGGCGGGATCGTGCTGGTCGCCTCTCCGTCCGATCACGGGCGGACGACGACGATGTACTCCCTGCTCCGCCTGCACGACGCGTACACGGAGAACGTGCAGACGATCGAGCTGGAGATCGAGGACCGCCTGGAGGGCGCCCGCCAGCTCCAGTACGAGCCCAAGGAGGACGGGCCCGACTACGCGACCACCGTCCGCTCCGTGCTGCGTCGCGACCCGGACGTGGTGGGCGTGATGGAGCTGCCGGACGTCGAGACGGCCAAGGAGATCGCCAAGGCCGACCTGGCGCGCTCGCGCGTGTACGTCTCGGTGAAGGCCGAGGGGGCGTTGGCGGCGGCGCAGCTCTGGGTCAAGGCGGTCGGCGATTCGAAGGCGGCGTCCAAGGACCTGACGGGCGTGGTTGCGCAGAAGCTGGTGCGCAAGCTGTGCGAGAACTGCCGCGTGCCCTACCAGCCGCCCGCCGAGATCCTCAAGAAGCTGGGGCTTCCTGCTGACCGGGTGAAGCAGTTGCACAAGAAGGGTGGGCAGGTGCTCATCCGCAACAAGCCGGAGGTCTGCCCGGCCTGTCAGGGGCTGGGGTACATCGGGCAGCTGGGCGTCTTCGAGGTTTACGAGCTCGACGACGAGATGCGCGCGGCGCTGGCCAAGCAGGACTGGAGCGGGCTCCGCAACGCCCTGCGCAAGACGCAGCGTCCGACGATCCAGCAGGCCGCCCTGCGCCGCGCCGTCGAGGGCCTGACCAGCATCGAGGAGGTCATGCGCGTGACCGCGGCGCCCGCCTCCCCCAGCCCGAGCAAAAAAAAAGTAGCGAGGGCGGCCCCCGCCCAGCCGGCGGCTGACTGACCCTCAAACCCGGACCGAGCCGGGAGGATCCCCATGCTCATCGTCTTCAACCTGATCGTGATCCTGCTGACGCTGGGCGTCGCGTACCTCTGGGCGACGCGCGGCCTGTTCAGCGCCTTCTTGCACCTGGTCTGCACGCTGGTCGCGGGCGCGATCGCCTTCGCCGCCTGGGAACCCCTGGGGTACATGCTGCTCGACGCGCTGCCCTCCTCGGGTTTCCTCCGCTTCCTGCAGGGGCTGAGCTGGACGATCGCGTTGGTCGCGCCCTTCACCGTTTCCCTGATCGTCCTGCGGGTGATCGTGGACCGGATCGCGCCCAACAACACCAAGCAGCTCGCGGTCGTGGACCTCGTCGGCGGCGGCGCCTGCGGGCTCATCGCTTCCATGATCGCGATGGGCTTCCTCGTCCTTGGCGTCTCCTATGCACGCCTCAGCATCGGCCTCACGGGGTACAAGCCCCTCTGGTACTCGGCCGACAAGAGCACCGCGGGCGGCAGCCTCGTCCGCTCCGACAAGCTCTGGCTTCCCGTCGACCGCTTCACGGCTGGCCTGTACTCGCGCCTCTCCGGGTCTTCGCTCGCGACGGGCGAGCCGCTGGCCAAGTGGCACCCGGACCTCACGCTGGCGGGCTTCGGCGCGCGCATCTCGCCGGGTGACAACCAGGCTCGAAACGTGCTCACCTCCAAGGACTTCAAGCTCCTGCGCTCCTACACCGTCGGGAACACGCAGTCTGGGTCCCCGGTGCGCGATCTGCTCGAGTACGAGACGGGCGGCAAGAGCATCAGCCAGCCCTACACCGACGTCAACGGCGACGCGGTCTCCTCGGGCTACCTCGCCGGCTACGTCATCGAGTTCGCCCCGGGCGCGAAGGAGGACTCGAAGGGCGGGCAGGTGATCGTCTCCAACGGCCAGGTCTCGCTGATCTGCAAGAAGGCCGGCGCCGACGCCAAGCCCAATGAGACGATCGCCGTCTACCCCGTCGCGGTCATCAGTCAGGCCCGGGCGGAGGACGGCAACCTGTTCGGTCGCTGGCGTTTCGACGCCGAGGAGGTTTTCATCGCCTCGGTCGGCGGCGCGTCGGTGGTGAACATGGCGTTCGAGTACGTGGTGCCGGCCGGGTACGAGCCGATCGCGCTGCGCGTCAAGAACAACCGGCTCGAGCTGTCGGACGCCCCGCAGGCGGGCAAGCCCAAGGCGTACACGACACCCACGCAGCGGGACACCGCGATCGCCTCGGGCTCGCTTATCTCCGGGGGCGCGGACATCCAGATCGACGAGAGCGAGAGCGTCATCGTGGACGGCTCGACCGTCGGGGCGACCATGAACCGCGAGCCGGAGCCCCCGGGGGTCGCGATCACCGAGTTCCTGGGCTACACACTCACCCGCCAGACGGCGAGGCAAGGGCTGGTCGTCGAGAAGCTCGGGCGGACGAACGCGATCGTCGGCGGGCAGGGTTGTTTCTCTCGCGAAGAGCTGAGCGAGGGACGCACGACGACGGAGCGTGACTTCCGCGTCGAGCGGTTCGGCTCCGCCGCCGACCAGGTGATCGTCCAGATCGTCGCGGACCAGGAGACGATGCCCGCCAGCTTCCTCGGCCCCGTGATGCGGACGCTCGACACGAACCTGCCCCTCCGCCTCATCGACACGGACGGGAACGTGTACGACGCGATCGGGTACGTCTACGAGGACGGCGACGGCGCGTGCATCCGCCTCACGCCGCCGGACCCGCTCAACGGCTCGGGCGACGTCCCCAAGACGATCTCCAGCGCCAGGACGGACCAGAAGCTCCGCCTGCTCTTCCTCGTGAGCAAGGGCGCGGACATCGCGTACTACACGGTCGGGGACAAGGCCCTGATCAAGTTCGAGCCCCCGTTCTCGACCAAATAGGCGACGAGGGCCGGCGGGGTGCGGGTGAGCGATCTCAGGCGTCGGGCGCCGCGGCGGCCTTCGCGCCCTTCTTCTTGCCCTTGGGCTTCTCCTCCGAAGCGCCCTCGCCGGAGGCCTCGGCGCCCTCCTCGTCACGCCCCCGGCGCTTGCGCTCGGGGCGCTTCTCGATGAGGTTGCCCTCGTTGTCGAACTCCATCTCCTCGCGCTCGTCGAGGTCGAGCTCGCGGTCGGGCACGACGTGCAGCTTGATGACCGCCTCCAGGTCCGAGTCGAACTTCACGTGCACGTCGAAGTTGTCCACGCGCTTGATCGTGTGCGCCAGACGCACCTCACGCGGGCGGACCGCGTAGCCCAGCTCCGTCAGGCCCTCGGCGATGTCCTGCTGCGTCACCGACCCGTACAGCTGGCCCTGGTCGTTGCAGGCCCGCTCCATCGTGATCTCGAGCCCCTCGAGCCGCTCGATCATCGCCTCTCGCTGCTTGCGGAGCTCGCCCAGCTCCTTCTCCGCCTGCTTGCGCTTGTCGGCCAGATTCGCGAGCAGCTCGTCGTTGGGCTCGGTCGCCAGACCCCGGGGGAGCAGGAAGTTGCGGGCGTACCCGATGCGGACGTTGACGACGTCCCCGACGATGCCGAGGTTGTCGACGTTCTCGGTGAGCAGCAGCTTGACGTTGCGGGCCATGATCGATCCTTTCGCTGTCCTGCCGAGGCGGCCCATGGCGGGGCCACGCCCGGAGTTGAGGAGCCGTCCATCGCGGCCCCAACGATCCCCGCCGATTCGAGACATCCCGGTCGGCGGGGTGGAAGCGTAGGCGTCGACCAGGGAGGCTTCCCTCCCTTGGTGGGGCCGGTTTCCAACCGGCCTTCTCTCAAAGTGGCAGGGGAACGACGAGGTTACAGAACGCGCCCGGTCGGTTGGAAACCGACCCCACCGGGGGGAAGCGGAGCAGGGTCAGAACGGGATGTCGTCGTGGTCGATGGCGGGCTCGTCCGCCGCGCCGACCGAGGCGGGCCTGGACCCGCCCCGAGACCCGCCGCCCCCGCCACCACCACCGCCCTGGCCCCCACCGACGAACTGGAAATCGTCGACGACGACCTTGAGCTTGGAGCGGTTGTTCCCCTCCTTGTCCTGCCACTGGTCGAGGCGGAGCTTGCCCTCGATGAAGACGGGCGAGCCCTTGGAGAGGTACTTGGCGAACGCCTCGGCCCGGGCGCCGAAGATCTCGCAGTCGACGAAGTTCGCCCGCTCCTGCCACTCGCCGTCCTTGGACTTGAACCGCTCGTTGACGGCGATGCCGAAGCTCCCCACGCTCAGCCCGCTGGGCAGCGACCGCATCTCCACGTCGCGGGTCAGGTTGCCCATCAGGAAGACCTTGTTGACGTTGCCGGCCATGTGACACCTCCTCCGCGGTTCGCGGGCTCCGCCCGCCGTGTGCCCTATTCCCGAGCAGAATCCTACCCGGGTCCTCCCCCACCCGGCGCGGGTCAGTCGTCCGTGTCCTCGGAATCGTCGTCGGAGCCCTCGTCCTCGTCGGAGGCGTCGTCGGGGGCCTGGTCCTGGACGGGGGCGCCCACGCTGATGGTGGAACGCTTCTCGTCGGCGCCGCCACCCTGCTCGGCACGCAGCTTGGCCTCGGCGGCCAGCTCGTCCCGCTTGTCGTGGGTCTTCATCTCCTCCTCGGTCAGGTGGTCGGCCTTGGTGATGAGCACCCGCATGATCTTCTCGGAGATCACCACGTCGCGCTCGATCTTCGTCGGCCCCTCACCCCCCAGCGCCACGTACGCGAGGAAGTAGACCCCCCGCTTCTGCTTCTCGATCGGGTACGCCAGGCGGCGCTCGTCCCACTTGCGCATCGAGATCACCTCCGCGCCGGCGCGGCTCAGGACCTCGTTGATGTGGTCGACGAGCGACGACAAGTCCGCCGCCACCGCCTGGTTCACGAGGAACATCACCTCGTACACGTTTTTCGTCGCTGTCTGAGTCATTCGAATCTTCTCCGGTCAGTCGCCGGTCGAGCCGGCGTCCTCGTTGCTGTCTTCCTTCGCGTCCCCATTCGGGGCCCCCTTCTGGGGTTGCGCGATCTTCCTGTTGAACCTGTTCATCGCGATGGAGACGCCCTGCGACAGGGTCAGCTCCACCGCGTCCGCCGCCGAGACGATCGAGCGTCGGACCTCCTCGCTCTCCTCGCTCATGAAGCGGGAGAGCACCCAGTCGGCACGGACCATCATGGGCGGGACGGCGCCGATCCCGATCCTGATCCTTGCGTAGTCGACGTAGCCGAGGGCGCGGTCGATGTCCGCCAGGCCGTTGTGCCCGCCATCGCCCCCGCGCTCGCGCACGCGGACCTCGCCGACCGGCAGCGCCACGTCGTCCACCAGGACGATCACATCCGCCCCCGGTTCGAGCTTGTAGAACCGGAGCGCTTCGCCGACGGCGAGCCCCGATCTGTTCATGTAGGTGGTCGGCTTCATGAGCAGGCACTTCTCACCGCCGATGGTCGCGTCCAGCAATGCGGCGTGGAACTTGGACTTCGCGATCGCCCCCGAGGCGTGGCGCCTGGCCAGCTCGTCGAGCGCCATCCACCCGGCGTTGTGACGGGTGCGCTCGTACTCGAGCCCGGGGTTGCCAAGTCCGACGATCAGTTTCACGCCGTTCCCCTGCACGCGCCATGCGCGGCTCAGTCCTCCTTCTTGTCCTCGTCCGCGTCCTTCTTCTCGCCGATGACCTCGGGCTGAGCGCCCTCGGCGGTAACCTCGGCGGCCTCGCCCGACTCGGACTCCTCCGCCTTCATGATGATGTGCGCCAGCACCGTGTCCGAGTCGCTCACCAGCTTCATCGTCTCCAGGGGAAGCTTGACCTCCCCCGCGTGCAAGGAGTCCCCCACGTCCATCCCCGACACGTCCACCTCGATGAAATCGGGGATGTTCGACACCGTCACGTTCAGCTCGAGCTCGCTGGTCGGGTGCATCATGACGGCGCCCGCCTTCTTGAGCCCCTTCGCCTCGCCCACGTAGTGGATCGGCACCGTCACGTCCACCCGGTCCGTCAGCGACACGCGGGCCAGGTCCGCGTGCACGATGTTCGTGCCCAGGTGGTCGTACTGGAGATCCTTGAGCAGGACATGCTGCTTCTTGTCTCCGCCGTCGAGCGCGAGCTCGAACACCTTCTCGCCCTTGTGAATGTGGGAGACCGCGTCGCGCGCGTCGAGCGTGATCGCAACCGGGTCCTTGCCCCGCCCGTACACGACGGCCGGCAGGCCCCCGGACTCGCGGATCCGCTTGCAGTACCTGGACCCCGTCCGCTCGCGCAGCGTCGCGGCCAACACCGGTGAGTTCTCGTGCATGATTCGATTCCTCCAAACCCGTCACGCACTCGGCGTGGGGTGTCGATTGCCTCGGTCCGTTCTCAGCGCTTCATCCCCGCCGTGCGGCGGAAGAGGGCGCTCACTGACTGGTTGTGGTGAATCCGCTGGATCGCCTCGCCGAGCAGGGGCCCGACGCTCAGCTCCACGAGCTTGTCCCGGATCGGGTCGCAGCGCTCACCGCACGGGATCGTGTCCGTCACGATCACCTTCTCGATCGGCGCGTCCGCGAGCCGCTGGATCGCCATGCCGACGAGGACGGGGTGCGTCGCCGCGGCGTAGACCTTCTCGGCGCCCTTGTCCATCACCAGCTGGGCCGCCTCGCCGATCGTGCCGGCGGTCGAGATCATGTCGTCGAACATCAGCACCGTCTTGCCCTTGACCGAGCCGATGATGTTCCCGACGCTGACCTCGCTGCCCGAGATCCTCTGCTTGTTGATGATCGCCAGGTCGCCGTCGAGCAGGTTCGCCAGGCCCTCCGCGACCTTCACGTTCCCGACGTCCGGGCTCACCAGGCACAGGTCCCCCAGCTCGTCGCGGATCTTCTCGAAGTAGTCGAGGAAGACCGGCGTCGCGCTCAGGTGGTCCATCGGCAGGTCGAAGAACCCCTGGATCTGAGCCGCGTGCAGGTCGATCGCCATCACGCGGTCCGCCCGGGCGGCGGTGATCAGGTTCGCGACGAGCTTGGCCGTGATCGGCACCCGCCCCTCGTCCTTACGGTCCTGGCGCCCGTACCCGTAGTAGGGCATGACCATCGTCACCCGGCTCGCGCTCGCCCGGCGCAGGCAGTCCGCGAAGACCAGCAGCTCCATCAGGTTGTCGTTCACCGGGCGGCACGTTGAGATCACGACGAAGCAGTCGCGCCCGCGCACGTCCTCCTCGAGCTTGACGAACAACTCCCCGTCCGGGAATGCGCTCGTCCGCGCGTCGCCCAGGGGCACGTCCATGTGCTCGCACACGCGCTGGGCCAGCTCCTTGGAGTGACGCCCCGCGAAGACCTTGAGCTCACCCGCCAGCTCCCCGTTCATCGCGCGCCCTCCCCGGCCTTGGCCCGGCTCCGCCGCGACCGGTAGATCCGGTCCACCTCGGCGAGCTGCTCGGGCGTGTTCACACTCAGGACGTCCTCGGGCGGGACGGCGTCCACCACCACCACCCGACGACCCCACCCCTTCAAGATCGCCGGCGCGTCGGTGATGTACACCTCGCCCGACACCGCGTTCTCCTCCAGGGCGGCGACGACCTCGACCAGGTCCCGACCCCGGAAGCAGTAGTAGCTCGGGTTGACCTCGTGGATCTTCAGTTGCTCGGGCGTCGCGTTCTTCTGCTCGACGATCTCGACGAAGTTGCCCTGGGCGTCACGCACGATCCGCCCGTACCCCGAGGGGTCCTCGATCACGCTGGTCGCGAGCGTCGCCGCCGCCCGGGCGGCGCGGTGCTCGTCGAGCAGCGTCTCGAGGGTCTCCGGATGAATCAGTGGCCCATCACCCGCAAGGACGAAGACGTCCCGGTCAAGGTCGCGTTTGAAGAGGGGCAGCGCCGAGTTGACCGCGTCGCCGGTCCCCCGCTGCTTCTCCTGGAGCGCGAACTCGACGCGGTCGCCGTAGTCGGAGAGCGCCTGCTCGACCAGCTCTCGCCCGTACCCCACGACGGCGACGACCTTGTCGCACCCCGCCTCCAGGCACGCGTCCACGACGGCGCACACCATCGCCCGCCCCCCCACCGGGTGGCAGACCTTGGGCAGGTCGGAGTTCATGCGCGTGCCCTTGCCCGCCGCGAGGATGATCGCCGCGGGGGCCTCTTGCGCCGGCTTGTCGCCCGAAGAACCCATCGCCCTTGCTACGACGCTCGACCCCGCCCAGGGTCAGATCGACCACACACCCCAGACCCCGGAAAGCTGCCCGGCCAGGACTCGAACCTGGAACGTCTGGACCAAAACCAGATGTGTTGCCAATTACACCACCGGGCAATCGCGCCTCATCTCGGCGCCGGTGGACGTGTCTTGCGTCGCGAGACCTCCGCACTTGGCTCCCAAGGGAGCAACGCCCTGGACCGACCAGTCGCGGCCCAAGACGCCCGTGCGGGCGACCCGGTCCGCGGCACGTTCGCCCGAGCACTCGCCCGGGCTTGGAGCTTGGATCCCCCTGTGCCGCGCCGGTCTGGCTGACCGGACTCCGGTGGGACCCCTGAACGCGCCTCGGAGGGTTCCCCCTCGTCCGTCGCGCTCGGCTCCGCAAGCCGCCAATGGTAGGGAGACCCGGGGTCGGGTCAATCCGCCTCGTTGCCCCCGCCCGCGGGCTCGTCCGCCCCCTCGCCTCGCTCTTCCGGCGACTCGTCACCCGGGCCGCGCAGGGCCTCCGCCCCGATCAACTCGTAGCACGTCGCCAGCAGACCCAAGAGCGGGAACCGCCCCTCCGGGAACGGGCTCGCCCCGAGGCGGCGCAGCAGCACGTGCCCCGCCTCCGGGGGCGTGATCGGCAGGTCCACCTCCGCCAACTCCGGCCCCGCGTCCCAGAAGCGGTCCACCACCTCCTCCAGCGCCGGGCTCGCCTCCTCCAGCCCCTCGGGCGGGCGGGGCGAGTAAAGGTCGTGCGCCTGATCGCCGCGACCCGCGAGCGACCGGTGCTCGCGCAGACGCTGGATCAGCTCCTGCCCGTCCAGCCCCCGCAGCGAGAAGATCAGCAGCGCGTCCTCTCCCAGCCGCTCGGCCAGCAGCGCCGCCACGCACACCGCATGCTTGCACCAGGGCTTGCCCGACTCTCGGCACGAGCACGACAGCTCGAAGTCGTCCCCGTCCACCGGGAACAGACGCAGCTCCAAGGGCGCGAACAGGTCCTCGATGTTCGTGGGCAGTTCGCCGGCGAGCAGCTTGGCGGCGTACAGCGCCTGGTCCCCCATCGCCGCGATCACGCGCTCACGCTCCGTCTCGGAGAACTGCTTCAGCCCGACGATCGTTTTGTAGGGGCGCGAGGACCGCCCCTGCACGCTCGCCTGGGCCCGCCCGCCCTCGTACTCGATCCGGCGTGTCTGCCCCTGGCGCGCGTACTCGAGCCCCTCCCTGAGCGCCCCGCCCGGGGCCGCCTGCTCGATCACGCGCAGCACGCGCTGGGCCGCCCAGCTCGCGGGCGTCTGCCCCTCCTTCGTCTTCAGGCGCACGCCCCCCCGCACCCGGCGCGGGTGCATCAGGGGCTTGGGGTCTCGCCGAAACGGCTGGGGGCCCGTCGAGCTGGCGGGGTTCGAGGTCATGAACTACTCCTCGTCCCCCACGGCGTCCGCACGGAGCGTCAGGATGTCCTTGAGCTGATCGGTGTCGAGCTCGGTCAGCCAGCGCTCGCCGGCGCCGATGATGTTCTCCGCCAGCTCCATTTTCGACTCGATCATCTCGTCGATCCGCTCCTCGAGCGTGCCCCGGACGACGTACTTGTGCACCTGCACCGTCCGCGTCTGCCCGATCCGGTACGCCCGGTCCGTCGCCTGGTTCTCCACCGCCGGGTTCCACCACCGGTCGAAGTGGAAGACGTGCGTGGCGGCGGTCAGGTTCAGACCGACACCGCCCGCCTTGAGCGACAAGATCAGCACCGGCGCGTCGCTCTCGCCCGACTGGAACTTCTCGACCATGCTCTGGCGCGCGCCCTGGGGCGTCCCGCCGTGCAGGAAGAGAATCTCCCGTCCCAGCTCGTGTCGGAGCATCGACGCGAGCAGGTGCCCCATCTGCCTGAACTGGGTGAACACCAGCGCCCGGTCGCCCTCACTCAGGGCTTCGTCGAGCTGCTCGAGCAAGCGGATGCACTTGCCCGAGCGCGTCGGGTCCGCCGGGCGGCGCGAGGTCGCCTCGTGGTCCTTGAGCATCTGCGACGGGTGGTTGCAGATCTGCTTGAGTCGGATGAGGGCCGCGAGCACGACGCCCCGACGCTGGATCCCCTCGCTCTGGTCGATGTCCGAGAGCATCCGCTTGACGCAGCTCTGGTACAGCTCCGCCTGCTCACTGGTCAGGTGGCAGTACTCCTTGCTCTCCAGCTTCTCGGGCAGGTCCGCGACGACGTTCGGGTCCGTCTTGACCCGCCTCAGAATGAACGGCCTGACCAGCGCCCGCAGACGCTCGCCCTTGGCCTGGTCGTGGTACCGCTCGATCGGCGCCGCGAACTTCTTGCGGAAGTTCCCGATCGATCCCAGGAACCCCGGGTTCAGGAAGTCCATGATCGACCAGAGTTCGCTCAGGCGGTTCTCGACCGGGGTGCCTGTAAGCGCGACGCGCCGGGGCGCCTCGAGCGCGCGCACGGCCTGGGCCTGTTTCGCCGCCGGGTTCTTGATGAACTGCGCCTCGTCCAGCACCACCCGCCCCCACCGGATCCGCTCGAGCGTCTCGCGGTCCCGGTGCGCCAGCGCGTAGGTCGTCACGACCACGTCGCACGCCTCGGCCTCGTCCACGAGCGCGTCGCCCGTCAGCCGCTCCACGCCGTGATGCACCAGCACCTTCAGCGACGGCGCGAACCGCTTGCTCTCGTGCATCCAGTTGCCCACGACCGACATCGGCACCACCAGCAGCGTCGGATCGACCGCGTCCCCGACCCGCTCGCCCTCCTCACGCTCGAAGAGCAGAAGCGCCAGAAGCTGGATCGTCTTGCCCAGACCCATGTCGTCGGCGAGGCATGCGCCCAGCCCGAACCGCTGCAGGAACCAGAGCCAGCTGAACCCGCGCTCCTGGTAGGGTCGCAGCGTCCCCCGGAAGCTCGCGGGGGCCTTGAGCATGGGCAGCTCGACCTTCGCCGTGTCGGATCCCCCCAGCAGGCGCGACACCCACCCGCTCGCCTCCATCCCCACGACGGGGACGCCCGTCTGCGAGGGGTCGGAGGAGTACGCGAGGCGCATCGCCTCGGAGAGCGCCATCTGCCCGCCAGGGTTCTCGCGGATGAATCGGATCGCGCTGGCGACGTCCTCGGGGCGGATCTCAACCCAGCGTCCGCCGACGCGAACGAGGGGCGTCGAGCGGCTTGCGAAGCTCTCGAACTCGTGGAGCGTCAGCGTGGTGTCGCCGATCGCGATCTCCCAGTGGTACCCGACGAGCGTGGTCAGCCCGACTGAGGCGCCCGCGACGCCGCCCGAGCCCGCCGACTCGGGCTCGACCTCGCCCGACTCGATCCGCAGGCGCGCCCCCAGTCGCCCGACGGGCGACTCCCACCACGCCGGCGCCTCGACGCCGAACCCCTGCTCGACGAGCACCGGGCGGATCTCGCGCAGGAACTCGTACGCCTGGTTGGTGCTCAGCTCGATGTCCACCGGCTCGGGCTCGGCGAGCGCCACCTCGAGCCGCTTGTACAACCGGCTCGCCCGACCCAGCTCCGCGAGCAGCAGCTCCTGGGGCGAGTCGAGCGCGTACCCCTCGACCGTCGCCCGGTCGCGAGAGAGCAGCCAGACGTCCGCCGCCTCGACCCGCACCTGCGGGTCCTCCTGCGACTGGAGGAAGAAGCTGACGGACCACCCGACCGCCTCGGACGTGTCCTCCATGTCGGGGGGCAGGTCCTCGTCGAGGGGCTCGTTGAGGCGGAAGCCCAGGCGCCAGGCCGAACTCTGCCCGCGTTCTTCGAGGGCGCCGATCCAGCGCTTGATCCGCCTGGCGGCCTCGGTCCGCTGGGCCATCGGGACGGGCGCCTCGACGCCGTCACTCAGGAGGCCGGTGAGCCAGGCGACCTGCGCGTCGGCGCCCGCGTCCTGGCCCTCGATGGTGTCGATCATCGTCTCGCGCACGAGCGTGCGTCGGCACCCGGCGTCCACGACCGCCCCGACGAAGTCCTCCAGGATCGTCCAGGCGTCGTGGCGCGTCTCGTCCACGACCGCGCGCACGACCGGGGGCATCGCCCGCGCCAGTGCCGCGGCCCGCCTGGCGCTCTGCTCGTCACTCATCCACGCCCGCCACGCGCCGGTCAGGCGCCCCGCCCCGTCCTGTCGCGCCATCGGCACGAACCGCTGACGCGCCAGCAGGTGGCGCGAGAACCGGGCGAGCATCGCCAGGTACGAGACCGACGCCGCCGCGATGACTCCTTCACTCGCCCCGCTCGTCTCGTCGAGGCGCTCGAGCGCCCGGGTCGCCTCGCCCGCCCCGAGGGCGACCGAGGGGACGACGACCTCGCGCAGGACGACCTCGCCCTCGAGTTCGTGAGCCGAGCGCCCCAGGGCGTGGGCCATCTCGGCGCTTGGCACGCGTCGCCCACCCGCCTCGGGCAGACGCAGGCGGACCGACCCGGCGCGCCCCTCGACCCCGACCGAGGCGAGCGCCTGGGCCAGTTCCGAAGCCTCGGCGCCGAAGGGCGAGCCGGGCTCCGACCAGTGGCGGTCGGTCTCACCCCAGAGGTGCAGCGCCCCGCCCGTCCAGGCGGCGTGCACGATCAACGTCCCTGTCATCTGCGTCACGATCACCCGCCGCTCATTCCGTTGCCGGCCTCGGATCCTCTCTCGCGCGCCCTCGGGCGCCCGGCGTGGCCCCACCCTGGGGACGCCGAATAGGGGCGCAGGGACTCGAACCCTGAACCAACGGCTTAAAAGGCCGCTGCTCTACCAGTTGAGCTACGCCCCTGCCAAACCTGTCGCCAGGCGGTTCCTTCCCTACGCCGTCCTGTACCCCATCTGCACGTTGCCAAGGGGGAAGTGTACGCGCCCACCCGCCGACCCCTCCACGACGCCGCGTGTGAGAAAACGCCCACGACTCCCCGCGGGCGACGAGGGCGCCCGGGCGCCTTCGCATTTGCCTCAGCGCCGGGCGGTGACGAGGCTCAGGAGCAGTTCGGCGTGCCTGGACGAGGCGCCCTGGTGCTCTCGCACGCAGGCGCGTCCCCGGGCCGCCAGCTCCGCCCGACGCAAGGGGTCGCCCATCAACGCGGCCAGCTCGCCCGCCAGTCGCTCGCGGGGGCAGACGACGATCCCGCCGCCCTGATCGAGGGCGGTGACGATGGCGTCGAAGTCGCCGAAGCGGGGTCCGATGAGGGTCGGCTTGGCGAGGGCGACCGGCTCGGTCGGGTCCGAGCCGTAGAGGTCGAAGAAGGAGCGCCCGATGACGACCAGGTCCGCGAGCTGGTAGAGGAGGCCCAGTTCGCCGATGGTGTCGAGGAGGAAGCGGTCGGTGGTCCGGGGGCTCGACGCGCCGCCCGATCGGCGCACGCACCCGGGCAACGCCTCAGCGGCTTCCTCGAAGCGCTCGGGCTTGCGCGGCGCGCACGCGAGCTGCACCCCCGCGGGGCACGCGTCGTGCATCAACGCCTCTTCCCCGGGCCCCGTCGAGCCCGCGACGATCAACGGACGATCGCGGTCGATGCCGAGCGCTTCACCGAGCTTGACCGCCTCGGCGCTCGGCGCCCGCGCCTCGCCCGACACGTCCACGCTGTCCCACTTCATCGAGCCGGTCAGCAGGCAGCGCTCGGGCGCGACCCCCATCGCCTCGAAACGCGACGCGTACGACTCGTCCTGGACCGCGGCGAACTCGAGCGAGCGGAACATCCACCCCGCCGACCGCGCGAATCGACGGTACCCCTTGAACGACCGCTCGCTCAGGCGTCCGTTGATCACGCAGACCGGGATCGTGCGCGCGCGGCACGCCCGCAGAAAGTTCGGCCACAGCTCCAGCTCGACCAGCCCCACCGCGTCCGGGCGGACGGCGTCGAGGAACCGGCGCACCGACCAGGAGAAGTCCAGGGGGTACCTCACCACGGCGCACGAGTCCGCGAAGAGGGTCCGGGCCCTCTCCAGGCCCGTGTCGGTCGTGGTCGAGACGATGACCTCGGCCTCGGGGGTGAGTCGCGGGACGAGGGGGCGCAGGGCACTGACCTCGCCGACGGAGACGGCGTGCAGGAGCAGGCGGGGACGCTCGCCGTTGGTCCGCGAGCCCAGCATCCCCTCGATGCGTCCGAGGCGCTCGCCCCAGCCGGCGCGTCGTTTGCGCGCCCAGACCGGGGCGGTGACGCCGGCGGCGAGGATGTAGGCCAGGTCCAGTCCGTTCACGCGCGTTCACGCCCGGATCAGGGGGAGCAAGCAAGTGGGCGGGGCGGGACTCGAACCCGCGACCCCTCGCGTGTAAAGCGAGCGCTCTGGCCAACTGAGCTACCCGCCCGGGTGGCATCAAGGGTACGCCCCGAGGCGTCCGGAGCCCCGGGGACCAAAAACCGCTGGGTCCAAAAAGAGACCGCCCGCCTCACTTGCGTTCGGCGGTGCGTTCCTCAGAAAACGATGCTCGAGCTTTGGGTGTCCGGGGGTGTGCAGATGGGGTTGTCCCCGGACGAGTGTTTTCTGCGAAAGAGGCTGCGGTCTCGGGAGGAGTGAGAAAAGACAGGTGGAGGGAAAATATCAGACGTCCCCTTTCGATGCACGGGGGTGGAAAGAAAATCCGCAGAAATCAGTGGCACGCCCCAGTTTTTCTGATTTGTTTGGGTGAATAGTCCCTTGTTCCCTGTCGGGCGCCCCAGTTGACTGGGAGTTGTCCACACCCCCGAGAGAGGAGTCCACCATGTGTACGCCCCGCCTCCACCAAGCCGCGATCGTCGTTGGCGTCGGCATGCTCGCGACACACGCCCTCGCCCAGGCCGACTTCCGCGCGGTCTATGTCGCCAACGACGGCAACCTCGAGGGTTCCGTGTCCTGCTTCCGCGTCGAACTCGACGGCTCGGTCACGCTCGTCGATCGGGTGGTCACCGGCTCGCGTCCGAACACGACGATCGACGAGCCCGGGTGCAACCCCGTGGCGATCTCGATCTCTCCGTCCGGGCGATTCCTGCTGACCTCGCACGCCGCCGGCGGGCCGGACTCACAGATCACGGTGATCGAGGTCTCGCACGACGGCACGCTGACCGTCATCCGGGAGCTCGATGTCCCGAGCACGCCCCTCGACTGCACGTGGATTACGGACACGCTGCTCGCGGCGACGAGGACCAACCTGGGCGGCTCGAACGAGTTGATCGTCTACAGCTTCAACACCGAGGACGCGACGCTGGTCGAGACCGATCGCGGCTCGTGCGGGGACTTCACCTCCTCGATCGCCGCCCATCCGAACGGGATGTGGATCTACGGCGGCGACTCGAGCACGAGGGCGGTCTACGCATTCAGTGTCGCCCCCGACGGCTCGGTCACGCCGATCGCAAGCTACGCGACCGGCTCGACGTACCCCCTCGGCGTGCGCATCACGCCGGACGGTCGGTATCTCTACGGCGCCGGCGGGATCAGCTCGGGCGGGCACGCGATCACCGGGTTCGTCATCAACCAGTCCACGGGGGAGCTCACCCCCGCGACCGGCTCGCCCTATGTCTCGCCCGGCTCGAGCCCGGCGCGGATGACCTTCTCGACCGATTCGAGAGTCCTGTACATGGGGCATGGCACGGACGCGACGTGCCGCAGCTTTCTCATCGACGACAAGACGGGCGCCCTCACCTCGACGGGCTTCTCCTTCGACGTCGGGCTCCAGGGAACGCTCGGCGGGCTCGCGGCACTGCCCGGAATGCTCTTCATCACCGACGAGTCCACAGCGATCGACGGCATCCGCGGTCTCTACAGCTTCTCGACCAACGTCGACACCGGCGCGTTCAACGCGATCACGCCCTCGCCCATCGACAGCGAGGGCATCACGCCCGAGTCGGTCGCGGTCTGGGACCCCGCCTGCTCGCCGGCGGACCTCGCGCCCCCGTACGGGCAGCTCGACTTCTCCGACGTCGTGGACTTCCTGACGGCGTTCGCGGGCGGCGGGCCCGCGGCGGACATCGCGTCGCCCTACAAGCAGCTCGATTTCTCCGACGTGGTCGAGTTCCTGACGGCGTTCGGGGCGGGGTGCCCGTAGGGAGCTCAGCGACCCCTGCGAGCGTGGCCAGAGTTTTTGCCACCGAGGCCGACACGCCCGTCGGATGAGGCGCTCTCCCTCGGGCGACAGGCCAATCGTGGGTTGGGTCTCGCACAAGACTCGCCCGGGATGTACCCTAGACATGAAGAACGAGATGGCGGCAAGCCTGCACAGAAGGCGAGGGGACGTCATGAGACCAGTTGCACTTGCATGCGTGCTGACCGCGTCCGCGGCTTCCACAGCCGGCGCCCAAGTCTGCGATCCCGAGATCATCGGGGCACTCGGGGGGAGAGTCTTCGACGTCGCTGTCCATGACTCGATCCTGGCCGCCGCGTCTGCAGGCGCCGGCCTGAACATCTTCGACGTCAGCGATCCACAACACCCGATCGTGATCGGATCGTACGACATCACCGGGTACGCCTCGATTGATTATGTCGAGTTCGTTGGCGATATGGTGATCGCTTCATACTTCGAAGCCCCACCCGTGCGGGACTACTTTGTGTTCGATCTGCATGACCCCGCGCACCCGTCGCTCGTCCGGACCGTCACGACGGACAGCCGGTCCGGCAAGCTCTCGCTCGACGGCGATGTCATCTACGTGGAGGGCAAGCGCGGCGGGGATCCTGGCATCCAAGCTTTGGACGTCTCGGACCCCACCGACCCGTCCGAGCTGTGGTGGATGTGGCTGCCGAATCCGGTCGAGGACTTGGTCGTCTCCGATGGTGTCGCCTATGTCATCGGGGACAACATCTGCTGGACGATCGATGCCGTCGCCCCGGGAGGGCCGATGGTGCTGGGGTCTGTCCCGCTACCAGCCGCCCCCAAGGACGTCGCGGTCGAGGGCACGAATGTGTTTGTCACGACCGGAACAGAGCTGCTCATCATCGACGCCTCCGACCCGCACTCACCCCAGATCGTCGGGACACTGCCGTTGCCCTCCGGTTGCGTCGTCGTGGCGAACCAGGTGGCGACCGTCTGTGGCGACGAACTGTACTGCGTCGATGTGGCCGACCCGAGCAACCCGACGATTCTCGGATCGACACAGCCTCCATATCCGTTGGGCGGCAGCAAGCTCGTACAAGACGGAAATCTCGTGTACGAGGCATCCGTGACCCGGGGCATCGTGGTGTACGACGTGAGCGATCCCACTTCTCCGGTGGCGGTAGGCTGGGAGGATCCGCCCGATCAGGCGTGGTCGGTGTGCGTCTCGGAAGGGCTCGCCTTGGTTGAGTTCGGCGCCCAATCCCAGGCTGGTTCCGACCTGACACTCATAAACGTGCAAGACCCTTCGCACCCCGACTCGTTGAGGACGGTCCGCGTGGGATGGGATTCGACGAGTGTCCAGGTGGACCAGGATGGCTTGTACTACGTCTCGAGCACGGACGCAGGTGTCCAGGTGTTGGACTGGAGCGATCCTGAGTCGCCGTCATTCATCGGATCACTCCCGACTCCTGACGCGGCGTATCAATGCGCCATCGTGGGCGACATTGCCTACATCGCGGTCGACGACAACGGACTCCTGATCGCCGATATCAGCGATCCAACCAACCCGGTCGAGATCGGGTCCGTGGATCTCCCTGGAAAGGCAAGCGCGATTGATGTGTCCGGCGGCTACGCCTACGTCGGGTGCAACATCGGCGCCGTGGGCCAACTTCAGGTCGTCGACGTGAGCGACCCCACTGTCCCTGTCGCGATCGGCTCGTACACAGACGGCACGGATTATGTAGCGGACGTCGACGTCCTGGGTGATCGCCTGTACCTGTCCGAGAGCCAATCTGGCATCCGAGTACTGGACGTGAGCGATGCATCGTCGCCGGTGTTGGCGAACATGCTCCCGATCGACCCCGAGGGCGCGGAAAATACTGTCCTTTCCGACGGATTCATGGTCGTCACGGGACGTGAGGGAGGGGTGTATCGGGCTCGCCTTTTCATCTATGAGCTTTCGGATCCTGACCATCCGACGCTGCTCGGCTCCTGTGAGTTGCGCGACTTTGCGTACGGCCTGGCCGTCGATGACGCCGTTGCCTATGTCGCCGACGTCGAATCAGGGCTGGTCACCGTCGCCTTGCGGGGATGCTCGGGCCCGGTCTGCCCGGCGGATCTTGCGACGCCGTACGGCCAGCTCGACTTCTCCGACGTCCTCGCGTTTCTGACGGCATTTGGCACGATGGACCCCGCCGCCGACCTTGCCGAGCCCTTCGGGGACTTTGATTTCTCCGATGTGCTGTCGTTCCTCATCGTCTTTGGCGGGGGATGCCCATAGCAATCGCCGCGGCTACCGTTCGTCCATGATGCGCGTCTGCAAGGTCGGCCCGATCGAGATCGGCGAGGGACGTCCCCTGGTGGTCATCGCGGGTCCCTGCACGCTCGAGTCGCCCGCGCTGGCCCTGGAGGTCGGGCGGGTGCTCAAGGACGCGTGCGCATCGTTGAGTCTGCCCCTGGTCTTCAAGGCCTCGTTCGACAAGGCGAACCGGACGAGCGTCGCCTCGCCCCGGGGGCCCGGGCTCGAGGCGGGGCTCGACGCCCTGTCGCGGGTGCGCGACGAGCTGGGCCTGCCCCTGACGACGGACATCCACGACGCGGACCAGGCCGAGCCGGTCGCGGCGGTCGTGGACATGCTCCAGATCCCGGCGTTCCTGTGCCGCCAGACGGACCTGCTCAAGGCCGCGGCGGCGGCGGCGTCGTCCCAGGGGCGGGCGGTCAACGTCAAGAAGGGCCAGTTCCTTTCTCCACGCGAGATGGCGGGCCCGGTCCGCAAGCTGCACGAGGGCGGGTGCGACAACGTCCTGCTCACCGAGCGTGGCACGTTCTTCGGCTACCACCGCCTCGTCAACGACTTCGTCGGGCTGGGCGACCTGATGGAGCTCGACGTCTCGGCGTTCACCGACCAGGGGGCGCCCCCCGTCTGCTTCGACGTCACGCACTCGACGCAGCTCCCGGGCTCGGGCGATCAGACCGGCGGGCGCCCGGACCGGGCGGATTTGCTGGCCCGGGCCGCGACCGCGGCGGGCGTGCACGCGATCTTTCTCGAGACGCACCCGGACCCGGCCAGCGCCGTCTCGGACGGGGCGACGCAGATCCCGCTGCGCGAGGTCGGCAGGGTGCTCGGGCAGGTCGCTCGGATCCGCACCGGGATGTCGGGCTGACCCACTGCTACTCGACGCCTACGGGCACCCGCCGCCGAACGCCGTCAGGAACGAGAGCACATCGGAGAAGTCGAACACGCCTGTCGGCGCCGCCAGATCGGCGGCGGGATCCATCGACCCGAACGCGGCGAGGAACGCCAGCACGTCGGAGAAATCGAGGGCGCCCAGGGGCTCGGCAAGATCCGCGGGCGAGCAGGCGGCGGCGATCGGCAGGATCGTGATGCGGTCCACGCCAAAGTCTCCGACGCCGTCGCTCGGGAGCTGGTCGCCGCTCAGGTGGTCGTGTCGGAACTGCATCCGGTCGCACGTGCGCAGCGCGTTCTCGAACGTGCCCGTGCCGATGTAGAGCTCCCAGGCGCCGGCGTCGGTGAAGTCGACCTCGCCGTAAAGCCAGCCCTCGGCGGTGGGGTGGAAACGGACGATGGAGCGCCAGAAGTTGGCCTGCGTGCCGACGCCGACGTAGATGTTCAGGTCCTCGGTCCCGTTGACGTCGCGCAGGTAGAACGAGAGCCCCCCGACGCCGTCGTCGATGAGGTCGCCGACGTATGGAGCGGTGAGGTTGCGGACGGCGAGCTGGACGATGATCGAGTTGGAGACGCGCATGTAGGGGTCGCTCGCGCCCCCGACGCCGCCGGAGGTGACGCGGGTCTCGGTCGCCCCGCCGTTCCACCCGCCGAGGGTCGTGGTGAAGTCCTCGACGTGCCCGGGCTCGGCGGCGACGGCCGCGCCCGCGATGAACGCGAGCAGGAGCGATGCGCGCAAGATCCCCATGAGACCACCTCCCGATTCCACAGTACCGGCGCCCTTGATCCCCTCCAAGTGTTTCCCAGGACGGGCGCATCCGTGTCCGGATATCGGGCCAGCGATCGTCACGGGCAGCCCGCAGCGAACAGCTGCAGGAACGCCACCACGTCGGAGAAATCCCACTGCCCGATCGGCGGGGCGAGGTCCGCCGCGCCGTCCATCGAGCCGAACGCCGTCAGGAACTCGACCACGTCGGAGAAGTCGAGCTGGCCATAGGGCTCGGCGAGGTCCGCGTCCGAGCATCCTCCAGCCGCGGGCAGGATCGTGATGTGATCGACGGCGAAGTCCCAGACGCCGTCGGCGGGGACGCTGTCGCCCGTTTGAGGGCAATGGCGGATCTGGATGCGGGTGGTGTGTCGCAGGGCGTCCTCGTAGTCGCCGGCGCCCCGATAGCGGACCCAGCGTGAGGGATCGGTGAAGTCGACGGCGAGGTAGCGCCACTCGTCGGGCGTCGCGTCGACGCCGTCAACCGAGAGCCAGAAGTTGTTCTGGTATCCGACGGCGACGTGGATGTGCATGGACTCGGTCCCGCCCAGGTCGCGGACATAGAGCGACATCCCGGTGACGCCCGAGGCGATGAGATCGCCCGTGTACGGCGCGCTGAGGTTGCGGGTGGCGACCTGCCCGAAGCTGGTGTTGGCGACGAGCATGCAGGGATCGCCCGCGCCGGTCAGGCCCGAGTTGGGGAGGATCGACTCGGTCGCGCCGCCGCTCCAGCCAGCCAGGCCGCCGTTGAAGTCTTCGATGAAGCCGGGCTGGGCGGCGGGTGTGCTGACGGTCGCGCTCGCGAGAACGATCGTTGCGGCCGCACGTCGTGTCGTCATGACGAAATCCTCCACGGATCACACTAATCCGGGCGCCCCGCGCGTACAAGAACATCCCGCCCCTGGCCACCCCGGGGCGGCTGGGTATCGGGCCCAGATCCAATCAATCCCGGTTCGCGGGAGGCGTTCAGCCGGCGGCGGCACGCAGGCGGCGCAGCTGCACCGGGCGGTTGGCGTTCTCGTCAACCGGGTCCACGTGGACCTTGCGCCCCTGGTAGACGACCCGCCCCTCGCCGACGGCGAAGAGGGTGTCGTCCTTGCCACGACGGACCTGGAAGCCGGGCATGAACTTGGTGCCGCACTGGCGGACGAGGATCGCGCCGGGCTTGGCCCACTCGCCGCCGTAGAGCTTGATCCCGCGATACTGCGGGTTCGAGTCGCGCCCGTTCTTGGTCGAGCCCTGTCCCTTTTTGTGCGCCATGACGTCGTCTCCGAGGGGGCGCCCCAGGGGGCGCGTGCGGCAGGGGCAAGGGTAGGCAGGGGGCGGGGGTGGGTTCCAGCCCGAGAGGATGATCCGGGAGGCCTGATCGTGGGGAGACGAAGGGCGAGAAGAGAACGGAGAGGAAGGAGCCCCTCACCCCGGCCCTCTCCCCAAGGGGGAGAGGGGGGGAGCACTATCGCATGATCCAACGCTTCTCGACCAGGTCCAGGGGGCGGGCGCCCCGACCCGCGATCTCGCCCGGGGTGTCGTAGCGGAGCATCAGGGTCTTGCGCAGGACGATCCGCTTGCGCTCGTGCGTCTTGGGGTCCTTGGTCCAGAAGATGGTGTGCTCGCCCGAGAGGTTGGCGGCGAAGACCATGATCTCGTCCACGTCCAGGTCGTTGGCGGGCCAGATGACCACGCCGCTCTTGGCGTTCTCCACGCCTTCGAGAACGGGGCCGAGGATCTGGATCTGGTCGTCGATCAGGGGGTTGTTGAGCAGGTTGAGGATGTACTCGGTGACCTGGGGCGGGACGTTCTGGCCCGAGGTCAGCACGTCGCCCTCCTCGGTCTTCATCTGGAACTCCGGGGCGTAGAGCAGCTCGCCTCCCCAGAAGTTCGTGATCGTGAAGGTCAGGTAGAAGTACGCGCGGGGGCCGACTCCCGGCACGTCCACCGTCACCAGGCGCAGGGGCCCCTCGCGGAAGTCGAACTCCCAGGTGACCGGGACGGGCGAGGGCTCGGGGGGGGCGGCGGAGGCGGTGGTCGCCATCGACGCGATCGGGAGGGCCAGGAGCATGGCGCTCGCCGCGAGCAGGAGGCGTCTTGACGGGCGCGTTCTGGCTTGCCTCGGCATGGCCTCGGATCCTCGCAGGAAGGGGCGTGGGGCAATCGTGGCGGAGGGCGCCGGCCTGGCGGCCCGCGGGCGCGAGCGTAGTCTAGAGACGCCCACCGCCCGGTCAATCGGTACGGGTCGGGGGCGGGAGCGGTTCAGGCCCGCGGGGACCCCGCATGACGCAGACCCAGATCCAGGTCATCCGGGCGCCCGAGTCGCTGCGATTGGCGGCCGCCAAGCGCCTCGTCAGCGTCCCCGAGCGCGCCCGCGAGCGGGCGGCGCGCCAGCTCCTCGATTCCGCCCCACGCTTCGGGATCGACCTCGACCTGCTCTGGGTCAGTCTCGACGAGTCCAGGCGACCGCCCCGCGTGGGCGAGGTCGCGATGGCGGTCCCGGGCGCGGGGCGGACGGCGATGATCTTCCTCTCCGTCCTCGCGGATCGGGGCGACGGGCGCGACGAGGCGCGTCGACACGCCGAGCGCGTCGCGGTCGTGCGCGCGGCTCTCGAGGGCCTCGCCCGGTGCGGGCGCGACATCCGGCTCGCCCAAGCCCTGCCCGAGGAGGGCGAGGCGTGGAGCATCCGCGCGTTCGAGGAGGGCGGGATGCGCCACGTCGGCGAGCTGGCGTACCTCCAGCGTCCCATGCGGGCGTCCGGCGGCGTCTCCCCACTCCTGCCCAGCCGCTGGGCGTGGCCCGAGGGCGTGGGTGTCACGCCGGCGGGAGAGGCGGGCGAGGAGGCCCTGGGCGTCGCGCTGGAGCGCACGTACGAGGAGACCCTGGACTGTCCGGAGCTGTGCGGGTTGCGGGAGATCTCCGACGTGCTCAGCTCGCACCGGGCGACGGGGGTCTACGACCCCGCCCGATGGTGGGTCGTGACGCTGGAGGGGCGCCCGGAGGGGTGCGTGCTGATGAGCCACTGCCCGGACCAGGGCGCGCTCGAGCTGGTGTACGTCGGGCTGTCACCACGCTTGCGGGGGCGTCGTCTGGGCCGGGCGCTTCTGGAACGAGCGATCGAGGCGAACGCGGGTTGCGGGGCGACACGCGTGACGTGCGCGGTCGATCGTCGGAACACGCCGGCGCTGCGGATGTACGACGCGCTGGGTTTCAGCGAGTTCGCGTCGCGGACGGCGTTGGTCTGCGCGATCACACCAGGGGGCGGGGCGGCGGGTCGCTGAGCGGCGTCCGGGCGTTCCTGAGGCGAAACTTCGCGCGTTTTCAACAATATTGTTCACAAGTTGTGGCGGCAAACGCGCGGGTCGTGGAGGAGAAAAAGTCGACGCGCCTAACCCGTTGCGCCCGCAAGCGCGGCGCGGTGATCAGGGCGGAAGTCGCAACCGCTCGTGTTGCACGATCCTCCCAGAGCACCTAGATTTCCCCCCGCAACGGTCACGGACACGACCGACGGACGCACTCATCGGATCGCATCCCCCCTTCCCGCGGATGGCGGGTCGGGCACGAGACACTGAGGTCGGAACGAAGGGCGCGGCGAGACGATTCGCCGCGGGCGATGCCGGTGCGCCGGGGCTCTCCCGGGCGTCTGGATGGGCGAAGGACTCGATCACGCACAGCTGTTCGTCGGACGGGCGCCGGTCGCACGGGGGGAATCCGTGCGCTCGGTCGCGGGCGCCAGGGATTGGCGCCCCGCCCGGGCCGGCGGACCCCGTTGGGCCCAGGGATCGGGCCCGGGGCAGGGACGCACGTGGCGCGACGCGAGGCGGGGACGAACCAGACCGGGCGGCGGACAGACGACGGACGACGGGGCGCCGACGCCCTGGAGCGCGTCAAACGCCGCATCGAGCGCGAGGTCGGACGTGAGGGGTACGGGCGGTACTTTGCCGACGGCCAGAGCCTCGAACTCGACGGGCCGACGCTCGACGTGCGCGTGCCGGACCGGTTCACGGCGAGCCTGATCGACCGGCGCTTCGGCGACAGCCTGCGGCGCGCGGTCGAGGAGGAGTTGGGGCGCGAGCGGGATGTGCGGGTGCGCTGCCGCGTGGATCGGCGGGCGCCCAGGACCGACGCGGGCGAGCCCCCGTCGAAAGCGTCACGCCCACCCAGACCGCCGGCGCCCCCGGCGGTCGCGACCTCGCCTGGCTCCGGAGGCGACAAGGGCGCCCGCCCCGAGACCCAGACCCTCGAGAACTTCGTCGTCGGCGAGTCCAACCGGATCGCGCACAGCGCTTGCGAGCAACTCGCGGCGGGAACGCTGAAGATCCTGTACATCCACGGCGCCTGCGGGCTGGGCAAGACGCACCTGTTGCGCGGGGTCGCGGATCGCGTGCGCAAGGGCGCGGGCTCGCCCGAGGTCGTGTACATGACCTCGGAGACGTTCCTGAACATGTACACCGCGTGCGTGCGCGAGGGGAAGGCCGAGCGGTTCCAGGCCAAGTTCAGGGGCGTGGACACCCTCTGCCTCGACGACGTGCAGGTGCTCGCGGGCAAGATCAAGACGCAGCGGCAGGCGCTGCTGGCGATCGAGCAGGTGCTGGGGGGCGGCGGGCGGGTCGTGCTGGCGGCGGACTCACACCCGGGCGAGATGCGGGCGGTCTCGCGGAACCTGGCAAGCCGTTTCGTCGCGGGACCGGTCATCCGGATCGACCCCCCTGGGCGGGACATGAAGTCTCGCCTGGTCCGGGCGCGGGCCGAGCGTCGCGGGCTGGCGCTGAGCGACGCGGCGGTCGAGCTGATCAGCGAGCGCGCGACCGGCACCCTGCCCGGCGGCATGGCCAGCGTGCGCGACCTCGAGGGCGTGCTCATCCAGGTCGAGGCGGTCTGGAACCTGCTTCCCGGCGGGCGCGGGGAGCGGGGCGTGATCGACGCGGGCGTCGTCTCGCGGGCCCTTGAGCTTCGGGCCGGGCGGGGGCAGAGCGCGGGCGGGGCGCCCCGCGTGGACAGGCCGATCCCGCTCGAGCTCATCGCCCGGACGGTCTGCCGGGAGCTTGGCGTCGAGATGGGTGATCTGCTGGGCAAGGGGCGGCACAAGCGCGTGGTGCTCGCCCGGTCGATGGTCGCCCAGGTGGCGCGCTCGCTGACGACGCGGAGCTACCCCGAGATCGCCCGGGTGATGGCCAGGCGGAACCACTCGACGGTGATCACCGCCCATCAGCGCGTCCGCCGCCAGATCGAGGCGGGGCAGATCGTCGACGTCGGCTCGACGCACGACGGGCTGACGATGGGCGAGTTGGCGGAACTGCTCGAGCGGGAGGTTCGGGCGGCGGCGGCGCGGGGCGGGTGAGCCCCGCCCGGGGACGACCGGGGATGCCGCCGGGATGCTCCCGGGTCGCGGGGTATGCTGGTCTCGCGGCGCGAGGGGGGGGTGGCGCGTGCACGGAGGCGCAGGGTTGTCGAGCCACGAGATCCCGCTGTCATCGCCGGACGTCGGGGAGCTGGAGGAGCAGCTTGTGCTCCGGGTTCTCCGGTCGGGGCGCCTGTCGATCGGCCCGATGCTCGAGGAGTTCGAGCATCTCGTGGCTGAGCGGGCCGGGTGCTCGCACTCGGTCGCGGTCAGCTCTGGGACGTCGGGCCTTCATGCGTCCCTGGCGGCCCTGGGCATCGGCCCGGGCGACGAGGTCATCACCACGCCCTTCTCGTTCATCGCGTCGGCGAACGTGATCCTGATGGTCGGGGCGACGCCCGTGTTCGTGGACATCTGCCCGACGACCTTGAACATGGACCCCTCGCGGATCGAGGCGGCGATCACACCCCGGACCGCGGCGATCCTGGGCGTCGAGGCGTTCGGCAACTGTGCGCACATGGGCGAGTACGCCCGGATCGCGGCGAGGCACGAGATCCCGCTCGTCGAGGACTGCTGCGAGGCGCTCGGGTGCCGCTCGGGCGGGCGCAAGGCGGGCTCGTTCGGTCGCGTCGGCGTGTTCGGCTTCTACCCAAACAAGCAGATCACAACGGGCGAGGGGGGGATGATCGTCACGGACGACGCGAACCTCGCGGACGTCTGCCGATCGTTGCGGAACCAGGGAAGGCGCGTCGCGGCGAACCTGACGACGAAAGACCCCCAGCCGATGAACACGGGGTCATGGCTCGCGCACGAGCGGTTGGGGTTCAACTACCGGATGAGCGAAGTGAGCGCGGCGATCGGGGTGGCGCAGATGCGCCGCTTCGACGAGATCGTCGCGCGCCGCCAGAAGGTGGCGTCCCTGTACATGGACCGCCTGATGGGGATCCCGGACCTCGTGCTCCCGACGGTGGCGCCCGGGGACGAGACGAGCTGGTTCGTCTACGTGGTGCGTCTGGCGGCGGGGTACGGGCGCGAGGAGCGGGACCGGATCATCCGGGGCTTGCGCAACCACGAGATCGGGTGCGCGGACTACTTCCCGTGCATCCATCTGCAGCCGTTCTACCGGGACATGTTTGGGTACGAGCCCGGGCGGTTCCCGGTCGCCGAGTCGGTGAGCCAGCGGACGATCGCCCTGCCCTTCCACGCGAGGATGGGCGAGCGTGAGGTGGACCTGGTGGCGCAGACGCTGGAGCTGATGCTTCGTCGGGAGGACCTGAATCGGCCGTAAGAGGGCTTGGCGTGGGGGGTTGCCCCCGCTCCTCGCCGGCCTACGATTCGGGCCCTCCAGGCGGGAGCCAGCCATGCCCAAAGAGTGCTACTTCACAGGCAAGCGGACGACGTTCGGGAAGAAGATCGCCCACGGCGGCCAGAAGGTCTCCAAGGGCGGCTTCGGCCTCAAGACGACCGGCATCGCCCGTCGGACCTTCAAGCCCAACCTGCAGAGCGTGAACGCCGTCATCACCGACGACAAGGGCGTCAAGCGGGCCAAGCGGATCACGGTCTCGACGCGGGCGATCCGCTCGGGGCTCGTGATCAAGCCCCTGAAGCGCAAGTACGGGTACACCCGTCTGCAGAAGCAGGACGACTGAACGTCCGGAATCATCGATCTTGCGTGAGAAAGCCGCCCGCCTCGATGGTGGGCGGTTTTTTTGGTGAGAGTTGGGAGCGGTTCGGGCAGACTGCCCTGTGAGAGGCGGGAGCCCCGCCCCACGAGGAGGCCCACGATGACACGCACGAACGCTCGGACCGGACTCACGACGGCGGCGCTCTTCCTGGCGGCGGGCAGCGCGACGACGCCCTCCCTTGCCGACACCTACGGGTACTTCAACAGCAACGACGACTGCTACATGTTCGTGCATGGCATGCCCGACTTCGACCAGAAGCGGGACGTGGCGCCGGGGATCCTCGGCCTGCCCGTCAACGACGAGGGCGAGGGCGGGGCGATGTTCTGCATGCCCACCTCGGCGACCGACCTTCTCGGGTACGTCAACAAGCACGGGTACCCCGGCGTCTACGGGCCGGGCGTCCAGGACTTCGAGGGCCCCAGCGTCGCGGTCTACAACTCCGTGACCTCGGTCATCTCCCAGCTTGGCGGGCTGATGGGCACCGACGGCAACGACGGCACGACCAACGGCACGCTCGCCCGCTCCATCCTCCAGCAGATCCTCGACGTCTCCGCCCCGGGGGCGTTCGACGTCTACCGCTTCAGCCTCCAGGAGGACTGGGCGCCCAAGAGCACGGACATGACGCTGTACGCGCTCTCGGGCGGCGCGGTCATGTTCTGCTACGGACGCTGGAACATGGTGAACTCGGCCGTCCTCGACTCACGCGACGGGGGGCACTGCGTCGCGCTGACGCGCGTGGACCATCGCGCCTTCCAGCCGGCGTTCGAGGGCGACATCGGCTTCGCCAATCCCTCGAACAGCTCCAACACCACGACGCAGGCCGCCTTCTTCCAGCAGAACGAGAGCATCCGCAACGACCTGTTCGCCCTGGACGGGGAGAACATCGTCATGACCCGTATCCTGTTCGACGTCAGCGACCCCGAGGACGAGCGGTACCGCCTCATCGACTCGTGCTACGTCATCTACCCGCGCGAGGGCTTCACCAGCTCCATCGGCGGCAACTCCCTGAACTTCTGGGGCCTGCACGGCGGGACCGGGGGCGGGTTCACCCTCAACACCTACATCCCCCCCGACAACCACCCCATCGGCTCGTTCGCGATCCTGCCCGATCGCACGCACTGCGCGATCCAGACCGCCAGCATCGGCGTCCTCCCCGGCGCGCTCTACTACGTCAACCTGCTCACCCACGAGACGACCCACGTCGCCCAGGCGGGACAGGGGCGCGGGTGCGTCTTCGGCGACGACCGGACGCTCTGGGTCATCGATGGGCACAACGTCATCGGGTACAACATGGACCCCGCCGTCGAGGCAGGGGACTACCTGATCTGGCAGCAGGGCTTCGGCAATCTCAACCCGTCCGCCCTCGCCTACGACGACGAGAACGACCAGCTCGTCGTCCTCTTCGCCCAGACCAGCCAGCTCTACCGCTTCCCGGTCCGCCATCGCACGCTCGGCAACCCGACGATCTACAACATCGTCGGCGCCCAGCTCAACCACCTGAGCGTCAAGATGGAGCTGAGCCCCGCCGACGGGAGCGTGTGGATCGGCGACCTCTCCGACAACTCGCTCACGCAGTACGTCGAGGGGCGGGCGCTGGAGCTGAACCGCGCGGCGCGTCTGGCCGGCGGCGCCCAGTTCTCCCTCGGCGGCTTCAGCGTCGCCAACGACGGGCGCCTGTACGTCGGGATCGACGGCGGCCTGAAGGAGTTCGTCCTCGACAACGGCCAGCTCATGCCGTCCACGACCGGGCCCCTCAGCGGTATGACCGTCGGCGATGATCTGTGGATCACGCGCGGGCGTCACAATACGGATCCCGCCCTCAATGATGGGCCGGACTGGTACAACATCCAGCCCGACGAGGTCGAGCAGGGCGACGAGTCGGCCTTCTGCCGGGTGGACTACGCCCCGCCCTTCGGGCAGCTCGACTTCTCCGATGTGGTGACGTACCTGGGCCTGTTCGCGTCGGGGCATCCGGACGCGGACCTGGCGGCGCCCTTCGGGCAGTTCGACTTCTCCGACGTCGTCCAGTTCCTGATCGAGTTCGCCGCCGGGTGCCCGTAAGGCCCGCGTTCGACACCGACACACCCGCGTCCCCTAGACTGGTCTCGGCCAGGCACAGGGGACGCGGGTTTGCTCTGCGAGAACTGCAACCAGCGCGAGGCGACGATCCACGAGGTGCTCATCAAGGGGGGCACGAAGGTCGAGCGCCACCTGTGTGAGACGTGCGCCCAGCAGGCGGGGGTCCAGGCGACGGGATCCCCTCCGATCTCTGAGCTGATCACCAAGTACATGATGTCCCCGGGCACGACGCGGGGGGAGACACCGCCCTCGTGCCCGTCGTGCGGGATGGGGTACGCCGAGTTCCGCCAGAGCGGGCTGCTCGGGTGCCCCGGGTGCTACGACGCGTTCGAGACGGCGCCTGAGCCCGCTGCTCGAGCGGGCGCGCACGAGGGGGGACGCACCACGTGGGCAAGGTCCCCGGCGGGGCGCTGGCGGAGAAGCAGGCGGGCGGGGCGGGGGTCGAGCTGACTCTTGGGCGATGCCCGGACGCGTGCCGAGCGGCTCGAGGCGCTGCGAAAGCAGCTCTCCGACGCCGTCGAGGGGGAGCAGTACGAGCGGGCGGCCCGTCTGCGTGACGAGCTGCGCCGGGCGGCGTCGCTCCAGGACGAGCCGGGCGTCGGGGGGGGCGAGGCATGAAGGACGCCGGGTCGGAGCGCGCGGGCAATGGCCCCCCCTGGGAGCGTGGGACCGAGTGGCTGCGTGGGCAGGGGGACGCGGCGGACGTGGTCATGTCGTCGCGCGTCCGCGTGGCGCGCAACCTCGCCGGCTTCCCGTTCATGACCAAGGCAACGCACGACGACCGGGTGCAGGTCCTGGACCTGTGCCGTCGTCGGATCATGGGGGGCGAGTTCCAGCGCGCCGCGGGCGCGGAGCGCGTGATGTGGATCGACCTGCACGACGTGGAGGAACTTGAGCGCGAGGTGCTGGTCGAGCGTCATCTGATCTCGCGTCAGCACGCCAAGGGGCGTTTGGCGACGGGGTCGGGCGGAGCGGACTCGCCCCGAGCCGTCGCGGTCGGGCTGCCTGACGAGCGCGTCGCGGTGATGGTCAACGAGGAAGATCAGCTCCGGATCCAGGTGATCCGCTCGGGGCTGTCGCTCTCGTCGCTGCTGGGCGAGGTGGACGCGGTGGACGACGCGCTCGAGGGCGGGCTCGACTACGCGTTCCATCCGCGGTTCGGGTACCTGACGGCCTGCCCGACGAACGTCGGCACCGGCATCCGTTTCTCCGTGATGCTCCACCTGCCGGCGCTGAAGCTGACGGGGGAGATCGAGCGTGTGAAGCGGGCGGCGGAGGACATGTCGCTGGCGGTGCGGGGCTTTTACGGCGAGGGTTCGGAGGCCGCGGGTGATTTCTACCAGATCTCCAACCAGACGACGCTGGGCAAGAGCGAGTCGGTGCTGCTTCACGAGATGCACCGGGAGATCGTGCCGCGGGTCGTGGATTACGAGCGGCACGCGCGCCGGACGATGATGGACAAACGCCGTACGGTGCTCGAGGACAAGGTGCACCGGGCGCTGGGCGTCTTGCGGACGGCGAGACTCCTTCGCGCCGGCGAGGCGATGGGCCTGCTGAGCCACGTCCGCCTGGGCGTGGTGCTCGGGCTGATCGAGGACGTGGACCAGCGCGTGGTCAACGAGCTGATGCTGCTCGTCCACCCGGCGCATCTGCAGCGGAAGGTGGGACGCCCGCTGTCGCAGCCCGAGCGACGCGTCGAGCGCGCGACGATCGTCCGCGCCAGGCTGCACGGGGACACATAGACGATGACGAGGGGGGAGCAGGCGGGGTTCACCTGGCCGCCCGTCGAGGCGGGAGGCTCGGGGTCCGCGGTCGCGTGGGATGCACATCCAGCCCCGGCGCCGATCACGCTCGACGACCTGCTCGGCGGGCGGCGCGAGCCGGGGCGCGTACGCCAGGCTCTTCATGAAGTCGAGCGGGTCTGGCTTGGGTTCGGATCGCGGGCGGTCGGCGAGCGACTGCGCACATCCGGCTGGGCGCCCCCGCCCGCGTGCTGGCGGTGCGGTGGCGTGGTCGGCGCGCACGAGGTGGACGGCGAGGGGTGCGCGACCTGCCGCCCCGTTCGCACGCCCTGGGACCGGTTCGTCCGCCTGGGCCTCTACGACGGCGTGCTGCGCGAGGCGGTACTCGAACTGAAGCAGACCGCGTGGAGACGGATCGGGGGCGAGCTGGGGGCGATGATGGGTCGGCGTCTCGCGATCGAGCTTGATCGCCTGGACATCGACCGCCGACGGGTGGTCGTGACCCCGATCCCGACCACCCATCGCCGGCGCCTGGCCAGGGGGGTGGATCACACGCTCGTGCTCGCCCGGGCGGCGGCAGACGCCGGCGGGGTGCGCCTGGCAAGAGTGCTCACGAGGGAGCACCGCCCCCGCCAGACCGGGCTGAGCGCCTCCGACCGCCTGAAGAACGTTCGCAAGACATTCGGTCTTCGTCGAGACCTGCCCCCGGACGCGGCGGTCATCGTCGTCCTGGACGATGTCCGGACGACCGGGGCGACGCTGGGGGCGGCCTGCCGGGCCCTGAAAGGGATCGGGGGCGATCGAAGGGCGGGAGTCTGGGCGTGCGTGGCGGCGGTCGGGGACGACCGAAGAACACCCGGGACGCAGGAGCCCGGGAGCTTGAAAACTGGGGTCGAAGAACACGCTTGCCTGGATTGACTGACGGGGGGTGCGCGCTACACTCTCCCCCGCCGCTCAGCACGGGCGACTCGCCCGTCAGCGGTGTCGGCGTGGGCTGGACAGCCCCCGTCGGCGGGCCACCTTGGCAAGTGAACAGTTGGGTCCACCGCGAGAATGTGCGGCGGCGACACCGGTGCACACCGGGTTCCTGCTTTGGAACATGTCGTCGACGATCAAGAAGCCCATCGGGGGGTCACAGCCCCGAGGGATTCGACATTCTTGTGCTTGGATCAGCCCTTGCCCGAGCGGTTCCCCCGTTCGGGCATTTGAAGAACCAATGAGTGTCGATTATCCCCCGGTCTTAGCCGGCCGGGGGCCCAGGTCGTGAGTATGCCGACCCGGGAATGACCGGCCCCGCACCGCCTTGCGAGAGCAAGCACGGGCGGGGTTGCCGGATCACTTCAATCCGAAGCACCGAACCAAGCGACCAAGGTCGTGCGGTTCACGCAAAGGACAACAATTGAAGAGTTTGATCCTGGCTCAGATTGAACGCTGGCGGCATGGCTAAAACATGCAAGTCGAACGAGAACCGGCTTCGGCCGGGGACAGTGGCGAAAGGGCGAGGAATACGATCGAACGTGCCCCGAGGTGGGGGATAGCGTCGGGAAACTGACGGTAATACCCCATGTGCTCTCCGGAGGAAAGGTTTACCGCCTTGGGAGCGGCGATCGTCCTATCAGGTTGTTGGTGAGGTAACGGCTCACCAAGCCGAAGACGGGTAGCGGGTGTGAGAGCATGACCCGCCGCATCGGGACTGAGACACTGCCCGGACTCCTACGGGAGGCTGCAGTAACGAATCTTCCGCAATGGGCGAAAGCCTGACGGAGCAATGCCGCGTGTGGGATGAAGCGTCTTCGACGTGTAAACCACTGTCAGGGTCTAGGAACACTGACCAGACCCAAAGGAAGGGCCGGCTAATTCCGTGCCAGCAGCCGCGGTAATACGGAAGGCCCGAGCGTTAATCGGAATCACTGGGCTTAAAGGGTGCGCAGGCGGACCCGCAAGCATGTTGTGAAAGCCCCCGGCTCAACCGGGGAATAGCGATGTGAACTGCGGGTCTTGAGGCAGGTAGGGGTCGATGGAACCATGGGTGGAACGGTGAAATGTGTAGATATCCATGGGAACGCCGATGGCGAAGGCAGTCGACTGGGCCTGTCCTGACGCTCATGCACGAAAGCGTGGGAGCAAACGGGATTAGATACCCCGGTAGTCCACGCCGTAAACGATGTGTGCTAGATCGGGGGGGTTTTCACGCCTTCTCGGTCGAAGGAAAACCACTAAGCACACCGCCTGGGGAGTACGGTCGCAAGGCTAAAACTCAAAGGAATTGACGGGGGCTCACACAAGCGGTGGAGCATGTTGCTTAATTCGAGGCAACGCGAAGAACCTTACCTGGGTTTGACATGCATGGATTAACTCCCTGAAAGGGGAGCCACGCCCTTTGGGTGGAACATGCACAGGTGCTGCATGGCTGTCGTCAGCTCGTGCTGTGAAGTGTCGGGTTAAGTCCCTTAACGAGCGCAACCCCTATCGTTAGTTACTAACGCGTCATGGCGAGGACTCTAACGAGACTGCCGGTGTCAAACCGGAGGAAGGTGGGGATGACGTCAAGTCCTCATGGCCTTTATGCCCTGGGATGCAAACGTGCTACAATGGTACGGACAGAGCGAAGCGAGACCGCGAGGTGGAGCAAATCGCAAAAACCGTGCCCCAGTTCGGATAGCAGGCTGCAATTCGCCTGCTTGAAGCCGGAATCGCTAGTAATCGGAGATCAGCTACGCTCCGGTGAATACGTTCCTGAGCCTTGTACACACCGCCCGTCACGTCATGGAAGCCGGGAGCGCCCGAAGTCACGCCGTCTCAGGCGTGCCTACGGCGAGATCGGTGACTGGGACGAAGTCGTAACAAGGTAGCCGTAGGAGAACCTGCGGCTGGATCACCTCCTTTCTAAGGGATTTCCTTAGACCCGGATACATGTCCCTGTCGCGGCCCTTCGGCCGCGAGAGAAGGCAGTCCAACCCTGATGGGAAGGACAACGCGGAGCGATCCGCACCGGGCTTGTGAACGCGTTCTCGCCCGCCAACCCCCCACTGTCTTGTCATGACAGGCAGTGGAAGGCGGATAGCCGTCGAGCGATCGACGGCCAAGGCTGGACCCAACTGTTCAACGGCCAAGGATGCCCCAACGCCCGCCTCAACCGAGGCGGGCGTTGTCCTTTTTGCCCCGCGATTCGATCGTCACTCCCTGATCCTGACCGGGACGTCTTTGATCACGATCTCGCTCGCCCAGCGCCTTACGGGGGGAAGGCCCCGCTGGCGATCCTGTGCCGCCGCCTCGGCGGCGCCCGCGGGATCAGGGACCAGCACCACATCAACGCGTTCAATGCCCTCGGGAAGCGGGCGGTCGAGGACGCCACCCCGTGGGACAATGTCGCTGGACGTACTCGGCGTTCGCCCGAGTCGCAAGGGCTCGCCCGCACTCGTGAGTCCCGGCCCTCTCCGGATCGTCCAGCGTTTCCCTTCGACCTCGATCTCGACTGCCGCCGAGATGGCGAACGGGGGCGACGAGTTCCACCAGCCACCGCTCGATGCAAGGTCGACAGTCGGGGGGTGGTTCCGCGGCGTGCCGAGACCGCCCGGCGCGTACCAGATCGCGTCGATGGTCGCGGCCCAACGCAGCGCCCCGTACTGCTCGGGCGTCACCTCTTCGCGGGTGATCGTTCCGGCGTAGAGGTCATTGACATCGCCGATCAACTCGAAAGTCGTCGTCGTCTCGACATCCTGGCTGGCGAGGGGGTCGGAATGGAACTGCCCGCGTGCGAAATATTGGCGCCAACGTATCACCAGCTCGTGTTCGCCCGGCGACGCCTCCTCAAGCAGTTGTCCATGTGGGTGAGCCAGAGGCTTTCCGTGGTGTGTCCAGATCGGCTCGCCAAGCTGCCGCTCGCGTGCCTCGATCGCGTACATGTTCGAGCCCGTCTGCTGTGAGCCCTGCGCATTGAGGACGAGAAACGGGAGGCGTACTTCGGTGATTCCATGCGACGACCGCCACTCGGCGAGGGCGCTCGTCAGGTCATACAGGCCCAGCGCCGTGCCGTCGAGGGATGCATCGAGTAACTCGACTGCGCACAGGATCGATGCGTTCGACGCCGATCCCAGGCGAAGTGTTACGCCCCATGTGCTGGCGAGTTGTGGCTCCGGGAAATAGTGCACGCCGCTCGCCTCGTCGCGGATCCAGACGATGCGGTCAGGCAAGCTGAGGCCTCGCACGCCCTCGCCTGCATACGCCGTGAACACCGACGGGTCCGTGAACCTCATCTGGTCCGTGGCCGCGATGATGTTGCCCCAACCCGGATCCCAAGGTCTCGATCGATCCGCTTGAACACGCAGCGACAGGTCGGCAAGCGCCCGCGCCTCGGCGGAGGAGACGCGTGAGTTGAGGATCCGTGACTCCAACTCCGCAAGGGCGGCTCGCTTGACGGTGTTTGACCCAATCCTGATGTCCAGTTGGAGCACCCCGAAGGGCTTTCTCGGGTTGAACCTTGTCCACTGACCGGTGTGCGTGAGCGCGAGCGGGACGCCGAGGAACGAGAGCAGGATCACGCCGATCGCGATGAAATGCGGGCGACGCCGACGACGACCGCGCCGGATCGGCCTCGGCTTCGAACCCGGTACCCTGGCATCGAGCTGTGCCCCACACTCCGGGCACAGAGGTGACGGTCCACACGGGCGCGCGGCTCGCAACGTCGCCCCGATCAGATCGAACCCACACCGACGGCAGTGAGGATGGTCGCTCACGCGCCGCCCGCGCAACCCCACGATGAGCAGCACGAGCCCGGCGACAATCAGCAGCAGCAGAATCCCGGCGCCCCAGCCCATCCGGGGATGCTACAGCGCCGCGATCCGATCCCCTTGGCGATTCACGTGACGCCTCACGCCGCCGGGTCCGGCGGCCTCCGCCAACGCTTCTCGTGGCGGATGATCTCGCCCGTCACCAGGTACACCACGTCCTCGGCAATGTTGCCCATCAGGTCCCCGATCCGCTCCAGCTCGCGACCGATCCGGTAGATGATCAGCGCGTCCGGCGCCCGGTCGGGCTCGGTGTCCAGACGCTCGAGCACCTCCTCGAAGAGGCGGTCGTCAAGGCGGTCGATCATCTTGTCGCGTTTGACGATCTCGCGGGCGCCGTCGGTGTCCTCGCTCAGCACCGCCCGGAGCAGGTCGTAGCACATGAGGGGGACGCGCTCGCCCAGCTCGATGAGCGCGGTCGGCCACTTGGGGGGCGGCTGCGAGATCCGCTGCGAGAGCTTGGCGATCGAGCTCGAATGGTCGGCGACGCGCTCGATGTCCGCGTTGACCTTCATGCAGAAGGCGATCTGACGCAGGTCGGCGCCGACCGGGTTCTGCAGGGCGAGCAGGCGCAAGCACTCGGCCTCGATGGCCACCTCCTCGCGGTCGACCCGGTCGTCGCGGGCGCGGACCTCGCGGGCCGAGTCCACATCGAGGGGCCACAGCGCCGAGAGGGCGGCCTCGAGCATGCCGATCGCGACGCTCGCCTCGCGCATCAGCCGACGACGCAGGGCGACGAGGTCTCGCTCGAACGACGTGGGTAGCGTCCTTCGTGGTCCCGGGATTGGCGCGTTTCCCTGCGACATCCTCCGTCCGGACCGCGCCGGGCGAATCTCCTCCGCGCCCCGGCGCCCTTGCGCACAGGGGGAGTATATGGCCCACGCCGCGGACTCCGACGGGTGTGCACACTCCGGTCCCCGGCGATTCACACCCGCCCGGCGGAAGCCCGAACGCCCGGCTCCGTCTGGCCCGACAGGCGCCGGGCCAGCACACGGGCCAGCGAGTCCGGCTCCAGGTAGCTCGGCGGCGGACGCCAGTAGACCTCCGCCAGGGGCGCGCCCCGCTCGGATCTGGCGTTGGTCTGGGCCAGCTCGGGCGGGATGACGCGGACCGACCCCGGGGCGCCCGCGAGCACGCCCGAGAGCGCCTGGGGGTCGGTGAGGGCGAAGACGATGTCGGGCCCGTGACGGGCGATGGCACGCACGCCGAGGGAGGCCGCCGCCGCCCGGACACGGGCCAGCTCCGCGAGCTGGCGGACGGGCGCGGGCGCCTGGCCGTAGGCGCTGGCCAGGTCCTCCTCGACGCGGTCGATCTCCTCGGGCGAGCCGGCGGCGGCCAGGCGGCGGTACGCCTCCAGGCGACGCTGGTCCGACGGGATGTACACCTTCGGGATGATCCCCGAGATCCCGATCTCGACGGCGCAGTGCTCGACACGGTCCGCCTCGGGCGACTCGGTCAGCTCGTGCACCGCCCGGTCCAGCAGGCGGCAGTACATCTCGTACCCGACGGCGGCGATGTGCCCGGACTGCTCGGCGCCGAGCAGGTTGCCAGCGCCACGGATCTCGAGGTCCCGCATCGCGATCTTAAAACCTGCCCCGAGCATCGAGTACTGCTCGATCGCCTTGAGGCGTTTCTGGGCGACCTCCTTCAGGGGGCGGTCGATGGGCAGGAGCATGTAGCAGTACGCCCGGTGCTTGTACCGCCCGACGCGCCCGCGGAGCTGGTGGAGGTCGGCCAGGCCGAAGCGGTCGGCGTCGTTGATGATCATGGTGTTGGCGGTCGGGATGTCGATGCCGGATTCGATGATGGTGGTCGAGACGAGGATGTCCGCCTGGCGGCGCATGAACTGGAGCATGACGTCCTCGAGCTCCTTGGGCGGCATCTGCCCGTGCCCGAAGACGACGCGGGCGCCGGGCGCCAGCTTCTGGACCTCGTCGGCGACCGTCTTGATGTTGTACACGCGGTTGTGGACGAAGAAGATCTGGCCCTCGCGGGCGAGCTCGCGCTTGATCGCCTGCTGGATCCGCTTCTCGTTGTAGGGGATCACCTCGGTGACGATCGCCCGCCGATCGAGGGGGGGCGTGGTCAGGGAGCTGATGTCGCGCAGGCCGAGCATCGCCATGTGCAGGGTGCGGGGGATGGGGGTGGCGCTCAGGGTCAGCACGTCCACGGTCATGCGCAGCTGGAGGAGTCGCTCCTTGTGCTCGACGCCGAAGCGCTGCTCCTCGTCGATCACGACCAGCCCCAGGTCGGCGAAGTGGACGTCCTTGGACAGGAGGCGGTGGGTGCCGATGACGACGTCGATCTCGCCCTTACGCACCGCCTTGAGCGTCTGGTTGATCTCCCGCGTCGTTTTGAAGCGGGAGAGCGACTCGACCTTAAAGGGGTAGTCGGCGAACCGCTGGCGGAAGGTCCGCTCGTGCTGCTCCGCGAGGACGGTCGTCGGGACCAGGACCGCCACCTGCCTGCCGAACTCGCAGGCCTTGAACGCGGCGCGGATCGCCAGCTCGGTCTTGCCGAACCCGACGTCGCCACAGAGCAGGCGGTCCATCGGGCGTGGGGACGTCATGTCCTTCTTGATCTCAGCGAGGGCGGCGAGCTGGTCCTCGGTCTCTTGGTACGGAAACTCCGCCTCGAACTCCTTCTGCCAGGGGGTGTCGGCGGGGTACTGCACGCCCGGCATGTGCTCGCGGGCGGCGCGCACGCGCAGCAGCTCCCCCGCCAGGTCCCGCACGCTCTCGGCGACCTTCGCCTTCTGGTTCTTCCACTTCGCGCCCCCCATGTGTGACAGGGGCGGCTTGCCCTTGAACCCGCCGACGTACTTCTGCACGAGGTCGATCCGCGCGCACGGCACGTGCAGCTTCGACCCACCCGCGAACTCGAGCGTGAGGAACTCCTGGGCGTCCGGCGAGGGCTTGCTCGAGGATCGCGTGGCGCCGGGGCGCATGACCTGGAGGCCAACGAACTTGGCGATGCCGTGGTCCGCGTGGACGACGTAGTCCCCGGGCGCGATGTCGAGGAACGTGTCCATCGCCCGACCGGCTCGGAGACGCGACGCGCGTCGGCGCGTGTCGTACCGATGCAGCAGCTCGTGCGAGGGGACGACCGCGACGCGCTCGTCGCCCTCGCCCCAGATGAAACCCCGATGCACGTACCGGACCACCAGCTCGATCGCCTTGACGGCGCCCGGCGCGTGCTCGCTGAGCAGTTCGCTCAGGCGGGTTCTCTCGCCCTCATTCAAACACGTGACGACGACGCGGGCGTTGGCGGTCATCTCGCCCAGCTCCCCCACCGCCGCCGACGCGTCGCGCTCGAACGCGGGCAGGGGCTCGACGGGCAGCTCGAGGCGAGTGTCCGCCGCGGCGGCGCTCGCTGAGAACTGGTTGACCTCCGCCATCGCGCCGAAGCGCTCGCCGAGGCGTTTGAGCACAGCGGGCGGGCCCTCGATGCCCCGGGCATCGGTCACGCGCTCGTAGTACCCCCGCCCCTGCTCGACGACCTCCTGCGTCTCGCTGAGGATGACAACCGCCTCGCGGGGGATCAGGTCGAGGGCGCTCATCCCCGAGTCGGAGGGCGCGAGGCGGGCCGGATCCACTGCGACCAGGTCCACGCGGTCGATCGCGCGGTCCGAGCCCATGGTGTCCGGGTCGATCTCGCGGATGGACTCGACCTCGTCGCCGAAGAAGTCGAGGCGGACAGGCGCGGTCAGCCCGTTGACGCCCGCGGGCGGGAAGACGTCGAGGATGCCGCCACGAAGGGCCAGGTCGCCCGGCTCCTCGATCGCGTCGAGGCGCTTGTACCCGCACGCGACCAACCACTCGACCAGCTCGGTCGGCCCGATCGGATCGCCCA
This sequence comes from Phycisphaerales bacterium, assembly GCA_041402005.1. Lineage (GTDB taxonomy): Bacteria > Planctomycetota > Phycisphaerae > Phycisphaerales > UBA1924 > JAJRXR01. The sequence continues at coordinate 464,408 of JAWKTB010000001.1, read as the reverse complement.
CGCGGATCGAGCGGATCAGCTCGATGAGCTTGTCGGGCGCGGGGACGAGCTGCATCAGCGAGGCGATCGGGCAGACGATGACGACGCCCTCGCTCGCCTCGACCTCCCTCAGGCGGCGGACGACGCGGGCCCGCTGGGCGAACTGCTCGGCGCCGGTCCCGTCCGACCCGGGCAGCGCCTCGAGCGCGGGCAGGGCGACCGCCAGACCCTCTTGCGCATCATTGAGCTCGTCGGCGATCTCGTCCCCCTCGTCCGCGTGCGCGACGACGAGGACGACAGGGCGCCCCAGCGTGCCCGCCAGGGCGCCGGCGACGAGCGAGGTGGACGAGCCGACCGCCCCCGTCGCGACGACGCGACGACCCTCGCCCAGCGCGCGCGCGAGCGCGGCGAGTCGTTCGTCCGCAGCGAGATGGGTGAGTGGGTCCATGGTTCGGCGCGCGCATGGACGGGCCCAGGCGACCCCCACGTGGGGCTCGCCGGGCTCGGTCTTGGCTAGCTCAGTCTACGTCTTCGACCCTCGCGGGCGGGCGGATCACTGGAAGCGGACGTGGTCGCCCAGCTTCTCGATGGTCTTGGGCCCGATCCCGCGGACGCGCTGGAGGTCTTGCAGGTTCTTGAACGGGCCGTTGGCCTCGCGCTCGTCGACGATCCGCTGGGCGATCACCGGGCCGATACCCGGGAGCAAATCCAACTCCGCGACCGGGGCGGTGTTGACGTTGATGCGGGCGGCGATCAACGTCTGGGGTTGGGGGTCCGGCTCGCGCGACGGGGGCGGGTCGTCGTCGCGGTCCGTCACGATTGGGCGGACGGGTTGGCGTGGCGCGCTCGTCGGCGCTGGCGTTGGCGAAGGCGTCGGTGAAATGGATGGAGGAGGCGTGCCGAGGAACTGCACGAGTGTCGCCGCGTCCGCCTCGGGCATCGGGCAGAGAGCGAGCTGGGCGTGCGTCGGCTCGGAGGCCCATGTCAGGCGAGCGCCGACGGGGGCGTCGTCGAGCGGCGGCGACAGGGTGATCTCCTCGTCGTGCTGGGCAACATCCGCTGCGGTCTCCGTCGCCTCGAGAGTCGGCGCGGTCGTCTCGGGCCGCTCCTCGGGCACGATCGTGACGGGCCCGGCGTGCGCGATGCGAAGGGGAGCCGGCTCGCGCGCGGTCAGCACCCAGACCAGCCCGACCGCCGACGCACCGGCGAGCAGACCGCCCGCCGCCCATTTGGCCGGTCCGCGCGTCCAGTCCTCCGCGCCACTTGAGATCGCCCCGTCGCCCATCGTCGCCCCCCGGCGGTTGGAGAAGAGTCTAGCGGGCGTCCGCGTCGATCCCAGCCTCTCGTTCCGTGAGCACCCGTTCCGCCGACGCCAGGGGCGATATCCGTTCGGGCGTCGTGGCGGCGTGGACCCCCTCGCGCAGCTCTCGAAGCCGGTCGCCCGCGGGGCGGGGCGAGCCGGATTCGTCGACCAGGGCGCCCGATTCCATCTCGGGGCGGGTCGGGACGTCCACGAGCGCCTGCCAGCAGATGCTCTGAACGTACGGCTTGGCGAGCGCGATCGCCCCGATGGCGCTCAGCCAGTCCGCCTGCGTCGGCGGGCTCCAGGGGGCGCGCCAGCGACCGGCGGACGGGGGCTGCTCGTCGGGGTCGTCGGGGGGTGTCGGAGGCTCCGTGATCGGGGCGCTCGGGGCGCCGACGGCGGAGATCGTCAGGGGCTTGTCCAGGGCCGCGTACCGGTCCAGCATCGCGCTGATCGACATCAGGTCGCGCGCGCACAAGCCGCGCTCCGGCACGCCGACCTGCAGGCGCAGCGCGAAGGCGTCGATCTGCACGCCCGCCTGGGTGAGCATCTCGGCGTACAGCGTCGGCGGGAGCGACCGACGGTTGTGGGTGTGGTACTCGCCCCAGGGACGGGAGATCTCGACCTGCACCTTGCCTTGAGGGTGCAGCTTGCGAACCACGTGGACGCAGATCCGCGTCAGGTCCATCATCTGCTCGAACGAGAGCTGGAAGTTCTCATTGGTGTGTAGCCCGGAGCAGACCGTCCATCGCGAGATCGTGCGCCGATAGCGGGTGACCAGCGAGCGCACGTGCTCGTACACGAGCTCCCGGAGCGTCTCGTAGTCGTTCTCCCAGATGTAGAGCCAGTCGGGCACCGCGTTGGCCCGGAAGTCGATCAGGGGGCCGGCGACGACGGGCAGGCGCGCGCGCCGCACCGCCCACTCGATCCAGCGGTCTGTGTCCGCGTAGGCGTAGCGACCCTCGGTCGGCTCCATGTCGATCCAGCGCATGGGCGTCGTGATGAAGTCGCATGATGCCTGCACGATCTGCTGCAGTGGCTCGGAGGGAGCGCCGGGCGAGACGGCGCACCCGATCGCGGGGCGCATGGGCAGGGTCACCCCGGCCCGCTCGCCCCCGATCACCGGGCGCATCTGGCGGGGCTTGGGGGGAGCGCCGGTGAGGCGCTCGACGATGTGGGCGTAGGCCCGCCCGCTCATCCGCCCCTCGAAGTCGGTCGCCGCGTTGCACAGGGCGAGGCGCTCGCCGGCCTCGACCGCGAGGCGCAGGGCCTGGCGGGCGATCTTGTCGGCGTTGGGGCAGAAGCCCTCGATCGCGCCGTCGGTCGGGGAGCGCTGGGCGACCAGCGCCCGGGTAAAGGCGTGACGCGCGGCCTCGAAGGCGCGCATCGGCGCGGACTCCGGGCCCAGGTCGAACAGGCGCCACTCCTCCAGGCAGTTCAGGAAGACCATGATCTGGCGTCGGGCCAGCTCCAGGCTCAGGAGATACGCCTCCTCGCGCTCGGGGAGCAGGCAGGTCTGGAGGACCAGCGACCCCAGCGGCGGGAGGGGCGCCCCGGACTCGTCGTCGCCCGGCGGATCGGCGAGCAGCCATTCGAGGGGCGAGCGCCCATCTGGCGCGCCCCCCTCGTCGAGATCGACCTGGAGAGAGAGCCCCGCGGCCTCGCCCGTCGTCTTGACGCACCGGATCAGGCCCGGCGCCTCGCCGCTGATCTCTCCCGCGATCGGGACGTCCTCGGGCCCGACCAGGTGGGCGGCACGGAGCATCCGCTCGACGCGGTCGGTGTCGGGCTCGAAGACGACGAATGAGAGCATGGACGGGGGTACGCCTCGTCTTGCCGCCGACGCGTGGCGGGTGGGTCTGGGGCCCGGCGGGTCGATCCCGACGCGGCCCCACATTGTCCGCGCTTCGGGGCCCGGGGCAAGGCGACCGGGCGTGTTCATCCAGAACGCCCCCCGCGTGGGCAGGATCCGTATTGGGGTCGTACCCTCTCCGCATGCATGCACAAGCCTCATCCCCGCGTTCCCGGGCCTCCGCCGGCGTCTTTGACACCGATCTCAACCTCCCCGGGCGTCGTCGGGGCAAGGTCCGAGACATCTACCGCCTGCCCGACTTCGCGGGGGGCGAGAGCCTGTTGATCGTGGCCAGCGACCGGATCTCGGCGTTCGACGTGGTGATGCCGACCACGATCCCCGGCAAGGGGCGCCTCCTGACCGAGGTCGCGTCGTTCTGGCTCCGCTGGATCGAGGGCCAGGGCCTGAGCCGGACCCACCTGATCTCGACCGAGGCGGGGGATGTCCCCGCGTCGGCGTTCGAGGGGAGCAAGACCACGCGCGGGGACCTCGAGGGACGGATCATGATCGGGCGGCGGTGCCAGGTCATCCCGGTCGAGTTCGTCGTGCGGGGGTACCTCGAGGGGTCGGGGTGGCGGGAGTACCAGAAGACGAGCGCGATCTGCGGCGTCAAGCTGCCCTCGGGCCTGAAGCAGTGCTCGCGCCTGCCCGAGGCGATCTTCACGCCCGCGACCAAGGAGGACGAGGGGCACGACGAGAACATCGACTTCGAACGGGCGTGCACGATCGCGGGGCGTGAACTGATGACGACGCTGCGGGACCGGTCGCTGGCGATCTACAACGCCGCGGCGGAGTACGCGCTGGCTCGGGGCATCATCATCGCCGACACGAAGTTCGAGTTCGGGCTCCCCGTCGACGAGCACGGGAAGACGACCGGCGAGGAGCCGATCCTGATCGACGAGGCGCTGACGCCCGACAGCTCGCGGTTCTGGCCCGCGGACGAGTACGAGCCCGGGCATTCGCAGCGGAGCTTCGACAAGCAGTACGTCCGAGAGCACCTGGAGGGGCTGGTGTCGCGGGGTGAGTGGGACAAGACCCCGCCCGGTCCGGCGTTGCCAGACGAGGTGGTGCAGGGGACGCTGTCGCGGTACGCCGAGGCGCGGGACCGGCTCACAGGAAACTGACCGGCGCAAGCTGCGCCTTGGGCGGGCTGGAAGCCCGCCCCTCCGAGATGGCGGAGAAGCAGAGCGCGGCTATTTGTGCTCCATGCCCTGGTTCTCGCGGGCCTGACGCTTGGCGAGTTCCTGGTTGAGCCAGGCGCGGAACTGGTCCATGCCTTTGGGCTCGGGGAAGACCTGGTCGAAGGTGCGACCCTGGGCGTCGACGCCCTTGTCGCCGGCGAACAGGGCGCCGAAGCGCTCGCGCATCGGGTCGTAGGCGAAGCGGAGCACGCCCTCGCCCTCGACCTGCGAGATCTGCTGGTAGAGCTGCTCGGCGTCGTCGAGCGAGAGGGTGGAGATGACGGCCGCGAGCACACCCCCGACCACGAGGCGGAAGTCCTCGTCGAGGTATTCCATCCGCGCGACGCCCGGGTCGGCGGCAACAGATCGCAACTGGCTCTGCATGTAGTGGGCGTGGGCCTGGCGAGCGAACTCCATCATGCCGGCGTAGAGGTCCTGGTCGCCGGCGAGCAGGCCCTCGGTGAACGCGGACTGGAGGGCGGCGGTGATCTGGTTGACCGCGACGTACGGGGAGTCCCAGCGCTCGTACGTCTCCTGGGCCGCGAACTCCTCGAGCGTGCCCGCGACCTGCTCCTTCATCCAGTCCGTGCCGATGTCCTGCTGCTTGGAAGTGCGCAGAACCTGGTACCACTTCTCGGCGAGGGGGCGGTAGCGTGGCCCGCGTCGGTAGTAGTACAGGACGGCCTGTCTGAGGAAGTTGCCGTAGCCGGCGCTGAAGGCCTTGACGGCGCGTCGGTCGTCGCCGAAGACGCCGACCTGGTGGTTGGCCTCCTCGAGGATGTCGCCGTAGGCCTCGATGAAGTACATGTTGGGCATGGGCTGGTAGCGGGCGTGCCCGGTCTCGGCCCAGTCGAGGAAGTTGAAGTAGAGGTCGCCGTAGCGGGCGAGCTCCTGGATGGACTGCATCATGACGCGGTAGGTGTTGATGAAGTCGAAGGACTGTGAGTTGTGCTCGTCGACCTCCATGCGTCCGACCTCGACGCCCCGCGAGGCCCAGTAGAGGGCGTGGGAGGGGGCCATGCGCCAGTCGATGGGCCCGAAGGCCTGGACGAGCCGCTGCATGCGCAGTGGCTCCATCTTGTACTTGTCGATCAGAACTCGCTTGCGGGTGTGGGCGATCAGGTCATCCCAGGCGTTCTTCCACTTGGGATCGTGGAGGAGTTGGGCGAAGGCCTGGCCCTTGGCGCCCAGGCCCCGGAGGCTGACGCCGCCCCGCCTCGCGTCGAGTTCGGTCTGGTAGGTGTAGCGGGCGAGCAGGCCGAAACCGACGGGCTCGCCGAGTTCGTGCTCGTAGGCCTTGGCGAGGTCGGCGGCGGCGGGGTTGCGCTCGCGCAGGCCCGCGAGCGTCTCGGGGGCGTCGATGATCGGGTTGAAGCGGTCGGCGAAGAGCTTGATCACTCGCTCGCGCTCGGCCTCGACGTCGAGGACGGCGGACCCACCCTCACTCAGGGGCGGGGGACGCATCGAGGGGGGCTCGCCGAGTACAACGGTCCACTCCTCGGCGACCTTGCGCTTGTAGAACTGGTTGGCGTCGTCGGTGTACCCGCCGATCTTGTGCAGGTAGATCCAGGCCAGCTCCTTGTGCAGGAGCATGTCGTTGGGGTTGGCCTGGAGGCCCTCGTCGCGCAGGAGGTCGATGCCGGCGTTGACCCACTGCCAGCGCTCCTCGGGTGTCTGCGTCGTGACCGAGATGTTGTAGGCCATGTTCCAGGCGTGGAAGGCCCAGACCTGGGGGAAGCGGGGCTGGAGCTTGGTGATCGCGCGGGCCAGCTCGATCGCCTCGTGGTACTTGCCGGCTTCCTTCAGCTCGTTGGCGCGGATCCAGAGGATGTTGACGAAGAGACCCCGGAAGGCGCCCATCGCGATGCCGAGCGCGACCTGCGGCGGGTCGCCTTCCTCGGCGGTGTCGGCGTACGTCAGGTCGTAGCGACCGACCGAGGCGGCGATCATCGGGTTGAGCACGCCGGCGGCGATCAGACAGACGAGGATCACCCCCGCCGCGATCAGCCTGACCAGTGTGTCGTGCCGCATGGATGATTCCTCTCACGGGGCGTCACGCCCCCCTTCAACTACGACTCAGTGCCCAGAATAGATCGCCAGCTCTCGGCGTCGGAAGATCGCGACGCTGAGGGCGTAGAGGGCGCCCGAGACGGCCCCCAGGACGATGACGCCTCGCGCCACGTCCCCCCAGGAGAGCAGGCGCCCCTCGACGAGGCGCTGCGTGGGGCGGAGGTCGGCGTAGACGATGAACAGGCTGCTGACCGCCGAGGCGATCGAGGAGATGACGTACTTGGCGGGGATAAGGTGCCCCTGGCGGTCGGTGACGCCGTAGAGCTCGACCGAGCTGGTGATGAATCCCGCGCCCTCGGCGACGAGGAAGATGAAGACCGCGAGCAGACAGGCGACGGGGAAGTTCAGGAACGTGGCGGCGCAGATCGCGACCATCGACAGGAACGCCAGCTTCAGCCAGAGCACGAGCATGACGCGGAAGAAGTTGAGGTAGTACAAGCCCGCGGCGTATGAGATCTCCAGCCCGCCCGGGGGGAACGTGATCGTGCGCTGCACGTCTTCGCCGGAGCTCCCGATCGAGACCGAGAGGCCGCCCCGGTCGGGGAAGAGCTCGCCGTTGATGACCTCGATCGCGAGGCGACCGTCGGCGTCGATGTAGTCGGGCGAGAGCGGGATGGTGTGCGTGTAGCCGAGCGCGACCTCGCGGGTGAGGTAGGCGCCGTCCGGCAGGATGAATGAGACACGGTAGAAGCGGTCCGGGCGGTTGCCCTCGGCGTCGACGCGGTAGCGGAGTGTGATGGGCAGGCCCGAGTCACGGGCGGCGGAAAGGCCCTCGAAGACGTACCGCTCGCCACGACCCGTCTCGATGGAGCGGTACTCCTGCGAGCGCTGGTCGAAGAGCTCGGCGCGGATCTTGGCCCGCTCCTCTGGCGTGGCGGCGTAGCGGTCGCCCTGCTCGCTGGTCTGTCGCTCGGCCTCGATGCGGGCCTCGACGGCCTGGGTGAAGGCGGGGTCCTCGATGGAGAAGGGGAGAGAGATGCCGACCGAGCGCCGAGCGGCGAGAACCTGGGTCTCGAGGATCAGGCGGTCCTCGGAGATGTCGCCGCCCTCGGCGGTCGGCTCGTAGGGCGTGATCTCGCCCTGGGCCGGCTGGCGGCGCAAGTACTCGGTCGAGAGGAAGACGCCCGAGGCGGAGACGGCGAGCAGGACGCCGACGAGACCGATGACGCCGACCCACTTGCCCAGGATGTACTGCCACGGGGCGACGGGCTTGGTCATGGTCTGCCAGATGATCTTGTCGCGCTGCTCGAAGGCGACGGTCGCGGCGCTGAAGAAGACGGTCAGGAGGGCGATGATCCAGAACGACCCGCCGGTCGCGTACTGGAGGAAGGACTGGACGCGGTAACGCAGGGGCTGTGCCTCGTCGAGCAGCTGCGGGATGGCGGCCAGCGCCAGCACGAGCATGACGATGAAGACGAGCGAGAGCTTGAGACGGACGGCCTCGGCCAGCACGGTGCGCGCGATGGCGAAGACCGGGCCGGGCGCCGAGAAGACGAGGCGGAGGCCCTGGAGGAGCGCGGCGAATGAGAAGGTGAGCGAGACGGCGCCCAGCAGCGCCCAGCCGTAGGGCTCGGTGGCCTTGAACTGGAGGAGTGGGACGCCGATCGCGAGGGAGACGACGAGCAGCGCCAGATAGGTCAACGCCAAGCCAAGCCAGATCACGATAAGGCTGACGCCGAGCCCGATCAGGACGCTCATGATGACGAGAACGTGCGAGCCCGAGCCGGACAGGACGTTTTTGATGAGCTCGACCTGATCGGCGTCGGCGTGGACGGCGTGGTCCCCGAAGAGAAGCAGGACGAGCAGCGCCGCGGCGGCCGCGACGACCACCACGATGGAGGCCACGACCTTGAAGGGCGTGGAGCGCTGGGCCCGGTTGAGCGTGCGGAGCAGCTCTCGCATGGGTCAGGTCTTGGCGTCCGGCTCGTCGTCGTCGCTCGTGTCGAGGAGCGAGCTGATCACGTCCTGATCGACGTTGGCGGAAGGCTTGGCGGGTGTGCGCGGCGAGGCTCGCTCCTTCGTGGGCGTCGGCGCCTCGGGCTCCTCGGGCTCGACGAGGGAGCGGATGAGCGATTCGTCGGCGCCCTTGGGCGTCGTCGGCTCGTCCTCACCCTCGACGCGGGCCGGGGCGAGGCCCTCGGGGGACGTCTCGTCCGCGCCCTCGACGAGGCGGTCGATCAGGGCCTGGCCGCCCTCGGGCTCGGCGCGGAGGAAGGCGGCGGTCGGCCCGCCGTCCTGGGCGCCGGCGGTCTCGAGGCGCTCGGCCCGGGCCTTCTCGACGATGCCGAGGAAGAGCTCCTCGAGCTTCTGGCGTGGGTGCGAGACCCTCAGGACGCTCTTGTCCCCGCCGGTGCGTTTGCGGATGAGCGCGTCGATCTCGGCGAGCGTCTGCTCGTCGAGCTGGTCGGTCTCGATAGTGGTGCGGTTGTGCTTCTGGAGCAGTTCGTCGCAGGTGCCCTCGCCCCGGATCTTGCCGCCGTAGAGGATGACCATGCGGTCCACGACGTCCTCGACATCGGAGAGCAGGTGGCTGGAGAGGATGACGGTCTTGCCGCGGCGGCCGAGCTCGAGAATGAGGTCCTTGACCTGTCGCGTGCCGATGGGATCGAGGCCCGTGGTGGGCTCGTCGAGGATGAGCAGGTCGGGGTCGTTGATGAGGGCCTGGGCGATGCCGATGCGCCGGGCCATGCCCTTGGAGTACTCGCGGACCGGGCGGAACTGGGCGTGGGTCAGGCCGACCATGTCGAGCAGCTCGTCGATGCGTCGCGTGCGCGTGCGATGGTCGAGCTCGAAGAGCTTGGCGTAGTAGTCGAGGGTCTCACGCGCGTTCAGGAACGGATAGAGGTGGCTTTCCTCGGGGAGGTAGCCGATGCGCTTCTTGGTGGCGACGTCGGTGGGTCGCTTGTTGAAGACGACGAGGCGACCGGAGGTGGGTCGGAGGAGCCCGAGGATGAGCTTGATGGTGGTGGACTTGCCCGAGCCGTTGGGCCCGAGGAGGCCGAAGATCTCGCGCTGATTGACGTCGAGGGTGATCCCGTCGACGGCACGGACGCGCGAGCGCATCCAGAAGTCGCGGAAGGTCTTGGTGAGGCGCTGGGCGGCGACGATCGCGCGATCGGAGGGCAGGACGCCCCCGGTGCGCGCATCGGTTGTCGTGGTCGCCTGGGTCACGCTCGCGTCCTGCTCTAGAGGTCCTCGGGGGTGATGATGCCCTCGTCGGTCTTGAAGCGGGCCTTCTCGAGGTCCTTCATCCGCTGTTCCTGCGTGCGCTTGAGCTCGAGTTCCTTGGCCGCCTTGTCGAGCAGGCGGGCGATGTCCGGATCCGCGTTCAGCTTGAGGTCGAGGACGTAGCCTTTCGGGAACTGGAAGGCCTGGACGAAGGGCTTGTCGCGGAAGGCCATGTAGGCGCTGCCCCAGTCGCGGGCCATCATGAGGCTGGGCGAGGTTCGGAACTGCTCGAGCTTGGCGGCGAAGACGGCGGCGTCGGCGCGGGCGCGGTTGACGATCGCCGATCGCTGGTTGGCGGCGTCGTTGAGGATCTCCGCGACCTCGCCTGACGCGAGGCCCTCGTACGTCCTCCCGTCGATCTCGACCGGGCGACCCTCGAGCAGGGCGTCGATCTGCGTGAGAATCTCGCGTTGCGCGCCCTCGTCGTTCAGCTCCGTGGCCCGCTCGTACTCGTCGATCTGGTTGATCAGAGGCTCGGCGGCGGCGCCGGCGACCGCGTTGAGCAGCTGCGCCCGCTGCTGGGCCGCCTTCTCCCTCGCCTCCCCCACGTTCTGCGCCTGGTTCGAGACCTGGTTGAACTTGTCGTAGAGCGTGACGGGCGGGAAGGGGCGGCGCGTCAGCGTGAGTTGGTCGATCTCGATCCCCGTGCCAAGGTCGTTGAGCATTCGCTGGGCGGTGTCGCGGGCCGCGGCTTCGACGGAGACCGTGTCGGTCTGGGTCGTCTTGAGCAGTTCGTCGATCGTGACCTCGGCGGTCGCGAGCACGATCGCCCGCTGCACGATCAGGCGGACCAGGCGCTGCTCGGCCTCGAGCCCGTCGCCGGGGCGGACGTTCTCGATGTACTCGCCCAGGCTGACGCGTCGATAGCTGACGCTCCACTGGGCGTGCGCGAGGTTGAGGTCGGCGGTGAGCAGCGAGCCGTCACGCGCCGGGTTGAGCGTGCCGGCGCTTGGGAGTCGGTCGATGGCCCTGTCCTCGTCGCCCCGCTCGACCCAGGGGAAGAAGGCTCGGTTGACCGCGACGCGGGTGGTGCCGATGTCGACCTTGAGCAGTTCGCCCAGGGGGTAGGGCCAGGCCCATTGGGCGCCGGGCGAGAGATTGGACTGCTGGATCTTGCCGAAGAGCAAGCGCACGCCGCGCTGACCCTCCCCCACCGTCCGAAAGCCGGAGGCGAGGAAGAGGATGAGCAGCACGACCATGCTGGCCTGGACGAGTCGGTAGGTGATGCGCAGGGCGTCGGCGAGCGACTGGTTGGCCGGGTCCATGCGCTCGGAGACTTCGGCGCGGGCGCTCTCGGCGCCCTCACGCAGCGTGACCGAAGAAGCGCGCCCCGTACGGCGCGTCGCTCCCTCCGACCCGGGATCGCGTGGGTCGAGGTCGCTCATTCCCCGCTCCCGTTGGACTGGGTGGGCTGGCCCAGACGCATCGCGGCGTCAAGGTCGGTCGGCAGGCGCCCGGAGGAGAGATCCTGCATGACGCCGGGCGAGAAGATGTTGATGCCAAAGTCGTCGGTCGAGAGGATCAGCGTCATGCGCTTGGCCATCGCCTCGCGCAGGAGCTGGATCTGCTGGAGGAAGACGGCCAGCTCCTGGTTCGCGCTCTGCGCCTGGAGGTAGGGCACCGCCTCGATGTCGCCCCGCGCGATGATCTCCTGGGCACGCCGGTTCGTGAACTCGCGGATACGGTCCGCATCCGACTCGGCCTTGGAGACGATGTTGCGGACTTGGGCCTGACCCTCCGCCTCGAGCTCCTTGGAGAGCTTGTCGCGGTTGGCGCCCATGCGCTTGATGACGGCGTCGGTCGTCGTCTCGGGCAGGCGGACGCGGGAGATGCCGACGTTCAGGGCGGTGATGCCGTACTCACTCAGGCCGCCGTCGCCAGAGACCTGGGCGAGGATCTGGTCCTCGAGCGCCGGCAGGCGGCTGGCGCCCCGCTCGGGGGTGAACAGCTCGCCCATGCTGAACTTGCTGACCTCGCCCAGCGCCGAGCGGAGGCGGTCACGGATGATGTCCTCGGCCCTGGCGTAGTGGTCCTCGGCGCGCTCGCCGGCGTTGCCGAAGCGCTGGTAGAAGACGAGGGGGTCGGTCACGCGGTAGGTGATGAAGCTCTCGACGATGATCTGGAACTCGTCGCGGGTGAGCTGGGTCTCGGAGCGTGTCTCGACGACGCGGAGACGCTTGTCGTACTTGGTGACGCGCTGGATGGGGTAGAACCACTTGAAGTAGAGCCCCGGCTCGTTCTTGATCGAGTGCTCGCCCGCCTTGCCGAAGGTCGTCACGACCGCCGTCTCGTTGAACCGCACGGTGTACGTGATGGTGAACGAGAGGATGGCGAGGACGAACGCCGCGGCAAGGATCAGGGTTATCAGCTTCTTCACGTCGTCTGCTCCCACGTGAGCCCCGGGGTCGGGGTCGGGATCACTGCTGCTGTCCGGTGCTGAAATCGAGGTCGGTGAGCGTGCCCTGACGCTCCTCGAGGTTGAGCCAGATCTTGGCCTCGGGGATGTCGTTGATGTAGACGCGCGAGCCCTTCATCGCGTCGAGGAGCGCCTCGAAGTACTGCTTGGTGCGGTAGAGCGCGGGGGCGGCCTCGTACGACGCCACCTGCGCCTCGAAGCGCGTCGCCTTGGCTCGCTCGCCCATGTGGCGCTTCCAGCGCTCGGCGCCGGCCTTGATGAGCCGCTCGCCCGCGTCGCCACCCGCCTGCTCCAGGAGGCGCTGCACCTCGAGGTTGCGATCGATCAGGTCCTGCTCGTCAGCTCGTCCCGACTCGGTCAGGCGGTCCATCTCGTCGAGCTGGGCGATGATCTGGCGGGCGAGGTCGACAGAGCCGGCGACGCCGGTCAGGGACTCGATCTCGTTCATCCGCGCCGTCTCGAGCATGCCCTCGACGTTCTGGCGGGCCTGGATGAGGCGCTCGAAGTTGGCGGCGACGCCCTTGGGCGGGTGAACACCGCCGGCGCCGACGAAGACGATCTCGATGCCCGCGCCCTCGCCGGCGTTGAGCTGGGCGTAGGCCTCGACCAAGTCGGCGCGCAACGCGTCGGCGAGCTCGGTCCGCCCGCCGGCAAGGACCGCGTCGATCCGCATCGAGGACAGTCGGCGCATCACCACCCGACGCCCGACGTTCTGGAGCACGTCTTCGCGCTCGCCCGGCCCGGCCAGGCGCTCATAGAGCTCCAGGTCGCGGACGACGAACTGCATGGGGACCTCGGCGACGACGAGCGCCAGGTCACGGGCCCGCGCCTCCTCGTCCCCAGACCCGACAAGCGAGGGCTGCACGATGCTGACCATCTCGTTGGGCGAGTGCTCCTCGGTCCAGAGCAGAGGTCCCGTGCCGGGCGTGGGTGGGTTGGCGCCCAGTTGCAGCGTTCGCACGCCGGTGGTGGTGCGCGAGACGACCATATTGCCCGAGGCGTCGCGCGTGGTGAACTCCGGCACAAGGACCTGACCGAAGGGCCAGGGCCACTTGACGTGGAGCCCGGGTCCGACGTCGTTCTCGCCCGTCTCGCCCAGGCTGAGAAGGGGCTTGGAGATCTTGCCGTTGGTGAGGATGAGGGCCCGCTGGTGGGGCTCGACGACGACGAACATCGTCAGGCCCCAGCCGACCACGATGCCCAGGACGACCAGGGCGAGGACCCAGCGGCTGAGCAGGCGGTAGAACCACGAGCCCGTGACGTCGACGCCGAACTGGTAGCTGAGCGCCTCGCCCGCGGACTCGGCGATCTTGTCCGGGGCGGCGAGCAGGCCAAGCAGGCGAGAGTCGAACGCGGGTCGGAGCGATTGGCCGGGCTGACGCGGGCGGTAGAGGTCGAGGAGGAAGTTGATGGCGATCTCGGCGCCGAGCACGATGAGCACGATGCCGAAGGTCGCGGGCAGGTAGCGGTTGAGGGTGTCGGGCCCGATGGCGATGTCGACGAAGTTGGCGACGGCGACCGCGAGGCCGAGCAGCGCCGAGCCGACGGCTTGTGCCGCACCCGCGCGGAGCGCGGACCACGCCGGCTGCTTGCCCATGCCGGAGACGAAACGGGCGAAGACGAAGCCGACGAAGGCGACGCCGAGGCCAACGGCGATGCCCCAGCCGGGCAGCGCCGCCTCGCCGAACGCGTCGTGCGGGATCAGCGCTCGCCCGGCGCGCCAGCGGATGACGCCGATCGTGATGAGCGCCGCGGCGACGATGACCGCCAGGGCCGACAGCACCCACTTCTGGACCGTCTGCACGCGCCGGGCGGCGACGCGCAGGTCGTCGCTCTGCTCGAAGGCGCTCGAGGCGCCCGCCTCGCTCGCCAGCGCCTCGGCCTCCATCGCCTCGATCCGCTCACGTCGATGCTGGTCGTACAGGATCGCCAGCCCGACCCAGACGATCAGGCCCAGCCCCATGAAGATGGCGGCGGTGACCGCGGCGTGGTCCGAGCCGAGGCGCCCGTAGATCAGCATCCCGAGGGCGAGCGCGCCCTGGATCGCCAGACCCAGGAAGCTCACGCCCGCGGCGCGTCGGTACGTCAGGTAGTCGCCCCTCATAGCCCTTCCTGGATGGTGACCCCGACCCTCGATGATCCCCGGAGCGCCACAGGCGGGGCCCCGGTGTACCAGACCCGAACCGACCCGGGATGCCGCCTGATCGCGGGCCCCTGGCCATGAGCGGCTATTCTGGGCGCCTTCCGCCCGGCTTTCCACCGAACACACACGCCCGCGCGGTCCGTGGTCGCGCCCGACAACGCCTTGACCCGGCCCGGATCTCGCGGCGTTCGGTGTCGTGGCATCGCAAGAGACCTCCGTTGAGCCCGGCGTGCGCGCACCCTGGGCCCCCCGGTTGCCCCACCCCTACGACACCAGGAGGCAAACCGTTCGCCGGGCTTTGCAAGAAAGTTGATCCGCGAGCGGATCCGGGGCGAACGAGTGGCGTCTGGCCCTCGTCCGATCCGTCGGGAGACGACCCGTCGGGGCCCCCCGCCCCATCGACTACCATCCGCCCCCGATGCTCATCACGACCATCGCCATCGCCCGCAACGCCTTCGTGGAGAGCATCCGCCAGCCCGTCTTCCTGGGCTTGGTCCTGCTCTCGGGCGTTCTCCAGTTTCTCAACACCTGGGCGACCGGCTTCTCGATGGGGTACCACAACACCCCCGGCGAGGTCACGGGGGACAACAAGCTCCTGTTCGACGTCGGGCTGGCGACGGTCTTCGTCTGCGGGCTGCTCATCGCGGCCTTCACCTCGACCAGCGTCATCTCGCGCGAGATCGAGAACAAGACCGTCCTGACCGTGGTCTCCAAGCCGATCGGGCGCGCCCGCGTCGTGATCGGCAAGTACCTGGGCGTCACCGGCGCCCTGGTGCTCGCGGTCGTCATCATGCTCGTCTTCCTGATGCTGGGCATCCGTCACGGCGTGATGAGCACCGCCGCCGACGAGGTGGACGTCCCCGTGGTCGTCTTCGGGTGTGGCTCGGTCTTCCTCGCGATCTTCCTCGCGTCGGTCGCCAACTACCTGTACGGGTGGTCCTTCTCGCAGACCGCGGTCGTCGCTATGCTCCCGCTCACGATCGTCGCGTACGTCCTCGTCCTGGCGATCAGCAAGAAGTGGGCGCTCCAGCCCCTCGGGACGGACTTCAAGCCGGAGATCACGATCGCGTGCGCGACACTGTCGATGGCGCTGCTGGTCATCGCGGCGATCGCGACCGCGGTCTCCACGCGCCTCGGGCAGGTCATGACCATCGTGATCTGCGCGGGAGTCTTCGTGCTGGGGCTGCTCTCGAACCACCTGATCGGGCGGTATGCCTTCGACAACCCGGCGATCGGCGTGATCGCTGACGCCCGCTCGAGCACGGGGCTCAACCTCCGCCAGTCGGTGGGAACGCGCGTCGCGGACCTGGCGGCCAAGCGAGCGGGAGTGACGCGCGACGAGTTCCTCGCCAGACCCGAGCTGCGCTCGACCGACTACGTGGGCAAGTGGGAGGTGCTGCGGATGGTCGAGGAGGGGGCCAAGTCGGACCCCACGATGCGCGAGATGCTGATGCGGACGGTCGGGGCGGAATACGTGATCACGCTCCAGGCGGCGCCGCGGGGTCGCATCGAGGTCGGGCAACCGTTCTATTTCGGGCCCGCGCCCAACGGCGTCGCCCTCGTCACGCCAAGCTTCCTGCCCCCGGACAAGGGCGTCAGCCTCGACGCGTCGATCTACCCCGCCGGCACGCCCTCGGCACTGGTCGTGACCGAGTCCGACGGGCCGATGCTCGTGGTGCGCAACATCGGCGCGCAGCCCCTGCCCCTGTCGCGCCCGCCGATGGAGGGGGACTTCGTCTTCGAGCGTCCGACGAAGATCCACCCGGTCGCGCTGGCGCTGTGGGCGGTGGTGCCGAACATGCAGTCGTTCTGGCTGGTGGACGCGATCACGCAGGCGCAGCCGATCCCGGGCTCGCACGTGCTCTTGGTGGGGCTCTACACGCTGGTGCAGATCACGATGTACCTGGCGCTGGGCGTGGCGCTCTTCCAGGGACGCGACGTCGGGTAACGCCGATCCAAGCCGCGAGCGTAAGCTCGCGATCTGCAGATCCGATCGACGAGGACTCGCGAGCTCACGCTCGCGGCTCGGTCATGGCACGGTTCAGTGGGCGCCGGCGATCGCGCGTCCGTAGACCTTGACGGCCTTCTCCGCGGCGCCGTCCCACGTCAGGCGCCGGCACTCGAACACGCCGTGCTCACGCAGCGTCTGGCTCAGGGGCGGGTACTTGAGGACGGCGACGATCTTGTTGGCCATCTCCTCGATGTCCCAGAAGTCGACCTTCAAAGCATGCGTCAGGACCTCGCTGACGCCCGACTGCTTGGAGATGATGACAGGGACGTCGCGGCTCATGGCCTCGAGTGGCGCGATCCCGAAGGGCTCGGAGACGCTCGGCATGACGTACAGATCCGCCATGCGGAAGACCTTGTCGACGTCGCGCCCGCGCAGGAAGCCCGTGAAGAGGACCTTGTGCCCGATGCCCAGGGCGGCGGCCTCCTCGATCATGCGCACCGCCATGTCCCCGGAGCCGGCGACGACGAACTTGACGTTGTCCATCTTCTCCAGGACCCTCGCCGCGGCCCGGACGAAGTACTCGGGCCCCTTCTGCATCGTGATGCGCCCGAGGAAGAGGACGATCTTGTCCTTGCGGTCGATGCGGTCGATCGAGGTCGGTTGGGCGCCCTCCTGTTCGACGCCGTTGTAGACGACGTCCACCTTCGTCGGGTTTACGCCGTACCGGTTGACCGCGATCGACTTGGTCAGGCGAGAGACCGTGATGACGCGGTCGGCGGCGTGCATGCCGGCCCGCTCGATGTCGTAGACCTGCTGGTTGATGTTCTCGCCAGAGCGGTCGAACTCTGTGGCGTGGACATGGCAGACGAGGGGGCGACCGGTGAGTGCTCGTGCGGCGATGCCGGCGGGGTAGGCGAGCCAGTCGTGCGCATGGATGACGTCGAATCGCTCGCGCGAGGCGAGGGCACAGACGAGGCGGGCGTAGCGCTGGGCGTCGCCGAAGAGGTCGGCGCCGTAGTGGTGCTCCCCGCCCCCATCGGGGTCGACGTCGTGGAGGATGGTCTCGAGCACGCCCAGGAGGCGCGTCGCGGAGGTGGAGCGCAGGCCGGCGAGATCGATGCCGGACTCGTCGGTCGCGTCGCCCATATCCCGGATGGCGCCGAGGAACCTGGCGACGTCCTCGCCGCTCGCGAAGGCGCGGTACGGACTCTCGAAGCCCGCCTCGATCTCGTAGAAGCGGGCACGTGCCGAGACGCCTGGAGGGCGTTCGGACTCGCGCACACCCTCGGTCTCTTCCGTGGTCGCCCTGGTGGTCGCCTCGGCGCGGACCTGCTCGACGAGCCTGGGCAGGGCGTCGGCGCCCAGCAGGCGGACGTGCTCAGCGGTCGCCCCACCGATCGACTTGGGCAGGACGAAGACGACCTCGTGCCCGAGGCGGTCGAGGCCCTTGGTGAGCCCGGCGCACGCCGTGCCCAGGCCGCCCGCGATGAACGGCGGGAACTCCCAGCCCAGCATCAGGATCCGCATGCCAAGCTCCCCGCCGTCCCGGACCGGCGCCCCGTGCGCGTGGTCATTCTTCGTTCTCTTCCGCGCTCATGTCGCCGAGCTGGCTGAAGCACTGCTCGTAGGCGAGGAGCCACTGGCCCGCGGTCTGGGCGCCCGCCTTCGCCTCGGCGGGCGGGAACGGGAGCCTGGACCGGAACGTGAAGAGCATGTCGTCCGACCTGAAGTGCTGGACCGGCGGGGCCTTCCCGTCGTACCCCTGGTCCACGAGCTCTTCCTCGAGGAGCTCCTCGAGCTTGTCACCCGAGTGCATGAGGCCGGCCTCGATGGACTCACTGAGCCAGCGGTCGGCCATGACGAGCGAGACCCAGAGGGCGCCGTCGTCGGCTTCGAGGCGGTAGAAGGCGGGTTCGGCGGAGGCCTTGGCCTGGCAGGCGAGGCGCCCGTCCTCGAGGCGCACGTCGGCGAAGGCGCCACTCTGACGGGCGATCTGAGCCACCGCCTGGAGGAAGCCCTCGAGATTGTCCGTCCCTGTGCTCATGTCATTCCCTGGCGCCGTCGTGCGAAGGGTCGTCCGTGCGGCGGTCGCCCCTGCAAGGCGGGGCGCGCCAAGCGTAGGCGTCGGGTCGTCCCGCTTCGATGCGCACATGCGTTTCACGGGTACGCCGCGACGGTCTGGCCCCGCGCGGGTCGGGGCTATACTCCCCGCCCGCGGGCCAGGGCCCGCGCTTCTTTGCCCAGGTGGCGGAACTGGCAGACGCGCTACCTTGAGGTGGTAGTCCCGGAAACGGGGTGGAGGTTCGAGTCCTCTCCTGGGCATTTCCCGGCGGGGCGGAGGCGCCCTTTGCCCTCCCCCGCCACCCCTGCATCCCGCGATTCTCCCGTCCGCACCCCCAAACCCGGATGAAGTCGCCCCGCGCCCGCGTCGATAACCGCTCTTGGACAGGGGCGCTTCGCCCCCGACCCAAGGCGACGAGCCCAAGACGGGAGGCGTGACATGACTCAGAGCGTGACGACGGCGCCCCTGGCCGCCAGCGCCCGACGCGTCCTCGACGCCATGCTCCAGGAGCAGGGCGAGACGGGATTGCCCGAGGCGTGCGGACGATTCGAGGTCGGCGAGGGGGTCGCGGGGATCGTCGAGGTCTGGGGGGGCGCCGAGGGCATCGTCGGCGTCCACTTCCCACGCGCCACCAGCGAGCGGATCGTCGCCCTCGCGACCGGTCGCCCCGCGGCATTCGGCACAGTGAACTTCGAGGACGCGATCAGCGAGATGATCGAGATGATCATCGTCGGCGCCAAGGGGGAACTGGCGGACGCGGAGGTCGGCGTCACCCGCCCGAGACTCGTCTACGAGGGCGCGATCGATTCACCGGCGCCGGGCGTCGCGATCCCGATCTGGACTGAATGCGGAACGTTCTTCATCTGGACCGCGCTGCAGGGCGCGAGCGGCGCCAGCGCCGATGGGAGGGCCTGAGCATGCGCACGCTCCTCGTCGATGACTCGAAGACGATGTGCGGGATCGTCCGCTCGATCCTCTCGCCCTTGGGCCTCAACGATGTCGAGGAGGCGGAGGACACGGCCGAGGCGCGTGCGGCGCTCGATGTCGCGGCTCCCGGGCTGGTCGTGATCGACGGCGGGCTGGACGGCGCGCTCGACCTCGTGCGCGAGGCGCGGGGGCGCATCGCGGACCTGCCGATCGTGATGATCAGCGCCGACCCGGCGCCCGTGGCCAGCCGAGAGGCGAAGGCGGCGGGTGCGAGCGTGTACGTGGTCAAGCCCTTCACGCCGGACGTCTTGAGCCAGCGGATCGCCGAGGCGGTCGATGGGGCCGGCGCCCGGTCCTCGCGGGCGGCCTGAGCGAAAGCGACACGTCGGCGTGCCCGGAATTGGGGGATTTCGGGCGTCGACCACAACCGAACCCCCGCCGCCCGCCTATAGACGCCCATGAGACGCTCCCCTGGGCGAACGGTCCTGAGCAATCTGGGGCGGTTGGCGACGCTGACGGTGGCCTCCGGCGCGGCGCTCACGCTCGCGGGCGGACTGCTGATCACACCCACTCCTGAGCGCCCAAGCCTGGTGCTGGTGTCGCGCGAGCCGGACGGGGGCGACACCGGCGTCGAGTGCGTGATCCTTCGCCGGGACGGGAGCGAGGTCTCGGGCATCCTGGTCGAGCGGGGGGAGGAGGAGATCGTGCTCCGGGTTGCGGGGATCCGGACGGCGGTCAAGCGCGAGCAGATCGCCGACGTCCGCTTCCTGCCGCCGGTGGAGGAGCGGTACGAGCGGCTCAAGGCGGCGATCGACGACACGGACGTGGACGGGCGTCTGCACCTGGCGGAATGGCTTCGTGACCGGGAGCGGTACCAGCTCGCGCTCGACGAGGTGATGGGTGTTCTCGAGATCGAGCCGTACGACAAGCGGGCGCGGAACATGCGGACGTGGCTCGAGGCGCAGCTGAAGCTCTCGAAGCGGGGAGTGGGCGAGGACCGGGGCGAGGTGGTCATCGAGGCGTCTGGCGACGAGCGCGAGAAGAAGAGCTTTCCCCTGCTGTCGCGCGACGAGATCAACTTGATTCGCGTCTACGAGGTGGACCTCTCGAACCCACCCAAGATGCTGATCGGGCGCGACATCATCCAGCGGCTGATGGAAGAGAACGCGTCGAGCGACCTGATCCCGGCGACGCGGGAGGGGCGCGAGGCGCTCTTCCGGGCGCCGCCCCAGCGCGTGCTGGAGCTGATGTTCCGCCTGCAGGCGCGCGAGCTGTACAAGGAGGTCCGCGTCCTGGAGGACCCGGACTCGATGCGGCGCTTCAAGCAGGACTTCCACGGCGCCTGGTTCGTGAACGCGTGCGCCTCGTCGAGGTGTCACGGCGGGGAGCAGGCCGGGCGCCTCTGGGTCAACGACAAGCACGTCAACTCGGATCAGACGGCGTACACCAACTTCCTGATCCTCGACCAGTTCCGCCTGGACGACGGCACGCCCCTGATCAACTGGGCCGAGCCCGCCCGCTCGCCCCTGCTCCAGATGGCCCTGCCCAAGGGCGTGAGCCTGTACCCGCACCCCGAGGTGGGTTCGGGGCGGGGCACGCGCGCGTGGCGGCCCGTCTTCCGCTCCACCGACGACCGGCGCTTCCAGGACGCCCTGACCTGGATCGACTCGATGTATCGCCCACGCCCGGACTACCGCCTCGACTACAAGGCCCCGGTCCCGTCGGGCGAGCGTCAGCGGGACGAGGCGGGGATGGACGAGGACGAGCCGATCGACCGCTGACGCCCCCGGGCTCCGACGGCTAGAGTCCAGGCCACGCCAGCCCCCTCTGGACGCCTGGGATCGAGGGGGCACGAAGGACACCATCCGATGACGACGCGCGAGCGAGAGATCCTTGGACGAGCGGCGGCCCTGACGCTCCTGGCGGGCGCCCTGACCGCCTCCGGGTGCGGGGGCGAGAGCGAGAGCGAGGCCGCCGTCCGCGACGCCGCGATCGTCATGACCTCGGGCGGGCCCGACGGCGGCAAGCAGTCGATGGGAGAGTACCGGGAGAGCCGCTACCAGCGGGCCGCGACCGACCTCTCGGAGTACGTCGGGGACGACGGGTACGAGTCGGCGGCGGCGGTGCTGGCGGGCCAGGCCCACCAGGGTCTCGCGGCGGAGGCTTTCGAGGACCTCGTCAAGAGCCTGAGCGAGGCGCAGCATCGCCTGACTGTCGTGCGCGGGACCGCCCGGGCATGGGGGACGCACAGGGCGCTCGCCGAGGCGGCGTCGACCTTCGACCCGCAGCCGCGCGTCAAGGCGCTCGACGACCTGGCGACGACCCTGAGCGCCGACCTGGAGCAGGCGAAGAAGGTCGCGAAGCTGGTGAACGACCAGATCGCGGAGTTCGAGTCACGGATCGCGGAGGCGGACGCGAACGCGTCCAAGGAGCGCGACCTGGCGGGGCAGATGCAGCTCGACTCGAACCAGAAGTCGGCGACCGAGGCGGCCCAGATGGCCGAGAGCATCCGGGAGCACACGAGGCGGGCCGACCGGTACGAGTTCGAGGCCCAGCGGGTCAAGATCCGCGCCGACCAGCTCCGCCCGGACGCGGTCGAGAAGGCGGCTCGGATCGAGCAGATCGAGGAGCAGCTCGCGCTGGTCGAGGAGGCCAGGCGCGGGGTCGTCGATCAGACGCAGGCCTCGAAGCGGTATGAGGCGGACGCCCTCAAGAGCGCGGGCGAATCTCGCACGCGGATCATCGAGCAGCTCGACGCCCTCGAATCGTTCATCGGGGGAGACCTCGAGGACGCCCGAGCCAAGACCGAGCGGGAGCTGCGCCAGGCGACCAGCACCGCCTCCAAGGCGGGCCAGATCACACAGGACAGCTCGAGCCTGGTGCGCGCCTCGGTGAGCCAGCGACTCGGGGAGATGTTCGAGTCGATCGCCAACCTGCACGCCTCGGTCGCGGGCGAGCTCGAGTACATGATCGAGCGCGGTCTCGACGAGGACGGCGCGATGGCGCGCCTGGCGGCGGGCCACCGGGAGAAAGAGGCGGAGGCCCGCGAGGGGGCCAAGTCCGCCTACGCCGACGCCGCGACGGCGCTGCGCCGCGTCCGCGTTCGCGGCGAGACCAAGGACAAGCTCAACGAGCTGGCCGACACCCTGGAGGGTGTGAAGGCCGAGCCGACGCCCGAGGACTTCGGCGCCGAGTCGGATGATGGCGCCGCCCAGCCCGGCGATGACATGGGCGACGACATGGGTGGAGAGACGGGCGACGACACGAGCGGCGAGACGCCGGACGACGCGCCGCCCGAGGACGTTCCCGGGTGACCAGCGCCGCCCGGCGAGAGTCCGGCGCCCGCGAGGCGACGCCAGGCGAGCCCGTCATGCCGGAGGTCGAGCAGCACCTGCTCACGCCGGCGAGCCCGGGCGTCGGGCGGGTCGTCGAGACGTACCCGTGCACGGCGGGGCGGAAGGCCGCGGGGTTCGTGCGGCACATCTCCATCGACGTCTCGGGGACGCCACTGGCCGGACGGTTCCGCGCGGGTCAGTCGTTCGGCGTGATCCCGCCGGGCGTGGACAAGCACGCCAAGCCCCACAAGCTGCGCCTCTACTCGATCGCCAGCCCGTCGCGTGGCGAGGACGGGGCGGGGCAGGTGCTCTCGACCACGGTCAAGCGGACCATCGACGAGCACTGGGACGACCACACGCTCTTCCTGGGCGTCGCCAGCAACTACCTGTGCGATCTGAAGGAGGGAGACGAGGTCACGATCACGGGCCCCGCGGGCAAGCGGTTCGTGCTGCCCGCGGATCCGTCGGCGCACGATTACGTCTTCTTTGCGACCGGGACGGGGATCGCCCCCTTCCGCGCGATGCTCAAGGAACTGTACGAGGGGGATGCGCCGACGTGCAGCCGCGTCACGCTGGTGATGGGCTCGCCGTACGCGAGCGACCTGCTGTACCACCAAGAGCTGCGGGCGATGGAGGAGAAGCACGAGGGCTTCACGTACCTGACGGCGATCTCGCGGGAGCGCGACCTCGACGCGGGCGAAGGGCTCTACGTGCAGGACCGCCTGCGCACGCACGCCGACCTGCTGGTCTCGATGCTCGAGTCCGAGCGCACGATCGTGTACATCTGCGGGATCGCGGGGATGGAGCTGGGGATCCTCCAGGGGATGGGGCGGACGCTCAAGCCCGAGCACCTGGCGGGGTACGTGACGCTCGGCGAGGGGACGCCGACCGACCCCTTGCAGTGGGATCGGCGTATGATCCCGCGCTCGCTGCGTCCGAGCCGGCGGGTGCTGATGGAGGTCTACTAGACACTGCCTTGACCCGCGCCCGAGTGCGGCGCCACCCGACGAGGTCCGCCCGATGATGACCAAACGACGCCTCAACATGGTGCGGGGCCTGGCGCTGATCGCCGCCCTCGCCGCCCCGGTCGCGATGTCGCTCGCACAGCCCGGCACGCTGGACCCGGCGATCGTGACGTCGAACACGCTGGACGCGTCGGCGACGCAAGCGATCGAGGCGCACGCGTCGACATGGGCGCCGCAGCTCGCCTCCACCGACCCGGCCGCCGCCTCGCTCGCGCGAGAGCGGCTGACGCGCCCGCTCACCACCGCCAGCGCCTCGGTCGCGTTCCGACGGGCGTACTCGCAGGCGTTGACGCCCGCGCTGCGCGGGATCGCCGGGGGGGATGACGTCGGCGCCAAGCTGGGCGCTCTCCGCGTCGCGGGCCTCCTCGCGACCGACGAGGCCAGCGAGATCCTCCTCGACGCGCTCAAGTCCGACGACGAGTCCGTCCGCCTGTTCGCGGCGTCGCAGCTGGGCGAGTCGCTCCGAGCGACGAGCGCCGGGACGCCGGCGGTCACCCCCGAGGGGGTCGATGAGATCGTCCGCGCCCTGGGACAGCAGATCGCCTCGGCCAAGAACCCCCTCGAGGCCGCGGCGGCGGTCCGCGCCCTCGCCCTGGCGACGCGCATCGAGCATCAGGGCTACGGCGTGGTCCGCAACCTCGCGAGCGCCCAGCTCGGCGCGAGGACCGGGGAGCGGATCAGGCGGATGAGTTCGAGCAGCGCCGACGAGCTGGAGTTGATCGTCGCGCTCGAGGCGTGCACCGCGGGCCTGAACGCGGTCACGGCCCCAACGTCCCGCCCCGACGCCGAGGGAACGAAGCAGATCATCGGGATGGGGGGCGACCTGCTCGCCTGGGCGCTGGCGCGGTTCATCGACGGGCACATGCCCCCGACCGGGGAGCGTGGTCTGGAGGCGCAGGCGGTCGGCGCCGCGGAGAACGTGATCCACTTCGCCCGCCAGCACGCCGCCAGGCTGCGCAACGAGACGCCCGCTTCCAATCCCTCGCGGATCGCACAGGCGCTTCGCGATGGGGATGACCGGTCGTTCCGCACCGCGGCCCTGGAGCTGCTGGGGCGCGAGGGCGTGCTCGTCCGCGAGTTCGGGTTCAGCAAGGATCGGTTCGTCGACCGCAAGCCCTGACGGTCCCACCCCTGACGCACGCCCGAGACGGCGTCCGCCACCCGCCTCGCCCCGCGGCGGTATGGTGATCACATGCTCCGCCTGCTCGTGCCCTTCCTCCTGCTCGCGGCCCTGGTCGGGGCGACGGTGCTCTCCGACCGCCCACCCAAGCCCGCCGACTTCACGTTCATCAACGGCAACGGGGACGTCAACACGCTCGACCCCCAGCGGATGAGCTGGCAGCCGGACCTGCGCGCGGCGCGGATGTTCTTCGAGGGGCTGACCGCCAACGACGTGTTCACCTGGGGGTACGACATCATCCCGGCGGTCGCCGAGTCCTGGGAAGTCTCCGACGACGGGAAGGAGTACACGTTCCACCTGCGCGACGACGCGAAGTGGTCGAACGGGGCGCCGGTGACGGCGGGCGACTTCGTCTACTCCTGGCGTCGGGCGATGCTGCCCGACATCGCCTCGGACTACATCGCCTTCTTCCTGCTGATCGAGGGGGGGCCCGAGTTCTACGACTGGCGGAACGACGCGCTCTCCGAGTACGAGGCGAGGCCGGCGGCGGAGAAGACGGCAGAGGCCGCCGACGCGCTGTGGCGCGAGACGCTCGAGCGCTTCGACTCGGGCGTGGCGCTCAAGGCGCGTGACGACCACACGCTCTGGATGCGCCTGACCGAGCCAACGCCCTACTGGCTCGACCTGTGCGCGTTCGCGGTGTTCTACCCCGTCTACCCGCCCCTGGTCAGCGCGTACGAGCGCCCCAGCCCCGACTCGGGGCGGCTTGACCTCAAGGCGGGGTGGACCAAGCCCGACCGCCTGGTCAGCAACGGGCCGTTCAACTTGACCAAGTGGCGGTTCAAGCGGTCGATGCGGGCCGAGAAGAACCCGTACTACTGGAACCGGGACGCGATCGCGCTGGACACGATCGAGATGCCGGCGATCACGGAGCCGAACGCGATGGTGCTGGCGTTCCAGACCGGCGCCGTCGACTGGGTGACGGACGTCACGGTCGGGTACCGCGCCGACATCATCCAGAAGAAGAAGGAGTTCTACGAGGAGAACCGCGAGCAGTACGAGGCGCTCAAGGCCCAGGGCCTCGACCCGATCGAGATCGATCGGCGCCTGCCCAAGGACCCGCGCAAGAACATCCACGTCTTCCCGGCGTTCGCGACGTACTGGTACAACTTCAACTGCCTGCCCAAGCTGCCCGACGGGCGGGACAACCCGTTCCACGACCCGCGGGTCCGAAGGGCGTTCGCGATGGCGATCGACAAGCAGACGCTTGTGGACCAGGTCAAGCGGACGGGCGAGCCGGTGGCGAGCACGATCATCCCGCCACACTCGATCGGCGGGTACGAGTCGCCCAAGGGCCTCCCCTACGACCCGGCGGCGGCAAGAAAGCTGCTCGCCGAGGCGGGGTGGCCCGACCCCGCGGCGTTCCCCACAGTCGAGATCATGTTCAACAAGGACGCCGGGCACGACCTGATCGCCCAGGCGGTCGCGAAGGACTGGCAGCGGAACCTTGGCGTCTCAGTCAGCCTGGATCAGAAGGAACTGAAGGTCTATCGCAACGACCTGAAGAAGGCGAACTACATGGTGACGCGGGCCGGGTGGTACGCGGACTACGGCGACCCGACGACGTTCCTCGAGATCAACCGCTCGACGGACGGGAACAACGACCGCAAGTACAACAACCCCCACTACGACGACCTGCTCGACCAGGCGCGCAGCGAGCGAGATCCCGAGAAGCGGATGGCGATCCTGTCGGAGGCCGAGCGGATCCTCGTCGAAGAGGACCTGCCCCTGGTGCCTCTGTATCACTACGTGACGGTGTACCTGTTCGACGCCGACACGCTGAGCGGGGTCAACCCGCACCCGCGGGCGACGCAGAATGTGTTCCTGTTCGACGTGCTGGGTGACGGCAAGGGACCGGACGTGCCCAGGACCATGCCGGCGCTGCCCCCCGCTGACGCGGATGCGTCGGAAGAGCACGCCGGGGCGGACGGGGCGCGTCCATGATCGGATTGATCTTCCGACGCCTGCTCGCGCTGCCGGTGATCCTGCTGGTGGTGTACACGATCACGCTGTCGCTGGCGTGGGCGGCGCCGGGGAATCCCTTGGAGAACCCGGAGGGGCGTCAGCCGCCCGCCGAGGTGATGGAGGCGATGAAGCGCCAGTACAACCTGGACAGCTTCTGGCGGTTCTACGCGTCGTACTTGGACAGCGCGTCGGGCTTCGAGTTCGTGCGCGACACGCTCTCGGGGGAGATCGCGGGCGAGCGGGAGCGGGCGGAGGCGTCGGGCCTGGCGCCCCGGGCGCGCCCGGTCTTCGACTTCGGGCCGTCGCTCCAGTACGAGGACTGGACGGTCAACGAGATCATCGCGGGGGCGATGCCGGTCTCGATCACGCTGGGGGCGCTGGCGATCCTGATCGCGCTGGTGATCGGGATCGCGGCGGGGGTCATCGGCGCGGTGAAGCCCAACTCGTTCGCCGACCTGTCAACGCTCGCGGTCGCCCTCATCGGGATCTCGCTGCCGACGTTCGTGATCGGGACGGTGCTGCTGCTGGTCTTCGGCGTGTGGTGGGCGATCCTGCCCGTCGGCGGGTGGGGCGGGATCCCGCAGCTCGTCATGCCGGCGCTGACGCTGGCGCTGCCCTTCGCGGCGTACATCGCCCGCCTGACCCGCATGGGCATGATCGAGGCGCTGGGTTCCGACTACGTGCGGACGGCGAGGGCCAAGGGCCTGCCCGAGCGCTCCGTCCTGCTCCGCCACGCCCTCAAGAACGCGTTCCTGCCCGTGCTGAGCTTCCTGGGCCCGGCGACCGCCCTGGCGATGACCGGCTCGTTCATCGTCGAGAGGGTGTTCAACGTCCCCGGCATGGGCCAGCACTTCGTCAACGCGGTCCTGAACAAGGACCTGTTCCTGATCATGGGCGTCGTGCTGATCTTCGCGACGATGCTGATCGTGTTCAATCTGGCGGTAGACGTGCTGTACCGCTGGGTGGACCCGCGGATCGCGTGAGGCTCACTCCACCAGCGTGAACGACGCCCCGCGTTCGACGTCGAAGCTGACGAACTGGCCGGGCTCGAACATCCCGGCCTTCTGGCGGGGGTCGGTCAGGGCGCACACGATCGGCACGCCGGCGCCGACGGTGATCGTGTTCGACTTCTCGTTGACCGCGAGGACCGAGCCCTGCACGCGTCGGGGGCGCCCGAGGACGGGCTCGACGTATCGCCCGCCGGCGCCGACGACGTCGACGCGCTTGGCCCGTGCCTGGATGCGTCCGATGACGCGCTGGGCGATGTGCGGGCTGAATCGCTCGAAGCCGCCGGCGGGCTCGAGGCGGAGGCGGTAGTTGGTATTGGGAAAGCTGAGGACGAGCAGGGCGTGGCGGGTGGCGCTGGCGGGGAGGATCTCCTCCAAGCGTCCACGGGCCAGGTCCGGGTCGATCTTGGTCGTCGGCGCGGGTTCGAGCATGGGCCAAGCGTATGCGACGGCGAGCACGCCCGCGTCGGGGCCGGTCAGGCGCGGGCCGCGAGGCGCGTCTCGCGTCCACCCGCGCCCATCGCCAGGAAGTTGGCGAGCAGGCGTGGACCGTCGGGCGTCATGAAGCTCTCGGGGTGGAACTGCACGCCTTCGAGGGGGTGCTTGGAGGCGTCGGCCCAGACGCGTCGGAGGCCCATGACGACCTCGAGGCCGGGCGCCGCCGAGCCCTCGCGCTCGACGCTCCAGGCGGAGACGACCCAGCCGTCCTCGCCTGGCCGCGGGGGCGGCGGGACGCTGTCGCGCGTGACGACGAGTGAGTGGTAGCGCGTCGCGATCATGGGGCTGTCGATGCCGGCGTACAGGCCTTTGCCGTCGTGCTCGACGGGGCTGGTCTTGCCGTGCATGAGGACGGGGTGTCGCTCGACGCGCATGGCGTGCAGCTCGCCCAGGCACTGGTGCCCGAGGCAGACGCCGAGCACGGGGACGCGACCCGCGAAGCGGTTGATGATCGCGCCCGAGATCCCCGCCTCGGCGGGCGTGCAGGGGCCGGGCGAGATGATCACGTGCGTCGGGCCACGTCCCGAGTCGAGCCCTTCGGCCTCGTCGGGCGTGATCTGGTCGTTGCGGGCGACGACGAGGTCCCTTCCCGGCTCGAGTGTGGGGTCCAACTCCCCGAGCCGCTGCACGAGGTTCCAGGTGAAGCTGTCGTAGTTGTCGATGAGCAGGATCACCGGGCGGAGTGTATGACGCACTCTGGGGAGAGCGTTCAGGGGCGCGAACGAAGGCCTCGCGCGATCTTGCCATCGCCTTGGCGCGCCCTGAACGCACCCGGGGCTATACCTCTCACCCCGCCGCCACGAGGCGGTTCACCCGCCCCACCGACGGGGTTGCTCCAGGATTCATCTCCCCTTTGCCATCGGCGGCCCGCGGACGCGCGGGTCGTCGTCATTGACGCCCTGCCCGCGTTAGGCTCGCCCCATGCTGACCGGCGTCATGTACGCGATGCCCCAGGAGGGCGCCGCCCTCGTGCGCGAGTTGGGCTCGGGCGCCCGCGTCGTCGAGCATGGGCGTCGGGCGTTCCACTTCGGGCGGCTGTGGGGCGCGGATGTCGTCTTGGTCGGCGCCCGCGTCGGGAAGGTCGCCGCGGCGACAACGGCGACGGAACTGGTCACACGCTTCGGCGTCGACCGCCTGATCATGACCGGCCTCGCCGGGGGCGTCGCGCCGGGGGTGAACATCGGCGACCTCGTCATTGCCCGGGGGCTCGTCCAGCACGACCTGGACGCCTCGCCTCTGTTCCCGCCTCTGGAAATTCCGCTGCTCGGCGTGCGCGAGCTGCCGACCGACCCGGACATCACGCGCTCGCTCGTCGACGCCTGCGAGTCGTTCGTCGCGGGTGATCTTGCGCGAGAGCTGGCGGCGGGCGATCGGGAGCGCCTGCACGTGCGCGACGCGTCGGTCCACGTCGGGCTGATCGCATCGGGCGATCGGTTCGTCTCGACCGACGCGGAGCGGGACGCGCTGCGGGCGCGGGCGCCCGGGGCGTTGTGCGTCGAGATGGAGGGGGCGGCGGCGGCCCAGGTCGCCTTCGAGTACGGCGTGCCGATCGGCGTCTTCCGGGCGATCTCGGACGCCGCGGACGATCACGCGGCGTCGAGGTTCCCTGAGTCCTTGGGGCGCCTGGCCGCGGCGTGTTCCCACGGCGTGCTCGAACGCTTCTTCACGGCCGCGTGAGGCCCTTGAACGTGATCACGGTGTGGGCGCCGCTCGCGGGGTCGATCCGGACGACGCGGTGGTTGTTCGTGTCGGCGACGAAGAGCGTCGGGACGTTGTCGTTGCCGACCGCGAGCGAGAGGCCGCCCGGCTGATCGAGACGGAGGCCCTCGTCGGACGGGTCGGGATCGTTCCCGACGCCCGCCCAGGCCGTCGAGGAGTTGGTCAACGGGTTGACGAGCTTGATCTTGCTGTTGTACGTGTCGGCGACGAGCACGCGCGGGCCGTGCTCGGTGGGGAAGAGGGTGACGCCGAGGGGGTGCTGGAGCTTGGCGTTGGGCGCCGTGCCGTCGACGTCGCCGAACTCGAAGAGGGAGGAGTCGAAGAGTGGGCTCTCGACGGAGCGCCCGATGATGGTGTGGACTTCTTTCGCGTCGAGGTCGAGGGCGCGGATCGCCGAGCCCTCGGAGTCGGCGAAGTAGAGCGTGCGTTTGTCGGCGGAGAGGGCCAGACCAGAGGGCTGGGCGAGGGCGGCGCCCTTCGCGGGCCCGTCGTAGATGTTCTCACGCCCCGAGCCCGCGATCGCGCGCACGACCCGCGTCTTCAGGTCCATCGACCAGATCTGGTGGACGCCGGCCATCGCGATGTAGAGGGCGCCCGCGTCCGCGTCGAGGGCGAGCGCCCACGGGGAGCTGAGCCCCTGCTCCACGCCCTTCTTGCCGCCCTCGCGGTCGTACTCCTGCTCGCCCTTGCCGGCGATGGTCGTGACGGCGCCCGTCGCGAGATCGACGGCGCGGATCGCGTGGTTGTTCGTGTCCGCGATGTAGAGCGTGTTGTTCGCCCCGTCGTAGGCAAGGCCCTGGGGATCGTTGAACGTCGCCTCGTCAGCGGGCCCGTCGTCGAAACCCCGGCGCCCGGCGCCGATCACACGCTCGACGTTCGCCACGCCGTCTGCATCCGCCCAGGCCGCGACGATCACCCGATCGTTTGAGGAGTCGGCGACGAAGAGTCGCCCCGGGCGATCCCCCTCGGGCGCGACGGCGAGCACCTTACCCGGGTAGCGCAGGGGCGAGCCCGCGTCGGTGCTCGCGTCCGTCTTGATCTGGATCCTGTGCTCGGCGAGCGTGCCGTCCTTTCGCCCCTTCTCGAGGAGCTTTGCGACCGCCTCGTCGATGACCTCGCGGTTGCCCTCGCCCGAGGCGGCGCCGTAGATGTTCCCCTCGGGGTCGATGACCACGAGCGTGGGCCAGGAGCGGACGAAGTAGCTCCGCCAGATCTTCATTCCGTCGTCGACGACGACGGGGTGGTGGATGTCGTAGCGGTGGATGGCGTCGCGGATGGCGTCGGGCTCGCCCTCGGCGTCGAACTTGGCCGAGTGCACGCCAATCACGACGACCGGCTCGTCCGCGTACTTGTGCTCGATGTACTCGAGGTCGGGCAGGACGTGCATGCAGTTGATGCAGCAGAAGGTCCAGAAGTCGAGGACGACGACGTGCCCGCGCAGATCCTCGAGCGAGAGGGGACGGTCGGTGTTCAGCCAGCCTTTGTTGGGTTCGAGGGGGGGCGCCTGGGTCTGGGCGCTGGCGCGGGAGAGGGCGGCGGACGGGAACATCCAGGCGCCGGCGGCGGCGGCGAGGGCGCCGAGCAGCAGCGCGAGGGCGATGTGGTTCACGCGACGCATGGGGTCTCCGGCTGAGGGTCCGCTGTCAGATCCTTGCGGGCCAGGGGATTGTTCCCGATAGGGCGGGTCGCGGGTGTACGTCGCCGTGTCAGGCCGGAACGGCGTCGCGATCCTCATGCCCTGCCACCACATCGCCACCACATCGCTGGGTCGACCCGCAGGCTCGGGGCGTGAAGGCCATCGCCGATCGTCCTCGCCGACTCCTCGACCACGAGCGCCGGGGCGTTAGGGCGGCGTTTGCGGCCTATAGACATAGCTTGACAATGATCGAATGACCGAGCTACGCTGCCAAAATCGGATGATCGGCCACGAACTCATATAGCACGTCGTCCTTGGCAGTCGATAGTTTGCAGAAGTTCGCGGCTTTCGGATATCAAGGGGGGATACAACATAGCGATTCGACGTGGAGCGATCCCATATGCCGCGTGTGGTGTCGTATTCGCTTTCATCAGCCCTGGAACAGGAGCGGATCAGCCCACCGGATTCTTCGTGGGGAGTGTGATCGCTGATCCGCTGAAACCTCGCTGTCTGAACGCACCCACGCGCCTGCCGTGCGTGACTTCGACCCCGGACCCGCATGGGTGGGTCCCTATCCCGGAGAGCCATTGCGGGATCAAGCGGTGTTACTGGTTGTTCATCTGCCCGTGCGGGCGTCCGCTCGCCGGCGAAGCGCGCCCTTGAGGCGTTATACGCCGGAGTGGTTTGAACGATCGACGATATATCACAACGTGCCTGTTACAATGGGGGGAAGTCTCACATGCTGAATCGTCATGGAGTGATTGCTGGAAACGCACTGGCACTTGGTTTCTTCAGCGTTGGAATCGCACGGGCTGGGGAGTTGCAAGACCTGCTTGGTCAGTACGCGCTTCTCGATCAGATCGCGTTCACCGCTTCGGTGCAGGTGAGTATCGATCGTCCCGACGAGAATGGCTTCTGTTGCGCCTTGACAGCCGGTGATAGTGAAGTCATCAATGGATGGTTCTCGTACATCGCGGACGGCTCGAAGTGGCGCATGGACAGCCATCTCGATCCAACCAAATACCCAGGCATGGACACGGCGATGATCTTCGACGGCGCCACGTTCGCGTATCAAGCGATGGACGTCTGCGTTCTCAGTGTAGACGACGGCCCACCGCCTGCGGTGCTGGGGATGATGCTCCTAAACCCGGTTTTCGAGCCGCTCCAGTTCCTCTTCCCGCTCGATGAATCAAACGAGGGATCGCAGCCCCAGCTCGCGGACGTCAAGGCGGTCGCCTCGGCCACCACGCTCGGCACAATCCAATGGACTTCCGTGGTTGTCGGCGGCAAGACGCTCGATCGGACGGAGTTCCCAGGCGCCACATACAACGGCATCGCGTACACCCACCACGTCTACACGAAGCCCGGCGCCCACGATCGACCGGTCATCATCGATCGCGTCGATGCGGCGGGCGGGGTCATCACCCGGGCACGCCTCTCGCACTATGAGGACGCCATCAGCGCCACGGGAGCCACCACCGCCTGGCCGCGCACGGTCGAGTGGGAGGTCTATGAACCGAACTCGGGGGTTCTCATCGCGGAGATCTCGATGGTGATCGACGCCGTCAGCGTGAACGATCCCGACGATATCGATCCGATCGCGTTCGACATTCAGTCGCTGCCCGCCGCCTCGACGACCTCGTACAACGGTGTCATACTCCCGTGAACGCGCCCCGGTCGGCCGTGCTTGTGATACTCCTGAGCATCGGTCTCCCGGGGTGTGGATGGATCTCTCGCTCGCAGGTTCGGACCGATGCGACGGCGAGACAGGCCGAACTACCTGGTGATATATCCAGAGCAGTGGCTCTCTGGCAACTCGGCGAAACGGATCACGCCGTGCGGATGTACGTCACTGTTGGAACGGATCCTTCTGCGACCCTGGATGATCTCGTGCCGTTCGAACTCACGGAGGCGGACTTCATCTCCCTTCCTCCCGAAACGCAGGAGGACGTCCTCGAGGAATGGATCACGCTGTCGCGCGAACTCCGCCTCCTCACTCATGAAGTGCTCAACACGCGTTCGCACTCTGAGAGCGGTCCATCCGCCGAACTGGCCGTCGAGCGCGTCGGCAAGGCGCTCGTAGAATCTCGTCGGGCACTGATCGCGACGAAGACCGGAGAGGCGATCCTGCGAGCGCTCGCGGAGCACCGCGGCTCAACGGACTGAGTGTGGCCCGAGGAGGATCACGGAGCCTGACCCCTCCGCCTGCTCCGACTCCGGTATCCCCACATACGCATCAAGACGCATGAGGGCGCGGCCAGAGGGTCCACTTTCAGATCCTTGCGGGCCAGCGGATTGTTCCCGCAAGGGCAGGCGCCGGTCGCCCTGGGTGGGGTAGGCTGTCGGGCCACGCCCGGAGACGCCGCCATGTACGACCCGCCGATGTACGCCGACCAGCAGCCCCGCAAGGGCGGAGGCATGAAGAAAGTCCTGCTCGTGCTCGGCGCGATTGGGGGGGTGGTGATGCTGGTGTGCGGCGGGGTGATCGTGGCGCTCGTGGTCTGGGCCGCGACCATGCCCGAGGGCGGCGTCCGTCTCGGGCACGAGATGGAGGCGTACGCGCAGACGTACATCACGGACCACCACCTGCTCGAGGACGGCGAGTCGATCGTCGCGTACTACGACCTCACGCTCTCCCTGAACGCGAACGAGTCGGTGATCCTGACCGACAAGCGCCTGATCCAGCACGACGGCGACAACGTCCGCTCGATGCCCCTAGACGCGATCGTCGAGATCGTCTGCACGACCCAGCCGCTGATCGGGTACTCGTTCATGGTGAGCGACCTCGACGGCGGGATGATGGTCGTGGAGGTCGCGCCCCTGAACGGCGGGGAACGCCTCGCGGTCGCGCTGCGCAACACGACGGGGCTGAGCGTCGACTGTGCGGACTGACGCTCAGGCGTCGAGCGCGAGCCGTTTCATCGAGACCGCCCCCGGCGGGTCGGCCCGCTCGACGCTCTTGCCCCGCAAGCAGGCGACCAGCGCCCGCATGTCCTCGGGAACCGGAGCCACGAAGACCTTCGCCTCACCCGTGATCGGGTGCTCGAACGCCAGCAGGGCCGCATGGAGCATCTGACGCCGGATCTCGCGCCCGTCGGGGAGCGTGAAGAACCGCCCGTCGTACATGTCGTCCCCGACGATCGCCCAGCTCTCACTGCTCAGGTGCACGCGGATCTGGTGCGTCCTGCCCGTCTTGAGCTCGAGCTCGACGAGCGAGAAGTCCTGGTCGCCGACGGGGCGGGCGTGGTCGCGGTAGCGCTCGCGGACGCGGCAGATCGTCACGCTCGCCTTGCCCTGGTCGTCGTGACGCACGACGTACTTCTCCCGGTACCCCTTCTCGCGCGAGGGGTGCGGGCCGATCGGCTTGTCGATGACCTGCACGTCCGGCTCGACGCGCCCGTGCGTGACCGCCAGGTAGCGCTTGTCCACGGTGCGTAGCTCGAACTGCCTGCCCAGCTTCCAGTGCGCCTCGTCCGTTTTGGCGAAGACGATGCACCCGGTCGTGTCCCGGTCGAGACGGTGGACCACGCCCGGGCGGGCGAACTGCTCGCCGACGGTCGAGAGCTCCCCCCCGGTCGGCGAGGCGTGGCGGAAGTGCCAGGTCAGCGCGTTGATCATCGTGCCCGACAGCTCCGACCTCGCCGGGTGGACGATGATGTCGGGCTGCTTGTTCAGGACGATCAGGTGCTCGTCCTCGAAGAGAACGTTCAGCGGGATCTCTTCGGGCTTGATCGACTTGTCGGTCGGCGGGGGGAGGCTGACGCTGACCTCGTCGTTCTCGCGCAGGCGCGTGGAGGCCTTGCCCTCGCGCCCGTTGACCTCGACCGCGCCCGACTCGATGAGCCGCTGGAGCTGGTTGCGGCTCATGAACGTGATGCGGGTCGTCAGGTACCGGTCCAGGCGGGCCTTGAGGTCGCGTTGGAGCTGGAAGGTGACGCGGACGTTGTGGGGCTCGTCCTCGCCCTGCTCGTCGGTGCGCGCGCGGGCCGCAATCTGCTCGAACGCGCGTCGAACCGCCTCGGGGTCCACCTTGCCCCCAGGCAGGATCAACTCCCCCTCTTCGGGCTCGCGCATCTCAGGGCTGGTCAGGGTTCTCGGCCGGCGCCTCACCCGTCTCGTCGCCGGGCGGGACATCGCCCGCGTCGTTCCCGGCGTCATCGCCGGTGGGCGCGACGTCATCGCTCGGCGTCGGGGACGGCTCGCCCTCTTCGGCGGGAGGCGGCGCCAAGCCCGCCTCGTCGGGGTTCGCCGCGTCCGGCTCCGGGGGCTTGGGCAGCTCCGGGAGCTCCGACCGGGCGATCAGGGGCGCGGTCTTCTCGCCCAGCACGTCGATCCTCGAGCGGGCGAGTCGCGCCATCGCCGGGAGCTTCTGCTTCTCGGCGAGCGCCGCGACGGACTCGAGCTGCGCGCGGGCGCCGTCGAGGTCGCCCCGCGTCTCGAAGACGGCGGCCAGGCCGAACCCGGCGTTGATCGCAAGCAGCTCCTTGCCGGGCTTGTCGCGCGTCGAGTCGAGGACGGCGCCATAGAGGGCCTGCGCCTGGTCGAGGTAGCGCCCGCGCTCCTCATCGCTCAGCAGCTCACTCTCGGAATCGACGGTTCCGTCGGGCTGGACCTGCCCGACGCTCCCGTCGGGGTTGATCTGCGCGCCCGTCCGCACGCCCATCCGGACCGCGTCGAGGAAGATGTCAGCGCTGGTGATCCGGGCGAGCTCGGCGACCGACTCGACGCCCGAGTACTCGTCCGCGACACGGCGCAGGGCCTCGGGGCTCGGGTTCGTGCCGTTGGCGGCGCCCTCGAACGCGGCGAACGCCTCGTTCACCTTCGCGACGTGCTGGCGGTGACGCCATTGCAGCCCCGCGTAGATCAGGGCGGCAACCGCCAGGGCCATCAGGATCCACGACCCCCACTTCTGCAGGAAGTCGATCAGGTCCTGGTTGATCCGGGACTCTTCGAGGCCGGCGCCGGCCTTGATCTGTTGTTGGCGTTCGTCCATTGGGGCCTCTGGCTCGCTCGCGTCTGGGGCCGCAATGCTAGGGGCGCGGGGGGGCGACCGCCCAGAACCGCCAGGGACGCGGGTCAGCAAGCGCCGAGTCCGGGACGAGCGTGGCGCGGACCGCGACCGCCAACTCGCCCAGCCCCTCGCCCCGGATCGCGCAGACTCGCGCGTCGCACGCCCCGGGCGTCTCGCCCAGATCGGTCCGGGTCGCGACGCGGAGGACCGGCACGCCGTCGCGGATCGGGAGCGTGCGCGGGTCGGGCGGCGGCGCCGTCGCGTCGGCGCAGAGCAGCACCAGGTCGGCGCCGACGAGTGAATCGAGGGCGACACGCCGGGCCGCGGCGTCCAGCTCGTCGGGAGGGTCTGACTCGGACAGACCTGGCGCGTCAAGGTAGCGGACGCACACGCCGTCGAGCTCGAGCAGGACGCCGACGCAGTCGCGCGTCACCCCCGGCTCGTCGGCGACGATCGAGACCGACCGCCCAGCGAGCGCGTTGACGAGCGTGGACTTGCCGACGTTCGCCGCCCCGACGGCGACGACCAGGGGCGGCTCGATCAGATGCGAGAGCGCCCGGGCGTCGGCGAGATGCGAGTCCGCCGCCTCCGCGTCGACGCCCTCCCACCGACGCGGCTGGTCGAGCAGCAGATCGATCGCACGAGGGCTCGCGGCCCTCGACAGGGCGTCGAGCATCCGCGCCTCGACGCGCGACGTGGCCTCGGGGTACATCGCCTCGGGTTCGAGCGACATGGCGCGTGGAACGCCCGCCGCCTCGAGCGCGCGCGAGAGATTGCCCACGAGCCGCCGCCCGGCGTGGGGCGTCAGGTCAACGCGCTCCTGACTCCATCGCGCGACGAGCCCCCGGTCCACGCCAAGCAGGTCCGCGAGGCGCACCTCCCCCACGCGGAGGGCGGGCAACCCGACCGCCGCGAGCGTCTCGTCCAGGTCGTGGGCGTGCAGGCTGACGACGGCAATCGCGCCCGGGGCGCTGGTCGGGGTCGCGATGGTGTGGCTCGACACGACCGCGCCTCACGCGTCGTCGTCCGCCCGCGCGCCCTGGGCGACGCAGGCGTGGATCCCGACGAGCTGCAGATCCGGCACGAAGTGCTCGATCAAGCCGTCGTCCTCGAGCACCCCCATGTCACCCCCGGTCGCGATGATCTGGGGGTACCCCTCGTAGAAGTCGGCGAACCGCTCGGCGGCGAAGCGGACCAAGCCCCGCACCGCGTAGCAGACTCCCAGACGCATCGCGTGCGCCGTGTCCAGCCCGAACGGCCCGCGCGCGGGGTCGCACGCCTCGTACCGGAGCGAGGGGAGGGCGGCGGTCTGCTCGTGCAGGGCCCGGAGCATCATGTTCAGCCCCGGCGCGATCACCCCGCCGTGGAACACCCCCTGCCCGTCCACGAAGTCCACGCTGACGGCGGTCCCGACGTCGACGATCACGCACGCCTGCTCCGCGACCGAGTAGGCGCCCAGGGCGTTGAGGGCCCGGTCCTGGCCGAGGGTCGAGGCGTCGTCGAGCGTGTGGCGCAGGGGGATGGCCAGGTCGCGCCCAATGCGGACGGGCGAGGCGCCGGCCGCGTCGAGCGCCTCCTCCAACCGGTCGGCGACTGGGTCGTTGACCGAGGCAATGACGGGGGTGGCGCCCTGGGCGCCCTGGAGCAGGTCCCGGGCGCGGGTCGCCAGCTCCGCCGGGTCCTCGTTGACGACGGTCTGCCCCCGCGAAAGCTCGCCGCCCTCAAAGAGGGCGAGTCGTGTGCGGGTGTTGCCGACGGCGATGGCGATGAGGCGGTCCACGGGATGCAAGCCTACGCCCGCCGGGGTTCCGGCCCCGGGCTACGCTGGGGCCTGATTCACGCCGGGGGACACGGGTCGCATGAGGCGCTGCCAGCTCGAGGAGAACCTGACGCGGGTGGAGATGGAAGGGATGCGCTTCCCCCTGGGCGTCTACCCGGTGGAGGCGTTGACCCCCGTGCAGGGGTACCTGCTCGAGTTCGAGCCCGCCGACGGCGACGACGAAGAGGGCGAGTGGGAGGAGTGGCCCGACCGCTACGTCTTCGACATCGTGATCACCGCGGACCGGGTCGAGGCGTTGTGCCGCCAGCTCTTTGCCCTGCTGCCCGGGAGGGTCTACCCGATCCTCGACTACATGGGACACGACGCGTACCGGGAGATCGACCCCTACATGGGGTACGAGCTGATCGGGCAGGACCGGTTCATGGACGCCGTGCGCCGGTACCGGGACTTCTTCTTCGAGGATGGGATGGTGGGCTTCGGCGCCCAGTGCGACGACCCCTTCGCGTACGTCTTCGTGGACGAGCACAAGATCGTGACCGTCCGCGTCCCCCCGGAGCTGAAAGAGTCGGTCGAGCATGTGCTCCGCGCCTTCGACCTCGAGGAGGTCCCTGAGCCCAGGGGCGCAGACTCGGCGGCGCACGAGCACCGGGGCGTGCTGCTCGCGCCCAACGACCAGCCAGAGCTGATGAGCGGCGAGGAGATCGTCGAGCGTCTGCGCGACGAGTGGCGCCTGGTCCTGAACGTGGACGCCGAGCGGAACGTGAACGACGAGGGGGATGAGCTGGGCGTCACGGACTGGCGGTGCCTGGTGCGTTGCGCGACGGAGCGGGACCCGCGCGACCGGTACCTGGAGATCCTGCTGCGGGCCGAGGCGCTGGGCGAGGCGGAGGACCTGGCGACCGAAACCGCCTCAAGCCGGATCGACCGGCAGACCGCCGGCTCGTGGGTGGACCTGGTGGTGGTGGCGGCGGACCGGATGGCGCCCGAGCAGACGAAGGAGGCGCTGGGCGAGGCGGCCAGCGGGGGCGGGGGGGACTCGGACACGGGGGACGGAATCCTGAGCGTCCGCTGGCTGTGAGCGTGAGGGAACCGAGAAGGGGCCCGGGGCGAACCGTCGGGGAGCCGAGCGTCCGTGGCCCCGCATCCACGGACCGATTGCGGGCCCGAGGGAGGGCCCTGAGGGGGCCAAGACAGGAAAGTCGCCCCCAGAGGTTTGCGAACCCTAGCGAGCGTGGGTATCTTCTCGGCCCTGGGCCGAGACAGGTCCACGACGCCCAGGGGAACGGGTCAGGCCCGCCCCCGGCGGGCGAACAACGCGGGTCGGGTCAGTCCCGCCAATCGCTGACCCGTCCGCCGGCCAGAGCCGGCGCACGGATGGACCCGCGAGAGACAGGCGCATGAGGCGCCGCAACACACCACGAACTTCCTTTTGTCCTGTGGAGATCGGGATGACACAGAACGCGTATGGCGCCGCTCGTTCGCTTGTGATCGCGGCCGCGATGTTCTCGGGCGGTCTTCTGCCCGCGACAGCCTTGGCCGGGCCCGATGATCTGGGCATCTCGCACGCCGAACCCCGTGTCGTGCTGGAGCGTGCGGGCGCGCTGATGACCAGCGGCAAGCTGATCCAGGCCAAGGCGATGCTCGTGGAGCTGTCGCAGGCGTCTGCCCAACTCTCCATGAGCCGCGAGGAGAGCGACCGCCTCTTCCAGCTCCTGACCCAGGTGGAGCGTCGCCTTCAGGCGGCAGACCCCATCGACGTGAACCTCCAGAAGGCCGAGCACGCGATGACGACCGAGGACTTGGTCTCGGCCGAGCGATACGCGAGGCTGGTGCAGCGGGCGCCCCAGGCGACGGACGAGCAGGCGGCCTCCGCCCAGACGGTGCTCACGTTGGTCGAGGGTCAGCGCCGGGCGATGGCGCCGACGATGGCGGGCCTGGCCGACGGCGCGCTCAAGGCGTTCGACTCGGGCGACTACCCGACCGCCAAGGCCGCGCTCGAGCGGGTCACCCGCGTGGGAGCGGACATCGGCGTCGACCGCCAGGTCAAGGTCGACCGGACGCTCAGCCGAATCCTCGATCTGGAGCTTGCGACGGGCAAGTCCTTCGAGACGGACCGGGTGGACCTGGGCGCGCTCGAGGTCGAGCCCGGGAACGGCTCGGACTGGCTGATCGCCTCGCAGCCCACCGGCGACGACCAGCCCCCTGCGGACGTGACCCCGGTCGACGCCGGCGATCAGCAGGGAGATCAGGCTTCGCAGCAGGATCCGAACGTCGACCTGATCGAGGTGAACGTCGCCCAGCCCGACCTGCAGGAGGCGGCGCGGGACTACCAGGCTCACACGCTGCTCCAGGAGGCCAACCAGGCCTTCGAGACCAGCCACTTCAACGACGCGGCGAGCAAGTACCAGACCCTGCTGGCCCAGTACCGCACGTACCTCAGCGCCGACGAGCTGTCGACGGCGCAGTCCCGCCTGAACCAGGCGAACGCGGAGCTCAACCGGCGGGCGGGCGACCAGCCGATCACCGACGTCGTGACGGATCTCGACCTGGCCCGCCAGCGGACCGAGGCGCAGTACGCGAACCAGATCGAGCAGGCGCGCAAGGCGCTGGGCTCGGGCGACACCGCGGGCGCGCGGAATCTGGCCGCCCAGGCGCAGTACACGGTCAATCAGGGCGCGAGCCTGCTGACCGAGTCGACGATCGAGGCGCACAACAACGAGATCGCGAACCTCCGGGCTCAGATCGACCAGCGGGAGGAGCAGATCCGCATCGAGGAGCAGAAGCGCCGCGGTGACGAGATCGCCAAGGCCACGCTGGACGATCAACGCCGCCAGCAGGACCAGCGGGACCAGGAGATCGTGGAACTGCTCGAGCGCGTGCGTCAGCTCCAGCTCGAGCTGAAGTACGAGGAGGCGCTGGAGGTCATCAAGCAGATCCTCTTCCTGGACCCGACGAACCCGGCCGGCCTCCTGCTCCGCGACGTCATCCAGGACACGATCATCTACCGGCGTTTCATGACGACGCAGCGCGAGAAGAATCTCGGGTACGCCAAGGAGGCGCTCGACAACAACGATGCGATGATCATCCCGGAGCGGATCGTCGCGTACCCGGACGACTGGCCGTCGATCAGCTTCAGGCGCGGCGAGCCCCACCAGTTCGCCGAGA
Source organism: Phycisphaerales bacterium (assembly GCA_041402005.1). Lineage (GTDB taxonomy): Bacteria > Planctomycetota > Phycisphaerae > Phycisphaerales > UBA1924 > JAJRXR01. Next base: position 422,975 of record JAWKTB010000001.1, on the reverse strand, counting down.
GCGCGGCCAACCGGGCCGCCTTGGCCTCGATCGAGGAGAAGAACACCCAGATCACGTTCGAGGACAACCCGCTGATCGACGTGCTCAACTTCATCGAGTCGATCGCCGGCGTGAATATGGACGTCGACTGGACGAGCCTCGAGGACATCGGGATCGACCGCGAGACGCCCGTCACGCTCCGCCTGAACAACGTCGCCATCAAGACCGCGCTTGACAAAGTCCTCGCCAAGGTCTCCGACCCCGACCTGCCGGCGGGGTGGGCGGTCGAGGACGGGATCGTCACCATCGCCTCCGACGAGGTCCTGAGGCGCAACGTCAGCCTCGAGATCTACGACATCCGCGACCTGCTCATCGAGATCCCGGACTACTCCGACGCCCCCGAGTTCGACCTTCAGTCCGTCCTTCAGAACTCTTCGGGCGGCGGCGGCGGCGGCGGGCAGAGCCCCTTCTCCGGCCAGACCCAGGACCGCGAGATCCGACCCCGCGAGGAACGCGTCCAGGAGATCGTCGACATCGTCCAGGCCACCATCGACCCCGACGGCTGGACCGACCTCGGCGGCGACACCTCCTCCATCCAGGAACTCAACGGCAACCTCGTCATCACCACCACCCCCAACATCCACAGGCAGATCAACGGCCTGCTCGGCAAGCTCCGCCAGGTCCGCTCGCTCCAGATCAACGTCGAGACCCGCTTCCTCCTCGTCAACCAGGACTTCTTCGAGCAGATCGGCTTCGACCTCGACGTCGTCTGGAACGCCCAGAGCAACACCACCAAGTTCGCCCGCACCATCGACCCGGGCCTCTACCCCTCCGACCTCTTCGACCCCGAGACCGGGCGCCTCAAGCGGTTCGCGGGCTCCGGTCTGTTCGACCTCGACGGCGACGGCACCATCGAGGGCGTCACCCCCGGCGGCGACCTCGTGCCCATCTTCGGGCCCGACCTGCTCGGCGACGAGTGGAGCCCCGTCAACACCGCCCAGAACTCCCTGGGCATCACCAACGCCCTGGCCGCCTCCAACGCATTCGCCTCCAACATCCTCGGCATGGGCCCCGCCCTCTCGGTCGCGGGCACCTTCCTCGACGACATCCAGGTCGACTTCCTCGTCCAGGCCACCCAGGCCGACCAGCGCTCGGTCACCCTGACCGCCCCGCGCCTCACCTTCACCAACGGTCAGTTCGCCAACGTCGTCGTCGCGACCCAGACCGCGTTCGTCTCGGGCCTGACCCCCGTGGTGTCCGACTCGGCCGCCGCCTTCGACCCGCAGATCGGCGTCATCTCCGAGGGCGTCCGCCTGCTGATCGACGGCGTGGTCAGCTCCGACCGGCGCTACGTGACATTGAACGTGGACGCCCAGATCGCCGAGCTCGTCGACTTCCAGGAGCAGTCGGTCACCGCGATCGCGGGCGGCCAGCTCGTCATGTCCGAGGAGGTCGGCCAGGTCGTGCAGTTGCCGATCGTGACGGTCACCGCGGTCCAGACCACCGCGACCGTCCCCGACCAGGGCACCATCCTGCTGGGCGGCCAGCGGATCGTCAACGAGCTCGAGGTCGAGTCCGGCGTGCCGGTGCTCAGCAAGATCCCGATCCTCAACCGCTTCTTCTCGAACCGGGTCGACGTCCGCCAGGAGCAGACGCTGCTGATCCTGCTCAAGCCGACGATCCTGATCCAGAACGAGGAGGAGGAGCGGAACTTCCCTGGGCTGCTGGACTCGCTGCCCTACTAAGGGCGGGCCCAGCCAAGGACGCATGAACCGCGCCGGCGCCGGGGACCAACCCGGCGCCGGCTTTCATTCCAGCACACCCCCACGCCAAAGGGGCGGCGGGTGCACGGATCCCCTATAGTCCGCCCCCAGCGGGCGCTCGGACGCCCGCGGCGAGCACCGGAGCCAGTCGATGGCGGAGTCCCGTTTGCGCATCTCGAAGCTCGACGGCGTGACCCAGGTCGAGTTCGTCGACCGGAACATCCTCGACGAGGCCAACATCCAGGCCATCGCCGACGAGATCAGCCGCGTCGTCGAGGCGACCCCCGAGCCCAAGCTCCTGCTGAACTTCGCGAACGTGGACCACCTGTCGTCCGCGGCGCTCGGAGCCCTCATCACGATCAACAGCAAGGTGAAGGAACGCCGCGGATCGCTGCGTCTGGCGAACATCGACCCGCAGATCTACGAGGTCTTCCTGATCACGCGCCTGAACAAGCTCTTCGAAATCCATGAGACGGCCGAGGACGCCCTCGAGAGCTTCGCCTGAGTTTTTTCCCGCCCCCCGCCCACGAGTGAGTCGTCGTGACGCGATGAGCAGCCCCTGCGCCGACAACCCCGGGACCGATCCTGACGCGGTGCACGTGGGCGTCCCCTACGACCGCGACCGGATCGACGAGCTCGAGGAGCGTCTGCTCGAGGCGGTCGAGCGCGCGGGGTACGAGAAGGCCTCGCGCTTCGCGATCAAGCTCGCCTTCGAGGAGGCGTTGATGAACGCCTTCAGCCACGGGCACGAGGGATTGGGTGACGACGTCGAGGTCGAGGTCGAGTACCGCGTGCGCCCCGACGAGGTGTTCATCGCGGTGCAGGACCAGGGCCCCGGGTTCACGCCCCACGAGGTGCCGGACCCCACGCTCGACGAGAACCTCGCCAAGCCGACCGGGCGCGGGCTCATGCTCATCCGGGCGTACATGAGCGAGGTCACCCACAACGCGGCGGGCAACCGGGTCGAGATGCGGTACCGCCGCCCCGCGGACTGAGCCGCCCTCGTTGCAACGCCCTTGTCGCCATGGCGGGCGAACCCTAGGATTGGTTGGAATGATTCTAAGTCTTTGGGCTCGGGCGTAGGGCCCGGAGCGGCGCCGAGTGATGGCGTCGTCCGACGCCACGCCGAGCGGGGAACAGGCACGATGACGCTCAAGCTCCCGATGTACTTCGACCACGCCGCCACGACGCCGACGGATCCCCGGGTCGTCGAGGCGATGCTGCCCTACTTCACCCAGAAGTTCGGCAACCCGGGCTCCCGGAACCACTGCTTCGGCTGGGAGGCCGAGGACGCGACCAAGCTCGCCCGCCAGCAGGTGGCTGATCTCATCGGCGCCGACCCGAAGGAGATCATCTTCACTTCGGGCTCGACCGAATCGAACAACATCGCGATCAAGGGCGGGGCGTCGATGTACGCGAGGAAGCCCGCCGGCGAGCAGGGGCGGGGGCACATCATCACGAACATCATCGAGCACAAGGCGGTGCTCGATCCCTGCAAGCGCCTCCAGAAGGAGGGCTTCGACGTCACGTTCCTCGAGCCCGGGCCCGACGGCGTCATCACCCGCAAGATGATCGAGGACGCCCTCCGCGACGACACCATCCTCGTCACCATCATGTGGGCGAACAACGAGATCGGGACCATCAACGAGGTCCCCCAGATCGGCGCCCTCTGCCACGAGAAGAACATCGTCTTTCACACCGACGCGACGCAGTGGGTCGGCAAAATGCCCACCGACGTCGAGAAGGACAACATCGACCTGCTCTCCCTGAGCGGGCACAAGTTCTACGGGCCCAAGGGTGTGGGCGCCCTCTACGTCCGGCGTCGGCGACCGCGCGTCCGTCTGGTTGCGATCCAGGAGGGCGGCGGGCAGGAGCGCGGCTTCCGCTCGGGCACGCTCAACGTCCCCGGCATCGTCGGCCTCGGAAAGGCGTGCGAGCTCGCCAAGAACGAGATGGACGCCGACCGCGAACGCCTCTTCAAGCTCCGCAAGCGCCTCGAGGACGGCATCGTCAAGACCGTCCCCGAGGTCCAGGTCAACGGGCATCCCGACAAACGCCTGCCGCACCTGACCAACATCTCCTTTGGCTTCGTCGAGGGCGAGAGCCTGATGATGGAGTGCAAGGACATCGCCATGAGTTCGGGCTCCGCCTGCACCAGCGCCAGCCTCGAGCCCAGCTATGTCTTGAAGGGCCTTGGCATCGGCGACGAGCTGGCGCACAGCTCGCTGCGCATGAGCCTCGGACGCTGGACGAGCCAGGAGGAAGTGGACTACGCGATCAAGGCGATCGCCAAGGGCGTCGAGCGCCTCCGGGCGCTGAGCCCCCTGTGGGACATGCACAACGAGGGCATCGACATCAGCAAGATCGAGTGGGCGTCACACTGAAAATGGCCAAATGGCAAATAGCAAATGACCAAATAGATTCATTTGGAGCTTTGGCCATTTGCGATTTGGAGCTTTGACATGGCATACAGCAGCAAAGTCATCGACCACTACGAGCACCCGCGCAACGTCGGCTCCTTCGGCACACAGAAGGAGATCAAGGAGCGCAAGGACGTCGGCGTCGGTCTCGTCGGCGCGCCCGAGTGCGGCGACGTCATGCAGCTCCAGATCAAGGTCGACGATCAGGGCAAGATCGAGGACGCCAAGTTCAAGTGCTTCGGGTGCGGATCGGCCATCGCCTCGTCGTCGCTCGCCACCGAGTGGCTCAAGGGCAAGACCATCGACGAGGGGCTCCAGATCAAGAACACGATGATCGTCGAGGAGCTGGCGCTGCCCCCCGTCAAGATCCACTGCTCGGTGCTCGCCGAGGACGCGATCCGCGCCGCGATCGCGGACTACAAGACCAAGAACGGCATCGCTGAGGAAGCCAAGACGCACTGAGCGACGCGTCCCGACGTTCTCGGACGCGGGCGCTCAAGCCCGCCCCCGAACCGCCCGATCCGACCGGGCGTACGATTGGTGAAGGCCACGCCCGCGTGGCGGAGACAAGACGAATGACCACGACCCCGACCACCCCCGAGACCGCCCAGCACGACGTGATCCTCACCGAGCTCGCCGCTCGCGAGGTCAAGAGGATCATCGAGGAGCAGGAGCTCGACGCCGACAAGGTCTGCCTGCGCGTCGGCGTCAAGGGCGGCGGCTGCTCCGGCTTCAGCTACATCCTCGACCTGACCGAGACCCGCAAGGATTCCGACGAGGTCTTCGAGCAGCACGGCATCCGCGTCATCTGCGACCCCAAGAGCCTGCTCTACCTCGCCGGCGTCAGCGTCGACTTCAAGGACGAGATCATGGGTCGGGGGTTCGTCTTCAACAACCCGAACGCGACGACCTCCTGCGGGTGCGGCTCGAGCTTCGCGGTCTGATCCCCCACGCCGACGACACTCCTCACGAACGCCCCGGACGGGGCGTTTTTTCGTGCCCGCGGGCGGGTTGCGCCCGGGAAGACCGGTACGATCGCCCCCGGACCGCCCATTTTGACCCCCCGGGGCTTGTCGTCATGACGGCGCCAGGGGTAGATTGGGGGGTTGATCGGGCCGCCGGGCGCCGAGGGGGCGGAGAGTTCTGGTCGGGGGTGGGCGGTCTTCGAGCCGCCGGGAGCGCCCCATGGGTCGGGCGGTGGAGATCGGTCTAGGTCGTGGAAAGGACCGCATGGGTAGCAGCGAGGCAGTGACGCCCGAGACCGCGCGAGGATTCGCGCCGCCGACCGTGACGCAGTTCAGCGTCTTCCTCTCGAACAAGGTCGGCAAGCTGCTGGACCTCGTCGAGAACTTCGACGAGTCGCCTTGCCACATATGCGCGATCTCCGTGCACGAGGCGTCGGACCACGCGGTGGTGCGCGTCATCGCCAACAACGCGGTGGCGGCCAAGAAGATCCTGCGTGAGGAGGGCCTGCCCTTCTCCGAGCACGACGTCCTGGTCGTCGAGTTGGGCGAGGGGCACAGCTTGTCGAGCATGTGCCTGTGCCTCCTGGGGGCGGAGCTGAACATCCACTTCGCCTACCCCCTGATGACCAAGCCGGGAGGGACGGCGACGATCGCGCTGGCCGTCGACGACACCACCCTCGCCGGGCAGATCCTGAGGCGCAAGGGATTCACCCTGTACGGCGAGGCGGACCTCCCGACCGTATAACTCACCGCCTGACAAGGGCCTACAATCAAATAGAGGAGGGAATGCCCGCCCTGGATCGCCCGATGTCACGCGTGGCGATCCGCGTGGTGGTCTGGCCCGTATCAGGTTCGGCGCGCCCCATCCCGGGTCACGGGAGCCCGCGGCGCTCAGGAGATCGGTATGGATCCGTACACCCAGAAGTTCGGCGGTCTCGCCGCCCTGCTGCTCTCGTGCGGCTTGGCGTCCGCCCAGCTCTTGGTCGAAGCCGACCCTGCCGCCACCCCCGGCGCGACGACGCCCTCCACGCCCAGCGGGTGCTGCGATGGAAACTGCGCCGGCGCGTGTGGCGAAGACTGCTGCAAGCATGAGGGCGCCGATGGCGCCCACGTCTGCGACGAGAACTGCCTCCAGGCCTGCTGCGTCGATCTCACCTCGCTAATCCACGGGTACCGCGCCCCGACGCTGACCGTCGGCGACGAGGCGCCCCCGCTGTACCTCTCCGAGTTCTACAAGGGCGAGGCGTTCACCTCGTTCGAGAAGGGACGGGTCTACATCGTCGAGTTCTGGGCGACGTGGTGCAAGCCCTGCATCGACGCGATGCCCCACCTCTCCCAGTTGCAGAAGGAGCACGCCGACGACCTGACCGTCATCGGCGTCAACATCTCCGAGCAGATGCGCGGCGGCACGCCAGCCACTATCCCCGCGCGCGTCCGGTCCTTCGTCGAGAACCAGGGCGATCGGATGGCCTACACCGTCGCCGGCGGAGAGCTTCGCCCCGGCGAGCAGCTCGGGGCGATGGAGCGCGAGTGGCAGATGGCCGCGGGACGCACCACCATCCCCTCGTCCTACATCATCGACCGCGACGGCACGATCGCGTGGATCGGCAGCCCGCAACTCGGCATGGACAACGCGCTCGAGGAGATCCTCGCCGGAACGTACTCACGCGAGAAGGCCAAGCGCGACGCGCTCTTCCAGTCCGTCGCCCCGCTCGCCTTCCGCCAGTTCATCAACGGGGTGACGAGCCCGAGCCAGGACCAGGCCGACGAGGCGTATGAGTTGGGACGCGTCATGGCCGCCCAGGTCCTGCAGGAGCAGCCCAACATCCTGCAGTCGATGGCGCGTGTCGTGCTCGAGAACCCGCAGGTGCAGCACCGCGACATCGACTTCGGGCTGGACCTGGCCCACAAGGCGGTGATCGCGAGCAAGTGGAAGGACGCCGCGAGTCTGGACGCGTACGCCCGCGGACTCTTCCTGACCGGGGACGTCATGGGCGCGATCGACGCCCAGGAGAAGGCGCTCGACGTGCTCGAAGGGAACCAGGGGCGCTCCTACCTGCAGAAGCGGCTGGAGGAGTATCGCCAGGCCGCCCCGCTCGTCCCGCCGAGTCGGGACTGACGCCCGGGTCGGCTCCCTGCATCTGAACGATCATCACGCCAGGCCACGGGCGCCCAGATCGTGCTCGGCGTCGAGGGCGGCCTGGCACCCCATCCCCGCCGCGGTCACCGCCTGGCGGTAGCTCGCGTCCGCGACGTCGCCCGCCGCGTACACGCCCGGGATGTTCGTGCGGCTCGACCGTGACTTGAGGTCGATGTACCCCGACTCGTCGAACTCGAGCCCGGAGCCCTTGAGGAACTTCGTCGCCGGCGTGTGCCCGATCGCGATGAACAGGCCGCCGACCTCAAGCTCCGACTCCTCGCCCGTGAGTGTGTCCTTGAGGCGGACCGCCCGGACTTTCTCCGCGCCCATCTCGTCCGTGCGACTCAGCACCTCCACCACCGTCTTGTTCCACAGCACCTCGGCGTTGTCCTTGGAGAGCAGGCGGTCCTGCATCACCTTGCTCGCGCGGAGCGTGTCACGCCGGTGGATGATGTAGACCTTGCTCGCGAACTTGGTGAGGTACGTCGCCTCCTCCATCGCGGTGTCGCCGCCCCCCACCACCGCCAGGGGCTGTCCCCGGAACATGGGCAGGGCGCCGTCGCACACGGCACACGCGCTCACGCCCCCGCCCGCCGTCGCCAGTCGCATCTCGCTCTCGAGCCCGAGCCAGTTGGCGGTGGCGCCGGTCGCGATGATGACGGCGTGCGCCTTGACGCTCGTGCCGTCGGAGAGATGGAGCGTGTGAGGCCCGGTCTCCGAAAACTCGACCCGCTCGACGTCCTCGCCGACGATCGTGGTCCCGAACCGCTCGGCCTGCTGCTGGAACTGGGCCATCATCTCGGGGCCCCCGACGCCCTCGGGGAAGCCCGGGTAGTTCTCGACGTCGGTGGTGAGCATGAGCTGGCCCCCGGGCAGAATCGGCCCCGGGTCCTGCTTGGGCACGCCGACGTAGACGATCGGGTCGAGGTTGGCCCGGGCGGCGTAGATCGCCGCGGTCCACCCCGCCGGCCCGGAGCCGATGATGACCAGCCGTTTCACGTCGGTGTCGCTCACGCGGCATCCTCCATCGCGTCCCACCCCAAGAAGAACCCGATCGCCCGCCTGACTCTTCCCGGGCGAGACGAGGCCCGATCGTAGGGCGATGTCCCCGGTGGGGCGGTCCGCGCACGACAGCGGGCCGGCGCTTGCGCCGGCCCGCGTCACACTCCTCCCGAGACTGTTCTCGGGGACTCAGCCCGCCTTGGAAGGGGCGGAACCGAACGAGCCTCCGACCGATGCGTCACCCACCCGACGCACGGGCCGCTCGTCTCGCTCGTCGATGTCCTCCACCGGAAGGGGCTCCCGCCGGAAGAACTGGCTCGGCTTCGTGTCCGTCAGACGCTCGTGCAGGCGCTCGAGCGCCTCCTCCACGATCTGACGCACTCGCTCTCTCGAGATCCCAACGTGGTCGGCGATCTGCTTCAACGTCAGCGGCTCCTGCCCGTCAAGACCGAACCGCAGACGCAGGATCCTCGCCTCCCGGTCGTCGATCGTCTCCATCAGACGACGCAGGATGTTCAGCTCCTCGGTGTGCAGCGTCCGGTCGTCGGGCGTGCCGACCTTCTCGTCGGCGATCAGCTCGCCCAGGCCCAGCAGCGTGCCGTCCGCGCTCGTCGGCTCCTGGTTGGGTGTCTTGAAGGCCTTGACGGCCCGCTTGATGATGCGGACCTTCTTGACCGGGAGCTCCATCGTGTCGGCGAGCTCCTCGATCGTCGGGGCCCGCCCCAGCTCGCCCTCGAGCTTGCGGCTGGCGACCTTCCACTTGGCGATCAGCTCGACCATGTAGGCCGGGATGTGGATCGGCTGGGTGGCGTTGATCAGGGCGCGCTTGATCGCCTGCTTGATCCACCAGGAGCCGTAGGTGCTGAACCTGGCGCCCTGCGCCGGGTCGAAGCCCTCGACGGCGCGGAGCAGGCCGATGTTGCCCTCCTCGATCAGGTCGGTGATCGGGAGGCCCCGCCCGGTGTAATGCTTGGCGATGGAGACAACCAGGCGCAGGTTGGAGCGGATCATCCGCTCGCGCGCCTCGGGACAGTTGTCGTTGATGATGCGCCAGCCGAGTTCCTTCTCCTCGTCGGCCGTGAGGAGCGGAACCCGATTGATCTCTCTCAGGTAGACCTGCAGGTCAGACTGCAGTCCCCCGCTACGCGCAGTGGAAGCGTGCGAACGACTCACTTTTTCCTACCCACCTTTCCGCGGTGAGAACCGCGGCCTATCTCTCCCGGGCTCTCGCCCGAGTTCCTCACCTGTCGATTCGCCAGCATACCCACGCCGGTTCATCGACCGCTAGAGTTTTCCGCTCAATCCACCCGCCATTCCATCGCTTTTTTGCCCTCCCCTCCCGATGGTTTGGCCCGCCTGGACGGGCTGGTCGGGAAAGTCAACAATCTGCAACGTCCATCACGAATTTTCCTTGCCGACCGAAAAAACCGGCGCACACTCTCAGGTTCGCCACTCCCCGACCGACCCCAAACGCATGGAACGCGACCTCTCCGAACTGCTCGACGAGTGGCCCTACGAGCCCGGGAAGATCAACGTCCGCCTCATCCAGGGTGCGGACGGCGAGCCCCGCATCCAGGTCCGCGTCGATCTGGGCCTCCTCCAGATGCACGCCGAGGGTCGCCCCGACGGCCAAACCCCTCACGGGTACGGCTCGTTCCTGGAGTACCAGGAGGCCCGCCTGGACCAGATCCTCCAGGGAGGCCCGGACACCCCCCCTCCAGGCCCCTACGCCCCGCCCGACCCGGAACTCCTCGCCAACCCCCCAGAGCCCGTCGCAGACGCCCCCGCCCCCCTCGGGGAGGGTGAGGAGTCCCCGAGGTTCCTCTCCCCCGAGGACTGCCGAGAACTGCGCGAGGAGGCCCTCCAGTACTACCACCGGTACGTGGCGCTGCTGGTCCTGGAGGACTACGACGGGGTGATCCGGGACACGACCCGAAACCTGCGGGTCCTCGACCTGTGCCGCGACCACGCCCGGGAACCCAGCGACCGCGAGGCGCTCGAGCAGTTCCGCCCCTACATCCTGATGATGCGGGCCCGGGCGCTGGCCAGCCAGGCGATCAAGGACTCGGAGCCCAAGGCGGCGATCCACGCGATCGACGAGGGGCTCGACGCCCTCAAGCGACACTTCGACGAGACGGGTCGGAGCGAGGAGCTCGAAAGCTCGCGCGAGTACGCGGCCCTGCGCTCGATGCGCGAGGCCCTCGTCCCCAAGCTCCCCGTCAGCCAGAAGGCGGAACTCCGCCAACGCCTCAGTGAGGCGCTCGCCTCGGAGAACTACGAACTGGCGGCCATCCTCCGCGACGAACTCCGCATGCTCCCCGACGAAGAGGGGTAACCCCGATCGTCAGGACCGCCCGCGGCGCTAGTCCGCGTGATTGTCGAGCTCGTGGTCGTGGTCGGCGGCGTTCTGCCTGGCGCGCAGGCGTCGCAGCACGCGCCGGGCCATGACCTCGGCGCTGGCCAGCTCCTCCACCACGACCTCGTCGGCGCCCATCTCCCGCGCCTGGGCCGCCTTCGTCACGACGCCCGATCGGGCCGCGATGAAGATGTCCGGGCGGAGCGAGCGGACCATGCGAACCGCGCGCAGGACCGCGTCCTCGTCGGGCATGGTCAGGATGATCGCCGAGGCGGTGTAGATGCCCGCGTGCTCGAGGACGTCACGGTTGGTGACGTCGCCGTAGTAGGCGTGACGCCCCAGCTCGAGCTGCACGCGGACCGTCCTGGCGTTGATCTCGATGACGGTGATTTTGGCGCCCGCCTGCTCCAATCGCTCGGCGGCGGCCCACCCGACGGGCCCGAACCCCGCGACGATCACGCGACCCGGGCCGGGGGCGTCCGGCGTCGCCTCGTCCTCGCCCTCGTGGTCCGCGTCGGCGAGGCTCGGGGTCTCGCGCAGGCCCGTGCGCGCGCTCCAGGGCGCCATGGGCAGGAACGACAACGCCTTGGCCAGGTTGGCGCCCTGGCTGATGAGCGCCGGCGTCACGATCAGCGTGCAGACGAAGACGCCGATCGTCTGGGCCTCCTCGGTCTCTCCCACGACGCCCGCCGCGGCGGCGACGGAGAGAATGACCAGCGAGAACTCGCCGCCCTGGGCGAGCCAGAGTCCGACGCGTCCGGCGATCGCGGGCGAGGCGCCCATGCCCCACGAGACGCCAGCAATCACGAATGCCTTGATCGCGAGCACGCCCGCCGTCGCCAGGAGCACGACCCACCATGCGTCGAGCAGGAGTGGGAGCGAGACCTCGAGCCCGACGGTCGTGAAGAAGACGGCCATGAAGAGGTCGCGCAGGGGCGTGATCTGACCCGCGAGCTGATAGCGGAAGGGCGTGCCCGCGAGCAGGAAGCCCGCAAGGAACGCGCCCAGCTCGGGGCTGAGGCCGACGCCGGCGGTGGCGACGGCGGCGCCCAGCGCCGAGGCCGCCGCGATCACCAGCATGATCTCGGGCGAGGGCGACCTCGACGCCTCGACCATGATCCGGGGGAGCAGCACCTTGCCGACCAGCACGATCCCGAGCACGACCGCGACGCTCAGGGCGGCCTTGCTGGCCAGCTGCGAGAGCGTGTCGGCGTTCATGTGCATCCCGCCCAGCGCGTCCCCGCCCTGGGCCCGGGCCAGCAGCGGGATCGACGCCAGCATGCCGATCACAAGCATGTCCTGGACGAGCAGGACGCCCAGGCTGACGCGACCGGCGGCGGTGAACAGCTCGCGCCGCTGCTGCAGCACGCGCAGCACGACCGCCGTCGACGACAGTGAGAGCGACATCCCGATCGTCGCGCTGGGGGCCCAGGCGACGTCGAAGAGGTGGGCGGCGAGCATGATCAGCACCGCCGAGAAGATGGTCGTCACGACGCCGATCGCGACGATCAGGGCGGCGCCGTGACGCAGGATCGACATGTCCAGGTGCATGCCGATGCCGAACATCAGCAGCACCGTCGCGAGCGAGGCGATGCCCTCGATCTGGTCGGCCTGTACGAGGCCCAGGGCATGGGGCCCGATCAGGATGCCCGCGATGAGATATCCCGGGATGACCGCGACGCGGAGGCGCCCGAAGACGAGCGCAACGAGCCCCGCGCACGCGAGGATCGTCAGCAGGTCGAGGGCGATGCTCGCGCCCGCGGCATCGCCCGAGGCGAGAGTCAGTGTCGGCATGAGCATGGCGGCGTCCTGCACGGCAGATTGTTGCGTCTCACGCCCCCGCGTGCGCTGGCGGGGCGCCAGTCCCCCCCGGACCCCGGGCGATCAGGACACTCAAGAGGTTCAGGTCCGCCGGCGTCACGCCCTCCAGGCGACCCGCCTGGGCGTACGTCTCCGGGCGGAAGCGTGACAACGCCTCGACCGCCTCGGCCCGCAACCCGGGCAGCGACCGGTACTCCACCCACCCGGGCAGGCGCCGACGCTCCAACTCCGACTGGCGACGGATCTGGACGCGCTGGCGGGCGATGTACGGCTCGTACACCCGTTCGGCGTGCACCGTCTCCCAGACTCCCCGGGAGACGCCGGGGTCCAGGCGCACGCCGGGCAGCACTCGGCGGAGGTCGTCCACCGAGAACCCGGGGCGTCGGATGGCTCTGGCGAGGGGCTCGCCGTCGACACTTGACACGTCGATCGCCCGTTGCAGGTGCTCGATCGCCTGGCGACGTGACCCGAAGAGACGTTCTCGCCGGTCGCCCAGCTCGGTCGAGGCGAGCAAGCCGATTTCGGAGGCAATCGGGCTCAGCCGATCGGCGGCGTTGTCCGCCCGGAGCAAGAGGCGGTGCTCCGCCCGGCTGGTGAACATCCGGTAGGGCTCTCGCGGCGTCTTGGTCACCAGGTCGTCCATCAGCACGCCGATGTACGCCTGATCGCGCCCCAGAATGAAGTCCCCCTCGCCCCGCGCGCGCCGGGCGGCGTTGATGCCGGCGACGACGCCCTGGGCCGCGGCCTCCTCGTACCCGCTCGTCCCGTTGATCTGGCCCGCCAGGAACAGCCCGCCGACAAGCTTGGTCTCCCCCGTCGCGCGGATCTGGTGGGGGCGGACCATGTCGTACTCGACCGCGTACCCGTAGCGGACGATCCGGGCCTTCTCGCACCCCGGCATCGTGCGCACGACCACGTCCTGCACGTCCTCGGGCAGGCTCGTCGAGATGCCGTTGCAGTAGACGACGCGGTCGCGGTGCGACTCGGGCTCGAGGAAGACGCCGTGTGTCTCGCGCTGGGCGAAGCGGACGACCTTGTCCTCGATCGAGGGGCAGTATCGGGGCCCGCGGGACTCGATCTGCCCGGAGAACATCGGGGCGCGATGCAGGTTCGCCCGGATCAGCTCGTGCGCCTCGGGCGAGGTCCGCGTCTGGCGGCATGGGATCTGCTCGAGCCTCGGGAAGCGGTCGAGCGCGAGCCCTGGCGCGGACCATCCGGCAGGCGTGAGGTCGGAGAAGGCCATCGGCTCGACGTCCCCCGCCTGCTCTGGCAGCGCGTCCCAGTCGATCGTGTCGCGGTCGAGGCGCGGGCAGGTGCCGGTCTTGAGGCGTCCGAGCTCGAAGCCGAGGGCCTCGAGCGAGGCGGAGAGCGATGAGGCGGGCGCCTCGCCGAAGCGTCCGCCCGGTGTGCGGCACTCGCCCGTGTGCATGAGGCCCCGCATGAAGGTGCCGGTCGTGATGACGACGGCGTCGGCGTCGAGACGCACGCCCCGCCCCCCCGATGTGATCTCGACACCCGTGATACGTCGTTCGGTCGAGCCGGGGACGCGTTCGACGATCAGGCGTTCGACCGCGCCCCCGATTACTTCGATCTCTTGGCGTGATGCGACGAGCGTCTGAACCGCCTCGGCATAGGCGTGCTTGTCGCTCTGGCACCGAGGCCCGCGGACCGCCGGCCCCCGCGAGGTGTTCAGCGCCTTGAACATGATCCCGGTCGCGTCGGCGGCCAAGCCCATGAGCCCGCCGAGGGCGTCCACCTCTCGGACGAGCTGGCCCTTGGCGAGCCCGCCGATCGCGGGGTTGCAGCTCATGACGCCGACCTTGGCAGGGGCGAGGGTGACCAGGGCGATGCCGGCGGGCTCGGGGAGCAGGTTTGCGGCCGCCCAGGCGGCCTCCACGCCCGCGTGCCCGCCCCCCACCACGATCACCCGGTATCGGTGTGGAATCACGCCGCAATGCTAGGAATGGGCGTGCGTTCGGGCCGGGCGTTGGCCGCGGCGTCGTCTGCGGGTAGGCTCTGGGTCGGGTACTCAGCGCCCGCGTGTCTGCGGGGGCGTGCATCACGCGGGAGCACGGAACATGGCAAGGGGTACGACGCTGATCGCCGCGACTCTCGCGCTTGCGATGGCCTGCGGGCTGGCCTCAGGCGAGGACGTTCTGGTCACGACCAAGAACAAGCGGTACGAGGGGCAGGTCATCGAGATGACCGCCTCGAAGATCACGATCAAGACCACGCTCCACGGCTTCGAGACCACCTTGACCTTCGCCCGCTCGGAAGTCGCCTCACTCGACCTGGACGACATCGAGCCCGCGCCCGAGGGCGCCGAGGGCGAGGCCGAGAACGACCCGATGCAGCGGTTCACCGCCGATCAGCTGCGCAAAGTCGGCGAGGACAAGACGACGCCGCGCGAGGTCGTCAAGCGCGAAGGCATCCCCCTCTACATGGAGATCCCGATCAAGGGCGGGTTCGGCGAGGAGGTCTATCCCAAGGGCATCGCCGAGTCGCTCAAGTGGGCCCACGAGAACGGCGTCACCGACGTCATCTTCCGGATCAACTCACCCGGGGGCGAGGTCTGGGCCGCCCTGCGCATCGTCGAGCTGATGAACGAGTACCGCGAGGGGCTCCGCTACCACGCTTTGATCGAGAGCTCGATCTCCGCCGCGATCTGGCCCACGTTCACCTGCGACACGATCTCCATGGCGCCCCGCTCCGACGTCGGGGGCGCGGTCGTCTACTCCCACGACGCCAACACCGGGTCGTTCGAGGTCAACAAGAAGTTCAACTCGATCCTGATGGCCAAGCTCGCCACCCAGGCCGAGGAGAGCGGGCACAACCCCCAGGTCGTCCGGGCCATGATGATCACGGACCAGGCCCTGTACGCGATCCCGATGGGTGACGGCACGTACCACCTGACCGGCGAGAAGCCCCTGTCGGGCGTCGAGGGCAAGGACTACGTCACGCTCGACGACACCAAGTCGATCCTGACGCTGACGGCCAACGAGGCCGAGAAGTACGGCATCGCGACCAAGCTTATGGACGACAAGGCCGACTCGCTGCGTGACGCGCTCGGGTACGCCGAGTGGGACGACGCGGGCGGCAAGGGCGTCGAGCTGACCGAGCACTGGGCCGACGAGTGCCGCGACATCCGCTCCGACCTGCTGTCGAGCCAGGCGAGCATCTCGGCGGGGTGGGCGCGCTACGGCGCGGAGAAGTACATCCGGGGCGCGATCCGCGCCCTCGAGCAGCTCAAGAAGGACATGATCGAGTACGACAAGATCGCCCGCAAGGCGTCGGACGGCTACGAGCTCGGCCCGTTCGCCGAGGAGCTCAGCTCGAGCTGGGAAGGCAAGTTCACCCGCGAGTGGGTGGACCGGACGATCAAGGAGTACCGGACGAAGCTGCTGTACGGGCCGTGATGATCGCCGCGTGAGCGATCGCGGCGCGGACACACAGCCATCGAGTCGGCGTCTGCGTCCAGACTCTGATGTCGAGCGATCCCGGATCAGGGGTCGTTGGGGGCGCCGATCTCCTCGCCGCCGTAGTCCACGCCCTTGAGGCCGAACTTGGTCCAGCGGTAGTGCCCGATGACCTGCTCGGCGGCATCGCCACTCTGTGTCGGGGGCTCCCAGGTCAGGTCCGGGTGGTACTGGAAGACCGTCGGCTGGTCGAGGTTGGGCTGGTTGGGGCGTCCGCCCTCGTTGCACTCTGAGGTGGACTCGGCCCCGGCATGCCCGTCAAAGAAGAGCATGGACGACTTCGCCTCCTTGTAGGCGAAGAAGATGCCAGGCGACTTCGAGTGGCGGTCGTGGAACTCGAACCAGGCGACCTTGTTGGCGGGGAACGCGACCTCGGTCAGCTTGCGCCCACCGAGGGGGAGACGGGCCGGGTTGAAGAAGTTGTGCCCACCGGGCGCGGGCTCGACCGTCGTGAACGTCTGGTTGCCGACCCGGCGCTTGGTGTCGGGGGCCCAGATGAACGGGATGGCCTGGTAGGTGGAGCTATAGGGCCACATCATCTTCCAGGAGACCGAGCCGCCAGGCTCGATCGGGACGGGCTCGAAGTTGATCGGATCCTTCTGCCAGTCGAGGAGGTACTTGTCCTCCGGGCACGCGGCGATCTGGTCGGGCAACGCCTCGCCCCGGTAGTCCATCAGGATCAGGTGGGTGTAGCGGCGCTGCGGGTACCGGTCATCCATCGGCGGGAAGTTCCGACGACCGGTCAAGCGACGGATGATGTCCACCGCCTGGAATCCCGTCGGCTCGCTGGCGCCGTACAGATCCGGGAACTCCGTGCGGTAATTGCCCGGCAGCCACGAGTAGGCGGACTGATAGTCGTTGAACTCGGAGGCGTACCCCATCATCAGCACGCCGTACTGATAGAGGTTCGAGACGCACTTGGCGCGCCGGGCCGATCGCCTGGCCGAGCCCAGGGCCGGCAGCAGGATGCCGATCAAGAGCGCGATGATCGCGATGACGACCAGAAGCTCGATGAGCGTAAACCCGCGGCGACGTGTCATGAGTGGTCTCCGATTCCGACCGGGCCTCCCCCCGGCGATCGCGGGGGGTTCAGGGGGCCTCCGGTCAAGACCCATACGCCCATTGTGACCGGGCGGGTCCCCGCCTGCAAGGGCCGAGACAACGCCCTGCCCAACGGCAGGGCGAGGGAGGCTCGACGCAGACGATCCCACGAAATCCCCCGCTTACGGAGGGCAGACCGTGGGCGCCTGGTTGGCGGGCTGGCCCGTGTTGATGTCCGAGCCGCCGTAGTCCACGCCCCGCAGGCCGCCCCGCGTGAAGCGGTAACGCACCCAGTACGTCTTGTCCGGGTCGCCTTGCGGCTGCGGGTCGGTCGTCAGCGGGGTGTACTTGGTGCAGAACGAATCCGGGTTGGACGGGTCGTTGGGAAGGAAGCCAGGGTTTGAGTCGCTGGTGGCCTCGGGTCGGACCGAGGAGTCGAAGAAGAGCTGCGAGCCCTTCGCCTCGGGGTAGCCATACCAGAGGCCCTGGCTCAGTGTGTGACGATCGAACAACTCATAGAAGTAGGTCTTCTGGGCGGGGAATGAGACGTGGGTGTACTTGCGCTCGCCGAGCGGGAGGCTCGTTCCCACGAACAAGTTGGATGTCCCGCCGACCGGGGCGACGGTGTTTCGCCCGTTGGTAATTTGGTCCGGCGCCCACGATGCGGGGACGGGCTGGTAGCTTGAGCTGTATGGCCAACGCTGGATGACGGCCTGGTCGTCGTCGAGCTGGTCGCCGAAGTTGGAACTGGGCCACGGGCCATTCTGCTCGAACCCGATCGGGTCCTTGGCCCAGTCGATGATGTTCTTGTCTTCGGGGCAGGAGGCGATCTCCGCCGGGAACTGCTCGCCCGCGTAGTCCAGCAACACGAAGTGCGTGTAGCGGCGCTGAACGTAGATCGCCTCCGGGATGCGCTTGATCTTGTTGGCGCCGGTGGCGCGCCCGGTGCGGACCCGAAGGATGTGCGTGTTCTGCCAGTTCGTGGCGACCGTGTCGTTCGACTGGTTCATGGTGACGTTGCCGGTGCCTTCGACGTAGTAGACGTTCCCGAAGCCGTTCCAGCTATAGGAAGCGATGCCGTCGTCGTAGTCCGACGCGTACCCCGCCGAGGCGATGCCGAACTGCTTCAGGTTCGACAGGCACACGCCGCGCCGCGCCGTCCGTCGCGCCGAGCCCAGGGCCGGCAGCAGGATGCCGATCAAGAGCGCGATGATGGCGATGACGACCAGAAGCTCGATGAGCGTGAAACCGCGGCGGCGTGTCATTTCGAGACCTCCGACCTGGACGTTGAACAAGAACCCGGTGAGAAACCCGGGCCCCACGACGACACGATACGCGATTCGGCCTCCCCCCGGTTCCGCCGTCCGGCAAAACCGGTGTCGCCACCCGTTCGTTTTTCGAACAAACTCCGACCCTGCCCCCCCTGACGTCTATCTCCTGGTTCAGCAAAATCCGCCTCGCGACGGGACGAGACAGGAGACTCGCGACGACTCCTTCTCGAAGGTGGATCCCTCAACATGCAGGAATCCGAGCATTCCACTTCCCGCCAAGAGCACGGCGACGTCAAAGAAAACGCCGCCCGAGAGGGCGGCGTCGTGGGAAGTCCGGGAGATCCCCTTCAGGTCATGGGCAGGGGGCGGGTACCTGGTTGGCGGGCTGGCCCGTGTTGATGTCCGTGCCGCCGTAGTCCACGCCCCGCAGGCCGCCCCGCGTGAAGCGGTAGCTGATCCAGTACGTCTTGCCGACTGCGCCGTACTCGGGCGGGTCGGTCGACAGCGGCGTGTAGAGCATGCAGTACGAGTTGGGGTTGGTCGGGTCGCGGGGATTGAAGCCGGCGTTGGCCTCGTTGGTCGGCTCGGGGCGGACCGAGGAATCGAAGAAGAGCTGTGAGCACTTCGCCTCGGGGTAGTGGTAGTACAGGCCCTGGTTAATCGTGTGCCGGTCGAAGAGTTCGAACATGAAGGTCTTCTGCGCGGGGAACGAGACCTGCGTGTAGGTCCGCCCGCCGAGCGGAGCGCTGCCGACGGCGAACAGGTTCGAGGTGCCGCTGGCGGGCGCCACCGTCGTGCCCGACGCCCCGTTCATGTCCTGCGACCAGGCCGCGACGACGGGCTGGTACGTGGAGGAGTAGGGCCAGCGCTGGATGACCGGCTGCTGCTCCTCGAACTGGTTCTCGCCGCCGTCACCCGCCGTCGGCCACGGACCGTTCATCTCGAACCCGAGCGGGTCCTTGGCCCAGTCGATCAGGTTCTTGTCCTCTGGGCAGGCCGCGATCTCTGCCGGGAACTGCTCGCCCGCGTAGTCCAGCATCACGAAGTGCGTGTAACGACGGTGCGGGAAGAGGTTGGTCAGGCGCTTGATCTTGTTGGCGCCGGTCGCGCGCCCCGTGCGCACGCGGAGGATGTGGGTGTTCTGCCATGCCGCGGCGTCCACGTCGTTGCCGGTCATGGGCACGAGGCCCGCGCCCTCGACGTAGTACGAGTTCCCGACGCCGCCCTTCCAGCTGTACGCCGGGATCTTGTCGTCGAAGTCCGAGGCGTACCCCGCCGAGGCGATGCCGAACTGCTTCAGGTTCGACAGGCACACCCCGCGTCGCGCGGTCCGCCGGGCCGAGCCGAGCGCGGGCAGCAAGATGCCAATCAGCAGCGCGATGATGGCGATGACAACCAGAAGCTCGATGAGCGTGAAACCACGACGACGTGACATACCGAGTCTCCAACGCCGGCGATCACCGGCCTGCAAGCATGCCTGAACTGGCAGAGGGGACTCTGAATGAGACCCTTACACACCCATATTGTGCCCTCTCCCCCCCCAGCCTGCAAGGGGGGGGGCTCGGGAGGCCCAAAAAACCGGTTCCGGGGGATCCCTGGGTGGGTCAGGGAAGCGCCAAGGGCCCTCAAGGCCATGCTGGGAACGGAGAATCAGAAAAAACGCCGCCCGAGGGGGCGGCGTCGTGAATCAAGTGCGGATGAGTCAGGTCACGGGCAGGGGGTAGGGTCTTGGTGCGGGGGCTGTCCCGTGTTGATGTCCGAGCCGCCGTAGTCCACGCCCCGCAGGCCGCCCCGCGTGAAGCGGTACCGGACCCAATACGTCTTGTTCGGGTCGCCGTGCACCGGCGGGTCGGTGGTGAGCGGGGTGTAGGTCACGCAGAACGACTCGGCGCTAGCCGGCTTGTTGGGATCGAAGCCGGGATTGGCCTCGCTGGTGGGCTCGGGACGGACCGAGGAGTCGAAGAAGAGCTGGGAGCTCTTCGCCTCGGGGTAGACATAGAAGAGGCCATCGTTGAGGGTGTGCCTGTCGTAGAGCTCGAACATGAAGGTCTTCTGGGCAGGGAAGGAGACCTGGGCGTAGGAGCGACCGCCGAGCGGGCGGTTCGTCGCGAGGAAGAGGTTGGACGTGCCTTCGATCGGCGCGGGCACCGGGCTCTGGGTCGTGCCCATGTCTTGAGACCACGCGGCAGGAACGGGCTGGTACGACGAGCTGTAGGGCCAGCGCTGGCGCACGGCCTCCGCACCCGCGAGGTTCTCTTCGTTGGCGCCGTCGACGGTCTGGGGCCACGGGCCGTTGTCCTCGAACCCGATCGGGTCCTTCGCCCAATCAATGAGGTTCTTGTCCTCGGGGCAGGCAGCGATCTCCGTCGGGAACTGCTCGCCCGCGTAGTCCAGCATCACAAAGTGCGTGTATCGACGATGCGCATACAGGTTTCGAAGCAGCTTGATCTTGTGGTTGCCGTCGATGCGTCCCGTCCGACGCCGAATGATATCCGTATTCTGATAGGCGCAGGCGTCAGTGTCATTGGAGTTGATCAAGAACGGCCCGAGCCCGGCGACCTCGTGTGTCTCGCCGCGTCGCCAGCTGTACGCCGGGATCTTGTCGTCGAAGTCGGAGGCGTACCCCGCCGAGGCGATGCCGAACTGCTTCAGGTTCGACAGGCAGACGCCTCGCCTCGCGGTCCGACGCGCCGAGCCCAGGGCCGGCAGCAGGATGCCGATCAAGAGCGCGATGATGGCGATGACGACCAGCAACTCGATAAGGGTAAAAGCCTTGCGGTCACGGCTCATATGTGGGGTCCTTCCTCGCCGGCGTGGGGGTGGGGGTCTCGACGCCCGGCGGTACCAGGTGCACTAGCCTGTTGGCGCGGGGGGTCCGGCGCCGCGCAGTGCATCCGTCGCCAGCCAGTACGCCACTGACGAGCCCGAGGTTCCTGGCGAAAAACCTGATGATCTTGGAATAGGGAAGGTGCGACCCGCCGCCTGATCCACAGGCAGGGATTTCACCCTAGCTCGAGCGTGAAGGCTCGCTGGGGGTGGGATAGCGAATGTGTTCGATGACGCCGCTCAGGGCGTCCGCCCGGTGTCGATGTCGTCACCGGCGTAATCCACGCCGCGCAGGCCGCCCCGCGTCCAGCGGTAGTGACCCTTGAGCGTGTCGCCCAGGGGGTTGTGCAGCGGGGGCGGGTCGGCCGCGCCGGGGGCGGGGTCGTAGACCACCGCGGGGGCGACGCCCGACGGATCGTTGGGGTCGAAGCCGGGGTTCGAGTTGGCCGTCTTCTCCGCCCGGACCGAGGCGTCGAAGAAGAGCTGGTTCCCCTTGGCCTGGGGGTAGGCGTAGAACGCCGGGCGTCCCGCCGAGTGGCGGTCGTGAAACTCGAAGAAGAAGACCTTGGCGCCCGGGAAGGCGACCTCATCCATCCGACGCCCGCCCAGACGCAGCGCCGGGTCGATCCGCGTGAACAGGTTGTAGAACCGCTCGACCGGGCCGACCGTCAGTCGCGTGCCCTGGCGCGTGTCGGGCGACCACGACGCAGGGACGGCCTGGTACGTCGAGGAGTACGCCCAGCGCTGGCGGATCTCGATGCGGCTCTCGGTCGTCGAGTCCTCGTCACCCACTGTCGGGACCGACGAGAGATCCATCGGGTCGCGCGACCAGCGGATCAACTGCTCGTCCTCGGGGCAGGCGGCCCGCGGGTCCGGGAAGGGCACGTCCATCTGGTCGAGCAGGACCAAATGCGTGAAGCGTCGATGCGGGTAGCGCAGCGTGTTGAGCTTGATCTTCTGGGGCGTCTGGCCCGTGTCGCGCCCGGTGCGCCTTCTGAGAATGTCGGTCTCCTGCGCCTGGGCGGCGTCGAGCGAGTCCGCGCCGGGACGGTTCATCGAGAAGTCGACGTCCAGGTACGTGCTACGCGACGTGCCGGGCTGCCACCAGAAGGAGGGGATCTCCGCGCCCGGGGAGTTGGCCGAGTAGTTGGCGGCGGCGGCCCCGAGCTGACGCAAGTTCGACTTGCAGGCGACGTCGCGCGCGATCGAGCGGACGCGTCCGAGCGCGGGCGCGAGCAGGCCGATCAGCAACGTGATGATGAAGATGACAATGAGCAGCTCGACGAGGGTGAACCCCGAGCCGCGTCGGTCGGCGATGTGATGAACGCTCCGGACCCCCATGCAGACCCCGTGAGACCGTGGGCGGAGACTCCTAAAAAGTATCGGTCCGTTATATGGGCGGGGGGTCACAGACGCAAGGGTGGCGTGGGATGGGGCCTCCCGGCAGATTTCCAGAAACGAAGCTCCCCGCTCAGTGGGCGTTGCGGTGCACGAACCCTCGGAAGAGGGTCAGCCACAAGATGCGCAGATCGAACCAGATCGACCAGTGGCGGATGTAGAAGAGGTCGTACTGCAGGCGCTTGCGTAGGGAGGTGTCACCCCGCAGGCCGTTGACCTGGGCCCAGCCGGTGATGCCCGCCTTCACGTGCTGGCGGAGCATGTACCCCCTCCAGTCGTCGCGGAAGCGGGCGATCAACTCGGGACGCTCGGGGCGGGGGCCAACCAGGGCCATGTCCCCCTTGAGGACGTTGATGAGCTGGGGGAGCTCGTCCAGACTCGCCCGCCGGAGCCAGCCCCCGACGGGGGTGATCCGGGGGTCGTCGCGCCGGGTCCAGTCGGGCCTGGCCTGCTCGTCGTCCACGTGGCGCATGGTGCGGAACTTGTAGATCTTGAAGACCTCGCCCCCGAGGCTGACGCGCTGCTGCTTGAAGATGACGGGCCCGCGGCTGGTCAGGCGGATCGCGGCCGCGATCGCCAGCATCAGCGGTGAGAAGATCAGCAGCGCCAGGCTCGCGCCGATGATGTCGAGCAAGCGCTTGGTGAACCCGCCCAGCCCCGTGATCGGGGACTCCCGGTAGCTCAGGATCGGCATGCCCTCGAGCTCGGAGACCGCCATGCTCTGGGGGACGTACCGGGGATGGACGTCCGGGACGATGCGCACATCGACGGCGAACCGCTCGAGACGCTTGAGGATCTCGGAGGTGCGCCCGCTCATGGGCCCCGGGAGCGCGAGGTAGATCGCGTCGACGCGGTTGGTCTCGAGGACGCCCTCGAGGTCCTTGAGCCCGCCGAGGACGGGCTTGCGCAGGCACGAGTCCTGACGCGGGCGGTCGTGGTGCGAGACGAAGTAGGCGATGTGGATGCCGGTCCAGGCGTTTCGCTCGAGGGTGCGGGCGGCGATCTGGCCCAGACGCCCGACGCCGATGATCGCGACGTGGCAGAGGTTGAACCCCCGCCGACGGATGGCCCGCAGGGCGGAGCGGACGACGATCCGCTCGGCGCCCAGGAGCGAAGGCAGGAGGATGGCGAGCACGAGCAGCTGGAGACGCGCGGGGTCCGCGATCAGGCGCCAGCCGATCCCGTGAGGCGAGGCCTTCGCGACGACCCCCCGGGTCAGGAAGTCAGAGCCGACGGCCCAGAGGGCGACGATGAGCAGGACCATCGAGACGAGGCAGGCCTTGAGGATGCCACCCTGCTCACCCCACATGCTCCGATCGCGCCTGGCGCGGTAGAGCTTGAGCACGGAGAAGGTGTACAGCACGATCGGGAGGGCGAAGAGGACGAGGGGGCCCTTGAAGTAGCCCTCCCAGTCGTGCGGGAGGGGCTCGGCGAAGACATAGAGGCGGGCGACCCACGCGAGCATGCACGCCGCGATCACGACCACACCGTCCGCGACGCAGAACAGGGCGACGAACAACTGATGGCGTTGTTTGAGCACGCTCGCTCCCGCGGGCCGCGGGTCAGGGGCCGCCGCGGCGGGCACTATTGATCCATCGGGCGGGGCTGTCAAATCCCGCCAGTGGCGGGGCGACTCGGGGGCCAGAGCCCCCCCGTCCGGGGGCTGTTCTGGCGTCCGCTCAGCGCCTCGAGCGCCTTGCGGAGCGACTCGTCCACAAGGGCCGGCTCGGGGGGGACGATCGCGACGACCGCGAACAGATCGCCCTGGCGCCCCTGCTCGTCCTCGAGGCCGCGCCCCTTGAGGCGCAGGCGGGCGCCGCTCGGCGTTGACGCGGGCACGTTCAACTCCACCTGGCCCGTGAGCGTGGGCAGGTCGACCTTTGCGCCCAGCGTCGCCTCGGCGATCGTCAGGGGGAGCGTGATGCTCAGGTCGAGACCCGATCGCTTGAAGAGCGGGTGCTCGCGCACGTGGACGGTCAGGATCAGATCGCCCGCCTGGCCCTTTGGCGTGGTCGCCGGGCGTCCCTGACCGCGGACGCGGAGCTTGGCGCCGTCGGCGATCGCTTTGGGGATGGTGACGTCGATGGTGCTCGAATCGCCGTCGCGGCCGACGCGCAGGCGCTGAGAGCCACCACGGGCGGCGGTCTCGAGGTCGATGGTCGTCTGCGTGTGGAGGTCTCCACCCTGGCGGGGCGGGGCGCCCCGGGCAGCGAAGCCGCCGAAGCCCCCGCCGACGTCGCGCCCGCTGAAGAACGTGTCGAAGACTGAGCCGATGTCGGAGATGTCGAACTCGATGCCCGCGCCTCGGGGCTGTCCCTGTCTGAACGTCGCCGAAGGGTCGCGCCCGCCGGC
Organism: Phycisphaerales bacterium; assembly: GCA_041402005.1. Classification (GTDB taxonomy): domain Bacteria; phylum Planctomycetota; class Phycisphaerae; order Phycisphaerales; family UBA1924; genus JAJRXR01. The sequence goes on along the minus strand of JAWKTB010000001.1, from coordinate 398,165 downwards.
GTCGTACAAGCGACGCTTCTCGGGGTCGGAGAGGACGTCGTAGGCGGTCTGGACCTCGGCGAAGCGTTCGGCGGCGTCGGGCGCCTTGTTGACGTCCGGGTGGAGTTTGCGGGCCAGCGCGCGGTAGGCCTTCTTGATCTCGTCGTCCGAGGCGGCGCGCTTGACGCCGAGCACGCTGTAGAGGTCCTTGGGCACGCGAGATCGTATTCGCGCATGAAAAAGGCGGCGTCGCGTGGACGCCGCCGAGAGATCAGGTGATTCCCGGGATCAATCGTCGGGCGTGGTGGCGCCGCCGCCCGCGCCGTTGTCCCCACCGCCCTGGTCGTTGCTGGTCTCCGCCTCGGGGTGCTCGAGGAGGAGGCACTCGAGGTCGAAGATGAGGTCGGACTTGGGCGGGATGTTGGCGGCGGGGTTGCCGCGCTCGCCGTAGGCCACGTCCCAGGGCAGGTAGACCTTGCGATGGGCGCCGACGGAGATACCCTCGAGGCCGACGTCCCAGCCCTCGATCATGCGTCCGGGGGGCGAGGGGTAGGGGAAGATGAAGGGGCGGTTGCGGTCGCGCGAGGCGTCGAACTTGTAGCCCTCGCCGGTCCATCCGATGTAGTGGACGTGGACGCGGTCGCCGGCCTGGAGCGTGTCCTCGCCGGGGTTGAGGAAGTCGATGACGACGACGCCGCGGGCGCGATGGTCGGCCTTGAGCAGGCCCGGGACGCGCTCGAAGGTGTACGCCGAGCCGGCGCCGGCGCCCCAGACGATGTTGCCCTGGGCGTCGAAGCCGCGGTCGGCGGTGGTGAAGGCGTTCTGGGTCAGGGTGATCTCGCTGGTCATCTCGATCGCGCCGCCCACGCCCGTCGGGTACGGGTAGGGCGTCTTGCCGGTGTACCCGTCACCCTTGGGCTCGAGCTCGACGTCGAGCGTCGCGATCAGGTCGTCACGCGAGACGCTGGGGAACAGCTCGGGGGCGGCGCCCAGGCCGGCGTAGACCTTGCGCGACTCGGCGCTGGTCATGAACTCGTACGTCCGCAGGCGGATCTTGCCCTTGTAGCGGTAGAGCTGGAAGATCGCCTGGCGGTACGGCTCCCACAAACGGTCGGCGCGGGCGGTCTCGACGTACAGCGCATCCGCCACGCCCTCGACCGGTACGGGCGCGACCGTCATCACGATGTTGCTCTCGCCGTCGCCCGTGGTGTCACCGACCGCGGTGCTCGTCTTCCACGAGCCGGTCAGCGTCTGGGCGACCTTGGCAATGCCCTGGTCCGACCAGGTCGGGCTCCAGGTCTTGGGGGTCGCGGTCTCGGGGGCAGGGGTCGCGGCCGCCTGGTCACTCATCTCGTCCTGAGCCACCGCGTTCGTCAGGCCGCCCGCGATCAGCGCCATGGCGGGGAGAATCAGCAGTCGTCGCATCGGCGTATTTCCTCCGTGTCCCACAAGTGTGGTACGAGTCGCTCGATCAGTGGATCGGCGCGAGTATAGGCGGGCGGGGGCGGGTCCCGACCCCCCGCGAGCCGCTCAGCGAACCCCGTGGGGCTCGTTGAAGTCTTGACGTGGGCGTGACATATCTCGCTTGAAAACCCCACTACACTCCCGGCAACTCTCCAGGGGGGGCTCCGGGAGGGGGGACCCGAAAGGGCTCGGCGGGGGCGAACTCCACCAGTGGGTTCGGCGTTGTCCTGAGGGGGACCACGTGGACGCCAGGCCAAACGACGATGACATCGACCTGACCGAGACCGACCCTGCCCTGGAGGACACGGTCGCCGAGGTCGAGCTGGACGAGTCGCTCGAGGCGATCGAGAAGTCGCCTGCGCGCGCCGGGGACCACGACTCGGAACTCGAGGGGGGAGAGATGCTCCTCGAGGGGTTCGACCCCGAGGCGCACCACATCAACGTCTCGCAGCGCAAGACCATCCGACGCCAGATCACGAGCGAGGGGGGGCAGTTCGTGCTGGGCCTGCTGGTGATGGCCGGGGCGTTGGGCGTCGCGGCGTGGGCGATCGCCTACCAATCGAAGGAATCGCTGATCGTGGCCGGGGTCGTCTCGCCGCCGGCGCTGCTCTGGTTCTTCCTGCGCTGGAGGAAGTGGCTCGCGGGGGCGCCGTACGCATACCGCCTGCTGACCTCGCTGGGCGAGGACGCGGACAACATCCTGGACGAGCGACGCCAGAAGCAGCTGCGCAAGGGCGTGCGGGTGGACGAGGGCGGGAGCGAGAAACGTTGAGTCAGGGCCCGGCGTTCATCCGCCCCCGCCCTGCAGCGTGCTCAGAAGGTCCGCGGCCATGTTGGCGATGCCGGGATCGGTCTCGGCAAACTCGCCGGTCAGACGCTCGAGATACGCCTCGCATGTCGCCATGTCTCTCTCGTCCTGCACCATCAACACGGCGGCATTCCACATCATCCCGATCTGGACCCGGCGAAGCCCCCAGGCACGCCATTCAAGCTCGGGGGCGAGCGCCGCGATGTCTTCATCAATGGACGCAATTATCGCATTGCGCACCTCGAATGACTCATCCGCCTTTCCGAGTTCATAGAGGCAATGAGCGAGGTTCTCTCCGATAGACGCCCAGGATGGCATCCCCCTGTACCGCTCGTCTCCAAGAATCTGAACAGCCTCCTGCATCGCCTCCTTGTTACAGTGAAGGATGTCGAACCCCTTCGCCTTCATCAGACGCATCCGGACCGCTGGCTGCAGACCCCAGTCGGAATCCGTGATCCCGAACTCCGGGTAAGTCTGAAGGAGTTCGTCGTAGTACGCCTCGGCAGCGACCGTATCGCCAAGCTCCAACGCGATGTCACCCGCCTTCATGAGCGATCGTGCACGCACATTTGCAACCGGGTCATTCTCGAACTCATCGATCGCCTCATCCGCATACTGAAGCGCGAGCTGATCGTGACCGGCGACTCTTGCCGACTCAATCAGGGGACCAACGACCACTCTGGCGAGATTGGGCGCTCCGGCTTGGCGCAGCAACATGTAGTGATTGTACGAGGTAGCGTAGTGGTCAAACGCCGTCTGTGCGTCGCCTTCACGCAAGGCGATCTGGGCGAGCATGCGATGTGATTCGGCCTGCGTCTGATCGTCTTGCGCTGCGAGCGCCATGGCCGCGAAAGCCTGCTGAGACTCGGTCAGCGCACCGTCGCTGTACAGGACGTGCCCGGAGATTCTCAAACCATCACGAACCTGCGTCTGGGAGAGCCCGGATCCCGCCAGCGACGCATCACGAACAATGATCGCGAGCGCCTTTCGATCATCAGATTGTTCAAACAGCACGAGGAGATCCCGCACCGATTCCCAATACGGAGTCTGCGCCTTGGGCGCGCTCGCATCCCGATCCGCAACCGGCTGCTCATGGAGGACGTTGTATTCAACCCAGTGATCTTCCGTCGCTGTTGAGCAGCACTCTTCCCCGCCGTCGGAGGTACAGCCCTGTCCGTGGGCAGTCATTGGATGCCCACAGAGCAAAAGCAGCACCACCGCGGCATCGCGGACGATGCTGAACCGACCTGAAGTCATCGTTACCCCCCTTACATGTTCTGAATAGTGCCCCGCTTGAGGACGATACCCCCTCCTCGTCCCGAACACAACACGGAGTTCGGTAATCGAAATCGTCCGATCCGAGGAACTTCTTAGGCCAGGTCGGGGAACATCTTGACGACGGTGTCGACCAGGTCCTTGACGTGGGAGGCGGACTCGTTGAAGAGCTTCTGCTCCTCGGGGTTCAGCTTGAACTCGACGATCTTCTCGACGCCGTTCGCGCCCAGGAGGGCCGGGACGCCAACGAAGAGGTCCTTGGCGCCGAACTCGCCGTTGCAGTAGGCGGCGGAGGGGATGATCCGCTTCTTGTCCTTGACGATGGCCTCGACCATCTGGATCGTGCCGGAGGCGGGGGCAAACCAGGCGCTGGTGCCCATGAGCTTGACGACCTCGCCGCCGCCGCCCTTGGCGCGCTCGACGCAGGCGTCGATCTTGTCCTTGGGGAGCAGGTCGGAGACGGGGATGCCGTGGACGGCGGTGCACCGGGGCAGTGGCACCATGTCGTCGCCGTGCCCGCCGAGCAGCAGCGCCGTCACGTCCTCGACCGAGCACCCGATCTCCCAGGCGATAAACGTGCAGAAGCGGGCGACGTCGAGGGCGCCGGCCTGGCCCATGATGCGATTGGTCGGGAAGCCGGTGGTCTTCCACGCGGTGTAGACCATTGCGTCGAGGGGGTTGGAGACGACGATGACCTTGGACTCGGGCGCGAACTCGGCGACCTTCTCCGAGACCGAGCGGACGATCTTGACGTTGGTCTCGATCAGGTCGTCGCGGCTCATGCCGGGCTTGCGGGGCAGACCCGCGGTGATCACCACGACGTCCGAGCCGGCGATGTCCTTGTAGTCGCTCGTGCCGACGATGTTCGAGTCGAACCGCTCGAGCGGGGCGCAGCAGGCCAGGTCGAGCATCTTGCCCTTGGCGACACCCTCCTTGTCGGGGATGTCGAGGACGACGATGTCGCCCAGCTCCTTGGCGGCGGCCCAGTGGGCGCAGGTGGCGCCGACGTTCCCGGCCCCGATGACGCTGATCTTCGCACGCTGCGGCATGTCTTTTCTTCCTCCGGTCTCGAAGCGGTTTCGGTGTGGGCCTCGATGCTAGGCGGAGTCGGAGGCGTCGACGCCCGGACCCATCAAGCCCGGAGCGTGAGCGACGGGTCCGGCTCGCGCCGGGTCATGCAGACCCGTCGCTCACGCTCCGGGCTCGAACACCTCGACCGGCGCCGGCTCCATCCGCGCAACCGCCCGCACCTCCGGCGGGACCTGGCAGGGGCTCCCGGCGTCCATCGCCAGCACAAGAAGCGGCTGGCCCGGCGGCAGGTCCTCGTTCATCGGGACCACCAGGTCACGCGTGACCTTGCCCGTCGCGAAGTCGAGCTGGCGGTAGACCTGCCTGGGCACGCTGATCCGCTCGGGCGCGGCGAGCTTGGCGCCACGCCGAGTCAGGAACGCCTGGATTGCATGGATCGCCCGCTCGTTGGGCGGGGCGCCCCCGGGGGCGCGGGCGAAGGCCGCGACCGAGCCTTTGAACAATGGCACGCCGGGCGAGGGCAGGAAGAGGTCGCCCCCGAAGCCCTGGCGCTCCAGTGTCTCGACCAGGTCCGCCGGATGCGGCGTCTCCAGACGCTCGGAAGCGACGAGCCACTCGAGACCGGCGTTGGCGGCCATCTCGAACGCGACGCGCGAGTCCTCGATCAGCGCCCCCACCTCTTCGGGCAGCGCCTCGCCCCGCCACAGCTCGTGCAGGCGCCCCGCGGCCTCCTTGCACAACAGCTCCGCCCGGTCGAGCGCCCCCGGGCGGTCGGCGTCGTCGAGCTCGTCCAGCTCGCCAAGCGCATGCGTGACCGCCTGGAGCGTGATGACCGGGGCGACGGCGTCGCGCCAGCGCCCGCCCTCGCCCTCCTTGGGCAGCGCGACCGCCGCTTTGGCGAAGTCGGTCCACTTGCCGAGGAGGGCCGCCCAGGTCAGGACTCGCGCGTCGTCGGTCATCGACCGAGGGTAGGAAGGGCGGGCGTCCCTACCCTGCGCCATGGAACTCAGCCCGGCGGAGCTGACGGTCGCGGAGCGGTACAAGCTGCTGATCGGGGCGGTGATCCCGCGCCCGATCGCGTTCGTCTCGACGCTCTCACCCGAGGGACGCCCGAACCTGGCGCCGTTCTCCTTCTTCAACGCGGTCGGGTCGGACCCGATGACGATGCTGTTCTGCCCGGCGAACAACGCCGACGGGTCGGAGAAGGACTCGCTGGCCAACGCCAAGCCGGTGAGCGAGGGGGGGACGGGGCAGTTCGTGGTGAACCTGGCGGTCGAGGCGTATCGGCGTCAGGTCGCGGGGGCCGCTGAGCCGTTGGCGAGGGGCGAGAGCGAGTTCGAGCTGGTGGGGCTGACCGAGGCGTCGAGCGTCGTCGTGCGCCCGCCGCGGGTGGCCCAGTCACCCGTCTGCTTCGAGTGCGAGACCGTTCAGGTGACCCGGACGAACCCGGGCAAGCCGGCGGGCGGGAACATCGTGATCGGGCGCGTGGTGCACGTGTTCGTGCGCGACGGCGTCGTCAACGAGCGGATGCACGTGGACCCGGACGCCCTGGGCGCGATCGGGCGCCTTGGCGGGCTGGGGTACTGCACCACCCGGGATCGGTTCGAGATGCCGATGGGGCGGGCGGCGTTGGAGAGTGGTGAGTGGTGAGTGGTGAGTGGTGAGTACTGAGTCGGAGACAGCGCGATAGCGCCCGAGGAGGGAGCTGGGCGCCTCTCACTCAGGACTCAGAACTGAGAACTCAGAACTCGGGCGTTACGCCGCATCCTCGGCGTTGTACATCTCGCCGCCGGGCTTGGGGGCGGAGAGTGTCCCCGCCACGCCGTCGCGCGTCACGTAGAACAGGTTCTTGGAGATCGGGTAGGGCATGCGGTTGAAGTCGTCCTCGATCCGCCCGGCGAGGCGGTCGAGAAATGGCTTGGGCTCGCACGAGAGGGCGATGAACATGTCGCGGGCCGGGGTGGCGACGTAGAAGTCGCCGCCGAGACGTGGGGCCAGCTCCTTGAACAGATTGCTCAGCAGCAGCCTCGCGGCGTCGTACCCGTCCTGCTCGGCGACGATCACCGCCTTGCCCCCCTCCTTCGACTCGATGACCTGCATCTCCATGTCCGGCGCGTACTCGTCCAGGTTCGCCCGCGCGATCCGCTCGAGCTCCTCGAGGTCGATCCCCCAGCGCATCACCTGCTCGGTCGTGATCGAGACCGTCATGTGAGGAAGGTCGGTGACGAAGACGACGACGGTGTCGTTGACGAACGGGACGTGGGCGACCAGCTCGCGGGAGAGGTGCTGGAAGATCGACTCCGGCTGGATCCGGGGCATGATGCGGGGCTTGGCGAACTCGAAGGGAACGTCTGTCATGTCGAGGGCATCGCCGGTGAAGAGCTGATCCAGGAAGTGCTCGACGATCTCCGTGCCACGCTCGGGCTCGTGGCGGACCATGCGGTACAGGTTCTCAAGGTCCAGACGACGCCCGTTGACGAGCAGTTCGCGCGGGCCGGTCAGCTCGATGTGGTAGCCGGGCTGCAAACGGCGCACCAGGGTCGCGACATGCTCGGCGAACGCCTCGGGCTCCATCGGCATATGCGCCATGCCCACCTCCGAAGTTGCGTCCACGCGGGTGGCGTGGACCGGGCGCGTCTGGGGCCCGCCGGCGTGACGGGCGCCCCAGGGCAGGCCCATCGACGCGGGGGAAGGGCCGGTCAAGCCGCGGGGGGCGACGGGGGCGATCGTCGCCCTCGCGCGTGGCGCATCCGTCCCGACCCCCACCGGTGGAGGTCCGATCTGGGTTCCAGGGCGTCGGATGGGCGGATCGGACCGGCCCGGACTGGCCTGATGGGGAGGGCGCACCGGCTTGGCGGCCAGAGCGGGCCCCGGCTAGAATCGCCGCCGTCGACCAGAATGCGGGCCCGCGGGCGTCTCCCGGGACCGGTGGCGGCGTGAGAACCCGCGGAGACACCAGAGTGACCGAGCAAGAGATCGAAGCGAAGGTGATCGAGATCGTGGCCGAGCAGATGGGCGCGGACAAGGACAAGATCACCCGCGACACGAGCTTCGTCGAGGACCTGAACGCCGACAGCCTCGACACGGTTGAGCTGGTCATGGAGTTCGAGGACGAGTTCGAGACGTCGATCCCGGACGACCAGGCGGAGAAGATCCGCACCGTCGGCCAGGCCATCGACTTCATCAAGCAGGCCCAGGGCGTGGACTGAGCCCCGAGCGGCGGCGGAGAACCCGCTCGCCCCCGGGATCGGGTGGCGCCCCCGCGGACCCATGACCACCAGCCACGATTCATCCAGCCGTCCCCGCCGGGTGGTGATCACCGGCATGGGCGCGGTCACAGACCTCGCGCCCAACGCGCCGGGGAGCTGGGCCGCCATGCGCGAGGGACGCTCGGGCGTCAGCCTCTACGAAGAGCCGCTCTTCGATCTCCACCCCGAGGAGTGGGCGGTCAAGATCGCCGGTCAGGTCAAGAACTTCGACCCGACTCCCGTCGTCGACCCGCGCGAGGCCAGGCGCCTTGACCGGACGACGATCCTCGGCCTGTACGCCGCCGACGAGGCCGTCAAGCATTCCGGGCTCGACTTCGCCTCGGGCGACCCCGAACGCCGGGGCGTCGTGGTCGGCTCTGGCATCGGCGGGATCCGCACGATCGAGGAGGGGCACCATGTCCTCGACGACCGGGGGTGGACCCGCCTGAGCCCGTTCACCGTCCCGCGCCTCATGGTCAATGCCGTCGCGGGCAACATCTCCATCCGCTACAACCTCCAGGGGCCGGCCAGCGCCCACGCGACCGCGTGCGCCAGCTCCGGGCACGCGATCGGCGACGCCGCCCAGTACATCAGGCGGGGCCTCGCCGACGTCATGGTCGCCGGCGGCTCCGAGGCCGCGATCACCCCGCTGTGCGTCGGCGCCTTCTCGACGATGCGGGCCCTCTCGACGCGCAACGACGCGCCCGAGAAGGCCTCACGCCCCTTCGACAAGGACCGCGACGGGTTCGTGCTCGCCGAAGGAGCCGGAATCTACGTCCTCGAGAGCGAGGAGCACGCCAAGGCGCGGGGCGCCGAGATCTACGCCGAGCTGGTCGGCTTCGGGAACTCGTCGGACGCCGGGCACATCACGGCGCCCGACGAGCACGGGCGGGGCGCCGCCAACTCGATGCGCTGGGCACTCCAGGAGGCCGGCCTCAAGCCGACCGACATCGAGTACGTCAACGCGCACGGCACATCGACGCCCCTCGGGGACAAGGCCGAGGTCGCCGCGGTCCTCAAGATCTTCGGCGACCACGCCCGCAAGTCCGCCGGCGGCAAGCTGCTCATGAGCTCGACCAAGTCGATGATCGGGCACTGCCTGGGGGCTTCGGGCGCGGTCGAGATGCTCGCCTGCGTGCATGCGGTCCGCGACGGCGTCATCGCCCCCACCATCAACCTCGACAACCCCGACGAGGGCTTCGACATCGACCTCGTCGCCCACGACGCCCGCGAGCGCCGCATTCGCTACGCGATGAACAACACATTCGGCTTCGGCGGGCACAACGTCACCCTGATCGTCGGGCGCTACGAGGGCTGAGGCGGTCCTGTTGGGTCCGGCTTCCGGCCAGCCTCCTCCCAATCGGGGTGTGCCGTGGTCTGAGCCCCGCCCGGGGCGAAGGCCACGCCGCGGCATCGAGGGTCAAGACGCACGCCGCGTGGCCTTTTGGCTTCGCCTCCAGACCACGCCACACAGGCCATTGGCACAGCGATTGCGGACTCTCCGCCGGCCCCGCGTGCGCGCCGGGCGTCAAGACCCCGCGTCGAAAGGTCGATGGAGCCCCCATGCCCACCCCCCTGCCCAGCGTCATGCGCCTCGAGGTCCCGATCATCGTGCGCCTGGGCGAACGCCGCCTGAGCGCGGGCGAGGTGGTGACGCTGGTGCCCGGGTCGATCATCGAGCTGCCCAAGAACGCCGAGGAGGAGCTGGACGTCCTGGTCAACAACCGCCAGATCGGGGCCGGTCGGGCGGTGAAGATCGGGGAGAACTTCGGCGTGAAGATCACGTTCGTGGGCGACGTCGCGACGCGGGTGCGGGCGATGGGGCCGGCAACGCCCAAGCGGGTGGACGACGCGGAGCCGAGCATGGACGATCTGGCCGAGCAACTGGCGGCGGGGTAGCGATCAATCGTTAGGCTTCATCGGGCCTCTGGTCGGCTCGGTGTCCGCGGCGGGATCTTGGTCCTCGAGCCGCTCCGCCTGGGTCTCATCATCGACGGCCTTCCCGCCGGCCTGCTTGTACGCCGAGTCGAGCTCGCTCGCCTTCTGAACGACCTCGTCCTCGGGCTTGCCGGCGTTCTTCCACGCCATCCATCGCCAGGCCCCGAGGGCGGCGATCACGAGCAGAACGACGATGAATACGAAGGTTCGACGTTTTCGCATCCGTGCGTGTCTCCACGATCAACCGGGCGGCAGGTCGAAGCCTTCGACGCCGTTGCGTGTGCGCCAGTAGTACGCGGGGTTGCCGTACGTCCAGTAGAAGCCCTGGTTCGGACCGTACTGGAGATACTGGTTGCTGTTCATCAGGGTGTCGCCCGGGGACCACGTCCCGGAGGGGAAGATCAGCCCTTCGTAGTCATCATAATGGGTCGCGACGGTCCTGGGGTCCGTCTTCTGGATGATCTCGTCGGTGCTGACGGTGCGGACCGAGTTGTCTGGCAGTCCGACCTGCGGCTCGGCGCCCGCGAGGTTCCATTGCAGCTGCTGCGGGTGGATGAAATCCTTGTTCTCGAAGATGAGCACCTTTCTTGCCGGGAAGCGGATGTCGGAGATCTTTTGGCGCTTGAAGTAGAACCCGTTGTTCGAGTTCGCGGTCTCCGGGTAGAAGTTCCTGAACCGTGCGGCGTCCTGCCAGAACACGGGCGGATACCAGTACGAACTCGGGAAGATCCAGCTGATGTTGTGCTGGGCGTTGTGATCGTTGTTCTCGGCGAGCCACCGGCGCAACGCCGAATCGCCCGGGGCGACGATCGTCTCGATCCGGGACTGGTTGACGTCTTCCTCGTAGAGCATGTGCGCGAACCAGTGGAAGCCGAAGGGCTCCGACTGCATGCTCAGCGCTTCGTAGTTCCAGCCCCAGGCGCACTCACGCTTCTCGACCCACACCCACGCCCGAGGGCGGGAGGGCGCGCTGGGCAGGACGCCCGGGCAATGAAGCCCCCTGTCGAACGGATTGACCAGCTCGTCGCGATGGTCGTTCCAGTAGAACGCCTGGAGCGTGACGTTGGAACGGATGTGGGCCTGGCTCTTGATCCGCATCGCCTGCTTGCGGACGTTGCCCATCGCCGGCAGCAGGATGCCGATCAGCAGGGCGATGATGGCGATGACCACCAGGAGTTCGATGAGCGTGAACGCGCGTCGCCCGAGTCGTCGCATGGGAACAACCTCAACTGGATGTCGCGAGCCAGGTCGGAAACGGCCGCCAGACGGGGTGGAGCCACCCTGAAGAGAGTCTAACGGGCATCCGTCGATCCGCAATGAAGGCGCCGCGGTTCCGCCCCGGGAGGGCCACTTGCCCGCCTTCTGGGACCAATCCGACGATCGCATCGCGGTCGGGCGCCCCGGGGGCCGATACTGTTGTTCGCTTCCCGGGAGGGGCCGTCGCCCCAAACAGAATCCGTGCATCCACAGCCGCGAGACACACGATGCCCCGCGACATCCCCGTCGGCAACGGCGACCTGCTCGTCACCTTCGACCACCTCTACCGGGTGCGCGATCTCTACTTCCCCCACGTCGGCAAGCACAACCACACCGGGGGGCACGTGCAGCGCTTCGGCGTCTGGGCCGACGGCGCCCTCGCCTGGGTCGAGGAGGAGGGCTGGAGCCGCGAGCTGCGCTACAAGGCCGACACCCTCGTCACAGACGTCCGCCTCACGCACGACCGCCTGGGCCTCGAGCTGACCTGCAACGACGCGGTCGACTTCCACGAGGCGGTCTTGTTCCGCCACATCTCGGTCCGCGACCTCAAGGGCAAGCCCAGGGACGTCCGCCTGTTCTTCCACGTGGACCTGTCCATCAACGGCTCGGCGGTGGGCGACACGGCCAACTACGACCCGGGCACGTCCGCGGTCGTGCTCTACAAGGACGACGCCTACTTCCTCATCAACGCCTGCGACCGGCACAAGTGCGGGATCGACCACTGGGCGATCGGCGCCAAGCGGGTCGGTGGCGCGGAGGGCACCTGGCGCGACGCCGAGGACGGCCAGCTCGGGCGCAACGCGATCAGCCAGGGCTCGGTGGACGCGACGGTCGGGTTCAACCTCATGGTCCCCGCCAACGGCGAGGCGCACGTGACCAGCTGGATCGCGTGCGGGCACTCGTACGACCAGGTGCGCGCGCTCAACGACCGGATCTGGACCAAGGGAGCCGACAAGATGCTCCAGCGGACCGAGGCGTACTGGCGCCTGTGGTGCCGCAAGGAGCCGATCGACACCTCGCCCCTGCCCGAGCCGATCCGCGACCTGTACTACCGGTCGCAGCTGATCCTGCGCACGCAGATCGACAACGGCGGGGCGATCATCGCCGCGAACGACTCGGACATCACCCACTTCGCGGGCGACCACTACTCGTACTGCTGGATGCGCGACGGGGCGCTGGTGGCCAACGCGCTGATCATGTCGGGCCAGAGCGAGCTGAGCCGCGCGTTCTTCCGCTTCGCGGGCGGGTGCGTCGAGGACGAGGGGTACTTCCTGCACAAGTACACGCCCGAGGGCGCGCTGGCGTCGAGCTGGCACCCCTGGATGCTCGACGGCAAGAAGATCCTGCCGATCCAGCAGGACGAGACGGCGCTGGTGCTCTGGGCGCTGCGCCGCCACTACGACCGGTTCCGCGACGTCGAGTTCATCAAGCCGCTGTACTCGCGCTCTGGTCGCGAGGCCGCAGGTGGATGCTGGCCTACCGCGACCACAGCAGGCTCCCCAGCCCTCGTGGGACCTGTGGGAGAACGCCCGGGGCGTGCATCTGTTCACGTGCGCCGCGACGATCCCGGGGCTGTACGCCGCGGCCCAGTTGCGCGGAGGACTTCGGCGAGCCCGACCGTGCCGTCGCCTTCCGCGAGCGCCGACCGGATGAAGAGACGCCCGGTCCAAGCGCTACATGTGGCACCCGGACCGCAACTGCTTCGCCCGGATGGCCGTCCCCCTCGACGACGGGACGTACCGCCTGGACATGACGCGGGACTCGGCGAGCTTCGCGGCTGTTCTCGATCGCCGGGCTCGACGCGGACGACCCGACGGTCATCGACGAGATGCGGCTCGACGCGCGACGCCCTGCTCGTCAAGACGAGCGATGGCGGGTACGCATAGGTACGAGCGGGACTACTACCACCAGGTCGAAGGTCGGAGGACATCGAGGAAGGTCCCCGGCAGCCCCTGGATCATCTGCACGCTCTGGCAGGCCCAGCACGAGATCGCGCTGGCCGCGAGTGTCGACGAGCTCAAGGGCGCCCTGGGCTACCTCGGCTGGTGCGTGCAGCGCGCGCACGAGTCGGGCGTGCTCGCCGAGCAGTACCACCCCTACACGGGCGAGCCCATCTCGGTCTCCCCCCTGACCTGGTCGCACGCGACGTTCGTCGTGGTCTGCGTCGAGTACCTGGAGAGGCTGGCGGCGTTGACCACCGCCGCCAGCGCCAGCTTGCGCCCCGCGAGGTCGGACAAGGCCTGACCTACCGCCCGGGCCCTTGGCTCGCCCGCCAGACGCCGAGGCCCTCGAGGGTCGCGCTCGCCCAGCACCTTCTCGACCTTCGCCTTGTTCAGCCCCGAGCGCGCCAGCGCTTTCTCGGCCCGCTTCCAGAGCTGGTCGGTCTTCTTGTCGTCGCCGATCGCGAGGAACGGCTCGGACGATCTCTTGAACGTTGGGCGACGATCGTGTCCTCGTGCTGGTAGCGCGGTCGATGATCTTCCCGCTGGTCTTGGAGTACTCGCGTCCGCCGCCCATGGCTACTTCTTCTTCTCCGGCTTGAAGCGGACCTGGCCCTTGCCGCGCACGACCTTGCCGAGTCGGAAGACTCGCTCGCCGAGCTTCTCCAGGCGGCGGGCGACCGAGTCGGCGAACGCGGGTCGGACGATCAGGCAGAAGCCGACGCCCATGTTGAACACACGGGCCATCTCCCGGTCGGTGACGCCCCCACGCTCCTGGAGGAAGGTGAAGACCGGCGGGACGTCCCAGGCGTCGGGGTCGAGGACCGCGTCCACCCTCGCGTGCAGGGCGCGCTCGAGGTTGCCCGCCAGCCCGCCCCCGGTGACGTGGGCCATGCCGGTGATCACCTTCTTGACCTTGTACGCCCGGAGCACGCGGACGATGGAGGGGCTGTAGATGCGCGTGGGCGTGAGCAGGACGTCGCCGAGCGTGCGGGCGGCGTCGCCGTTGTCCCCCGAGACCTCGGGGTAGACCCGGTGCAGGTCGAGCATCGCGTGCTGGACGATCCGGCGGACGAGCGAGTACCCGTTCGAGTGGACGCCGCTGGACGCGAGCCCCAGCACCACGTCGCCCGGCTCGACCCGCGTGGGGTCGGTCGCGCGCTTGAGCTCGACCACGCCGACGCTGAAGCCGGCAAGGTCGAACTCGCCGGGGCGGTACAGGTCGTTCATCTCGGCGGTCTCGCCCCCGATGAGCGCACACCCCGCGATCTCGCACCCCCTCACGATCCCCTTCATGAGCTCACCCAGCATGCCCTGGTCGACCTTGTTGACCGCGATGTAGTCCAGAAACATCAGGGGCTCGGCGGACTCGACGACAAGGTCGTTCACGCACATCGCGACCAGGTCGATCCCGAGGGTGTCGTAGCGGGCCAGCTCCATGCCCAGGTGGATCTTGGTGCCTACCCCGTCGGTGCAGGCGACGAGGACCGGGTCCTTGAAGTTGTGCTTGAAGAGGCTCTCGTTGTAGTCGAGGCGGACGAGGCCCGCGAAGCCGCCCGGGCGGTCGAGCACGCGCGGGCCGAAGGTGCGGCGCATCCCCGCCTGGATCGACGCGGCGAAGCGGTCGCCCGCCTCGATATCCGCCCGAGTCGGCGTACGTCAACCCCTCTCCGCCCGAGCTGGACCGCCCCGATCGACTGGTCATGCCCAGAGGATACGCCAGCGCGGGCGCGAGACCCTCCCCGCTGGCAGGGCGACGGCGCGCGGGTACGATGCCCCTCACCGAAAGCACGTTCCAGACGCAGGGTGCATGCCCTCCCAGCTCTTCACCTCCAGGTCGTCTCGATGGGGCACCCCGACAAGGTCGCCGACCGAATCTCCGACGCCATCCTCGACGCCATGCTGCGCGAACGTTTCCCCCACTCCCGCGTCGCCTGCGAGACCATGGTCGCGACAGGCCTCGTCGTCGTCGCGGGCGAGGTCACCACCCAGACCGTGGACATCAAGGACGTCTCGTCCGTCAGACCATCCGCGAGATCGGGTACACCGACGCGACGATGCGGCTCGACTGCGACTCGTGCGCTTCGTCCTCGAAGCCCTCAATACGCAGTCCCCAGACATCGCCCAGGGCGTCGACGCGGCCGGCGACCAGGGCGATGTTCGGCTTCGCCTGCTGCGAGAACCGAGGAGCTCGTGCCCCTACCCGCTTCAGCTCGCCACCTGTGGTCGAGCGTCAGGCCCATGTCCGGCGACAGCTCGTCCAGGCCTCCGACCCGACACTTGAAGCCAGGTCACGGTCGAGTACGACGCCGCCAAGCCGTCTCCGTCGACACCGTCGTCCTCTCCACCCAACACGACCGCTCCTGGAACGTCCTCGCCAGGACAAGCTCAAGAAGAGTCATCGAGAGCACATCCTCAAGCCCGTCCTCGGCGAGTGGTGGAACCCCTCCATCAAGATCCACGTCAACCCCACCGGTCGCTTCGAGATCGGCGCGGGCCCCACGGCGACTGCGGCCTCACCGGGCATAAGATCATCGTGGACACCTACGGCGGTCAGGGTCGGCACGGCGAAGCCTTCTCGGGCAAGGACCCCACCAAGGTCAGCCGCTCCGCCGCCTACATGGCCCGGTACATCGCCAAGAACGTCGTCGCCGCCGGCCCTTGCCGACCAGTGCGAGATCCAGCTCTCCTACGCCATCGGCGTCGCGGAAACCGACCTCCGTCCACGTGGACTGCAACAGGACCGCGAGCCGACGAGGAGGAAGATCGTCAAGGCGATCCGCGACACATTCACCCTCACGCCCCGGGGCATCATCGAGACGCTGAGCTCGCAAGCCGATCTACCGCCCGACGGCGAGGCACGGGCACTTCGGACGCCAGCCGTTCTCGAAGGACGGGGTGGACTTCTTCACCTGGGAGCGGACGGACAAGGCCGAGGCCCTCAAGAAAGCCGCGAACTGACGCACTCTCTCCCTCTCCCTCCGGGGAGAGGGGCGGGGTGAGGGGCTCCGCCTCCTCCTCGATCTACAAGTACAACCCCTCGCGCACGATGTACGCGCGTACCGCCTCGTCAAGGTGCTCGATCGGGCGGTCTCGCCGTCGCGGGTCCGCCAGCGCCGCACGGATCGACGTCGCGCACGCGTCGATGACCTCCGTCGGCGCCAACCACGACCGCCACCGATCGATCTCGGCGTGCGTCCAGACGCCGGCCGCCCGCAGACGCGTGACGAGCGTCTCGGCATCCCGAACATCCCCCCGCGGCACGACGATGGGCGCCGCCAACTCCAAGATGTCTCGGAACTCCCGCCACCGATGGAACGCCACCGCCTGATCCGCCCCGATCAGAAACCGCAGCGATCGCTCGTCCCTCTCTTCTCGGAGGGGGGGGCTTCCAGCCCCCCCACCAACCGCCTTCGCCTCACGCGCCCGACGCAGCGTGTCGATCCAATAGCTCGCTCCGCCCTCGCGAGCCCGATCGATCTCGTCCGTCCAGACCGCCACCCGCTCGAACCCCCGCGTCGCGATCCGCACCATCTCGACGCGGTCGGCGTCGCTCGCTCGCGGCGCGTCCTGCTTGTGGGGCGACCTCGCCGCGGGCACGTACACGATCCAGGCCCCGTCCCCGAGGGTCAGGCGCCTCGCCTGGTCGCTCAGGCGCACGTGCGCCACGTGCGGCGGGTCGAACGTCCCTCCGACGAGCAT
Organism: Phycisphaerales bacterium; assembly: GCA_041402005.1. Taxonomy (GTDB): domain Bacteria; phylum Planctomycetota; class Phycisphaerae; order Phycisphaerales; family UBA1924; genus JAJRXR01. The sequence goes on along the minus strand of JAWKTB010000001.1, from coordinate 381,525 downwards.
CGCCGTCCCCTCGCCCGCCGGCCAGGGCGTGATCGGGGGCGCGCTGTGCGGGTCCACGCTCATCAACGGGATGCTACCGCCCCCGACGGCTACCATGCGTGCAAACCCGGCCCCGTCGTCTAGTCAGGTCCAGGACACCAGGTTTTCATCCTGGTAACACGGGTTCGAATCCCGTCGGGGTCATTGGCAACGGCCGGCGCTGCCCGGGCTGTGCGCCCACCTCAACTCGCACAACCACTCCATCCTGGTCGGGCTTCCCGCCCCGTTACCCCGCCATCAGCAGCTCGTACAGCGTCGCGATCAGGCAGGTCAACGGCTGCAGCCGCTGCATCTGCTCGTCCGCGTAGCTTTGCCCGGATTCATCCGACGAGTCGGGGAACGGGCGCTCGCAATCCTCGCCCGGATTCGCACACCAGCAGTACCAGAGCACTCCCCTCCGGAGCGAGTCCGGCGTCTCCGCGAATGGAAGACATAACGCCTGCTTGACCCCAAAGTCGTGAAGCAGGACGCTCGGCGCCGAGTCGTGCGTCACGTACTTCGGCAAGAACTGCGGTCTGCCGTCCTGATACACCGACCAGCTCGTCAGACGCTTCTTCGGCGCAAGGTGCGCCCGGACCGCCCGCTCCAGCATCGGCAGCAGGAAGTCGTTCGTGAACCAAGCTTCGAGTTTGTCTCCATCCGTCGGAGACTTCGCGATCACTTTTCGGATGTCATCAATCGTGTACTTCCCGCGGATCCGCGGCGTGACGCCCGAAGCGTCCCGCGTCGGCTGTCCCTTCTTCCCCTTGCCACCACCGGCCCGGGGAAGGTAGTACCGGTCGATGAGGGAAGCGTCGACCGAAACCCCCACCGGGCGGAACCCCATCGTGCCGCTCTCGCGCAGCAGGAGGTATGCAACCTCCGCGCCCAGACGCTTCCTGGTCACGCTGCAGAACTCTTGCGCGACACGCTCCCGCTTGATGAACTGGGGCTCCTCAAAGAGCCGCTTCATGAACTGGAGCATTTTGGCGCCATCGTCTTCCTCGACGCTGACCCGCTGGTGCAACCCCTCGATCGCGCCACACAGTCTCCCGATCCGATCTACGCCGCGCCCTACCTCGTCCGACAAGGGATTCTGAACCCCGTCGTCACCCGGGTTCTGCTCGACAGTCACAACAGCGACCGGCAGAGGCGGGTATGCGTCATCCTCGCGCACAGGAGGGCAGATCGGGATGACGAGCTCGGAGGGGTGGTTCCGCTTGTCGGCCGGGTTTGTCGCCACCCGCTGATCCAGCAGCCACGCCGTCCTGTCTTGCACGCCGACATCCGGCCCGTTCTCGCCATCGGTAGGCGCCACGCCGGTGTCGGCGCCATCCTCGATGACGCGTAACGGGGCGGACAGTGACGCCGCGACGACGGACAGCGACTGTCCCTCCCGCCCTTGTTCGATCACCGGCAACGCCTGCGAAACCCCCACATCCCGGATCGGAAACAGCGCATACCGAGACTGTTCGCCTGCCCCGGCGTCCTGGTGCATCTGCAGGATCGCCCGAACATGCCCGGCGCTGAGATCCCCGACGAAACTCGCGAACTCCTCCGGGTCGACCTCCTCGTCCATGTCCCCCTGCCGATACACGAGGCGTACGCGATCCGGATCGTATCTGTACTCGGGCGCTCTCCCCGACGCCCCCTGGTTCCCGACCACGACCGGGACGACCCAATGAGCGTTCGAACGGTGTCGTCCATCCGCGAGCTTGCTGACCAGCATGCTGGCCAGCGTCTGGATCCCCGCGAGACGCTTGACGTACTTTCTGTCCGCCTCGATCACCTTCAAAAGCTGCACGTAGAAATGGTCGAGATCCACGTCGCCCATCGCCGGGGTCTTTGAGACGTCGATATCCGAGGATGCCAATGTGCCGACGAAGTACCGCGCGGCGGGCTGCAGGTCCTCCCGGAGACGCTCCAGGATCGTGCGTGCGGCGTCCGTCTTGTTGGGCTCGCCCAGCTTATCGGGAGCCTTCGTCGTCGCGAGATCTTCTTTCTTCTCCCCCTCAGGACACTCGCCCGACTCCCGCCGCCAACCCAGGAACACAATGATCCCGGACGTCCCCCAGCGCGCCTTGAGAGCCCATGTATCCACAAGCGGCTCGCCCCGGAGCAGGCCCACCCGCGAGCACTCGCCCTCCTCCAACGGCACGAGGCTCATCCGCGCCGGCGCGTTCAAGATCGAAGCGGGCAGGCGTCGAAGACGCCGGGTCGCATAGAAGGCGTGCGGGAACTCGAGGTTGTTCTCGCTCACCAGACGGAGCTCATTCCGATCTCCGTCCATCGCGAATGCCACGTGGCAGAGGCGGGCGCCCAGCCCCTCGAGCCGCCGCTCCGCGGCTTCAACCGCCACCGCGACGAATGCCTCGATGCAGGCGCCGACCGCCGCGTCATGATTCGGCGGCTCCTCTTCGTCTCCCGACTCCAGGAGAGGCTTGAGGCACGAGGCAAGTGCGCTGACCGCCATCATCGCCGCGTACGGGCCCTCCCGCACGAACACCGCTCGGCTTCTGTACCCGAGAACGTCGGCGGCGATGCGTAACCTGGAGAGCGTCTTCCTGGTCGGTGGCTGCTGCTCCTCCTTTCCTGCTCGCCTTTTGGGCTCGAGATCCTTCAGTGCCCGGAGCGAAAGGCCCGTCTGTCCGTGCTTTCGGTAGGTGGTGCCGTTGAGCTCCTGCTGGACCTCGTGCCGCTTGGCCTCGGGCAGCTTGCCGAGCTCCTTCATCAAGTCGTCCATCAGCCTTTCCCAGTCGGCGCTGGGGTTCTTGAGGTCGAGCTCGTAGGGCGGCTTCGGTTTTTGCGGCATCAGGGCGCTCCCCCACTCTGCGACCACATCGCGCCGCGTGAAACCTACGACGCGCGCTCTTCGCCCGGGGTCGCGACACCCGCACACCCCTCAAAACCCTATCCGGGTCAGGCCCCACCGGCATCCCTGTTCCTGCACATACGTGGTAACCCCCTTGTCCACAGCATCTTCCGACTCCAATAGCGCCCCGCACAACCAACACTCTCGTGCGCCAAGAGCACACGTGATGGCTTTGGCAAGACGTATCGACGTCGCCAAGAGAGCACCGGCGCGTGCAGACAGCTCCCGCCCGTCGCCCCACCATCACCCGGCCACGGGCCCTGGGATCGCGCCGCAATGCGCAAGAAGCAAACGGACCACTGAGTCTATTTCTCCCTGTGTTGTTATTTCTGGCTCGACCGGATGTTCTCGCCGCAACTTCCCTGCTTTTACCGCTTTTTATGGCTTGGAACCCGCATCATCAAGGATGCGAACCGTATAGGTCAGGCACACTTCTCAGGGATGAGATGCTGAGAGAGAAGCTCAATCTCATTTGGCTCACCCACCCGGCGTCGGGTCCCATGCCGCTGCATGGGGGGACGTCATCGTCCGCCCCGTGCGCCCACGCTGACGCGCGGCCCCGGGGCCCGCCCATCGCGACCCTGACCATCGCCTGACCCCCTTCGCAAACGACGTCCTGAACGCCGGCGCGGTCGGTGTGCGCCCGTCCGCCGCCAGCAGGACCGAGTTTTCTCGCCCCCCCGACCGCGCACCGGCCCCGATCGCCCCCTTCCGGGGTTGAGAGGGAGCCAACTGCAGGGAGTCCATCATGTCGAACAGGTTCCGTTCCCCGGAGGCAGCCAGCCGCACCTTCCTGGGCCTGCACAAGCCCGCGACGCCGCTCGTGCTGGGGCGCGAGCAGCTCCAACTCGCGTCTCGTTGGCGCGCCCAGGACCGCCAGCTGACCCGCGACGCGCGGGACCAGCTCTGGGAGTTCGCTCGCGAGTTTGCCAGCCGGTTCCACGACGTCGACGCCGTCCGCGTCTACATCGCCGCCTGCGCGAACCTGCGCTGGAACCCCGTCGGCTCCGCGCGTGACAGCATCTTCACCGATCTCAAGCCGCTGGTGAAGGTCGCGTCGGCGACCGACGACCCCGCGTCCGTACGGCGCGTTCTCCGTCAGTACGTCGCCATCTCCTTCCTCAACGGCGTCATCCACCGCCCGCGTCGGACCTGGTCCGCACGCGTCGAGGCCGCGCTCCGCCCGCTCATCACCACTACCCCGAACTGAAAGGCCCACCACCATGAAGAACGACAGCATCATCCAGGCGATCCCCATCAGCCATCCGCTCGCTCGCGAGCGTCTCCAGGAGTACTTTGCCCAGCTCGCCGAGGAACTGGGCGTGCGTCACGGCGTAGACCCTGCCCGGATCCAGTCCGATCTGGAAAGGCGGGTGAAGATCGGGTACCGCAACGGACGCCGCACCATCATGCGCCGCGTGTGCCCGCGCAAGCAGGGCCAGAAGCCCTGCCGCAAGGACTTGCTCGCTCTTCTCGAGAAGCAGGCGGCCGCGAAGCAAGACGATCGACTCGAGGGCATGCTCAGACGGTACCTGCGCCAGCTGGCCGTGTACATTGCCGGCGAGGTCAACAAGTCGAGACGTCCTGCTCAACTCCCCAACAACTCCGACCCGGAGGACGGCACTCCGACGCCCGTTTACAGCGACGAGGCGAAGGCCTGGGCCGCCGAGCGGTTCGCCGCCCTGAGTCCCCTCGACCGTCGGATCATGATGGGCGTCTTTGTCGACGGCGAGACTCGCGTGGCCGTTGCCGAACGCGAGGGACTGAGCCGTGACCAGGTCGGACGTCGCCTGAAGTGGCTCCTGACCGATCTCAGGCAGCAGTACGAAGCCGCGATGTTCTAAACCCCACGGCGGGCGCCTCCCGAGACGGGGGCTCCCGCCATTCGTTTGCGCACATTTTCTCTCACCAAGGAGGTGTCCCATGTTGTATCTGAAGCGACTTACAAACGTACTCCCCTGGGGCAGTCGATCGCAGCGGCGCGCGCTCGTCGAGCCGTCCGCCGAGCCGCTGCGCGACCACGACCGCGAACACCCTGTTCGGATGGATCTTGAGTACCTCAGCGACGGCTCGCTGGCCTCCCTCGAGGCCGTGTTCGATGCGTACATGTCGGCTGTATTGACCGAGGACCAGTGCCGGGAGGTCGAAGCGCACCTCTACGACCCCAAGTTCCTCCGCCAGCGGAATCACTGGACCGCGCTCTTCTCCCGTTGGGAAGAGGAAATGGGACTCGAGGACGACGACGAGCTGTGCAGGCAGCGGAGGTTGCTTCACAGGGCCTCGCGATCCGGGAGGCAACACGTCGCCTCAAAACACTGATTGATTGTCGCGCTCGACCGCACACATGTCCCTGGCACGACCTTCCGGATATAGCCAAGGACCTCGAAAGGAGACTCAGCAATGAAGAGCACCCCGCACCATGCCCGACTCATTGAGCGCGTTTCCAGCTTGCTTGCACGACATGTCGCACACCAGAACCGCCTGCACGAGTTCGCGCTCGCCAATGGCGTGTCGCTGGACTCTGCACTCGTCCTGCCGCTCCTCGACGTCGATTCGGCGCTCCTCCTCTACGTCTTCAAAGCCCACTCCGGGGCGCACACGATGGCGCTGGGCTTCGTCACGCTCGACGGCGACCACGTGTCCGAGGAGTCGCTCGTCGAAGTCCACGATCACGCCCGACTGCTCGCCGCGTGGTGGCGACTGCTCGACCATTCCAAGACCCCCTCGGGCTCGCCCTGCCAGTGACCGGATGCGCCCGGCCGTGCCAGACCCATTCACCCCCTCTGCAACAGGAGATCACGCAATGAAGGCCACCATGATCCGTCCCGCAATCATCCTGGGCGTCGCGCTGTCAAGCCTCGCGACCTCCACCCTCTTCGTGACGCCGACCGAGACCCTCGAGAGGACCACCGAAACCTCGCTCCTGGCGACCACCTCCGCAACTCCCGCGCTCACCCTCAACCCGACTCCCACGCTCGCGCTGCGTTCGCTGACTCTCCTGCCCTCGCGTGCGACTGGGCTCGCCTTGAACACCACCCAGCTCCCGCTCGGGCTCGACACCTTGGCCCTGCGTACCGCCGCACCGCTCCCCTCTCGCCTTGGTGACCTCGGAGCACTGACGCTCTGAGTGAAGCGCGCGGGGCTCGTCGTCGGCGGCCGGACAGAGCCGACGAGCCCCGCGTTCATGTGAAGCTCCTCGAACTCTCAACAACAAAGGCCGCGGTCCGAAAGACCGCGGCCCTTTGCGTTTTTGCCCCGATTTCATCGCAGAATGTCGACTTCATCGACACGCTGCAAGCAGCATGAAAACCCGTTCGCGCACCACGGGCAACATGGCGCCCATCAGTACTCGTGACGCATCCGACTCGCCAGACGCTACGGACACCCCTGCCCGAAGTACGTCAGGAACTGCACCACGTCGGAGAAGTCCCAGACACCGAAGGGCGGCGCCAGGTCCGCCGCGGGCTGCATCGCGGCAAACGCCGCCAGGAACGCAATCACGTCGGAGAAATCGAGCTGCCCGTACGGCTCGGCGAGGTCCGGCGGGCAGGGCGCCGCCTCGGGCGTCTCGAAGCACAGCACCTTCGAGCAGCACTCCGCCAGCGACTCGTTGTGGATGCTCACCCGGATGCAGTACTCGTGCCCGGGCACGAACGCCCCGAGGTCCACCTTGAACGGGCCGGCAAAGCCCCCGGGCGGCGTCGTCGGGACGTCGATGTAGTCGGGCGACACGATGCCGAACGCGCTCGGCGGCTCCGGCACGATGAACATGTGCTCGATCACGTCCGGCGTCATGTTCTGGATCGAGAACGTCAGCGAATAGACCTGCGCATCCTCCGTCGGCGTCAGAACCGGGTTCAGGAACAGCATGCAGGAGCAGTCCGGCAGCTCCACGCACTTGTCCAGCGTGCAGCACTCCTCCAGCTCCGCGTCCGCCAGCGCCAGATGCACCGGGTAGCACGGTGCGCCGTCCGCCGGCGGGCAGATCTTGATCGTCACCGGGCCCGACGTCCCATTCGGCGCCACGGGCGTCGGGAGCGGGATGATGTGCTGGGGCACGTTCGGGTCCGCGACGAGGATGTACGCGACCGTCACGTTCGTCAGGTTCGTGAAGGTGAAGGTGTAGAGGTAGCACCCGGTCCAGCCCTGGGGCCCGACCTCGCAGTCGATCGAGACGTCATTGAGCGTGCCGCACGGGTCGAACATGTTGCCGAAGTCGAACCCGTCGAGGGCCACGTTCATCGGGAGGTCGATGGAGTACGAGCCGCCGGCAGGGGAAGTCTGGACCCAGCCGGACTGGTTCGTCTCGGTGATGGTGTAGGCGCCGGGGTTGAGACCGGTGAAGTAGTAGTGCCCGTTGGAGTCGGTGGTGGCGGTGGCGCCCCCGGGCGAGAGGTTGATAGTCCACCCCGGGAGAACGGGCTCGCCCGAGTCACGGACGCCGTTGCCGTTGAGGTCGTTGAACTTGACGCCGGCAATCGTGGATCCGTTGGAGCAGCAGGTGGGATCCTCGGCCAGGCCGTTGGCGCAGGTGAGGCTCACGACGGAGTTGAGGCCCATCGCCACCGAGCCGATGTTCTCGACGCGGAACATGATGCAGTTGCGCCCGGGGCGGAAGAGGGCCTGGTTCGTGACGACGGTCGTGGTCAGGGGGCCCGGCGGGTGCCCCTGCCCGACGTGGACGGGGGTCGCGGTACTGGTCAGCACGTCGTTGAGCGTCTCGTTGAGATAGACGTTGACCGCGTCGTCGGCCCGGCAGGCGATCGTGAGCGCGACGTCCTGGAAGCCCTCGTCCAGACAGAAGCAGACCTGGAAGACGTAGAACCCGTTCAGGATCGCCTCGGGACCGGGGTAGGCGCCGAGCCATTGCGAGTTGGGCTGCGGGGCGGCCCACGCGCTCGGATAGGGCGGGATGACGCCGGCGGGCCGCGGCTCGCTCGTGCCCGGGTCGGGGTCGTGGATGACCTGGTAGTAGGCGTCGAGCGAGCCGAGTGGGTAGACGCTCCCCCCGCCGAGCCCGTCGTGCTCGAAGCCCGAGTTGAGCATGATGGATTGGCGGTGACAGGGATCGCCGCCCTGGGCGCCGGCCTGGAGGCAGGCGGCGCCGAGCACGCAAGCGCCGAGCAGCGGCGAACCACGCTTGACGCGCATCATCGCGAGACTCCTTCGAGATCCGGCGCCATCCCTACGCGCGGCGTGGACGGGCGCTCGCCCCGCCCACGCCGCCCTCGGCGACTCGTGATTACGGGCACCCCTCCGCGAAGAGCGTCAGGTACGCCAGGACGTCGCTGAAGTCGAACTGCCCGAACGGCTGAGCGTTGTCCACCCTCGGGTCCTGGTTCGCGAAAGCGACCAGGAACGCGAGCACGTCGCTGAAGTCGAGCTGCCCGAGAGGCTCGGCCAGGTCCGCCGCGCAGGTGGTCCCGCCCGGCGCCACCGGCGTCTCGAAGCAGTACACGTACGAGCAGCACTCCGCCAGCGACTGGTTGTGAATGCTCACCCGGATGCAGTACTCCTGGCCCGGGTTCAGCGGACCCATGTTGATCTTGATCGGGCCCGTCGTCCCGTTCGGCAGCAGGGTCGGCAGATCGACGTAGTCCGGCGAGATCCCGAAGCTCCCCGCCGGCTCGGGCACGATGAACATGTGCTCGATCACGTCCCCCGTCATGTTCTGTGCAGTGAACGTCAGCGAGTAGTTCAACAGATCCGGGCTCGGACCCGTCAGCGAGATCTGGTTGAGCACCAGGCAGTGGCAGTCCGGCAGCGGGATGCACTTGTCGATCGTGCAGCACTCCTCCAGGAACCGGTCCGCGAGCGCGATGTGCAGCGGGTAGCAATCCAGCGTGTCGTCGTCCGGGCAGATCCGGATCGTGACCGGGTCGGACGTCTGCATGCTCGGCACCGGGTTCGGCAGGTGGATCAGGTGCTGCATGACGTTCGGGTCGGTGATCAGGATGTACTCGACCGTCACGCCCGAGTTGTTGGTGAACGTGAACGTGTAGTCGTAGCACCCCGTCCAGCCCGTGTCGGAGCCGACGCACGAGACGCGGATGTCATTCAGCTCGCCGCACGGCTCGGGGCAGGAGATCTCCAGGTCGCCCTGCTGCCACTTGTCGTGCGAGATGAAGTCCTGGTCAAGGTCGATGTAGATGCCCGTCGCGGGCGAGCCGCCGGCGAAGGGCATGCCCAGGATGCCGTACACCCACTGGGGCGGCGCCTGGATGTAGTCCGCCGTCGTCCAGACGTTCACGAGCGAGTTCGTCGTGTCGAAGTCGTAATCGACGCCGCCCGCGCAGGAGTTGGGCTGCCCCGCGGCGCCCGCCTGGAAAACGTTGGGCGACGGGACCCACGCCCGCAGCGCTGCGTCATAGCAGAACTCGAGCAGGCGGCTCTCGTGCGCGTCCGAGATCGTGTCGCTTGCCATGCTCCGCTCGCCCAGGAGCATGCAGCAGTCGGGCGAGAAGCTCAGGTCCGAGATCGGGTTGCTCGTGCCCTGCGCGCCGGTCCCGAAGAACGGGTAGTTCCCCATGTCGATCTCGAGCTGCTCGGTCCCCGGGATGAACTCGCCCGTGTTCGGACCCGAATCGACCAGGTCCACCGACCAGACTTCGTTGGCGCTGGACGTGACACCACCCAGGTCGTCCGTGCAGTTCGTCTCACGCCAGACGCTGTAGTACAGGCGCCCGCCGCTCGTGCCCACTGCCCAGACCCGCTGGCCGCGACCCGTCGTCGGGTTCGCCGTCGTCGGGATGAACCCGGGGCCCGGGTCGTTCGCGTCCGGGGCGCCGCCCGAGGCCATCGTCCCGGTGGCGTGCTTCCACGTGCTCAGGACGGCGCCCGTCTTGTCGAGGCGGTAGATCCGCCCGTCCTCGTGGTTGGAGACGTAGAGGTCCTTGCTCGAGCAGTCGAAGCAGATGTTGCCCAGGCCCGGGTAGGACTCCGAGCCGTTCGCGGGGTACTGCCCGCCGACGTAGGCGGGGTCGGAGGCGTTGGGCAGCGCGGCGAAGAAGGCGGCGACGCCCGTGTTGGTGTTGATCTTGTAGATCGCGCCGGGGCGCCCGTTGGGGTTGTTGATGTCCGCCGAGAGCGTGCCCAGGCCGTCGCCGAAGAGCACGGGGGGCGCACACCCGTTGTTCGCGCTGCCGTAGACCGACGAGTGGGCGACATAGATGTTCCCCTCGTCGTCGAGCGCCACGCCGAAGACGGAGCCGAGCTCCGTGAACGACCAGTTCGTGTTGTTGGCAAGCGAGTAGAAGGGCGTGCCGATCCACGGCGCGCCGATCGGCGCCGATCCCTGGTTGGAGATGTCGATCACTTCCACCGAGGGCAGGCCGCCCGCCAGACCCTGCTGGGTCACCACCGCGACCGCGCCGGGGAAGCCCGTGAAATCGGGCGCCTTGCCGCAGCAGTCGTCACACTCGACCGGGCCCGTGTCGCACGGCGTGCCCATGCACTCGATCGAGAACTCGCCCTGCCAGCAGATGTCGATCCCCGACCCGATCTGGATCAGGTACTGATGGCCGCACTGCACGTCGAACGACACCTCGGCCTGGGGCGAGCACGCGTCGTCGTCGCAGGCGATCGCGCCGATCCCGGCAACCGGACATGCACACCCGTCGTAGACCGCAATCTTCGAGTCGCCCTGCGTGAGACCGCACGTCGAGACGGTCGCGACGCCGTCGCAGTTCGCCGTCCAGCAGTACCACAGGTCGAAGAAGATCGCCGGCCCCAATGGCCCATTGGAGCACCCGAAGTTGTTCTGCCCCTCCGAGCCGGTCGTCGCGGTGCAGTTGTCGAAGGGGAACAACCCCGTGCCTGTCAGGGGCATCGGCGTCGAGCACGAGTCGTTGGCAGGCTGGGCAAGCGCTGGCGAGACCAGCAGGCACAGACCCGCGGCAATCGCCAGCGGCGACAGGCCGCCCGACAGGGAAGCATTCAGACGCATTTTTCGATCCCCTCCACGTCGACGCAGACCCGCGTCACCCCCGCGTCCCCGCCACATACGAGCCCGCGCGGTTATCGCACGGTCTACCCTTGCGCTAAGAGAATGTCAATGAATCGCTTGTGTCCGGATTCCGTTCACCGCTGACGCGATCCGTACATGACCCAGGAAATCAGCCCCGGCAACGAGCCTGAGGACGGTTTGTGTTCGCGTCACACTCCCACACCCGGGTAAAACAGGCTTCTCCTCCCCATCCCGAGGACGCCCCGCCAGGAGCCCGCATGCCGTCGAAGAGAATCCGCGCGTCGCTCGCTCTGGGCTTGTGCCTCGTCGGCGCCCACGCCGACGCCCACCAGCCGAGCGAGCCTCCCGAGCCTGTCGCCCGAGCACACACCGAGGCGCCAGTCGATCTGCTCACGGTCGCCGAGTCTTCCGAGTTCACGCGGACCGCGACGCACGAGCAAGTGATGACCCTCTGCCACCGCCTCGCCGACGCGAGCGAGCGCGTCACGCTCTCGACGATGGGCGCGACCGGGGAAGGACGCGACATCCCGCTCCTGATCGTCGCCGACCCGCCGATCTCGACACCAGAAGAGGCGGCCAAGTCTCACAAGCTCGTCGTCTTCCTCTTCGGCAACATCCACGCGGGCGAGGTCTGCGGCAAGGAGGCCCTCCTCATGCTCGTCCGCGAGCTCGCCCTCGCCGACGACGCCCCGCTCCTGAAAGACCTCGTCCTCCTCGTCGCCCCCATCTACAACGCGGACGGCAACGAGCGCCTCGGGCCCGACAACCGCCCGGGCCAGCTCGGCCCCGAGGAGATGGGCCACCGCGAGAACGCCGGCGGCCTCGACCTCAACCGCGACTACGTCAAGCTCGACGCCCCAGAGACCCGCGCCCTCGTCAAGCTCCTCAACACCTGGGACCCTTCCGTCATCGTCGACACCCACACCACCGACGGCTCACACCACCGCTACCTCGTCACCTACCAGGGCCCCAAGCACCCCGCCGGCGACCACGACGTCATCACCTTCACACGTGACACGCTTCTCCCCGCGATTGATGCGCGCTTCGAGGACGCCACGGGCGAGCACGCCTTCTTCTACGGCAACTTCGAGGAAAAGCACTCCAAGTGGACCACCTACCCCGCCGAACCCCGCTACGGCGTCGCCTACCGGGGCCTGCGCAACCGCATCTCCATCATCACCGAGGCGTACGCCTACGCGTCCTACGAGGACCGCGTCCGGGGCACGCTCGCCTTCTGCGAGGCGACGCTCGACGAGGCCATCGCCCGCAAGGACGAGATCAAGAAGCTCGTCAAGGACGCCGACGAGCGCACGATCAAGGCCGGTCGCGAGCCCACCGACGACGACCAGATCGCCCTCCGCGTCGAGGCCCGGGCGTTTCCGGACAAGGTCAGCGTCCTCGGCTTCGACGAGTACGACGACGAAGGCAACCGGACCGAGTGGGCGGGCGATGAAACGCCCAAGGACTACGACGTCCAGCTCATCAACGACTTCGTCCCCACGCTCAGCGTCCGGCGAGCCTTCGCCTACGTCTACCCCGCCTCGCTCACGAACATCACCGAGAACCTCCAGCATCACGGCATCGAGGTCCAGGAGCTGCGCGAGGACGCCGAGTTCGACGCCGAGGTCTACCGCATCGACGCCTTCGAGCACGCGGACAAGCCCTTCGAGGGGCACACGATGGTGACCGACGTCGTCGCCGCCGCCGTCCCGCGCACCGCCCGAGGAGTCCCCGGCATGATGGTCGTCCGCACCGACCAGAAGCTCGGCGACCTGGCCTCCTACCTCCTCGAGCCCCAGGCCTCAGACGGTCTGACCGCCTGGAACTTCTTCGACGCCCAGCTCTCGGCCGGGGCCGACTTCCCCGTCTGGCGCGTCCCCGACCCGACGCCCCTTTTGACCGTCCCCCTTCACCCTCTGGCCGAGGACCGCGAGTTCGACAAGCCGATCACGCCCGACGCGCTCTGGGGCAAGAACGGCGAGCACCGCGTCGACCTCGACGGCTCGCCCGCCTGGGTCTCCACCTGGCTCGACGACGAGCACTACCTCCAGCGAATCGACGGACGCCTCTACAAGGTCCACGCCCCGACCGGCAAGGCCGAGCCCGCCGACACCGACCCCGACGCCGTCGCGGCCAACCTCGACGACTACCCCACCATCGACGCCGACGACGCCAAGGGAATTGCCCGGCGCTGGTTCTCCGACCCCGACCCCCAGCACGACCGCATCGTCTTTACGCACGCGGGCGATCTCTATGTCGCCAGCACCGACGGCTCGGGCGTCCGCCGCCTCACCGCCACCCCCGAGAACGAGGAGATCCCCGACCTCTCCCCCGACGGTCAGTTCGTCGCCTACGTGCGTGAGAACAACCTCTGGGTCGTCGATCTGGACACCGGGACCGAGCGCGCCCTGACCACCGGCGGCGCCGACGACCACCGCTTCGCCAAGGCGAGCTGGGTCTACTACGAGGAAATCTTCGGGCGCAACTGGCGCGCCTTCTGGTGGTCCCCCGACTCGACCAAGATCGCCTTCTTCGAGACCGACTCGTCCGCCGTCCCGAGTTTCACCATCATCGACGACGAGGACGAGCCCCAGCGCCTCGACACCGTCCATTACCCCAAGCCGGGCGACCGCAACCCCAACGTCCGCGTACACATCGTCGACCGCGCCGGCGGCGCCCCCCGCGCGGTGGACCTCTCCAAGTACGACGAGGGCGCCTACCTCGTCAGCCACGTCCAGTGGACGCCCGACTCCAAGCGCCTCCGCCTCGACATCCAGGACCGCGCCCAGACCTGGCTCGACCTCCTCATGGCCCCCGCCCGTGGCGGCGCCTCCAAGGTCCTCTTCCGCGAGACCACCCAGGCCTGGGTCGAGTCGCAGCACGACGCGACCTTCCTCGCCGACGCCTCCTTCGTCCTCGCCTCCGAGCGCGACGGATGGCGCCACCTCTACCACTTCGACGCCAACGGCAAGCTCATCGCCCAGATCACCTCGGGCGAGTACGAAGCCCGCGACCTCCTCCACATCGACGAGGACAACGACTGGGTCTACTTCATGGGCACGAAGGACTCGCCCCTCGCCGAGAACCTGTACCGCGTCCACCTCGACGGCTCCGCCCTCGAGCGCCTCACCCGCGAGCCGGGCTCGCACGCGGTCTCACTTTCGCCCAGCGCCAAGTACTTCGTCGATCGCTGGTCGAGCTTCGAGACGCCGACGAAGGTCGCCCTGCGCAACACCCAGGGCGCCCTGGTCCGCTGGATCGACACCAACCCGGTCCGCGACCTCGACACCTACCTCCTGGGCGACTACACGCTCGTCCACATCGACTCCGAGAAAGGCGTCACCCTCCACGGCGCCATGCTCACCCCGCCCGACTTCGACCCCGCCAAGAAATACCCCGTCTGGTTCATGACCTACGCCGGCCCGCACGCCCCGACCGTCTTCGACAGCTGGGGGAGCGGGCACGCCTACGACCGGATGCTCTCGCAGCTTGGCATGGTCGTCTTCCGCGCCGACCCCTACCCCGCCTCGGGCCAGGGCGCCGTCAGCGCCTGGTCCTGCTACAAGAACCTCGGCCAGCGCGAGATGCAGGACATCGCCGAGCTCGTCGCCTGGCTCAACACCCACGACTTCATCGACCCCGACCGCATCGGGATGTCCGGCACGTCCTACGGCGGCTTCATGACCGCCTACGCCCTCACCCACTCCAAGCTCTTCGCCTCCGGCATCGCCGGAGCCTCCGTCACCGACTTCCGCGACTACGACTCCATCTACACCGAGCGCTTCATGGACACGCCCCAGAACAACCCCGCGGGCTACGACGGGACCAACGTGTCAAACGCCGCCAAAGACCTTCACGGGCGCCTCATGCTCATCCACGGCATGATGGACGACAACGTCCACATGCAGAACGCCATCCGCCTCATCGCCGCCCTCCAGGACGCCGGCAAGGACTTCGACCTGATGATCTACCCCGGCTCGCGCCACGGCGGGTTCGGAGACCACTACCGCGACCTCCAGCTCAACTTCATCCGGCGCACCCTCCTCGACACGCCCGACGACACCCCGCCCCAGCAGCGCAAGCCCGAGCCGAGCGAGAGCGAAGTGATTGAAGACGCCGTGGCGCCGTAGCCCCCTCTCCCCTTGGGGGAGAGGGCCGGGGTGAGGGGCCGGGCGCCACGCCTCGTCCCGCCAGGGCAAGCCGTGCCTCGTCCGCCCCTCCAGACCAGCCCCCGGGTATCCTCCCGACCCACGCGGGAGACCCCATGGCGTACGTCCTGATCCTGCTGCTCGCGATCGCGCTGGTCGTCGTCGCCCTCGGCGCCGACAAGCGCCACAAGCGCCTCCGCCGCCGCCTCGCCCGCGCCGAGCGGCGCGAGATGGAGCTGCTGCACACCATCAAGCCCATGTACGTCGACCGCGCCCGCCGTCGCCTTGCGGACGCCGGTCGCGAGCCCCGCATGCCCGTCGAGTTCCGCTCCCAGTTCGGCGAGGACCTCTTCCTCGACGAGCTGTTCGACAGCCAGGGCGACGGCTTCTTCATCGAGGTCGGCGCCTACGACGGGTACACCTACGCCGTCACCTACGCGCTCGAGAGCCAGGGCTGGTCGGGCCTGCTCGTTGAGCCCGTCCCCTCGCTCCACGCCAAGGCCCAGGCGCGTCGCCCGGGCTCGCGCGTCGTCAACGCCGCCCTCTCGCGCAAGGGCTCGACCGGGACGGCCCGTTTCACCCACATCCTCGGCTCGGGCGGTGACGACTACGACGCCTCCAGCTACCTCGACGAGCCGGACTCGCGGGGCTTCTCCAAACGCCCCCCAGCCAAGACCAACGTCGAGCACGTCGAGGTCCCCCTGACCACCATGACCGACCTGCTCGCGGAGCACTCGGGCAGCGTCGACCTCGTCGTCATCGACGTCGAGGGCGGCGAGATGAACCTTCTCGACGGCTTCGACCTCGCCCGATTCCGCCCCCGCGTCATCCTCATCGAGGACCACAACCTCGGGCGAGACCCCGCGATCCTGAATCACCTCGCCGCCAACGCCTACGAGCACGTCTGCTGGATCTCCTACAACCGCCTGCTCGTCCACAAGGACGAGCCCGCCCTCCTCGAACGCGCCCGCCGCATCGCCCAGCACACGGCGACCGCCAAGACCGCCGGCTGACCCTCCCCCCGGTGGGGCCGGTTCCCAACCGGCCCAAATGAATCACCACAGAGACACAGAGGACACAGAGTGAACACCTTTGGGTGGAGAGCAAACTTTGCTCACTGCGACTTGATTCGTTCCTCCTCTGTGCTCACTGTGCCTCTGTGGTGAATGACTCTCGCCGCATCTACACTCGCCCAATGCCCGAGGCCCACGTCATCCTCGTCACCCACACCCCCGAGCGCCTCCGGCGCACCTTCCTCGCCCTCGCAAGCCAAACAACCCCGCCCACCACGATCACGCTCTCGTGCGACGTCGACGACGACGCGATCCGCGACGTCGCCCAAAGCGCGTGCGACGAGTTCGCCATCGACCTCACCCTCGTCCAGCGCGCGCACGCCGGGGTCTCCCGATCCGCCCAGGTCCGCAACAATGCCGTGCGCGCCGTGCTCGAGCACCACCCCGCGCGCGACAGCCTCCTGATCTTCCTCGACGCCGACTGCGTCCCAGAGCCCGACCTCGTGCGCAAGCACCTGGACATGGGCGGCGTCGGCCTCGTCGTCCTCGCCCACCGCTACGAGCTGACCGAGGCCCAGACCGAGTCGTTCGACGAGGACGCCCTGCGCCGGGGAGAGTGGCCCGCCCGCCCCACCGCCGATCAGACCCAGGCCCTGGCCCACCGCGCCAAGCGCCTGCGCCGCCAGGCCCGCCTGCGCCGCTGGGGCATGGCCAAGGCGCACAAGCCCAAGCTCCTCAGCGCCAACTTCTCGGTCGCACTCGCCGACTACCTGCGCGTCAACGGCTTCGACGAGACCTACGAGGGCTGGGGCCAGGAGGACGACGACCTCGGACGACGCCTCTACCAGATCGGCGTCCGCCCCGTGATCGCCGTCGACACCATCGCCGCCTTCCACCAATACCACCCGACCCGGGCGCCCCGCGCCTGGGAGCAGGGCCCGAACGCGTCGCGCCTGAGTGAGCGAGCGCCCTCCCGGTGCGCACGCGGCGTCGAGAACCCGCTCGAGCAAGCCGCTCCCCGACACACACTCCTGACGCCGCGTGCCGCAACCGCCCGGACCGGCTGAGCTCGCGCCCCAGTTCTAGAATTACACCCGCGACGATCCCTTGTGCGGGGGTTTGGAGGCGTTCCCATGTTCATGCGCATGGTCTACGACGAGAATCTCGCCCAGGCGGCGTACATCATCGGGTGTCAGCGGGCGGGCGAAGCCATCGTCTTCGACCCCGAGCGCGACGTCGACCGGTACATCGACATCGCCAAGTCGCAGGGCCTGAAGCTCGTCGCCGCCGCCGAGACGCACATCCACGCCGACTTCCTCTCCGGCTCGCGCGAGCTCGCCGAGCGCGTCGGCGCCAAGGTCTACCTCTCCGACGAGGGCGACGCCGACTGGAAGTACCAGTGGCTCGACAAGAAATCAGGCGGCGGCTCGTACGACCACGTCCTGCTCAAGGACGGCAACACCTTCACCCTCGGCGCCATCGAGTTCAAGGCCATCCACACCCCCGGACACACCCCCGAGCACCTCTGCTACCTCGTCACCGACCGGGGCTCGGGCGCCGACGAGCCCATTGGCTTGGTCTCGGGCGACTTCCTGTTCGTCGGTGATCTTGGTCGCCCGGACCTGCTCGAGACCGCCGCCGGGCACGCGGGCGCGATGGAGCCCTCCGCCAAACGCCTCTACCAGTCCCTGCAGGTTCTCAACGACCTGCCGGACTTCGTGCAGGTCTGGCCCGGGCACGGCGCCGGCAGCGCCTGCGGCAAATCGCTCGGCGCCATCCCCACCTCCACCATCGGCTACGAAAGACGCTTCAACCCCGCCCTCCGCGCCGCGACGGGAGAGCAGGCGTTCGTCGACTTCATCCTCTCGGGCCAGCCCGAGCCGCCCATGTACTTCGCTCGCATGAAGCGCGACAACAAGATGGGTCCGAAGGTCCTCGGCGCCCTCCCCACCCCTTCGCGGATCAAGCACACGCAGCTCGCCGAGCTCAACACGCGCCGCGCCGCCGTCATCGACACGCGCCCCTGGCCCGCCTTCCGTGCCGGTCACGTCCCGGGCTCGCTCTCGCTCCCACTGGGCAAGCCTTTCCCGACCGACGCCGGCTCGCTCATTGGCGAGGACGAGCCGATCACGCTCATCGTCGAGGCGTCGCGCCTCGACGAGGCGGTGCGTCAACTCGTCCGCATCGGGCTCGACGACATCCGGGGCTGGATGGAGCCCCGCGACCTCGACGCCTTCGCGGGCGCGGGCCACGCCCTGGCGACCATCGAGGACGTCACCACAGACCAGGCGGCGGCCATGCTCACCGACGGCAAGGCGCGCGTCCTCGATGTCCGTCGCGCTAGCGAGTACGCCCAGGGCCACCTCCCGGGCGCCGTCAACATCGCCCACACGCGCCTGCCAGGGCGATTGGACGAGGCGCCGAAAGAGCAGACGCTGATCGTCCATTGCCAGGGTGGGTGGCGCTCCGCCAGGGCGGCGTCGTACCTCAAGCGCCACGGGTACCACGTCGTCAACCTCCCGGGGGGATACGCCGAGTGGGCCGCCGCGGGACGCCCCGTCGGAGCGTGAGTCGGGGCGATCTCACGCCCCGGAGCGGGCGGACGCCGACCGCCGACTAAACTCCCGCCATGAGCGGACTGGTTTGGCGCGTCGTGATCTTGGTCTCGCTCGCGCTGGGGGCGCTCGCGCGGGCGCAGCCGGCCCCGAACGTGCTCACCGGCGAGCGCGAGACCGTCAGCGTCGCGGCGATAAACGCCGAGCTCGCCAAGCTCAAGCCCGAGGTCGATGACCACGACCTGCCCGACGCGCAGCACGACGAAGCCGAGCAAGCCTGGAACCATTACCAGCAGGCGCTCGCATCGCTCGAGCTCGCCGCCACCCAGCGGAAGAGCGCTGCGGCGTTTGCGACCGAGACCAGAGATGCGCCCTCGAAACTCGCCGCCATCCGCGAAGAGCTCGCGAAGGCGCCGGAGCCCCCGAAGGTCGAGCCGACCCCGGACGCGACGCTCGCGCAGCTCGAGCAACAGCTCGCCCAGGCGGTTCGCGACCTCGAGACCGCACGCAAGGAGTCGACCGACCTCGCGGGTGAGGCCTCCCGTCGCGACCAGCGCCGGCGCGCGATCCAGGACCGCACGCAGGAGCTGCGACGCGAGAAGGGGGAGATCGACGAGTCGCTCGCGGCCCCGCTTTCCGAGGGTGAGGGGCCAAGGGTTGCCGCGGCGCGCCGGACGGCGTTGCGGGCCCGACGCCAGGCGGTCGACGCGGAGCTCGCCGCACTCGAGGCCGAGACCGCGAGCTACGACGCCAGGCGGGAGCTCTTGCCCGCGCGTCAGGACCGCGCGCTGCGCCGCGTGCAGCAGGGCGAGGCGCTGGTCGGCGAGTGGCAACGCGTGGTCAACGCGAGGCGTGAGCAGGAGGCCGCCCAGGCCGCGAGCGATGCAAAGCGTCTCCGCCACGAGGCCGCCCGCCAGCACCCCGTGCTGCGAGATTTCGCCGCAGCGAGCGAGCGCCTCGCCGCCCAGAGCGCCGGCGAGCAGGGCCTGCCCGCGAAGATCAACGCCGCCTCGCAGCTCTCGCTCGAGACCAGCGCCCGCCTGGCGAAGATCCGCGCATCGAGGAAGGAGACGCAGGACCGCATCCAGGAGTCGGGCCTGAATCGCGCGACCGGGTTGATGCTCCGCCAGCAGTTCGACGAGCTGCCCGACACCACCGAGCTGCGCCGTCGAATCGCCGACACGGACCGCGCACTGGCCGCCAACGCTCTCGAGCTCCAGGAGCGCAGCGACGACCGCCGCGGCGCGGGCGACATCGACCGTATCGCCCGCGAGCTCATGGCGGAGATCGAGCAGGACGGCGAGGTCGAGAACCACGCCGACCTGGAAGCCGTCGCCAAGGATCTGGCCACCGCCCGGCGCGACCTGCTCGACGCGCTCATCGCCAGCCGCGAGACGTACGACGAGCGCCTCCGCCAGCTCCAGGAAAACCTCGACGCACTCCTCGATGAGAGCGTGCAGTACCGTTCGCTGATCGAGGAGCACATCCTCTGGGTCCGCAGCGTCGCGGGGGATCCACTCCCGACTCGCCGGGACTTGAGGTCCGCCGTCGAGTGGGTCACGGCGCCTGGCGCGTGGCGCTCGGGGCTCGAGCAGGCGCTGGGCGAGTTGCAAAGACGCTGGGCGACCGTCGCCCCATCCCTCATCGCCGTACTCCTGCTCATCGGCGTCGGCTACGCGGCACGACGTCGTCTCCGCGTCGTCGCCAAGGGCGTCGGCAGCTACCGGACCGACTCGTACACCCTGACGCTCCGCGCTCTTCTTCTGACTGTCGTCATCGCGTCGGGTGGGCCGGCGCTGCTCTGGTGGATCGCCTGGCTGCTGCGATCACCGGGCGTGGAGAGCGCGCCCGTCCGCGCCCTGGGCGCCGGGCTGGAGACCGCCGCCCTCGTCTGGGCGCCCCTCGCGCTGCTCCGCCACACGCTCCGCCCGAACGGCCTGGGCGTGACGCACTTCCGCTGGCGCCCCGCGCTCGCCCGAGCGATCCGAACCCGCCTGCGATGGTTCACACCCATCGCGCTGGTCACGACGACGATCGTCGTCGGCCTCGCCCACGCCGGCTCCGAGGACGCCTACACCGTCTTCGGTCGCGCCGCCTTCAGCATCGGCATGCTCGCGTCGAGCGTGCTGTTCGCCGGACTCCTCCGCCCGAGCGGGCAGACGCTCACCCCCTTCCTCGAGCGCAACAAGGGCGGGTGGATCGACCGTCTCCGGTTCATCTGGTATCCGTCGGCGGTGCTGCTGCCGATCGCGCTGGCCGCCCTCGCCTGGGCGGGTTACTTCTACACCGCGATCCGCCTCGAATCGCGCCTCGCGGGCACGATCGCGCTCGTCCTCGCCCTGGTCGCCATCAACGCGATGCTCGCCAGATGGCTCTTCATCGAACGCCGACGCGTCGCCGTCGAGAACGCCCGACGCCGACGCGAACAGGCCGCGACGAGCGAGGGCAGCGCGGGCGCCGCGACGGAGGGCGTCCCGATCGAGGAGGACCGCCTCGACCTGCCCGCGATCAGCTCGCAGACGCGCCAGCTCTTCCGTGCCGGCGTCGCGATCGCCGCCATCCTCGGTTTCCTGTTCATCTGGTCGGACGTCGCGCCCGCGCTCCGCATCCTGGACCGCGTCCAGGTGTATCCGACGCCGACGTATCTCGGGAGCGCTGGCGCCACCGACACCGCGACCGACACACCCCGCGCGACGACCCCGCCACCCGACGCCTCCAGACCCGACGCGTCGCCCACCGTCGGGGCCGCCGCGAACCCGTTGCTCCAGCAGACCGCCAGGCAGACCGATGGACAGGGCGCCACCGATCCGAACGACGCGAAGGCGGTCTCCGTCACGCTGGCCGACATCGGCGCCGCCCTGCTCCTGCTCATCGCGACGTGGATCGTCTTCCGCAACCTGCCGGGCCTCGTCGAGATCGTGCTGCTGCAGCGACTCCCGCTGGACGCTGGGAGCCGGTACGCGCTGAGCACCGTCCTGCGCTACTCGATCGCGATCATCGGCGTCGCCGCCGCCTTCGGTGCGATCGAGATCCCCTGGTCCAAGGTGCAATGGCTCGCCGCGGCCCTGACGTTTGGCCTCGCCTTCGGCCTCCAGGAGATCTTCGCCAACTTCGTCTCAGGCCTCATCATCCTCGCCGAGCGCCCGTTCCGCGTGGGCGACACCGTCACGGTCAACAGCGTCTCAGGCAGCGTCTCCCGCATCCGCATGCGCGCAACCACCATCACCGACTGGGACCTCAAGGAGCTGGTGATCCCCAACAAGACCTTCATCACCGGCGAGGTCATCAACTGGACACTCACCGACCCCACCCTCCGCCTCACCATCCCCGTCGGCGTCTCCTACTCCTCCGACACCGACAAGGTCGAGAAGACCCTCCTCAAGCTCGCCCGGGCGCACAAGAGCGTGCTCAAGGAGCCCGCGCCCCAGGCCTGGTTCCGTGGCTTCGGCGACAGCACCCTCGACTTCGAGCTCCGCGTCTACATCCCCAGCATCGAGTACATGCTCCCCGTCCGCCACGACCTCCACCAGCAGATCTTCAAGACGTTCCGGGCCGAGGGGATCGAGATCGCCTTCCCGCAACGCGACCTGCACATCCGATCCGCCGATGCGCTGAAGGACCTGATCCAGCGGGGCGACGATCCGCCCCGCCGCGAACGAGCCCCCGCGGAACTCCAGTGCGAAGACGCCGCCAAGACTCGCCCCTGACGCGACGCTACTGCGGGCAACCCGCCCCAAACGCGATCAGGAACGCGAAGACGTCGGAGTAATCGAACCCGCCCATCGGCGGCGCAAGATCCGCGCGGGGATCCATCGCGTCGAACGCCTCCAGGAACTCCAGGACGTCGGAGAAGTCCAGCACGCCGTAAGGCTTCGCGTAGTCCGCGATGCAGGGCGTCAGCAGCATCGCGTCCATCTCGTCCACACCCCCGTTGTAGTTCAGGTCGAACATCGAGAACGTCGACCCGAACGAGGGGACGCTGACCACGCCGTTGACGACCCCGTCGGCGTCCAGCTCCGTGCCGTCGAGCGTCTGGATCTCCTGATCGAGCAGCGCCACGTCGGTCGCGTCCGACCTGCCGTCCGAGTTGAAGTCGCCGGCGTGCTCGCAGAAACCCGTGTCCGTCCAGACGAACCTGGCCACAGGCTGCTCGTCCTCGTACGCGGTGCCGAAGAGCGCCGTCGCCCGCCAGTTCGCGGGGTCGATGAAGTCGATCGGGCTCTGGCCGCCGTTCCACGCGCCCGCCAGCACCGCGCAGTTGCTCGAAGCGCCAAGCGCCCCCGCCACCAGGTCGATCAGCGCCTCGATGAAGCTGAAGTGGTTCGAGCCGCCGAACGTGAAGTTGGGCTGCTGCACGCTCCCACCGTACAACTGCGCGGCGCCCTGCATCGTCAGCGGGAAGATCAGCTCGACGACCGTCTCGTCAGCCTCCGCGTCGTGCGTGAAGCGGACGTTGATCGGCGGATCGTACAGCCCCGGCATGGACGGTCCGCCGTTGTTCGGATCCCCGAACATGAAGCTCAAGCACTCGAACGCCTGAGCGCGCTCGAAGAAACGTCCATTGACGACCCAACGCTCGCCCGGGTCGAACTTCCCATCGCCATTCCCCGACTGGCTGATGATCTGAATGTCCCAGCACCCGCAGAGCGCGACCGCGAACTCCGCGCCCGACCGCTCGAACTGCGGCGGCGTCGTGAAATCCGAGTCCTTCTGCCCTTGGCGGATGATCGCACGACCCGCCGGGCCCTCGATCGGCGTCCGACCGAACCTCGCCACGTTTGCCAGGTACCGCGACGACGCGACTCCGTGGAACTCCCCACCCGTGTCAGGATTGTCATCGACGTCCAGTTCGAGGAACCCGTACAGCGGGCTCGGCCCGTACTTGAACGGGTCGTACGCCAAGCCGCCCGGGCCGTCCGGGTCCAAGGGACCCGGCGGGTTCACCAACCCGTCGAAACGCAGCTCGATCCGCAGCACGTCGGGGAAGATCGCAGAGTTGACCGTCCCATCGAACGGGTTCTGCATCGAGGCCGGGTTCCAGCCCGAGAGCGTCGTGGAGAGAAGATCGGGCAGGACCGCGTTCTCCCCGATCTCCGCGTCGGCTCCCGGATCCGTCCGACGCGCCATCGCGTCGCCCTTGGGGTCCGACCAGACACGCACGCCGGCGCTCGCTCCTGGCGCGAGCGCGAGCACCGCCGACGCGGCGGTCACCGGAATCAACGCACGGATCAGGCTCATTGCTCGGCCATCTCCCGGATCCGCTCCTCGAGCCCGTACCGCTCGACCCGGTAACGGAAGCTGCTCCGCTGCATCCCGATCAGGCGAGCCGCTTTCGACACGTTCCCACGCGTCGTCTCGAGCGCCTGGACCATCAGCTCGCGTTCGACCTCCTCCGCCTTGTGCACGCCGTGCTGGAAGTCGAACCGGAGTTTCCCGTTTGGGCTCGCGATCGGAGCCGCCTTCCCGAGCACGGGCGAGCCCCTCAGCCCGAGGTCCGCCGGCCCGACGGACTCTGACTCGCAGAGCATCGCCGCCCGCTGCATCGCGTTGATCACCTCGCGCACGTTCCCGGGCCACGCGTGCGACGCGATCGCCCGCTCCGCCTCGCTCGAGAGGTTGCACGCGGGCAGCCCGTACTCGGCGCGGAACCGAGCGAGCATCTCCCGCGCGATCTCCACCGCGTCGTCGTCCCGCTCGCGCAGGGGCGGGACCTCGACCGTGAACGCGTTGAGGCGGTAGAGAAGGTCCGAGCGGAACACGCCCTCGCCCGCCTCCTTCTCGAGATCGTGGTTCGTCGCCGCAATCACCCGGCAGCGCACCGACCGCTCGCGCGACCCACCGACACGCCGGAACCGCCCGTGCTCCAGGAACAGCAGGATCTTCGCCTGCATCTCCAGGGGCATGTCCCCGATCTCGTCGAGGAACAGCGTCCCACCCTCGGCCATCTCCACCAGACCCTCGCGCGCCGTGCGCGCATCCGTGAACGCCCCCTTCTCGTGCCCGAACAGCTCGGACTCGACCAGCGTCGCCGGCAGCGACGAGCAGTTCACGTGCACAAACGGCGTTTTGTCCGGGTCTCCGCTGGCGACGCGGTGGATGTGACGCGCCAGCACGCCCTTGCCCGAGCCCGTCTCGCCAACGAGAAGCACGGTCGGCAGCGACTTGCCGCCGCCGACCGTGCCCCCGTCGGCGCCCCCGCTCTCCTCCAGCGTGGGCGTCGGCAGACGCGCGACGCGCTCCGCCAACTCGAGCGTCCTGGTCCAAGCCTCGCTCTCTCCGAGCGGACGCTCGAGCGCCTTGCGTGCGCTCGCCTGACGTTCGTACAGACGCAGGCGGCGCTTGATCTGACGTTGCTCTAGCAAACGGTCGGCCAGGATCACGAGCTCATCCAGACTCACCGGCTTCTGCAGGTAGTCGTCCGCCCCCAGCTTCATCGCCTGCACGGCGCTCTCGATCGTCCCGTACGCCGTCATCACCACGATCGCGCCGTCGAACCCGTCGCCCCGCAGGCGTTCGACGACCGACGTCCCGTCCCCGTCGGGCAGGTGCAGGTCGGTCAGGACCAGGTCGAAGGCCAGGCGCTCGGCGGCTTCCAGTCCGCCGCCGAGCGACCCGGCCTCCTCGACCATATGGCCACGCTTGGCCAGCGCCCTTCGGACGGAGAACCGGATGTTCTCCTCATCCTCGATGACCAGAATCTTGGCCATTGACGTCGGATCCTTGGCCAGTATGAGCCACTACCCACCCGGCGTCGAGCGGCAAATCCAGCACAAACGTGGCCCCGCCAGGCCCCTGGGCGCTCTCAGGGCGGTTCTCCACCCGGATCTCACCCCCGTGTTGCCTGGCGACCCGTTGAGCTAGGGCAAGACCGATGCCAGTCCCACCCGACTTCGTCGTGTAGTACGGGCGGAAGATCCGCTCGGCCTCGCCCTCTGCAACTCCCGGGCCTTCATCCGACACCCGGATCGCCCAACACCCACTCCCGGCGTCCGAGAACCCCTCCACACGCACCGTCCCGCCCCGGGGCGTCGCCTCGATCGCATTCGACAGCAGGGCGACCAGCGCGTGCTCGAGGTGACGCCGATCGAACACCGCCTGCAGCGGCGCCCCCTCCACCCCGCACGCGAGGGCGACCCCCCTCCCCTCGGCCGCCGCCCGTTGGGCCTCGACGACCTCCGTGAGCCAGGCTCTCGCCTCGCACCGGGTGACCTCGAGGTCCAAGGGCGCCGACGCCCGCAGGAGCTGCTGGAGCCACCCCTCGAACCGGTCCAGCGTGTTGACGATCCGTGTCTGCGCCTCGCGCAGGTCGGACTCCTGGGGGAGTTCGTCGCGCGTCATCTCCGCCAGCGAGCGGATCCCAGCCAGGGGCGAGCGCAGGTTGTGGACGATCCGCCCGGACATCTCCCCCACCGCCGCCAGTCGCTCCCGCTCGACGCTCTCGCGCTGCATCTTGGCGATGGTCTCGGCCATCTCGTTGAACTCGGCGCCGAGCGTCGAGAGCTCGTCCTTCCCGCTCACGCGGACTCTGTGTGACAGATCCCCCGAGGCGTAGCGCAACGCCGCGCCGCGCAACTCGCCGACCGGACGCAGCACCCAGCGCCGCACGAAGAGCACGCCGAGCGCGACGCAGACCAGCGTCATCAGGACCGAGATGATCAGGACGGTGAGGGCCCGTCGGCGCAGGCTCTCGCCGAAGTCCACCGCCAGCGCCGCGTCGGTGATGATCCGCCCCTGCACGCGTTCGATCAGCTCGAGAGACTGAGCGATCTGGGCGCCCAGCTCGTTGCCGACGGAGGTGTCGCCGTCGAACCAGCGCTCGCCGAGGGCGCGGACGGCCGCCGTCCTGTCCTTCAGGTTCCGCGTCGTGCTGACGCCGGAGCGCAGGCGGAACGTGGGCATGGCCTCGAGCCGCTCGAAGCGCTGGCGGACATCGTCGGAGGCATCGAGGAATGCCGCCCGATTCTCGGGGTCGGGCTCGGCGGGCATGACGACCCGCCCCCCCGCGCCGCGGAGCATGCCGATCGCGGCCGATTGCCGCTCCACGCCCATCTGCGCGTCGTGCAACCCATCGAGCACCCGCTGCATCGAGTCGAGGGGCCAGGCGAGCTCGCGCTCGAGCGTGCGGATGGCCCACCACGCGGTCGCCACGTTAATCGCGACGGCGAGGCCGAGGATGGCCATGAGCCCGAGGAACTTGACCTGCAGCTTCATCCGGGCGTCAGGTTACCGCACGGGCTGGTAGTCCCACCGCCACTCGGAGTCGGCGAGGGGGTCGGTGGCGGAGAGCACGTACCCGCCCACGAACGCGACGTTCACCTTCCCGTTGTGCCGGGCCGCCGGGTGCCAGTACCGGTTCCCCGCCAGCGGGCCCTGCGAGTCGAGCGAGGGAGTCGCGTAGAGGGCGCTCGCGCCCGCGGCCCGCGCCCCGGCCCCGTCGCCATCGATCGCGAGCGGGACGTTGGGGTGCTCCGCGATCCGCTCGGTCAGGTGCACTGGCACCAGGCTCGGGACGCCGAGCACCGGGTGGATGACCTCGGCCTTGTGGAGTCGCATGTTGAAGGCAAAGGAGACGTTGTCCGGGGGGAGGACGGCGCCGTTCGAGCAGGGGGTGTACGGGCGAAGCTGGAGCACGCCCTTCACCTCCGGGCAGCGCATCGGGTCGTTGCCCATCGCGTCGGGCACCTCGATCAGCTCGTCGTCGCCGTAGCGCCAGAACTCGTCCACGCCGTACTGGCTCTCCTGGAAGGTCTCGAGGGTGAAGGCGTCGCCGCGGAGTTGCTCGTCGTCGCCCCGGTCGCCGTGCAGCGAGCCGTCGGCGAAGACGGTGAAGTCGAACGCGGTGGCGCGCAGGGACATCTGACACTTGAAGGCGCGAGCCGAACCCATGGTCGAGCCCAGCGCCGGCAGGAGGATGGAGATGAGCAGCGCGATGATCCCGACCGAGACGAGGATCTCGACAAGGGTGAAGCCGCGCCGCGCCCCCCGGAGTTGTGCCCTTGGCAGTGGTTTCATGTCCCCGCCGCGAATGCGGCCTCGTGATCGATTCCAATAATATCCGTCCGCACGGACCGCCCGGATCGCCGCCGGCCACAATGAGCGCCGAATTCACGCCCAATGCCGCTGCTGGCCAAAAAACTGGCCTTGCGCCCAGACACCCCCCAAAAAGGGCGAAGGCCGGCTCCGTCCGAACCGGCCCTCGCGAGGGGGGGACCCATAGAAGTCGTGATCTCGTCGGGCGCTAGGGCATTTTCACGCCGAGCTGCGGGGGAATCGTCGTGGCGCCCGTGGGGGCGGGCTGCACGTCTCGCCCGACCCACGGACGTCGCGACACGAGTGTGGTCAGGAACACGAAATCGCCGCCTGGCGCGTGCGTCCGACCCGGCCCGGGCTCCTCGCCCGGGCCGAGGCGACGCCCCATTCGTGTGCCGCCCTGCCGGGGCCCATCACCCCGGGTGCACGCGGGACGGCCGAACTTGAGGGGCTTCGCACGCACAGAACACTCCTCTTGCCTCACGCGGACGCCCCACCAACGTGGATGCGACCACACCGACCACCTCGACATACAAGGGGTGTGCCAAACGTCGGAATCATGCCACAGCTCTGTGCCTGATCGAGCCCGATGGCCTCCTCTGGCCGCGTGTGGCCTCGCCTGACGTTCCTCGCTCTCTGCACGAACACCCCCCCCCGGCGACGTGGTCACACACGCCGAGGCTCGACTCGTGTGTCTTCACGACATCCCTCGGTCGGTGTCGAGGACGAAACGAGCCGGTCATGAAATGAAGCGACCCGCCAAGGTGGCGTCCCGGCGGGTCGCGCCCCGTGAGGGGCTAGGAGCATCCGTCGCGAGACTGCGAGGGTGTCGGGCGTCACTCGATCGCGCCCGCTCGCCCCCTTCTCGCGGTCGTTCCGTCAGACGCGGGCGCAAGCCCGCCCCGGAACCGCAAGCCTCATTCGCACGCGGCCTCTCCCCGCGACGCGCGGTGTCGCCCATTCAGAATCGACGCGATGAACTGAACGTGCCGGTCCCAGCCGTCCCGACGCGCCGCGAGCCATCCCTCGCCCCGTGTCGTCAGCTCGTACACTTTCGCGACGCGGTTCGCCTCCGTCCGCTGCGAGCTGTAGCTCAAGATCCCTTGCTTCGCGAGCTTGTGCAAGACCGGGTACAGCGTGCCCTCAGCGACCTCGAGGGCGCCCTCGCTCCGGTCCCGCATCCGCTTCATCACGCCGTAGCCATGATCCGGTTTCTCGGCGAGCAGCGCGAGCACCGCGAGCTCAAGCGTGCCGCGCAGATACTCCGTGTTCGTATCTTTCGATGACAACTGATTTTCCCCCTCGCCTTCGGACGCCGCACCCGATCGGTACGCGCCCGCAATTCAGGCTCCCATCGCACCTCGAAGGAACTCACTCTGTTCGCAGAGTCCCCTCGACCAGTTCAGCATCATGCCTACAAAAAGTCGTGATGCGCCGAACCGGTCATGTCCACCCCTTTGCGTCGCATGGCGACGTTCGTACGCCCGCCGACGACGCCGCGTTCTCGACCGTCTCGATACTCTAACTCCCGCGGGAGCGTATCGCCCCCACAAAGGTTCAAACGCCACAAAGAAGTTGGGCACGACCTCGCGCGATCGCCCCGCCCCAGTGGCGAACTCGGCGCGGGCGGACGCCCACACACACTACTCACGCCGCGGACGCACCGACGCCCCGCGTCGAGCGACGCCGCCCGTCCGGCAGACGATCTCGACTCGTGACACACATTCCCGTGGGCATCCACGTGGGTCGCTCGACGCGTCCCCGTGCCGCGTCAGGCGTCCCGTGAGGGCGTCACGCCTCACGAGCATGCGAATACCCCCCTCAGGACTCGAACCTGAAACCCGCTGATTAAGAGTCAGCTGCTCTACCGATTGAGCTAGGGAGGCGTTCGGCGCCGTGGCGCCCGCGATCCATTCTAGCGGCCAGCCCATCCCATCGTCCACTGCAACCCAGGCCGTCCGGTGGAATGCCCTCAAGCGACCATCCACCCGGGCGCCCGACTCTCCCCGTCCTCGGCGCCCTATTCCTCGGGTGTCCGGGCGAACGTACCAGCCAGACTCCACGTATGCTCGACGCCGCGCCATTCGCCCTCGACGGGCGTGCATGGGCGTGGCCCGCGCCCACAAGGGAACCACACGTGGGACAGGAACCCGAGACGACGGGACTCAGCAAGGCGCCCGAGGTCACCCTCCTGTTCTGGGTCATCAAGATCGCCGCGACCACTCTCGGTGAGACCGGCGGAGACTCCGTCTCGATGTCCATGGGGCTCGGCTACCTGATCGGCACGGCCATCTTCGGCACGCTCTTCGTCGCGCTCGTGTCCGCGCAGATTTTCTCGAAGCGATTCCACCCGTTCCTTTATTGGGCAACCATCATCGCGTCCACCACGGTCGGCACCACGCTCGCCGACTACGCCACACGCGAGATTGGCATCGGCTACGCCGGCGGGTCGCTCCTCCTCCTGGCCCTTCTGCTCGCCTCCCTCGGTTCGTGGTATCTCACCCTGGGCACGATCTCCTTCCGCAGCATCCGTTCCCCCAAGTCCGAGTGGTTTTACTGGATGACGATCACCTTCTCGCAGACCCTTGGCACAGCGCTGGGAGACTGGACCGCTGACACCGCCGGACTCGGATACGAGGGCGCCGCCGCGATCTTTCTCGTCGCACTTGCCTGTGTGGTCTTCGCCTACTACCGCACGAAGATATCGGTCGCAATCTTGTTCTGGGTCGCCTTCGTGCTCACACGCCCACTGGGCGCCGCCGTCGGCGACCTGCTCGACAAGCCCCTCGCGGAGGGTGGGCTGGCCCTGAGTCGATATGTCGCTTCGGGGGTCCTGCTCGCCTTCATCATCGCTTGCATCGCGATCTTTCCACAACGGGCGGCCGCGCAGAGTCATTAGCAGAGCCGCGGGTGTCGGTCCGCCTCCCGCCGACCACCGGAACTTCGTACGAGCAGGGCGACCGCCGCCCCATTTGATGTTCCATTCTCATCCCCGTAGCCTCGCCGCGTGCCCGAGCGTGCCGAGACCCCCCCAAAAAAGCCTCCTCGCGAGCGCCCGCGTTGGGTCGGCGGAGCGTGGCTCGCCGCCGCCGCCCTGCTCACGCTCGGGCTCGTTCTCGCCGCCCGCGTCCTCGGTCCAAGCGACCTGGCCCAGAACCTCGACCAGTCCAAGACGATGGCGCTGACCGCCGACATCGTGGTCAACGGGCACTGGGCGCTGCCCAGCGACTCGATGGGCGAGACGACGCACAAGCCCCCCCTCATGAACTGGATCGCGGCCCCCCTCGTCGCCGCCGGCGTCTGGACCGAGTGGGCCTTCAAGCTCCCCTCGATCCTCGGGGCGCTGGCGACGTTCATCGCCACGGGCGCACTCGGCGCCCGCCTCCTCCGCGCGGCGTCGGATGAGCTGAGCGTGAGCGCGCGCACGCTCGCCGGAGCTTCGCCGATCGCGCTCGGCTTCGCCGCCTCGCTTGTCTGGATCGCCTCTCCCAGCGCGGTCAAGCACGCCTACTTCTGCCGCCCCGACATGCTCTTCACCGCCTGCGTCGCCTGGGGCTGGTACGCCGCCGTCCGCGCCGGCGAGGGCGGCCCCTCGCGCGCACACTGGGCACTGCTCATGTGGGTCCTCACTGGGGCGGCCCTGCTCGCCAAGGGCCCGATGGCCCTCATCCTGCCCGCGTACGCCCTGCTCGCCCCGCTCGTGATCCGTGACATGCGCGCGCTCCCCTGGCATGCCTGGCTCTGGGGTCCCGCGATCGCGATCGCGATGTTCTGCCTCTGGCTCGTCCCGGCGTGGCTCGCGAACCCCGAGCATGTCGGGGGCTCGCTCATCGGCTTCGAGTTCCTTTCACGCCTCGAAGGGGGCGCCACCGGCTCGGGCCCCCTCGAGCTGGTGAAAAAATCCCCCGAGATCCCGGGCTGGTTCGTTGAGCGGCTCGTGCCCTGGTCGATCCCGGCCCTGCTCGCGCTGATCGTCATCCCCCCGACGCGATGGCGCCGCCACCCCCTCGCGCCCGCGATCCTCTGGGTGCTGCTCGTGATGCTGGTCACGGCTCTCATCCGCTACCGGGGCGCGTCGTATCTCCTGCCCGCGTATCCAGGCGCCGCGGTCCTCGCGGCGTTCGTCCTCCTGCACAGACGCTCGCCGATCACTCCGCGCACGCTCGCGGCCGCGGGTGTCGTCGTCGCCCTGCTCATCACGGGGCGGGAGGTCTTCCTGAGCCGGGCGGCCAGGACCGGGGCGGGTGACCGCGCCTGGGCCTTCGCACGCGAGGCGAGACGACTCGTCGGAGACGACCCGGTCGCGTTCGTGCGCACCGGCGACGACCCCATCCCGACGATGATGCGCCGTGTCCGCCCCGCGCCCCCGACCCCCGAGGAGCTCGCCGAAGCCGTATGGGTCGTCCTCCCCATCGCCCCGGACTCGGACGGACAGGGCCCCGAGCCGGCGCTCCGGTCGGACCGGATCCAGCAGACCCGGGCGGGATCCGGCTCTGCCAGATCCGCCCCCTACGCCCTGGCCCTCTACCACCGCTCGGCCTGGCCCGAGGCCTGGAATCCCCCGCGGGAGCCGACCAATGACTGGGGGGCGGGGACCCCGGCCCCGATTCCCTCCTCCGATTGACGATTCGCGGGGGGCGAACCTACCGTAGCTGTCCCAGAACTGGCCCGGTCCGGGCCCTTGCCTCTTTCCGCCAACCCAGGCGGCGACTCGGAGATACGACCATGCTCCCGACCCATCGCCAGAGCCACGGCCGAAGCCGCCGACGCCGCTCCCACGACGCCCTCAAGCCGTTCAAGCCCACGATCTGCCCGCTCTCGGGCATGCCCAAGCAGCACCATCGTGTCTGCAAGGAGTCGGGGTACGTGCGTCCGGGGCTGCGGATCTCGGTGCCGAAGCTCGGCATCGGCGTCTCCAACGACTGATCCTCGAAGCAAGAGAGGAACCGCGCCCGATGCGCCTTGCCATCGATGTCATGGGCGGCGACCACGCCCCCGACGCGGTGCTGCGAGGCTGCATCGACGCTCTCGACCTCCTCGACGAGTCTGACCGGCTCGTTCTCGTCGGGCCGCGCGATCTCATCGAGGAGTACCTCAAGGAGTTCGCCAAGGGCGACCCTCGCCTCGAGATCGAGCACGCGCCCGACGTCATCGCGATGGACGACTCGGCCGCCGCCTCCGTCCGATCCAAGACCAACTCCTCCATCGTGCGCATGACCCGGCTTGGCGCGGGCAAGGAGGGCGAGCCCTGCGACGCCGTCTTGTCCGCCGGCAACACCGGCGCGTGCGTCTCCGCCGCCATCATGCACATGAAGCGCCTGCCGGGCGTGCACCGCCCCGGCATCGGCGTCACCATCCCCGCCTTCCACGGCCCCATCATCCTCTGCGACGCCGGCGCCAACCCCGAGCCCCGCGCCACCCACCTCTGGCAGTACGCCGTCATGGCCGAGGTCATGGCCCGCCATTCCCTGGGCATCGCCAAGCCCCGAGTCGCCCTGATGAACATCGGCGCCGAGGAGTCCAAGGGCTCCGACCTGGTCAAGCAGACCGCCGAGTTGATCCGGGCGACGCCCGATATGAACTACATCGGGTACGTCGAGGGGCGAGACTTCTTCGCGGGCGCCGCGGACGTGATCATCACCGACGGCTTCGTCGGCAACACGGTTCTGAAGATGGCCGAGGGGCTGGCCAAGAGCCTCTTCGAGGCGATCGCGACCGAGATCTTCGAGCACGACCCGAACCTGGCTCTCAAGTTCGAGCCGATCGTCAAGCAGATCTACGCCAAGAACGACTACCACGAGCACGGCGGGGCGCCCCTGCTCGGGGTCAACGGCGTCATGATGATCGCCCACGGGTCGTCCCAGGCCAAGACCATCCGCGCCGCCATCCGAAACACCCGCGATTACGTCAACGCGGGCGTCAACAAGGCCATCGAGGCGCGCCTCGCTCAGGTCGCCGACCTCGAGCACCGCCAGCGGGAGCACGCATGAGTTCACTCCCGACCAACTCCATCCCCCCTGGCATCGGCGTGCGCCTCGCGGGCGTCGGCTCCGCCGTCCCCGATAAGGTGCTGACCAACGCCGACCTCGAGAAGCTCATGGACACCTCGGATGAGTGGATCGTCCAGCGGACCGGCATCCGCGAACGACGCATCCACGAGCCGGAGAAGGGGCTCACCGCCAGCCACTACGGCGCCGAGGCCATGAAGGCCGCCATGGCCGACGCCGGCACGTCGATCGACGACATCGACCTGCTCGTCGTCGCGACCATGACCCCCGAGATGCCCACGCCCTCGGTCTCGTCGCTGGTCGCCGACAAGCTCGGCGCCGGGCCCATCGGCGCCTTCGACATCTGCGCCGGATGCTGCGGCTTCGTCTTCAGCCTCAACGTC
This sequence comes from Phycisphaerales bacterium, assembly GCA_041402005.1. GTDB lineage: Bacteria > Planctomycetota > Phycisphaerae > Phycisphaerales > UBA1924 > JAJRXR01. The sequence continues at coordinate 347,532 of JAWKTB010000001.1, read as the reverse complement.
GCCCACGACCTCGTCAAGACCGGCCGCTACAAGAACGTCGCCGTCATCGGCACAGACTGCCTCACCAAGTTCGCGGACTATTCGACCTACGGGCGCTCAACCGCCATCCTCTTCGGCGACGCCGCCGGAGGCGTCATCCTCCAGGCGACGAACAACCCCAACCAGGGCCTCATCGCCCAGGCCATGCACTCCGACGGCGGGCGGGCCAAGCACCTCTACATCCCCTGCGCCAAGCCCGACTTCTTCGACCAGAAGGACTACGACCAGCGCAAGCTGGGCGTCGTCCAGATGAACGGGCCGGCCGTCTTCAAGTTCGCCGTCTCCACGTTCCCCGACCTCATCGAGGAGACGCTCGACAAGGCCGGGCTCAAGGCCGAGGACGTGGACCACTTCGTCTGCCACCAGTCCAACGCCCGGATTCTGTCCGCCGCCCGCGAACGCTTCGGCCTGCCCGAGGACAAGCTCCTGGTCAACATCGACCGGTACGGCAACACCGTCGCCGCCTCCGTCCCCCTCGTCCTCGACGAACTCAAGAAGGGCGGACGGATCGAGGAAGGCCAGAAGGTGATGTTCCTCGCCTTCGGCGCCGGCCTGACGTGGGGGTCGAGCCTCTGGCAGCTCTAGAGGCCTGACCTCTCGGCCAGCGGGCCCTCGCGGCCCAATCCACGTAGGGATCTGACGCGCGGTTCTCGCTTTCCTCCTAGGAGGCGCTGCGCGAGGCGTCCGGTGACGCCTCGGCCTGGCCCCAAGGAGAGTCCCGATGAGGCCGCTGTCGCACGCGCTCACCGCCGCACTGTTCATGCTCACCGCCCTCGTGCCCCCCGCCGCGGCCCAGACCGAGTTCACCTACCAGGGCGCGCTCAAGAACGCGGGCCAGCCCTACGCCGGCTCGGCCGACCTCGCCTTCGCCCTCTGGGACGCCCAGTCCGCCGGCGCCCAGATCAGCACGACCGTCCGCGTCGATGACGTCGCCGTCCAGGGCGGCCTGTTCACCTGCCAGATCGACTTCGGCGTCACGCCCTTCGCCGACGCCCCGCGCTGGCTCGAGATTCACGTCCGCACGCCCCACGACCCCACCGACACCGCCCCATTCGACACGCTCGCCCCGCGCCAGGTCCTCTCCCGCTCGCCCTACTCCATCCAGACCCGCGGGATCTACGTCGACGACGCCGGGCGCATCGGGATCGGCACGACCGCCCCGCAGCACGAGCTCGACATCGAGGGCCTGCGCCCGGTGCTCAACATCACCGCGACCGAGAATCACGTCACCGCGCGACCCACACTCTCGTTCACCGGCGCGCCCGGCCCCTCCATCTTTCAGGCCCTCGGCGCTATCGACTTCCACGACGACACCGGCGCCTTCCGCGCCTCCATCATGGCCAACAAGTCGGGGCCCGACGCCGCTCAGTTCAACTTCATCACCTCCGACGGCGGGCAGTCTCGCCTCCAGATCTACGAGACCTTGGTCCGCGCCTACGACCGCCTCGAGCTCTCACGCTCCATCGACCTCTCACGCTTCGTCTCCCTCTCCGATGGCGGTGACGCTCAGCCCTCCACGGGCGGCATCCTCGTCCTCGGCGACGAGGACGGGCTCAACCTCGCCCTCGACGACAACGAACTCATGGCCCGCAACAACCACGCCACCTCCACCCTCTATCTCAACCGCGACGGCGGTGATGTCCGATTCGGCTCCCACTTCATCCCCCCGATCTTCGCCTACGGACGCGTCAACATCAACGGCACACTCATGAGCGCCTCGTCCAACGTCGCCGCCATCGACCACTCCGGCGACGGCTACTACGACATCACCATCCCCGGCATCTCCCCGAGCGCCACCGTCATCGTCACCTCCGGCTACACCCAGTCAGGACGCTGGACCTCGTTCCTGATCACCAGTGGCAACATCCTCCGCCTCATCACCGGGCGCACCGACGAGCTCTTCCCCAGCGACTGGCCGCTCTCGTTCGTCGTCATCAATCCCTAGGCTCCGGCGCTTCCCGGGCTTTGGAATCGACGGCGTGCCGAGTACGCTGAACTCCTCGCCGGGCGCTCTCGCGGAGCGCCCGACCGCCGGAGGTATCCCCATGACACGCCGCGCCGCCGCGCTCGCCGCCCTCTGCCCGCTCCTCGCCCTCCCACCCGTCGCGCTCGCCCAGCCCGACCCAAAGTCCTCCGACACCGCCTTCACCTACCAAGGACGCCTCACCGAGTCCGGCGCCCCCGCCAACGGCGCGTACGACCTCGCCTTCACGCTCTGGACCGATCCGGTCGCGGGCTCCCAGATTGGGAACCCCGTCGTTGTCGAGGACCTGAGCGTCGAGCACGGCCTGTTCAGCGTGCAGCTCGACTTTGGCGCGAGCGCCTTCGACAACTCCGGGCGCTGGCTCGAGATCACGGTCAACGACGACACACTCTCGCCCCGAACGCCGATCACCCGATCGCCCTACGCCGTCCAGACCCGCGGCATCTTCGTGGATCAGAACCAACGCGTCGGCATCGGCACAACCACGCCCGAGCACGACCTCGACATCGAGTCCGACGTCGCCACCGCCCGCCTCACCACCAACGACCCCGGCCCGCTGAGCGTCTCCAGGCTCCTCTTCAAACGCTCCGTCAACGCCCAGAGCATCTACACGGGCCTCGGCGCCATCGACTTCGCCAACCTCGACGATGTGGTCGAGGCCTCCATCTCCGCCGGGCGTCTCGGCGCCGGCTCCAGCACGCGCCTCGACATCAGCGTCGGCGTCGGGAACCCCACGCCCCAGATCACCATCTTCCCCGAGACCGGCGTCCAGTTCGGGCCCAACGCCGTCAAGCCCCCGCTCGCCTACGCCAAGGTCGTCGCCAACGCGACCGTCGCCTCCACGCCGAACATCACTTCGATCACCCACTCCGCCCCCGGCCTGTACCGCGTCCACATCGACGGCGGCTTCCAGGACACGGACATCACCCTCGTCACCGTCGGCTTCTCCGGCGTCGCCACCGCGCGGGTCGTCATCGGCGGTGACCTGCTCGTCGAGACCTACACCTTCGTCAACCCCCACGTCCAGGGTGACCGCGACTTCTCCCTCGTGATCTACCGCCCCTAGGCGTCGGCGGGACGCCCCGCGGTATCGCGACCGCCAATGTCCCTTCTCGCGCCGCCGACGCGTCGGTACGCTGGGTCGAGGATCGCGCCATTGCCCCGCCGGGCCAGGCGCGTCCGCGATGAAAAGGGATCAACGATGCGTATGTTCCGACTCGCTCTCCTGGCCGCGACCGCGACGGCGCTCGCCCTCGTCCGACCCGCGCTCACCCAAACCACGGCTTTCACCTACCAGGGCTCGCTCGAGCAGTCTGGCTCACCGGCGAACGGACAGCACAACTTCGCCTTCACGCTCTGGACCCTCTCCACGCTCGGCACGCAGGTCGGACCCACCCTCACGCTCAACAATGTCCAGGTCACCGACGGCCTGTTCAGCGTCCAGCTCGACTTCGGCGCCACCGCCTTCACGAACGCCGACCGCTGGCTCCAGGTCGCGGTCGATGGCCAGACCCTCGCCCCACGCACCCTCCTCACGCCCACGCCCTTCTCCCTCAAGACCCGCGGCATCAGCGTGGACTCCTCCCAGCACGTCGGCATCGGCACCACCTCGCCCGCGGCTCCGCTCCACGTCTCGGGCGTCGACCAGGTCATGGCCCGGCTTACCAGCTCCGACGCCTTCGGGACCTGGCTCGATCTCCAGAACAACTCGCTCGGCGGCGGCACGTGGTCGCTCATCTCCTCGGGTCTCGCCAACGGCGAGGGGCCCAACCGCCTCCTCATCTACTCACAGGCCACCGGACAGACCGCCGTCGCCTTCCGATCCAACGGCAACGTCGGCTTCGGCACCGGCAGCCCCAAGCAGAAGATCCACAACATCGGCGACTACTACGGGCTCGGGCACCTCTGGCTCTACGCCTTCGAGGGCGACGGGCAGGACGGCATCGCCTACGTCCAGGCTCGTGATGACTCGGGCTCATCCTCGATCGGCCTCACCCTCCGCACCCAGCTCTCGGGCGCGATCCGCGACGCGATCGTCCTCGAACCCGGTGGACGCGCCAACGCGCCCCTCGGCCTCTTCGTCGGCGGCGCCGACCCCAACCTCGCGACCGCCGCCCGCCTCTACGTCCAGCACTCCAACGCCATCTTCGCCGCCCCCGTCGTCCGCCTCAACCGCCCGACTGAGGACGGGACCATGATCGAGTTCGACTCCCTCGGCGCCTCTCGGGGCAGCATCACCGTCTCCGGCAACACCGTCTCCTACAACGCCTTCACCGGCTCGCACTACGCCTTCCCCGACACCGCCGCCGGCTCGCCCGCCTCCATCGACCGGGGCGCGCTCGTCCGCATGACCGGCAACAACCTGACACTCACCGATGATCTCGACTCCGAGGTCGTCTACGGCGTCGCGCCGACCGCGACCGCGAACGACCCCGCCTGCCTCGGCGCCTTCCTCGCGCCCCTATCACTGCCTGATGGCGCGAACATCGCCCCGAGCCTCGTCATGGGCGAGGGCAACGGGGACATGTGGGTCGTCGACTCGGGCGTCGGCGCCATCGAGCCGGGCGACGAGCTCATCTCGTCCGACGTCGTCGGGTGCGCGATGAAGGACGACCCGGGACGCTTCGCCGTCGGGCACGTCATCGCCCGCGCCGCCCAGCGCGTGGACTGGTCGTTCATCGCGCCCGACTGTGACGGCGTGCGCCGCACGAAGATCTCCGTCCTCTTCACCTCGTACACCCGCCACTCGGAGACCGCCCCCGCGAGCGATGCACGGGTCGCGGCGCTCGAAGAGGAGAACCAAGCGCTGCGCGACCGCCTCGATGCCCTCGAGGCCTTGGTCCGCACGAAGTCAGGGGAGTAGGCGGGACAAGGCGCGGACCCGCTACGATCCGCGCATGCCCGACACACTCGTCATCCTCTGCCCGGGCCAGGGCGCTCAGGCGGTCGGCATGGCCAAGGCCTGGACCGACGCCTCCACCGAGGCCAAGGGCGTCCTGGGCGAGGCCGACCTGATCCTGGGCGACTCGCTCGGCAAGCCCCTCTCCCAGCTCTGCTTCGAGGGCCCCGCCGAGATCCTCAACCGGACCGACGTCTCGCAGCCCGCGATCTTCGCGGCCTCCGTCGCGAGCTTCCGGGGCTGGATCCAGCTCCAAGGCCTTGGCCCGGGCGACCCCTCGATCGAGGCCGCCGCGGGCCTCTCGCTGGGTGAGTACACCGCGCTGCACATCGCGGGCGCGTTCGATTTCGAGACGGCGCTCAAGCTCGTCGCCCTGCGCGGGCGGGCGATGCAGGAGGCCGCCGAGGCGACGCCCTCGGGCATGGTCGCCCTCATCGGCGCCGACGAGGAGAAGGCGAACGAGGTCTGCGCCAAGGCGCGGGGGGCGGGCGAGGTGCTGGTCCCCGCGAACTTCAACGCGCCGGGGCAGGTGGTGATCTCGGGTTCGTCGAGCGCCTGCGACCGGGCCGAGAGCGTCGCCCAGCAGATGGGCCTGCGCACGAGCCGCCTCCAGGTCGCGGGCGCCTTCCACTCACCCCTGATGCAGCCCGCCGCCGACCGCCTTGGCGAGGCCCTGGCGGACACCCCGATCCGAATGCCGATGGGCCCGGTGATGTCGAACGTCACCGCCGAGCCCCACTCGAGCCCCGACGAGATCCGGAGGGGGCTCTACGACCAGCTCACAAGCCCGGTCCGCTGGGCCGAGTGCTGCGAGTTCTTGGTTCACGACCAACCCCGGGCGGTCTTCCACGAGCTGGCGCCGGGCAAGACGCTCGCGGGCATGATGCGCCGCATCAGCCGCGACACCAAGGTCATCTCCCATGATGTGCCCGGCTGACGCCGAAAATGGCCAGATGGCAAAGCGCCAAAGGGCCAAAGAGGATCCGACCAACCAACCGCCTCACTCCGCATCTGGACCTTTGGCCATTTGCCATTTGGAGCTTTGACTCATGTCCGACACCCGCATCGCCTTCGTCACCGGCGCCTCCCGAGGCATCGGGCGCGCCATTGCAACGCGCTTGGCCGCAGATGGTCGCCACGTGGTCCTCTGCTCACGCTCCGAGGCTCCCCTCAGGGACCTGCGGGCGGAGATCGAAGCAAACGGCGCCAAGGCGTCCGTCAAGGCCTGCGACATCGGTGACGCCGGCGCCTTCGCCAAGGCGATCGAGGAGACCGCCTCCGAGTTCGGGCGCCTCGACATCCTCGTCAACAACGCGGGCATCACGCGCGACAACCTCATCCTCCGCATGTCCGACGAGGAGTGGGACGACGTCATCAACACGAACCTGCGATCAGTCTTCGTCGCCTGCCGCGCCGCGGCCCGCCCCATGATGAAGAACCGCTTCGGGCGCATCGTCAACATCGCCAGCACCTCGGGCCTTGTCGGCAACGCCGGCCAGGCCAACTACGCCGCCGCCAAGAGCGCCCTGACCGGCTTCACCAAGACCGTCGCCCGCGAGCTGGGCGGCAAGGGCATCACCGCCAACGTCGTCGCCCCCGGCTTCATCGCGACCGACATGACCAAGGACCTGCCCGAGCAGGTCGTCGAATCGGTCAAGTCGATGGTCGCGGTCAAGCGCCTCGGCGAGCCGGCTGACATCGCCGCCGCCGTCGCGTACGTCACCTCCGACGAGGCCGGCTACCTCACGGGCCAGACCATCACGGTCGACGGCGGCATGACCATGTGCTGAAACCCGATCCCAGACGCGATCGGTAGCTCGCGAACGCTCGTGCGATGCGAGCCACGGACCCCAAGGCGCGAGAGTCATGCATAAGCGACGAACCGTTACGATCGGCACCAGGGGCGGAATGTCCGGAGTGGTGAGAAAGGGCACGCTCCACCTGTCGCCGGCAGGTGGCTGGTTCTGTCCAGTGTGCGGCGCCGAGAAGGAACCGGAACTTGAGTGGCCCTACTCGCTGGATGCGGCGTACACAGGAGGATCCCAGAACATATGCCGTTGTTGTCACACTCAGTACGGGCATGACGACTCCGAGACCGACACGACGGATCTGGACGTAGTCTGGGCTCGCCTGCGTATCAAGTGGCTCAACCGACACCAATGGCCCGCCAGCTTGCTTTGCCAGCTCCACGACAACCTAGGTCTTTCAGAGGACGCGCTGCGCGAACAAGCCAAGGGAATCTCAGCTGACTGATCGCATGAGCATCGCCGCCGGCTGCGCCATCCGTTCGCGACTCACACCAAGACCTATAGCCAGACGCGGGCCGAAGCTCGCGAAAGCGCTCCCTACGGCCCCGTCGCCTCCCCGAACGCCTGCAGGAACAGCACCACGTCCGTGAAGTCCGGCCCGCCGGAGAAGTCCAGGTCCGCCGCCTCGACGCCCGCCCCGAACGCCCCCAGAAACCCGATCACGTCGTCGAAGTTCACCGCCCCGTCCATCGTCCAGTCCGCCGGCCCGAACGCGGCCCACAGCAGGGCGTTGGCCATCATCCGGGCGCCGTCCGTTGACTCGTCCCAGTACCCCGTCGAGTTGACGGCACTCGAGACCGGGTGCATGCCAAGCTCGACGACCTTGTGCCCGCCGGGCGTGGTCGTGTCGCCGACGACGATCAAAGTCTTGCCGTCCTCCCAGAGCGCGAGCTTGTGCGCGCCGGGGTTGACCAGCGTCGTGTTGGGTCTGAACGCCCCCCAGGGGCCGAAGCTCGGCACGATCGCCGCGAACGACCGGAACGACTCGACCCCCGTCAGGATCGGGTGCCCCTCGATCAGCACGTCCCCCATCGCCAGGGGCGCCGACGCGTTCGCGTAGTTCGACGCGGTCGGGATCAGTCCGTACCCCTCGTCCGCCCAGCGCCCGAGGAGCTGGCGATCGGGGTTCAGGCTCGTGTTCGTGAAGACGCTGACGACCACGCCCCCGCCTGCGTCCACGTAGTCCGCCAGCACGTTCCCCACGCCGACCGAGTCGTCGTGGCTGTCGTTCGTCCACGTCAGGACGGCGTCGTACTGGAGCAGCTCCGCCAGCGTCGGCGTATGCCCCCCGCCATACGGCGTCGTCGAGATGATCGCGACCTCGTCGAAGAGGCCCGTGGACATCAGCTTGTCCCGGGGGTCGGTGAACCGGTCGGCGGTCTGCTCGTTCGCTGTGTTCGTCGCCGCCGCGACGATCGCCACCCGGGGCCCCGCGACCGCGACCCCGTTCGCCACCGCCAGCACGCCCGCCGCAATCGTCCGCCTCATGTCAGGTCTCCGGTCCCCTGCCCCAGCCTAGCCGCCCCTCTCACCGACGCGACGCCCTCGCCGGAAACCGGCCTCGAAAGGTCGGAACCCGGTCCGGGCGTCGCAAAAATGTCCGAATGAGTGCCGACGAGTCATCCCCACGAAACTCGGCGAGCCGTCGCGGACCTTGCCACTATAACGAAACACGCCCCCGCCGGGAAGCCCCTTGCCCGGTGTGCATGCCGGCTCTCGAGCCGCCTGGGACGGGCTCCCGCCCGCCCGCTTCAGAACATGTCCACCATCGTGGGCATCGGGCCCGCGAAGACCGCGTCCGCGACGCGGATCGCCCGCTCGTCCCCCGTCAGCCGCCCCCGGGCCGCGAGCGCCGAGGGCGACTCGTACCCCGAGTACAGCGCCGCCAGGGCCCGGACGCCCATCTCGATCTCCCCGCCGGTGGCGCCGGGCTCCACGACGCCCTCACTCCCGCCGACATGGAGCGACCAAGGCCCCGCGTTCTCCGGGAACAGCTCGTCGCGCACGCGGATCGTCAGCTCGCCCTCGACCCCCTGGGCGTACCCCCGTGCCCGCAGCGCCCCGGGCACATCCACCACCCGCACCATCCAGCGCTCCATGACTTTCGTCGACCACACCTGGTCGCGCAGCTCGCCGAGCAACGGGTGCGTCAGGGATCCGAACCACCACAGCTCACGCTGCACCGACTTGTGCTCCGCCATGAACGCAAGCAGCCGGCGCGCCGCCCCGGGCGTGCTCGCGCACACGTCCGGCGCCGCCAGCACCCGCCCCGCGCCCTCCGTCATGTGTGGGGGCACGTGCAGGTAGAACACGTACCCCGTGATCTCGCCCCGCTCCTCGACCACGAACCCGTACACCGGCGCCTCCGTCCGCCCGTTGATCACGCGATCCCAGACGTAGGCGCCCGCGCTCGATCCCCGGTCGAGGTGTCCGTTGTGCCGCGCCGCATACCGCCGATAGCACGACGACACGCCCTCGAAATCCGCGGGCTCGTACCCACGCACGCGCGCGTCCGCGTCGTCTCCCGCCTCGATCTCGATCCGGGCCAGGGGAAGACGGTGCTCACACTGCAAACCCGCGAACTCGTACCCGACGCGCCGGTACAGGGGCCCCCGCGCCGAGTACAGGGCGCTCAGGGGCGTGCCCGCCTCCCGCGCCTCCCAGAGCGCCCGCTCCATCGCCCAGGTCGCGATGCCCCGCCCCCGCGACTCGGGCGTCACCGTCACGCCCACGATCCCCGCCATCGGGACCGAGCGCCCCCCGAAGTACTGCCCGAGCGGGACAAGCATCAGCGTCCCGCCCAGCTCGCCCCCCGACTCGATCAGGCGCATCGCGGACCGCCCGGACCGCTCGATCCAGCCCGCCGCCCCATCGACACCCCGCCCGAACGCGAGCGCGATCGATCGAGCCGCAGCGTCCAACGGCTCGTCCGCCGTCATCGCCCGGTACGTCAGGGCGTCAGCCATCCACTCCACCGCCCAGGTCGATGAACCCCAGGTGCAGCGAGGCGTGACCGCCCTGCAACGTCTCCCACTGCTCGTGTGTCAGCTTCCCGAACACGGGGCTGTCGTGGGTGAACCGCTCCCCGCTGTCGATCCGCCCGATGATCCGGCGCAGGCGCGCCATCCCCTCCTCGAACGTCGTCCCCTGGGGCGGAATCAGGTAGGACGCCTTCTCGGGGAGCTGGATCCCCGCCGGGGGCAGATCGCCCCTGAGCGCCTTGGGCTTGATGATCGTCTTGCAGATCACCCGCACGAACAGGGGCGGCTTGTGATCCGGGAAGCCGTCGACGGCACACTCCATCAGGATCGCGACGTGCGAGAGGATCTGGCCCGCCGACCAGTTGCCCGTCGTCGTCAGCGTCCCCGCGTCGTGGGCGCCTTGGATCCGGTCGAGGTCGGCGGAGATCTCCTTGAGTGAGCCAAGCCGAAGCTCACGCCGCGGCGCCTTCTTCGTGTTCACCGTGCCCGTCGTCATCATTACCCCCGATAGCAAACAGGCCCGCCCCGGAAACGGGACGGGCCTGATGATACCGATGCTGATTGGGACGTGGCCGGCCTCAGGCGTTGGCCGCGGCCTTCTCCGCCTTCGCCCGCGCGTCGTCGATCGTCCCGACGTACATGAACGCCGACTCGGGCAGGTCGTCGCCCTCGCCGTTGCACAGACGCTCGAAGCTGTCGATCGTCTCGTCGAGCTGCGTGTACACGCCCGGGAAGCCCGTGAACACCTCGGCGACGTAGAAAGGCTGCGACAGGAACCGCTCGATCTTGCGCGCCCGGCTGACGATCAGCTTGTCCTCTTCGCTCAGCTCGTCCACGCCCAGAATCGCGATGATGTCCTGCAGGTCCTTGTACCGCTGGAGCGTCTTCTGCACGCGCTGGGCGACCGCATAATGACGCTCGCCGATGATCCCGGGGTCCAGGATTCGAGACGTCGACGCCAGCGGATCGACCGCCGGGTAGATGCCCTTCTCCGCGATGCCGCGCTCGAGCACGACGAACGCGTCGAGGTGGGCGAACGCCGTCGCGGGCGCGGGGTCGGTCAGGTCGTCGGCCGGCACGTAGATCGCCTGCACCGACGTGATCGCGCCCTTGCTCGTCGAGGTGATCCGCTCCTGGAGCTGACCCATCTCGGTCGAGAGCGTCGGCTGGTAGCCCACCGCCGACGGCATACGACCCAAGAGCGCCGACACCTCCGAGCCCGCCTGCGTGAAGCGGAAGATGTTGTCGACGAACATCATGGTCTCCTTGCCCGACTCGTCGCGGAAGTTCTCCGCCATGGTCAGGCCGGAGAGGGCGACGCGAAGGCGAGACCCGGGGGCTCGTTCATCTGCCCGAACACCATCGCCACCTTGTCGATGACGTGGGCCTTGTTCCCGTTCTCGTCGGTGTACTCGGCCTCCTGCATTTCCCGCCAGAGGTCGTTGCCCTCGCGGGTGCGCTCCCCGACGCCGCAGAACACGGAGTACCCGCCGAACTCACGGGCCACGCGGGCGATCATCTCCTGGATGATGACGGTCTTGCCGACGCCGGCGCCCCCGAACAGCCCGATCTTGCCGCCTCGCACGAACGGGCAGAGCAGGTCGATGACCTTGATGCCCGTGACCAGGATCTCCGTGTTCGGGTTCAGCTGGCTGAACTCGGGCGCCTCGCGGTGGATCGGCATGAACGGCGTCCCCTCGGGCGCCGGGCGGTTGTCGATCGGCTCGCCCAGCAGGTTGAACACCCGCCCGAGCACCTTCTCGCCCACGGGGACCGCGACGGGCTGACCGTTGTCGGTCACCGTCATGCCCCGGGTCAGGCCGTCGGTCGAACCGAGCGCGACCGCCCGAACCTGCCCGCCGCCCAGGTGCTGCTGCACCTCGCCGACCAGCTTCTTCTTCTGCCCGTCCTGCTGGAGCTCGACGCTGATCGCGTTGTAGATCTCCGGCATCGACGCCTCGGGGAACTGCGCGTCGAACGTGGAGCCGATGACCTGGGTGATCGAGCCCTGCGTGCCTGCCGCCATGGAGCGCCTCTCTCTGGTCGGGGTGTCTTGAGGAACCCCCGCGGCGCCACCGCCGGCGAGGGTCCGGACTGTAGGTCCGCCCCCCCTTCCGGGCCACACCTGGAAGGCTCTGGGAGGCCCCCGCGACGCCCCGATCGCCCAAGCCCACGGGCGATTCACCCCCCGCTCGCCGCCTCGCGCCGCGTCGCCTCCGCGCTCCACTTCGACGCCTGATCCGCCTGGCCCAGCGCCTCGTACACCTGGGCCGCACGACGCGCCAGCTCGGCGTTGCGATCCCCAAGCTCGGCGGCCTTGGTCAACTCCGCCACCCCCTCCTCGACCCGCCCCGTCGCGAACAGCCCCGCCGCGTAGTCGTGGCGGAGCGTGGGTGAGTCGGGTCGAGCGTCGGCCGCCTCCTTCAGGATCCGGACCGCCTCGCCGACCAGCTTCGGGTCGTTCGCGTACTGGCTCAGCTCCAGGAGGCGCTGCCCGATCGCGGACTTCTCCCAGGGGCTGTCGTCAAGTTCCGCCGCGAGCTTCTCGAGCAGCTCCGCCGCCTTGTCGAACTGCCCCCACTGCGCGTACATGCCCGCCGCCCCGTTCTTGACGCCGACGTTCGCGTCCTCGCGTGACAGGGCCCGGTCGAGCATGTCGCGAGCGTCGCCCCTCCACCCGCCGCGGTCCAGGACGCCCGCCGCATGCGCGAGCCCGGACGCCGTCACGCGCGGATCCGCGACCGCGCGATCCAGCAACGCCTTCGCCCGGTCGCGCTCGCCCAGCGCCAGCAGCGTGTCCGCCGTCGTGACGGCTCCCCCCGGGTCACGGTGGCGCCCATCGAGCGAGAGCTCGCCGACGCGCTCGGCGAGCTCGACCGCCTCCGTCGTCTTCCCCCGCATCCCGCGGAAGCGTGCGAGCGCCAGCATCCCCGACAGCTCGTCATCGTCGAGCCGCGCCTCACCCTCGCGCCAAAGACGGTCCGCCTCCTCCGCGTTCCCCTGCAAGAGCGCCCGGCGCGCCAGCCAGTCCCGCGCCCCGAACAGCTCGGGGTGCAGCTCAAGCGCCCGCCGATACAGCGCCGCCACGTCCTCGTCCGTCCCCCCCGCGCCCCGCGCCATCTGCTCGGCCTGCATGATCAGCGAGTCCGTCGGCGACCCCGTCTCGATCGCCCGCTTCAGCTCCGCCAGCGCCGCCTCCCGATCCCCGAGCACCGCCTCCAGATACGCGCGGCGCACCCGGCGCTCCGCGTCCAGCTTCCACCCGCGTCCGCCCTCACCCACGCCCGCCGCCGCCCCGTACCACCCCAGCGCGTCCCGCGCCCGCGCCTCGACCCCCTTCGACGCCTGGTACTCAGGTCGCAGCGTCGTAATGAACTGCACGTCGATCCCCGAGTAGTCCTGGTCCCCCCGCCAACGGCTGAACCTCGCCTGCCCCGCCCACGCCACCGACGCGCCCAGCACCAGTGCCAGCGCAACGAACACGACCCCCGCGATCCGCAGCTTCCCCTTGTACCGGAGCTTGATCCCGTACAAACGAGCGTTGTCCGAGCGCACCGTCCGCCACGCCGTCCACGCGACGAACGTCGTCACCCCCGCGAGCCCGCCCGCCAGCAGCAAGGGCACCTGGTCGAGCATCCCCCGCGTGCTCACGAACGCGGCGAGGAAGACGATCGTCAGCGCGACCTCCTCCCCCCACGTCAAGTCCCACCGGCGCTTGCGATGCTCCGCGGCTTCCCTCGCCGTCTTCTTCGCCTTCTCCGACCGAGGCTTGGCCCCGAGCGCCGGGCGTCCCCACCCCGCGTACAGCGCGTCGTTCGGGCACGCGCTCACGCAGTCCATGCACTTCATGCACCCCGGGTCCACCACCATCCCGAAGTCGCGGACCTCCTCGTGGACGCGGACGTTCGACGTGCACACCGCCGTGCAGTGCCCGCAGTGCGAGCACGCGTCCGTCACCCGGATCCGGAAGGGCGCGACCTTGTCCACCGGCGCGAAGAACCCGCCGTAGGGGCACCCGTACGTGCAGAACCCCTTCGCGCCCAGGAAGTACACCGTTGCGAACCCGCAGATCGCCAGGAACGGGATCGCGATGTACCAGTCGGGGAACGTCGCCCAGTAGTCGCTCACCAGCAGCTCGCTGTCGAACCGCTCGATGTGCGCGACCGGCTTGAGCCACAGGGGCCAGTCCAGCCCCGCCGCCTCGAGCGACGGCCCCACCACCCACCGCTTGAAGTTCGGCCACACGAACATATACAGCGCAAGCCCCAGCGGGAAGAGCATCAGCACCCGCGACCGGAACGGCTTGGGACGCACCCCCATCTTCTTCATCGCCCACCCGCACGCGTCCTGCAGCGCCACGATGTGGCACCCCCACCCGCAGAAGTACCGCCCGAAGATCAGCGTCGACAGGATCGCCAACGCGAAGAAGATGAACCCCGCGTTGAGCATCCCCTGCTCGAGCGTCTGCATGCTCTCGCTCGGCTCGACGGGCGACAGCGTCCGCCCCCCCACCAGCCACTGCACGAGGTGCGCGATCATCACCAGGTAGACCGCGATCAGCACCCCCGCCCGCCACCGGCCCATCCGCGAGTGCGGCTTCTTCTCGGGCTTGGCCCCCGACGCGCAGTCGATCACCGGCAGCGACACCCGCTTGGCGCCACCGTCCTCCCTGACGACCTTGTGCGACCTGGCCACGCCCTGACTGTATCATCGGCGGGCGACCGAGTTTGCGCCCCTCTCCCAATCGCACGCACACCCCACGGATCCACACGATGTCGCGCCCCGCCCGTCGCCTCCTCATCGCCTCGCTCTCGCTCCTCTTCTGTGCGCCCGTCTTCGCCCAGCCCGACCCGTCCCCACCCGCCGCCACCGAGACCGCGTCGGACCTCTTCCCAGACACGCCCGCGGGTCGAGCCGCCCGCCTCTGGTTCGACGCCGTCCGCTCGCGCCATGAGCCCCGGATCCGCGAGATGATCGAGACCCAGTTCGACCCCGACTTCCTCGCGCTGGTCCCCCTCTCCCAGCACCTCGAGATGCACATCCGCCTCGCCAACGCCCCCCTCAACCTCCCGCACTCGATCGCGAGCCAGTCGGACAACGAGATCACCTACCACATCCGCGACGGCGGCGTCTGGGGCCTGCTCCGCATCAGCGTCAACCCCGAGGAGCCCCACAAGATCACCATGGTCGCCGTCCGCCCGTCGGCGGGGCCGCCCGAGTTGCAGGGCCGCCCCAAGACCATGGAGGCCCTGCGCGACGAGACGGTCGAGTTCCTCAGCGCGATGCACGACAACGGCGCCTTCGACGGCTCGCTCTTCGTCGCCACCGTCAACGCCAAGGACCCAGGCGAGGGCTTCGCCTGGGTCGCGCCGGGGGCGTCCCTCGACATCCCGATCGACTTCGCGCTCGACGCGATCAAGCTCGCCGTCCCGCTCTCGGTCGCGCACAAGTCCTGGGCCGCGAGCCATCCGCCCGCCGACACGCTCGCGACCGCGCCGATCGGCTCATCGCTCGAGGAGCGGATCTACACCGAGGAATACGAGATCAAGCAGTCGGGCATCTCGGGCGAGGAGCTCGCCGCCGCCCTCGACCGCGCCCGCCGCCAGCGCCATCAGCAGTACCGCGACCTCGTCGACTCGATCTTCCAGGGCGACTCCCCCGCCCAGCGCGAGTACCAGCAAGGCCTGGTCCACGCGCTGATCTTCGAGCCGCTCTGGATGATCCAATGCGAGGTCCCGTTCGCCGCCGAGCCCCGCATGAACCCCGCCGACCTCATGCGCTTCGCCCGGGGCCTGCTCGACCCCGAGTTCATCCACCCCGAGCTGCTCCGCGACGTCACCACGGGCGTCGGCGACGACCTCGACCGCTCCCCCCGCATCGTCCGCCGTAAGGCCATGGCCGGCTTCGAGGAGCGCCTCGACGCGAATGGCATCCGCTCCTTCTCTCTCATGGGCGCCGACGACTCCCGACGCATCCTGGTCAGGTGCTACCCCGACGCGTCCCTCGCCCTCGTCATCGTCGCCCAAGACGAAAAGACCCTCACCCTGATCGACCGCCGCCTCTTCGCCCGCCTGCCTGGCCTCGAACCCCCCGCGCACACCGACGACTAACCCCCTCCCTCTCCCCCCTGGGGAGAGGGCCGGGGTGAGGGGCTCCGCCTCCTCCTTCTTCTCCTCACCCGATCTGCCGATCTCACGACCTGCCGACCTGCCCGCCCGCCGCCTACGGACACCCACCCGCGAACCGCGCCAGGTACTCGACCACGTCGCTGAAGTCGAACTGCCCGAACGGCGCCGCCAGGTCCGCCAGCTCGTTCTCGTTGCTGAACAACGTCAGGAACTCGACCACATCCGAGAAGTCCAGCGTCCCGAACGGCGCCGCCACGTCCGCGATCGAGCACCCCGCACGCGTGAACTCGATGTTGTCATACGCGAACATCGTCGCCAGCGCCGTGCCCGCGAACGACAGCCCGACCGAGTAGATCTCGCCCACCCCCTCGACCTCGACGTGCCCCGAGAAGCTGTCGCCCTGGCTCGCCGGCCACGTCGCCTGCTCCAGCGCGAACCCCTGCACGAACGCCAGCTGCTGCCCGTGCGCCCCGAACGCCTGCAGGTGCATCTGCGCCGACGAGTGCACCGTGTCGTTGAGCGCAAAGTCCACCGCCACCCGCGTCACCGGGATCGCGAGCTGGATCCTCACGAAGTCCCCGACGTCCCCGACCAGGAACGCCCCCTCGCCGTACTCGCCGTCGTCCGGCACCCCCTCGACCTCCACCGTCGGCGAGTCGAACGCCTGGATCTGCGACATGAACGTCGCGTACCCCAGCAGCGTCACGTCGTTGATCGCCGTCCCGGGCGCCACCTCGTCGAACGTGATCACGTCATCGACCGCCCACGCCGTCGACACCGCGCCGAGGGACACCGCGACCACCACGAGTTTCCGCATCGTGTGCATCATCATGAAGCTCCCTATGTGCCCTCTGATCACCACAGCCTATCGCCGCCCCGCCCCCTCGCGACCCCTCATTTCCGAGGGCCCCCGCGCAGATCACGCCCCCCACCCTCTCCCCATCGGGGAGAGGGCCAGGGTGAGGGGCTCCGTCCTCTTCGTCTTCCCTCCCCATCTGCCCATCTGCCATCTGCGATCTGGCCATCTACTCTCTCCCCCTTCCCCTACGATCCCCTCCTCACCCTCTTCGGAGCCGCCATGAAGATCCACGAGTACCAGGGCCGCGACCTGCTCGCCTCCTTCGGCATCCCCGTCCCCCCCGGGCGCGTCATCGACAACGTCGAGGCCGCCGCCACCACCTACAAGCAGGTCACGAGCGAAGCCGGCACGAACCTGGCCGTCGTCAAGGCCCAGGTCCACGCCGGCGGCCGCGGCAAGGCCGGCTTCGTCAAGCTCGTCCGCTCACCCCAGGAAGCCGAAGACGCCGCCCGCTTCATGCTCTCCCACAAGATGGTCAGCGTGCAGACCGGCCCCGAAGGCCTCGAGGTCACCAAGCTCCTCATCGCCGCCGGCGTCGACATCGCCCACGAGTACTACCTCGCCATCACCACCGACCGCGCCTCACGCCGGCACACCCTCATCGCCTCCGCCGAGGGCGGCGTCGAGATCGAAAAAGTCGCCGCCGAAAACCCGGGCGCCATCGTCAAGGCCCAGCTCCACCCCCTCCTCGGCCTCGCACCCTTCCAGGCCCGCGAGGTCGCCTTCCGCCTCGGCTTCAAGGGCAAGCAGGTCGGCCAGGCCGTCAAGATCATGACCAACCTCGCCAAGCTCTTCCTCGAGAAGGACTGCACCCTCGCCGAGATCAACCCCCTGATCGTCACCCCTCCCTCTCCTCGTGGCACGGGCGTCCCGCCCGTGAGCTCCTCCTCCTCTCCCTCCTCCCAGAACCCCGACGCCCCCAACGACGGCCAAGTCCTCGCCATCGACGCCAAGTTCAACTTCGACGACAACGCCACCTTCCGCCACAAGGACATCCAGGCACTCTTCGACCCCTCAGAAGAAAACCCCGCCGAACTCCGCGCCCAAAAATTCGGCCTCTCCTACATCGCCCTCGACGGCAACATCGGTTGCCTCGTCAACGGCGCCGGCCTCGCCATGGCCACCATGGACACCATCAAGCTCCACGGCGGCGAGCCCGCCAACTTCCTCGACGTCGGCGGCTCCGCCACCGAAGAAGCCGTCACCGAAGCTTTCAAGATCATCCTCTCCGACCACGCCGTCAAGGGCGTCATGGTCAACATCTTCGGCGGCATCATGCGCTGCGACGTCATCGCCGCCGGCATCATCAACGCCGCCCGCGGCTACCAGAACCCCGACGCCTCCACCGGCTTCAAGGTCCCCCTCGTCGTCCGCCTCGAAGGCACCAACGTCGACGCCGGGCGCCAACTCCTCAAGGACGCCGCCGCCGACCTGCCGACGCTCCAGGCCGCGACGGACCTGGGGGATGCGGCGAGCAAGGTCGTGGCGGCGGTGGGGTAACAAGGCCCTCTTTCGGCGAGCGTGGTTGAAAGCGATGCACGAGATCAGCACCCCAGACATCGTCGTCAGAGATACCGGAACCAAGAAGGGCAGAGGCGTCTTCGCCACGCGAGGGTTCGGCGAGGGCGAAGTTGTTGAGCTCTCGCCAGTGGTTTTTGCGAACAACAAATGGAACATGCTTCCCGAGTGGTTTCGGCGTACCGTGTTCAACTGGAAGAAGATCGGCGGCGAGCATTTTGAGCACGCCTTCGCGCTTGGGTATGGCAGCCTGTACAATTCGAGCCGCTCTCCAAACATGTCTTATCGCGCGGACATGGTATCGCAAGCGATCGTGTTTCGCGCTCTGCGCAGGATTTCTGCGGGAGATGAGTTGACAATCAATTACTCATCTGAAGGCGGTCAGGCACATTCAGATCGAGACTACTGGTTCGAACGCCAAGGGCTTCAGAATCTAGAAGACCAGGAAGCATCTCCCACGCCTCAGACTACCCGTACGCAGGCGGCGCAAGTACTCTCGGATTGCGAGCAACGCGAGTGACTGATGATCGCCCTCCAATACCTGCCGAGGTCGAGCTTGAAGTTCGACAGCGGTGCGGGTTTGCTTGCGTCGTCTGTGGCCTGCCCTTGTACGAGTACCACCACATTCGCCCTTGGTCGGAAGTGCCAGAGCATGATCCAGCCAACATCGTGTTGGTTTGCCCGAACCACCACGCCGAAGTGACCAAGGGGCTTCTTGACCCGACCACGCTGGAATCTCTCAGTAAATGCGATAAGCCGTCGATATCAACGCCACACAAGATGCATTATGCGGGGGACACCTGCAAAGTGTATTTCGGTGATTCCGACTGGATCAGCGCAGGAACACCCGATGCATTCTTCGCTCTTGTTGTCGACAATGTTCCACTGCTGGGTTTTCAGTTTCGCGATGGATCTCCGCTCCTTCACCTTGAGTTGCTGAATGAGAACAACTATCCGATTCTTAGATCCCGCGGCGGATTTGTTCAGCACGTCCGTGACTACTGGGACATCAAGTGGAAAGGTCGAAGGCTGACTCTTCGGGATCGGCCTGGCTTCATTCGATTCGATGCGACCTTCGAGGTCCCAGACACGATTCGGATCCATCGAGCACTCTTTTTGTGCAATGGAGTAGCGATCAAGATCGCCCCAAAGGGAATCGCTTGCCTGAACAACGGGATGACCTTTTCGTTTGCAGGCGGCATCGGTGGCAACAGCGAGAACCTGGACTCCGGCACTCAAGTAGCGATAGCGCTCGGTGCCGTATCGCAAGATGTTCAACGTCTCGCTGGACTGACTTGCAGCGGCATCCACCGATACTCTGGGATTGACCTGAAACAGCGAGTCCGAGGTCCCAAGCACTGAATCTGCTGACGTTCTTATGAACAGGCGGCAGAGATGTGTCTTGCGCGCGCAACTTCCCGTTCCTCCACCCCCTCCGGCTCGACGCCGCCCCGCCGCCCCCGCACAATTGCGGCATGATCGCCCACCCGCACACCACCAACCCGTCCGCCTCCTCCGTCCCCTCCGGTGGTATGGGCGTCCCGCCCGTCTCCTCTTCCTCCTCCCTCTCCCCCGCGGGGAAGAGGGCCGGGGTGAGGGCTCCGTCTTCTCCCCCTCCTCCCACCCCTGACCTGATGCCTGATGCCCGATCCCTGCTGCCTTCCCACGTCGTCGAAGACGACGTCCTCACCGACTACCTCGCCGCCGAGCTCCCCCTCGTCGGCGTCGCCCGCCGCCACGACCTCACCCTCGACCAGCTCCTCGACTTCCTCGAATCCCCCGCGACCCGCGCCCGCCTGGACCGCATCGCCCGCGCCAACGCTCAGCGTGCCCACGACATCGCCGCCGACGCCCACGCCAGCGCCATCGCCTCGCTCGCCAACGTCGCCGCCACCGCCGATCCGGCGGAGCAGCGCCGCGCCGCCGTGGCGCTGCTCAAGCGCCTCGCCATCCCCCCGGTGGGGCCGGTTTCCAACCGGCCGAATCCTTCTCGCTCTTCTCCCACTGGCGCCGCCGCCTTCCTCGCGCCCCCGCACCGAGCTACATTGCCCCCGCCCAGACGCGCAAGGGGGCTCCCATGGCAATCTTCGAATGGTTCTTCGCCCTCCACTGGCTCCCGCGCCTCGCCGTCGCCCTCCTCTTTCTCGCCGTCTCCACCTTAATGTACTTCGTCATGCACATCATCTGGCCCTGGGGCTGGGTCGTCGGCGGCATCTTCCTCCTCCTCGCCATCCCCTTCGACAAGCCCAACAAGTGGGGCGACTGGTAGCCGACGCCCCGCCCGCGGCCCCCCGACGCCCGCTCGTCGTCCGTTCGCCGCACCCCCGCCGTACGCCGTGTAACAACCCACGCCGCCATTGACCGCGCGCAAGTGACAGCTAGCGTCATTCGGCTCGGGAGCGGACCGACCGCCGCGCTCCGAACCGGACCGGCCGCCGGCGTTGTTCGTCGGCCCAGGCCCGCGACCCCGCGCCGATGGAGCCCCGCACAAAACGCGGGGACGAGCGATGAACAACAAGGACACCGGCAAGCCCACCGGCAAACCCACCACCGGCAAGCCGGGCAAGCCCAAGTAACCGGGCCAACCCCAGCAGCAATGACAACCCTCGCCGCCCCGGGCTCCCACCCGGGGCGGCTTCTTTTTTCCCGTCACCACGCGGCAATCCCCGCCTCGCGCCCCTCCCGAAGCGCGGGCGTGCGCGATCCGGTACGCTCCGCCTCAGCTTCCAGGAGAACCCCGCATGGCCGACAAGGAACTGAGCACCCTCGTCCTCGTGATCATCGCGATCCTGCTCCCGCCCCTGGCCGTCTTTCTGAAGTCCGGCGCGGGCACGCCGCTGATCATCAACATCATCCTCTGGATCCTCTTCTACATCCCCGGCCTGCTGCACGCGCTGTATGTGATTCTCAAGTAGGCGCTCGCCGTCACGACAACCCGGGCGCCCTCGCCCCCGTCACGCCGCCCTGATGAGGCGTTCCGGCTCCCGGATCGCCGCCAGCGCCTGCTCGCGCGTCAATGCCCGCGAGAAGTGGAAACCCTGCACGAAGTCGCAGTCCAGCGAGATCAGGCTGGCGAGTTGATCGCCCGACTCAACGCCCTCGGCGACGACCTCGAAGCCGAGGTGTGACGCCATCGTCAGGATCGCCTGCACGACCGCCGCGTAGTTCCGGTCGTCGCGCATGTTCAGGATGAACGAGCGGTCGATCTTGAGGACGTCGAGGGGCAGCTCGTGCAAGCAGCTCAGTGAGGAGAGACCGGTGCCGAAGTCGTCCATGTGGATCGCGACGCCGAGCGCCTTCACCCGCGTCAAGACGTCCCGCGCCGTCTCCATGTCGGCCATGACGGCGCTCTCGGTCACCTCGAAGCACAGGCGCCCGCCCTGGATGCCCGAGGCCTGGATCGCGGCACGAACCCGCGCCATGAACGCCGGCTCCACGAGCTGGCAGCGCGAGACGTTCACACTCACGCTGAAGTCGTCGTCCAGCGCGTGCGCGCGCGACCACGACGCGACCGCTCGGCACACCTCGCGCAGCGCCCACTCGCCCAGCGGCACGATCAGCCCCAGCTCCTCCGCGATCGGGATGAACGTCGAGGGGGACACCGCCTCCTCGCCCGGGGGCGTCCAGCGCGTCAGGGCCTCGAACCCCCGGAGGCGTCCGGTCCGCACGCTGATGATCGGCTCGTACACGATCTCGAACTCGCCCCGCTCGAGCGCCCGGCGCAGGGCGTTCTCCATGCGCAGGCGCTCGCGGCCCTCGGCGTGCAGGTTCGGGTCGTAGAACGCGTACCCGCCCTTGCCCGCCTCCTTGGCCCGGTACAGCGCCAGCTCCGCGTGCTCCAGCACCTGCTGGGGCGTCTCTTGCCCCGACTCGCAGATCATCACCCCGACACTCGCCCCGGGCACGACCTCGTACCCCGCGATCCGCACCGGCTGCGAGAGCGCCCGGACGATCCGGTCCGCGACGAGCCCCGCGTCGCTCGGGCGACGGATCTCCTCGAGCAGGACCACGAACTCATCCCCTCTCAAACGGACCGCCGACTCGTTCCCGGCGCGCGTCACCGCGTCGAGTGACCGGACCGACCCGACCAGCCGCTGGGCGACCGCCCGGAGCAGTTCGTCCCCCCGTTCGTGCCCGAGCGAGTCGTTGACCGCCTTGAAGTTGTCCAGGTCGATGTAGAGCACCGCGAACCGGGGGGCGCCCTCGTCCGCGCGCAGGCGCTCCTGGCGACGCGCGATCTGAGCCAGCAGGATCCCGCGGTTGGGCAGGCCGGTCATCAGGTCGTACGTGCTGGCGTGCCCGGAGTCCCCGGACAGTGCCGCCGACTCCGTGGAACCCCCCGGGTCGTTCTGTCGCAGGCGCGCGTCGAGCTCGGCGTTGCGTGCCCGCAGGCGTCTGGACTCCTCGGAGGCCCGCGCCAGCGCGAGCAGCAGGGCGTCCAGCGTCCGGGCGGGCGTGTCGGCGCCGACGTGCACGAGGCGGCGGGCGTGCTTCGAGGCGGGTGTCCAGGGCCGATCGTCCCCGCCCCAGGTCACGACGAAGAGGCTCGGGTCGGACGCCAAGGCGCAGCGAACGAGCTCGCCCAGTTCTTCCTGACCGCTCTCGCGGGCGTCGAACAGGAGCACGCCGACCGGGTGGCCCTCGCCCTGGCGATGCCGGATGGTGCGCAGGACGTCGGCGGCCTCGACCCCAAGCAGACCCACATGCTCGGGCTGGCTCCGCCGTGCGGGGTGGTCGAGGTCGGCGCATGCGGCGGCGCCCTTGGCGCACGGCGCGGGCGTCCCCCCGACCACCAGCAGGCCCCAGTCATTCTCGCTCGTCATCCGCTCTCACCCCTGGACCCCGGTGTCCCGTCCGGACATCGGCCGGCGCGTCGTCGGAGTTCATGCCGCGCCGTCGGACACGGCGGGACGCGGGGGATAACTCGCGCCGGACCGGTCTTCACCGGCTCCGGACAGACATGACCGGACCAGGCGGCGCCAACCGACAGGTCGGCGTCGCCCTCGAGTGGGCGGGGGGCGCGGGCGGCGTCGATGCGTTGGCGCGCGCACGAAAGTTTGTGGAGGCTTGACGAACGCGCGATGTTGCGTACTCTCAATTTCGTTCGGCTGTCGGGCAGCACGCCGGGCCCAAGTTGGGCCGGCCGCCGACGGGGTTCGTCGGACAAAGCCCGGGTGAGTCGGACACACGGAGGCCCCGCGAACAACAGGGCCCAATCATGGCGAAACCTGCAAGCCGTCCGCCTCGTCCAAGCCCACCACCCCGGCCAAGCCCAACAAGCCCAAGGGCAAGTAACGCCGAGGTGAGTCGTTCGATCGATCGACTCTGAAGTACAGCGCCGCCCCGGGGAGACCCGGGGCGGCTTTTTTGAGTCACCGTCCCCTCGTCACTCCCGCCCGAAGAGCGTCTCTTCAGGCTCGACCGGGAGGATCAGGTCTGGCCTGTCCATGCCAGGGTCACCCACCCGGCGGGAGACGGGCCAGCAGGCGAGGTCCAACTCGTCCGACGAATACGCCTGCGGCATGAGGGCGGCGGCCTCGACACTCTGGAACCCTGGGTTGATCCACGGCGCGTAATGCTCTGGACGGATGATGCAAGGAACTCGATTGTGCACGATCCGGGTCTGATCATCCCGAGGGTCGGCGGTCAGGATGACGAAGGTGTCAGACCGCCAGAGACCAGCAAAGCAGAACGCCTGGCGGCTTCGTGTCGTGAAGCACCAGGGTTGCTTGCCGTCGGGTTGGGGCTTCCATTCGAAGTACCCGTTCGCCGGGATCAGGCATCGGGCGTACCGCATCGCGTCCCCGAACGTCCACGAGTGACCGGCGAGTTCCTCTGATCGGGCGTTGATGATGAGTTTGGGAGGTCCACCTGTCGTCTGGCGCCCCCACCCCCATCTCATCCCAGTCATCCGGGCGCTCACCCCCTCACCGACGATCGCGAGCGCGGGGTGGCTCGGGGCGATGTTGTAGCTGACGCCGGGGTCGTTGCTGACCCCCGTGAGCCCGAGGCGTTCGAGTAGCTTGGCCAGTTGGGCGGCGGGAGTCGTTCTGAAATACCTACCACACACCTAACCAATGTGCCCCCCGCGGGTCCGCCTCGCAAGTGAAAACCTCCGCCTTGCGGCAAGCGATCTGCAGGCGAGGCCCCGCCCCGGGCGCGGGTAGGATCGACCCCGCGGCGGGCGGCGCCCGTCGGGATGGAGCCCGCCAGTGACCCGCCACCTCGCCATCGTCAGGCCCCCCAGCGCCTCCATGGGCGACTGCCTGCTCACCCACCGCGAGCGCGAGGCGATCAACCTCGACCTGGCGCGTCGCCAGCACGCGGCTTACCGGGAGGCGCTGACGAAGCTCGGGCGCGAGGTCGTGGTCCTCGAGCCGGCGGATGACTGCCCGGACGCCGTCTTCGTCGAGGACCCGGTCGTCGCCCTGGACGAGGTGGCGGTGATCGCCCGCCCCGCGACCGAGTCGCGCCGGCGCGAGATCCCGAGCCTGGAGCGCGCCCTGCGCCCCTACCGGGAGCTGGCCCACATCCAGGCGCCCGGCACGCTCGAGGGGGGTGACGTCGTCAAGATCGACCGCACGCTCTACGTCGGTCTGAGCACGCGGACCAACCAGGAGGGGATCGACCAGCTCCGGGCGCTGATCGCGCCCCTGGGGTACACGGTCCACGGCGTCCCGGTGACCGGGTGCCTGCACCTCAAGACCGGCGCCTCGCACGTCGGGGGCGGGCGCGTCTTGGTCAACGCGGACTGGGTCGAGGTCTCGGCGTTCGTCGGGTGTGAGACGATCCCGGTCGACCCCGAGGAGCCCTGGTCGGCCAACGGGGTGTTGCTGGGCACAAGCGTCATCGTGCCGGCCGGCGCGCCGGGGACCAACGCGCGACTCCGCGACCTCGGCCTCGAAGTGCATGAGGTGGGCCTGAGCGAGATGCAGAAGGCGGAGGGCAGCGCGACCTGCCTCAGCGTCTTGCTGACGCTCCGCTGATTCGTCGGGAGATGCGAGGTCTGGTCAGGCGGCCTTCTCGGGCCCGGTGATCGGGTTCCAGCAGATCCGCAGCAGCCCGCGCGCCCGGTCCGGGTCCACGAAGGCGAGGCCTGACTCGTACTTGCGCCACCCGATCTTGCGTGTCCAGACGATGCGGACGTCGAACGAGCATGAGCCCCAGGGGCTCTCGACCGTCACCTGGCGCTTCTCGTCAGAGGGCTCGGGGGGCTTGGTGGGGCTGATGACGCGGAGGCCACCCGCGGAGACGTCAGCGACCTTGGCGGCGCCGCACGTGACCAGGTTGGTCATGAAGCGCGGGCGGGCGCGGGCGCCGAGGTGCTCGCGCGACTCGCCGTACTGCAGCTTCCGGAGTGCTTCCCACGAGCTCATGGCCCGGAGATATCGGCCAGATGTGGCCCCGCGATGAGGGCCCTCCGCAACACGACTTCCCCAATTTCGAGTGAGCGGGAGCGCCCAGGGCTATCGGACGCCCGACGCCGTAGCATCCGCCCGTGCCCAGGACCCGCGAGATCTTCACGCCCGAGGAGGGCCCGCCGAGCAACTCGGGGGTGTCGCGTGAGCTGTACCCCCGGATGGGGGAGGAGAACATCACGCGGATGATCCACGACCTGTACGACCGGCTGGCGGAGAGCTCGGTCTCACGGCTGTTTCCGCCGACGCCAGAGGGACGGCGCGTCGCGGCGGACCGGTCCGCGTCCTTCTTCATCTTTCTGATGGGCGGGCCGCCTCTCTATCAGCAGCGCCACGGCCCGCCCCGGATGCGCGCCCGCCACCTCCCCTTCGAGATCGACGAGCCGGCCCGCCAGGAATGGCTCCGGTGCTTCGGCGAGGTGCTGGAGGACGCCGAGCGCAAGTACGACTTCCCGCCCGAGCACCTCGAGGGGTTCGTGGACTTCCTCGTGAAGTTCAGCGGGTGGATGGTCAACGCGCGGTAGACTCCCCGCGCGAACCGAAGGAGGCCACCATGCACGCGAGTTCTTTCGTGGCGACGCTGGCCCTCGCCCTGACGACCGGCGCGGCGTTCAAGCCCCCCACCTACGTCCCCCCGACCGACAAGGAGAAGGAGGACGCCGCGGTCCGCGAGCGTCTCGACGCCGAGCGTGCCCTGATCGCCCGCCACGCAGACTCGCTCACCGACGAGCAGCGTCAGAAACTGGCCGCCCAGTTCAGGGGCGAGGTCGACCAGGTCCTCGACTCGTTCCACCTCTTCGCCGCCCGAGCGATGTTCACCCAGTACTTCGCCCTCATGCACGACGACGGCGTCTTCCTGGGCACCGACGCGACCGAGCGCTGGACCAAGGGCGAGTTCATGGACTACGCCCGGCCCTTCATGGTCGAGCAGGGTCGCGGCTGGGAATACCACCCCCGCGATCGGCACGTCGCCTTCGACCGCTCGATGACCACCGCCTGGTTCGACGAGCTGCTCGACAACGACAAGTACGGCGTGCTGCGGGGCTCGGGCGTTCTGGTCGCGACCGACGACGGCTGGAAGATCATGCAGTACAACCTCGCCTTCACCGTCCCCAACGACAAGGCGGGCGGCGTCGTCGATCTGATCCGGGGCGAAGAGAAGGATGGCGACTAGCTCGGGCTTTGGGCGGCAACCCGGCTCCATCTCGAGCCGCTTTCGAGACCCCTCCTCGCCCGTCCGCACATTGGCGACGGGACGCCACGCCCGGCGCATCCACGTGGTGAGCCGGGGGGTTCCAGGACTCCCAGCCAGAGGAGCTGCTCATGCGACCAGTCGCTTCGCGCGCCTTCGGGACGACCGCTCTCAAGTACACGCTCGCCGCGGTCTTCATGGGCGGGGCCTTGGGCGTGCTCGGCTGGCGGATCGTCAGCGGGGGCTCGTCCGACGCCAAGCCCGCCCGCCAACGGGCCCAGGCGCTGACGCCCGAGGGCGAGACGGTCGAGACGAACTACACGAAAGTGCGGAGCAAGGACGACGCCCGCGAGGCGGTCTCGCGGCTGGGCGAGGAGGTCGGGCGGGGCGCCGGTGAGATCGAGTCGGTGAGCAAGCTTGGCGAGGCGGTCTCGACGCAGCTCGCCGCCGCGGCGAGCGACGCGCTGGGCCCGTTCCTGCTGGGGAGCTACGACGAGTTCGTGGAGGCGATGCGCCGCCTGGGCGCGGTCATCGATCCCGACGCCAAGCACGCGCCCCTGTACGACCAGTTCGCGTCCTGGTGCGCGATGGGCGAGCCGGACCTCACGCGCCTCGAGGTCCGCCCCTTCGAGCCGATGCACCCCGGCGGCGACGGTGAGGCGGCCCCGCGCCACGTCGCCCGCACGCAGGCACGCCCGAACGACGAGGAGAAGGACCCGGGCGTCGGCGTGCGCCAGATGATGCTCACGCCCCAGGGGCTCTTCCCTGACGTCGGGCTGGACACGAAGTCCTCGCGTCCGCCGATCGAGGTGCGCGTGCCGATCCGCCCCAAGAGCGGGGCGGACAAGGGGGGTGAGATCACGCTGGGCGTCGTGCTGGTCTGGAACGACCAGGCGCAGCTCTGGCAGCCGGGCGCGTACTCGCAGACCAGCTACACCAAGGGCAAGGAGCCATGATGGCACGCCGTCCCCACGACAACCGACACGGTTTCTCGCTGATCGAGCTGATGGTGGTGATCGGGATCATCGCGCTGATCATTGCGATCGCGCTGCCCGCGCTCGGGGGCGCCCGCAAGAGCGCCAAGCAGCTCCAGGCTCTTTCCAACATCGCCCAGACGCACACGCTCTTCGAGCAGTACGCGGCGGACAACGGGCGGTACCCCTTCCGGGCGGCGGGGGATCAGCCCGCGGGCCTCGACGATCCGGTCGAGCCCAACGCCCTGACCTTCCGCTGGTGGCCCGACGGGCACGTCGTGATCGCGACGACCGACCACTTCGGGCAAGAGGCGCTCTGGCCGGCGATCGTCGCGCCGTTCGAGGACTGGCCGACGCTGGCCGAGATTTGGATGAGCCCGGGCAAGGACACGCACCTGCCCACACTCGACGAGTTGCAGGCGGGCGGGGACTTCGATCTCGACAACCTGTTCTCGATCGTGTACTCGAACTCGTTCGTGGCGCGTCCGAACCTGTGGACGCCCGACCGGGGCGAGACCGTCGACCGCCTCGCGGAGCTGCGCCCGACGAACCCGGCGGAGGTCCGCTCGCCCGCCGCCAAGGTCATGCTCTGGGACAAGGATTTGGCGTACATCACCGACGAGATCAAGGTGGTCGATGGGCACAAGAAGGCGCCGACGCCCATGGCGTTCGCCGACGGGCACGCCGACGTCAAGGACCCGACCGAGGCGACCGAGGGCGTGCCCAACCCCTTGCGCGAGGGGAACACGATGAAACTGCACAACACGCGCGAGGGCGTCTACGGCGTCGACTACAACTAGGTTCTGATTGACGCCCCCCCCATGGGCGAAGGGCTGCGTTCAGCGCGAGCCCCGGCGGGCCCGACGGTACGCCTGCACGATGCGGAGCGTGTCGTAGTCGATCCGCTCCTCGAGGCGCATGAACGCGGGCTTGAGGCGTTCGTCGCCGACCGCGTCGAAGGCCCGATCAGCCTCGTCAGCGAGCGTGGCGTCCACCCAGAGATCCACGCTCGCGGGGCGGGAACGCTCGATGTACTCGCAGAGCAGTTCGACCGCGGTCTTGCGCGTCCGCCCGGTTGCGGCGGCGACCGCGTCGATGTCGGCTCCGCGCGCATACAGGCGGCAGGCCTCTCGCAGGTCCGGGTTGTCGTCGCGCCGTCGCATGGGCGCGGGGGGCGGGGCGACGTCCGCGTCCATCGTGACGCCCTGGCGGGCGCAGTGCTCCGTGATCGTGCCGAGGAACGCCTCGCCCAGATCCTCCAGCTTCTTGCGCCCCACGCCCAGCACCAGCAGGAACCCATCAGGCGTGCTCGGGCGGCGCCTGGCCATGTCTCGCAGGCTCGCGTCGGAGAAGACCACGTAGGGCGGGACCGACCGCTCCCGGGCGAGCTCGAGGCGCAGCGCCCGCAGCTTCTCGAACAACGCCCGGTCCACGCCCTCCCACGACGCCTCGTCGCGCTTGGTCTTCTTGGGCGCCGACTCGGGGCGGACGAGACGCACGCTCTGCTCGCCCCGGAGCACGCCCCTTGACGACTCGGTCAGGTGGATCACCGGCTTGTCGCCCGGCGAGCGCCCGAGGGCGCCCTGGTCGACGAGCTGGTTGACGCAGGCGACGATGACGTCGCGGGGCATGTCGGCAAGGATCGCGTACGTGGACAGCGTCTCGTGCCCGAACTCCTCGACCTTCTTGGTCTTGGCGCCCGCGAGCACTTCGACGAGATGGCGGGCGCCGAACTGGGTGGCGGGGCTGCCCATCGACTCGGCGTGCAGGGCGAAGCGGGCGACGCAGGAGATGATCTTCTTGGCGACGTCGTCGGCGTCGGGCATCTCGGACAGCTCGCCCAGGCAGATGTCGCAGGCGCCACACCCGCGCGTGCCCTCGGGCGCCTCGTACTCCTGGCCGAAGTAGGCGGAGATGGCGGCGTGACGGCAGACGCCCCCCGTCGCGAGGCGCTGCATCTGGTGGAGCAGCTCGAGCTGGGCCGTCACGAAGTCGGGATCGGGCGCCTCGCCATCCTGCCCCGGCATCTCGATCAGGCGTCGCCAGCGGGCGATGTCCGCCGGGGCGTGGAGCAGAACGCACTCGGCGCCGAGCCCGTCGCGACCGGCGCGCCCCGTCTCCTGCTGGTACCCCTCGATCGAGCGGGGCAGGCAGGCGTGCACGACCGCGCGGACGTTCGAGCGGTCGATGCCCATGCCGAAGGCGACCGTCGCGCACACGACGTTGACCTTCTCCATCGAGAAATCCCGCTCGACCCTCGTGCGCTTCGAGGAGGGCAGGCCGGCGTGGTACGCCTTGGCCTCGATGCCCCGGGCGGTCAGGGCGTCGGCGAGCTTCTCGGTGTCCTTGCGCGAAAGGCAGTAGACGATCACGCCCTCCTCGCCCTCGCCGAGGCCCGAGCCCCGGTGGCGGCGGGCGATCTCGGCGACCTGCTCGTCCAGCTTCGTGCGCGCGCGGACGCGGTAGGTCAGGTTCGGTCTGTCGAAGACGCCGACGAGGATCTCGGGCTCGTGCAGGTCGAGTTGGCTGGCGATGTCCTCGCGGACGCGGGGCGTGGCGGTCGCGGTCAGCGCCTGGAAGGGGACGCCCTCGAGGCGCTCTCGCAAGACACGCAGCGTCCGGTACTCCGGGCGGAAGTCGTGCCCCCACTGGCTGATGCAGTGCGCCTCGTCGATCGCGACCGCGCCCACGCCTGCCTCGCGCGCGAGCGAGACCAATCGCCCGCCCATGACGCGCTCGGGCGCGACGAAGAGGAGCTTGATCGCGCCCGAGGCGAAGTCGCGCTCAATGTCACGCAGCTCGGCGGGGTCCAGCCCGGAGTGCAGCGCCGCCGCGGGCACGCCATTGGCCCGCAGCGACGCGACTTGGTCGTTCATGAGGGAGATCAGCGGGCTGACGACGAGCGTGGGGCGCCCGGTGAGTAGGGGCGGGAGCTGATAGCAGAGGCTCTTGCCTCCGCCGGTCGGCAGGACGACGAGTGAGTCGCGCCCGTCGAGGACGGCCCGGATCGCGGGCTCCTGAAGGTTGCGCAGCTCGTCGTGCCCCCAGGTCTGGCGGAGGACGTCGCGGATCTGGTCGGTCTCGACGAGAGACTGCATGGACGGGCTCCCCCGGGCGGCAGGCCCGCCAAGCTTAGGGGTTTGTATGGGATCCGGGCAAGGCCTGGGCGCCGACCTGGGTGGCGTCGGGGCCCATGGCCCGCCTGAGCGCCGCGAAGCCGAGGGCGCCGAGGGCGGCCAGGACGGCGGCGACGACGAACATCCACGCCCCGCCGCCGGGATGGATCTGCTCGAAGAGCTCGTACAGCGTCACGCCGAGGAAGGGGGCGAGCAGGCCCCGGAATCCGGTGAGCGTGACGTGGACGGCCATGTACTGCGAGGCCTTGTCCTCGGGCGCGAAGTCGAGGTGCCCGAGGCTCCAGGCGATCTGCCCGCCGCCGAGGGCGATGCCCTTGGCCGCGACGCTCGCGACGAGTGCCCACATCACGCCGAACTCGACGGAGACGAACGCAAACAGCGCCGAGATCACGAAGACCCAGGAGTGGATGGAGCGGAAGACGACGACGTGGCGTCGGTCGAGGAGGCGCGCCCAGAAGGGGATGCACAGGGGCATGATGGCGGAGGGGACGGTGTGGGTGAGGATGACGCCGAGGTACCCGACGTGGAAGACCTCGCGCACGACGATGACGACGGGCGCCCAGGTCATCATGTTTCCCAGGCCCAGGAACATCTGGCAGGCCATGTAGGCGGCGTATCGCCGATCGTCACGCAGCAGGTGGGCCATGCCCAGGGGGTTGAGGCTCGGGCGGTCGTCGCCCGAGTGTCGGCGCTCGGCCCTGAGAAGGCGGCGGTGCCCCCGCACGCGGACTCGCTTCCAGGAGAAGACGCCGATGAGCGCCGCCAGCGCGAGGAGGGGGAACGAGACGCGGTACGCCCACGGCGCCACCTCGAGCACGATGCCCAGAGCCAGCCCGACGCCCGCGACGATCTCGACCTGAACGCTCGAGAGCTTGCCGGCGACGCGCGCCCGCGCGTGACGCGGGTAGTTGACGCCCCAGACGGTCGCGCGGAGCGTGACGATGCCGGCGTAGCACAGGCGGGCCGAGAGCGCGAGCGTGCAGATCATCACCAGGCCCAGGGGCGTCCTGGGGGGCAGGGCGATGAGCGCGACCGAGGCGATCATGCCGATCTGGAGGGCGTTGATGAATCGGATCTTGTGCAAGCCGTGGGACATGCGGACCCAGACGAAGCTGGCGACGTTGGCGAAGGCGGGGGCGGCGACAAGACCCGCGACGACGAAGTTGAGCCAGACGTCGTCGACGACGCCCTCGAAGGCGTTGCGGACGAGCACGCCGATGACGCCCCCTTCGACGCAGGCGATGACGAGGGGGAAGAAGAAGGCGGCGGTCAGCTCGCGCCGGTAGTTCATCCGGCTGAGCAGCGGCATCGAGCTGGGCAGGAACGAGACGAAGACGTGGCGGGTGAGGCGGACCGGCGCGGGCAGGCTCGCCGGGGCGCCCGCTGGCTGGGTCTGGTCGGCCTCCGTGCGCGTCACGGGGCATCATTGGCGTGGATGCGATGGGAGTATGCGATCGGCGCGCCGGTTTTCCGTCGGCGTCCCCCGGCGGGGCTCGGATAGGATCCCGTCATGCCCACCATCGAGGACTACCTGCTCGGGACCGACGACATCGAGGCGGTTCGCCTCGGCGTGCAGCACCGCCTCTGGGCCAAGCAGGCCGCCGACGTCTGGGAGCGGGCGGTCATCCGCCCCGGCTCGCGCGTGCTCGACGTCGGCGCGGGGCCTGGGTACGCGTCGATGGACCTGGCGCAGCTGGTCGGGCCGGGCGGGCGCGTGCTGGGTGTCGAGGGCTCACCCCGGTACGTCGATCTCTTCCGCGAGAACGCCGATCGCTTCGGCTTCAGCCACGCCCAGGCCGTCAAGGGCGACGTGCACGAGGTGAGCACGCTCGTCGGCGCGGAGCGGGGCACGTTCGACGTTGCCTACGCCCGGTGGGTGCTGTGCTTCTGCGACGACCCGGCGCGCGTGGTCCGGGGCGTGCACGACTGCCTCGCCCCCGGCGGGCGCTTCGCAATCCAGGACTACTTCGGGTACTCGGGGATGAGGCTGGCCCCCCACTCGCCGGCGTTCCAGCGGGGCATCGCCGCGGCGAGCCACTTCTGGGACGAGACGGGCGACCTCGACGTCATGGGCGACATGCCCCGCTTCCTGCGCGAGGCCGGCTTCGAGCTGACGCACTTCGAGGTGATCCAGCGGATCGCGAGGCCGAGCAACCAGATGTGGGCGTGGCCCAGCATCTTCTGGCCGAGCTTCATCCCCCGCGTCGTCGAGGCGGGGCACATGACGCAGGCGGAGGCGGACGCGTTCCTGAAGGCGTGGGAGGCGGCGGGCAAGAATCCCGACGCGTTCCTGCTGCTCCCACCTGTCTTCGAGGCGGTGGCTGTGAAGAAGTAGGGCGTACGCGGAGGCGCTGAGGGAGGACTGGACTCATGCGCATCGTCTGCCACACACGCGTTGGTATGACCGCGGGGCTGATCGCGTGCATGAGTCTCTCGGCATGCTCTGATCAAACGAACAAGCGTGGCGGTACGGGAGGTAGCTCAGAAGGTGCGATTCGAGTGCTCTTGATGGACCTCTATTCAGGTGATAACGCTTCGGAAACGTACTTTGCATCGGGTACCGTCAGCCTGGCCATATCACCTGAGAACGAGCCCGGGATTGGATCCTGGTCGATAGCTTCAGACTCCGAACCACACCGGATTCCGCTCGGCTCCGGCAAGCTGCGCTGGCGCGAAGAAGAGGAGCGTCTCATCGTTGAGCTCCACCCAGACATGGTCGACAACAACGTGGAGTTGCTGATCGAAGGCGAGCACGGAACCTGGCAGTATTTGACCGACGCGGGGGTCACCGAGTCCGGGATGCTCCGGGTCACGAGCGACACGGTCGAGGACTGAACCGGGGGCTCGGACGCACCTTCTCTCTCTTCCGCGGCCCTCAGCAGCTCTCCGCGTTGAACTTACCCCCTCTACGATTCCCGACCCATGCCCGACCCCCAGATCCGCAACTTCTCGATCATCGCCCACATCGACCACGGCAAGTCGACGCTGGCCGACCGTCTGCTCCAGGCGACCAAGGCCGTCTCCGACCGGGAGCGGCGCGAGCAGTTCCTGGACGACATGGACCTGGAGCGCGAGCGGGGGATCACGATCAAGGCGTCCGCCGTCACGGTCATGCACGAGCACGAGGGCAAGCCCTTCATGCTCAACTTCATCGACACGCCGGGGCACGTGGATTTTTCGTATGAGGTCAGCCGGGCGCTCAAGGCGTGCGAGGGGGCCCTGCTGATCGTGGACGCGTCGCAGGGCGTCGAGGCGCAGACGGTCGTCAACGCGTACCTCGCGGTCGAACAGGACCTGGAGATCATCCCGGTCCTGAACAAGATCGACCTGCCCGCCGCCCGCCCCGACGAGATCGCGATGGAGGTCGAGCAGGCGCTGGGGCTGGCGGCGGAGGACTGCCTGCGCGTGTCTGCCAAGACGGGCGAGGGGATCGACGAGCTGCTGGCGGCGATCTGCGACAAGCTGCCGCCGCCACGCGAGCCCGTGACCGACAAGACGCGGGCGCTGATCTTCGATGCGGTCTATGACGACTACCGGGGCGTCATCATCTACGTCCGCGTCTTCGACGGCGAGCTCAAGGTCGGCGAGAAGATCCGCATGATGGGTATGGGGCGCACCTGGCAGGTCACCGAGCTTGGCAAGTACACCCCCAAGCAGACCAAGGTCACGCGTTTGGGCCCGGGGGAGACGGGGTACCTCGTCGCCGCCATCAAGACGCTGGGCGACGTCCGCGTCGGCGACACCATCACGCGCGACCTCGACCCCGCCGACGAGCCACTGTCAGGGTACGAGCCGCCCCGCCAGATGGTCTTCTGCGACTTCTATCCCGCGACGAGCGACGACGGGAAGACCCCCGACTTCGAGGAGATGCGCGACGCGATGGACCGTCTCGCGCTCAACGACAGCTCGTTCACGTACCAGGCCGTCCACTCGGACGCCCTCGGCTTCGGCTTCCGGTGCGGGTTCCTGGGCCTGCTGCACATGGACATCGTGCAGGAGCGCCTGGAGCGCGAGGGCGGGCTCTCCGTCGTCCAGACCGCGCCGACGGTGTCGTACCAGGTCTTGGTGCGCACCAAGGGCGGCGAACAAGAACTCATCGAGGTCCACAACCCGGGCGAGCTGCCCGACCCCGGCTCGATCCTCGAGATCCGCGAGCCGATCTGCCGGGTCGAGATCATGACACCGACCGACAAGATCGGCGAGATCATGAAGCTGGCATTGGACCGGCGGGGCGTCTACAAGTCGCAGATCCACATCTCGCAGACGCGCCAGATGCTCACGTTCGAGATCCCGCTCGCCGAGCTGATCTATGACTTCTACGACAAGCTCAAGGGCCTGACCTCCGGCTACGGCACGATGGACTACGAGGTCAGCGGGTACCACGCCGACAACCTCGTGAAGATCGACATCCTGATCAACGCCGACCCCGTCGAGGCCCTGGCCCTGATCGCCCACCGCGACAAGGCCGAGGGGCGCGGGAGGCTGCTGCTCAACAAGCTCCGCAAGGTGATCGACCGCCACCAGTTCGAGATCCCGCTGCAGGCCGCGATCGGCGGCAAGATCATCGCGCGAGAGACCATCAAGGCCTTCCGCAAGGACGTCACCGCCAAGTGCTACGGCGGCGACGTCACCCGCAAGCGCAAGCTCCTGGAAAAACAGAAGAAGGGCAAGGAGAAGATGAAATCCATCGGCTCCGTGAACATCCCGCAGAAGGCGTTCATGGCGGTGTTGGATACGGGGGAGTGATGAGCGCGCCTGACCCACCCAAGATCGGCAACCCGATATTACTTAGCGATGTTGCGAAGATCGCGAGTCTGCTCGCGGTACTTACAGCTTTATTGCTCTCATTCGTAAACGTAGTGGTCGGGGCCTCGCGGGTACGCCTCGCTATTCTACTACACTGCCCTGATTTAGCTACAGCTGTCCCTCTCACTCCAAACCGCATTGACTACACATACGCCGCAATCGGAGTGCTATCAACGACTCTCCTCTACTACTTCCTGCTCCAAGGATCGACCAATGCACGCCGTGTGCTATGGGCCTTTGGCTTCTTGATCTGGCTGGGCCTGACAGCGAAGTCGGCATACAACTTTGGATGGCAATACTTGGTTGTGCAGGCGTTGTTCGCGGCTGGCGGTTTCGTGCTTGCGGGGTTTGAATGGCGCAGGGCCGAAAGGAAGGGCGAGCAAGGAATCTGGTCGCTTGTAAAGAATCGAAATATCATGTCAGGGATTGTATCCACTGTGCTTTGTATTTTGCTTGGCCTTTCAATTAGCGTGGCCTTCGCATTGTTCGCAGACACAAAGACTCGCAGCGTAATTTTGAAGTTGACAGATGGGACTACAGTAAATGCAGTAGTCTACCATTCTGACTCTACTGGAATCCTCTACACTCGCGATGGCAACGTCCAATGGGTGTCGTGGCGAACTGTGTGGTCTGTTGACCCCGCACCAACCGCATTGCCATAGATCATCAAGCCGGGTGCCGTGGAGACGCCGTCTTCGGCTTCTCCACGTCTTGGGCGTACGGACACCCACCCCGCGGGATTCTCATCCCGCGGCTTTCGGGGGACTCTTCTCAGGAAAGACCGACGCCCCCTTCGAGGCGTGACGCAGGATGTACGCCCGCTCCGCACAGGGATGCTCGCCCTGACCCGTGCCACTGACCGGTCTTCCGGTCAGTGCGGAAAGCCACGTGAATGGCACTGACCCGAGGACGGGTCAGTGGCACGCGACGAGCCCCGCACGTGAGTAAGCGCCTCCCGAGTCTCTCTCCCCTCTGTCGCCCGGGGCGCGCAAGAAAACCCGTCACTTCCGTTCCGGGCTCGTCAGACTCTCGCCCGACTCTGGTCTCGATGCGCCGTTCCTAGGGGCACCCACTCCCGAAGATCGTGAGGAACTCGACGACGTCGGAGAAATCCCATTGCCCGAAGGGCATCGCCAGGTCCGCCTCGGGCGCCATCGCGCTGAAGGCGACAAGAAAAGCTACGACGTCGGAGAAGTCGAGCTGGCCCATGGGCTCGGCGAGGTCCGCGGGGCACAGGTCCGCGAGGCGGACGACCTGGATGCCATTGAGGACGGACCGGATCTCGCCCCCGAAGAGGCCCGAGTGGATGTTGAGGATGCCGTCGGCGGCGACGGTCGCGTTCTGGCGCATGTAGGTGACGCCCTCCTGGTGGGCGCCGGGCCAGGCGCCCCCGACCAGCTCGGGGTCGTCGAGGTTCTGGTCGATGCGCAGGCGGCTCTTGAGCAGCGCGTCGTCGGGCGCAAGGGCGTACATGATGACGCGGTAGTCGCCCGGCGCCACGTGCTTCATGAACAGGCACCCGTCCACGGGGTCGTTGTACGAGACGAAGCAGTCGTCGAGCAGGGCCTGGTCGGCGCCGCTCGTGCCCGGGTTGTCGAATGACTCGACGACGTCGAAGCCGATGTTGCGGATCGTGACCGCGATCGGGGCGCCGTCGAGCCCGACCAGGGGCAGGTCCACGCCCGACGCCATCGACTCGAACGTGTTCCAGACGCCGGCCAGGCCGACGCCGGCGTACGAGGCGGGGGGCGCGGTGTCGGGCGAGCCCCACTCGACGTTGAACGATTGCGCCGACGCGGGGAATGCGAATAGACCGACGACGGCGAGGGTCAAGACAGAACGTTTCACGGGAGCCTCCTTTTTTCGAGAGACCCAGACGAGTGAGGGCGTGTCTTCGGGTCGCACGAGGCGGCGAGCCGACAAAGCCATCCTGTGATCACGACGTTTCGCATGTTGCGCTCACGGGGCGTCGCGTCCGCCCTCGATCGGCTCCGAGTATACCGCCCGCGCCCCGAACGCCAAAGCCGAACAGATCGTGTGGCGTTCGCATGCGGGCGTCACGTTCTCGATTCCCTCCTGGATCGCCCGTCCCACGCCCTGCCGAGCGGAGAGGCCGCCCGAAGCGTCGTCCATGTTGGGGGAGGCGCCAACCCCGGGCGGCGTCGAACCTCTCCGGGGACGCCGCGTGCGAACAGTTCTCGGCAGTTCTGTGAACATCATCTTTACCAACTTCGCAACTCACCTCCCGGCGGCGGTCCCGCCACGGGAAGCTCGGGGAGCCGGGGGCGCGCCTCCAGCCTCTCGGCGCCCGCCCATACTGCCGAGCCCCTGCCGCACGCCAGACGATCCGAAACCGTACGCCGCAGAATGGGGACTTGTCCCCACCCACACGGCGCTTGCAAAGCGATACACCCTTGCCATTGATTGCCGTCCCCCGGCAGGGTCGTGCCCGGGGTCTGGAACCGTTCTCCATGGGGCGTCCCGAACTCCCGCTGTTCTCTCCGATGTCCCCCGACGCCTTCGCGCCCTTCGACGGGCTCGGGGGTCTGTGTGCGCTCGCCCGGGACGCGCAGTTCCGGCTCGTCTGGTGCAACGAGGAGTACGCCCGGCAAATTGGCGAGACTCGCGAATCTCTCATCGGCTCCAGCCCGGGCAACCACCTGCCCGTCGGCCTCGCGACCGAGCGCATCACCCACATGCGTCGCGTGCTCGAGACGGGGCGGATGGTGGCGTTCTACCAAGTCTGGAACGGCGCGCGCTGGCACACCCGCATTTGGCCCCTCGACCCAAAGGCCTTCGGGAAAGAAGGGTGCTTCATCGTCATGAGCCGCGCCCTCGAGCCCGAGCCCGAGGAGGGCGAAGCAAGGGCCGCCGTCCTCGCCCCGGCCGTTGATTTGGGCGATCTGGCAGTCCTCACCAAGCGCGAGCTGGAGGTCTACTACTACCTCGCGTCGGGGCTGACGACGGCCCAGATCGCCGACACCCTCTACCGCTCGCCCAAGACCATCGGGCGACACATCGGCTCCATCCATGCGAAGATGGGGTACACGAAGCGTTCGGACGTCGTCCGGGACGCGACCAAGCGCGGCCTGATCGCGTTCAGCCCCGACGAGTGGATGCGCCTTGTCGACCCCCCAAAGAGTTCCTCGACGTAGCACTTCGAGGCGCGCGACGACACGCCCGCTCGATGTCGGGCGTCCCCATCACGCCATGCCTCGCCGTCAGCCCGCCGCCCGCCTGAGCGCGAGCTGTGGTCCATTGGCGCCCTGCTCCGCGTCGATCACGACACCCTCGAGCTGCCCGACAAGCTCCTCCTGCACGCAGAGCACGGTTCGCCCGTCATGATCGAACGTGGTGTCCGCTTCGACGGGCTTGTCGGGCGTCAGCCCCAGCCCGCCCTGCTGCGAGGGCGCCAGGCGCAGCGCGACACCTTCGGGCGCGTTGTTCGATTCGAGCATCCCCGCCAGAGTTGCCCGCGCAGAATCCGTGACCGTGAGCATGACGGCTCCTTCCATTGACAGTCCTGTGATTCACGTGCGGAGATTGCAGCGGGGCGATGCGCGCACGCCCGCAACCCTCGCCAGCGTCACTACGAAGACACCGGGCCGGGCTGGACGCCCCGTCGGCGGGCCCGACCCCGGGCCCGCGCCATGTGAGGGAGCCTACCCGCCCACGCCCGCGCGTGCCCGCGCGCCGGCATGAACCGCCCTCACGCCCGCTGACGCCCGATCAGCCGCGCGCGAACAGGGCCGCGATGTTGTCGAGCATCCACCCCCACCCCGCGGTCGTGCCTTCGCGCAACGTCGGCGAGAACATCCCCTCGTGCGTGAGCGTCACCTCGGTCCCACCTTCCACTTCACGGAACTCGACGGTCACCATCTGGTCCCGCACCGGCTCGCTCTGATGGTTCACATTCCATGTGAACACGATCCGCTCGGGTCGCGTGACCTCGCGGAACTCTCCCTCGATCACCCAGACGTAGCCCGGGGGCTCGGGCATGTCGGGGGCGTCGTGGTGCTGCTCGATGCGGTACCGCCCGCCGACGCGCCCGTCGATCTCGCACAGGAGCGGCCCCTCCTTCTCGTGGTTGAGCCACCATGCGGCGCGTGGCGCCGGGTCGAGCCAGGCGTCGAAGACACGCTCGCGCGACGCCGCGATCACGCGCGAGACGCTGAACCGGACATGGGTCTGCTCGCGGCTGTGTCCGCCCGTCATGCTCCGCCCTCCCGATCGTTCCCGCCGCCCTTCTCCAAGTACGCCGCCAGGTCGTCCAGACGCCCCTCCCAAAGTGCCCGCTGCGTCTCGATCCACGCGCGGGCTGGCGCGAGCCCGTCGGGTCGGAACCGGCACCGCCGATACCGTCCTTCCTTCTCCTGGACCAGCAGCCCGGCCCCCTCGAGCACCCGCAGGTGCTTGCTGATCGCGGGGGGCGAGAGATCGAACGGGGCGGCGAGCACTCCGACCGCGAGTTCATCGCCACCCCGGAGTCGCTCGAGCATCGCCCGCCGAGTTGGGTCAGCCAGGGCGTGGAAGACACGATCCAGGTTCGGTGAATGCTTCACCATTTGGTGAAATATTACTCCCGCCTCGCCCCGTGTCAACTCAGGAGGGGGAGGCCCGAGCGGCGGCAAGAATCTCCCCTGAGGAGGTCGCCCATGGGACGAATCGTGATTGCCGCCTTCCGCCCGAAGGCGGGCATGGAGAGTGAACTGCTCGGCGTGATCGCCGACCGCCTGCCGTTGCTCCGGGGTCTGGGCCTCGCGACGCAGCGCGCCAACATCACGATGCGCGCCTCGGACGGCACGATCGTCGACGTCTCCGAGTGGGTGGACGAGGAAGCGATCGAGCGAGCGCACCGCACGCCGGAGGTGCTGGCGCTCTGGGAGCGATTCTCCGCCTGCTCCGACTACGTGAGCCTGAACACGCTGGGCGAGGTCAATGAGATGTTCGCGACGTTCGAGGCGGTCGAGTAGAGGCTCGCGCCGACTCGCTCACGGGCATCCTTGCGAGAACAGGATCACGAACGTCGTCACGTCGGTGAAGTCGAGTTGCTCGAGGGGCGGGGCGAGATCGGTCGCGGGGTCGCCCGCGCCGAACGCCGTCAGGAACGCGACCACGTCGTTGAAGTCGAGCTGGCCCAGTGGCTCGGCGAGATCGGCGGGCGAGCACCCGCCCTCGTTGATGTCGACACGCTCGAACGTCAGTCGCGCCACCGGACCCCCTGAGTTGAACGGGAACGCGTCGCCGATCTCGACGATCGGGATGTGCGGCGTGATGTCCTCGTTCGGGGAGTTGAAGGTCACGCCCGCGTCCGTGCCCGCGTCGTAGGGCATGAGGTCGAAGACGAGCTTGTCCACCCACACGCCGTCGACGAACAGGGGCACGCTGTGCACGCCCACGAACCAGTCCGGGCTCGGTGCGACCATCGTCACCAGGGTCACCAGCGGGTGCGACTCGTGCGCGTTGAACTCCTTGTGCACCGACCCGGGTGAATTGATCCCGATCTGGCGGATGCCCGAGTCCGCGTTGCCGATGAGCTTCTCGGCGTCGATCTCGACCTGCAGCTCCTGGGTCCGCCCGGCCTCGGCCATCCGCTCGATCCCGAAGGTGGCGATCCCGCCCGGCTCCCAGAAGACCGCGTCCGCGTTGTGGGTCACGCCGATCAGCGGGGAGAAGTGCGGGTTGCCGGGAAAGTCCGTGGGGTGGGTCTGCTCGGTCCAGAGCCCCTCGAAGGTCGCCCGGTATCGCGCGACCATCGGCGTGCCGGCGGCGGCCGTGGTCGTCAAGACGGCGAGGGTGGTTGCGAACGCGAGAGCGGTGCTTCGCATCGTTGTCACTCCTTGTCTCTCTATGAGTCGGAACCCCGTGCGACTCCTGACAACCCATTGTGACGGAACGCCGGGGGTGGAGCCAGGATCCCCCCGCCAAGGGGCGGGTTACGAGGATCCGGGGCGTTTCGCACTCCCGATTCCCGGCTACCCTCGCCCATGACCAAGATCCGGGGCATTCACGAGGCCGTCCTGTACGCGAGCGACCTGGACGCCGCCGAAGGCTTCTTCGCCGGGGTCCTGGGCCTCCCACGCCTGGGCGATGCCTCCGACCTCATGCGCATCTTCCGTGTCGCCCCCGAGCAGGTGCTCCTCGTCTTCGATCCCGCCAAGAGCGAACCGGCGGGGCGGGAAGTCCCCTCCCACGGCGCCCGGGGCCCCGGGCACATCGCCCTGCTGGTCGGTGCCGGGGAGCTCGACGCCTGGCGGGTCCGCCTCGAGGACGCCGGGATCCCGATCGAGCAAGAGGTCGTGTGGGAGCGCCTCCACGGGCGTTCGCTGTACGTCCGGGACCCTGCCGGCAACTCGGTCGAGCTGACCGAGGGGGATATCTGGGCGCCGCTGGTCTGAGAAAGGGCGGCCTGAGGGCGCCTGACCCCCCTTGCCCTGCCAAGGGCCTTGAACCCTCCATTCAGAGGGGGCGATGATGGGGCGGGGGGCAGGACAATGGCGTGGGGCCTTGCAGGCCCCCGACGGGCCGAGCCCGGGCGCGGTCGGCGTCCGGGGCGAGGAGAACGACATGAGACGCAGTGCGCTGACGATAGTGGCGGCGCCGATGGTCCTGGCCGCCTCCGCCCACGCCCAGGTGGGCGTCATTTATGAGCAGCCC
The DNA here is from genome assembly GCA_041402005.1 of Phycisphaerales bacterium. Lineage (GTDB taxonomy): Bacteria > Planctomycetota > Phycisphaerae > Phycisphaerales > UBA1924 > JAJRXR01. Next base: position 305,132 of record JAWKTB010000001.1, on the reverse strand, counting down.
CCCGCCACCTCCGAGGGCAACGTCTCGGGCGGGTACTACTCGAACCTTCTCTCCGACACCTTTCTCTATGACGACTTCACGCTCGGCGCCGACGCGCTGCTCGACGAGCTCCAGCTCTGGGGCTTCGGGATCATGTACGACTCGTCGATCGTGATCACGCTCTACGAGGGTGGTGGTCCCGAGGGTGTCGGCCCCGCCGTCGCCTCGCGCACGTTCTCGGAGGACGACATCGACGTCGTCGTGACGGATGGCTGGGTCGAGGATGTCCACATCTGGTGGCCCGAGGAGCACGCGACGCTCCCGATCGACCCGCCGATCCGTCTGGAGGCGGGGCGCGAGTACTGGATCGGCGTCGCGGGCGAGACCGACCTGGTCTGGTCCTTCCGCGCGCTCGACGGCGACCTGAGCATCCTCTACTCGGACGCGTCGCAGCAGGACTTCTGGGATCAGAACGACACCGACATGGCGTTCCGCCTGGTCGGGCGCCCGGCAAGCCCGGCGGACCTCGCCGAGCCTTATGCCAGTCTCGACTTCAACGATGTCGTCGCGTTCCTGTTCGCCTTCGTCTCGGGCGATTTGAGCGCGGACCTCGCCGCCCCGATCGGGGTGCTGAACTTCGTGGACGTGGCGGCCTTTCTCCAGGCGTTCGCCACCGGGCTGCCCTGAGCCTCCCAAAGTGGTTCTCCCTGAAACCAGGCTTGCTCGCATACACTGCGCCCATGCTCACACGACACACGATCCACGCCGCGACCCTGGCGGCCTGCGCCATGTCATGCCTCGTGCTCATCTCGGGGTGTGAGGAGAGTTCCAGCTCCTCGTCCTCGTCGTCGTCATCGTCCGAGCCCCTCGACAACCTCTCGGACAACCCGCAGTCGCTGCTGGGTCGGTCGGCCAAGCAGGCCAAGGACCTGCGCGACCAGATCGAGCAGCGCGACGCGGCGACCTCGGGCCTCGCCGACGAGATCTCGGGCGCCGAGGCGGTCGAGGTCGGGGGGTTGCGCTGGTCGATCCCGCCCGGTTGGACGGCGGTCGCGCCGAGCAGCCCGATGCGGGCCGCGGAGCTGCACGTGCCCAACCCCCTGGGCGAGAGCCTGGTGACGTTCTCCACGGCCGGCGGGACGGTGCAGCAGAACCTCTCCCGGTGGGGAGCGCAGATGCTGGACAACGTGACGGGCGAGGGGCAGCGTCCGCGCGACGAGGTGCGCGAGATCGGCGGGATGACCGTCCACGTCGTCGAGATGACCGGGACGTTCGTCTCGGGCATGCCTGGCCAGGCGCAGCGGGAGATCCCCTACCAGATGCTGCGTGGCGCGGTGGTCGAGACGCCCAACGGGCTGGTCTTCGTCAAGATGACGGGGCCCGAGGACGCGATGCGCGCCGCGGAGGGCGCCTGGAACACGATGATCGGCGGCATGACCGCGCCCTGAACTCGGGCGCGCCTCAGGACACGCCGAGCAGTTCGATTTCGAAGACCAGATCCGCACGCGGCGGGATGACGGGCGGACTGCCATGCTCGCCGTACGCCAAGGCGTAGGGGATCTTCAGCTTGCGCTTGCCCCCGACCTTCATGCCGGGGATTCCCTTCTGCCAGCCCGGGATGAGGTTGCGCAGGGGGAACTCGACGGGCTCTCCCCGGTCGTAGGAGGAGTCGAAGACGGTGCCGTCCATCAGCGTGCCCTTGTAGTGGACATTGACGGTGGCGCCGGGCTGGCACTCCGTGCCGGCGCCGACGGAGAGGTCTTCGATCTCAAGGCTCTTGACCGGGTCGCTCATTGCGTTCCTCCCTTGCGGTTCACCAAACCGCATCCTACCGCCCCCGGGGCGTGGGCGCGTTGTCGGAGCAGTTCAAACAGCCTAGAATGATTCTAAGATGACACCCATGACACAGACGAAGCTCGAGTCCTCCGCCGAGACCGCCGCGGCTCTGAACGCCCTGCTCGCCGACGCGACCGTGATGTGGTTCAAGCTGCACAACGACCACTGGAACGTGTCGGGCCCGCAGTTCTTCCGCCTGCACGAGAAGTACGAGGAGCTGTACCGGCGCTGGGGGGAGATCGCGGACCAGCTCGCCGAGCGTCTGCTTGCGATCGGGCACAAGCCGATCGGCACGCTCGGCGAGGCGGTCAAGATGTCGGCGATCAAGGAGCGGGCGGTCGGCCTCGAGGCGACCGACCGGGTGCGATCGACCGTCGACGACATCGGGCTCGCGCACGCCCGGATGGGCGAGACGATCGAGAAGGCGATCAAGGCGAACGACCGGGGGACGGAAAACCTCCTAGACTCCATCCGCGATCAGATCGAGAAAGACATCTGGATGCTCAAGGCGTACCTCGCCGATTGACGCTCGCATCCAGACCTGAATGAGATCGGGCGCGCCCGTTGAGCTCCCCCCCCTTGCTCGATTGGCGCGCCCTCTCTTTGCGCCCATCAGACGGGCGAGCTCGCCTGAAGATCGAAGTACGCCGCGATGAAGGCGTGGATGTCGTCGGCCTGGGTCAGCTTCACGACGTCGAGCAGGCGGGCCAGATCCCGCTTGCGCTTGGCCTCGATCGCCTCGGCGTCGATCAGCTCGTCGATGCCATGGCCCGCGACGCGGTCGTCGTCGGGCTCCGCGGGGCGGTAGCGCCCGGGGATCGAGGTGGGCTCGATGAGGCCGAGCTTCTCGAGCGCGATGAGCGCGTACTCGAGCTGGCCCCCGCCCCTGCCGTGTCGGTGCCCGCGCCCGACGACGTCGAGGCGGATTTCCTCAGCGTCGAAGTCGGCGTGGGCGTCGGCGCCGTGCGCGCGCTCGATCGCAGTCCAGACCTCCACGAGAAAGTCGGGCGATGGGTTCTGCCACTCGACGAACTGGTGTTGGATGGCGAGGTCGTCCTGGGAATACAGCAGGACGCACTCGCTGGGCTCGGCGTCGCGCCCGGCCCGCCCGACCTCCTGGTGGTATGCCTCGACCGAGCCCGGGACCTGGGCATGCACGATGAAGCGGATGTCGGGTTTGTCCACGCCCATGCCGAAGGCGTTTGTCGCGAGCAGGAGCAGGCGATCGTCGGGCGTCGCCTCGACGAAGCGGCGGGAAATCCGCTTCTTCTGCCGCGGATCGAGGCGCCCGTGGTAGAACGCGACCTCGCGCTCGGGCAGCGCCCGGCGCAACTCAACCTCGAAGCGTTCGAGGTCCTTGATGAGTGAGAAGTAGACGATGCCCGTGCCCGGGTGGCGCGTGCAGAGCGCGCGGATCGCGTCGGTCTTCTCCCGGTCTGACCAGACAGGCTCGACGCGGAGGTCGAGGTTCGGGCGGTCGATCGGCGAGGCGAACAGGGGCATCGAGGCCTCATCGAGGCGGAGCGTCGCGCGGATGTCCTCGCGGACGGCACGCGTCGCGGTCGCGGTCAGGGCGATCGTGACGGGGTTGCCAAGCGTCTCGCGGAACTCGCCGACCTGCTGGTAGGCGGGGCGGAGGTCGTGCCCCCATTTGGAGACGCAGTGGGCCTCGTCGACGGCGAGCAGCTTGACGCCGCCCGGGACGCGCTCGAGGGCGCGCACGAAGCCTGGCTTGTGCATCCGCTCGGGCGTCGCGTAAATCAGCTCGTACGCGCCTTGGGCGAGCTTCTCGTACCTCGCCTCGCGCTCTCGCTTGTCAAGGGTGGAGTTGACGTACTCGCCCTGGATGCCCTTGCGCTTGAGCGCGCCGACCTGGTCCTCCATGAGGGCGATGAGGGGGCTGAAGACGACCGCCACGCCGGGGCCCGAATCGTCGCGCCCGGGCAGCGCGAGGGCGGGGAGCTGGTAGCAGAGGCTCTTGCCCGAGCCGGTGGGCATGACGACCAGGGCGTCGCGCCCGGCGAGGATCCACGCGATGATCTCGCCCTGGAGGGGGCGGAGCGCGACGAAGCCGAAACGCTCTCGCAACACCGCGAGCGCGTCGTCCATCGTCACGTTTCGATCCCGGGTCGTCACGCCCAAGGGTATCGCCCGCGCGTCAGGGCGACGACTCGTTGAGCTCCTCGAGCAGCTTCATCGCGGCGGCCGGCTCGATCTTGAGCGCCGGGAACTCGGGCTTCATCGCCTCCAGCTCGGCGCGGATGATCTCGGAGACGACGAGCAGGCGGAACCACTTCTTGTCGGTCGGCACGACGTACCAGGGCGCGTGCTTGGTCGAGGTGCGGGTGATCGCCTCCTCGTACGCCTCGCGGTACGCCCCCCACTTCTTGCGGGTCTCGAAGTCCTCCGCCTCGAACTTCCAGTTGCGGCGTGGGTCGGTGATGCGTCGCATCAGCTTCTCGCGCTGGCGCTCGGGGGAGATGAGCAGATGGATCTTGACGACCTTGGTCCCCGCCTCGCAGAGGAGGCGCTCGAAGCCGTTGATCTGGTCGTACCGATCGCGCCAGACCGACTCGGGGACGAGCTTGTCCACGCGGACCACCAGGACGTCCTCGTAGTGCGAGCGGTTGAAGATCGCGATGTGCCCGCGCCGGGGAGTCGCCTGGTGGACGCGCCAGAGGAAGTCGTGGGCAAGCTCGTCGGGCGTGGGCTTCTTGAACGCCTTGACCTGCACGCCCTGGGGGTTGAGCGGGCCGAAGACGTGGCGGATGGTCGAGTCCTTGCCCGCGGCGTCCATCGCCTGGAGGACGACGAGCAGCGCCCGCGTGTGCTCGGCGTACAGACGCTGCTGCAGGGCGTCGATCGCTTCGACGTTGGCGGCGAGGCGATCGTCGGCCTCGGCGTGGTCCACGCCGGCGGTCTCCGCGGGGTCACGCTTGGACAGGCCCGCGGTCTTGCCGGGCTCGACGCGGAATCGGTCGATCAGGCTCATGGGGCGAGCGTACCCGCGCCCGGGGGTCGTGAACATGCGCTGCCGAGCGTGAAGCCTCGGCGAGCTTCTGCAACACTGGGGCGATGAACCAGATCAATCGTCGGACGTTCCTGGCCACCACCTCGCTCGCGGCGGGCGCGATCGCGGCGGGGAGAGGCATTGCGGGCGAGAGGCCCAGTGGCGGCGCCTCGCTCGCGCCGGGTGACGACCATCGGGGCCCATGCGTCATTGCCTCGGGCAATGGGGTGCGCGCCGTCGAGCGGGCCTGGGAGCTGATCCAGGGCGGATCCGACCCGGCGCCGGCGGTCGTCGCGGGCGTCGGCATCGTCGAGTCCGACCCCGACGACATGAGCGTGGGCTATGGCGGACTGCCCAACGAGGAGGGTGTGGTCCAGCTCGACGCCTCCGTGATGCACGGCCCGACGCACAAGGCGGGCGCCGTCGCCTGCATCGAGAAGATCAAGAACCCGGCGGCGGTCGCGCTCAGGGTGCTCCAGGAGACCGACCACGTGATGATCGTGGGCGACGGCGCCCGGCGCTTCGCGGTCGCCCACGGGTTCAAGGAGGAGGACCTGCTCACCGAGAAGTCCCGGGAGGCCTGGCTCCGCTGGAAGCGCAACGCCAACCCGAACGACGACTGGCTCGACGACGACCAGATCATCAGGTTCGGCAAGGAGAGCGGCATGGCGCCCGAGGAGGCCCGCGCCATCCTGCACACCTACGGCACGATCCACTGCGGGGCGGTCGCACCCGACGGGAGCGTCGCCGCCACGACCACGACGAGCGGGCTGAGCTGGAAGATCCCGGGGCGCGTGGGCGACTCGCCGATCATCGGCGCGGGGATGTACGTGGACAACGACGTCGGCAGCGCCGGCGCCACCGGGCGGGGCGAGGCCGTGATCCAGGTGTGCGGGTCTTTTCTGGCGGTGCAACTGATGGAGCGGGGGATGTCGCCGACCGAAGCCTGCCTGAGCGTGCTCGAGCGGATCGCGCACAAAACAAAGCGCAAGGATCTTCTCGACGCGAGCGGACGTCCGAACTTCAACGTGACGATGTACGCCTTGCGCAAGGACGGGGCGTACGGGTCGGCGTGCATGCTCCCCGGGGGGTCGTTCGCCGTCCGCGACGCGACCGGCCCGGCCAGACGTCTCGAGAGCGCCGTGCTTTACGGCTAAACCCGAACGGCTTGCAAGCGGATCCCGCGCCGGCCTCGTCCCCACCATTCAGGGCGGTTGATCGAACCCCGCGCGGGCGTTACGCTTTATGACGTCAGTGGCGCCCGAGACCGCCCGTTCGGAGGGTGGCGGAGGGCGAAATGGGAAGTGCGGTGAGAAGCCGCCGCGGACGCGCCGCCGTAACGGGTGACGACGCGAGCCCCCGAAATACCTGATTTTTCAGGTTATTTTGGGCGTGCGGGCCGGGGATCGTCGGGATCTGCCGGGCGCACGAGCCACTGCCGAACGCGCGAGAGAACGCGCGCACTCGGCGGGAAGGTTGGCCCTCGCTGAGCCCGGAGCCGGAAGACCTGCCGCTGACACGATCGTGGGCGCCCTCGCGACATCGGGCCCGACGGTGTGACGCGCTCGCTTCCGCGCGTTTCCCCCTCGGACAACCCGGCGAGAACGCCCGGCTGTGTGCCCGGAAGCCGTCCCGCGCGATCACGGGGCGAGGACCACGGACGTCGGGGTTGGAATCCCGGCGGCGAGAGAGAGGGAGATCCATGTCAAGGTCACGCAAGGCGTTCGCCGCCATTGCTGTCGGTGCGCTCATCATGTGTCACGCAACCTCACAAGCGCGAGCGGCAGACCCCTGGGCCGACGCGGTCCTCGCGTACTTCGGGGGCTCGAACCCGGCGGGGGGCTTCACCGACCCGGCGACGGCACTGGGCTCGCCCGAGCGGTTCAGCGGCGAGGCCGCGGGCTTCCCGGGCGTCGTCAGCCCCTTCAGCCCCGCGTTCGGGAATGACGAGCTCGTCTCGATCGGCGCCGGCGGCGTGCTCATCGTCCGCTTCAACGAGCCCGTCGTCGACGACGTCCGCAACCCGTTCGGCCTCGACCTGCTGATCTTCGGCAACGCCGGCTTCATCGGGGCGGGGGTGGTGGGGAATCCGCCCGCGATGTTCGGCGTCGGGGGCGTCGCGACGGTCGAGGTCAGCACGGACGCCGTCGATTGGCGCCCGCTCGGCGCGCGCGCCCTCGACCTCTTTCCGACGCTGGGCTACCGGGATTCGGGGCCCTTTGACGGCACGCCGGGCTCGCTCCTCACCGACTTCACGCGCCCCGTCGATCCCTCGATCCAGCTCGCCGACCTCGCCGGCCTGACCAACGCCCAGCTCGTGGATCTCTACGACGGCTCGGGCGGGGGGATCGGCTTCGACCTGGCGGGGACCGGGCTGAGCGAGATCTCGTACGTCCGTATCCGCAACTTCTCCGGGGAGGCGTTCGAGATCGACGCCTTCGCGGATGTGTCCGTCCCGAGCCCGGCTGGGCTGTGCGTTCTGGCGCCAGTCGGTGTGTCCGTGATCCGCCGGCGACGGCGGTAGCGCCCCGCTCGGGGAGAGAGGCGCGCCGCCGGCCGAAAGACCGGCGACGCGTGTTCAAGATGACGGGTCTCCGAACGACAACCCGAACAATGCTCGTGGCGGCGGGACTCCTGATCGTCCCCCTGGCCGCGTGGGGTGACGTGACCGACCAGACCTCCGGGAGCCCCCCCGCCGGCACGGCTCATCCCGGCGAGCCCGCGCCGGGAAGCGTCGGGAGCTGGACCCACCTCGGGCGGACGCCCTGGCGCACGCCCTGGGCGCAGACTCCGGACACCGGGCCAGCCACGCTCGACGCGATCGCGTGGGAGGCGACCAAGGACGACCTCGGGCGCGAGCTGTTCTTCCTCGGGGGCGTCGGTGTCGTGGTGCATGAGGGTCTGGTCTGTACGACCGCCATCGCGGACGGCGACCCCGTCGCCCTTGCGTTCGACGCGGTCTCGGGCCTCTGCCAATGGTCGGCGCCGATCCAACCACCGTTCGCCTCGTCCTGGTCCACGCCGACGATCGACAAGCGGAACGGGACGCTGCTCGTGGCGGCGGGGGCCGAGCTTCGGGCGTTGAGCCTCGCCGATGGCTCGACCGTTTGGGTCGCGCCGCTCGGGTATCCCGTGGTCAACGCATCGCCCGTCGTGACGAGCGACCGCGGCCCGCGCGACCGGGCGTTCATCACCGACTACAGCCTCTTCGACCTGGGCGTCCCCGGGCGTCTGTACTGCGTCAACGTCGACCCGTATGACGCCGGCGTGAACCCCCATCAGCCGGGCGACGTCCTGTGGTCGGCCCCGCTGGCGGGTGGCGAGATCGGGGGCTCGCCGAGCTACGCGTCGGGGCGCGTCTTCGTCGCGACCAGCGACGGGCGCGTGCTCGCGTTCGACGCTGGCGCCGAGAGCGCGCCGTCGCCGCTGTGGAGCTTCACGAACGGCTCGGGCGACGGGTTCTTCGGCGGGGTGAGCGTGTACGACGGCGCGGTGTACGCCGCGACGTACGACTTCGGCGTAGGCCAGCTCGCCGGCGAGATGGTCAAGCTCGACGCCGCCACCGGGGCGCTGCGCTGGTCCGTCCCCTGCAACCGGACCGACTCGGTCCCCGTCCCCCTGGGCGAGGGCCTCGTCGCGCTTTCGGGGGGCGTGCCGCCCGACACGTTCTTCTTCAACCACCGGTCGGCGCCCTCACTCGAACTCTTCCAAGACCTGGGCGGTGCGGCGGTCATGCTCTGGGACTCGGCGCTCGACACCTGGAACGACGACGGCGACGGGCTGCTCGAGAACGGCGAGTTTCTCTCCGTCGGCGGGTGGACGCACGTCCCCGCCCTCGTCCGTGCGGGGGGCAAGACGCTGCTCTACGTCGGCGCGATGGACGATGACGACCTGGGGGGCGCCCTCTTCCTCCCGAACGCCGAGATGCGCCTGATCGATCCCATGCGGGCGCCCTCCGATCCTCTCTTCGTCCTCGACGAGATGGACGAGATCGGCGGTTCGCCCGCGATCGTGGGGCAGACGCTCTACTCGATCGGGCCGGAGGGACTCGTCGCCGTCCGGGCGCCGGGTCGCCTCAACTCGCGCGGTCCGTGGGGGCGGCGATGACACGGTCGCACGGACGCGGGAGCATCCACACCGCCTTCACACTCGTCGAGCTGCTCGTCGCGATCGCGGTCATCGCGCTGCTGCTCGCGCTGACGCTGCCCGCGCTCGCCTCGGCGAGGACCAGCGCCCGCTCGACGGTCTGCCTCTCGAACCTCCGCCAGCTCGGCGGCGCGTGGACGATGTACGCGGGCGACCACGACGGCTTGGCCGCCCCGTACCGCGTGCCCGGGGTGGAGCGACGGACCTACTGGTGGGGCGCCGAGGACGACACGCTCGGGCGCGTGGATCACGACGCGGGCTCGCTGTCGGGATACATGAACTCGTCGCTGCACGAGTTGTCGGTGTTCGAGTGCCCGGAGCAGCCCTGGGGGGCGTACGAGCCCCAGGGCGTCTACCCGCAGCCGACGAGCACGTACGGCTACAACGGGTACGGGCTCGCGCCGCCGACGGTCGGGGCGATCGCCTGCCGCGACCAACGCTGGCTCCGCCTGCACCAGGTCCGCCGCCCGACCGAGATGTTCGTGCTCGCCGACACAATGATCGTGCTCGGTCGTTTGCGGAACGCGGCCCTGCTCGAGCCACCCCGGTCTTTCCAGGCCTACGGCGGGTGGCAGACGAACTTCTCGCCGACGACCTGCTTCCGTCATGCGCGCGGGCGGGGCGCCTCGCCCGGCGCGGCGGCGGGCGTCAACGCCGACGCCAGCGCCACCCTCCACCACGCCGAGCCCGCGTGGATCCGCGTCGAGGAAGCGGCCATCGGCTCGGTCGGGCTCGACAACGACCCCCACTACATCCCGGACTGGCGGGAGTGGCGGCGATGAGCGTGACCCGGTGCGTCTGTGCCGACGTCTCCTTCGAGCGCGTCCTGGCCTTGCGCGAGGAGCTCGACCCGAAGCACGAGCTGAGCGAGGACGAGGCCATCTCGTTGATCCGACGCCGGACGGGCGCCGGCTCGTCGTGCGCGACATGCCACCCTTACCTGCGGGTGTGTCTGCGGACGGGGTGGGCGTCGGTGCCGGTGCTGACGGGCGAGCAGATCGCGGAGCTCGGAGGATGTAGAGGCCCTCGATCGGCGCGATCGACGGACTCCCGGGGCGCATGAAAAGGGCGGGCCGCGATGGCCCGCCCTGTTGGTTCAAGTCTTCACGCCGCTTCAGTCGCGGCCCGCGTCGGCGGTCTGCTCGCCCACGATCACGTCGCGGATCTGGACCTTGGGCGCGCCGTCGAAGGCGTCCCGCCCGGCGCCGAGCGCCTCGGCCGCTTCCGCCGCGTCCGCCAGCATCGCGTCCTCGTCCTCGTCGTACGACTCGGGCTCGGCCAGGCGGTTGACGCGCAGGTCCTGGTACTTGCGGAAGCCCGTGCCCGCCGGGATCAGGTGGCCCAGCAGCACGTTCTCCTTGAGGCCGACGAGCTGGTCCTCGGCGCCACGCAGCGACGCCTCGGTCAGCACCTTCGTCGTCTCCTGGAACGACGCGCCCGACAGGAACGACTCACTCTGGAGCGACGCCTTGGTGATGCCGAGCAAGAGCGTCCGCCCCGTCGCGGGCTTGGCCCGCTTGGCCCGGGCGATCTCCTTGCCCTCGGCCTCCGCCTTCGCGTTGGCCTCCTTGATCACGTCCTTGTGGATGAGCTCGCCGACGCGCAGGTCCGTCCCGCCCGCCTCGGAGACGCGGACCATCTGGGCCGCCTCCTGGTTTTTCTGGCGGAAGATGAACTTGTCGACGACCTCGTGGGGGAGCAGGTCGGTGTCGCCCGGGTTCTCGACGCGCACCTTGCGGAGCATGCACGAGAGGATCAGCTCGATGTGCTTGTCGTTGATCGTCACGCCCTGGGCGCGGTAGACGTTTTGCACTTCCTCGAGCATGTAGGCCCAGAGCGACTCCTCACCCTTGATCCGCAGGATGTCGTGGGGAACCTGCGGGCCCTCGGTCAGCGGGTCGCCGGCCTGCACGTAGTCGCCCGTGTGCACGAGCAACTGCTTGTCGGTCGGGACGTGGTGGTCCTTCTCGATCGCCGAGTCGGAGATGACGCGGATCGTCACCTTGCCCTTGCGCTTGTCGGAGTGGATCTCGACGCGTCCCGAGATCTCCGCCATGATCGACGGGTCCTTGGGCTTGCGGGCCTCGAAGATCTCGGTGACGCGGGGCAGACCGCCGACGATGTCCTGGGAGCCCGCGGCGGCCCGGGGCTGACGGGCGATCATCTGGCCCGCGACGACCTCCTGCCCGTCCTGCACCTCGAGGCGCGCCTTGGCGGGGAGGTAGTGGAAGTCGAGGATTTGGCCGTCCTTGTCGACGACGTTGATCTGCGGGTGCAGGTCGCCCTTGTGCTCGATGACGACGAGGGCCTTCTGGCCTCGCCCGGCGTCCTCCTCGCGCACCGTCTCGCCGACCTCGATGTCGACGTACTGGATGGCGCCGGACTTCTCGGCGAGGATGGGCGTGCGGTGGGGGTCCCAGCGGAAGAGCATCTGGCCGCGCTTCACCTTCTCGCCGTTGGGCACGTAGATGAACGAGCCGTAGTCGAGCTTCTGCTTCTCGAGCTCGCGTCCCTTGTCGTCGAGGACGACGATCTCGCCCGAGCGTTTGAGGACGACGAAGCAGTCGGCGCCGTCCTCGTCCTTGGTCGGGGCCTCGTTGCAGTCGCGGAGCTCGACCGTGCCGGCGGACTGGGCGCGGTACTCGGTCTCGGACACGGTACGGGTGCCGATGCCGCCCGTGTGGAAGGTCCGCATGGTGAGCTGCGTGCCCGGCTCGCCGATGGACTGGGCGGCGATGATGCCGATGGCCATGCCCTCCTCGACCATCTTGCCCGTCGACATGTCCATGCCGTAGTCGAGGGCGGAGCACCCGAACTGGCTCTCGCTGGTCAGGGGCGAGCGGACCATGACGGACTCGATGCCGATGTCCTCGATCTTCTGGGCGGCCTCGGGCGTGATCATCTCGTTCGAGCGGACCACGACCTCGTCGGTGACGGGGTTGGTGATGTTGTTGACGCTGACGCGTCCGACGACCTGCTCAGAGAGGTGGACGTCGACCTGCTCGCCCTTGTAGTCGGCGCGCTTCATGATGCCGCGCTTCGAGCCGCAGTCGTTCTCGCCGACGATGACGGACTGGGCGACGTCGCAGAGCTTGCGGGTGAGGTAGCCCGAGTCGGCGGTCTTGAGGGCGGTGTCCGCGAGGCCCTTGCGGGCGCCGTGGGTCGAGGAGAAGTACTCGAGGATCGACAGCCCCTCGCGGAAGTTGGCGCGGATGGGGGTCTCGATGATCTCGCCGGAGGGCTTGGCCATGAGGCCTCGCATGCCGGCGAGCTGCTGCATCTGGCTGACGTTGCCGCGGGCGCCCGAGTCTGACATGAGGAAGACGGGGTTGAGGTAGTGGCGCCCCTCGCCCTTCTCGATCGAGACGTAGTTGCCGCTCTCGTCGCGACGGTCGTTCTTCAGGGTCTCGACCAGGGCCTTGGTGACCTGCTCGCGGCAGTGTGCCCAGATGTCAAGGAGCTGGTTGTACCGCTCGCGGGCGGTGATGATGCCTCGGTCGTAGTTCTTCTCGACGCGGTCCACCTTTGCCTGCGACTCGCCCAGCAGTTGGGGCTTGGAGTCCGGGATGCGCAGGTCGGTGACGCCGAAGGACAGGCCCGCGAGCGTGGACTGCTTGAACCCGATCTCCTTCATGCGGTCGAGGAGATCGATGGTCGAGGGGCGTCCGCAGTAGGCGAAGGTGTCGTCGATGACGCGGGCGCAGCCCTTCTTGCCGATCGCGCAGTTGTAGAAGGGCATGCCGGGGAAGAGGATGTCGGAGAAGAGGACGCGTCCCACGGTGGTGATGGCGCGCCGATGCTCGGGGAGGGCCTCGACGGGGCCGCGCTCCTTGTTGACGATCTCGCTGAAGCCGTCGAGGCGGACGATGATCCGCTCGTGCAGGGTGATCTTGCCTTGGTCGTAGGCGAGGATGGCCTCGCGCCGGTCCTTGAAGCGCTTGAGGACGTTTTCGGGGCGGGTGTCGTCGTGGATGACGGTGATGAAGTAGACGCCCATGACGATGTCCTGGGACGCCGAGATGATCGGGCTGCCGTTGGCCGGCGAGAAAATGTTGTGCGGCGAGAGCATCAGCACGTGCGCCTCGGCCTGGGCCTCGACGCTCAGCGGCAGGTGGACGGCCATCTGGTCGCCGTCGAAGTCGGCGTTGAAGCCGCCACACACCAGCGGGTGGATCTTGATCGCGTTGCCCTCGACGAGCACCGGCTCGAAGGCCTGGATGCCCATGCGGTGGAGCGTGGGGGCGCGGTTCAGGAGCACAGGGTGCTGGAAGATGACCTCTTCGAGGATGTCCCACACCTCGGCGTCGCGGCGCTCGAGCATGCGCTGGCGGACTTGATCGTGTCCGCGAGGCCGTGCTCCTTGAGCTTGCGGATGATGAAGGGCTGGTAGAGCTCGAGGGCGATCTTCTTGGGCAGGCCGCACTGGTTGAGCTTGAGCTCGGGGCCGACGACGATGACGGAGCGCGCCGAGTAGTCCACGCAGCTGCCGAGCAGGTTCTCGCGGAAGCGGCCCTGCTTGCCCTTGATCATGTCGGTCAGCGACTTGAGGGACGCGGTTCGACGAGCCGAGCACCGGGCGACGGCAGCGGTTGTTGTCGAACAGCGCGTCCACCGCCTGCTGGAGCATCCGCTTCTCGTTGCGGATGATGACCTCGGGGGCGTTGAGGTCCATCAGCTTCTTGAGGCGGTTGTTGCGGTTGATGATGCGCCGGTAGAGGTCGTTCAGATCGCTGGTCGCGAAGTTGCCGCTCTCGAGCAGCACCAGCGGGCGCAGGTCCGGCGGGATCACCGGCACCACGTCCATCACCAGCCACGCCGGGTCGTTCTCGCTCATCCGGACCTGCTCGACCAGCTTGAGCCGCTTGGCCAGGTCCTTGGTCTTCTGCTTGGAGCGGGTCGCCCTCAGATCAGCACGGATCTGCTCCGCCTCGGCGTCGAGGTCGAGCAGCTCGATCAGCTCGCGGATGGCGTCCGCGCCCATGTACGCCTTGAACGCGTTGCCGTACTGCTCGACCGCGTTGCGGTACTCGTCCTCGGTGAGGACCTGCTTGTACTTGAGCTCGGTGTCGCCGGCGTCGATGACGACGTAGTCCTGGTAGTAGATGATCTTCTCGAGGTCGCTGGTCTTCATGCCCAGGAGAGTGCCCAGGCGGCTGGGCATGGACTTGAAGAACCAGATGTGGACGACGGGGGCGGCGAGGTTGATGTGCCCCATCCGCTTGCGCCGGACGCGCGAGTGGGTGACCTTGACGCCGCACCGGTCGCATATGATGCCCTTGTACTTGGTGCCGCGGTACTTGCCGCAGGCGCACTCGTAGTCGCGCTCGGGCCCGAAAATGCGTTCGCAGAAGAGCCCGTCCTTCTCGGGGCGGTAGGTGCGGTAGTTGATGGTCTCGGGCTTCTTGACCTCGCCGTAGGACCATGCACGGATGTCGTTGGGCGACGCGAGCGTCACCTTGACCGCCGTGTAATCGTTCACCCGCTCGTACACGCTCTCAGCCATGAGCCGTGACCTCTCTTTACGCTCGGCGTCCGCCATTCGCGGGCCCGAGGGTCAGTGCCTTCACCAGCGACGCGATCAGGTGGGTGGCCCCGATGATGAACAGGACCGTTCCGACCACGATCAGCGCGATGCCGATCTCATCAACAGGGAGCCAATCGGGGTAGATGCGTCCGTTCAAACTGGGCAGGCCGGAGATCGCGATCAGCGGGCCGAGCACCATGCACAGCGCCGCACCCTGTCGCGACGTGATCTGGCGCTCTTTGACCTGCCCTGCGTCTGTTTCCATCGAACGCCCTTACCCGGACGACACCAACACCCTTTCGTCGATCGACTCCCGTTACAGCAAACTCCCGCCTTCCAACTGCTTCTTCTCCCGCGTGATGTTCACTCTCTGGCACACATTCTCAATCATGGATCACTTCTCCCGCGCGCTTGGCGCCGGCGAGTCTTGTCTTCCTGCCCCCTCGCGGCCGAACCAGGTGTGACGCGAAAACCAGGAGCATCGCGCCAATCAGGATCAGCCAACGCGGGTTCCCGGCGGCGGACCAGCCGGGAGATGCCATCTCGAAGAAGAACCACACCAGGAATCCACCGGCAAAGCCGTGAAGCCAGGCACGCACTTGCATTCGAGTCTCTCGTGTCATCCCTGAACGTCCTGCCTACAGCAGACTCCCGCCCTCCAACTGCTTCTTCTCCAGCGTGATGTTCATGCCCAAGCCCTTCAGCTCGTTGCACAGCACGTCGAAAGCCACCGGCATCCCCGCCTCCAGGCGGTTCGCGCCGCGGACCATCGACTCGTAAATCTTCGTCCGACCCTCGACGTCGTCCGACTTGACGGTGAGGAGCTCCTGGAGGATGTAGGCGGCGCCGTACGCTTCGAGCGCCCACACCTCCATCTCGCCGAACCGCTGACCGCCCGTGCGGCTCTTGCCGCCGAGGGGCTGCTGCGTGATCAGCGAGTACGGGCCCGTCGCCCGCGCATGGATCTTGTCGTCCACCAGGTGGTGCAGCTTCAAGAGGTACATGAAGCCGACCGTCGTGCGCTGGTGGAACGCCTCGCCCGTCCGCCCGTCGTAGAGCTGGACCTTGCCGCCCTGGGGCATCTCGGCGAGCAACTCCCGCGGGTGGGGCCACTCGCCCTTGGCCTCGAGGTCCGCCCAGCGGTTGCGGACGTAGGCGTTGGCCTCCTCGACCGCGGCGTGGATCTCTTCCTCGCGGGCGCCGTCGAACACGGGCGTCACCGCCTGGAAGCCCAGGACCTGCGCCGCCCATCCCAGGTGCGTCTCGAGGATCTGCCCGACGTTCATGCGGCTGGGCACGCCCAGCGGGTTGAGCATGACGTCGACCGGAGTCCCGTCCTCCATGAAGGGCATGTCCTCCTCGGGGACGACGCGGGCGATGACACCCTTGTTGCCGTGACGCCCAGCCATCTTGTCGCCGGCGCTCAAGGTTCGCTTGGTGGCGATGTAGACCTTGACCATCTCGAGCACGCCCGAGGGGAGCTCGTCGCCCCGCTTCATGTGCGCGACCTTGCGGTGCTTCTCCGTCTCGACCGCCTCGATGCGGGGCCAGAACTGGCGATGGATCGTCTCGGCCTGCTCCTTGGCCTCCTTCGAGCCCTTGACCCACTTCATGTTGAAGGTCTTGATCTGCTCGAGGATGACCTCGGGGATGTCGCTGGCGCCGACCTTCTGACGCGTCATCGGGTCGACCATCTCCGAGCCCGTCGCGACGTTGATCGCGTCGACGAGCTCGCGGAAGATCTTGATCGCCTCGGCGTCCTGCGACGCCTCGTACTCCTCGATCTGCTTCTTGAGGCCCTTCTTCTGCGCCTCGTTCATGTGGACGCGCCGGGAGAACTTCTTGGCCCCGATCACCACGCCGTCCACGCCAGAGGGGACCTCCAGCGAGTCGTTCTTCACGTCCTCGCCCGCGCGCCCGAAGATCGCGTGCAGCAGCTTCTCCTCGGGGGTGAGCTCGGTCTTGGACTTGGGGCTGACCTTGCCGACGAGGATGTCGCCCGGACCGACGCGGGCGCCGATGCGGATGATCCCGTTCTCGTCGAGGTTGCGCAGCATCTTCTCGGAGACGTTCGGGATGTCGCGGGTGAACTCCTCGCGCCCGAGCTTGGTCTCGCGGATCTCGACGTCGAACTCGTCGATGTGGATGCTGGTGAAGGCGTCGTCCTTGACGAGGCGCTCGCTGATGACGATCGCGTCCTCGAAGTTATACCCGTCGAAGGTGTTGAAGGCGACGAGGGCGTTCTTGCCGATGGCCAGCTCGCCCTTCTTGGTCGAGGCGCCGTCGGCGAGGATCTCGCCCGTCTTGACCTTCTGGCCAGCCTTGACCAGGACCTTCTGGTTCAGGCAGGTCCGCTCGTTGAGCCCGACGAACTTGCGCAGGTCGTACTCGTCGGAGTTGTCGATGATGATCTTCTCGGCGTCGGCGTAGGTGACGGTCCCGCCGCGCTTGGCCTTGACCACCATGCCGGTGTTCATGCCGATCGACTTCTCGAGACCCGTCGCGATGCAAGGGGGCTCGACCTTGATCAGGGGCACGGCCTGACGCTGCATGTTCGAGCCCATCAGCGCCCGGTTCGCGTCGTCGTGCTCGAGGAACGGGATGAGCGCCGCCGAGATGCCCACGATCTGCTTGGGCGAGATGTCGACGTAGTTGACGTCGGTCGGCGGGACCTCGGCCAGCTCGCCGTCGAGGCGGGCCAGCACCAGGCCGTCCTTGAACTGACCCTGCGTTGACCGCGTCGGCGGGCGCGAGGATCGACCGCAGCTCCTCGTCGGCGCGGAGGTGCACCACCTCGCCGGTGAGCTTGCCGCCCTTGACGACGCGGTAGGGCGTGCGCAGGAATCCGTACTCGTCGATCGACGAGAAGATCCCCAGCGAGACGATCAGACCGATGTTCGTGCCCTCG
Source organism: Phycisphaerales bacterium (assembly GCA_041402005.1). Classification (GTDB taxonomy): domain Bacteria; phylum Planctomycetota; class Phycisphaerae; order Phycisphaerales; family UBA1924; genus JAJRXR01. The sequence goes on along the minus strand of JAWKTB010000001.1, from coordinate 287,729 downwards.
GGCGTCTCGATCGGGCAGACGCGGCCGTAGTGCGAGATGTGCACGTCGCGCACCTCGAAGCCGGCGCGCTTGCGGTTGAGCCCGCCCGGGCCCAGGGCCGAGAGGCGACGCTCGTGGACCAGGGTCGAGAGCGGGTTCGTCTGGTCGACGACCTGCGAGAGCTCACTGCGCCCGAAGAAGAAGTCGATCGCGCTGCTGATGGACTTGGAGTTCACCAGGTCGGCGATCTTCGTGACCTCCTCGGGATCCTTGACGCTCATGCGCTCCTGGACCGTGCGCCGCAGCTTGAGGAAGCCCTTGCGCAGCTCCTCGACGCCCAGCTCGTCGAGCGTCCGCAGGCGCCGGTTGCCCAGGTGGTCGATGTCGTCGACGCCCGCGACCGGACGCCCGGTGTCGGGATCGAGCCTGTTCGAGCGCAGGTCCAAGACGTACTGAATGACGCGCAGGAAGTCCTCGCCCCGGATGAACATCATGTCCTCGGGGGTGTCCAGGCCGAACTTGCGGTTGATCCGGAAGCGCCCGACCTTGCCCAGGCGGTACCGGTTCTCGTCGAAGAACTTCTCGTGGAAGAGCTGGCGGGCCTTCTCGACCTGCGGCGGGTTGCCCGGACGCAGACGCGAGTAGACCTTGAGCAGCGCCTTCTCGTAGTCGCCCTCGACGTTGGGCACGCCGTCGAACTGGTCGAGCTTCTCCTCCGCGATCGTGTTGAGGATCAGGGAGTCCGACGGGTTCTGGACGACGAGCACCTTCTTGAGCGAGCTGTTGCGGATCGCCTCGGCGGCTTCCTCGCCGATCTGGCGACCGACGTGCACCAGCTCCTCGCCCGTCTCGGTGTTGATGATCGAGGAGGCGGCCCAGTCGTCCGGGTGGACGTCCGCGACCTTGACCTCCGTCACCTCGTAGAACAGGCTGATGATCGCGTCCGTGGAGGCGACCGACTCGTCGAGGCAGCGCAGGAAGGTGGTGGCGGCCAGCTTGGTCGACTGGTCGATGCGCATCGCCAGCACGTCCTTCTTGGTCACCTCCAGCTCGATCCACGAGCCCCGCTCGGGGATGACGCGGGCCGAGTGCAGCGGGCGGTCGCCCTCGCTCGAGAGGATCGAGAAGTCAACGCCGGGGGAGCGGTGGAGCTGGCTGACGATGACGCGCTCGGCGCCGTTCACGACGAACTCGCCGCCGCCCATCATGATCGGGAACTCCCCGAGGTAGATGTCTTCCTCGGGCAGGTCGCCGTGCGTCTCGCGCTTGAGGCGGACGCGGATCTTGAAGGGCATGCCGTAGGTGAGCCGGAGCTCGCGGCACTCGTCGGGCGTGTACCTGGGCTCCTCCAGCTCGTACTGGATGTACTCCAGGAACATGGTCTCGTCGTAGCTCTCGATCGGGAAGATCTCCCGCAAGAGGGCCTCGAGCCCGATGTCCTTGCGCCTGGTGTCGGGCGTCTTGTCGAGCTGCAGGAAGCGCTCGTACGCCCGTCCCTGGACCTCGGTCAGGTCCGGGATCTCCATCGCATCCCCGCGCTTGGCGAAGTTGCGCACGACCAACTCTCGCGATAGCTCGCGCAGTGGTGTCCTGGCCATCTACGTCCTCACGATGGGTCGAGAACCACGCCCGCGTTTGTCCAACGCCGACCGTGCTTGATCAAGGTTTCTTTCTGGCCCCGCGCCGCCTGGAATCGAGGAGTGTATCCCCCCCGAGGCGCACCGGCAACCCCCCGAACGTCCGCCGATATCGGACGATCGGCATACCCCCGGCTGCCCTCGCCTCCGCAGAGTCTGCCTCATGCAACTCCGGTCGCCAGGTTGTCCCAGCGCCACACTACCCGATCCCGCCCGCGTCGGCGAGACCAAATCCACGCCTTCACGATATCCCAACCAAAGGCCACACAAAAGGCCCCTCCCGCCCTCGGGAGGGGCCCATTGGGGTATGCCCGCGCTGGCTCAGGCCAGCTCGACCTCGGCGCCGACTTCCTTGAACTTCGCCGCCAGCGCCTCGGCCTCCTCCTTCGCCAAGCCCTCCTTGATCTTCGAGGGGGCCCCGTCGACCAGGTCCTTGGCCTCCTTCAGACCCAGGCCCGTCGCCTCGCGGACGACCTTGATGACCTTGATCTTCTCGGCGCCGGCGCCCTTGAGCACGACGTCGAACGAGGACTTCTCCTCCTCAACCGCCGCCTCGCCGCCACCGCCACCGGCGGCCATCATGATGGCCCCGCCCGCCGCGGCCTCGATCCCGTAGGTCTCCTTCAGGTAGTCCCCGAGATCGACCGCTTCCTTCAGGGTCAGCCCCGCCAGCTTGTCGCCCAGCTCGCTGACCTTCTTGTCGAATGTCTTGGTCGCTGCCTCGTCGCTCATCGTGTCACCAACCTTCTCTTCGCCGAGCCTCGCGGCCCGACCACACTCTCGCCCGAGAGGGGGCGGCCCTTTGCCGCCTCTTTAACCCGGCGTCGAAACGCCCAGGGCCAGTCGAGCGTCGGATGTCGATTCGAAGCATCAGGGAATAGGCATTGGGCATTGGTGTGCCATCCGCCATGTCTTTCCTGATGCCTATTGCCTGATGCCCAATGCCTCCGTCTCACACCTTGGCGATCGCCTCGCCCTTCTCCAGCTTTTCCTCGATCGCCTTGACGATCCCCGCCAGGCGGGCGCCCGGGCCCTTGATCGCGCCCGCGAGCTTCCGCCCGGGCCCGAGGATCAGGGTCACGGTCTGGGCGATCGCCTCGTCTCTCGTCGGGAACTTGCTCAGGCGCTCGACCCCCTCGGCGCCCTCGTAGAGCTCCCCGTCCAGGACCGCGCCCTTGAGCTCGATCTCCGGGAAGGTCTTGACGATCTCGACGATCTCACGCGCCACCTCGACGACCGACTCGGCGCCGTAGACCAGCGCGTTCGCGCCCTCCATCACCGGGCTCAGCGAGCCCAGGGCCTTGTCGGCGAACGCCTTGCCGAACAGGCTGTTGCGCACGATCGTGACGCGGATGTCCTTCTTGCGCAGGTCCGAGCGGATCTTGTTGTTGGCGATCGCGCCCACGCCGCGCAGCGAAATCACCGCCGCCTCTTCGACGTCGCCGAGGCGGTCCAGGTACTCGCGAACCAGCATGTCCTTCACGGGCTTCGACATCGCTTGCTCCCTTTACGCCTCGACCGCGACGGCACGCGCGATCTGCACGCCCGGGGTCATCGCCCCGCTCACCGTGATCTTCTTGATGTACTCGCCCTTGACCGAGTTGGGCCTCGCCCGCTCGATCGTCTCCGCGAAGTGATTGAAGTTCGCGAGCAGATCCCCCTCGGGGAAGCTCATCTTCCCGATCACCGCGTGGACGTTCCCGCCCTTGTCGGTCCGGTACTCCACCTTGCCCGCCGCGAACTCCTTGACCGCGTCGAGCACCTTGGGCGTCACCGTCCCGTTCTTCGGGCTGGGCATCAGGCCCTTGGGGCCCAGCGTCCGACCCAGCTTGGAGATGTCACGCATCATGTCCGGGCTGGAGATCGCGACGTCGAAGTCGAACCACCCGCCCTCGATCTTGGCGACCAGGTCGTCCCCGCCCGCCTCGACGGCGCCGGCCTCCTTCATCGCCCCGACCTGCTCGGGCTTGCAGAACGCGATGACGCGCTTGGCCTTGCCGATGCCCTTGGGCAGGCTGACCGAGCCACGGATCATCTGGTCCGCCTGCTTCACGTCCACGCCCAGGTGGAAGACGACCTCAACCGACTGGTCGAACTTGGGCGCCTTGAACTTCTTGAGCGCCTTGAACGCGTCGGCCGCCTCCATCGGCGTGTCGGTCTTCAGTTTCTCGTTCTCGCGACGGCGCTTGCTCACGTATGGCATGGTCAGGCCCCCACCACTTCCACGCCCATCGAGCGTGCGGTGCCCGCGATCACCCGCGCCCCCGCCTCGACGTCCGCCGAGTTCAGGTCCGCCATCTTCTCCTCCGCGATCTTGCGGCACTGATCCATCGTGATCTTGCCGATGATCGTCTGGGGCTCACCCGATCCCTTCTCGATCCCTGCCGCCTCCTTGATCAGCACGCTCGCCGGGCTCGACTTGATCTCGAACTCGAACGACCGATCGCTGTAGACGCGGACCAGGCACCCGACGACCTTGCCGTTGAGCTTGGCCGTCGCGGCGTTGAACTGCTGGATGAACTGGCCCGGGTTCACGCCCTTGGCGCCCAGCACCGGACCCAGAGGAGGCGCCGGCGTCGCCGACCCACCCGGGGCCATGATCTTGAACTCATTGACAAGCTCTTTCTTGGCCATGACACCTCCACCTCCCACCGGCCGCCGGAAGAAACTCCGGTCCGCCCGTCCCGGCCAAGGCAAACGAGCCGGCTCGGTGGTGCAATCGGGTTCAGATGTTCCCGGGGCCTCCCAGCCCAGGGGGAGGCAATGCTAGCCCCCCGCCCCTTCAGGGCAAGCGGCGTTCCCCCCTTCCATCCTCTCCTATCCCCTCCGGAGCCGGGAGCTTCCAGCCCCCCTCCCCCCTGAGGCCCTCCCCCCGGTGGGGCCGGTTTCCAACCGGCCATCCTCCGTGGCCCCCTACCTCGTCAGCGCCCCCTCCATCGCCAGGGCGATGTCCTCGCTCAGGTAGTTGTCCCGAGCCTTCTTGACCATCTTGAGCGCCACGTCGTCGCGCCCCTCGGCCTGCATCAGCATCGCCACCGCCAGCCAGGCCGAGCTCGAGGGCTCCCGGTACGCCGCCCGGACCGAGTCGCGGACCAGCTCTCGCAGACGCCACGCCGTCTCGAACAGCGCCGCGTCCATGGGTTCGTCCGCGAGCGAGGGGTTGGAGCCGTACGCCAGACGGATCATCGCGAACCCGTCGCTGTACTCCCGGTTCTCGAGGAGGGTCGCCCCGAGCACCCGCATCGCCGAGTAGTCCTCGGCGTCCTCCGCCAGATGCCCCCTGAGCGCCAGGATCGCCCGCTCCAGATCGCCCGCCCGCAAGAGCGCCATCCCGAGCTCGACGCCCGTCAGCTCGACCGTCGCCTGCTCGCCTGGCGAGCCCGGCTGCGACGGCGGGTTGTACGCCGACGACGGGATCCCGTCGATCGGGCCCCAGTACCGGTCGTACCAGTAGTAGTACGGCCAGCCCCAGTACCGACCCGGGTACGTCCGCACGTACCACCGATCCCCCGAGTACGTCACCGGCGGGTAGTAGTACCCGCCGCCCGAGGGGAATCCCCACCAGCTCGCGTGGTCCCACGCCCAGTAGAACCGCGGCGTGTAGTAGTACCCGCCCACGTACACCGGGCGGTACTCGCTCCCGTACCAGTACGGGTCGTTGTGGTACCCGCCGTGCCAGTGCGTGGTGTGAATCGTCACGTTGAACTGCGCCGCGTCGTCCACAAGCACGATGTCGTGCGGGTTGCCAATCTGGCCGGCGGGGATCACGCGCACGAACCGGCGCTGCTCGGGCGTCAAGGAATCCAGCAGCAGGTCCGCGTCGTTGACCGAATACGCGGTCACGCCCTTGAGGTGCTCGCTCCCGAGGATCTGCAGCGTCTCGCCTTCGGTCGCCCGCTCGGGTGGGGGCTGGTCCTGGTCCTGCGCGGGTGTCAGGGGCTCGGTCGAGTTCGTCGTGCCGGGCGCGACGACGTTGTCGTACATCCGGTCGCGCAGGCGCTCGTCGGTGGTCGTCTTCTCGCGGGTGGGCTGCGACGCCGTCCCGCCGACCGCCTGGCGCTTGTCGGTCTGCTTGTTCTTGCCGACGGTCGTCTTGGGGGTGGCGAGTTTGAGGCGCTGATGGGTGTTCTGCGCCGAGGCCTCGCCCCCGACCCCCAGGGCGAGACCCAGGGCCAGGAGGACCGCCGCTGCCTTTCTCCCGCCGCGATGCTGCCGCATGCCGTCACCTCATTGCTGAGTTGGTCCGGGCTTCTCGGCCCGCCCCCCAGTCGGGGGCTCCCCAGGGCCTCATCGGTCCGATCCGTGCCGGACCACGCGCCTGTTCCGGGCCGGCGTCGCCCCACCCCCAGGCGCACCATCCCGGACTCCTATATCTTCCCCGCATGAGGCCACGACCACAAGCGCCCCGCCCTCACGACCCCCGCCGAGCCCTCCGGGGCGCCCTGCTCGCGGTTCTCACCCTCGCGACCGCCCTCGCCGCCCCCGCCTGCTCGACGGTCGGCATCCGGATCCCCTCCGGCAAGGCGGAGGTCGTCGGCGTCGAGACCGGCTCCCGCCTCGCCCCCCGCTTCCCGACGAGGGCCTACAGCGCGACCGACGACGACACCGCCGACATCTACCTCACCGACCTCTCCGCCGACGACCTGACCGCCCTCTTCGAGAATCCCGCCACCTCGGGCGTCTCGGGCCAGATCGTCCACCTGCACATGTTCGTGCGTCCCAAGCCCGGGCGCACGCCGATCGAGAGCACGGCGATCAGCGCCACCGTCCGATACGCCGTCATCGCCGAGGGACGCGTCGGCCTCTACGCCGGCGCCGGCTTCCTCTTCCCCAACGGCAAGCCGGGCGACAACGTCCTCGGCGGCTCGATCTCCAAGGCCGACCTCCGCCTCGAGCGCGCAACGCCCGGCTTCATCGACCGTCTCGGCCCGAGCGTGATGAGCGTCTCGTTCAACGCCGTCCTCGACGAGCCCCTCTCGGACGAGCTGCACCGCCGCCTCGAGGTCCTCGCCCAGAACACATCGCCCGTCGAGAACAGCGAGGCGGACCGGGCGGCGGCGCTGCCCTGACACGAACGTGGCGCCACGCCTTGTCCCGCGCGGGCAAGCCGTGCCGCATGCCCACCCCATCATGGGTTGTCGGGTGGCGTGGAGACGCCGTCCTCGGCTTCTCCACGACGTTCACCGCCGCATCGATTCATTGTGGAGAAGGCTGGCGCCGTCTCCACGCGACACGCCTAGCAGAATCCTCATGTTGCAAGGTTGACAGGGAGCTAAGAATCGTTCATCCTGATCTCGGGGGGGGGGCTCACCGAGCCAGTCGAGCCCGTCCACGGGCGTCGCAATGGGCCTGCCGATGGCAGACCATGCGCGGCACAGTGGAACCGATCGAATCAGCACACTGGTGAGACACGCCATGAGCACAGCAGAGCAAGGAGCACGGACCATGCGCAGCGCATCCGCGGCTATCTTGGTCGCCCTCGCGGCGACGGGCGCCCAGGGACAGCAGCTCGCCAAGCTAACGGCAGACGACAGCGCTGGGATCGACTGGTTTGGATCCAGCGTCTCGCTCAGCGGCGACACAGCTGTTGTCGGGGCATACCAGGACGACGACGCGGGCGCCTACAGCGGCTCCGCCTACGTCTTCCGCGAGGTCGCCGGCGTCTGGCAGCAGATCGCCAAGCTCACCGCCAACGATACCGCAGCGGGCGACCACTTCGGTTGGAGCGTCTCGATCGACGGCGACACGGCCGTCGTCGGGGCTCGCTGGGACGACGAGGCGGGCTCCAACAGTGGCTCGGCGTACGTCTTCCGCGAGATTGACGGCGTCTGGCGGCAGATCGCCAAGCTCACCGCCGACGACGCCGAGGACGACGACGAGTTCGGCTACTGCGTCTCGATCGACGCCGACACGGCCGTCGTCGGGGCAGACCGCAACGACGACACGGGCAGCGACAGCGGCTCGGCCTACGTCTTCCGCGAGGTCGCCGGCGTCTGGCTGCAGATCGCCAAGCTCACCGCCGACGACGCCCACCCGGGCGACCTGTTCGGCTACAGCGTCTCGCTCGACGGCGACACGACCCTCGTCGGGGCATACGGCTACGGGGACAAGAACACAGGCGCTGCGTACGTCATTCGAGAGGTTGCGGGTGTCTGGCAGCAGATCGACAAGCTCACCGCCGACCACCCCGCGTACTTCGCCAACTTCGGCCGCAGCGTTTCGCTCAGCGGCGGCACGGCCGTCGTCGGGGCGAACGAGGACAACGACGCTGGCACCAACGGCGGCGCTGCGTACATCTTCCACGAGGTCGCCGGCCTCTGGCAGCAAATCGCCCAGCTCATCGCCGACGACGCCGCGGAGGACAACGGGTTCGGCCGGAGCGTCTCGATCAGCGGCGGCACGGCCGTTGTCGGGGCCTGGCTCGACGGCGACGCGAGTTCCCCCCGCAGCGGCTCGGCGTACGTCTTCCGCGAGGTCGCCGGCGTCTGGAAGCAGATAGCAAAGCTCACCGCCGACGACGCAGCGGCGGAAGACTACTTCGGGTATAGCGTCTCGCTCAGCGGTGACACAGCCCTCGCCGGGGCGTACGGCGACGACGATCCGCTCCCGGCCTACGGCTCGGCGTACGTCTTCCGCGTCGGCTCCCCATGCCCGGCCGACCTCGCCGAACCCTACGGCGTGCTCGACATCGACGACGCCCTCGCCTTCCTCACCGCCTTCGCCGACGAGGACCCCGCCGCCGACCTCGCCGTGCCCCTCGGCGTCTTCGACTTCTCCGATGCCCTCGCGTTCCTCCTCGCCTTCACCGCCGGTTGTCCGTGACGTCCAAGCCGGGCGTCACTCCAGCACGAACACCGCCTCCTCGATCTCCTGCTGGCGGGCGTTGGCGAACCCCCGCTCGTACCCCACGAGGCGGAAGCCGCACTTCTCCAGCACCCGCACCGACGCGATGTTGTCCTTCGCCGCGCGGGCGTGGAGCGGTCGCTCACCGACCTCCTCGAGCAGCAGCCGCAGCGCCGCCGTCGCGATCCCCCGCCCCCAGTGATCCCGCCCGATCCAGTAGGTGACCTCGCGCTCGTCGCCGCGCATGAAGCTGGCGACGTGCCCGACGACGGCGCCATCTTCGGCGAGCGTGATCGTGCGCACGACGATCTCGGGATTGCCCAGGATCCGCGCCCAGTGCGCCTCGAACGCCGCCCGGTCCGAGGGGTTCTCACTCGTGAACGCGGCCATGCGAGTCGCGTCCCGCTCGAGCTGGTGCGCGAACAGCGTTTCCATGTCGCTGGGCTCGACGAGACGAAGCCTGACGTCCATCTCCGCCTCCGCGGCCCTCAGAGGCCCTCCGCGCTGAATCCTCGCGCTTCGATCACGATCTCGCCGCCACTTGCCAAGAGCATCATGTGCTCGAACCCGCTCGGCGCCACGTCAAACTCGTCGTACCCGATGCATTCCCCCACCAAGGTCTCCACCGGACGCCTGGACTCGCAATCCATGTCGGCGCCCACGATCTCGAACCTTGCGACGCCAGAATATACGAGCACGACGTCGGAGCCTTCCTTACCCAAGACGCCATCACACCCGGTCGTCAAGCGGATGCGAAGCGTTCTCCCCTTGCGCTCGATTCCACGCACGACAGCGTCGTGCAAGGCGCACCCGGATGTCAGCTGCACAGCATCGGACGGGAGGCGCTCTCCAAGCGTCCGGGTATGCTCCGCATATCGCGCGAATGCTGCTTCAGCCGCCTCGCGGCTCGCCCCAGGGTTCTGATTCACGACAAGCCACCACTCGCGTGTGAAGAACTTCAACGATCCGGTCCCCGCTCGTACCACGCGTCCAGCGTCCGCTCGCACGCCCCCCGGTACAGCACGCGCAGCATCTCCGCCGGCAGGCCCTTGCCCACCAGGCGCGGCGCGCTCATCGGGTCGTACTTCTGGGGCTCCACCATCGCCAGGTCCGGGTCCGCGATCGGGCTCTCGCCGTCGTAGCCCGTCTCCCACATCACCCGCAGGGCCCAGTACCGGCTCGCGTACAGCTCGAACGCCTCGGCGTCGCTCGCCGCCAGCTGCGCCCCGAACCGCTGGTTGTCGGGGTCCGACCGCTCCAGGTGCTCGTCACTCGTCACGACGTCTGACCCGAAGAGGATCCGCCCCTCGAACCGCTTGAGGAACCCCACCAGCTCTTCCCGCGGCTGCTTGCTCAGCTCACGCACCATCCACTTGGTCGCGCTCGTGTCGAACACGAGCTTCGGGTGCCGCTCCAGGAGTCCACTCAGGAACTCCAGGTTCTCGGGCCACCCCCCCATGTGCGCGCCCAGGCAGGGCACGTCGAACGCGTCCAAGAGCCGCTCCAGCGACTGGTACTGCTTCGCCTTGTCGCCGTAGCGCTTCGTGTCGGTGTACTTCGCCTTGAACCACGTGTCCGGGTCGGCGACGTGGACCATCAGCATCATGCCGCGCGACACCGCCTCCTCCGCGACCCGCATCCTCCACGGGGCGTCGAAGCGGAAGACGTCCGCGGGGTCCAGCCCCGCCTCCTGCGAGAAGTCCACGAACCGGGGCGCCCCCCAGAGCTTGACCATCCGCGCCCCGAACCGCTCGTCCCACTCGGCGACCTTCTCCACGAACCCCTGCGTGAACGCGTGCTTGCGGTCCTCGCTCATGTACTCGGGGATCGCGACGAACCGGACCCGCTCGCCCAGCACGTCGCGGATCGCCTGAGCCTGGGCCATCTGCGTCTGCGAGTAGACCCGCTCGATGCCGTAGAGGTCGCAGACCTCCCGCCAGATCGCCGCCGCCCGGGGGCCGTTGATGTGCGCATGGGCGTCGATGATTCGGCAGGGGGGCGATCCGAGCGCCGCGGCCTCGGCTCGGTAGTCGAGGCGCAGCCGGTTGGCCGGCGTCGCTACCCTGTCTGTCGCCAGCGCGATCTCGCCCGCCATCGCGGCGGATCCTAGCCCCGGGGGAGCCACGCCCGATCATGACCCGCGCCGCCGACGAGCCCAGGCCCGGCTTCACGATGGACCGACGCCCCAGCGCCGAGCGCCGCGTCCGGGGCGCGCGGATCGCGCTCGCCCACGACTGGCTCGTCTCGCTGCGGGGGGGCGAGCAGGTGCTCGATCGGCTCGCCCGCCTCGTCATCGAGGACCACAAGCCCGCCGGGCTGTACGTCCTGACCGACACCCGACGCCCCATGACCGAGGCGATCGACGCGTTCGAGCACGTCCGTTCGAGCCTGGACCGGATCCCAATGGCCCGCCGTCGTCTGCGGCGGTGGATGCTCCCGTGGTACCCGCGGGGGGTCGAGTCTTTGCGCATCAAGCTCGCACGGGCGCACGAGCACGAGCCGATCGACCTGCTCCTCTCGACCAGCTCGACGGCGATCAAGGCGCTCTCCCCGCCGCCGGGCGTGCCCCACCTGTGCTACTGCCACACGCCGGCGCGGTTCCTCTGGTCGCAGGAGGACCAGTACACGAGCGGGCGGGGAATGGGCGCCCGTCTGCGGCGCGCCGGTCTCAACCGTCACGGCGACCGCCTGCGCGAGTGGGACGTCCAAACCGTCCGTGCCGTCGACACCTTCCTCGCCAACTCCAAGCACACGCGCGACCTGATCCAGCGCGTCTACAAGCGCGAGGCCCGCGTCGTCTATCCACCCGTCCGGGCCGAGTTCTTCACGCCGACTTCCGAGGAACGCCAGGACTACTGGCTCCTCGTCGGCGCCCTCGAGCCCTACAAGCGCGCCGACCTCGCCATCGACGCCGCGATCCAGGCGAACGCCCGCCTCCTCGTCGTGGGCGACGGCTCGCAGGCCAAGGCGTTGCGCGCCCACGCCAAGCGTGTCGAACGCCAGGTCCGCAAGGCCCGGGGCTTGTCGGGGCGCGTCGAGTTCATGGGGCGTGTGGACGACGAACAGCTCCGCGCCCTCTACCGGCGCGCCCGCCTGCTCGTTTTCCCCCAGGTCGAGGACTTCGGCATCGTTCCACTCGAGGCCCAGGCCTGCGGCACGCCCGTCGTCGCTCGGCACGATGGGGGCGCCCTCGAGACCGTTCTTGAAGGGCGCACCGGCGTCTTCTTCGAGGACCCGAACCCGACGGCGCTCGCCGAGGCGGCGAAGAAATGCCCGCAGGACGTCGGCGAGAACTGCCGGGCGAACGCCGAGCGGTTCAGCGAGGGTGTCTTCGACGAGAAGATGCGGGCCGAGATCGCCCGCATGCTCCGCTAGCCCGGCTCTCTACACAGCCCCGACGCCTCCACAGGCCAACCCGTCTCGTCACGAGAGGTGAGACGTGCGCACGAGGATGGAACTCGAAGGCCACGAAGAGCGCAATGGCCGCGAAGGGGATTCGTATTCTTTTCCTTCGAGGTCTTCGCGCCCTTCGAGTTTGAGCGTGTGAGTACCCATGCGCCTCCCCTGGCGTGCGCGAGGAGCTCGGTGAGCGATTTCAAAGTGAATGAACGCCGCCGCGAGCTACGCGGGCTTCTCCGGCGGGCAGCGCCAGCCGACGACCTGCCCGACGAACAGCTCGTGGTCCGCCTCAAGGTCGATTCGGCGGGCGACCTCGCAGTCGAACGCCGCGATCGCGCGCGTGAGCACGGGCGCGCCCGTCACGAGCTTCATGTGCTCCAGCCCGTCGAAGGGGTCGCCTTCGGGCGCAGGTGTCCCGCCGGGCGTCCCGTTCGGGCGCTCGGCCGGGAAGCTGCGCGCGATCAACTTGTCGTCGGGCGCGATCACGCAGACCGCGAACGAGCGTGAGTCGCGGATGAGCGGGTCGATCGCGTGCCCCTTGCGGGCCGCGACGGAGATAAGCAGGGGCTCATCGGCGCACGCCTGGACGGAGCGGATGCGCATGCCGGAGCGTTTGCCCTCGTGGGCGGCGGTCATCACAAAGAACCCCGAGGGGAGACAACGCAGGGCCCTCTCGAGCTCGCCCTCGCCCTCACGACCCATGAGACGGATCTCCTCGCCTGAGGCAGGCCCCATTCCTGCCCGCGATCGGCCCAGTCTACCCACACACAATCCCGTGTGTCCGCAACCCTCTGGAATCAGGGATGATGCGCGATTCGTCCACACCCCGTCCCCATTCCAATTCTGGACCCGTGCCCCCGGATCGGCCCGATCAAACCCTTGTTTCATCAAGGGTTGGCGAAAAGTGATCCCCTGATCTCCCCGATGGAGGCCTATCGTGTTGCATCGTGGGCCAAAGTGGGCCATAATCCCACGCATGACCACGGGGGGAGCCTCGAGTGCCGTTCACAGGGCAAGCCGAAGCCTCGATCGACGCGAAGCAGCGCCTTGCCTTGCCCGCGAAGTTCCGGTCCCGATGGGACCCCGAGAGGGATGGGAAAACATGGTTCTGCCTCCCTTGGCCGCAGGACGCCGTCCTCCGTCTCTACACGCAGCGCCAGTTCGAGTCGATGCGCGTCGGGGGAAGCGCCCCGGACGAGCTGACGCCCACCCAGGACCTGGCGGACCTGGAATCGACAATCTACGGCAACACCGAGCAGCTCGACATGGATGCCAACAACCGCATCCGACTCCCGGCCTGGCACCTGGAGCTGGTCGCGATGCCGAAGGACGTGGTGGTGATCGGCGCCGGCAACCGGCTGGAGATCCGCTCGCGCGACGCCTGGATGGCCCAGCGCGAGCAACGCTTCCGCGACCTGCGAGCCCTGGTCGACCGGGTCGATCAGAACCGGCGCGATTGACCCGCGCCGAACCGGCGCCCGATGTTGACACCCGCGCCCTGGTCCCGGGGCGTTTGGCCGAGTGCTCTGCCCCTGTCCGAACGTTCCATGCGCCCACCACGAGGTGGGGCGACACGACTGACTTTCCCCCACCCCCGGCGCGGGCGCCCCTCGCGGGCGACGCGCCCATTCCAAGGGTCCTCCGGGGCCCGACAAGTGAGCACGGACGCGCCGCGCGGCACGGATGCCCGCCGACGCGCCCGTCAGACATCACGAGCGAGGGCGCGACGGAGTGTGGGGGTTGGCCAACCCCCACTCTGGTCCACCAAGGACGGCAAAGGCGGGCCAAGGAAGGCCCGCCCCAGGTCCAGACCCGCGAGCCGGGGAGCGCACCCCGGCCCGTGGCCTCCCACCGCCTCCGCAGAGCGCCCGGGCGTCCCACCAGCCGCCCGGGCCTTTTCTTTGTCGGCGCCACCCCACCCGCGAATCGCCCCGGACATGCCTCCCGAACCCGGGTCCATGAGCATCCGCATCACGCGCGAGGGCCACGAGTGGCATGTCCATGCCCAGCAAGACCTGCCCGCCCCCCTCGCGGCGGTCTTCCCATTCTTCGCCGAGGCGCACAACCTCGAACGCCTTACCCCGAGTTTCCTCCGCTTTCATGTCCTCACACCCGCGCCGATCGAGATGCGACCGGGCGCGCTCATTGACTACAAGCTCCGCGTCCGCGGCGTGCCGATCCGCTGGCGCACCGAGATCCTCGACTGGCGCCCACCGCACCGCTTCGTCGACGTTCAGCTCAGAGGCCCCTACGCCCTCTGGCATCACACCCACACGTTCGAGGACCGGGGCGAATCGACGCGCTGCGTCGACCTCGTCCGCTACCGCCCCCCGGGCGGCCCACTCGCGGGCCTTGTGAACGGGCTCGTCGTGCAGCGGGACGTCGAGAGCATCTTCCGATTCCGGATGGCGCGCCTTGACGAGATCTTCTCGGCCGGCCCCGCGGCTACCCTGCCCGCATGACCGCCGGCTACTCGGGGACGCCCCTGGCGAAGAAGCTCGGTATCAAGCCGGGCGCCCGGGTCCTCCTGCGAGGGGCGCCCAAGGGTTTCGAGGACACCCTGGCGGGATTGCCCGACGACGCGACGGTCCTGCGTGCCGCGCGGGGCGCCCCCTTCGACGTCATGGTCTCCTTCCACAAGAAGGCGTCCGCCCTCGATGGCGATATCAAGGCGATGCGCGCGCGGATGACCCCCGCCGCCGGCCTCTGGATCGCCTGGCCCAAGAAGTCCTCGGGCGTCGCGACCGACGTCACCGAGTCGATCGTCCGCAAGACCGGCTTGGCCTCTGGGCTCGTGGACAACAAGATCTGCGCGATCGATGAGACGTGGTCGGGGCTGCGGTTCGTGATCCGCGTCGCCGACCGTCGCAAGAAGTAGACAGGATGGTGATGGGGGTTTGCGGCTCGATCAGGCGCTGGCGCGCTTGGGGCGTCGCCCGACGCGACCGCCGTAGACGAAGTGCGGGTTGTCCTCGCTGATGCGCGCCGCACAGATGGGGCAGGAGACGACCCAGGGGCCGCCCTCGCTGGTCTTGACGCGGAAGAGCCTGGTCGGCTCATCCCCGCACACGCGGCAGGCGATCGCCCCCCGCTGTCTCCGTCGCTGCGTCCCCTGCATCGCCGCCTCCCCGGTCACGCCGCACACTCCCACGCGATCCAACCGCCCCATCCCTCACCAGGATGCGGCCAACTGGGCCCGCCGCCTCATTCTTCGGAGATCGGATCGTTTTCTTTCCACACGATCACACCCCGCACGAACGACGCCCGGGCTGACGCCTTGCGGGCGCCCCGAGGTGAAAATCGCGTTCTGATGCACTTCTTGCGCGAGCCCGACGCGTTATCAGTCCTGGACGTCCTCACGCAGCGCCCCGCGGGCCGCCTCGGCGTCCACCGCCCTCACGTAGACACGCACGAACCCGGGCGCCTCGGCCCGCATCCCGGCGGTCAGGGCGCCGGTCGTCCACGCCTTGATCCCGGCCTCCTCGAGCTGCTGCACGACGAACGACGCCTCGAGCTCCGAGCGGAACTCACCGACCTCGACCGGGGCGTTGGGATCGGGCTTGGTCATGCGGGGATCGTACGCCGCCCGCCCGCTTGACTCATGGCGTGTAATCGATGCCGGCCAGCCCGTCACGCGTGAAGCGGATGCCGACCGGATAGAGCGCCTCGGGATCGCCGACCTCCTGGGGATCCGTCGTGAGCGGCGTGTAGCGGTACAGGAATGGCTCCGGGTCGTTCGGGTCGCGAGGGTCGAACCCCTCGCCCCCCTCGCTCGACGGGCGATCCTGGACCGACCCGTCGAACATCAGCCTGTTGGGGCGCGCCTGGGGGTACGCGTACCACAGGTCCTGGCTTGCCGAGTGGCGGTCGTGCCACTCGAACATGAAGACTTTTCCGGATGGGAACGCGACCTCGATGTCGTGGCGGTTGCCGAGCGGGGCGGTCCCCGTGAGGAACACGTTGCACGAGTAGGCAACAGGGCCGATCGTCGACAATCCCGCGATGCCGGATCGATCCAGCGTGAACGATGCGATCGTGACTTGGTAGCTCGACGAGTACGGCCAGCGCTGGATGACCGGAAAACTCCCGAACTGATCCTCGAAGCCCGTGGTCGCTTCCGGCCAAGGACCGTGCTCCTCGAACCCGAGGGGATCGCGCTGCCAGACCAACTGGTTCCTGTCCTGCGGGTCCGCGGCCCGTCGATCCGTCGGGCTCAGGCCCATGTGATCCACCATCACGAGGTGGGTCCGCCGCCGATGGGGGTAGATGTTCGACGACCGCCTGATCTTGTCGGGGCCCGTACTCCGCCCTGTCAAGCGACGGAGCAGGTTCGTCTCCTGCCAGTTCTGCGCGTCCTGCCAGGTCCCGTTGATGAACACGTCGCCCGTGCCCTCGACGTGATATGTCTCGCCAGGGCGCCACGAGTACGCCGGCATCAGCCCGGCGTAGTCCATCGTGTACGTCCCCGCCGCGATGCCCCAGAAGCGGAGGTTGTCCTGGGACGTCTGGAGGCGTGCCGCCCGTCGCGGCTGGCCGAGCACCGGCGCCGTGATCGCCACCAGCGCGAGCAAGACCACGACGACAGCCATCGCCTCGACCAGCGTGAACCCACGATGTCTCATCAGAGAACCCTTCCCCACCGCTCGGGCGGAGTATACGGGCCCCTCCCACCCCGGTTCCCCCGTCTCTCGCCCCCTACTGCGTGTAGTCGATCCCCGCCAACCCCTCCCGCGTGAAGCGGACGCCCACGGGGTACATCGCCTCGGGATCGCCGACCTCGGCGGGGTCCGTCGTCAGGGGCGTGTACCGATAGACAAACGCCTCGGGGTTGTCCGGGTTGCGTGGGTTGAAGCCGCCCCCGCCCTCCGACGCGGGGCGGTCCTGCACACCCCCATCGAACATCAGTTTGTTCGCGCGTGCTTGCGGGTACGCGTACCACAGGTCCTGGCTCGCCGAGTGGCGATCATGCCACTCGAACATGAACACCTTGCCCGACGGGAACGCGACCTCGATATCGTGTCGGTTGCCGAGCGGAGCAACATTGCCAGTGTACACGAATAGATTGCAGGTGCTCGCAACGGGTCCGACTGTATCTCCCGCAAGACCAGCTCGGTCGAGTGAGAAAGAGGAGACGGTCGGCTGGTAGCTCGAGGAATAGGGCCAGCGCTGGATGAAAGCAAGCTGACCTGCACCGCCTGGCCCCTCGGGCCACGGCCCGTTCTCCTCGAATCCAATTGGGTCGTGCTGCCAGATCAGTTGATTGCGGTCCTGAGGATCTGCCGCTCTCCGATCCGTCGCACTCAGACTCATATAGTCCGTCATCACCAAATGCGTCCGGCGGCGATGCGGAAAAATGTTCTCAATTCGTCTGATCTTATGAGCCCCTGAACTTCGACCTGTCAGGCGCCTCAAGATGTCTGTCTCTTGCCAATTCTGCGCGTCCAGCCAGTCATTTGTTGATACATCACCATAGCCCTCGACGTGATAGACGCCCCCAGGCTGCCACGAGTACGCTGGCATCAGCCCGGCGTAGTCCATCGTGTACGACCCCGCCGCCACACCCCAGAAGCGCAGATTGTCCCGGGACGTCTGCACCCGCGCCATCCATTGCGGCTGCGCCAGCGTCGGCAAGGCGACCACCACGATGACCAACACGCCGACCGCGACCGCCAGGACCTCGATCAGCGTGTACCCGTGTCGTGCTCTGGCCATCGGAGCCCCTTCGCGCGTCCCGGGCATCCTACTGGACCGCGACCGCCCGACCAAGCACATGCTCCCCCCCGGCGCCATGAAACGCGCCGCCCGAGTCTTCACCCCGGCGGGGTATCGAAGTTCCCGCGGCAACGAAGCCGACCAGCGGCCCCCACCGCCACCGTACCCCCCGCGCCCGCCGCCGGCGTACCCGTCCCCCCGAGCGCTGCTCGCGCGGGCGCGCCTCGTTGACGGTCAGGGGGCGACCGTCCATGTCCTGGCCATTGACGCCCTCGATCGCGCTGATCGCCTCCGCGTCGCCGAGCGTCTCCACAAACGCAAAGCCCCGGGGACGGCTGCGCCCAGGTATTCTGACAGATCGGCCCGCTCGCCCCCAGCGTGTGTTCACTCGTCGATGGAGCCTGACTCTCCGTGCGCCGCGCCCGCATCCCTATCTACGTCCTGGTCGCCGTCTACATGCCCGCGTTCAGCTTGCTCGCGCTCACACAGGGGAATCAGGAGTTCCTTTTCTACGCGCTGGCGATGCTCGTCATCATTGTCGGCATCTGGCTGCTCGACCGGCGCGTCCACTTCTCGACCGGCGTCCTCTGGCTGCTCGCGGTCTGGGGGCTCGTGCACATGGCGGGGGGAACCGTCCCGCCGCCGACGGGTGACGCCCGTGTCCTCTACTCCTGGCGACCCTTCCCCGAGTTCCTCAAGTACGACCAGGTCGTGCATGCGTACGGCTTCTTCGCCGCCACCTTTGCCTGCGCCGAGTGCCTCCGTGCCGCGTTCCCGCGTGAAAAGCCAGTACGCATCAGCTTCGGCCTCGGGATCGGGCTCATGCTCATGGGCATGGGCCTGGGCGCGCTCAACGAGGTGATCGAGTTCACCGCCACCCGTCTCTTCGCCAACACCAACGTCGGCGGGTACGACAACACGGGGTGGGACCTCGTATCCAACCTTGTCGGCGCCGCGAGCGCGGCGGCGCTGCTCGTGATCCGAGACAAGGCTTCGCCGACGCCTCGCGACGACGATCCGCCGCCCGCGGCCTAGGGCTCGTCGGTGACGACCAGCTCTTTTACGGGCGTACCGTCGCTCCAGACGCCCATGTACCGCTGCTCGGGCGTGTCGCCGAGGGCGTACTCGCGGTTCTTGCCCGTGAACGCGGCGTCACACAGGGCGTCGAACAGCTTCCACGTCCCGTAGTAGTCGAGCGCGTTGATGGTGCGATCGACGCCTCCGGCGTCGGCGTCCTGGCGGCGCTTCTCGAGGCGTTTGCGCAGGCGCTCGCGGAGCGCTCCACCCCGGGCGCCGTCCGCGGGCGCGGCGTCGTCATCCGCCCCCCGACCGGCGCCCATTCCAATCGGCGACGTCGGCGCCGTGTGGTCCGCGACCAGCGCCGGCGAGCCATGATCGTCCGAGACCATCTTCACGAAGTCCTTGTCCTTCGACCCGATCTTCGTCAGCCCCTCGAAGATCATGCGCGCCAGCGTGTCGCCGACCACCCGGTCCTGGTCGCCGACGATGACGAGCGCCAGCGTGCCCGCCGGCACGCGCGACAGGTCCTCGAGCGCCCCGTCGACGTCCTCCTGTCCCTTGAGCGAGGCGCCGGGCTCGACACTCATGATCGCCTTGGGCGCCGGTAGTCCCTCGTCCGCCGCGACCGCCGCCAGGTTCGCCGTGAGCGCTCCGCCCATCGAATGACCCACGAACGCGACGTGGTCGAGCTCCGGCTTGACGTGGTCGCCCGTCTGCAACTCCTTGATCGCGGCGTGGACCGCCCCGACCTCGTTGGGCAGGAACTCACGCCGGGGCGTCCGCAGCGACTCCTGGTACCGCGGATAGACGACGATCGCCCCGCGCCGGACGATGTGCTCGATCCACCCGGCGTAGGGCGCCGGCGCCATCGCCCCCCACCCGTGGCTGAACACCACCAGGGGCGCCGACTCGGGACGCGGGCCGCTCGGCTCGTAGATCCAGTACTCGCCGGCGCCCTCGGCGTACTTGTGGGACACCACCGACGAGTGCGCCGCTTCCACACCGCCCGGCCCCGACGACGCCTGGGTGGGCGGCGTGATCGGCTCGCCCCACGCGACGCACGACAGACCCACAACCGTCACGACCGCGAACCTCAGCCTCGCCATGTGGATGGCCCTCCTGTGCCCGACGACGGCCCAACGACGCTCCGCGGCATCTATTGATGAAGCTCCTGCAAAAAAAGAACGGGGCAGGCCACCGCCCGCCCCGTCCGTGTATCTCGGAACCGGGGTGGGTCAGCCACCACTGTCGTCGTTGCTGACGCCCTCGCCCTCGCCGCGCAGGCCGAGCTTCTCGACCGCCATCGCGTCGAGCACCACGACCTTCTCGATGACGACGGGCTCGACGGGGACGTTCTGGTGCATGCCCCGGGGCTGGGTGGGGACTGCCTTGATCTTGTCGACAACGTCCTGACCTTTGACGACCTTGCCGAAGACCGCGTAGCCAGCGCCGCCGGAGATCGGCTGGTCGAGGCGCCCGTTGTCCACGACGTTGATGAAGAACTGGCTGGTCGCGGAGTCAGGGTCGCCCGTGCGGGCCATGGCGATGGTGTACTTCTTGTTCTTGAGCCCGTTCTTCCACTCGTTCTTGATGGGCTTGCGTGTGTCGCGCTCGACGAGGTCCTTGTCGTACCCGCCGCCCTGGATCATGAACGTGCTGATGATCCTGTGGAAGATGGTGCCGTCGTAGGCCTTGTCCTCGGCGTACTTGACGAAGTTCTCGACCGTGATCGGCGCCTTGTCGCCGTCGAGCTCGAGGTAGATGTCCCCCATCGACGTCTTCATGTGCACGTAGACCATCTTGTCCTCGCTGGGCTTGGGCATGATCTCGGATTCGGAATCGGGCTGGCCGGCCGCCATGAGCCCGACGCCCACGACCGCCACCGCCGTCGCCATCACCTGCTTGAGCATTCTGCACCTCCTGGGGATGGGACGACTTTAGCGCACCTGGGGTCCACGCGTCTCGTGCCCCATGCCAACCCGAAAACCGCCTCTCCCGGCGGTGCAGGAGGCGTGGAGACCCGGGCGAACGCGCCACACCCCGTCACGAACATGGGCCACGCCCGCCTCTGCATCTACACGATGGTCGGCGCGAGTTCCTTCACCGCCGCGTTCATCACACCCAGGTCTTCACCGGAGAGCTCGATCGATCCCGCGCCCGCGTTCTCGACCGCCTGTTCCGCGTTCCTCGCACCGACCAGCGCGTGCGTCAGCCCAGGTCGTGCCAGTGTCCACGCGATGACGAGTTGTCCGAGCGTGCACCCGTGTCTCTCGCGTATGGGCTCGAACCTCGCCAGCAACGCCGCGACGCGCTTCAGGTTGTCGGGTGCGAACCG
Organism: Phycisphaerales bacterium; assembly: GCA_041402005.1. GTDB lineage: Bacteria > Planctomycetota > Phycisphaerae > Phycisphaerales > UBA1924 > JAJRXR01. Next base: position 266,804 of record JAWKTB010000001.1, on the reverse strand, counting down.
CGGGCGCCCGGCACGCACATCTCCCTCCCCAAACTTCCGCCCGGGCCCGATCTTCCCGGTCAGCAGCCCGAGCGCCAGGGGCGAGTACGCCAGCACCGCGACACCGTTCTGCTTGCAGTACGCGAGCTGCCCCTCCTCGAGCGCGCGGTCGAGCATCGAGTACTTCTCTTGATCCGAGTCGAGTCGCCCGACCGCGCGGTACCGGTCCATGTGCTCCGGCGTCGCGTTGCAGACGCCGATCGCGCGGATCTTCCCCTCGTCTCGCAGCTCGAGCAGACACCCCATCGTGTCCTCGATCGGCGTCTCCTCCTCCTGCCAGTGCGTCTGGTAGAGGTCGATCCGGTCCGTGCCCAGGCGCGCCAGCGAGCTCTCGACCTCCCAGCGGATCGAGTCCGGGTGGTTGTAGACGCTGACCTGGATGTGCCCGTGCTCGTGCCCGCCCTTGACGGTCGACCGAAAGAACGCCCGCCCGCCCGGCGTCCCCGCGACCATCCCGCACTTGGTCGCGATCAGCACCTTGTCGCGCCGGTCCTTGATCGCTCGCCCGACGACGATCTCCGAGTGCCCGAAGCCGTAGATCGGCGCCGTGTCGATCATGTTCACGCCGTGATCGATCGCCGCGTGGACGGCGCGGACCGCCTCGTCCTCGTCGGCGCCCCCCCACATCCACCCCCCCATCGCCCATGCGCCCAGCGTGACGACCGAGGCCTGGATCCCTGAACCCCCGAGCGGGCGCATCTGCATCGCGTGTCTCCTTGTCCGCGTCGCCCGAGTCTAGAGACCCGGTGACCCTGGGTCCGGATGACTCACCCAAAAACAAAGCCGCCGCGGGAAGCCTCCCGCGGCGGCGCTCATGCCGATCGGATGCCCAGTTCGCTCAGGCGGCCCGCTTGGTCACGCGGACCCGTCCGTCGAAGCTGGCGCCGTTGTCGATGAAGAACGTGCCCGCGTTGAACGAGCCCTTGACCGAGGCGCCCTTGTTGATCTTGATGCTCTTGGACGCGTTGATCGAGCCGTTGAAGGCGCCGTTGATGCTGACGTCCACGCCCTTGACGTGGGCGGCGGCGTTGGCGCTGGGCTCGAAGTGCAGCGGGCCCGACGAGGAGATGTCGCCGTTGAACTGACCCGAGACCTTCGCGACGCCGGAGCTCGACGCCGAGCGGTGGCTCGTCTTGCGGGACGCGCTCTTGCGCACGCTCTTCTTCGCCGTCGAGCGCTTGGCGGTCTTGGAGGCCGAACGCTTGCGCGACGCGGCCTTGGACTTGGCGGCGCTCGACTTGCGGGCGGCGCTCTTCTTGGACGCGCTCTTGCGGGAGGCGCTCTTCTTCGCGCTGCTCTTCCTGGCGGACGACTTGCGGGCGGAGGACTTCGTGCTCGGCATGACTGACTCCTGATGCTCGCGGGCGATCCGGGCTGACTCCCCCTCGCGACCGATCCGCGTGTGTTCTCGACACCTCAAGATCGGTTGCCGACGCCCACGAGGCCGGGCGGGACGAGTCAGCAACGCCCCGGCGCGTGCAAATGTGCCGATCGTGACGCCTCGGCAAGCCCACGAGCCAAGAAATCGAGCAGGATCACCCCGCCGTCACGCCGCGCCCTCGTCGAGCCGCATCGCCAGGTGGATCTCGTCGTACGTCCGATCCCCGACGCGGGTGACGTTCGGCTCGCGCCCCCAGGCGACGAACCCGAGCGACTCGTACAGGCACTGCGCCCCGGGCGAGTTCGCGGAGACCGCGATGTTGATCATCTCGACACCGCCCCATGACCGGGCGGTCTCGATGGCGCCCGACGTGACCGCGCGTGAAAACCCCCGCCGCCTCGCCGAGGGCGTCGTGTACACGCCCCAGATCGACGCCCAGTGGCGCATCTTCAGCCGACTGACCCGGTACACCCCCGCGACCGCCAGAAGCGATCCGTCCTCGCCGTCGATCGCCAGGATCGCGTTCTCAGGCTCGCGCAGCTTCTTGCCGAACTCAACCCGGTCCTCCGCGACGTCGTCCCCCGGCGACGAGAGGAACGCCCACGGCGAATCCAGCAACATTTCATGACGCAGACGCAGATACGCGTCGGCGTCGTCGGGCGTCAGCTTCCTGGGTCGTGGCGTCATCGCGACGATCGTAATCCGTCCTACCGCTCTACGCCCCTTCCCTCCCCCCTCGCCATTTTGACGCCCGCGCGCTCGATTGTCGGCTCCCGTTCGAGACCTCCACGGGTCGATCCTCCCATATGAGCGCCGATTCACGGTCAGGCCCGCCCACGCTTCATCTGGCCCCCGCACCATTCTCGTGACAGAGAAAGGAGGCCAGACATGCGGGCAGCCATCATGAACAGACCAGCGGTGAACGAGGAGCGCGGCGGGTGGTTCGTGCTTGCCTTCGTCGTCCTCCTCGCGATCGCGATGCTGACCGCGCCCGGCTGCATGTTCGCCGCGGGCGCCGCCGCCGGTGGCGGCGTCGGCTACGCCGTCGGGCACGAGCAGGGCGAGCACCACGCCGAGCATCACGACGACGACTGACCTCGGACGTCGCGAGGCTCTCGGTTCTTCAACATGGAACTCCATCCCTGTGGGCTGGCCCGTTGCCACGGGCCGGCCTTTTTCATGCGCCCAACATGCCCCGTTCCTCTCCATGTTCTGGGACGCCGACGTTGGTCTGTAGGGACCGCGGCGTCTCCCCTCACCCCGCGACGCCGGCGGGCGCGAATACGCCGGTCACCCGCGTCGATCTCTCCGACGGGAGGGCGTCATGTTCGACTTCTCGACCCCCATGCTGATCTCGGGCCTCGTGCTGGGCGCCGTCGGCGTCATGTTCTTCTTCCGGGGCAAGAGCCACCAGGAGCCATCGAGCATCATCGCGGGCATCGCCCTGAGCGTGCTCCCGATGGCGTTGCACTCGGTATTGCTGCTGTGGGGCCTGAGCGCCGCCGTCATCGGTGGCTGGGCGGTCATGCGCCGCATGGGTGAGGGCGCGGCGCCGGTCGCTTGAGACGCTTCACCCCCCGAACTTCGTCAGACGCATCTTCCCATCGACAAGCAACCCGACGCCCGGCGCATACAGTTTCTCCTCCGTCCCCTTCTCGAGGGGCGTCGACTCCCGCACGCGGATGCAGTGCTCGAACACTCCCGCCGGCGTCTCCACTCGCTCGTCCACGCCCACGATCTCGACCCGGTCCATCGCCACGCCCGGCGCCTGCTCCTGGTAGTGCCGCGCCCCGAGCAGCGCGTCCCCCGGCATCATCATCCCGAACCGAGCGCCGCCCTCGCCCGAACGCCACGCCCCCTCGTGACGCGCGATCTTCCCGTCCTCGTAGATGTCCACCTCCTCTCCGAAGTAGTACACGCTGCTGGTCCGCGTGCTGATCGCGTAGAAGTTCCGCGAGACCTCGGCCAGTTCGCCGCCTTCCCACTCGCGCTCCTCGACGACGCGAGTCTCGACGCCGTCCACCCGCCTCGTCTCGTCAAGCACTCTGATCACCAGCCGGTCCCCACCCCCCTCGAACTCCATCGTGTACCCGGGCTCGAGCACGAAGTACGCGTTGCGCCCCCGCGAGGCCAGCTCGCCCTTCTCCACGAGGAACGACGATGTCCAGGCGTCGTCGCCATCACGCCCGGGCCCGCTCACGCCGGCGCCCGCGACAGCGAGCAACCCCGCCGTCAGCACGACCGACATCCTCTTCGTCCTGCTCATGCCGTCCTCCTCGCCCGGATCGCTCCCGGCATCACGAGTCATCCATCTCCGAACAGCGCCGCCTCGGCTTTCGGCGTCAGCTCGATCCTCGACAGCACGCCGCCCCCGATCACCCGCGGGCGCACCCTCAACTCCACCGGCTCCCCCTCGCCCCGGTGCACCCACACGCTGACCTCCTCCTCGGTCGGGGCGACCAGTTCGAGCCCGAAGGGGTACGCCGTCTCCACAGAATCGCCGACGCTCGCCCCGTCCGACCGCCCTGGCGCGAGCCCGCCGACGATGTCGCCGATCCGGAAGCCCGAATCGGACGCGGGCCCGTCGGGATCGATCGCCACCACGCGCCCAAACCCTTGGTCCGCCTCGACCCGTATGCCCAGGTACCCCAGCGGCGTCGCGGTCTCACGCCGCGCACACCCCAGCGCGAGCATCGCCTCACCCACGCTGACCACCTCCGTCCCCGACACGTACCGGCGCTCAAACTCCCCGAGCCCGAGCGCCCGGAGTCGTTCGCGGATGCTCTGGTTCGAGTAGCGCCGCTCGCCATCCTCGATCATCTGGCCGATCATCGACGCCAGCCCGGGGCGCCCCGCCTCGCGCAGCGCCGCGTCGAGGCAGAACGCCAGGACCATCCCGCCCTTGTACGCCATGATCTCGTTGGGCCCGTCCCCGTCGCGCCAGTCGACGCCGGGGTCTGTGAATGCGACGCGCCCCATCGAGGTCGCCCTCGCTTCGGGCTCGATCTCGAGCAGCCGCTCGACGAACCATTCCCGGGGCAGGACGCCGCACGCCGCCCCGTGCCACAGTGAGAGGTAATCGGTGAACCCCTCCTTGAACCAGACGGTCCGCTCCGGCTGCGCCTCCTGCAGGATGTTCCCCAGCCACGTGTGGTACAACTCGTGGCAGATCAGATGGCGAAAATACGGCGAGTCCAGGAACCAGTCGGGCGTCCCCTCGGGCAGCCCGACGACCAGGCCATGATCCGTCAGAAACCCGCCTCCCGTCGAGCCCATCACGCACACCCGCACCGTCTCCGGCGGCGGCGCCCCGACCGTCCGTGTTACATGTTCCACGAACGGGCGCACGACGCTCAGCACCCTCGCCGCGCCGCCCACGCCCCCCGAGAACTGGTACACCTCGCACGCCACGCCCCCACCGTCACCGGTCGCGACGCCGACCGGGCGCCCGATCACGTACACGCCGTTGTCGTCCGGGGCGGGCAGCGATGATGTTTGCACGCCCTCGGAGGCGCCCGCCCAGCCGGTCGCGACCGTCCATCCCTCGGGCGCCCGGATCGTGATCGTCCGCCTCATCGCGACCGGCCCGTCGGCGTCGTCGAGGCGCATGATCGTGTTCATCAGCGCGGCCGTGGCGTACGTCCCGCACGCAGACGGCAGGATGTTCCACGCCTGCTGCTCGGGCGTGCCGATCTCGAGCAGCGGGATCGAGTATGTCACGCTGAGCGAGCCGTCCCAATCCGCCGGCGCGAGCACGGGAAAACGGGTGCCGTCACGCGCTCCAAGCGGAGGCGACGCCCCCGAGACTGTCACGTACTCGTGATCCAGCCCGGGCCACCCGCCCCAGCCGTCGAGCGTCAGCCACAGCGATCCGTGATCCCCGAGCCCCGTCGCGTCGAACTGGAATTCGAGGCGCCGCCCGCCCCCACCCCCACCCCCACCATCGACCAGCCGCACCGAGACCTCGCCGACCGCGTCCGGCTCGCCCGCATCCGCCACACCCGCGAGGCAGAACGTGCACGCCAGCGCCATCGCGATCGGAGCGCCCACCCTCAGCCCCGCCCTCTCGCCCCGGCCTTCTTCGAGCCCGCTCGCCCGGTCTTCTTCCCGGACGCCTTGGGCGCCTTCTTCCTGGCGACCTTCTTCTTGCTCGGGGCCTTCTTGCGCGCCGCCTTCTTCCCCGCCTTCTTGGATGTCTTCTTCGTCGCCTTCTTCGCGCCCTTCTTCGAGACCTTTGCGCCCTTCGCGTTCGCCGCCTTCTCGAGCACCTTCCGCCCCATCGGCGACGACGCCAGGTTCTTCTCGTACCGCGCGATGAACTTGTCAACGGGGATGCGCGCGATCGTCTCGCCGACCACCGCCAGGGGGACGTCTTCGAGCTTCTTGACGCGCACGCACGCCTTGCCCATGTCGAGCTTCTTGCCCGTCTTCTTCCACGCCGACTCGAACCGAGCCTTTTCCGCCTCGTCGCCGTAGATGCAGAAGAGGTACAGCCCCACGTGGCTCTTCTGCGACGCGATGTGCGCGAAGGGGAGCGGCTGCCTCGGGTCGCAGTGGTAGCCCGGCGGGTAGATCGAGTGCGGGATGAAGTACCCGATCATGCCGTACTGCATGCCCTCGGCGTACCCCTTGGGAAGGTTCTTGCGGACGACGTCGCGCACCGCCGAGACGACCTCGCGCCGGTCGGGGGGCAGCTCTTTCAGGTACTGCTCGGGGGAGGTTGCTTTGCTCTGCATGGGCAGAGCGTACCCGCCGAGGGCAGGGACGGGAAGCCTCCACGCCGAGGGCGGTCAGCCGGAGCTTGGCACGAACACGACGTCGAAGCCCACCCGTCCGTCGGCCCTCGCCTCGGACTGCTTGTAGATCACCCGCCACGATCCGTTGTCCGCCGGGAAGTCCACGTGCCCCCCCACGATCATCCGCTCGGTCTTGCCCGAGACGTTGACGGTCAGGTCGTTGAAGCGACCCCGGTACGTGAGGTTGTTGAAGGCGAAGACGTTGCCCGGCTTGCCCGCGATGGTGACGCTCTCCCCGGGCTTGAGCCAGAGGTTCGCCCCACCCGCGCTGCCGCTCGCCTCGAGCGCGTCCTGCTTGAGGCGGTCAAGCTCCGCGCGGGCCCCCTTGAGCTCGTCCTGAGCACGCTCGGCGTAGGACTTCTGCTGCGCAACCAACGCATCGATGTCCTTCGCCAGTTCCTTGGCACGCGCCGGATCATCGGTCTTCGACAGCTCGTCGAGCTTCGCCTCCAGGGCGGCGAAGTTGGAGTCCTGCTTGTCGATCAACTGGTCGATGCCCGGGCCCAGCACGCCCGTGGACTGCACCCCGGCCTGGACCGCGAGGCCGATCAGCGCGCCGACGACGACCCCCGCGAGCTTGCCGAATGGATGAGCGACGAGACGTTTTGCGGCCCACTTCGCAACGCCCCCACCTCGGGATGGCGCGGGTGCGCGATCGACCCCGCCGTCATCGGACTCTGGCGAGGCGGGGGAGGGTTCGGTGGCGTCCGGCTCGGGCTGGCTCTGGTCACTCATGGGCGTACAAGATACCGCCAAGGCTCCCGGTCAAGCGCCACCCAGGGCGTCGGCGGGCGAGGCGCCGTCGACCGAGACCACCCGGGCCTCCTCGGCGCGCATCCAGTGCACCCGCCCTCCCCCGTCACACACGCACAGCAGGTGCGTGTCCCCGTGCTGCTCCTTGGGGAACATGTCGCCGAGGAACCGGTCGGAGCGGGCGGTGGCCCACTCGCCGTACCCGGACCCGAGCAGCACGTAGCGGGCGCCGGTCTTGGTGTGCACGACGATGGTTGCCATGGGCACATGGTAACGGGCGTTGGCGAAAACCGACGTGCGGGACGCTACAGCCGGTGGAGGCCGATGGCGCCCCAGTAGACCGCCGCAAACACCGCGATCGCCAGCCCGCTGAGCACCAGCATCGGGTTCTCGCGCAGGAAGAAGTGGCGGCGCAGCGTCACCCGGAGCCGTCGACGCAGGGGTGTCAGCCTCAGCAGCGTCGCGACCAACGCGAGCAGCCACAGCGTCATCGACGTCAGATACGTCGAATAGATGAATGGAGCGCCGGCCGTCATCTCGGGACGATCATGGAGGAACGGGAAGAAGTACCCGTATTTCAGGTAGACCATGAGCGCGCTCCAGTACTCGCCGAAACCGTGGAGGTACGCGTCTCCCGCGCCGAGCCACCACAGCACGACCAGCATGACCAGGGCGTTGCCCATGATGATCGCCGTCGTCAGCACGCCGTCCACGAACAGCCACCATGCCACCGACGCGGCGCGGGACGCATCGATCTTCGACAGCACCCAGCGGGTCTGGATCAACGACAGGAAGTCGATCGGCAAGTTGAACATCAGGAACGTCACGATCAGCGAGTCGAGTTCGAGATAGAGGAACCAGGACTCGGGGTTGTAGAGAATCAGCGTCGAGATGTGCGGCCAGATCTCCGACTTCTCCTGATGCTCGATCACGTCGAATCCGGTCACTCTCGCCCAGACGAAGCCGATGGCGGCGCCGAAGATGATTGACGAGATCGCGCACGGAATTGGATTGGGCATCATCACCCGCCACGGGCCCAGGCGCCGTCGCCGGACCCGGAACAACGCGTCGAACGCGTCCACGATCACCCGCGTGGCGTCCCCGGGGCTCGAGCGGCGCGGCGGCAAGATCGCGTCCGTGATGCGACGCTGCAGCGACCCCTTCGCCGCCCGGCTGAGCCACGTGAAGATCGCGGCGATGACACCACTCAAAACCAGGAAGTTCGTGAGCAACTCCGAGACTCCAACTTTGGCCGGGAGTCCCGCGTGCGCCGGGCGGTCGCGTGGCCCGGATTGCGGCGGTCGCCCCCCCGCTACTCGTCCGAAGAGTATAGAGGTTCGTCACCTACCCCCGCGCGGGCGCCGTAACGGGTTCGGGGCGCCAAGCATGGATCACATGGCGGCAGGACGCGTGATCACGAAGCGGAGCCGGCGCGCCGGGCGGCCCTCGCGGTCGGGCTCGGTGATCTCCCCGTCGGGACGCGCCCCGAGGCGCGCGACGGCGGCTTGGGACCGGAAGTTTTCGGGACCGACGATGAAGACAACCCGCCCGAACTCGCGGAACGCGTGGCCGAGCACGAGGCGCTTGACCTGGGCGTTGTCACGCCCGTCCCAGCACCGCCGAGCCAGGAATGTCCAGCCGATCTCGATCTCGGATGGATCGGCGCCAGCATGAAAACGGGTGGAGCCGATGATCTCGCCAGTCGAGTTCTCGACGATGGCGAGCGCGCCCTCGGCGAGCGCCTGGACGAAGAAACCGCGGAAGATGCACTGACGCCGGCGGTCCGCCTCCGGGTGCTGCGTCCAGATCTCGGGATCAGAGACCACGCCGAAGAGCGCGTCCCAGTCGTTGGAGCGAAGTGGCCCGAGGGTCACAAGGTCGGAGACGAGTGTGGGTTGGGGGTCGAAAGTCGCCGCGGGAAGGTACGCGCCGGGGCGCTCTCGCGGGGCCGCGCCGGCGTTCAATAGACTCACGCCATGGTAATCCGCGAGGCGACAATTCAAGACGCCCCGGCGATCGCCGCGCTGCGGGAGCGCACGATCCGGACCGTTGTCGCCCCGCTCGGGATCTACTCCCCCGACGAGATCGAGGCATGGGCGTCCGGCCCCTCGGTCGACTGGATCGAGCGGTGCATCCGCGAGGAGCACGCCCTGGTTGCCGAGGAATGCGGGCGCGTGGTCGCCGCCGGGCGGCTGCGGCTGGACTCGCCGGGCGCCGCGACGCTCCGGGGAATGTTCGTCGACGCCGATCTCATCGGGCGCGGCGTCGGGAGCCGGATCATCCGGCATCTGCTCGAGCTCGGCGAGGGACAGGGCGTGCGCACGTTCGAGGTGGTCGCGACGCTCAACGCGCAGTCGTTCTATGAGCGGTTCGGGTTCGAGCGCCTGGGCGAGGTCCTCCACGCGACGCCCAACGCCGCCGTGATCCCCGGCGTGCGGATGCGGCGCCGGGCCGGGTGACTCGGCGGGAGACGTCGTCCCTCGGCAGAGAGGGCCGGGCGAGGGCGCGCGAGCGATCACGTAACCACTTGCACGACAGTGTCTCGATACGTGAAGCGCTCCCGAAGCCTGCCACACGCTTCCAACCCGGAATCCATGCCGTTATCTTGCTCGTTCGGATTGCCTGAACTCGCCCGAGGAGGGGGCCGCATGCATTGTCGACCCGTAGTGTGGATCACGAGCGCCATCATCTCGATGGGCGTCTGCCCGATCGCGCTCTCGCAGGACTGCCACCTGGTCCAGACCGAGGACTTCGAGACCCCTGACACGCTCTTCGAGTACACGCCGATCAACGTCCCGTACGTCGTCCAGGACGACAGCGCTTCTCACACCGGAGCCCATGCGCTCCGAGTCAACCCATCGACGTGTCCGTCCAGTTGCTTCGACGACAACGCCCTCGATCTGGTCCATACGTTCGACGAGCCGGTCATGCTTCTCGGCGTCGAACTCTGGGCGCGGGAAGCATCGACGACGGGCTCGGCGTGGGGCGGCAAGATCCGTGTCGGACACGACGCCGGCTGGGCGCTCGACTTCTGGGGCATCGTCGACAACAACGACCCGACCACGGGCGAATGGCAGCACAAGTACGTGCCCATCGGCGTGATCTCGAGTCACGCCAACATCCGCGTGTGGGACATCACCAACCGTTCGACCATCTGGCTGGACGACATCACGCTGTACTACTCGACCACGTCGTGCGGGCTCGCGGACCTCGCCCCGCCGTGCGGCGTGCTCGACTTCTCCGACGTGCTCGCCTTCCTCGTCGCCTTCGCGGGGCAGCAGGTCTTCGCCGACCTGGCCCCGTCGGACGGCGTGTTCGACTTCTCCGATGTCATCGGGTACCTGAACGCGTTCGACGCCGGGTGCCCCTGACGACCACGGCACCGAGTCGGTCAGGGCGAGCGCTCGAAGTGGTCCGGGGCGCCCATGGGCCAACGCGACGGCGTCGGCTCACCGGCGTCCAGGTTTGCGAGGGAGAGGGCGGGGATTCGGCGCGCGCGGGGTGGAGGTGGGAGATCAGTTTGTGGGTGGCGTGGAGACGGCGGAGCCTTCTCCACGGGCAAGTTGCCGAGGGTGTTGGGCGAGATCGTGGAAAAGCCGAGGACGGCCTCTCCACGGCGCCCGGCCGAAGTGAATGTCGCGGGCGCCGTTCTTGGTGTGCTCTACGATCGTCGTCATGAGCGGATGGCGCCCCGGCCCCATCTTGCGCGGGTTGGTATCCTCCCGCCCCCGCACGGCGGCACTCGGTCGCCCGGGCCCTCTGAAAGGGTGTCACGATGAAGTGGTGGATGAGCGCGGGTGTGGCGTGGGTCGGGCTGGTCGGCGGGTGCGCGAGCTGCGGCTCGTGCCGGGACAAGGGCGCATGCGCGACCGGGCCGGCGGGGCTGCAAGGCGCCCAGGCCGCGCAGCACGCGTACAAAGATGCGATCAACGCCAACGACCTCGAAGCAATCCTCGCCGTGATGACCGAGGACGTGGTGTTCATGCCGCCCAACGGGCCGCGGGTGGTCGGCAAGGCGGCGGTCCGCGAGTGGGCGGCGCCGTACATGCAGGCGTACACCATCCACTGGGACAACACCCAGCTCGAGTTCCTGATGATCGGCGACGGGTACGCCCTCGAGCAGAGCAGCTACGTCGAGCACGACGTCGCCAATGACGGCTCGGGCACGCTCGACGACACCGGCAAGGGCGTCATCCTCTACAAGCGCGGCGGCGACGCCGTCTGGCGCGTGGCGCTCGATATCTGGTGCTCGGATCTGCCCGCCGAGTGAGCGGCCAAACGCGAGACATGCTCGTGGTGGACTGCCCCGAGGAAGCCGTGGGCGAGTCGGTCAGGGCTACGGCGGGTGGCGTGGAGACGGCGAAGCCTTCTCCACGGGCAGTTGCCGAGGGTCTTGCGCGAGATCGTGGAGAAGCCGAGGACGGCGTCTCCACGGCACCCGGCCCAACATATTTATCACATTTTGCTATTTTTACTCTTGGAAATCGCAACCTAAATACACTATATATATTAGGGGCGTGGTCTAATAGGACACGACACAGAGCTTAAAACTCTAGAAACGCGGGTTCGAGTCCCGTCGCCTCCAGTTCGTATCGTAGTCGTGGACTTCTGCACTGAGCCGCCAGCCACCGAGGCGTTCGGGCGGCGGTTCAATGCGATCATCTTTTGCCGAAGTCGTCCACGCCAGTCGTATTCATTATCGATTGAACTGCGGCAACGCATGCAGCGTAGTTGGCACCGAAGTCAACGTGAACAACCGGCAACTCGGTCAACCGCGTCGTGATCTCAAGCAAATGGTGATCGGCGCCCACCGATGACTTCGATCGCTCGCCCTCTATGTGAGACCCCGTGATCGCTCCCACGACCGCCCCTGCACCACCGAATAGAAGGCCACCTACGGCAGCTGTACTCAAGATACTCGCTGCGGCGTTGCCGGACCCTTTTCCTACCATCGTGGGCATTTGCCGAATTGCGACTTGACATATTTTCCGGATATTCTTGGTATGCACAAACACCAAGACTTCTGCCCGGTAGTCTGCGATGGCAACACCCGAGTGTCCTGCAAATACAGACGAGCATCCGACGGTACATACTGGACGCAGCGAGTGCTTGTGATTCGCGAAGTACCTTGCTAGCGTCTCATGGAGGAGTGTTTGCCTTTCAGCCGTAGATCGAAGCTTGATCTTGTCGATCTGGGCCAGTTGGTCCTGTTGACGATGCTTCATCCCATCCTTATCGAGCCCGAAGTAAGCAGCGAGCCCGACTATAATCGGTGCAGCGCAGCATCCCAATGCGAGTGGGTTTGCTAAAAGCTCTGATCCACCCGCTACAAGAATCACCACAAGAATGATCAATCCGATGACAACCGCTGCGGTCTTTGCGGCCGAATGTTCGGCGGCTGCGTTTTCTCTCGTCTTTCGTATCTGCATGCGTTGGCGATCAGACGCCTCGTCTATTTTTGCAAATGGGTACTCAGAACCCAATAGTTGCCGGAGGGTTCTTGAGTGATCGTTTGCGTCGGACGCCATATGCATTGAAGGCCTCCCTGGAGTCGGGATGACCAAGTGTTGAAGCCAAACGCCCCTCGGCTTAGGCACGCTGGAGGTCGTTCCCTTCGCAGTATCGTCCGATTCCCATGGAGATGCCAGAGTTCAACTTGGGCAATGTTCGCAAATGAAAAGAGGCCTGGCACACTGCCAGGCCTCGGCGACGAACTCGTTTCGAGCCCGCTAGTAATCGAAATCATCCCCCCCACCGCTCGGCACGGGGGACTTCTTCTCCTTGAGCTCGACGATGGCGGCCTCGGTGGTGAGGAGGAGGCCGGCGATGCTGGCGGCGTTCTGGAGGGCGACGCGCTCCACCTTCGTCGGGACGATGACGCCCATGGCGACCAGGTCGCCGTACTCCTGGGTGAGGGCGTTGAAGCCGAAGTTGGCGGCGGTGTTCTCCTCGACCTTGGCGGCGATGACGGAGCCGTCGAGGCCGCAGTTGGCGGCGATCTGCTTGATGGGGGCGGCCACAGCCCGCGAGACGATGTCGATGCCGATGCGCTCGTCGCCCGAAGCGTTCTTGCGGGCCTTGTCGAGCGCCCGGCGTGCACGCAGGACGGCGACGCCTCCGCCGGGGAGGATGCCCTCCTCGACCGCCGCCCGGCAGGCGTGGAGGGCGTCCTCGACGCGGGCCTTCTTCTCCTTCATTTCCACTTCAGTCGCGGCGCCGACGTTGATCTGGGCGACGCCGCCGGCGAGCTTGGCGAGACGCTCCTCGAGCTTCTCGCGGTCGTAGTCCGAAGTCGACGCCTCGATCTGGTGGCGGATCATGTCGATCCGCCCCTTGATGGCGCTGCTCGTGCCGGCGCCTTCGACGATGGTGGTGTCGTCCTTGGTGATGGTGACCTTCTTGGCCCGCCCGAGGTCCTTGATTTCCAGCTTCTCGAGGTCGATGCCGAGCTCTTCCATAATCGCCGTCGCGCCGGTGAGCGTGGCGATGTCCTGGAGCATCTCCTTGCGCCGGTCGCCGAAGCCGGGGGCCTTCACCGCAGCCACCTTGAGGACGCCGCGGAGGCGGTTCACAACCAGCGTCGCCAGGGCCTCACTGTCGATGTCCTCGGCGATGATGAGCAGCTGCTCGCCGCTCTCAGCGATCTTGCCGAGGATCGGGAGCAGGTCCTTCGCCGACGACAGCTTCTTCTCGTGGATGAGGATGTACGGCTTGTCGAGCACGCACTCCATCGCCGCGGCGTTGGTGACGAAGTGGGGCGAGAGGTAGCCCTTGTCGAACTGCATGCCCTCGACGAGCTCGATCTCGGTTTCGAGGCTCTTGCCCTCTTCGACGGTGATGACGCCGTCCTTGCCGACCTTGTCCATGGCCTGGGCGATGATGTCGCCGATCTGCTGGTCCTGGTTGGCCGAGCAGGCGCCGACCTGGGCGATCTCCTTGGAGCCCTTGACGGGCGAGGACATCTTGCCGAGCTCTTCGATGAGAGCGGAGACGGCGGTGTCGATGCCGCGCTTGATCTGGTTGGGGTTGGCGCCGCTCGTGATGTTCTTGAGGCCCTCGGCGTAGATGGCCTCGGCGTAGATGGTGGCGGTCGTCGTGCCGTCGCCGGCCTCCTTGGAGGATTTGCTGGCGACCTCCTTGACCATCTGGGCGCCCATGTTCTCGTAGGGGTCGTCGAGTGTGATCTCCTTGGCGACGGTGACGCCGTCCTTGGTCACCGTGGGCGCGCCGAAGGATTTCTCGAGGACGACGACGCGGCCCGAGGGGCCGAGCGTGACCTTGACGGCGTTGGCGAGCTTGCGAACGCCGGCGAGGATGCGCTCGCGGGCGTCGGTGTTGAATGCAATTTGCTTGGCGGCCATGGGGAAAACTCCAAATTTGCAAAGGGCCAATTTGCCAAATAAAGGCGGGCCCGGGGTTCTTGTTCTCAGTTCCTCAGTTCGATGCGGCGGTCTTCATTTGGCCATTTGGCGATTTGCCATTTGGCCATTTGGCCATTTGGTGTCTGCTACTTGACCTTTCCGTTCAGTCCGATCCTCACCCAGGCGACGCGTTCGGACTCGATGATGTAGATGGACTTGCCGTCGGTGACCTTGACGAGGTGGTCGGGCTCGTCGGGGACGAGCATGGCGTGGTGGACGGTGAGCTCGGCGAGGACGTGGTCCATGCCGGTGAGGGCGAAGGTGGCGTCGCGGTCGCCGTTGAGTTCGCGCAGGGCTTGTCGGAGCTGGTCGGAGGTCATGATGGTCCCTTAGGCGTCGGCGGGGCGGGCGAGGGAGACGACGTCGGAGGCCTGGAAGTGGACGACCTCGGCGGTGTAGTCGCGGGAATGGCCCGTGTCGTAGACCTGACCCTTGACCATGAAGAGCGTGTCGTCGTCGATTGGCCAGTCCCTGACGCTGGTGATGTCCTTGATGAAGAAGGAGCGGTTTGCGAACCCGACGGCGACTCGGGCGGAGTGCTCCTTCGCCCCGTCGAGGACGGCCTTGATGGTCTCGGCATTCATGATCGCTCCTGTCTTCGGCGGAGCCGGTTTTCAACCGGCTCGGGGTCTTCGGGCCGGTTGGAAACCGGCCCCACCGGGGGGAACGGGTGGGCTGGAAGCCCACCCCTCCGTGAGGCAAGCGGTCAGTCGATGATGGCCAGGACCTCGTCCTCGCTCATGATCAGCAGCTCCTCGTCGTTGAGCTTGATCTCCGTGCCGGCGTACGAGGAGAAGATGACGCGGTCGCCCTTCTTGACGGTCAGGGGCGTGCGCTCGCCGGTCTCGGTGTTGAGCGCGCCGTCGCCGACGGACTCGACGACGCCGGTCTTGGGGCGGTCCTTGGAGCCCTCGGGGAGGTAGATGCCGCTCTCGGTGCGTCCCTCGGCCTCGTCGCGACGGACGAGGATCTTGTCGTGCAGCGGGCGGATCTTGAGCTTGGACTTGGTCGCGGTGGGCATTTCTCAGATCTCCAGATGGCAGAGGGCCAGATTGCAGAGAGGAAGAGCTGGCCCGGGTGCGTGTGTAAGTCTGACTTGATCGAAACGGTTCAGTTCTCGGCGGCGTTGTCCCACTTCCGAATCTGCCATCTGGCAATTTGCCATCTGGCCATCTCTACATGGTTCGTGGCAACGGTCTGGACGGGTTGACGGGCCAGCGCCCGGCGTAGTGGCGCGCGAGCACACGCCGAAGCACCTCGAGCAGCAGCTCCAGCTCCCCCGTGTCGTGCGGGCGGTTGATGACGGCGAAGGCGCCGGCGCGGAGGGCGGCGGCCATCTCTCGACGATCGTCACGCGAGGAGCGCCCCTGGCGCACCACGACCGTCGGCGGGGGGCAGTCCAGGCGGCGAAGCATCTCGAGCAGGCGGTAGCTCGCGCCCTCCGCCCCCTGGGCGACGCGCTGGCCCTCCGCCAGGGGCAGGCCCAGGTCCACGACCGCGATGTGGATCGGGTACTTGCGGATGACGTCCGAGGCCTCGCGCCCGGAGCCGGCCCGCAGGGACTGGACCCCCATGGGCTCGAGCAGGCGGGGGAGGCGGTCGATCCAGGGCTCGGGACGCCAGCCGGCGTAGGAAAGAAGAAGGTTCAGGCGCCCGCCGACGGGCTCGGGGGCGGGGGAGCCCTCGGGCCCCGGGTGGGGGTTGGGGCGGGAGCCCGGGCCGCCCTGGCCCGCGTCGTGATGGAGCGACACCTCGCGCATCGGGCCAGATGGGTGGCAATGGGCGTGCCTGATCGGGGGGGCACTGGGCATGGGCGGGGGCGAGGATGGGCGGGCCTGGCGCGGGGGGATCGGGGGTGGCGCGGTCATGAACCTGCCAGGGCTCCCGTGGCGCGTGCGAAGAGAGTGTCAATCTGGCAGGCGACGAACACAGGTCCGACCGCCGCCCGGCGCGGCGGAACTCCGCCTGCCCCGCTCCCGACGCGAAATCGCCCAACCGGCAGGCTTTCCACGCGTTGTGCATGGGCGGGCGCCACGGGCGGCGAGAGCTAGACTCGCCCGCATGGAGATCGCCATCATCGTTCTGTCGGTTGCGAGCGTCTTCCTCGCCGGGGCGCTCGCCTGGGCTCTGCTCGGACGCGCCCAGTTCGCCAAGGAGACCGGCGAGGCCCGGGGCAACGTCGAATCCCTCGAACGCGAGCTCGCCTACTCGCGCGACCGCCTGGTCCAGGACGAGGGCGTGATCGAGGAGCTGCGGCTCAAGCTCCAGCAGGCCCAGAACGATCTGGCCAGGGCGGACGAGCGGCGCGAGGCGACCGCCCGGGAGCTCGCCGAGCGCGGGACGCTGGAGAAGCGGTTCAGCGACGCGTTCAAGGCCCTCAGCGCCGAGGCGCTCAAGAGCAGCCGCGACGAGTTCATCCAGCAGGCCAAGCCCGTCTTCGAGGCGGCCAAGAAGGAGCACTCGGAGCTGGTCAAGCCGATCGGCGAGACGCTGGCGGCGACCCGCGAGAAGCTCGAGCAGATCGAGAAGGCCCGGACCGAGAGCTTCGCCAAGCTGATGACCAACGTCGAGTCGATGACGGGGGCGAACAACGCCCTGCGCGACGAGACAGCGAGGCTGACGCGGGCGCTCTCGAAGCCCGAGATCCGTGGCCAGTACGGCGAGATCCAGCTCAAGCGCGTCGCGGAGCTCGCGGGCATGACCAGCTACTGCGACTTCGTCGAGCAGGCGAGCCAGCGGGACGCGAAGGGGAACCTGCTCCGCCCCGACATGGTCGTGAAGCTGCCCAACGAGCGGGTGATCGCGATCGACGCGAAGACGAACACGCTGGCGTACATCGAGGCGGTCAACGAGCCCGACGAGAAGAAGCGCGACGGGCACCTCGATCGATTCGCCAAGCACGTGAGTGAGCAGGCGAAGAAGCTCGCCGACAAGTCGTACTGGGCGGCGTGGCAGGGGTCGGCGGAGTTCGTGGTGATGTTCGTGCCGGGCGATCACTTCATCGACGCGGCGCTGCAGCGCAAGCCCGAGCTGCTCGAGGAGGCGGCCCAGCGGGGCGTGATCCTCGCGAGCCCGAGCACGCTGATCGGGTTGCTCCGCGCGGTCGCGGTCGGGTGGCACGAGCACAAGCTGGCGCAGGAGACGCGCGAGCTGATCCGCCTGGGCGTGGAGCTGCACGAGCGGGCCGGCGCCGCGTTTGAGCACGCGGACAAGCTGGGCGACTCGATCCGTCAGAGCGTGGAGCGGTACAACAAGCTGGTGGGGTCGATCGACTCGCGCCTGACGCCGACCTTGAAGAAGTTCGAGGACGCGGGGGCGAAGTCGGGCAAGCCGCTGGCGGAGCTCAAGCCCGTGGACGGCTCGACGCGGATGCTCCAGGCGGCGGGGGCGTCGCCGACGAACGCCTCCAACGGAACCAATGGCGTCAGTGTCGTCACGAACGGGAGCGGCGCCGCGCCCTCGGGCAAGAAGGCCTGACCCGCCCGGATTCGACCCTGATTCGCCCGTCAGGGCTCCACCATCGGGCAGGAGGATACCCGAGCAGGGCGTGACGCCTACGGGCAGCCCGCCGCGAACGCGACCATGAACGCGAAGATGTCGGAGAAGTCCCACACGCCCTCGGGCGGGGCGAGGTCGGCGCGCGGGTCGTGGTCGTCGAAGTAGGCGAGGAACGCGAGCACGTCAGAGAAATCGAGCACGTGATCGGGCGGGTCGGCGAGGTCCCCCGGGCAGGGCGGGTGGTCGAGCTGGATCGAGGCGCTGACGACGGCGCGGCCTGAGGAAGTATCGGCGACCATCATCAGGCGCACCACGTCGTCCTCGTCGCGGTCGGAGAGCTCGAGCATCGCGTCGGCGGGCGCAAGCGGCGCGAGTCGGATGAAGCCGGCCTCGGGAACGCCATCGCCGTCCCAGTCGATCGGCGTGCCCGAGCGGATCACCAGCTCGCCATTGACGAGGATGCCGACGAACATCAAGAAGTTGGGCGGCTCGACGGCGGAGACGGCGCAGGCGTAGTCGCCCTGGGCGTTGAGCTCGACCGCCTCGAAGTTGGTGAGGATGGTCTGCGAGCCGGGAGTGCTCGTGAGATCGCCCGACTGGAACAGGATCTCGTCATCGAGGACGAGGCACGGGAACGTCTCGAGGCCCGCGCCCTGGCCCGTGCGCGTGCGTGCCGCGAGCAGGAGGCGCCCGTCGTCGTTCAGGTCGTACGAGACGGCCTGACCCCAGCGCTCGCCGTCGAAGCCGAGGGGGGCCGGGATCGGTTCGTCCTCGATGACGTGGACGCCCGAGACACCGACGGCGGCGCCATCGCGGACAAGGGCGCGCCGTGGAGCGGGTGAATCGAGACGGACGGTGGTGAGCCAGTGGCCGCCGGAGGGGGTGACACTGAGACGCTCGCCGAGGATGTTGGGCCCGATGGCGGCGTGCTCGGAGATGCCGACGATCGGGTCGGTGCCGAAGAAGACGAGTTCGTTCCCCGAGTCGCGCAGGAGCATCTGGTTGAAGGGGGCGCCGCCCGGAGAGGTCGAAACGTTGGTGGCGTAGATCGGGTCATCGTCGGCGGGCAGGGCGAGGTCCTGGAAGGAGGCGTAGTACGTGCTCTGAAAGCCGGCGACGCGGACGATCTCGTCGCCGATGAGCGTGGCGCCCCGCCAGAGCGTGTCCATCTCGACGCCGGTGGGGTCGTGGATGGCGGTGGCGGCGTAGAGGACGCTCCCGTCATCGCCGAGGGCGAAGCGGGGCGAGAACGAGGTCTGGGTATAGGCGCCGATCGTGGCGTCGCGCCGCAGCAGGGCGAAGGGCGCGTCCGTGGAGGGCGAGCCGTAGACCTCGTGTCGGTAGGCGTCGGAGAGCGCGATGCGGCTGACGACGAGCGCGCCCCAGCCGCCGACGTTGTTGAACTCGACCGCGCGGATCTCGGTGACCGCCTCGGAGGGGAAGCCGCCAGGCGAGGGATCGCCGACGCGTATGACGGCGGCCGGGGCGTCAACGAGCTCAGGCCCGCCGAAGGCCCGGAGGACTCCAACAGCAAGCGCCACGACGGCGCACGGGGTTGTTTGACGACACGCCAAGCAGGGATCCCTCTCTCGGCGCAGCTCCCGAGATACAGACACACTACCCGGGTGCTGGGGCTTGGAGAAGCCCGGCGCGGCGGTCCGCCACGATCGTCGCTTTCGACGGGCGTCGCGTCGAAGCGCCCGGGCGCGGGGAAGGGGGGCGGCGCCGAGCGAACCGGTCGGGCGCCTTTCGGGAAGAGTTCTCGGACGCTTGAACCCCATTCCGGGCCCGGGAGGGGCCATTTCGCCCCATCAGGCGACAGCTGGGCTCAGGAAGAGGTAGTCGCGGGCGTCGGGGGTCCAGGCGTCGACCTCGCGCGGGGCGTTCAAGCCGGTGTCGGCGGCGAACATCCTGTAGCCCAGGCGGCGTAACGGGTCGATGACGTCCTCGACACACCGCCCGACGCGCTCGGGCATGCCCGGGATCAGCTCGGCGAAGATCGCGGGATGGAAGCGGTCGAGCGTCGCGAGCGCGCCCTCAATCACGAGGGGCTCGGCGCCCTCCACGTCGATCTTCATCAGGTCGAAACGATCCAGCCCCTCCGCCGCCGCCCAGTCGTCGAGGCGGACGGTCTGAATGGTCGTCTTGCAGACGTCGGGGGCGGTGCGCGTGCCGAGGGAGTCCGGGGAGTTGGCGTCGGACATGTGGGCGCTGCCGTGGGAGTAGCGACGGCTGGCCTTCTTGTACGGGACGTACAGCTCGACCTCGCCGGGCGCGTTCGAGAGACCCTTCTCGATGATCGTGACGTTCGGGCGACGTCCGACGACGAGGCGGAGCATCTTCAGGTTGTACTCGAGGGGCTCGAAGGCGTAGACGCGGCACGATCCGTGGTGTAGTGCGGCCAGGTGCTTCGTGTACCGCCCGTGGTTAGCGCCGACGTCGAGGATCACACCCCCCGGCTCGACGTGACGCCCGAGCTGGCGGACGACGCCGGCGAAGCGCCGGCGGACGAGCGCGTGGTAGAGGTGGTCGATGCGGGCGCCCGCGCGCGAGATCGCCCCCGGGCGGACGTCGGTCATGTCGGGGATGTGCGTGACGGGCTCGGGCAAGGCACGAGAGCCTAGCCGACCGGTTCGGGGCACACCTCGGAAAACGAATGAACCGAACCCGAGTAACCTGCCAGCGGCCCCGGGGTCGGGTCGGCAAGGATCGAAACCATGACACGACTCAGAGCATTCTCTTGTCTCGTCGGCGCCTCGGGCGCCCTCGTGCTCGCGGGCTGCGGCGTGCGGTTCACACCCTCGTGCGAGATCGACGTCGCGCTCCCGAATGGCTACCGGCTCGTCTCCATCAGCGCGAGTCGCGGATGCACCGCTTTCATCGTGAATGGGCGAGGCTCGACCGTCGTGCCGGCGGGGGCGGGGTGGTCCGTGTCGGAGTACGCGGTGTCGGGGGAGACGATCGTCGGAACGATCCTGGGCAAGCGGTCGGGCCAGACCGCGTACTTCTCGTTGGATACGGCTTCGGGACAGGAACTCGAGTTCACGACGGAAGACGCGTGGCGCGAGCACTGGGCGCAAACCCACACGGACGAGATCCCGGAGCTCTATCCCTGGGACAACCAGCCGCCGTCGCCGTGAGTGGCGTCAGGCCGGGCTGGGCAGCGCCCCGGGCGGCATGTCCCGCTCGGCGTCGTCGGCGCCCTTCTTGGGCTCCGGCTTCTTCGCTGGGCGGTCGGCCGCGAGCAGGTCCGCGACCGTCGGCTTGGCCAGCGGCTCGCCCCGGATCAGCTTGTGCACCTCGTCGGCGGTGAGCGTCTCGTACTTCAGGAGCGCCTCGGCGACGTCCACGACCTTGCCCCAGTTCTTCTCGAGCATCTCGTGCGCGTCGGCGTACGACTCGTCGACGAGGCGTCGGATCTCGTGGTCGATCACGCGGGCCGTCTCGTCCGAGTAATCGCGCTCCGGGACGAACATCTCGCGCGTGTCCACGGGGGCGTACCGGACGAAGCCGAGCTTCTCGCTCATCCCCCACTCCAGGATCATGGTGCGGGCGAGCTGCGTGACCTGGGCGATGTCCT
The DNA here is from genome assembly GCA_041402005.1 of Phycisphaerales bacterium. Lineage (GTDB taxonomy): Bacteria > Planctomycetota > Phycisphaerae > Phycisphaerales > UBA1924 > JAJRXR01. Next base: position 245,336 of record JAWKTB010000001.1, on the reverse strand, counting down.
GGGCGGCGCCACTGGACACGTCGCCCATCGCCTTCTCCTCGGCGATGCGCCCGCCGCACAGGACGCGCATCGTGGCGCTGAGCCACTTGAGCGCGTACCCCATGCGGTCCTTCTCGGGGAGGCTGAAGGTCGCCCCGCCGGTGTCGCCACGCGGGATGATCGTGACCTTGTGAAGAGGATCGGCGTCCTTGAGCAGCGCCTGGAGAACCGCGTGTCCCGCCTCGTGGTAGGCGACGAGCTTGTTCTCGTCCTTCTCGCGGACGCGGGACTTCTTGGCCCTGCCGAACTTCACCTTGTCGCGGGCCTCCTCGAGGTCCTCGTGCTCGATGAAGTCCTTGTTCTGCATGGTGGCGGCGATGGCGGCCTCGTTGATGATCGCCGCCAGGTCGGCGCCCGCGAACATCGGGGTGCCCCGAGCGATCTTCTCGAGGTCCACGTTCGGGCCGAGCTTCACCTTCTTGGCGTGGACGCGGAGGATGTCCAGGCGCCCCTTGACGTCGGGCAGGGGGACCGCGATCTGGCGGTCGAAGCGGCCCGGGCGGATGAGCGCGGGGTCGAGGACGTCCGGGCGGTTGGTGGCGGCGATGACGATGACGCCGTCGGCGGCGGCGAACCCGTCCATCTCCACCAGGATCGCGTTGAGCGTCTGCTCGCGCTCGTCGTGCCCGCCTGTCGAGAAGCCGCCCCCACGACGACGCCCGACGGCGTCGATCTCGTCGAGGAAGACGATGCAGGGCGCCGAGTCCTTCGCCTGCTTGAACAGGTCGCGGACGCGCGACGCGCCGACGCCGACGAACATCTCGACGAAGTCAGAACCCGAAATCGAGAAGAACGGCACGTCGGCCTCGCCGGCGATGGCCTTGGCGAGCAGGGTCTTGCCGCACCCGGGTGGCCCGGTGAGCAGGACGCCCCGGGGGATGCGACCGCCCAGGCGGGTGAACCGCTTGGGGTTCTTGAGGAACTCGATGATCTCGCCGACCTCGTCCTTGGCCTCGTCGATGCCGGCGACGTCCTTGAAGGTGACGCCGGTCATCTCCTTGGTGAGGGTGCGGTGCCGGGACTTGCCGAAGGAGCCGAGCATGCCGGCGCCGGCGCCCGCGGAGCGCAGGCCCCGGGAGATCAGGTACCAGAGCAGGAGGACGAAAAGAAAGAGGGGGAGGACGAGGATGAGGAACGGGGCGAGGGCGGAGGTGGACTTGGCGGTGTAGGCGCCGCTCGTCAGCCCGTACAGGCGCTCGGCGATGTCCGCCTTGTTGGCGGTGTTGATGGGCACGCGGACCGTGATGGGCTCGGCGCCCGGCTGGGGCTCCATGCGGGCGTAGATGGCGTCCTCGTGAAGCTCGACGCTGTCCTTCTGGACGGCGCCGTTCTTGTAGTTGAGCTCGAACTCCGAGTAGGGCATCTTCTGCCCGCCGGTCGCGTTCGAGAAGAACATGACCAGCAGGACGATGAGGACGAAGAGCATGACGAAGCCGAAGAGGCCGCGGCTGGGCCCGGGGCTGGTCGTGGTCTTCTCGCCGGGCTTGGCCGGACCCTTGGCGTCGGGGCCCTGGGGCTCACGGGCGCCGTCGTCGGCGGCGGCACGGAGGGTCAGGTCGCCCTTGTTCTTTCTGGCCCAGGGGAGCTTCATGCGTGGTGGCACTCGTCCTTGATACGGTTTCGCGTGACGCCTGGTTCTCGGGGGGGAGGCCCAGCCAAGCCGCCCGCCCGCATCATCGTTCCGGGGGTGGTAGGCCCTGAAACGCTAGGTGCGACCCCCCGCAAGTTCGAGGGCGTGGCTTCCATTGGTTTCGGAAAGGGGCGTCAGGGGGGTCAAGACCGAGAAGTCGGGGCACGACGGCGATCCGCGATCGTCCGGAGGGGACGCCGGAGGCGCGAGGCGAGCCACCGGGGCGTCCCTCAAAGGGGCCTGGGTGAGTCCGTGCGATTCACGGACACCCGGCGCTGAACGCGACGAGGTACGCGACGACGTCGGAGAAGTCGAGCTGCCCGAAGGGGGGCGCGAGGTCGGCGGCGGGGTCGCCCTCCGCGAACGCGGTGAGGAACGCGACGACATCCGAGAAGTCGATGGAGCCGAAGGGCTCGGCGAGGTCCGCCGAACTGCACGAGGGCGAGGCGGGGACGATCGTCGTCACCCGGAGCGACGAGGGAGTCCCCGGGCGGAAGAGCTCGATCGTGACCTCGCCGGTCGTCGGGGGCTGGTGGGAGATGAAGCCGAAGTTGTAGAGCGTGCCCCAGCGGATCGCGTTGGCGTTGGGGTTGATGTCGAAGGGCTCGGTCCGCCAGGCCACGCTCGTCGGGCCCGGGGAGGCGGGCCAGTCCACGTTGGAGTACGGCTCGCCCGAGTGGCAATCGATGTCGTGGAAGAAGAACGTGTCGACGAACGATCCGGGGATCGGCACGACGAAGCCCGAGGCGCACCGGTACGAGTTCTGGTTGTGCAGGGCGTACTCGTAGCGCCAGGTGTTGGTGTCGATGAGGTGGGCGCGGGCGCCGAGGTTGAAGCGGCCCTCACCCGGGACGTCGATGGAGACGACGTCCACGCCGCCGTCGAAGGCCGCCCAGGCGAGGATGGCCGGCTCCTCCCGGGCGGTGGCCCCGGTGGGGGTCAGCGCGAACGTGTCCGGGTCGAACTGGGCCCGACGCCAGGACGCGTTGTTGTTCTGATTGCCCGCGACGGCGTCGTCGTGCGTGACGTACTGCGCCTCGAGGATGAATGTCGAGAACGACGGGTTCGTCAGGTCCTCCTCGCGGACCTGGATCCGCCCGTTCACCGGGTTCGTGGCGCCGGCAGGGACGAACGGCCAGCTGAAGACGCCGGTCCAGGCGTTCACCTCCGAGCGGGGCCCGAGATTGTCCTGGCTCCCGTTGTAGTTCGCGCCGTACGGGTCCGAGCACCCCACGCCGAGCAGCGAGCCGGTGCCCGGGTTCTGACACGAGCCGCACGTGCCCCCGGCCAGCGCCTGGAAGCTGTGCTTCAGCCAGCTCTGGCCGATCTGCTCGATGCGGCCGTTGACGATGCGGTAGATGTTCTGCGCGATGACGGGGTGCTCGTTGGAGAACTGGATCCAGTTCGCGGGCTCGTCGCCGATGTTGCACGCGTCCGTGCCGATCGCGTACGCGTGGATGCCCTGGTAGGGCCCGTAGTGCTGGGCCTCGAGAATGCCGCCGACGATGACGTCCGGACCGGTCGAGCCGGCGAACGCGGCGGACCCCAGCACGCAGATCGACCCCAACGCGATGGCCTTGAGCATGAAACACCACACCTTCCGAGTCTGAACCCGTCGCGGGTCGGTCACGATGAAACGCCCGGCGAGGGGACGGACGCCGAGCACACTGTAATCGGGGCGTGGAGCCTGAACAACGGGGATTTTGCGTCCCGCGTCACCAGTTGGAGCGCAGCTCCGCGACGATCTCGCGGGCGAGCTCGCGGATCGCCTGACGCTGCCCGATCTCGCGCCGCTCGCCCGTGCCCCGCGCGGGGACGTACGTGCCGACCGCGGAGAAGCCATCACGCGCGACGAGCACGTCCCCCGAGCGGTTGTCACGCCACCGGAAGCTGACGCGCAGCTCGTACGCGTTCTCCTGAACGAGGCCCGTGCCGGGCGTCGAGGAAAGGTTGCGGGCCTGAGCGCCCGTGATCGCGCCCGTCAGCGTCGTGTCCGCCCGCTCGTTGGCGGTCACCACCCACGGCGTCTGGCTCTGGATCTCCGCGATGATCGCCTCGGTCAGGTCGAACTCCAGCCCCGTGTCGAAAGTGGAGTTGTCGAACATCGGGACGGCGACCGAGCGGACGTTCTCGTCGTACGTCCAGCCCATCGCGTACCCCTTCGAGGGGTCCGACGAACAGGCGGAAACGAGGAACGTGGCGCCAAGCGCGATCGCGAGCACGACGCCCCGACGCGTGCTCACGCCCCGTCCTCCTCGTTGGCGGCGGACGCCGGCGCGACCTCGTCCTCGGGCGCCTCCATCCAGCCATGCTCGATCATGATGTCCACCGCCTCGCGGGCCGCGGCGCTGGTCGGGTGCCGGCGCAGCAGGCGTCGCAGCTCGAAGCGACACGCCGGCTCGTCGCCCTGATGGAGGAACCAGCGGGCGGTGTTGAGCATCTGCGAGGCCGCCGACTCGTCGATGCGGACGAGCATGCCGACGGTGATGCCCTCGCGCTCGGCGGTGGCGGGGTATCGCTTGATGAAGTCCTCGATGAGGAGCTTGGCCTCCGTGAGGCCGGCGCCGTCGTACTCGGGTCCCTTGAAGCGGGCGAGGTTGGCCTTGATCTGTCGCAGGGAGGCGTACTCGCGATGCTCGGACTCGGGGTAGTTGGCGACGAAGATGCCGTACATCTCCGAGGCGAGTTTCATCTGGCGGCGCTCGTAGTAGTGGTCCGCCAGGTCGAGCGCCGCCTTCTCCGCGAGGCGCGACCCGGGCAGACGCTCCTGCACGCGGATGATCAGCTCCTCGCCCGTCGAGCGGGCGGGCTCGATCCGCATGCCCAGAAACTTGCGCCGCAAGCCGTTGAGGTAGCGCATCCCGATCTCGTACTCGCGCTGGACGGCGTCGGCGAAGACGTCGGACGCGGTGAAGTCGCGGATGATCGCCTCGTAGTCGTACAGGGCCTTGTACTCGCTGCCGCTGGCGACCCTCGCGTCCCCCCGGATCAGGTACGCCTCGGGCAGGTACTCGTTGGCCGTCCGCTTGTGCGCCTCGATCCAGGGAGAGATCACGTCCAGGGCCTTGCCCGGCTTGTCGTCGGCGAGCAGGCGCCTCGCCTCGGCGATCGTCCAGGCGTCGGTGCCCGGCTCGGGCGCCTCGGTCTGCGTCCACCCACCCTCGTCGTCGAGACGGAGCTCCGTGGACTGCGCCAGGGCGGTCGTGGACCAGGCCAGGCAGGCCGCCCAGGCGAGCGCCACAGGGGTTCGGGGGAGGGATCGCATCGGGCGCAGGATAGCGGGGCGGGGCGGGGTCCGCGTCGCGGACGCGGGGTAGGCTGTGGGCGATGCGACTCCTGCTGTTTTCCGACGTCCATCGTGACCTGGCGGCGTGCGCCGAGCTGGTCTCCGCCGCCCGGGGCGTGGACGTGGTCATCGGCGCGGGCGACTTCGCCTCGCAGCACCGGGGGCTGGAGGAGACGATCGACGCCCTCGCGATGATCGAGACGCCGACCCTCCTCGTCCCTGGCAACAACGAGACCGAAGAGGCCCTGCGCGACACGTGCGCCATGTGGGCCGCGGCTCGCGTGCTGCATGGCGAGCCGTGCGAGATCTCCGGCATGCCCTTCTACGGCGTCGGGGGCGGTATCCCCACCACGCCCTGGAGCTGGAGCTTCGACCTCGACGAGCACGCCGCACGGGCGATGCTCGTGGGCTGCCCGGAGGGCGCGATCCTCGTGACGCACTCGCCCCCCCAGGGCGTTTGCGACAAAGACTCGTCGGGCAAGCATCTCGGCTCGGTCGCGATCGCGGACACGATTGAGGCCAGACGCCCGCCCCTGGTCGTGTGCGGGCACATCCACGAGTCGTGGGGTCGGGACGAGCGCCTTGGGGTGTCGCGGGTGATCAACGCCGGGCCGCGGGGGGTCGTGGTCGACCTTGACGTGTGATGGAACTCACCCCCCTGCGCCAGTTCATCGCGATCTGCGAGCACGGGCACATGACCCGCGCGGGCGAGGCCCTGGGCGTGACGCAGCCGGCGCTGTCGGCGATGCTCAAGAAACTGGAAGCGGAGGTCGGCGCCGACCTGCTCCACCGCACCGGGCGGGGCGTGACGCCCACGGACGCGGGGCTCGTGTTCCTGGAGCACGCCCGCGAGGCGGTGCAGCGGGCGGACGCCGGGGTGAGCGCGGTGCGCGAGCTCGTGGGACTCGAGCACGGGTCGATCAAGGTCGGCGGGGGTGCGACGGCGGTCGGGTACATCCTCCCCCGCGTCATCTCGCGCGTGCGGCGCGAGCACCCGGGCCTGCGCTTCCAGATCCGGGAGGGCGGCTCGAGCGCCGTCGCGGGCGCCGTCCTCGCGGGCGAGCAGGACCTGGGCATCGTCACGCTCCCGATCGCGCGCCCGGGCTCGGGCGATCTCATGACCGTCGGCGAGATCGCCGACGAGCTGCGACTGATCGTGCCACCAGGGCACGCGCTCGAGGGACGCCGAAGCTTTCGCTGGAAGGATCTCTTCGGCGAGCCCGTGGTCGCGTTCGAGGCGGGCAGCGCCGTGCGATCGCTCATCGACGCCGCCGCGGGGTCGCACGGCGTCTCGCTCGACATCGTCATGGAACTGCGGTCGATCGAGTCGATCGTGCAGATGGTGGCGGCGGAGATCGGCGTCGGGTTCGTCTCCCGGTTCGCGCTCGAGGCCGACCCCGAGCACGGTCGGGGGCTGACCTGCCTCGACGGGAAGCTGACGCGGGCCCTGGCGGTCGTGCGCCGGCGCGACCGCGTCCCCTCGCACGCGACGGCGGTCTTCGAGCGGGCGCTCCTGTCCACGATGCGCCGGGGCCAGAAGTCCCGCTAGTTTCATCCTGGCTTCATCTGCGGGAATAGAGTGGTTTCGTGGTGAACCGGACACAGAGCACGTTCGGGCTGGCCGCGTCGTTGCAAGAGGCCGAGCGTCTTCGGGCCGAGGGCCGCGTGGAGGAGGCGCTTGCGGTCAGCAAGCAGGTGGCCTCGCGCCACCCCTCGTCGCCCGAGGCGCAGTTCGTGCTGGGCCTCGCGTACCAGTCGATGCGACGCCTCACCAAGTCGGTGACGCACCTGCGTAAAGCGGTCCGCATGGCGCCCCAGCAGGCGCGGTTCCGGGCGGCGCTGTGCGGCGCCCTCAGCCGCGCGGGCAAGCCCGACGAGGCGATGAAGGAGGCGAAAAAGGCCCTGGAGCTGGACCCGCGCGACCCGGTCGCCATCCAGTTCATGGGGAGCATGCTCCGCTCGCTCGGACGCTTCGAGGAGGCGCTGGACCTTCTCGAGAACGCGACGGCGGACCCGTCCACGCCGCCCCGCCTGATCTGTGCGCACACGAAAGCGCTGCGCACCCTCGACCGGTACGAGGAGTCGGCCCGGATCTCGCGCGAGCTGCTGGCGCGGGACGACCTTGCCGATCGCGATCGGGTGACGGCGCTCTTCGACCTCGCCGCGGCGCTCGACTCGCTGGAGGACTACGACGGCGCGTGGGAGGCGGCGTCCGAGGCGAACCGCCTGCACGGGGGCGTGTACGACCCGGCGGAGGCGACGGCGCGGGCCGAGGAGACCTTGCGCGTCTGGACGCGGGCGCGTCTCGACGCGATGCCGAAGTCCGGGCTCGACGCCCCGACGCCCGTGTTCATCGTGGGGATGCCCCGCTCGGGCACGACGCTGATCGAACAGATCATCGCCGCCCATCCGAAGGGCGCCGGGGTCGGCGAGCGGATGAACATCCCGGCCGCGGCGCGGGAGTTGCTGGCGACCTCGATCGAGACGCCCTCGCTGGAGAGCGTCCTCAACGCCATCAGCGAGGGGACGTTCCGCAAGCGGGCGGGCGAGATCCTGACCTCGATGCTCGAGCTCGCCCAGGCACGGGGCGTCAGCCGCATCGCAGACAAGCAGATGGCCAACGTCTGGCACGTCGGGCTGATCTCGCGCCTGCTGCCCGGCGCCCGGATCGTCTCGTGCACGCGACATCCGCTCGACACGATCGTCTCGTGCTACTTCCAGGACTTCGGCGAGCCGACCAACCTCGGGTTCGTCTACAACCTCGAACACCTGGCGTGCGAGCTGCGCCTGACGCGCCGCCTGATCCAGCACTGGCGCGAGGTCGAGGCCCTGCCGATCTTCGATGCGTCCTACGAAGGGATCATCGAGGACCCCGAGGGGCGGACCCGGGCCCTGATCGACTTCCTCGCCATCGAGTGGGACGACGCGTGCCTGTCGTTCCACAAGGCCGAGCGCGCGGTAATCACGCTCTCGTTCGATCAGGTCCGCCGCCCGATCTACCGGTCGTCGCTGGACCGCTGGCGGAACTACGAGAGGCAGCTTGCGCCCGCGATCGAGGCGCTCGGGGATCTGCTCGACTCGCCATGACCGCCGCGAGGCGTCTCAGAAGGACCAGGCCATGTCCATCCAAACGCTGAACTCGCCGCCCCTTCCGTTGATCGTCTCGGCGCCGGGACCAAAGTCCGTGTAGTCGGCGGCAAGCGTGATGACGGGCCAAACGCCGCCGGGCTCGATGGTCAGGCGCCCACCGACGTTGAGGTAGCCGTAGGTCTTGTCCCCCGTCGCGGTCTCGTAGTAGTCATGGAGACTCAGACCGACCTCGACGGGGGCGGAGATGGAGACCTTCCCGAGTCGCGTCTGGCCCAGGGCGATGGTCGGCTCGACGCCGAGCGAGAGGAAGACGCCCGCGTGGGCGCCCCCGTCGGCGCCGTCGGGCCCGAACTCGAAGGCGACCAGGGCGGACGGATTGAGACTGAACCGCTCGAACCACCCGTGGTAGAGACCCGAGTCGTCGAAGGAGACGCCGACGGAGGCCTCGTGGATGCGCGCAAAGTCGCCGGTCGGGGAGGTGTACTCGGTGAAAGTGGCGCGCGTGGTCAGGCGCTTCCACGCGAACTCGGCGCCGGCGTAGAGGTCGAGCTCGTAGAAGCGCTCGCCGATCCCCTCGCCCGAGCCCAGATCGTTGACGCGAAAGTCCCCCCACAGGCCCGCGAAGACGGATGTGCTGGTGTGCTCGGTGTCGCACACGCGGTAGGCGAGCTCGCCACCCGGCTGGATGCTGGGGCGATCGTGGCGCTGCGCAAGGCCGCGGAAGGTGTAGTCGCTGGTCAGCGTGACGTTGAGGGAGACCGAGAGGCGTTTGCCCGCCGCCTGATCCTCGCCGCCCGCCGTCACTTCGCGCACATCGGGCGCGTACTGCTCGTCGAAGGTGGTCACCTCCGCGGGCGGCGGGCTTGGCGGTGGCTCGAGCTGCGGTCCGAACATGCGACGCCCCGGGGGTGTTGGGTCCCGGGAAGCGTGATCGGACGATCGGCTGGGGCGATCCAGCCGAACCCGTGAGATCCAGCGCTACGGGCAGCCGGCGCCGAACGCGGTCAAGAAGGCCAGGACGTCGGAGAAGTCGAAGACGCCGGAGGGTGGCGCGAGATCGGCGGCGGGGTCCATCGCGCCGAACGCGGTCAGGTACGCGAGGATGTCGGAGAAATCGAGCGTGCCGAAGGGGGGGGCGAGGTCGGCGCCGCCCGAGCAGGCGCGGCTGATGACGACGAGTTGGGCAATCTCGCCCGAGCCACCCTCGTTGGAGACGCCGACGGTCGGCAGCGTCGTCCCCTCGCCGGCCTGGCCCTGGGTGAACAGGCGGAGGACGTCGTTGGCCGAGTCCAGGACGACCGCGGTCGACAGGAGGGGGAGGTACGCGCCGGCGATCTCGCCCGCGACGAACAGGTACCCGGGCGTCGCGTAGGTCGTGACCGCGAGCGTCGTCGGGTCCACGAGCTGCAGTCGCGGCTCGGCCGCGTTCGAGTTGGTGTCGATCGCGACGAAGAGACTCCCGCCCGGGCCCGGGTTGATCCCGACGCCGGTCTCGCCCGAGGACGAAGTGTCGATGACGACGGCGTCCACGCCCTGGACCCGCGTGCCGTCGGGCGTGAGCGTCACGCGCGTCAGCGTGAGGTCGAACGGGTGGCTCGCCGAGTCGGTGAAGAACAAGGCGTTGGCGCCCCTGTCCCAGGTCATCACGCTGATGTTGGCGTAGACGTACGGGTTGACGCCGCCCTGGTCGAGGAGGGTGTGCGAGACGCCCGCGGCGTCGACGTACCGGAAGGTGTTGGTGTTGTCCAGGAAGTAGATCCGTCCGTCGCCCGTGGGCGTGGGGTGGCGCGGGCCTATGAAGTCGACGGGCAGGAGCGTCGCCGTGCCGTCGGCGGCCATGAGCTGGATGCCGGCGTCGATGAAGACAAGGCGGTCGCGGGACGCGTCGTACGCCGCGGAACGCCCGATCAGACCCGGCGTCGGCGCGTAGGGCAAGACCGTGCCGGCCCAGGTGGTGGGGTCGATGTGCATGATGCCCCGCATCGAGCCGGGGCCGTCGGCCAGGGCGGGGGAGACGAGGTAGACGTCGCCCTCGACGAAGCCGGGTTGGGCGGACGCCGCGTGGACCCCGCGGGCGTGCGAAGGGAGCACGGCGAAGTTACGGTTCATGGAATCCTCCTCATGCGCCCCGCGTGCCGCGGTTCGTTCCGCATGCCTCCGGACGCCCTCTCACGAATGAAGTCCGCTCCTGGTGAGTGAATCTCTCAGCGTCACCGCGAGCGCGACCGGGCGCCTACCCCGGGCAGCCCATGCCGAACTCGGTCAGGAAGATGAACACGTCGCTGAAGTCCCAGACGCCGAACGGCGGGGCGAGGTCGGCGGCGGGGTTCATATCGCTGAACAGAGTCAGGAACGCGAGCACGTCGTCGAAATCCAGCATGCCCAGCCCCACGTAGTCGGCGAGGGCGCAGGACGTGCTGTTCTCGGCCTCCGTCGCGCCGATGTCGATGATGTCGCCCGGCCCGACGCCGACGTTGGGCATGCCGGTGTCGTTGAAGAAACGCGTGGTGTACCCGGGCGAGGAGAACCCGAAGTCGTAGGGGAACGGCTCGGTGGTGTCGCCGTCGCCGTCCGCGTCGTTTGTGTCGGGATTGACGAGCAGGTTCGAGCCCGCGTCCCGCGCCGGCGATCCCCTGGCCAGCTCGTAGACCATGAACGGCTCATCCGAGAACATCGGGTCGGCGTCGAAGTTGCCCGCCCCCGGGTACGACGCGAACTCGGGGAAGATGGAGTACCCGGTCGTCGTACGCGCGGCGGCGTTCGAGAAGTCCGCGCCGGCGTTGCCCCGGACGATCGAGTTGTACAGCGTGATCTGCGGCTGGCTGGGCATGGCAACGCCCACGACGCCGTTCACCGCGCCCCCCGTGTTGTCCGCGATCGTGCACGAGCGGATGTCGATGGTGGTCTGCACGCCCGCCGAGCCCGCGTCGGCGCCCTCGACGCCCGCCGAGCCCGCCGCGTCGGTCGCGGTGTTGGACTCGACGACCGAGTTGTAGAGCGTCAGGATGGTGCTGGGGACGGCGCCGAGGAGGAAGACGGACCTGGCAGAGATCGCGGCGCCGTGGTCGGCGCGGTTGGAATGGAACCACGACCGGCTGACGTGCGCGGAGGAGGGCGCCCCGTCGCTGATGACGAAGAGACCGCCGCCGATGGAGGTGGCGTGGTTGTTGTAGAACTCGGTCTCGGAGATGGAAGCGTGCCCCTCGAGGACGGCGATGCCCCCGCCGTTGACCGCGCCGTTCGCATCGAAATCGCCCAAGGTGATGGTCGCGGAAGCGCCCCCGGTGATGGCGATCCCGCCGCCGTTGGCGCCCGCGGTGTTCAGGTTGATCCTGGGAACGCGGAAGGTCGCGTCGGCGGCGTCGGTGAGGTAGATGCCCCCGCCGTCCATGACGGCCTGGTTGTTGCGTATCTCCGGGATCGCGGCCCCGGGACCGGTGTAGTCGAGCGTGCCGCCCTCGATCGCGAGCGCGCCGCCGTACCCGGCCCGGTTGAAGCTCTCGAAGGTGCAACGCATGATGGTGACGTCCGCGTCCTCGGCGTGGATCGCGCCGCCCGAGCCCCCCGCGTCGTTGCCGATGAAGGTGCACTGGTCGAACGTGGGCGACGAGCCGGGCAGGCAGGCGACCCCGCCGCCATCGGACGTCGCGTTGTTGGACGTGAACCGGCAGAACGTGAACGTGGGCGAGGCGCCGGCGTTGATGACCGCGCCCCCGCCGAAGACGGCGTCGTTGCTGCTGATCCGCACGATGTTCAGCGTCGGCGACGTCCCCGCCCCCACGATCACGCCCCCGCCGAGGGGCGAATCCGCGAACTGGATCGAGAGCGACTCGAGCACCGAGCCGGGCCCCTCGCCCGAGGTGAACCGGACGCCCGGACCCGTGGGCGGCTCGATGCGGATCGCGTCCCCGCCCGCCGTGCCCCGGACCGTGATCGCCTTGCCGTTGAAGTTGATGCTCTCGGGGTACGTCCCGGGTGAGATCACGACGCTATCGCCCTGGTTGGCGGCATTGATCGCGGCCTGGATGGTCGGGTACTGCGACGGGACGAGCCGGTCGACGGCGTGCGCCGAACCCACCATCGCCGTCACCAACGCAATCGCGCCCGAGAGCTGCTTCATCGCCGGATCCTCCGGTGGTCGAGCCTACAGACGCTCCCCGCGCACGACAACGACGCCGCCGCCGACGCCGCTCTGCGCGCCGCGGCGGGATCTCTCAGATCGATCCGCCAGGGCGTGCATTCAGGGGCAGCCGGCGCCGAAGGCGGTGAGGAAGGCGAAGACGTCGGAGAAATCGAACACGCCGACCGGCTCGGCGAGGTCGGCGGCGGGCTCCATCGAGCCGAACGCGACGAGGAAGGCGAAGACGTCGGAAAAGTCGAGCGTGCCGTAGGGCTCGGCCATGTCCGCGTCGCACAGGATGAAACGCACCAGCACCGAGTTGCCCACCGTCTCCGCGCGCACGCCCTCGGGTCCACCGACGAACGAGAAATCCACCACCGGCGGGCCATTGAGGCCCGTGATGACTTCGAAGGCGTCCCCATGCTGGGGCGTGTATCCGTCAATCGTGGAGATGAAGAGTGAGCCGTGGAGTTCAGATCCGACGGCGTCGGTCAGGATGAGGCGGTCGTGCGTGACCACACCCTCGCCCATACCGACATCCATCCGGATCTGGGCCGGCGCCGCCTCGGTGATGCGGTAGACCTGCGCCTCGTGCGCCGTCCCGAGTTGGCCCACGATCAGCGGGCCGGTATTCAGGTTGACCTGCGTGTTCAGGGCCGCCAAGTCGCCTTCGAGCACAAGCGGGCCGGAAACCTCAAGTGTCGCGTTGGGCCCGAACGTTGCGCCGTCGTGAATCTCGGTGTATCCACCAATGATCAGAGTTCCCGACGAGCCGCCCTGGAACACAACGTTCGCCGCGGGCTCGAACGTGTTCGGATCGTCCGAGGTCCCACCGAGCAACGAGAGCGCGGAGTCGCTGGCAAAGGAGACGTCGCCCGCGATCTGCATCGTCGCCAGCGACGAGCAAAGGCCTTCCACGTTCAGTCCCGACAGCGTCACGACGCGCGTCGATCCCGAGAGCTTGACCGTCGGCGGCGAACCCGAGAGCCGTCCCTGGAGCGTCATATCTCCAGCGACGAGGTAGTACTCCGAACCGGCGAGGCCGACACCCAGGCGCCCGGTCCGCCGGATCGTCAGGTCCTCGTCAATGGGCACGATCGAGCCGGAGGTCAGGCCCGCCGCGCTCACGTCGAGCTCGTCGCTGATGTCCCACGACCCACCGGGCGTGGGACCATTCATGTCGAAGCGTCCCGCGAGTGCGACGGTTGTCGGTGCGCTCACGGACTTGAGCAGCGAGTCGCAGATGAAGGTCCCCGAACCCGTGATCTGGCCGCCGTCGAGCACGAGTTCATCGCCGCCGACGACTGTCTCCGAACCGGGCCCGGTCTGGATCTCCCCCGTCGAAGAGAGCGTGAGACCCCCGATCAACTCGTTCGGTGGCGATCCCTGACTGGTCATGAGACCGGCGATGTTGACCGGGTCGCCAGCCACCTGGGCGCCGTTGCGCAGGAGCAGGGAGCCATCGACGATCCATTCGTCCGCGGCGATGTCCACCGTGAGGACCCCCGCCTCGACCTGGATCGTGCCGCCGTAAGCCATGTCTGTCGGATCAATCCCTGCGACGGCGATTGTCAGTGCCGCGCCGGGCCCGACGACTGTGTCCGCGGTCTGGCCGATACCATCCCAGTCAAACTGCCCCGTGCCCACGGGGTTGCCGATCTGTACATCGCTCAGCACAATCAGGTCCGAATCGAACATCCTCAAGACCTCGCTCGCCACGGTTGTGGGCGCCTCGAAGATGAGCCTCGCGTCATTGCCCAGATCGAGGCACGCGCCTGGGAGGATGTCACATTCGCCGGCAATGACGAGCGACGAGCCCCCGCCGACTGTCACCTGGGAGGACGTGAAACGCGAAGGCGCGTTGATTCTCAGCATTCCCGCATTGAACAGATAGATCCCACCCTGCATCGTCACGGGCGAACCGTTGATGACGCCCTCGCCCCCGTGCGAGCCATCCACCGTCATCGTAAACGGCGCACTCCCGGGACCGAACGTCCAAGGGTGATTGATGGTCAGCCCTCCATAGGTGAACAAAATATCTCCGTTGAAGACCGGGTCGGAAAGATCCGCGTCGACGGTGAGCGAGCCGCCGATGTCCAGGATGAGCGATCCATCACCGGTCGTGCCGTCGAGGTCGATGCTGGCGGTATGACCGGGCGAGGGGCGGATCCACAGCGCGTAGTCCGGCGGTGTCCAAGTTTCGAGTGCGGGAGCGATGGTCCCGTTGTTGATCGCCACTTCTGCGCCGTACAACCGGAGCTCGCCGTCGCCGTGAATGTACCCCTGGCCACCGACCAGCAGTTGCTCGTCGACTTCGACGACGGCATCCTCGTACAGGAACATGCGTCCGAAGTCCAGGACGGGATCGGCATCCCCCCCGATCGTGAGATCGTCGGTGTCGAAGTCGGAGTCTCCGGTCATCCCCGCCGGGTACACCAGAATTTCGGCGCCCACACCCTGCAATGTTGTCGGGCCCCGAACGACCAGCTGATGCCCAACACCTTGCCACCGCTGATTGACTTCGGCGTACCCATCCACCAGGAGTCCGCCGATCTCGATGTCCTGGTTCAGGTGCGCGGTGTGGAAGCTGGCCGAGTTGTTCGTTCTCACCCGCGCCAGGTCCGTCGGCGACGATGGCCATCCGGAAAGGTTCCACGCGCCGTCCGTCGCCCACGTGTTCTCGGACGCGTCCCACGTATACAAAGTCATTCCACGTTCTTGGGCGAACGCCGGGGTTGCAAGCGCCGCGATCAAGCACATGCGTACGAAGAAACGCGTAGCGACGTCCGAGACCCGCGACTCCGTCATGTCATCCCCTCCCAATCGAAATGTACCCACGAGGCTCGGGCCGTCCCCAGTTCGTGATCCAAGTTGGGGCGCCGACAGGCGCCTATCCGAGAGCGGCTGGCGAGAGTGCGACACTCCCGCGCGCCGGCCCGCCGACGCGGACCGCAGAACTCCGTCGTCCGCACGCTGGTGTCCCCCAGAGCCGGCCCGGAATGGGCTGGACGCCCAAGAAGGACGACCCAGAGCCTACCGAGGGCCGGATTCTCGGACAAGGGAAATCACCCCTCTCGCCTCCCCTCGCGCGATACATTAGTGATGTCGATCTATATCGTAATCTGCATTGATTTGATTCATGCATCTGGCGTGCCGACTCTTCTGTCGGATCACCACCAGGAGCCCCGCCATGCCAAGCGACCCCTTCCGCGCCCGCGACACCCTCGAATCCCACGGCAAGACCTACTCCTACATCCGCCTCAAGGCCCTCGAGGCCAAGGGCCTGGGCAGGATCGACCGCCTGCCGTACTCGATCCGGGTGCTGCTCGAGGCGGCGGTCCGCAACCTCGACGGCTTCGTCGTCACCGCCGACGACGTCTCGGGCCTGGCCTCCTACGACGCGAGGAACGTCAACGCGGTCGAGATGCCCTTCATGCCCGGGCGCGTGGTGCTCCAGGACTTCACGGGCGTCCCCTGCGTCGTGGACCTGGCCGCCATGCGTGACGCCATGAAGTCCCTCGGCGGCGACGCCTCGCAGATCAACCCCGCCGTCCAGTGCGACCTCGTCATCGACCACTCCGTCCAAGTGGATGATTTCGCAACGCGCGTGGCCCTGACGATCAACGCCCAGAAGGAGTTCCAGCGCAACAACGAGCGGTACACCTTCCTCAAGTGGGGCCAGGAGTCGCTGGACAACTTCCGGGCCGTCCCGCCGGCGACGGGAATCGTCCACCAGGTCAACCTCGAGTACCTGGCGAGGGGCTGCCTCACCAAGAACATCGACGGGCACGACTGGGTCTTCCCGGACTCACTCGTCGGCACGGACAGCCACACGACGATGATCAACGCCGTCGGCGTCCTCGGCTGGGGCGTCGGCGGCATTGAGGCCGAGGCCGTCATGCTCGGACAACCCGTGTACATGCTCACTCCTGAAGTGGTTGGCTTCAAGCTCACCGGCAAGCTGCCAGAAGGCGCCACCGCCACCGACCTCGTCCTCACCGTCACGCAGATGCTCCGCGCCCACGGCGTGGTGGAAAAATTCGTCGAGTTCTTCGGGCCCGGCATGGCTGAACTCTCCGTGCCCGACCGCGCCACCATCGCCAACATGGCGCCCGAGTACGGCGCCACCTGCGGCTTCTTCCCCATCGACGCCAAGACACTCGATTACTTCCGCCTCACCGCCAAGACCGACGAGGAAATCGCCCTCACCGAGACTTGGGCCAAGGCCGCCGGCTTCTTCTGGGAGCCCGGCTCGCCCGACCCTGTGTTCAGCTCGGTCCTCGAGCTCGACCTCTCCAGCGTCGAACCCTCGCTCGCCGGGCCCAAGCGCCCGCAGGACCGCATCGCCCTCTCGAGCATGCGCGCCCAGTTCCACAAGGACCTGGTGGACACCTTCGGCAAGAAGGCGCCGAGCGAAACCGTCAACCTCTCCCGCTTCGCCGGCGAGGGCGGCAAGGCCGACCACGCGCCGACCAACCCGCCCAACGGCAAGGAGAGCTGCAAGGACGCCGGCTACTCCCGCGTCACGCTCACCGAGGCCTCCCACCCGCACGCCCCGGGAGAGCAGGTCGTCCTGAGCCACGGCTCGGTCGTCATCGCCGCCATCACCAGCTGCACCAACACGAGTAACCCCGACGTCATGATCGCCGCCGGCCTGGTGGCGCGAAAGGCCCGCGCCCTCGGCCTCACCCGCAAGCCCTGGGTCAAGACCTCCCTCGCCCCCGGCTCCAAGGTCGTGACCGAGTATTACGACAAGGCCGGCCTCACCGAAGACCTCGACGCCCTCGGCTTCAACACCGTCGGGTACGGGTGCACCACCTGCATCGGCAACTCCGGACCACTCCCGCCCGAGATCGAGCAGGGCATCAAGGACGCCGACCTCGTCGCTGCTTCTGTGCTCTCGGGCAACCGCAACTTCGAGGGTCGCGTCCACCCGGCGGTGCGCGCCAACTACCTCGCCAGCCCCCCCCTCGTCGTCGCCTACGCGATCGCGGGCACGGTCGACATCGACCTCGCGGGCGGCGTCATCGCCAAAACCCCCCAAGGCAAGGACGTCTACCTCAAGGACATCTGGCCGACGCAGGCCGAGGTCCAGAAGCTCAAGGCCGCGTGCGTCACCGCCGCCCAGTTCCGCGAGAAGTACGCCCACGTCTACGACGAGAACGAGACCTGGAACGCCGTCCCGGTCAGCGAGTCCGAGCTGTACCCCTGGGACGAGGCCTCGACGTACATCCAGAACCCGCCCTTCTTCGATGGGATGCCCGTCGAGCCGCCCGGCTTCAAGCCGATCCGGGGCGCCCGATGCCTCGTCAACGTCGGCGACTCGGTCACCACCGACCACATCTCGCCCGCGGGTCGCATCGAGCCCGAGACTCCCGCCGGCCAGTACCTCATTTCCAAGGGCGTCGACAAGAAGGACTTCAACTCCTACGGCTCGCGCCGCGGCAACGACCGCGTCATGACCCGTGGCACCTTCGCCAACGTCCGCGTCAAGAACAAGATCGCCGCCGCCAACGGCGTCCAGCCCGAAGGCGGCTGGACACGCAACTTCACCAAGTCCCCGACGGGACAGGCTTCCAGCCTGTCGAACAGCCCCGTCGAGTACATCTATGACGCCGCCATGGACTACAAGAAGGCCGGCGTTCCCCTCGTCGTCCTCGCCGGCAAGGACTACGGCATGGGCTCGAGCCGCGACTGGGCCGCCAAGGGCGCCTTCCTCCTCGGCGTCCGCGCCGTCATCGCCGAGAGCTACGAACGCATCCACCGCTCCAACCTCGTCTTCATGGGCGTCCTCCCGCTCGTCTACAAGGACGGGCAGACCGCCGCATCGCTCGGCCTCAAGGGCGACGAGTCGTTCGACATCCACCTGCCCGACCCGGTCGAGCCCCGGTGCGACGTCCCCGTCACCGCGACGCGCCCCGACGGCTCCATGGTCGACTTCACCGCCCTGCTCCGCCTCGACACCGCCGTCGAGATCGAGTACTCAAAGAACGGCGGCATCCTCCAGACCGTCATCCGCAAGAAGCTCAACGAGGCGAGGCAGCCGGCATAACCCGGGGTATGCTGCCCCCCATGAGCCAGGCTGGCGCCGAGCCCCACGACATCGCCCGGTACTTCCGCCCGACATCGACGCTCGCGATCTTCGTCATCGCGGGGCTCGCGATCATCAGCGTGCTCAACGGCGTGTCGCTCGTCGGCGGTTTGATCGCGATGCGGGGCGTCGGCGTGTTCGGCGGGACGCGCGACAACGACATCATCTCGCTCTCGATGCTTGTGTACGGGCTCGCCGCGCTGGCTCAGATCCTGGTCTTCGTGCCCACGGTCGTGCTGTTCTGCATCTGGACCTTCCGATCCGCCGTCAACGCGAGAACTCTCGGCGCCCGGGGCTTCCGCATCACGCCCGGCTGGGCCGTCGGCTGGTACTTCATCCCCGTTGCGACGCTCTGGATGCCGTTCAAGGCGATGTCGGAGATCTGGCGCGCCAGCATTCACCCCATCAAGGGTGATGACCGAACCGCGTGGCGCAACGCCCCGGTCGGCGTCCTGCTCCAGGCATGGTGGACGTCGTGGGTGCTCGGTACGCTCGTGACGAACATCGCCTCGCGCTTCTTCGACGAGCCCAGCTTCGAGCGGATCGGGGCCTGGATGATCTCGATTGGGGCTGGTCTCCAGATCCTCGCGGGCGTTCTGTGCATCGCCGTCGTCTCCCGGCTCACGACGTCCCAGCGCCGGCGCGCCGCCGACGCCCGCACGATGCTCGCCGCGACGTCCGCGCTCCCCGCCTCCTGATCCCTCCTGGCGACTCTCTTGCGAGTTCATCCGCCCGGGTATGACGATCGGGCCATCCGCGCGGGTGATGCACGTCCGATCTTCCTGCATGAACGGGTCTTCACCCCTCCCCCGCTCAGGGCGCCCCCCGCCCGCCCGATCGATCCCCCCGATGGTGGCGATGCCCGCCGCCCGGGGACGCTCCAGATGGACCAGACCACCGCCGCCTTCCGCCCGAGCAAGGGCCTGACCACGTCCGTCGTGCTCCTGCTCGGCGCCAGCGCCTTCCTCTCACTCGTCGCCGCCGGCTCCGCCTGGATGGACGTCGAGATGCTCAGCAAGTATCAATCCCCCCAGGAGATGATCGACAGCGGCGAGTGGATCGGCGCCGGCATCCGCGCCGCACTCATCGGCATCCCCTCCTTCTTCGTCTGGGTCGCCACCGTCATCTGCTTCTGCATCTGGATCGTCAAGGCCTCGAAGAATGCCCGCGCCCTCGGCGCCCAGGGCATGCAGATCACCCCCGGCTGGGCGGCGGGCTGGTTCTTCATCCCCCTCGCCAACCTCGTCATGCCCTTCAAGGCCGTCAGCGAGATCTGGAAGGCCAGCGAGCCCGAGCCCAACGCGGACCCCACCGCTTGGAAGCGCGTGCCCGCCACCCCGGTCGCCGTCTGGTGGAGCCTCTGGGTCACCTCCGCCATCATCGGCGGCATCTCCTTCCAGATGGGTTTTGGCGGCGCCGCCGGCATCGCCGTCCTCAAGACCGCCACCTACGTCCAGATCCTCGGCAGCGTCGTCTCCATGCTCTGCGCCTTCGCCGCCGTCACCGTCGTCCGCGGCATCCAGTTCCGCCAGGAGCACAAGGCCTCGCTCATCGCCTCGGGCGCCGCCCGCCTGACGCCCCGCGTCGGCGAGAGCGTCAACTCCAACGACTACCTGCGCAAGGCGCCCGCCGCCTGAGCCGCTGCGGACTCGGACGGTCCGATCGAACCCGCCCTACGCGCCGCCCGCGCTGTCCGCTCGCGCCTTGCGCCGCCCCCCAACCCGCATGTTGATCAGCTCGACCACGAGCGAGAACCCCATCGCGAAGTAGACGTACCCGCGGTCCAGGTGCTGGTGCAGCCCATCGGCCACCAGCAGCACGCCGATCAGCACCAGGAACGCCAACGCCAGCGTCTTCATCGTCGGGCGGCTCGCGACGAACCGCCCCACCGGCCCCGCCATCGTCAGCATCACGCCGACCGACAGCACCACCGCCGACGCCATCACCCAGTAGTTGCTCGTCATCCCGACCGCCGTGATCACGCTGTCCAGGCTGAACACGATGTCGAGCAGCAGGATCTGACCGACGACGGACCAGAGGCCCGCTCGCCCGCCGCGCCTCTGCCCGGCCATCTCCTCGCTCGTCTTGGCGGCGCCATCCTCCACCATGTGGTGGATCTCCCACGTCGCCTTCGCGATCAGGAAGAGCCCCCCCAGCAACAGCACGAGATCCTGACCCGAGATCCCGATCCCCTGCGTGACCTTCGCCCCCGTCTCCGGGTTCGTGACCTCCTCCTCGAAGAACGGCAGCGTGAACAGCGGCGCCTGCAGTCGCGTCACGAGCCACGCGAGCGCGAGCAGGATCAGCCGCATCACGCCCGCGAGGATCAGGCCCAGGCGACGCCCGAGCGCCTGGCGCTCCTCGGGCAGTCGCCCCGTCAGGATCGCGATGAACACGATGTTGTCGATGCCCAGGACGATCTCGAGGGCGGCCAGCGTGACCAGGGCGCTGAGCCCGGCCAGGCTGAAGAAGGCGATCGTGTCCCCGCCTCCGCCCACCCCGAGCGTCATCGCCATCGCCCCGTCCATCGTGCCCTCCGTGCCCCCGACGCCATGAGCGTACGTGGACGGGAACTCAGGCACATGAAGACGCGCAGATCCTGCGCCTCGCGGAGACGTTCCGCCCAGCGCGGAATTGCAGCGTTCTCCGGCGTCCTGCCGATCCACCCCCCCGGCCAAGGACGGCGCAGACGGCGGCGGAGTCCGCGCGAACACCCAGGGATGGCGACCCGCTCGCCCAGGCGAGCCCCCCGAGGGCGCGCCATTCACGCGCGAAGGAACACCCGATGCCCGACCACAAGCTCCCAAACAACGAGATGACCATCATCGGGCCCGACACCCGCATCAGCGGCGAGGTCGCGTTCAACTCCACCGCCCGCATCCTCGGCACCATCGAGGGCAAGATCATCGCCAACGCCGAACTCCAGATCGGCCCCTCCGCCAACTGCCAGGCCGCCATCGAGGGCAAGACCGTGATCGTTGACGGCGGCGTCGAGGGCCCCGTCCACGCCGCCGACCGCCTCACCCTCAGCCCGCACGCCCGCGTCGTCGGCGACATCCGCGCCGGGACGCTCGTCGTCGCCGAGGGCGCCAGCTTCGTCGGACACTGCCAGGTCGGCCCGCAGGCCAAGGAGCTCGCCGAGGGCGGCACGACCATGCCGTCAGCGGACATCGACTTCAAGCCGCCCTGGAAGTCCGAGCGCCGCCACGAGTCGCGCCCGTCGCCCGAGCCCTCCATCGCCGCCGCCTAAACCTCTCCCCCGCGCCCCGCGGGGGAGACACGTCCAAGCGAAGCGCCGGACGAGAGGGGGTGAGTCACTCCCGCTCTCCCACCATTCAACCCCGCGCACGAAGACTCGCGGTGTCTTTCCGATGCACGCGACGACCGATGAAACCCCCGCCTGGGCGCCGCCCCTGCCCACCCGCCCGGTGCGCTGCTACCTCTGCGCCACCGAGTTCGACGTCGCGCCCAAGGCGATGAGCGCCTCGTGCCCCCACTGCTACCGGCGCATCGTCGTCGAGGACGTCATCATCCGCGGTCCCTGGTGGGGCGGCAAGATCGAAACCTGCGGCGCCGTCGAGATCCACAAACGCACACGCGCCACCGCCACCATGCTCCTCGCCGGCGGGGGCGTGCTCATCCACGGCTACCTCGACGGACACGTCGTCTCGGGCGGCCTCGTCCGCCTCACCGAGCGGGCCACGGTCCGTGGACGCGTCCGCGCCCCCCGCATCGAGATCCACCCCGGCGCCGTCATCGACAACGCCCTGCTCGAGATCCCTGCGACCCCCCTCGAGGCCCTCGCCCCCGTCGCCAAGCGCGACCTCGCGCCCGCCGCCTGACCCTCTCCCCCGCGCCCCGCGGGGGAGACAGGCTCAAGCGCAGCGCCGAGCCAGAGGGGGCGAGTCACACCCGTCCACTCCCCCACCGACTCCCCGACTTCGCGATTCGCCACTTCGCCACTTCGCGATTCGCCACTTCGCGATTCGCCCCTCTATCCTCCCCTTCCCATGCCCGCCCGCGAGACCACCGCCCCACTCCCGCGCGCCGACCCGTCGGTCTCGACCTGGGAGTTGCGCCTCGCCGGAACCCTCCTCTTCACCTTCCTCACCTCCCTCGCCGCCCAGATCGCCATCCCCCTCCCCCCCGACGGCGTCCCCCTCACCCTCCAGACTCTGGCCGTCGTGCTCGCCGCCCTCTGCCTCGGCCCGCGCCTGGGCATCGCGAGCATGGTCCTCTACCTCCTGGTCGGGATGGTCGGCGCCGGCATCTTCGCCGACGGGTCCGCCGGCCTCGCTGTCCTCATGGGCCAGACCGGCGGGTACCTGGTTGGTTTCGTCGCCTGCCAGCCCGTCATCACCACGATCATCCGCCGCAAGGACGGCTCGGTCCGCGGCTGGGGGGCCATGGTCCTGGGCGTCCTCGCCGGTCACCTGGTGATCTTCGCCTTCGGCGTCCCCTGGCTGGCCTACGTCCGGGGGTTCACCCCCCTGCGGGCCCTGGAGGGGGGTTTCTTCCCGTACATCCCCGGGATGCTCCTGAAGACCGGGATCGCCGTGGTTCTCGGGCGTCTGGCCGCCCCCTGGGCGATGCGTCGGGTCTGGTAGGGGGAAATCTCCGGAATAGGGCGGATGGGCGGAGTGTTCCCGCTGCCGTCGCCACCTCGCGATTGGCGGGGGGGCACGCTCTCTACTTGGACGCCGGGGGCCACATCGTCAGCCCTCGGCGTCCTTTTCTTTTGCCCGCCCGATGGCGTTCCCGGACGACCGAGGGCGCCGACCGAGCGTGGCGCGCAGGGCGTTGACCTCAATGCGAGCGCCCATCCGCGGGGGCCCCTG
Source organism: Phycisphaerales bacterium (assembly GCA_041402005.1). Taxonomy (GTDB): domain Bacteria; phylum Planctomycetota; class Phycisphaerae; order Phycisphaerales; family UBA1924; genus JAJRXR01. Next base: position 222,242 of record JAWKTB010000001.1, on the reverse strand, counting down.
CATCCCCGCGCCGCCACACCCGATCTTGGCTCCGGCGATGCGCCGACGCAAACTCCAACGCTCCGCCTTCTCGCTCATCGAGCTCGTGATCGTCGTCGTGATTATCGGGATCATCTCGGCGATCGCGATCCCGAGGTTCTCCCAGTCGAGCAACACCGCGTTCGCCGCCGCCATGCTCACCGACTGGCGCGAGCTCCAGTCCGCCGGCGAACGCTTCAGCGCCGAGCACGCGGGCCTCGCCATCGGACGCAAGGACACGGGCGGTAAAGCCAACGCGGCGACCGTCATCGCACGCCTCGCCTCCACCTCCGACCTCGACGGCACGCCCAACGCGAGCGGACTCTACGGCCCGTACCTCAGCAAGTTCCCCACCAACCGCGAGAACAACCTCGCGACGCTCCGCGTCGACGGCGCCGCCCCGGGCGCCGGCACGCACGGCTGGCGACTCGACTCCGCCACCGGGCTCTTCGTCCCCGACACCGCCAAGGGCATCATCGTCATCCACAACAACGCCAAGAACCTCGACGGCATCGTCGACGTCGATTCACTCGACGTGGGTGGCGGCAAGGCCTTCCTGGCCGATTGATCCCGCGTCGTACAGCTTCCCATCCATCCCCTGATTTCCGTGTCCCACCCATCGCATCTCTCAGGGAACTTTGGGTCTCTGTTCACCACGCCGAGTCCGCCGCCACAACGCACCCGGGCACGCGCGTCGATCGATCTGGCGACCGGCGCGAGCAGACCGGGCGGGCGTTCGACCTGGACGCCCGTGCCGAGCGGCGAGAGGCGCTGCGCGAGAGCCTCGCCCCCGAGATCGAGGCGATGCAGGAGCGCTCGGCGACACTGGCCGACGAGGCGGACCCTCGCCGAGGCCCTGCTCGCGCCCCTGGATCCTGACGGGGCCCCGTGATCGCGTCCAACGAGCCCGGCGAGAGACTTTTTCTGGTCAAACTCCAACTCAATTTGACGATCTTCAGATGACCCGGGACCGGACCGGATCGTTCGATGCACAGGCCGCGACGTGCCGAGATCGACACTGGAGAACTGAAATGGTGCGCTCAATCGTCGGCGTGATCCTGGGCTACGTCGCGATCTTCATCGCGGTGGCCGTGCTCTTCTCGCTCCTGATGATCGTGCTCGGGACCGAGGGCTCGTACAAGCCCGGGTCGTGGGAGGCGTCCACGACGTTCGCCGCAATCGCGGTCGTGCTCAACTTGATCGCCGCGGCGCTCGGCGGGTTCGTCTGCCGCCTGATCGCCCGCAAGCGCGGGGCCGTCATCGCGATCGCGATCGTGATCGCGGTACTCGGCATCGCCGACTCCGCGTACCGATTGACCCTTGAGGATCCCGGCCCGCGCGAAGGGGAGGTGTCGATCATGGAGGGAGCGAGCCGTTCGCGCTCGCCGGTCTGGTTCACGATCGCTCAACCCATCGTCGGGGTTCTCGGCGCCCTCATCGGGGGCGGCGCGCTCAAGGGCGGGAGGTCCGACGCCGCCGATCGGGAGCGGGTCGCCCGAGACGCGGGCGACGAGGCGAGGGGGAACGACTCGCCCGACGACGCGGACCCGACGTCATAGGCCGAAGCCGGCTGGGCGTCACTCGATCGGCTTCATGCCCTGCATCGCTCGCAGCTGCATGATCTGGCCGACGTGGTAGCTGTCATGGGTCAGGAGGTAGCTGGTGGTGTCGGGCGGGAGCGTGCCGTCGGCGATCGCGTCGGCGACCTCCGAGTGGCTCGTGTTGAATCGCTCGCGGGCCTCACGCCACGCGGCTTCGGTGATCATGTCCGGCGCGAGCCAGTTGCGGCGCTGGATCTCGGCGTCGGGGAGGGGCTCGCCCCCCCGCTTGCGGGCGAGGTTGTAGGTCCGCCAGAAGACCATGTGGTTGACCTGCTGCCAGATGGAGTGGCGCTGCGGGTCGGGCTTCCAAGCGGCCTGCTCGGGCGTGAGGTCGCTGACGGCCTTGGACCACGCCGGGATCCAGGTGTTGTTGGTGTGGTGCTCTTTCCAGAGCTTCAGCAGGGAGTCGCGGTCCATGGGCTACTCCAGGGATTCGAGGGCGTCGGCGAAGGCGCGGCCGAGGTCGAGGAAGCCGGCGGTGTCGTAGTGGTACGGGTCGGAGTGGCCGTAGCCGTCGGTGGTGGTGACGAGGGCGGCGGCGGGGTCGTGATCGCAGAAGGCGGCCTGGGCGGCGCGGACGGTCTCGCCGAAGTCCCAGACCTTGTGGTCGCTGGGGTCCTGGCCCGAGTCGGAGATGCGGCCGATGGCGACGGGGAGGTCGTCGACGCGCAGGGCGGCGCGGAGGAGGTCGATGAGATGCTTGAGGTCGGCCTCGTAGTTGGCGGCGTTGGCTTCGAAGGTGGCGTCGGACTCGCCCTGCATCCAGACGATGCCGGCGGGGATGAGGCGGTCGGGCTCGCCGTCGTTGTCGATGTCGGCGATCGCGGTGGCGCTGGCGATGGCGTGGAGGGCGTGGTCGTACTGGTTGACGCCGGTGAGGTCGTTGACGGTCAGGTTGTAGTCGGGGTCCCAGTGGCCGGGGGCGCGTTGGCGTGGGTCGTCGGAGTCGGGTGTGATGGAGGAGCCGCCGAGGGAGTACTTGATGATGGCGATATGCCAGTCGGGGTGGAGCTCGGCCATGCGCCTGGCGAAGCCGAGCTCGGGGCCGAAGCGGGGGGCGAGTGTGTTGGTCTTGCCATCACAGGCGAAGCCCCAGCCGTGGCCGGGGGTGACGGGGGCCCAGATGCCGGGGGGTGAGGGCGTGTCGTCGCGTGTGGGCTGGGGGTGGAAGATGAGGGCGCGGTCGACGGGGGAGGCGGCGTCGGCGGGGAGTTCGCTGACTGTGCCGAAGCCGTCCATGTTGGATTGGCCGCCGAGGTAGTAGAGGTGGTAGTCGGTGGCGAGGGCGGGGGAGGCGAGTGTGAGGGCGAGGGCGGGGAGGAGTGGGTGTCGCATGGGGGGAGGGTAGTGAGGGGGCGGCATCAGGGATCAGGCATCGGGCATCAGGGAGGAGGCGGGGATGGGGGTGGGGTGCGGGGAGACCCCACGACTCGAAGACTCGTCGTGGGCGTGAGGGGTGGGTGTGAGGCGCCCTCTCGTCCGGCAGCTCGCTTGGACGTGTCTCCCCGCTGGGAGCGGGGGAGAGGGGGAGATGACGACGACGAGTCTTCGAGTCGTAGGGCTTTGTGGCGTGAGGGATGGGTGTGACTCACCCTCACTCGTCCGGCGCTCGCTTGGACCTGTCTCCCCCGCGGGGCGCGGGGGAGAGGGGGAGATGACGACGACGAGTCTTCGAGTCGTGGGGTTTCTTGGCGTGTGGGGCGGGTGTGACTCACCCTCTCTGGTCCGGCGCTCGCTTGGACCTGTCTCCCCCGCGGGGCGCGGGGGAGAGGGGAGATGACGGGCTGGAAGCCCGTCCCGCCGCGGGAGCAAGGAGTCTCGCCGCGGCCTTGCGGGCGGTCTCGGCGGCGGCGGGGGTGAGCTTGCAGGTCTTGTCGGCGTAGTCGGCGGGGAAGGCGGCCAGGTCGCGCAGGCGGACCGCTGCGGCGACTCGGGCCTGGGCGGTGACGAGGCGCTCGCGGGTGGCTGCGGCTCGCTCGAGGGCGGCCAGACGCTCACGCGTGCGTGGGTGGTCGAGCCAGGCGGTCAGGTCGTCGAGGTCGATGGCGTGGCGCTCGCACAGAGCCAGCAACGGCAGCTCGGCGGCGAGGAAGTCGGCGAGGAGGTCGGGCTCGGAGACGTGGGCGGGGAGGAGAGCCGTGGTCTGGGTGATGGTGGCGATCATGTGCAATTGATCACCGTGCTTGCCATCATATCAAACACGCCGCAATGCGGATCAAATGGGTTGCGCGCAAACAGCGCACATGCACCGATATCTGCGCTCACACAGCGCTCTTGTCTCGTAGCAGTCGTAACTGCGACTCGAAGGCAGCTGCAAGCGCAGCAAGATTGCCCTTGACTGCGTGCGAGACTCGTACCATAGCGGACTTGGATCGCGTGAGGTCGTACCCTGTTTCCCCCTCCTGCAACGCCGAAGCGGCCAACGGGAGAATCCTACGGAGGACATCCGTCCATATCCGCGTCAATTCTTCCCAACCCGCTTGCATGGTGGCCGAAGTAGCACGCCAGTCTACAATCGCAGACACTCGTCGCCCAAGCAGTTCTTCAGCGCAAGATCCAACCAAGAACAGCACGAACTGACGCGAGGGCGAATACCGCAACAAGTCGTACTGTTGCGTCTCAAGGAAAGTAGCTGTACCGGCAGCGTTCTTTTCTTTCAGTTCAAGCTTCATTCGATCAAATGCCGCCGCTAGGCAATACACGAGGTACACGTGCCCCGCAGAGATATTCCCTGGAAACACTCGGTCAAAGACCGTGTCGGATTCGAAGATTTCTCTTCTTTGTCGCGCAGCGGTAATCGGGTCTCCATGGAATGCGCAAAGTGAGGGCGCGACGCTTTCCGCCGAAACAGAGTTGTGCGGGGCGCGGCCACTCCTACGCACAACGTATCTGATCCCAAATTCTGAGAATGCTGCTTCAAGCCGTTTTTGCACAGGATGATTACTGCGAAGGTCGGAAGGCCGAATTACATTCTGCGTATTGTTGAAGAGGACAATCTTCCGAATCAGTCCCTTATCTCGACTCTCAACAAGCCGACAGAGAACACGAACGTCTCGCAGATCGTTATCGTCGGCCTCTGCGAGCGCGCCGGTTGTCTGTGCACCGTTGATGATGGATATTCCCCTCGCGCGTACGGTTGTGCTCTCGACCTCAAACTCATGCGTAAGTGCTGTAATGCCGTTGTTGTAGGCCCAGAAATTGCCTGGTTCTGATGCAGCGCTCTGCTTGATTCCCGCATTCACGTTTCCCGCACGGCGCGTCACTCCGAGAAAATCACGGACGTTTGCGGAGAACAGTTCATCCTGATACGCGACGAATAGCTCCTTCAGCCATAGTCCATCGACTGAGAGCACGACAGATCGCCATCCTTCGCCCTCATGCACAACCACGTGCGCCTCGTCGGCTCCATCGATCGGGATCTCAATAACTTCTTCAACTTTGATGTCTTTATCAAATGAATCGTAGAGTTCTTGAATTTTCTCGAGTCCCAACTCAATCGCAGACACTGAAACGTCTGCTCCACCCATCGATTGACAGATATGACTCGCGTTCTCTCTTACGGCGTTGAGTTCAGTTTGGACGTTTACGCTTTCGTGGCAGTTGTGAACGTAGAGGATTTCGATTGTCTCTATCCTGCCCTCTTTCAGCGCCTCGCGTACCTCTGTCGTGAGCGGGCGCAGGCGTTCGGGGACAGTGGACACCTCTGCATTCAACAGCCAGGCAACTGCTGTGTTTAGGTCGGATGCCTTGTTTGCTGGAGCAGCGTCTCTTCCCCATTGGACAGCCGTATATGCCTGACCGAGCACAAGCCGCTTGCTAGACTCGTCCAAAAGGCAAAAATCCAACTTCTTATCATCATCTCCATCCGTGATGGCCTCTGCTGCCAACTCCATCACATCATCATGGACGAGATACAGCGCGAGCGCGAACATCGCGAGAGCGTTGCTAGCCAGTGACTGCAACTCCGTATCTGCCTCGAAAGCTGCTCGAAATGCGTAGGTCGGTGTTCCAGCTGTCATTTCATCCCCAATCACGCAAACAAACCGCTCAGATTACCCGATCCTCGCTCGGCAGGTTGTGTGCCGGGGCGGTGTTGAGCTGGACGAGGGACTGGAGCCTTTGGGCTTCGTTGGAATCGACGTAATCGGAGTGGCATGCCGCCTTTGACGGAGGCATCGGGGATCGGGCATCAGGCATCAGGGGAGACTTTTTGACCTTGCTGGCGAGTTTGTGGACTTCGTCGGGGGAGAGGTAGCCCCTTTGCTCGAGGATGGCTTGCTGGTCGGGGGTGAGGGCGTCGGAGCGCTTGGGGCCCAGGGATTCGAATCCCTGGGCTTTGCCACTGGCGAAGTCTTGGATCTCCTTGGAGATGCGGACACTGCACCAGTCGTGGCCGCACATGGCGCAGAAGTCGGTGTCGACGTCGAGGTCTTCGTCGTGGAAGGCGCGGGCGGTGTCCTCGTCGAAGGCGAGCTGGAAGTGCTTGTTCCAGTTGAGGGCGGCGCGGGCTTTGGTGAGCTGGTCGTCCCAGTCGCGGGTGGCGGGGATGCCGAGGGCGACGTCGGCGGCGTGGGCGGCGATCTTGTAGGCGATGCACCCGTCCTTGACGTCGGAGCGCTTGGGGAGGCCAAGGTGTTCCTTGGGTGTGACGTAGCACAACATGCTCGCGCCGTGGTAGGCGATGGAGGTTGCTCCAATCGCAGAAGTAATGTGGTCGTAGCCGGGGAAGACGTCGGTGACGAGGGGGCCGAGGACGTAGAACGGGGCGCCGTGGCAGAGGCGGCGCTGGAGCTTGGCGTTGAACTCGATCTGGTCGAAGGGGACGTGGCCCGGGCCTTCGATCATGACCTGGACGCCGCGGCGCCAGGCTCGCTCGGTGAGTTCGCCGAGGGTTTGGAGTTCGGCAAGCTGGGCGGCGTCGGTGGCGTCGGCGAGTCCGCCGGGGCGGAGGCCGTCACCGATGGAGAAGGAGACGTCGTATGTGCGTAGAAGATCGCAGATGTCGTCCCACATGGTGTACATGAGGTTTTCACGCGCGTGGGTGAGCATCCATTTCGCGAGCAGTGACCCACCTCGGGAGACGATGCCGATGAGGCGATTCTTGACGAGTTTGAGGTGCTCGCGGCGCACGCCGGCGTGGATGGTGAAGTAGTCGACGCCCTGCTCGGCCTGGTGCTTGAGGGTGTCCATGACGACCCGCTCGTCGAGGTCTTCGAGCTTGCGGGCGATGATCACGGAGTAGATGGGGACGGTGCCGATAGGGACGGTGCTGTGGTCGAGGATGGCCTGGCGGCAGGCGTCGAGGTCGCCGCCTGTTGAGAGGTCCATGACGGTGTCGGCGCCCCAGCGTTCGGCCCAGCGGAGTTTTTCGAGCTCTTCGTCGGAGCCGGAGGAGATGGGTGAGGCGCCCATGTTGGCGTTGACCTTGGTGCGCGTGGCGCGGCCGATGGCCATGGGGTCGAGGTTCTTCTGAAGGTGCTTGATGTTGGCGGGGATGATGAGGCGCCCGGCGGCGAGCTCGTCGCGGACTTGCTCGGGGGTGAGGTGGGGCTCGCGCTGGGCGACTCGGCGCATTTCGGGGGTGATGATGCCGAGGCGGGCGTGTTCGAGTTGGGTGATGGGGGTGAAGTTGGCGGGGTAGGTGATTCGGCGCGTGACCCCGCGGGCGTCGGTGAAGGTGGCGACGGAGCGACGAAGCGACGGAGCGACAGAGGGGGATTCGGGGCGGTTGGACACCGCCCCCACCGGGGGGAGGGTTTCTTTGCCTGAGACCCCACGGCTCGAGGACTCGTCGTGGGCGTGGGGAGCGCCGTTGGTGTTGTTGCTTGACTTCGTCGCTTCGTCGCTTGGTCGCTCCGTCGCTTCGCTGACGATCTCGACTGCCCAGTCGTCGGGGAGGAAGTCCCAGGCGGTTTTGTCGCTGGGGGCGGGCATGCCGGGGGTGTCGGGGGAGGAGAAGGCGTAGGGACCGCCGATGTCGGGGGCGTGGGCGAAGGAGCCGGGGGAGGTGGTGTTGGAGTCGGAGGCGGGGATGTGGGCGCCGTGGATGGGGAGGGGGTAGGGGACGTTGGGGGCGGACTGGGCGGGCTGGGTGATGCGCAGGGCGCTGCGCATGGTGGCGGCGTCGCGGAGGGCAGCGGTGGCGAGCGTGTTGGCCTTCCAGGCGGGGGAGCCTTGGGCCAGGTGCTCGTGGGTGTTGATGGTGGTCATGGCGTGCGCTCCGAGAGGAGGCTCGCCGGCAGAGAAAGGGGAGGCTTGGCTCCAAACGGAGCACGTCGAGGGGCTGGAAGCCCCTCGCTCCGGGAAGCCAATCGCAATCCCTCCGCCGGTGCGAACCGGATCAGGTTCTACGGGTGCGTCTCAGCCGCGGCAGACAAGTCGTCGCGGCGCCCCGTGCGATGGCGCAGTGTAGGCGGAGGGGGTGAGGGCGCCTGGATCAGCGGTTGTTGTCCACCATGAACACCCACTCCATGACGCTGGAGGGGGGGAGCGGGTCGACGCCGAGGCGTCGGAGCATGTTGAGGGCCTGGGCGCGGTGGTGCATGCCGTGGGTCGTGACGTGGGTGAGGACGGCGCCCCGGGTGAAGGAGTAGGTCTTGCCGGCGCGCTCGCCGGTCACGATCTCGTCGACGGGGTGGGACTCGGCGGACTCGAGGACGTCGGCGGCGATCTCGTCGAGGAGCTCGAGGAGCTGGACGGGGGAGTAGGGGCCGGACTTCTCGAGGCGTTCGCGTTGCTCGCGGTCGGCGAGGAGGTCGCCCCAGCCGCGGAGCGCGCCGAGGAGGTGGGTCATGGTGGCGCGGAGCGAGCCCACGCCCATCTCGAAGGGCTTGTCGAGCTCGGCGTCGGAGAGCTTCGTGCAGGCGTCGAGGATGTTGCGCGTCGCCCAGTGGTTGTGGGCGAGGAGGATCTCGACGGGATTGCTGGCGGGCATTGTGCGTACTCCTCTCGCGCGGACGAGTGACCGGGAAGGATAGGGAGCGGTCGGGGCGGGCATCGGAGCGTCGCCCGGCCCTCGGAGCGAGCGGCTATCGTCAGCTTCCTTGGACTCGACGCACGCGCCACTTCCCGAGTCGATGCGGCCCAAGCGATCGGCATCGGCGCTGATCTTCCTGATCGTCTTCCTGGATCTGCTGGGCGTGGGGTTGATCGTGCCCCTGACGCCGTTCATCGTCGAGCGGTTCAACAGCACGGGCACCGCGGTGGCGATGCTGACGATGAGCTACTCGGCGGCGCAGTTTCTGGCGACCCCGGTGCTCGGGGTGCTCTCAGACCGGTTCGGGCGGAGGCCCGTGCTGCTGGTGAGCCTGCTCGGGTCGTGCGGTGGGTACGTGCTGTTCGCGACGGCGGGGACGCTGCCTTTGCTGTACGTCGCGCGCGTGATCGACGGGATCACGGGGGGCAATATCTCGACGGCGCAGGCGTACATCGCGGACGTGACGCCCCGCAAGGACCGGGCGAAGGCGTACGGGCTGGTCGGGGCGGCGTTCGGGCTGGGGTTCATGCTTGGGCCTGCCTTCAGCTCGCTGTTGTCGCATCTGGACCTGATGGCGCCGGTGTGGGCGGCGGCGGGGCTGTCGCTGGTCACGAGCGGGCTCGTCGCGGCGCTGTTGCCCGAGACGCTGGCGCCCGAGGCGAGACGGAAGACGCCGATCGGGCTTGGCGACCTGAACCCGGCGTCGGTGCTGGTGCGCACGATGCGGATGCCGACGGTGGCGGTGATGCTGGCGGCGATCTTCTCGGCGGCGTTCGCGCACGCGGAGCTGCGGGCGTCGCTGGGTGTGATGCTGCGGGACAAGTTTCAGTTCAACGAGATGCACGTCGGGCGGGTGTTCACGTACATCGGGCTGGTGGCGATCCTGGTGCAGGGGGGGCTGGTGCGCCGGGTGTCGCCCTTGATCGGGGATCGGCGCGCGGTGCTGTTCGGGCTTCCCCTGGCGGTGGTCGGGTATGCGTTGATCCCGCTGGCGCCGGCGGGGCAGTGGTGGTGGTTGCTGGCGGTGCTCGGGCTGATGGGGCTGGGCGCGGGGTTCGCGGGGCCATCCTTGACGGGAATCCTGTCACGGGCGGCGCCCGAGGGGGAGGAGGGGCAGGTGATGGGCGCGTCGCAGGCGGTGAGCGCGCTGGCCCTGGTGTGCGGGCCGATCCTGGCGGGGCCCTTGTACGACGGCGTGGGCAAGGGGTGGCCCTTCTGGAGCGCGGCGGGCGTGGTGCTCGTATCGCTCCTGATCGTGGCGTTCCTGCGGATCGGGAAGGAGGGGGGCGGGCCCGAGCCCCTGATCGCGGTGGAGGCGGAGGCGGTGTAGCGGTCGGTCGCGCCGGCGCCTGGGAAGAGACGCAAAAATAGAGCGGGGCGCCCAGGCTCCTTGCCATGGACGCCCCGAGGGGGGGTTTCGGAGGCGAGCGCGTGCCTCGCTAGGCGTCGGTACTCAAGGGGATCGAGAAGTGTGATCACGCCGCTGGGGCACGCGCTCGCTCCGGGGATGGGCCTGTCCGTCTCGCCTCCCGGCAGGTTCGCGGGCTGGCTGAGCCCCGCGAAGCTGAGAGAGTCTTCCGTCTTGGGCTGAAAGACGCGTGAACCCGGGATGAGGTTTCTTTTAGATGGCGGTGGCCTTCCGCAAGGCCTTGTCCGGGCCCCCTTTGCGTAGCCGTCCGCGTCGGAAAAAATCTCGGCGACCGTCCTCAGTTGATGACGCGGGGCATGCCGCGGGCGCGTCGGAGATCGAGGATCTGCCCCGCGTGCGAGCCAACGTGATGGACGATGCGCATCGCGAGGATGGCTGCGGAGAACCGCGGACCGGAGGTCCCCCACTCCACCTGGCGCACGAACAGCTCGTCCCCCACCTCGCGCACGCTGGCGGCGAGGCGCCCGCAGGCGGCGGTGTGGATCTCGATGCCCCGCTCGAGCGTGGGATAGATCGCGGAATCGGCGATGGGGGTCGAGGAGAAACAGACGCTCTCGGTGTCGAAGCGCCAGGCGTCGCCGGCACGTCCGTCGGCGGTGACGAAGTCGCCCTCGGGCAACGGCCCCGGCTCGAGACGCAGGATCCGCTCGACGGACCGGTGGTGGTAGAGCGAGAGATGTCCGAGCGTCCAGATGACGTGGTTGGGCATGTTCGGCGCCTGCGCGATGCGCGTCAACTCGTTGAAGCCGACGAGGAAACGCCCGAGCAACGTGGGCAGCTCCTCGATCATCAGAGCGATCTGCTCGACGGCGGGGCTGGCGTGGCCCATCTCGGTCCTCCGGTCGGAGACAGCGTCCATGCTACCCTCCGGGCGTGGGCGTGCGACAGTCGTTCTATGCGGATCCGAAGGTGTACGACGTGCTGCACACGTCCGGGACGGCCCTGGAAGTGGACGGGCTGGAGCGGATCCAGCATCGCTTCGTTGGCGGGCGATCCCCGGGGGTGTGGCTGGAGCCCGCGTGCGGGACGGGGCGGTACCTGCGCGTCGCCGCGGGGCGGGGGCGGCGCGTGGTCGGCTTCGATGCGTCGGAGGAGATGGTCGAGTACACCCGGTCGCGGCTCGCTCGCCTCGGGCACGCGCGCCGGGCGAGCGTGTTCGTCAGCGACATGACGCGCTTCGCGGACCGCGCCCCCTGGCGCGCGGATCTGGCGTTCAACCTCATCAACACGATCCGCCACCTCGAGACCGAGCGGTCGTTGCGGGCGCACCTGCGCGAGGTGGCGCGGGCGCTCAAGCCCGACGGCGTGTACGTCATCGGGATGAGCGTGTGCGCCTACGGCGTCGAGATGGAGAGCGAGGACGTCTGGAGAGCGCGACGCGGCGGGCTCTCGGTGACGCAGATCGTGCAGTATCTGCCGGCGGCGGCGCGCGACCGGGTCGAGCGCGTCGTCAGCCACATGATCGTCAAGACGTCCACGTCGGAACGCCGGATCGATTCGGCGTACTCACTCCGGGCGTACTCACAGAGCCAGTGGCTGGACGCGATCGCGGGATCGGCGATGCGCCTGGAGGCGGTGGTCGAGGAGGACGGGCATGACATCGAGGCGCCGATCAGCGGGTACGCGCTGTACGTGCTGCGTCCGGCGTAGACCCGCCAGCCCCAGGCGTCACTCGACAAGGACGGTCTTGTTGAGGCGTCCCTCGGCGTCGGTGCGCTCCAGCCCGACGGCGATCCGGGCGGCGTGCAGTGATTCATCCGCGGGGAACGCGAACGTGCGCGTCGCGGACTCGCCCGGGCGGAGGTCGGCGATGTGACGGCGGACGCGGGGCTGGCCCGGGGCGACGACCAGAAGGTCGAACGAGATCGAGGCGTCGGAGATGTTGGTGACGTTCGCGTCGAGGGCGATGAAGGGGGAGGGCTCGTCGGGGGACGAGCGTCGCGTGGAGAGGTCCAGGGAGACGCCCGGGAGGCCGACCTCGAGGGAGCGCCTCACGCGGTGCACGCCCCGGTCGCGGTCGGCGACGAGGGCGACGTCCACGACGGCGGGCTTGACGCCGGCCTCCTCGGCGAGGCTGTGCGCGACGATGATGGTCTGGGCGAGCGACTCGCCGGCGCCGAGCATGAAGGGGACCTTGCGGGGCGTGATGCGCCAGCTCCGGTCGACGGGGGTCTCGGGCTCGGAGAAGCCGCCGGGCTCGACGACGTAGAGAGCGCCCTGGATGACGTGCCCCCAGGGGTTCGTCATGGAGAGCGTCAGGACGTGCTCGTCGCGATCACCCGGCAGGTCTCTGGGGGCGAGGCGGATCGAGGCGAGGAGGTGGACGAGGCGCGCGTCCACGCCCTCGATGAAGATCGGCTCGGGGGAGATGGCGAGGTGCGCGGCCGGGGCGTCGGCGGGATCCTCCCGCGTCGCCATGTCCACGGGCGAGCGGTTGCCGAAGAGGTCGATCCGTGTCAGGGCGCTCTCGCCGAGGTTGAGGTCGATCACGCGCGGGGTGTCGGACCAGACGGCGAGGGCGGCGTCGGACTCGGTGTCGGCGCCGGCGACCGGCTCGAGCAAAAGGGCGTGGATCCCTTCCGCCAGGGGGAGCTGGAGCGCGACGCGTCGCCCACGCAGGCGTGCCGAGAGCGTGCGCCAGACGGGCAGGGCGGGGGTCGGCTCGACGCGGGGGCGGCGCTCGTCGACGACGCGCCAGGGATCGAGCAGCGCGATGGTGACGGGCGACCCCGAGAACTCGCGCTTCGTGAAGGCCTGCCAGAGTGTGAGCGTCTGGCGGGCGAGGTCGGCGGCGGCGGCGCGCACGCCGAAGACGTTCTCGTCGAGCGCCTCGAGCGAGACCGTCAGCGAGGTCGGGTCGGCGAGGTGGCTGGGGCTGGCGTTGACACTCTCGACCGCGTGCTCCCACTCGGCGACGAGGGCGGCGTGAGCCTCCGGGGATGTGCCCGGCACGACGTGGATCGTCGCAGCGCGCCCGGGCGAGGCGATCGCCGGCACGATCGCCTGGTCCGTGCGCCAGGGAACGTCCACGATCGGGGCGGTAACGAGGCGGGCGACGGCCGAGGTGGCGCGGTCGAGGTCGGCATCGAGTTTCGTGTGCGCGAAGGGCGCGGCGCTCGAGGGGGAGCCGAGGCCCCAGCGCTGGATGCGCTGGCCGTAACGATCGAGCAGCGGGTCCGCCAGATCGCCGAACGCACGCTGGTCGCGCGCGAGCAGCGAGACGACGTCGTCAACGTCGATGTTCAGGCCCGTCGCGATGTCGGGCGGGACGCTGGCGATCGAGAGCGTGACTCGTACTTGGTCGAGCAGGAGCTGGTCGACGAGCGGGGCGATGCGGTCGGCGAGAGCGTCGCCGGTCTCGGGGGGCGCGTCGCGATCCCAGACGCAGACGTCGACCGAGCGGGCGCCGACGAGGTGGGCCAGGCGGGGCAGCTCGCGGGCGAGGGCGTCCGGGAGCGAGGCGGTGTTGAGACCGACGCTCGGCGCCCCGGAGGCGGCGCCGACGGAGGTCGACGGCGCGGGCGCGTCGGGCGCCCAGGCGAACGCGGAGGTCGCGGAGCCGACGATCCGACGCGGGGCATCTCCGGCGCGGACGATCATGTCGGCGCGGTACCACCCGTAGACGGGGAGGTTGGGGCGCCATCGCTCGACGAAGCGTCCGCCTGGCATATCGCGTTCGAGGTGGTCGACGACTTGATCGTCGGCGTCGCGTACCAGGATCTCGACGTTGATCGCCTGACCCGCGAGGTCGCGGACGAGCATGTCGAGGGCGGGCGGGGTGTCGCCGACGGCGAGGGCGGCGGGCGCGTCGGGCACGATCTCGATCCGCGGGATGGCGATCACGCCCACGTCGTCGAACCACGCGGCCCCGTCGTAGTCCTGCCTCGCGACGCGGTAGCTCGCGTCCGGGGGGATCGGGTCGTACTGCTCGGGCTGGAGGACGAGCAGCTCGAGCTGGAGGTACGCGGCGTCCCCCCCGCTCCCGTTGATCGGCGCCTCGAGTCGCGTCCACTGGCCCTCGGACGTGACCAGGGGCGAGCGAGACTCGGCGCCCTTGATCGGGGCGAGGTCCTTGTCGAGCAGGCGCGCGACGAGCTGGGCACGCGCGTACGTCAGTCCCCTCGTGCGCACCTGGGCGCTGGCGAGGTAGTCGCCCTCGGCGAAGACGGAGAGCACGCCGGGGATCAGCATCAGGCTCGTCGAATCCCCCTTGACCGGCAGCCGGACCGAGCCCGCGCCCCGGAACGCCGGGGCGTCGTAATCGAGCTCGGCGGCGTTCCAGATCGGGAAGCCCGGGCGGTCGCGCGAGACTTCGGGGTCGTTCTGCCCCCGCGCCCAACCGACGGGCACGGGCAGGGGGTTGGTCAGTTCCTCCTCGAAGTCGTAGAAGGCGACGACGCGTCCGGCGCTGTCGGGTCGGCGCGCGGGGTCGGCGAGGGCGCCGAGGGGAGGCTCGTTGAAGCTGCCCGGGTCGTCGGGGACCTGGACGTACTCCTGCGCCGCCGCGAGGGTCGGCAGGAGGCACGCGAGCAGGGCGATCAGGCGGGGGCGGACCACCCCGGGATATCGGCGGTCTGGCAGTAAGGGGCTGCACCCGGCGAGGCGGGTGGAGGACACGAGTATCCTCGCCTGAGAGGAGGTTGCCGGATGGACAAGGGCACAGGCGAGGGCTCGCCCCTGTATGGGCCGCCACCGGCGGACGCGCCGCACATCCCCCTCGAATCGCATGAGCCTCCGGAGGGGGCCGAAGCCGCGGCGAGGCGGTTCTACGAGACGATGAAGCTTCGGCGGACGGTGCGGATGTTCTCCGACCGCCCGGTCTCGCGGGAGACGATCGAGTGGGTGATCCGGGCGGCGGGGACGGCGCCCAGCGGGGCGAACAAGCAGCCCTGGCGATTCGTCGCGGTCAGCAACCCGGAGATGAAGCGGAAGATCCGCGAGGCGGCGGAAGGCGAGGAGCGGGAGTTCTACGAGCGCCGGGCCAGCGAGCGTTGGCTGGAGGACCTCAAGCCCTTCGGCACCAACCCGGATAAGCGGTTCCTCGAGATCGCGCCCTGGTTGATCGTCGTGTTCGCGCTCAAGAAGACGGACGACGGTGGGCAGACGTACTACCTGAACGAGAGCGTGGGGATCGCGGTCGGGATGTTGCTCACGGCGGCGCACCAGGCGGGGCTGGTGACGCTCACGCACACGCCGAGCCCGATGGGGTTTTTGCGCGAGGTGCTCGGGAGGCCCGAGCACGAGAAGGCGTATCTGCTGATCCCGGTGGGGTATCCGACCGAGGATTGCGTGGTGCCGAAGATCGAGCGCAAGGGGATCGACGAGATCGGGGTGTTCGTGGAGTAGGGGAGGCCGGCGCGCTCGACCGCCCCACCTTCAGGACGTGCGCCCGGTGTAGCGGGAGAAGCGGGCCTGGGCGAGGCGTGCGGCGAGGAGGCCGACGCCGGCCTGGGCGCCCGAGCAGACGACGAGCAGGGCCGTGACGACGAGGGGGCCCGGGTCGTCCATCGGCAGGTCATAGTCGATGGCGTCGAGGGAGAGCCCCGAGACGCCGTGTAGGCCTTCGGTGATGACGACGGGGATGGCGATGGGGTTGAGGAAGAGCGTGACCGAGGCGACGGCGTTGGCGACGTCGTAGGACGCGACCTCGAGGGCGCCGAAGAGCAAGCCCATCAGGATCGGCCACCCGAGCCAGAGCGCGAGGGCGAGGGCGAGGTTGACGCCCGAGGCGGTGACGGTCTTGCGGAAGCGGAGGCCGAAGTAGACGCCCGTCCCGGCGAGCATCACGATCGGCCCGAGCATGATGATGGGGAGTTGGACGAGCAGGAGCCAGTGCTCGGCGCCGAAAACGACGAGGAGCCCGGCGTGGAGCATGAGCAGGAGTGGCAGGAACCACTGCTTGCGGACGGCGCCCAGGGCCTTGCCCCAGACGATCTCCGAGGCGCGTAGGCGGGTGGTGAGGAGCGTGTCGAGCGTGCGGGCCTCGCGCTCGGCGGCAAAGCCTGGGGCGGACAGCAGCGCCGCCTGGAGCACGAGCAGGATCATGCCCAGCCCGACCGGGATCATCGCGACGCCCTGGTCGTGCAGGTTGCCGGGATACGTGAGCAGGGCGACGATGAGGACGACGACGACGGCGAAGGCGAACGTCCGGCGTCGGTTGAACAGGGGCTGGCGGAGCTCGCGCCAGAAGACGGGGCGGTCGGAGACGGTGCGCGAGCGCCGATGCGAGAGTCTCGCGGGCTCGGGCTCGGCGTCCGGGCTCGCGCCACGCTTGCGTCGGCGTCGACGGCGCGGGGCGCTCTCGTCGATCGAGCGACGCATCGTGCGCCGGACGGAGGCGGAGGCGAGCAGCGTCGAGCCCAGGGCGAGGACGAGCGTGTAGATCGTCGAGCCAACCCAGAGCGTGCGCGCGTCGATGCCGTTGGGCGGGTCGATGGTGACGACGCCCATGGCGGCGGGAGGGCTGGAGCCGATGATGAGCGTCGGCGGGATGGTGGCTGGCCAGTCGGGGGCGGACTCGCCGATGAGGTCGGTCAGGCGGGTGTCGTCGCCGAAGGTCTCGTCGATGAACGCGTTGTAGCGCATCGCGAGCATGGGCGGGGCGAGGAAGATGGCGAAAAGGAAGATGTAGGTGAGCAGGGCGGCGATCGTGCCCCGCCTAGAGAGCGTGGAAGCGAGGACACCGACGGCGGCGGCGAGGATCGCGCAGGAGATCGTCAGGGCGGCGCCGGCGAGGATCGTCTCGGCGCGGACGCCGCCGAAGAGGCGGATCCCGAGCAGGATCGGCAGCGCCAGCAGCGCGAGGATGAGCAGGTGGGCCAGGCGGCTGGCCATCTTGGAGCAGACGATCTCGAGCGCGGTCAACGGGGTGGTCAGGAGCGTGGGCAGGGTCTGGGCCCGGCGCTCGTCGCAGATCGTGCCCGAGGCCATCACTGGCGCGAGCAGGAGTGTCGCGACGAACTGGAACCAGAGCACGGCGACGACGACGCTCGGCGCCAGGTTCTGGAGGGATTGGAGGCGTCCGGACGCTGAATCGGTGTACCCCGATGCCTCCCACGCCTGCCAGAAGGTGAGCACGACGACGAGGGCGAGGATCAGGGCGTAGGCCGTCCGGGCGAGGTAGGTCGAGAGCTTGCGTCCGGAGACGCGCATCTCCTTCTGGAAGACGGGGCCGAAGAAGAGACGCCAGGGGAGCAGCGCGCCCGCGATCGTCGCGGCTCGCGACGGCGGGCGTCCGGGGGCGCTCTCCACGCTGGGGGCCGACTCACTCATTGCACCGCGCCCTTCGTCAGGCGCAGGAACGCGTCCTCCAGGTTCACGCCCTTGGGCTCGAAGGCCGCGATCCGACCGCCGGCGGCGATGACGCGCTCGATCAGGAAGTGGTGCCCGTGCTGGCCCGGCGCGAGCTCGACGCGGATGATCGCGGGCTTGTCCGCGTCGGGCGTCGCGGACAGGACGCGTTCGTCCTCGGCGAGCTTCGAGGCCACGACGCTGGAAACCAGGTCCACGTCCTCGGTCGCCTCCAGGCGAATGACGACGCGCTCGCCCCCCTTGACGCGGTCGTACGCCTCGTCGATCGAGCCGGCGTAGATCAGCTTGCCCTTCTCGATGATGCCGATCGAGGAGCACATCTCGGCGAGCTCGCTGAGGATGTGGCTGGAGACCATGAGCGTCTTGCCCATGCGGGCGAGCTCGGCGAGGAGCTCGCGCATCTCGATGCGGGCGCGGGGGTCGAGGCCCGAGGCGGGCTCGTCGAGCAGGAGGACCTTGGGGTCGTGGATGAGGACGCGCGCGACGCCGAGGCGCTGGGACATGCCCCGCGAGAGGCTGGCGACCATGGCGTCGCGCTTGTCGGTGAGGTCGGTGAGCTCGAGGACGCCGTCGATGGTGGCGCGCCGGGACTTGCGCGAGATGCGGAATGCGGCGGCGAAGAACTGGAGGTACTCATCGACGGTGAGGTCGTCGTAGTACCCGATGAAATCGGGCATGTATCCGAGGAGGCGACGGATGCGGTCGCCGTCGCGTCGGACGTCGCACCCGGCGACGCTCGCCTCGCCGGCGTCGGGCTGGAGGAGGCAGGCGAGGATCTTCATGGTGGTGGACTTGCCGGCGCCGTTGGGCCCGATGAAGCCGAAGATCTCGCCCGCGTTGATCGAGAGGGAGAGATCGTCGACGGCGGTGAGGGCGCCGAAGCGCTTGGTCAGGCCCTTGATCTCGATCACGGGGCGGGCTCCTCGGGCAGGGGGACGACGACGCGGTAGACCTCGAGCGTTGCGACGTCGGCGGGGCGGGTGATGGAGACGTCGGGCGCGGCGCGCCAGAGTTCGAGGTAGATCAGGGCGCACTGGCCGTAGACCGCGTACTGGTCGATCGCGCTGGTGCGCCGCCAGGCGCCCGGCAGGTCGAGGAACCGGGCCGGGCGGTAGGCGGCGCCGGCGGCGTACTCCCAGTCTGTGTCGTCGTCCTGCTTGTCGGCGGGGAGCCAGTCCCGGGGCGGCGCGGGCATGCCGATGGCGGCAGCGTCGAAGGTGATCGTGACGCCGTCGGATTCGATCGTCGTCGCGGGGGTGGTCCAGCGCTGCTTCGTCCGCGCCGGGAGGCGAACGTCGGCCTGGGTGATGCGCTCGACGCCGTCGAGTCCGATGAGGCGGACGCGGCATTCACTCGGGCGCTCACCCGCCTCGATCGAGACGAGGGGCGCCGACGTCGGGCCCTGGTCGAGCGTGGTGCGGAGCGTCCAGAGGCGCAGCGCGCCGGGGATGGCGGGGTCGGGGACGTTCTCGCGCACGACGCCGGTCGGGGTGGCACGCGCGGACTGGAGCGTGCTCAGGGTCGGGCCGGCGGGGACGTCGAAGTACGAGGCGAGGGCGGAGACCGGGCGCCACCAGGAGCCGGGGGCGGGGTTCTCCACGCCGACGCGTCCGGAGGTGGCGGCGAAGACGGAGCTCAGCGCCGAGCGCTCCGCGCGCGAGCCGAGTTGCGGGGCGAGCACGTCCACGCACGAGGCGCGGGAATAGATAGTGTTCCCCGAGCGCATCGCGACGGGGATCCCCGCGGCGAGGACGGAGGCGACGAGGGTGTACGCGAGCGCCGTCGCCCAGGAGAGCTGGCGGCGACGCAGCTTCTTGAGCACGATCGCGTCCACCGGCCCGACGAGCGCCGCGAGCAGGACGATGAAAAGAACGAGCACGATGAAGACGCCGAGCCCGGGAGTCGGGACGCGGAGGATGTGATCGAGGATCGAGGCGATGGCGCCCTGGTGCTGGGGCGTGGCGCCCGAGGCGCCCCACTGGTTGTACCAGACGCGCCCCTCGCGTGGCCTGATCCAGCGCCCGACGCTCGGGTTGAGGGCGTTGCGCCAGATGGCGGCGGCCTCGGCGTCGCTCGCGACCTTCGGGACTCGCTCCGGGCGTGTGCCCAGGATCGTCAGCCAGCCGAAGCCGACCGGGCCCTCGATCAGCAGGGCGCCCGCGTCGTGGCGCAGCTCCCAGCGGGCGCGCCAGCCGAGGCGCTCGGCGGCGGGGCTCAGCGTGATCGGCCTGGCGGCGATCTCCTCGGCGGCCTCGCGCACGAGCGGGCGCAGCTCCGAGGGGCGGGAGACACTTGTCGCGGGTGCGAGACTGGCGATCGCCTCGCCCTCCACGCGCGGGGCGATCAAGCTCCACCCATCGCCCGCGTCGGCGGCGAGCACGACCATCGCGCCGCCCGACTCGAGCCAGCGGCGCAGCGCCAGCAGCACGTCCGGGCGGAGGGACGTGAGCTGCCGCGCTTCGATGACGATCGCCGAGACGCCGTCGTACGACATCCACGACGTCGGGAGGTGGTCGGGGTTTACGCGCCAGACGCTGACGAGTGGCCACCAGGTACCCGCGCCGGGCGGGTCGTCCCACTCCTTGCCGGGGGGGCGCTGCTGGATCGCGAGTGCGGCGACCGGCAGGGTCGTGCCCCCGAGTTCGAGCACTGTCGCGCCCTCGCTCGTCAGGATGTTGGGCAGGAAGAGGGCAGGGTCGTCCGCGTCGGAGCGGAAGTCCATGGAGGCGAGGCGTTTTCCCCGGTCGTCGATGACGCGCACGCGCACCAGATCACAGCCGAGGGGAAGCGCCAGGGCCGCCTCGATCGGGACCGTCTTGCCCGGCGTGGTCGCGAAGGGCAGGGCGATCGCCATGTCCTGGGCGGCGTCCTGGCGGTAGGTGATCCGGACCTCGCCGGAGACGGCGCGCGAGCCCGTGGAGATGTTGAAACGGACCGGGGACCAGCGCTCGGCGACCATCGCGCCGGAGAAGCCCCACGAGACCTCGATAGCGATCTGGTCAGGATCGGACGCGGGCGCCTGGGCCCGGGCGAGCGAGGACGCGAGCGCGAGGACGACGAGCGCGAGCCCCCGGGCGAGCCTCACACCGCGACCTTCCGGTTGTAGATCCACCACTCGACCATCAGCACCCCCAGCGCGACCATCAGCAGGTACGGCCAGTACCTTTTTACGGCTTCGTCGGCGCCGGATTGCTCGGCGCTCTTGGTCTCCGTGCCCAGCGTGATCTGGGTGGCGGCGGTGACGTTGGATTCGTCGGGGTCGGTGAGGTTGGCGGCGAAGTGGCGGGTCACGCGCTGGCCGTCGCGCTGGTCGGTCGCGCCCGCGGCGCCCGTCCAGCGGAGCCGGTAGACGCCCACGCCTCGGATCGGGCCGAAGGCGATGCGTCCGTCGGGCGCGGGGACCAGCTCCTGCTCGGGCTGGGGCGAGGGGGGATCGACGCGGACGTTGGTCACGCCCGGCGGGAGGCGGTCGGTGAGGACGTCGCCCGGACGGAAGAGGCGCCCCGCTCCGCTGGCGGCGGCGGCGTCCGCCGCGTCCCGGTCCAGGTAGTCGATCGCCTGCGCGAGGAAGAGCACGAAGCTCGCGTTGAAGGGCCAGTTCGTGTTCATCACGTCGAAGGGGACGACGATCGCGCGCGAGTCGGGGGCGGGCAGCTCGACGATCGCGGGCCCCTGCGCGGTCTCGGCGAGGGTGATCGCGCCCGAGCCCTCGGGCAGCTCGACGTTGCGCGACTCAATGATGGTCAGGGCGTCGAGCGTCAGGTCACGCATCGCGGGGTGGGAGCGCGACCAGACGAGGATCTGCGCCGGGCCGCCACCACCTTTGTCGATGAGCCCGTCGGGCCCCTGGGGGACGGCGCCGAGCACGAGCCAGCGCCCCGGGGGCAGTGACGCGGGCGGGGCGACCTGGGGGAGCCACGAGTCGAGCACGACGACGTCGTAGATGTCGGCGCGTCCGGCGGCGCGGGCGGTCTGGAACTCGCTGGGCTTGAAGATGTCGAGGCGGGCGAGGGGCATGCCGGCGAGGGCGTCGGCGAGGAAGAGGTTGCCGTCGGTCACGATCGCGACCGAGGTCTGACGCGCGGGGGGGACGACGAGCCAGCCCTGATCGTCGACGGCGAGGACGTCGGCGGCGGGATTGGTCGAGGAGCCGGTGTCGAGGCGGACGCGGGCGATGGCGCCGTCGGGCATGTCCAGCTCGAAGACGACGCCGCCCTCGCCCGGGCGGCGCTGGCCCTCGGTCTCGTCGCCCGCGGGGTCGATGGACGCGGCGGGGATCGTGACCTCGCGGACGGCGACGGTGCGCCCGTCCAGGGCGAGCTCGCAGTCGACGGTCCGCCGGACGGAGTCGGTGGACTGCACGCCGACGAAGATGGAGAGCTGCGCCGGGTTGTCGTACGCGCGTTCGGCGCGGAGGGCGGTGATCGCGACGTTGTTGGCGGTGGGCGAGCCGATGACGTGGAAGAGGACCTTGTCCTCGACCGAGGGGATCGCCTCGTCGGCGTCGGGGAGGCGACCGTCGGAGTAGAGGTGGAACGAGAAGGGCGGGCCGCGGTTGAGGCCCTCGCCCTCGACGAAGCGCTCGGGACGCTGCGCCTGGGCGAGACGGAAGGCCTCCTTGACGCGCGAGGGGGCGTCGGTGACTTTCACCGACTCGATCGCGCGCCGGAGGACGTTCTTGTCGCTCGTGAGCTGGGCGACGATCTCGGCGGTGGTGTCGAAGGCAATGACCATGGCCTGATCCGCCGCGTCGTCGCCCCGGTCGAGGACGCCCGGCTCGCGCATCGAGTTGACGAGGTCGAGGGCCTGGGCCTTGGCCTCGTCGAGTCGGCTCCGCGAGCCATCGCCCTCGACGTCGGTCGCGCCCATGGAGGCGGAGCGGTCGAGGAGGATGATGTTGCGTTGTCCGATGCCGGAGGTGGTGGCCTTCTCGGGCTGGGCGATGGCGAGCAGGACCGCGGCGAGCATGAGGAGCTGGAGCAGAAGGAGAATGTTGCGGCGGAGCTTCTGGAAGGGGGCGTTGGCCTGGAGGTCCTGGATGGCCTTCTTCCAGAGGAGGGTGGTGGAGACCTCGATCTCGCGCCGGCGCAGCTTCAAGAAATACAGCAGCACGAGCAGCGGGATCGCGACCGCTGCGGCAATGCCGGCGATGAGAGGGGTCGCCCACGTCATCGCGCGCCTCCGTCAAATCTCACCACGGGGAACACGGAGGAACACGGAGAGGAGATCTTGATACAGGACCACTGTCCCCCTCCGTGGCCCTCCGTGTTCTCCGTGGTGAAATGTCTCATCGCAGCAGCCCCCTCTGACGCAGGTAGTCCATGATCAGCGTCTCGATGGGCGTGTCGGTGCGGACGGAGAGGTGCGTGATCTCGCGCCGGGCGCAGAAGTCACGCAGCTCGCCGCAGTAGGCGGCGAGCGTCTGCTTGTAGCGCTTGAGCAGGGGCGCCGTGATCGTCACCTCGGCCTGGTCGAAGTCCTCGACGTCCCTGAGGCGTAGGTCCCCCGCGATGTCGGGCTCGACCTCCTGGGGGGCGAGGATCTGCATCGCGAACAGGTCGTACCCGCGACCGACGAGCAGGCGCAGGCCGGTCTCGTACCCCTCCTTCATGAAGAAGTCGGAGAGGACGAGCATGACGCCCTTGCCCCGGCGGGTCAGGGCGATGCGCTTGGCGGCCTCGGTGAAGTCCGTCGAGCCAGAGGGGCGGAGTGAGCAGATGAAGCGGGCGAGGTCCTGGGTGCGTCGGCGTCCGCGGAGGTCGCGGATGGTGTGGAGCGTGGAGGGGGAGGAGACGGGCGGGACGCCCGTACCACCAGAGGGAAGGGGAGAGGGGGCGAAGACCGAGCCCGTCCCGACGGGTTTCTCGCGTGGCTGATCGGTTGCGAGCTCGCCGGCGAGGGCCGTAATGGCGACGCGGTTGAGGTTGACGAGGCCGATGTAGCCCAGGGCCATCGCGAGGCGCTGCATGAAGAGGAACTTGCCCGGGTCGCCACAGTCGGCGGACTCGGAGCAGTCGATCACGATGTGCAGGGAAAGATCCTCCTCCTCGAGGAAGAGCTTCATGAAGAGGTGGTCGAGGCGGGCGTAGATGTTCCAGTCGATGTGTCGGAGGTCGTCGCCGATCGCGTAGGGGCGGTGGTCGGCGAACTCGACACTCTCGCCGCGCTTCTTCGAGCGGCGCTCGCCCTTGAGCTTGCCCGCGAAGATCTTGCGGCTGGTCAGGTCCAGGCGCGAGATCTGCGAGATCAGACGGCTGTCGAGCAGCTCGTCGATCGACTTGGGGCGGGTTGGGTTGGGGGTTCTCAGCAAGACGCGGTCCCCGGTTGAACTCGAAGGACTCGAAGGTCACGAAGCGGGAAGACGAGGTCACGGGCCGAGCGACGCGGCACGCGGTCTCCATCCTTCGAGTTCTTCGCGACCTTCGTGTTCAATCCTCGCCCTTCTTCAAGCGCGTGAACGTCTTGGAGTCCTCCCACGCGTCCTCGTCGTCGAGCGCCTTGGCGAGCAGGGCGTGGACCTGGGCTTCAGAGCCCGTGAGCACGTGCTGATCGCCGACCTTCGTCAGGCCGCCGAGCGAGCCCGTGGCGTGGTCCGTGACCCACCCGTCCTTCAGCTCGGCGTAGGTCAGGGTGTCGCCCTCCAGCGCGATGCGGGCGAACTTGTGCACCGGGACGACGAACGAGAGCAGGATCGGGTCCTCGTGCTCGGCGGAGTCGGTGTCGAGCGTCGCGTCCGCGACGTAACGCCCATCGAAGTCCGCGATCGCGATCTGGACGCGGACGCGCGAGCCGTTGGTGTCGCCCATGTAGAGCTTGTCGTCGCCCGCCTCGATGCGGACGGTGGTGTCCTCCGAGACCCAGACGCCCTCGAGGGCGTCGAGGTCGACGCGGTCGGACTCGGGGACGCCGTTGAGCGACGGGGTGGAGCAGCCGGCGAGAACGAACGCGGCCGCGACGGCGAGAGACGCTGTCAAACTGCGTGTCATGGCGGGCTCCTTTGCCTGTTACTTGTGCTTCTTCTTTTTCTTGTCGCCCATGACCGCGGCGCCGAGGTCCTGGGTGAAGGTCGTCTGCGGCTGGGCGATCTTGGGCGCGAGCTGGTCACTGCCCAGACCCTCGGCGCGGGTGACGCGCTTGTAGCAGCCCGCCTGGGACGCGACCAGCACGCCGCCGACGAGGACGAGCACCGCCCGCCCGGGAGTCACGGAGAACGCACGCTTGGGAACACGGGTCATGGGTTCGATGCTCCTGTGTCGTTCGCCTTGCCCCGGGCGGGCTCGGCGTGGGCGATCCAGTCGTACGAGGGCAGGACTGACCCGTCGGAAAGCTCGACGCCATCGCGGCAGATGGGGCTGGCGCCCTCGTACCCGGTCACGCGGCAGCCGAGGGCGACGACGCCGATCGTGTCGAGGTCGACGACCTCACCCTCGTCGGAGACGCCGTTGGTATTGCGATCGAACCAGGCGCGGACGCCGACGAGCTCGTCGCCCCGGAGCGAGCCGTTACGGTCGTCGTCGAGGGCGTCGAGGGCCTGGTAGCCGTGCTCGAAGAGGACCCACCAGGTGGCGTTGCCGAAGAGCTGGCGCCCGGAGGTGATCTTGCCGGTGTGGTCGGAGTCCCAGACGAGGATGGCGGTGTCGGGGGAGACCCAGGACCAGTCGCGCGTGATGCCGGAGCCGTCGAGGTCGAAGGGGGCGGTCTTGCTGATCGTGAGATCAACAAGGCAGTCGGCTCGACCGGTGGAGAAGACGATGGGGGTGATCGCGCCGGGGCGAGGAAGGTTCTCGATCGCTTCCTTGGCGGCTATTGCGGCGGCGAGGCGGGTGCGGTCTTCGGGCTGCTCACCCCGTGCCTCGACGGCGGCGATGAAGCACTCGGCGGCCTCGTACGACACCCACGAGCGGATGCCACCCCAGAGCGGGAGGGTCTGGCTCTTTCCATCACTCGGAAGCGCGAGCGTCATCGCGAGGAAGTACTCATCAATGCATCGCTCCTGCCAGTCGAGTTCGAGCAGACGCCGGACCTCGGCGTGGAGCCAGTCTTCGGCGGTATCGCGCATCTGCCAGAGGCGAGCGACGACAGCACGACGAGTCATCGGATTCCAGTCTGGGTATTCGCCGCCGCGAATGATCTGGGACAGATCCTCGAACTCGTTCAGTGGCCCCTTGGAGAAGCGCATCATGCGATCCTCCAGCCACCTTGGCAGCTCCGGTGAATCGCCTGGCCCGAGCAACGGATGCACACCGACCTCGATCACGAATTCGCGCCCGACGTCGAGTGCCGACCCGAGGGCAAGGTGGAATCTCGCCACTGACGGGTCCATCTCGATCGCACGGTTCAGGTTCGTGATCGCTGCAGCAAGGTGCTCGCATAGCTCGTCCTCGGTGAATGGCTCGGGGGCCGGTGGCTCGGGCTCGTTGCCCCATCGAGGTCGATCGAGCACGTACTGCCATGATGTTTGCGCCGGGACAAGCTCGTTGTTGCGATCCCAGACGGCGATCTCGCGCCGCTTGAGTTGGAGGATCATCGCGTGCGCGCGCCCCAGGCGGTAGTGCGCCTCGGCGCTGTCCGGGTGCTCGGCGACGTACTGCTCCAGATTCGGAATCAGGCGGTCGATCGGCGTCGCCTTCGGGATCTCGCCGTGCCCGAGCGCGGCGGTCGCCACGAAACCGAGCGCGGCGATCACACACACCACCCGTCGTGCCGTCTGTCCGTTCTTTCCACGCATCCGAGCCTCCTTCCGTCCCTACGCCCCCGCCGCCATCCCGATCGGTTGCGTCGGCGTCAGCTTCAGGATCTCGCCGACCAGGTCGTCGGGGTCCACGCGGTCGGCCTCGGCCTCGAAGTTCAGGAGGATGCGGTGGCGCAGCGCCGCCACGGCCGCGTCCTGGATGTCCTTGTACCCGACGTGGAAGCGACCCTCGGTCAGGGCCCGGACCTTGCCGGCGAGCACGAGGGCCTGGGCAGCGCGGGGGCTGGCGCCGCAACGGACGTAGCGGTTTGTCGGGCCCGACGCCCCGCCGGCGGCGAACTCGCCCTCGGGGTGCGTCGCGAGCACGAGCCTCGCCGCGTACTGCTTGACGTGCGGCGCGATGACGACGCCGCGGACGAGTTCTTGGGCCGCGAGGATCGCCTCGGCGTCCATCACGCGCTCGGCCTTGGGCGTCTCGTCGCCTGTCGTCCGGTCGAGGATCGTCATCAGGTCGTCGAGCTGCGAGTAGCCGACGTTGATCTTGAGGAGGAACCGGTCGAGCTGGGCTTCGGGGAGTGGGTAGGTGCCTTCCTGCTCGATCGGGTTCTGGGTGGCGAGGACGATGAAGGGCGCCGCCAGCTTGTGCGTCTGGCCCCCCACCGTCACCGAGCGCTCCTGCATGGCTTCGAGCAGGGCCGACTGGGTCTTGGGCGTGGCGCGGTTGATCTCGTCGGCGAGG
Organism: Phycisphaerales bacterium; assembly: GCA_041402005.1. Taxonomy (GTDB): domain Bacteria; phylum Planctomycetota; class Phycisphaerae; order Phycisphaerales; family UBA1924; genus JAJRXR01. The sequence goes on along the minus strand of JAWKTB010000001.1, from coordinate 195,476 downwards.
ACCACCTGGGCGAAGATCGGGCCCCGCTGGAAGTTGAAGCTCCGACGCCCGGACTCGGGGTCCTCGCTGACGATGTTCGTGCCGATCACGTCCGCGGGCATCAGGTCGGGCGTGAACTGGATGCGGCTAAACGGCAAATGCAGGGTCTCGGCGAGCGTGCGCACGAGCAAAGTCTTGCCCAGGCCAGGCACGCCCTCGAGCAGGACGTTGCCGCCGGCGAACAGCGCGGTCAGCGTCGCGTCGATCACCTCGTGCTGGCCCACCATGACCTTGCCGATTTCGGCTTTGAGCGTCGCGAAGGTCTTGCGGAACTGGTCGCACCGCTCCTTGACCTCGGCGGGTGTCTCGGCGTGCTCGGGATTCGTCGCCATCTGGGAGCTCCTTGGACCCCACGACTCGAGGACTCGTCGTCGGCGTGGGGGGTCTTGCATCTCGGGCCCGCTCGCCCGTCGTCTACTGATCCTTCGGGCCCTGGTCCTTGTCCTTCTCGTACTCCTCCTGGGCGCGTCGTTTGGCGCGCATCAGGCGGGAGATCCCTCCCTCTTCCTCTTCGCCAGCCGCCGCCTTGGGTTTGGGCGGCGCCTTCGGTCGGTCGGATTTGATGGGCTCCCCGCCCAGGACCGTGGGCCCCTGGGGCGGGGGCGGGGCGGAGGCGTCGACCTCGAAACGCCGCTTGGCCCGGTCGGCGTCCTTCTTGCCCTCCCCCTCGGTCTCCATCCGCTTGCGGGCCTTCTCGCGGGCCTGGCGCAGGGAGTCGATCTGCTCGCCGGCGGTCGAGCGCGAGGCGCCCATCGCCCTGGCGAACCAGGCGAGGACCGCCCGCGGCTCGACGCGGACGCGGCGGACGCCGACGTCGGTCAGGAAGAGCCCGACGGCGATCAGCGCGACGGTCAGCCAGATCGAGGTCGTGGAGACGGGCATGTCGAGCCCGTCGCGCCGCCACAGCTTGTCCTGCGTTGCGTCACCCGTGAGCACCTGGCCCCCGGTTACCTGCGCCACCTGGCGGAGGAGGGCGATGTTTGATTCGAGGGCGCGGAACTCGTCGGCGAAGGGGCGCGTGACCGCCGCCTGGGCGGCGCCCTCGAGCACGCCGCCGTCGGCGCCGGGCGCCCGGAAGCGGAGCGACACCACGTACGACCCGGGGTCCGACGAGTCGATCACGCCCTCGTAGCGCCCGGGTCCGACCTGCTGGATGTCGACCGCGGCGCCCTTGCCGTCGGGCTTGGCGACGCGCGCCTGGAAGTCGGCAAAGTTCAACCGAGCCCCGTCGGCGTCGAACGCCTCCACGACCAGCAGCGTCGAGTCGCCCCGCGCCTCGGTCGTCAGGCGCAGGTTCGCCGATCCCGAGGGGCGCATCGCCCAGCGGACGTGCTGCTCCCAGAACTGCTTGAAGGCGTCCCACCCGGTCCAGGCGGCGCCCCACCGGCTCGTCGCGTCCGACGTGAAGGCGAACACCTTGCCCAGCCCGAACTGCCACTCCGCCGCGATCGGGTCGTTCTCGTGCCCGCGCAGCGTGACCTGGCTCAGCCCCTCGCGGTCGGCGGTGACGACGTACCCCGAGATTGGGGGGACGCCGGTGATGCCCCGCATCGTCTCGGAGCCGACGTTCATCACGGTCGGCGAGAAGGGCTCGCCCTCCCAGATCAGCGACCGCTTCACGGTCTGCGCTTCCTTGATGAAGATCTGCGGGAGCGTCGCGAGGGCGGCGTTGGTGTTGACGGCGTAGAAGGTCCCGCCCGTGTCGTCCGCCATGCTCTTGAGCGAGTTGAAGTCGGCGGTCGAGTGCGGGAAGACGCCGACGGTGCTGATCGAGATCCCGGCGTCGTTGTAATCGTCGAGGATGGAGTGGGTCAGCGAGGGGTCGCCGTCGGAGATGACAATGACGTGCTTCTGCCCGGCGCTGGCGGCGGAGAGGCCGCTGAGCGCGAGTTGGAGCGATTCGTCGAAGCTCGGCATGTCGCCGAACTCGAGCTTGTTGATCGACTGCTTGACCGAGACGCCGTCGCCTTTGGGCTGGAGCTGGTGGACCCAGTCGGTGCCGCCCCACATCTGGAACTCGATGATGCCGATGAGGTCGAGGCGGCTGAGGGCGTCGGCGGCGGCGTTGGCGACCTGCTTGCCGTAGTACACGCCCTGGGGCATCTCGATCGAGTGGATGACCAGGGCGAGGGCGCCCCGGGGCATCTGTCGCTTCTGCGGGGGATCGAGGCGGACGGGCAGGGCGTCCTCGATCGCGGTGCCGATCCACCCGCCGGCGCCGAAGGAGTCGGGCCCGCCCGTCATCACGAGTCCGCCCCCGGAATCGTGCACGTACTGGCGGAGGTTCTCGAGGTTGGCGGCGGAGAAGTTGTACGCGGGCTCGTCGACGAGGATGATCGCCTCGTACCGGTTCAGCTCGGTCAGCGTCGGCGGGAAGCGGTCCGAGGCGATGGTCTCCGGGCGCAGCTCGGCCTCGGCGAGGGCGCGGGTCAAGGGCTCCGACTCGGCGGCGTCCTCCGCGACGACGAGGACCGCGCCCTCCGAGCCGACGAACGTCACCGCCATAGCGCGGTTGTTCTCGATCATGGAGTCGCCGACGCCCGCGATGACGCGCTGGCCCTGGTCGCCCAGCGTGATCGCGCCGAGGGGCTCGAACACCGCCTCGTACGTCTGGGGCCCGACGCGCCGCGGCGCGATCGGGACGGTCAGGACGTTGCGCCCTTCGACCAGCTCCACGACCACGCCCATCTCGTCGGAGTCTGGGTCGAGGTCGATCGGCTCGCCGTTCTCGGTGATGACGAGGCGTCCGGCGGCGGGCGCCGCCGCGAACACGACCACCTTCAGGTTGATCGTCTCGCCCCCGCGCGCCGTCGCGGGCGCGATCAGGCTTTCCACGATCACCTCGTGCTCGTAGTCGTAGTTGATGGGCAGCACGTCGATGGGCACGCCCAGGGCCTTGGCGGCCTCGGCGGCGGCGAGGATCGACCCGTCCGTCTCGTTCCCGTCGGAGATCAGCACGAGACGGTTGGCCGCGTCCTCGTTCGCGACCGCGAGGGCGAGTCGCGTCGCCTCGCCCAGGTTCGTGCCGTCCGTCGCGCCGACGTACTGGCGGACCATCCCCTCGACGCGCGAGGAAGGGAGCGCCTGGACGTACGCGTCCTCGGCCGCCGTCACGACGCCCAGGAGATCGTCCGCGCTCTGGCGTTTCTTGCCAGCATCTTCGAGGTACTGATCGACGGCGAGGCGACGTCCCGGGGGGATCGAGCGCGACTCGTCCACCACCGCCGTCACCGCGACCGCGTGGCTCACCTTCCGCGAGTGTGGCTCGGCGATCGCGCCGACGATCAGCACGATGAGCAGCAGCCGGATCACGATCGCCGCGATCCGCGACGCGCGGTCCAGCCCCGCGATCGAGCGGCGCGACAGGTACAGCGTCAGCGCCCAGAGCACGGGGATCAGGAGGAGCCAGATCGGCTCGTCGAACTGGAGGGGACCGAGGGACAGGACGGCGAGCGGGACTGTCATCGCGCCGCCTCCGCCGCGGGGGCGGGCGCCCGGAACGCCATGACCCGGTCGTTGTCCGAGTCGAGCACGAAGGCGGTCTTGCCGATGACCTCGACCGCCCATGGGCGGGAGAGTTCGCCCTCGCCCCGACCCGGGCGCCCCCAGACGCCCAGGCACTCGCCAGTCTCGAGGTCGATCTGCTGGACGCGGGCGTTCTCGAACTCGCTGACAAGGACGGTGCGGTCGTCGAGTAGCGCCATGCCGTAGGGGAACTTGAACGTGCCCGGGGCGCGCGAGGCGGTGTCGGGCGAGCCGATCCACTTGATGAGCTTGCCGTCGAGCGTGAAGCGCCCGATCCGGTGGTCGCACGCGTCGGTGAGCAGCAGCTCGCGGCTCTTGTGGTCGATGATGAGCGTCTGCGGGCGTCGAACGACGGGCTCGGGGTCCTCGCCCGGCACGCCCGCGCGGGCGATCGCGAAGCTGAACGTGAACACCGGCTTGCCGTCGGCGCCCGTCGAGACGTCGAAGACGCTGACGCGGTCGTTGCCGTTGTACTCGCCGACGTAGATGCGTTGGACGTGTCCCTGCTCGTCATGCAGGACGGCGACGTCGGTGGGGTAGATGAACTGGCCGTTGTCGGTGCCGTAGGAGCCGAAGGTGGCGAAGGGCTCGCGCGGGATCGAGGGGTCGTCGCCGATCGCGTCGGGCAGCTCGTACACCAGCACGCGGAAGTAGTGCGTGTCGGCGACATACAAGGCATAGCGAGAGGAGTCGGTCGGGTGGGGCGCGACGCACAGGCCCGTGGGCTTGCCCAGGTCGAGCTCGGGCGTGCGGAAGCCGCCCAGGAACTCGCCCGTGGCGGCGTTGAAGAGCTGGATCCGCGCGGTCTTGTCCACGATGAGCAGGCGCGGCTCGTCGCCCGGGATCACCGCCATCGCGCGGGGGTAGGTGAACTGGCCGGGCGAGCTGCCCACCTCGCCCCAGACGAGCGATACGTCGATCGGCTCGGGCTGGTCGAGGTCCTCGTGGGAGCAGGCGGTGAGCTGGGTCGCGAGGGAGGTGAGCGCGATCGCGAGCAGGCCCGGGAGTCGGCGCGACGCCGGGCGATGGCGGGTGCAGTTTGCGCGTCGCTCGCGGGGCATCGGGCGGTCAATGGTAGCCGATCGCGTGCGTCGTCCGGGGGTTTTCGTCACGCCCTGGCCCCCTCTCTGGCGCCCCGAAGGCGGGTCGAGGCGAGGGCGATGAGCGCGCCCGCGAGCAGCGCGAGCGTGAGGCCGACGGCGGTGATCCAGATCGCCGCGGCGGACAGCTCCTCCATCCGCGAGAAGTGCAGGTACTCGAGCGTCTGACGCGACAGGGAGTCGAGCCCCGGAGGCCAGACCATGACGGTCGCCTCGATCTCGTGCAAGCTGAGGGCGGCCGACGCGAGCGCGCCCCCGAGCAGCGCCGGCGCCTGCAAGGGCAAGGCGCCCAGCGCCCACGCGCGCCACCCGCCCCCGAGCTGGCGGCGCGTGTCGCGCAGCGACGGGGGCTCCGACCACGCCGCCCAGCAGGCAACGATGCCGACGATGAACGATCCGCGCGCGACGCACGCCATCACCGGCGCGGTCAGACCCAGATCGAGTCCAACGGAGGTCGTCGCCTCGGCGATGGCCGCGCCGACGAGCACGCCCGGGATCAACGCCGCGATGAGCATCACGCGCACGCCAATGCTTGCGACCAGGCGCCCGCCCCGCCCGCCGACCGCGAGCGCCGCGCTGAGCGCGAGCGCCAAGACCAGGCAGATGGCGCCGACGATGCCCGCGACCTCGAGGCTGGAGATGGCGCCGTCACCACTCAGACGCCAGAACCGCATCAGCGAGTGCGGGTCGCGCATCCCCCAGGCGAAGAGCGCGACCGGGGCGCCGACGCCGAGCGCCCACACACCCAGCGTCCCGAGCTTCGATCCGATGCGGGACCGGGGCGTCGGCGCCTCGCGCGGGCCCTCCGGCGCGTCGCGGGCGCCCTTGCGGATCAGCACGCCCCCGATCACCCACCCCGCGACCAGCGCGACCACGAGCAGGGGCGTCGCCGCGACCCAGGAACGCCACCACAGATCACGGGACGAGCCCGCCAGCTCGCGCCAGACCACGACGGCGAGCGTGTCGAGCTGCGACAGGTGCAGTGGCACCGCCGAGCCGAGCATGACGAGCGAGACGAGGGCGGCCGACCCGGCGATCGCCCCGCGGTGCATGGCGAGCGTCGTGCGCACGCGCCGCGTGAACGAGGCCGGCTCGAGTCGCAGCGCGTCCTCGGCCGCCGGGTCGCGCCGGGCGATCCCCGACGCGAGCACGAGCGCCGCCAGTGGCGAGGCCCAGAGTGCGAGCCCCATGACGGCGAAGGTCTTGCCCGCGAGGAGCGGCGCCCAGCGAGCCCCGTCCGACGCCGCCCGCGAGAGCATGTCGCCCAGGAACGTCCCCGGGTCGCGCAGCATCCCCCAGCCGGAGTAGGCGAGGTAGCTGGGCACGAGCATGGGTGTGAGCACCAGAGGCGCCCAGCGCGCGCCCCGACCGCGCGCGAGCAACCACGCCGCGGGCCACCCGAGCGCCGTCGCCAGTGTCCCGATCAGTAGCGCCGCCCACAACGACCGCACGACCGACATCGGCGACATCGCCAGCGCCGACCACACGCCCGACCACTCGAGCGACCCCGCCCTCGCGAAGCTGTGCCAGATCGACTGGGCGATGGGCCAGACGACGCAGAAGCCGAGCACCGACGCGAGCACGATGGCGCTGGCGGCGAGCGTCACTCGCCCGTCCTCCGTGCGTCGCTCGCTCTGCCCTTCGTCCACGCGTCCCCCGTCGCCCGCCGTCTTCAGCACCGATCGCTTGTTCGCCATCGTGACGGGCGTCTTGCCCGGCACGCAAAGGTACGGGATCCGGGCGGCTCTGGATCGCGCCCAGAGAACTTCCCGAACGGATGCCGGGCAGAGCGAGAGCTATCATCCCCGCCCATGGCGAAGCGCCGGACAAAGAGCGTCGAGAGCCCCCACGCGGGGCGGATCCGCCGCCTGCGCGCCCTGCTCAAGGGTCCCGGCGTCGATCACCTCGTCGTCTCGAACCCGATGGACGTCGCCTACCTCACGGGCTTCCTCGGCGGGGACAGCTGGCTCATCGTCGGCCCAGGCAAGGCGACGCTCGTCTCCGACTTTCGCTACCAGGAGGAGGTCGAGTCCTTCCGCCCGCTCGTGAAGACGATCATGCGGACCGGGCAGATGGCGGACGCGGTCGCGGACGAGCTCGCCGCCCGGGGCGCCGAGCGCATCGGCGTCCAGGGCGACCACATGACGCTCAGCCTCGAAGCGCACCTGAAGAAGTCGCTCCGGCGGCACGGCTACGCCGCCGGCGCCCTCAAGCACACGACCGCGCTCGTCTCCAAGCTCCGCGCCGTCAAGGACGAGACCGAGGTCGCGCTCATCCGAAAAGCCATCAAGATCCAGGAGGGCGCGCTGGAGGCCACCCTCGACAAGATCGAGATAGGCATGAGCGAGCTGGACGTCGGCTCGATCCTCGAGTTCGAGATGAAGGCGCGTGGGTCGAGCGACCCGAGCTTCGCGACGATCGTCGGCGCCGGGGCGAACAGCTCCCAGGGCCACTACTCCCCCTCCGAGAAGGCGAAGATCCGGGCCAACAGCCCGGTGCTCATCGACTGGGGCGCGACGTGGCGCGGGTACCACTCCGACATGACCCGCGTGGTCGTCTTCGGCACGTGGCCCCGCAAGATCGCCGAGATCTACCAGATCGTGCTCGAGGCGCACGAGGCGTCGGCGGCGGCTCTCCGCCCCGGCGCGGGGTGCCGCGAGGTGGACGCTGTCGCCCGCAAGATCATCTCCGACGCCGGCTATGGCGACCGCTTCGGGCATGGCCTGGGACACGGCATCGGGCTGAACATCCACGAGGCGCCCGGCATGGGCGCCAAGGCCCCCAAGGACGCCGTCCTGGAGGAAGGAAACGTCGTCACCATCGAGCCGGGCGTCTACCTGCCCGGCGTCGGGGGCGTGCGGATCGAGAACGACTATCTTGTCACCGGGCGGGGCTCGACCAATCTCTGCTCCCTGCCCAGGGACATCCGGTGGGCGACGAGGCGCTGACGCCCTCTCCCGTGTACGCTGGCCGGTCTCGCGAGACCCAGAACATGATCGACACACGCAAACTCAAGGAACTTGTCCGCCTCATGGTCGAGAACGAGCTGACCGAGCTCGACCTGCGGGACAAGGACGAGACCGTCACCATCAAGCGGGGCGGCGAGGGCCCGGTCGCCTACCACGCCGCGGCCCCCATGCTCAACGGCTCGGCGGGGCCCGCTCACGCCCAGGGCAGCGCCTCGGGCGCTTCCGACGATGCGGGCGCCGACGACCCGGACCTGGTCGCCATCGAGTCACCCATGGTCGGCACGTTCTACTCCGCCCCCAACCCGGACGCCGACCCCTACGTCAGTGTCGGATCGAACGTCTCCAACGGCTCGGTCGTCTGCGTCGTCGAGGCCATGAAGGTGTTCAACGAGATCAAGTCGGACGCCTCGGGCGTGGTCGAGCGGATCCTCGTGCAGAACGGCGACGCCGTCGAGTTCGGACAGAAGCTGTTCCTGGTGCGACCGGCATGAGAGCGGGGCAATGGGCAATGGGCAATGGTCCCAATCGCCTGACGCCCATGCGCCTCCGGTCTTTGTTGTCTTCCCCATTGCCTATTGCCTGACCCACCATGTTCCGCAGAGTTCTTATCGCAAACCGCGGCGAGATCGCCCTCCGCATCCTCCGGGCCTGCCACGAGCTGGGCATGGAGGCGGTGTGCGTGTACTCAAAGGCCGACGCCGACGCGCCGTACCTGCGTCTGGCCGACCGGGCCATCTGCATCGGCGAGGCGCCGGCCAAGGACAGCTACCTGAACATCTCGCGGATCATCTCGGCCGCCGAGATCGCCGACGTCGATGCGATCCACCCGGGCTACGGCTTCCTCTCCGAGCGCGCCGACTTCTCCGAGGTCTGCCGCGACTGCAAGATCGAGTTCATCGGCCCCAGCCCCGAGGCGATGGGCAAGCTCGGCGACAAGGTCGAGGCCAAGCGCTACGCCAAGGCGGCCAAGGTCCCCGTCTTCCCGGGCTCCGAGGGGGCGATCGAGGAGGAGGAGGAGGCGGTCAAGGTCGCCGCCGAGGTCGGGTACCCGGTCATCATCAAGGCGGCGGCCGGGGGCGGCGGGCGCGGGATGCGCGTCTGCCGCAACGAGGCCAGCCTGCGCACCAACATCGGCAAGGCGAGGCAGGAGGCCCAGGCCGCCTTCGGGAACGGGGCGGTCTTCGTCGAGAAGTTCCTCGAGAACGCCAGGCACGTCGAGGTCCAGGTCCTGGGCGACAAGCACGGGCACGCGATCCACCTCTTCGAGCGCGACTGCTCCATGCAGCGTCGCCACCAGAAGGTCGTCGAGGAGGCGCCCGGGCCGGGGATCGAGCGCAAGAAGATCAACGCCGTCTGCGAGTCGGCGGCAAGGCTTGTCAAGAGCGCCGAGTACGCGGGCGCCGCGACTGTCGAGTTCCTCATGGACGAGTCGCAGAACTTCTACATGCTCGAAGTGAACACCCGCGTGCAGGTCGAGCACCCGGTGACGGAGCTGATCACGGGCGTGGACATCGTCAAGCAGTCGATCCTGATCGCCGCCGGCGAGCCCCTGCCCTACAAGCAGCGGGACATCAGCGTGAGCGGGCACGCGATCGAGTGCCGCATCAACGCCGAGGACCCGGACCGCGACTTCATGCCCAGCGCCGGGCGGATCGACACTTGGCAGGTCCCGGGCGGCCCCGGCGTGCGTCTGGACTCGCACGTCGTGCCCGGGTACCGCGTCCCACCGAACTACGACTCGATGATCGGGAAGTTGATCGTCCATGCCGAGACGCGCGAGGCCGCGATCACCCGCGCCCAGCGGGCCCTGGCGGAGTTCGAGGTCGGGCCGATCAAGACAACGATCCCACTCCACCGACGCCTGATGCGCAACGCGGCGTTCGCACGGGGCGGCGTGGACATTCACTTCCTCGAACGCCTGCTCAAGGCCTGACCACACGCTCGCCAGTCGTCCGCGAACGCGAAACGAAAAAAGGGCGGGCCAATCAAGGCCCGCCCTCTGATTCAGATCAAGGCGCCGGCGATCAGCGACGGCGACGGGCGGCGAGCATGCCACCCAGGCCGAGCAGCGCGATCCCGCTCGGGCGGGGACCGCGGCGCCGACGTACAGGTTGTCGAGCGTCGACCACGCGTTGGCGGGCAGGTCCGAGGCGTCGATGACGACGCTCGTGATCAGCATGTCGCTGGTGAACCCGCGGAACGCCGTGGCGCTGGTCGAGGTGTAGGTCTCGACCGTGCCGTCGCTCAGCGTGATGGTCATGTCCGCCGGGATGGCGGAGAAGTTGATGTCCGTGCCCCACATGTTCCCGCCGACGGCGGTGACGTTGCCGCTCGTGAAGGTGATCACGATCGCGTCGAGCGCCGAGTCGGTCGAGACCAGGCCCGGGTTGTTGAACAGGTTGTTCGTGCCACCGCCCTGGGCGGTGATGTCGTACGAGAACGTCCCGTTGCTGAAGCTCAGGATCGGGCCGGCGGCGCCGACGGGGACGCTCGCGAAGTTCTCGAAGTAGAACCCCGGGGCGACATTGCTCAGGAACGACACACTGTCGGTGTACACATTGGTCGCCGCGGACCCGGCAGTGGTCGCGAGCGAAACAGCCGCCGCACCGACGGCGAACACTCCGCGCATCCTCATGACTCTTCCCTTTCTCCCCCCGCATCGCGGGGCTGGTTCTCTCTACTTGTGGCGCCGGGTCTCTCACGCCCGGCTTCTCTCACACGTGAGGCTACCAGAAGCGGGGGGGGCGGACCTACCCAAAAAACCAGGTTTCACACCCGGAATCGGGGCGGAACGGGCGCTCGAAAGGGGCTCAGGGGGCGTGACCCGAATAAAGAACAAACCCCCGCGTTTCCGCAGGGGCTTGTTCGCCTGTCTTGGCAGAGAGAAAGAGAGAAAGAGAATCGTGGCCGGGCGTCTCTCGACGCCCCCCTCGTGCCCGCGTTTCCCCTCCAGTGGGGCCGCTCGGCCTGCAACGTCTACAAGGTGCCACGCGTCTGGAGCGATGCCACCCAATGCACGGAAAATTCCTCGCACGACGCCTGTCGGGCCTACGCCGCCCAGAACGCCTGCGACGATTCCACACCCGAACTGCCCCCTGGATCCCCTTCCGATGGCCCTGAGCCCCTCCTACGATCGGGGCCCGGGCGGATCGGAATCCCCCGAGAGGGTCAGACCCGCAACACCCACGGACAGGAACCACCCCGATGAGCCAGGCCAGCGCCCCGACCGGATCCCGCACGCTCGCGATCGACGGCGGGCGCCCCGTCTTCGAGACCGGCGTCCCCTTCATGGCCGTCGGCCTCACCGAATCCGATGTCGCCGCCGCCACCGAGGTCCTCCGCTCGGGCATGCTCCGGGCCGCGACCAAGTGCGCCGCCCTCGAGGAACGCTTCGCCCAACTCTCCGGCGCCAAGCACGGGCTGACCTGCTCCAACGGCACCACCGCTCTCCAACTGGCCTACGGCGCCACGATCAAGCCGGGCGACGACGTCCTCGTCCCCGCCTGGACCTTCATCGCCACCGCGAGCATGGTCGTCGCCGCCGGCGCCAGGCCCATCTTCTGCGACGTCCACGAGGACACGTACCAGATCGACATCGCCGACGCCGAGAAGCGCATCACGCCCAAGACGACGGCGATCGCCTGCACGCACCTCTACGGCATCCCGGTGGACATCGACGCCGTCCAGGCCCTGGCCAAGAAGCACAACCTGAAGGTCATCTACGACGCCGCCCAGGCGCACCTGGCGACGTACAAGGGCAAGGGCCTCGGCGCCTTCGGCGACATCGTCACCTACTCCTTCTACGCCACCAAGAACCTCGGCACCGGCGAGGGCGGCATGGTCACCACCAACGACGACGCCCTCGCCCGCTCCATGAGCCTCCTCCGCTCGCACGGCGAGACCGACAAGTACCTCCACGAGTCCATCGGATTCAACTACCGCATGAACGACGTCGCCGGCGCCATCGGTCTCTCCAAGCTCGAGACCCTCCCCGAGCAGACCGACCGCAGGCGCGAGGTCGCAAGCCGCTATCACGCCATCATCGACCCGATCGACGGCGTCGAGCGCCCCCGGATCGCCAAGGGCGTCGAGCCCGCCTGGCACCTGTACACCTGCCGCCTCGACCTCGACGCGTTCACGTGCGACCGCGACCAGTTCTGCGCCGCCCTCAAGGGCGAGGGCGTGCCGACCGCGGTCCACTACCCGCGAGCGACCTCCCGCCAGCCGGCGTTCAAGAGCTTCGTCAGCGAGCACCCGCCCGTCGCCGACGCCCTCTCGGCACGCGTCTTGTGCATCCCCATCCATCACAACCTGACCGACGAGCAGGTGGACGGGGTGGGTGAGGCGATCGCCAAGGTCGCCGACGCATACCGCGCGTGATCTGGCGCCGATCTGTGCCATCGAGCCCCGCCGGAGAAGGCGGGGCTTTCTTGTGCGCCGAACGCGCCGTCTCTACAACACCTCGGCGATCAGCACCTCGGCGGGCGCGTCCCACGCCGCCAGCTCGCACTCACCCGACAGCTCGGCGGGGATGAGCACGGTCGAGCCCAGCGGGACCTGGGTCGTCTCGCCCCGCCAGATCGCCGAGAACCCGCTCTCGCCCCCGACGCTCATCACGACGACGGGCGCGTCGGGCACGTCGACTCCCAGACGCTCGCGGTGCTCGAGCCTCGCGGAGCGCAATCGGTAGAACTCCGTCTCCGCGACGACCGCCTGGGTGACGCCCGGCTCGCGCACGCCCGCCGACGGCGCGCGACCATAGTCCACGCACGCCAGCGCCTCGGCCAGGTGCAACTCCCGCTCCGGGCGGTCGTACTCGCTCGTCCAGTCGTAGAGCCTGAACGTGGTGTCGCTCGGCGTCTGGACCTCGGCGACCAGCACCCCCGCGCCCAGGGCGTGCACCGTCCCGCTCGCCAGCGTGTGGCACTCCCCCACCACCGCCGGGATCGCCCGCAGCACATCCGGCACGGACCCGCTCTTGATCGCCTGGAGCAGGCGATCCGGCCCCACGCCCTCGCGCAGCCCCTTGAAGATCACGCTCCCGGGCTCGGCCTCGACAATCAGCCAGCTCTCGGTCTTCAGGTGCGCGTCCTCGTGCGTCTCGGCGTACTCCGGGCTCGGGTGCACCTGCACCGACAGGTGCTCGCGCGCGTCCAGGAACTTGACGAGCAGCGGGAACTCGGGCATCCCCGTCTCCTGACGCACGCGCTCGTTGTGGAGCACGCGCTCGCCCAGCAGGCGCGCGCCCCAGAGCTGGATCGCCTCGTGCAGCGTCCTTCCCTGCAAGGGACCCGACGCGATGCGCGAGCGCGCCTCGCCGCCCCCGCCGCCACTGACGCTCGTCTCGCCCAGGTCGGCGATCTCCCAGCTCTCGCCGATCATCTGCCCCTGGGGCAGCTTCTTGCCATACCGCGCCAGGCGACGCCCACCCCAGACCTTCGCCTTGAGGATCGGCTCGAACAGAAGTGGGGACGTCTCGGGTGCGCTCACGTGCTCTTGCTCCACGGGGTCTACGCCCCGATCTCCCGCTCGGTCGTGTCGTCCGCCCCGCCGGTCTCGTCCCGGCGGACTCTGGCGGCGGCGCGGATGTGCCGTCGCAGTTCGCCCGCGCTTGGTGGCGGGTCGAGATTCACGAGCCGCCCGGATCCGCGGCGGGGATGGTACAGGTGATTGGCGAGCAAGCCGAGCGACTCCCCATATTCCAGCGTCAGCCTCTCCCCGCCGCCCGGGGCGCCCGCGGCGATGATCGACCGGAGCAACGCCCCTGCCCCGCCCTCGTCGATCTTCCCGCTGGCGTCGGCGATCGGAGCGATGCCGGTCGCGTCGCACCGGAACAGGCGCGCCCACCCCCGCCGAGGCGAGGGCTGGACCGCGAGGATCGCCAGGCGGTCCAGGCGCCTGGCCCAACGCATCGCGACCTTGTCCAGCTTCTTCGCCCGCCCGACGCGGTCCCGCAGGCTGGCGGCCAGCTCGAAGTCCTGGCCCTCGGCCGCCCGCGCCATCTCCGCCTCCAACGCCGAGACACTGAGCTTGACGGGGCGCGAGACGAACCCGCACGCCTCGCGAGCGCGGGCGCGGTACGCCTCCATCGTCTCCGACCCGTCGCACGCCCCGCCGCAACGCCCCATCTCCTTGTACGCGCACGCCTGGCCGTGGGGAGCCCGCTCGAGCTCCTTCGGATAACGGCACAGGTCGAAGGCGTCGTCGAGCGCCTCGCCGAAGCGACCGGCCGCGTCCTTGTCCGCGATCGGGCCCAGGACTGTGCGCAGCGGCAAACGCTCGGCGCCGGCCGAGGCGGCGTCGAACTTGCGCCACGTCGGCGTCGGCGACTCGGGATCGAGATGCACGCACCAGGCCCGCCTGGTGTCGAGCTGGGCCCGGTATGTCTTGGGCAGGCGCCGGCGGGCCTCGCGCAGGTAGACGACGTCCCCCTCGAACGAGGCCCCGACCAGCGTCGCCGCGAGACGGGCGGTGACGCCTCGCAGATTCGCCCTGGTCGGCGGGGCGTCGGGGTCGAGGCCGAGCCGCGAGCGGGCGAAGCGCCGCAGATCCCCGGTCGCGGCCAGCAGGATCGTCGCGCCCGCCGGCGCTTCGAAGGCGATCACGCCGGGGCGAGCCGGCAGCGCGTCCACATGGGTGGCGACGTCGCCCGCGTCCTCGAGGTCGACGATGATGTCGAGGGTGTCGTGCACGCCGACGCCGGCGCCCGTCAGCCCTGCTGCTCGGACGGGCCGAGGTTCATGCCGGTGATCGAGGCCTCGAACGCGAGCTGCCCGTCGACCACGCCCTGGATCTCGGAGACGAAGCGACGGGTCGAGCACTTGACCTCGCGCGCGAGCAGGTAGAGATCCTCGCCCGGCTCGACGGCGCGACGGAAGACGACGTTGTCGATCCGCAGGAAGGCCGCGAGCACGGTCCGGGGCTGGCGCACGTTGTAGAGGAAACACCCCAGCTGGGCGCCGGCCTCGACCATGAGCACGCCCGGGAGCATCGCCCGCCCCGGGAAATGCCCGCGGACCCAGAACTCGTCGTCGCGGACGCGCTTGCGGGCGACGCCGTGCGTGTTGTCACGGCTTTTCCAGACGATCTCGTCGAGAAGCGCCATCTCGTCGCGGTGCGGGATCCAGGGGGCGATCCCGTCGCGATCGAGGAAGGTGGAGGACAGGTCCAGGCGGTCGATGTCGATGAGGAAGCGGCTGGAGGGGTCGAGCGCGGGCACACCCTGGACGACGGCGTCGCGCACGCCGTTGGTCGGTTGGGCCGCACCTTGATGGCTCGCCGCCACGCTCATGGTCAGACATCCCGGGCGCGCCCACTCCGAGCGTGCGGGCGACGTACGAGGGGGCTGGTTGGGAAGACGGTCCTGATCAGGAGTCCCGCGTGCCGAGCATCTCCTTGCGGATCTCCTGGGCGACGTTCTTGACGTCCTGCATGACCTTGCGGACGCGGGTGCCTGCGGCCCGGTTCCCCCCCTTGGCCTTGTTGTAGTCCTCGCGGGCGGACTCGATGAGTTGCTTGAGCTGTTCGAGCTGGTCCAATGGTCACCTCGTGTGGCTGGGCAGAGTTCCCCCCCGGGCCCCCTTTGGGCCCTCCCGGGGGTTGGCGGCGGATTCTACCGCGTCACCATGGGCAACAGCCGTTCCAGAACCCCCAGTGCCGCCGCAAGATGGGCCGGACGCCCCTCGGTCGCCAGGAAGGCCGGGGCCGTGGCGGCCATCAATGTTCGTCGTATGTTCGCAAGCTCCGACGCGTCCCCGTTGCCCGCCAAACCATTCTCACGCCTGTACTTGCCGAGTGTCTGCACGACCTTGACCCCGTGGAGGGCCTCCGGGCGGGCCCAGTAGAGACGCTCGAGGTAGAGGGCGTCCTCGATCCAGCATCCGGGGTGGACGAGGGCGAGGTCGATCAGCACGCAACGCCCTGCGGCGCCGCCGTTTGACGCGGGATCACCCGACGGCGAGGTTCGGTGCATCGCGTTGTGTGCGTGCAGGTCGCCGTGGCACCACGTGTCGATGGGGCGGGCCCGCCAGCGGGCGACCAGCGAGGGCAGGGCCCGGGCCAGTTGCTTCAGCAGGGCATTCCAGTGCTGGGCGTTCTCGATCCGGTCGCCCCGGCAGGCCTCCCTGGCCTGCTCAAGCTCGGCGCCCCAGTCCTCCTGGGCGGGTGGACGCGCCTCGGCGATCGGGCGAACGCTCTCGGCACGGGCATGAAACTCCGCGGCGCAGTGCAGCAACTCCTTGACGCCCGCCTTGTCGAGCCCGCCGGCGAGCGTCGGACCTTGCAATCGCTCGAACACCAGCCACGCGAGGTCATAGCCGGCCAGTTGCTCGCCCCCGGCGAGCACGCGGGGGGTTGGGCAATCTCCCGCCCTCTCCCAGTGGCCGTGATCCACGCCCCCGAGGCTGACGGTCCAGAACCACTCGGTGAAGTTGACGGGGAGCTTGACGACGGCGTCGACACGTCGCCCGTCGTCGAATGTCCATGTGGAGTAGCCGGTAGCGGCGCCGCCGTGCTGCCAGGTGGCTCGGAACCAGTTGATCTCGCCCAGGCGCCCGTTGCAGGTCTGGCGGAGGAGGGGGCCGAGGGACTGACCGAGGCTCTGGGGGTCCCCCGCCGCGGCGAGCCCGGCGTATGTACCTGTTTCCGCCTCCGCGTCCGGCACGAGCGCAGCCTACCAGAAGGCGATGCACGGTCAAAGACACGCCCCGACGCCCCTATCGGGCTTTTCCCGCCTCCTCGATCGCCCTTGCCAGCGCGACGATCCGCGCCGGGGAAAGTGACTCGACGCGGTCGCTCACGGAGACGCCCTCGGGCAGTTCGATGGGGCGGGGCGCCGCCCGCTTGATCGCCGCGCCGAGCTGCTTGCGCCGTGAGGCGAACAGCTCCTGCACGACCGAGGCGAACCGCGACCACTCGCTCACCCCGCCCGGGACGAGCGGGCGCTCGAGACGCGTGATCGAGATCATGGCGCTGGTCACGTCGGGGCGAGGCCAGAAGCACTCGGGTGGGAGCGTCGCAACGCGCTCGACGCTGGCGAGCGCCTGGGCGACGACGCTGATCGTGCCGTAGGCCTTCGATCCAGGGGAGGCGAGCAACCGGTCGGCGACCTCCTTCTGGATCGTCACGTGCAGGGAGGCGCAGCGTTCGTGCTGCGTGAGCAGTGCGAGCATGAGGGGTGTCGCCGCCTGGTAGGGCAGGTTCGCGACCAGGCGAAAAGAACGCTCCCCAAGCGCGCGCACGACGTCCGTGTTCACCTCGCGCTTCGAGGCCAGGCAGTCTCCCTCGATCAGCGTGAAGCGGTCTGGAAACTCGGGTTCGATCGTCTCATGGAGCAGGCGTGCGAGCCCCGCGTCCAGCTCGCACGCGACGAGGTCGCACGCCAACTCGAGCAGCGCCCGCGTCAGCGTCCCCGTCCCCGGCCCGACCTCGAGGACGAGGTCGCCAGCGCCGACGCCCGAGGCGCTGACGAGCTTGGCGATCAGGTTCTGATCGATCAGGAAGTTCTGACCCAGCGACTTCTTCGGGGCCAGGCCCCGCTCCTCGAGCATCGCTCGGATCTGGGAGAGCGTCTGGGGCGGCACGCGGGCTACCACTCGCCCGCGAGGATGCGGTCGATCGCGTGCGCGACGCCGTCCTCGGTGTTGGGCAGTGTGTGCCGATCGGCGACGCCCCGGACCGCGGGCACGGCGTTGCCCATCGCGACGCCGAGGCCCGACTTTTCGATCATGCAGACGTCGTTGATCTCGTCGCCGATGGCGGCGATGCGGGAAGGGGTGATGCCGCGCTGCTCCGCCAGCCTCGACAGGGCGGACCACTTGCTGGCCCGGGCGTCGAAGAGCTCGACGATGTTGACCCGGCGTGGGGCGCCTCCCCCCGCGTGCGGGCCGACGACCGCCGGGAAGTTGTGCATCAGCGTCGCCTCGCCCATCTCGACTTGCAATCTCGTCGCGATCGGCGCGGAGAGGTGCTCGTCCGTGCACAGCCCGACGCGGAGCGTCTGCTCCGGGTGCTCGTCGGCGTCGAGCGTGCGCACGAAACGGACCGTGGCCCCCGCCTGGTCGAACCACCAGCTCGTGATCGGGTCGAGCGGGTGCTCGTCCTCGCCCGAGACGATCAGGTAGTCGTACCCGGCGGCGGGCGCGTCCTTGAGCACCATCGCCGGGCTCCCGCTCTCGTTGATCACTCGCACCGCCCGCGACACCAGCGCGTGGTGCATCGCGAAGCGGTGCAGCGTCGCCCCGGTCCGCCCGCACGCCGTCACCGACCCGCCGGCGACGATGACGGCGTCCGTCTGCCCGATCGCGTTCAGGATCCGCCTCGACTCGATGTAGCCCCGCCCGGTGCAGACGATCACGTCCAGCCCCGCGTCGCGGGCGGCGTGCACCGCCTGGACGTTGCGCTCCGAGACGCGCGCGTCGGGGCCCAGCAGTGTGCCGTCGAGGTCGATCGCGATCAGGTCGTAGGCGAGCGTGGTCCGGGGGCGTCGCTCTCTCGCGGCGGGCGCGGGCATGGCCAGAGCGTACCCCCGGTCCGTCTCTCCGGCCCGAGGTCCGGGCTTAGGCGTCGAAGTTTCGCTTGCACACGATCGCCGCCCCGCGTCCGAGCGTGATCGCGTTCTTGCCCTGACCCTTGGAGGCGAGCGCGAGTTGGTCGGCGCGGTTGAGCAGGGCGGTCGCGTCCGCCCCGTCCCAGGGGTAGGTCGCCAGTCCGCCCGAGATCGTCAGCGTCCCCTGCGCCTCATCGGACAGCTTCGGGAAGCGGTGCTCGCAGATCTGACGCTGGAAGCGCTGGGCGATGGCGTAGATGGAACTCGGCGGCGCCGAGTCCGGGCGGCGCGGGCCCTCGGGCTCGTAGAAGATCACCGCGAACTCGTCGCCACCGATCCGGCAGACCCGGTCCGACGGGCGGATCACCGAGCGGAGAAGGCGGACGGTCTCGATGAGGATCTCGTCGCCCGCGGCGTGCCCGTACTCGTCGTTGTACCGCTTGAAGCCGTCGATGTCGAAGACCATGACGGTCACGGGGAAGCGGGCGGCGCGGGCTTTGTCGATGGCGGCGGACAGGTAGCGCTCGAAGTAGCGCCGGTTCCAAGCGCCGGTCAGGTGGTCGGTGAACGCCGCGTCGCGCAGGGCGCGCTGCTGCTCGCCCAGGCGCACCCAGCCCGAGAGCCAGCCGGCGTGCTCACGCAGGATCTCGAGCTCGGCGGAGGTCGGCGCGGGGCCCTCCAGAACCAGGAGCCCCGCGAGCCGCTCGCCAAGGCGCACCTCGGCGCACCCGGCGGCCGGGTTGCCCGCGCGCGTCCGCTCGTCCGCCGGCACGAACTCGACGTCGTCCCGCCCCATGCGGGCGCGGATCAGCGCCACGCCGGCGCCGATCGGATCCTCGCCCCGCAGCACCCGCTCGAGCACGCCCGTGTCGCCCGGGCCTTCCACGATCGGCGGGACGATCGCCCCGCGCGAGAGCGCCTCGACGTCGATCTCGTCAGATTCTTCGGGTTCGGGGGCCTTGGGCGCCGGGCGTTCCGGGGTCTCGCGCCGGACCTCTACGGGGGGCGCCTCGCGCTTCGTCGGCGCGCCGTTGAACATCGCACGAAGCTCGTCGGCGCCCGCGCCGTCGTCCAGGGCCGCGTCGTACGCCCCCGTCTCGCCCGCACGCCCGACCCGCGCGACGCGCACGCCCGGCTCCACGATCCGCAGCGCCTCGAGGAACTTGCCGAGCTCCGAGCCCTTGGGCTCGGCGTCCGCGCCGACCACGACCACCGTCCGCCGAGGCGACGTCTCGTCGATCGGGTCGCCCAGCTCGCCGACCGCGTCGAGCGCCGCCCGCGCGCGCACCAGCTCGACCCTGGGGTCGCGCCGGAGCGTCTGGTCGAGCCCGGTGCGCCCCACGAGGATGACGCGCAGGTCCCCCGGCGCGCCGGCATCGGATTCACGCCGGTCGTCGTCCACCGTCTGCTTTCTCACCGAGGCGCCGCTCATCCGCTCTCCGTGCGCTTGTGGCGTCGGTCAATCCTCTGTTGGGTCCGGGGAGAGAAGCATCTGCAACTCGTCGTCGCTCAGGAGCGGGCGAGAGACGCCCGCGCCCCGGGACCCCTTCCATGATCCTTCGTCGACGGGCGCCCCCGTGTTCGCCTCCTCCCCCTGGTTGGGGGATGGCGGGGGCTCCAGGTCCACCAGGCGGAGCGTCGGGGCCGCCTGGCGTCGGGGCGGGGTGCGCCGATCCGGGGCGGGTGGGGAGACCTGCCCAGTGCGCTCATGACGCGGCGGGCGGGGGCGACGCCCGATCGCGGCCCGGAGGCGCGGACGCGTGCCCGACTCGTAGACCCAGCAGGCGGCGCCGGGCACGAACCGCTCCGCGGCCTCGCGCAGCGCCTCGGCCCGGGGCATCCCCTCGGGCTCGAGCAGGAGCAGGGCGACCGGGGCGTCGGGCTCGTGCCCGTTCGCCTCGCACAGACGCGCGAGCGCCACGAAGGGGCTGTCGCACACGACCGTGCTCACGCCGTGACGCTTGAGCGCCTCGACCAGCGCGCGGGGCGGGTCGATGCCCGGCTCGTGCGCGAGGACGCAGCGCGTGCGGCTGGTTGCTCTGAGGCTCGCCTCCATCGCGCCGATTCTACACGCGGTGGGCAGGCCCGAGCCCGCGGATGGGGCCCTCGCCTCGGGGGTTTTCCGGTTTTGGCGTCCGGTAAGCGGGACGCGCCCTGGGTTTACGCGTCCAGGATCATTCTGGCGACGGCGTCCGCGCCGTCCGGGCGGGGGAGCTTCGACAACGCCATTCGCATCGAGGCGAGGCGGTCGGGCGAGGTGAGCAGCGCCGAGAGCTCGCCCGCGTGCGCCGCAAGGTTGGCCTTCGCGTCGATGTGGTCATCGAGGATCTGCGCGCCGCCACACTCGACGAGGGGGGCGGCGTTGCGCTTCTGGTGCTGGTCCTTGTGGTAGGGGTAAGGCATGAAGAGGCAGGGAACGCCGGCGCCCCAGGCCTCGGCGACCGCGCCCGCGCCCGCGCGGGCGATCGCCAGGTCCGCCCCGCCCCAGGCGTCGCCCATCCGGTCGATGTAGTCCACGACGAGGGCGCGAACGCCCGCGTCGGCGTACGCCCGCTCGTACTCGGCGTTGGCGGCGCCGCCCGTCTGGTGGAGGATCTGCCATCCTTCGAGGGCGCCCGGGTTCGTGCGCACGAAGGCGGCGAGGAAATCGCCGACCGAGCGGGCGCCCTGGCTCCCGCCGGTGACCAGCAGCGTGCGCCGGTCGGGGTCGAGGGTGAACGAGGCGCGGCATTCCGTCGGCGGGCGCGAGGGCAGGGCCGCCCGGCGCACGATCGGGCGCACCCGCGTCCAGTCCCGCCCCTCGACCGGGGCGGCGGTGACGATCCGGGTCGCCTTGCGCGCGATGTACTTGTTCGCCAGGCCCGGGACGGCGTCGAGGTTGACCATGAGCGCGGGCCGCTTTTCGGCGCTCGCGGCCTGCACGCACGGCGCCGCGACGTACCCGCCCATCGCGACCGGGCGTGGGTCGAAGCCGTCGCGCTTGAGCTGCTGGAAGACGGCCCGAGCCGTGCGCACGCTCGGGCCCCAGGATCGCATCAGGCGGACGAGGCCCGTGGGGCGCATGACCGCGGGCGCCGCCGGGATCGGGTGGAACTCCACGCCCTCGCTCGAGAGGATCGTCGCGTCGATGGGTTTGGTGGAGCAGAGGAAGACGCACCGGGCGTTGGGGCGCTCGCGCCGGATCGCCTCGGCGATCGCGAGGGCGGGGTAGAGGTGCCCGCCCGAGCCGCCGCCCATGAAGACCGGGGCGGGCTCGGTCATGGCTTGGGGTGTGCCAGACGAACGCGCGGCTTGACGACGACGGGCTCGAGCACGGGGCCTGATGGCGCGATCGTCGCGGGACGCGAGGGCTCACGGGGCATCCGGGCTCGCACGACCAGCTCCGGTTCGTCCTCGGTCTCGGGCGCGCTGCGGTCGATGGCGGCGAGCACGCCGAGCATCGTCGCGGTCAGGATCCAGCCCGTCCCGCCCGACGAGAGCAGCGGCAGGGCGATGCCCTTGGTCGGGCCCAGCCCCGTGACGACCGCCATGTTGATGAGGGCCTGGATCGTCACGGTGGCGGCGACGCCGATCGCGACGAGCTTGAGCGTGAGCAGGTCCGCGCGCCGGACGACCTTGACGGCGCTGAAGACGATGGCGGCGTACAGGCAGATCACGAGCATCGCGCCCGCGAGGCCAAGCTCCTCGCAGATGACGGCGAAGAGGAAGTCGGTCGTGTCCTCCGGGAGATACCCGAACTTCTGGAGCCCGTGCCCGAGGCCGCGCCCGAAGATGCCACCCCCGGCGACCGTGGACATCGACTGGATCATGTGGTAGCCCGCGCCCTGGGGGTCGGCGAAGGGGTCGATGAAGGTGATGATCCGCTGGACTCTGTACGGGCTCTGGAGGATCGCGAGGGTGACGGCGGCGGCGGCGGGCGGGACGAACATCAGGAAGTGCCACAGGCGTGCGCCCGCGGCGAGCAGCACGATCGCCCCCACCATCGCGATGAGCGCGCCGGTGCCAAGGTCTTCGAGGACGATCATGCCCGCGACGGCGGCGAGGCAGACGATCGCGGGGGCCAGGCCCTTCCAGAACTCGCGCATGCCGCCCTTGACGGTTCCCGAGGTGGCGCGCCGGGCGGCGTACCAGGCGAGCAAGGGGACGATCGCCCACTTGGCGACCTCGGAGGGCTGGAAGGACTCGAGGCCGGGGATCGGGAGTGTGATCCAGCGAGCCGAGCCGTTGACGACGCGCTGGATGCCCGGGACGTAGACGAGACCGAGCACAGCGATGATGCTCAAGGCCCCGGCGGCGAGCCAGCCGACCTCGCCCAAGGGCTTGGGCCAGGGAGTCGTCTCCAGACGCTTGGCCAGGCGGCGGACCGGGAGGCGCGAGGCCAGGCCCATCGCGCCGACGGCGACCGCCATGTACAGGGTGGAGCGCGAGAGCAGGATCGAGCGGGCGGTGATGCCCTCGCGCGTCACGACCGAGGGGTCGGTCGAGGCGTGCACGCCCGGGGCGGCGACGTCGATCGGGTCCACCCGCATGGCGGCGGAGTTGACCATGACCACGCCGAGCGTGAGCAGGGCGAGCGCGCACAGCATCACAGATTGCCCGGGGCGGAGCATGC
Organism: Phycisphaerales bacterium; assembly: GCA_041402005.1. Taxonomy (GTDB): domain Bacteria; phylum Planctomycetota; class Phycisphaerae; order Phycisphaerales; family UBA1924; genus JAJRXR01. Next base: position 172,685 of record JAWKTB010000001.1, on the reverse strand, counting down.
CTCTTGGATCGGGCGGGTGAGGTCGGGGGCTCCAAAGAGCCCGGGGCACGGGGGAGACCCCACAACTCGGGGGCTCGCCGTGACGCCTGGGGCATGGCGGGTCTCTGCGTACGCCCACGACGAGTCTTCGAGTCGTGGGGTCCGTTCGGGTACTCTCGCGCGATGGCGCGGGACTGGAAGCACGTGATCTGGTCCACGTATGGGTCGTGGCTCCCGGGTGATCCACGGGGGTTCCGGGACCACGATCACAGGGTCCACTCGTCGGGGGACTACAGGCGTCCGCCTTCCAAGGGGGAGCACGCGGGGCTGCAAAGGCATGCCAGGGCGCGGATGACTCGTCCTCGCGTCGCGCTGGGCATTGGGGATCGATGGGGCGCGCTTCGGGAATCGCTCGAGAAGATCGAAGCAATCGAGTTGGAGACGCTCGTGCTGAGCGTCAGCGCGACCCATGCTCACCTCCTCGCGAACTTCGAGGGTCGCGACGTAGGGCGCGAGGTCGGACGCCTCAAACGGGCGTCGTCGCACGCGCTGCGTGACCGCTTCCCGGGTGGACTCTGGTCGAGGCGGTGTCACGTCGTGACGATCCGGTCACGGGAGCACCACGCCCGGGTATTCGACTACATCGTCGAGCATGGGCGTCTGGAGCACGCAAGCGTGTGGACGTTCCGGGATCCGATTCCGGGGTTGGGCGATTGATGAGGAGGGAAACCCCACGACTCGAAGACTCGTCGTGGGCGTACCTGACATGCAACCGAATCCCACAACCGGGTTGAGAACATCTATTCACGCCCACGACGAGTCTTCGAGTCGTGGGGCACGCGATCCCGACGGATCCGAGACTATGCGAGGGGGAGGGAGACCTTGCGTTCGAGCTCGGTGACGGGGCGGGCGATGAGGTCGTAGCCGTCGGAGGCGATAATGGCGCACCGGACGAGTTCGCCGGGGGAGAGGCGTTCGCGCGCGTGGACATAGGTGACAGCGTCGATCTGGGGGGCTTGGAAGTAGGTGCGGCCTTGATAGACCCCCTCCGTCTCACTTCGCGAGAGACCTCCCCCGCTGAGAGCGGGGGAGGGGCGGTCGATGAGGACGTCGAAGTGGCAGCCGGAGTCAGTTGGGTTGGCGGGGTCGAACTGCTCGGCGAGGTAGGCCGCCTGCTCATGGGCGATCTGCTGCTGGAGCTCCATGATCTCGTCGTGGCGGCGCTGCTTGATCTCTTCGGGGACCGCGAGCTTCGGGTCGAGCTCCATGCGACCGGCGACCGTGCCCTCCTCGCGCGAGTACCGGAAGCACCCGACGGCGTCGAAGCCGACCTCCTCGATGAACTCGAGAAGCTCGTCGTGGTCGTCCTCGGTCTCGCCCGGGAAGCCGGTGACGAAGGTGGTGCGGATGGCCATGCCGGGGATGCGGTCGCGGAGCTTGTGCATGAGCTCGAGCTGCTGGCTCGCGCTGACGTTGCGGCGCATGGCGGTGAGCACGTTGTCGGAGGCGTGCTGGAGGGGGATGTCGATGTAGGGGAGGAGATTGCCTTCCGCGACCAGCTGCGCGAAGGCGTCGATGATGGGGTCGGTGAAGTTGGAGGGGTAGGCGTACATGAGGCGGAGCCAGGCGTGCTTGGCTTCCTGGCGCGAGGCGTCGGAGAGAGCTTTGAGGAGCTTGGGGAGGCCGGCGGAGAAGAGGTCTTCCGTGGCACGGGCGTCCCGCCCGTGAGAAGCGCCCGGGATAGAAGAGGAAGAAGAAGAACACGGGCGGGACGCCCGTGCCACGAGGGGGGGGAGGCCGATGCCGATGTCGTCGCCGAAGCTGGTGGTGTCCTGGCCGATGAGGAGGAGTTCGAAGGCGCCGTCGCGGAGGAGTTCGCGTGCTTCGGCTTCGATGCGGTCGATGGGCTTGGAGCGCATCTTGCCGCGGATGGAGGGGATGGTGCAGAAGGCGCAGTTCTGGTTGCAGCCCTCGCTGATGCGCAGGTAGGCGTAGTGGCGCGGGGTGAGGCGGAGGCGGGCCGAGTCGGACTCGAAGTAGCCGACGCCCTTGCCGTCTTTGCCGTTGACGGAGAGGCCCACGGTTTGCAAACCGTGGGCTTTGGCTTTGACGAGGGCGTTGGCGCTGATCCAGTAGTTGGGGCCTTTCTGCGCCGCGTCTTCGAGGGTTTCGCGCTCGGCGCGTTCGCCACGGACTGCTTCGAGGATCTTGTCTCGGTCGAAGACGCCGACCATCGCGTCGATGCCGGGGGCCCAGTCGAGCATCTTGGCGCGGTGGCGCTGCACGAGGCACCCGGCGACGACGACACGCTTGATCTGGCCCGCATCCTTGAGGGCGATGGCCTCGCGGACGACGCCCAGGGATTCTTGTTTGGAGGCTTCGAGGAAGCCGCAGGTGTTGATGACGACGGCGTCGGCGGGGGTGACGCGACCGCTCGTCGCGCCCGAGTCCTGCTCGGAGCCGGAGAGGGAGAGGTCGTCGTGCTCGTTGTCCTCGCCGGCGTCGGCGGAGACTGGGGCGATGCCGTCCTCGGCGAGCAGGCCGAGCATCTTCTCGGAGTCCACGAGGTTCTTGGGACAGCCCAAAGAGACGAACGAGACCGTGCGGATCTCGTTGTCGGCGGAGGGTTTGGGGGTCGTCGCGGTCAAGGCGGGAAGTGTAGGGGGCGCGGTGATCGCGTCCGGGTTCTTCGGTGGAGGCGCGGGAGGGAAGGGAAGACGGAGAGCCCCTCACCCCGGCCCTCTCCCCAGAGGGGAGAGGGAGGGAGGGCGCGACTAGCTCGCGGCGAGGCGGGCGACGGTCTCGGTGACGCCCGTGGCGGCGGCGCGCATCGGGTACAGACGCTCAAGGCCGGCGAGCATCTTCTCTTCGTCGCAGATCGCGAAGCGGACGGGGCGGTCGATCGCCCAGCCGACGAAGCGCATAGCGCGGGCGAGGTCTTCTGGGGTGGTGACGCAGACGAGCTCGGTGCCGTCGAAGCGGATGGGGACGACCCTGAACTGCCACGCCTGGCGGCGGTCGATGAACGAGCGGGTCATGGGATGGGCGGTGGCGGTGGCGGGGTTGAGGCGCTCGGCGAGGTGGGCGTACTGCTGGCCCCAGGCCTCCTCGATGTCCTCCGGGCTGACGCCGAACATCTCCTCGGCGAGGGCGCCGAAGGGGCGTGCCCGCCCGACTTGGGCGCCCAGGATCTGCTGCTTCTCTTGCTCGGTGATGACACCCTTGAGGACCAGGAGGTCGCCCAGACGAATCGGCATGTGCGTGTCCCCTCAGCGTGCGCCGAGACTTCCCCGGCGACAGGCGAGGAGGATCGACGGGCGGGGCGTCGACCTTGACCGGCGCTGGCCTCGAACGCGACCGGCGTGTCCGTTGAGCGCGTGTGCGAGACCCGGCGCGATTGCCTCGGATGGGACGGGGCGAGAACGTGGAAAAGGACGGGCGGCGCGCGTGGTCGCTTGACGCGGACGCGCCGTGCCGGGGCGTGCGCGCGGGATGTGCGGCCTGCGCCGGGGCGTGCGGGAAAGGAAGACGGGATAGGACAGGCGGGACGCCTGTACCACCGAGGGGGAGGAGTGGGGTCGCCTAGTCGTTGGGCTCGATCGTGACGGTCAGGCGCTTTGAGTGGAACTGGTCGCGGTAGAGCTCGGCGCGTTCCTTGTGGGTCAGGAGGATCAGGCTGACGCCCTGGGTGTGGGCGGTCATCATGATCTCGAAGGCCCGGGTGCGTTTGAGGGTGGTCAGCTCGAGGATCGCGTCCACGACCTCGAGCATGTTGTTGACGTCGTCGTTGTGGAGCAGGACCCGATAGGACGGGAGGCGGTCGAGGCGGGGCGGGGCGGGGCTTTCCTTGACCGCCGCGCTTCCGCGTGCCTGGTGACCCTGGTTGTCCGCTGACTGGCTCATGGCGCCCTCCGTGGCTGGAGCACGTAGAGTGTACCGGACGCGGCGGGACGTGCGTCACGCGGCGCGCTTGGGGATGACCGGGTCGAGGAGGGTTCGGCATGGACGCGGGGGCGAGGGAGATCGCCGAGCCGAGAATCCTGCCCGAGCAGGCGGCGCCGATCGTCGTCGGCTCGAGCCTCGACGCGGAGGTGTACGACCGACCGGTCGCGGAGCGGCTGGCGCGGACGATCGGGACGAGACTCGTCGAGCGCGGCGCGGGCGAGCTGGTCCGCCCGGTCGTGTGCACGGATCTGTGGTACCTCAACCACGACGAGCTGCGGGCGAGGCCGACGGTGTCGATCGGGCGCCCGGAGCGGAACGCGCTGTCGGCGTACCTGGGGGACAAGACGCCCAGCGCCTACGTCGTGGACGACGTGCTGATCGTGCAGGCGGACCCCGAGATGAGTGAGCCGGTCGTGTGCTGCTGGGGGGTGGACGCCGTCGCGACGGGGTGGGCGGTGGACGCGTTCGTCGAGCGGTATTTGGGGGCGTTCGTGGAGGCGCTGCTGGGGTCGTGAAGATCCGAAAGACAGAGGAAGAGGGGAGACGGGCGGGACGCCCATCCCACCGAGGGGGGGGGAGTCACTTGCCGACGCAGAAGGTCGCGAAGACGCGGGCGATGACGTCGTCGGGGGAGATGCGTCCGCACAACTCGCCCAGGGCGTCGAGGGCGTCACGCATGGCGCCGGCGGTCGGGGCGGGGTCGGGGGAATCGTCGCCCGAGAGCGTCATCGCCTCGCCCAGGGCTCGCGAGGCTCGGGCGAGGGCGCCCCGGTGACGCGGGACGAGGTTGGGGGCGCCCGAGGCGAACGCGACGTCGGCGATCGCTCGTCGCAGGGCGCTCAGGTGGTACCCGTCCAGGGCGCACACCTCGATTGCGACCCCACGGCTCGCGTTGCTCGTCGTCGACGTGGCGGGAAGGTCGGCCTTGGTGCGGACGCGGATGGTCGGCGTGTTGGGTCGCGCCTCGGCGATCGGCGCGAAGCGCCCGGTGGGGTCACACTGGATCAAGGCGTCGGCCTTCGCGATGTTGTCGAGCGCGGCGTGCTGGGCCCGTCCATCGATCGCGCCCGACGTGTGCGGGTCGAGGCCGGGCAGATCAGCGAGGCGGACAATGGCGGCGTCCGGGGCGTCGCGCGAGAGGTCGAGGGGCTCGATCAGGGCGTCGCGGGTCGTGCCGGCGCGCTCGCTCACCACCGCTCGCGGGCGCCCGAGCAGGGCATTGAAGAGGGTGGACTTGCCGGCGTTGGGCGCGCCGACCAGGACGACGAGCGGCCCCTCGGGATCGGACGCCGTGGGATTGGCGCCCGAGAGCGCGTTCTCGATCGACACCCGGAGAGCACCGAGGCGGGCGTGCAGCTCGCGAGGCTCGATCGGCGTGACGTCCTCGTGGTCGGTGAAGTCGATGCCGGCCTCGACCAGGGCGAGCAGATCGGTCAGCTCGTTCGCCCAGGCGCGGTAGGTCTCGCCGATGCGCCCCGCGAGCAGGTCGCGGGCGGCGTCGAGCTGCGCGTCGGTCTCGGCGGCGATCAGGCGGGCGACGCCCTCGCCCTGCTCGATCGTGAGACGTCCGTTGAGGTAGGCGCGGGCGCTGAACTCGCCCGGCTCGGCGGCGCGTACGCCGTCGAGTGCGAGCAGGCGGTCGAGTACACGCCTCGCCAGCGCCGACGAGCCTGGGAGAAGCAGCTCGGCGGCGTCCTCCGAGGTGTACGAACTCGGCGCGACGAAGCGGAGGACGAGGACGGGCAGCGAGAGGGCTTCATTGAGCCGGAGTCGGGACGTGTATGCGCCGCGCCTTGCGGGATCGTGGTCGAGGAGTGTGGCGAGCGCGTCGGCGACGCCCGGGCCCGAGAGACGAACAACCGCGCGGGCGGCGCGCCCGGGGGGTGAAGCGATGGCGGCGATCGTGTCGGACACGTGAGGAGGGTAGATGAGCCGGTTGGAAGGTGGCGCGTCGGGGGAGACGCCGAGGCTGAGTCCTCGAAGCCTCGGGTGGAAGAAGGTGGAAGAGAAAGACAGGAGGGAGGACGGGAGCCCCTCACCCCGGCCCTCTCCCCGGAGGGGAGAGGGAGGGAGGCGCGGAGGACGGAAGACCCCCTGCGTCTCGCGTTGCTCGACACCTCCCCCGCTGGGAGCGGGGGAGGGGAGTTACTTGTCGCGTTTCTTGTAGCGTCTCGTGGGGGTGTTCTTCTTGGACTGGCGGCGGTACATGTTGCGTCCGGCGCGTCCCGTGCCGTAGTCGGCGGGGCGGCCCGTGCGGGCGGCCCGCTGCTGCTCGGCCATCTGCATGAGGCGGGCGAGGAAGCCGGACTGCTTCTTCTGGGCCTTGTCCGCCTTGATCTTGTCAACGTTCAGGAGGTCGTGCTTCTTCATGTGCGCCCGGATCCACTTGTTCTCGACGATCGCGAGCGAGGAGTTGGTGCAGAAGTAGAGGGCGAGGCCCGACGGGGCGGCGTACATGAACAGCGGGAACATGACGACCATCATGACCCGCATGATCTTCTGCTGCTGCTCCTGCTCGGGGGTCATGGTGGCGCTGGTCGGGGGCGTCAGGTACTTCTGGTGGACAAAGAAGACGCCGGCGAGGATGAAGGGGAGGATGTTGATGGAGGTGACCGTGCCCCAGATCCAGAAGCTGAAGTGCCAGGAGGCGGGGATGGGGATGGCGGCGTCGGGGCTGGCGAGGTCGGCGAGGAAGTGCCAGTGCCCGCCCGAGATCTTCTGGAAGACGCCGTAGAACGCGGGCTGGTGGCGCAGGTCGTAGACGAAGAAGAGCGTGGCGTAGAGGGCGATCCAGACGGGGCTCTGGAGGAACATGGGCAAGCACCCGAGCATGCCGGCGGGGCTGATGCCCTCCTCCTTCCAGAGCTTGGCCTGCTCCTGCTGGGCGCGTTTGGGGTCGTCGGCGTACTTCTCCTTGATCTTCTTGATTTTGGGGCCCATGGACTGCATCTGGGCGCCGAAGCGCTGCATGCGGATCTGGCTCCAGCGCGTGATCGGGTGCAGGCACGTGCGGACGACGACGACGAGGAGGATGATGGCCAGCGCCCAGTCCTGCGTGAGCATGTGGAGGGTGCGGAGGATGAAGAGGAGGACGTGGGTGAGCCAGCCGAAGGTGCAGGCGGCGCAGAGCGAGCCGAAGTTGTAGACGACGATGTCGTTGATGCCCAGGGACGAGGCGATGGGGTCGGCGTCGAGTTGACGCGGGTCCATGGGACCGGCGTAGACGCCGATGGAGGCGTCGCACGCGCCGCCTGCGGGCGCCGTCTGGGGGGCGCTGGTGAGCTGGAGGACGATGGTCGGCGGGAACTCCTGGTCCTTGATCTGCGAGGACCGGTTGAGCATGAGGCGCTTGACGGTCTGCGCGTTGGTGAACAACTTGGCGTCGGCGGTCGTGGGCGGGGAGGCCGGGTCGACGGGGGTGTGGGCGACGACGGCGAAGTACCGGTCGGTCAGGCCCACCCAGACGAGGTGGAGGTCGTCCTGCTCGCTCCATCGGTTGGGCCAGACGGCGTCGTCGAGGGCGTACTTGCCCGAGGCCTTGTCGCGTGGGCCGAAGATGCCCATGCGGGAGGTGAGGCGGCTGTCGGCGGTGACGGTGGCGCTGGCGCCCTGCTTCTCGGGGGGGAAGAAGTAGCCGTAGCGGATGCGGCGCTTGTCCCCGCCGTAGGTCGAGCGGGGCTTCTCGAGATCGATCGGGCCGGTTTGGGTCCAGACGACCGTCATCGGGGCGTCGGTGAGGTTGTCGAGATGCTGGTCGATGCGGAGGTTGAACGAGCCCGGGACGAGGACGAAGTGGCGGGTGATGCGGGCGACGAGGTTCCCGTCGGCGTCCTCGATCTCGGCGGTGAAGAGGCCCGGGTCGGAAGCGTCCTGTCGCCAGACCGCGCCGCCGAGGGGGACGTCGGACCCGTTGATCGTGACCTTGGCCAGGCCGAAGGGGATGGCGGCGCCTTCGCGCCCGGTGACGGCGCGCTGGAGCTCGACATGCTCCTTTTTCTCGACGGTCTTGTAGTCGTGGGTGAGCTTGAGGGTCTCGACGCCGGCGCCGAAGGGGGAGAAGACGACGTAGAGCTCGGTGCGGTCGACCTCCTCGAGCGAGCCGAGCGGGCGGAGATCGCCCTGGCCCTCGACGGGGCGGGCGTGGAGACCCTCGATGGCCTGGGGCGTCGAGGGCGTTGTGTCGGCGGTCTCGCGGGGCTCGACAGGCGTTGGCGCGTCGACGCCGGGCGTTTCGCTTGGGGTCGAGGCGTCCGGGGTCGTCGAGGGAGCGCTCGACTGGGCGCCTTGGGTCGTCGGCTTGGAGGTCGTCGGCGGGCGGACCGCGATCGCGATCGCGAGGGCGAGACCCCCGCCCAGGATCGCGAGGGGGACGGCGACTCTCAGCAGCGTGTTGGGCTTCTTGGCCATCGTCCTTGCTTGGCTTCGGGTTTCGCGGACCGGGTCGGCGGGCTACTGCCCTCGGAAGAGACGCTCGGCGAGCCAGTCGTGCAGCTCGGGGATCGCGCGGATCTTGTCGGCGGTGGACTGGACGTCGTACTCGACGCGGAAGAACTCGACGCGGTCGGGGTAGAGCACCGCGTAGCTGGCGCGAGGGTCCTCGTCGCGGGGCTGGCCGACCGAGCCGACGTTGATGATGGCCTTCTCGTCGTCGAGGAACTTGTAGGCGCCGCCGTCACCCAGCTCGGTGGGCGGGTAGAAGTCGGGCTCGTCGGTGAAGACGCCCGGGACGTGGGTGTGCCCGACGAGGGCGATGCGCTCGACGCGCTCGAAGATGGCCTCGAGCTTGTCGGGGGCGTCCATCGCGTCGTCGGGGAAGATGTACTCGTTGATGGGGCGACGTGGCGAGGCGTGGACGGCGAGGATCGGGGGCGAGCCGTTCGCGTCGGGCAGACGCTCGAGCACGCGGACCTTGAGGCGCCCCAGGAAGTCGTAGCGCTCGGCGCGGAGCGCGTCGTCGGGCTCGGCGTCGAGGCGGGATCGCGTCCAGTAGGCGCTCGACTCGGCGGCGGCGTTGAAGTTGGTCGGCTCGTAGAGCACCGCGAAGTCGTGGTTGCCCATCAGGGTCCAGGCGCAGCGCTCGCGGACCATGTCGATCACTTCCAGCGGGTCGGGGCCGTAGCCCACGACGTCGCCCAGGTTGATGATGCGGTCGACCCCGCGCTTGGCGATGTCGGCGAAGACGGCGCGGAGGGCGGCGGCGTTGCCGTGGATGTCGCTGATGACCGCGGTGGGCACGAAGCTGGATCTCCGGGGCAGTCTTGCCGGGGTCGGTCCGGGCGGCACGGGTGTTGGACGGCGGCCCGGCGGGGCGACCAGACGCGGCCCGGGGGTCGTGGACGGCAACTCTAGTGGTCCCCAACCCCTACGGCAAAGCGCACGATCGAGCCCGTCCGGGCCATCCTCCCCTCTCTGACTGGGATCTGGCTGGGCTCAGTTGCGCCCGTTTGGGCGGCTCCTATCATGCCCCGAGGGCGTTCGTCCGATGGAACGGGCGAAGACCAGCCACGCGGGGCGCGCCGGCCCGACCCCCCGGCCACGCGAGCCCTTGAGTCGCCACGACTTACGTGGCGCGCGAGCACGGGGGAGGCGGGAAGGACCCATGCCGGCAGCCAACGTCACCTACCAGCGCACCCGCGAGATGACGATCGACGAGCTCCTGCTCGAGAACCGGATCGTCTTCCTCGTCGGCGAGATCAACCACGCGTCCGCCTCGCGCGTCATGATGCAGATGCTCTACCTGGAGAACCAGAGGCGGGCTCAGGAGATCAACTTCTACATCAACTCCCCGGGCGGGAGCGTGGACGACACGCTCGCCCTCTTCGACACGATGCGGTTCCTCTCGAGCAGCGTCGCGACGTACTGCATCGGGCGGGCGTACTCGGGGGCGGCGGTGCTGCTGGCCGCCGGCGCCAAGGGGCGTCGGTTCATCCTGCCCCACGCGAAGGTGATGATCCACCAGCCCTACGGGGGAGTGACGGGCCAGACCGAGGACATCCGCATCCAGGCCGAGCAGATCATCAAGGCGAAGCGGGCGATCAACGAGATCCTCGCCGAGTGCACGGGGCAGAAGGTCGAGCAGATCGAGGCGGACGGGGAGCGGGACCGGTACTTCAACGCCCCGGAGGCGAAGGCGTACGGGCTGGTGGACGAGGTGCTCAGCCAGCCGCCCAAGGAGATCCCGGGCAAGAGCGCCCTCTGACCTCTTTCGAATCGAGCGCACGGACACGCACACCCCCGGGGCCGACGAGCCCCGGTCCACAGACGGAGAGCCACCAGCCATGTCGTACCTGGTTCCGATCGTCATCGAGCAGACCGGACGCGGCGAGCGTTCGTACGACATCTACTCGCGCCTGCTCAAGGACCGCATCATTTTCGTCGCCGGCCCGGTGGGCGACGAGATGGCCAACCTGATCGTGGCGCAGCTGCTGTTCCTCGCCAACGAGGACGCCGAGGCGGACGTGCATGTCTACGTCAACTCGCCCGGCGGGAGCGTGACGGCGGGGCTGGGCATCGTGGACACGATGCGCTACATCAAGCCCAACGTCTGCACCTACGTGATCGGCCAAGCGGCGTCGATGGGCTCGGTGATCGCGTCCTGCGGCACGAAGGGCAAGCGCTACACCCTCAAGAACGCGAGAAACCTGCTCCACCAGCCCCTGCTCTCGGGGGTCATGGAGGGCCAGGCGACCGACCTCGAGATCGAGGCGAAGGAGATGCTCCGCCTGCGCGAGCGGATCTACGACCTCTACGCGGAGATGACCGGGCAGCCCAAGGCGAAGATCACCAAGGACTGCGACCGGAACCTGTGGCTCGACGACAAGGAGATGCTCGAGTACGGGCTGGTCGACGAGATCCTCGACGTCATGCCGGCCTTCCACCACGAGAAGTCCGACTGAGCGCGACGGGTCTCCCGCGGGTCGAGATCGTCAGAACGATTCCGTCTTAGACGTAGCCGAGCGCCCTGGCCGCGTAGAGCAGCATGGTCAGGCAGGCGCAGGCGACGCACAGGTCGCGCCCGACGGGGCGGGGCTTGCGGAACGGGCCTGTCCAGCCCGGGAAGAAGTCGGGGCGGGGGCTGGAACGACTCTCGGGGGCGCGCGGGGTGCTGGGTGATGTCCGCATCTCTATCTCTCCTTCTTCGATTGTCCAGCCAAGCATGCCCCGGCGCTCGGGGCGGGCCAGTGGAGTGAACTCCCCATGGCGCGGATCGTCGCGCGTCGGGCGGCGCAGGGCGCGCAGGCCGCGCGGACGGACGCTAGCGGGCGGCCCGACGCGCCCACCTGGACGCGAGCGGGCGGGCGAGCTCGCTCGGCTTGTCCGAGAACAAGCGCAGGCCCTCGCGGGCGCTGCGGATCGCCAGACGCCCTGCCGCCTTGTCGAGGCGGACCAGAGCCCATTCGGCGCCCTCCAGGGCGTGCAGAGGGCCGTCGGGGTCCGTCAGGCGGGCCCGGAGCATGTCGAGGTCGTGGCGGCGTCCCAGACGCTCCGTGAGGCGTTCGAGGCGGCTGGCCCGCTCACGCATCGCCTTGGGAGAAGCCTGGCTCATGAGGCGGACGTGGTACCAGTGGCGCTTCGCCCAGGAACGCCACTCGTGCGAGTGGCTGGGGGCGGGATCGGCCAGGGTGTCGCGCATCGCCCGGCGGGCGCGTCGGTACGTCGAAGCGAACTCGCGCCAGACGTCGTCGATCCGCAGGTCATCGACCGGAAGGTCGGGGACACGCGCCAGCGCGGCTTCGAGGGGCGGTCTCGCCGCGGCGAGCGCGCCCCTCGAGTCCTCGATCCCCGCCGCCTCGAGGTCGCGCTGCGCGTCGAGCGTGGCGCGCAGCACGCACAGATCGGGCGTGAGCCCGTCGGCGGGCAAGAGCGAGTCGAACGCGTCGAGGACCACCTGTGCGTCGCGGGCGGCGGCGAGCGAGCGGGCGACGTCGCGTACGACGGCGTTCTCCGCCCCGAACGCGTCGCCCATCGGCGCGCGGGCGAGGCGGAGCATCGCTCGGAGCCGCTTGGCGCAGACGCGGACGCGGTGCACCGGGTCGACGCCGTCGTCCTCGCTGGAGGAGTCGATGGCGTCGAGGGCGCGCCCGAGCTGCTCGCCCGCGATGCGCCGGACCTCGTCGGCGAGCGGCCTGGATGGATCGATGCGGTAGGGCATGTCCCCGGAGGAGATACGTAGCCGATCGGGGAGCGCCGGTCACGGGAAATCACCTGTCCTCGGGCGGAATCGGCGGTCGGGGCCCCCGCGCGCCCGGCCCCCGGCTTGACGCGGGGCATGGCCCCGGGGCAGGATGCGTCGTTCACCCGCCCCAGGGACGGGGCGTGCCGAAGGGGAATTGCATGCAAGTGGAACTGTTGGACCTGTGGCTGCCGATCGTGATCTCGACGGTGGTCGTGTTCATTGCGAGCTCGATCATCTGGATGGCGCTGCCGTATCACAAGGCGGACATGAAGGCGTTCAAGGACGAGGGCCCGATGACGCGGGCGCTGGAGGAGACCAAGCCCGAGGCGGGGATGTACTACCTCCCGGGGTGTGGCAACGACAAGGAGAAGATGAAGTCGGAGGCATTCAAGGAGCATCTGAAGAAGGGGCCGTGGGCGTTCATCGTCGTGCCCAAGGCGATGCCGAGCTTTCCCAAGTGCCTCGGGACGATCTTCGTCGAGTTCTTCCTGGTGACGGTGTTCGTCGCGTACCTCGCATCACACGCGCTGCCGGCGGGCGCGGCGTACCTCGACGTGTTCCGCATCGTCGGCACGGGGTGCGTGCTCGGGTACGTCTTCGGCTCGCTGGGGCACAACACGTTCCAGCTCAAGCCGATGCGGTACCTGTTCTTCAGCGCCGTCGACGGCGTCGTCTTCTCGCTGCTGACCGCGGGGATTTTCGGCTGGCTGTGGCCGGCGGCGGAGGCGGCGGTGAGCGGCGGCGTGCCGGGGATCGCGGCGCCGTGAGAAGAATCAGGACAGAGTCCTGAGTTCTGAGTCAGAGCTTGACTTTTCTTGACGAGCCCCCGGCGCGAGCCGGGGGCTTTTCGTGCGCTCTGACGACGAGGGAGCCCCCTCGCGTGCGCTGAGGGTTCGTTGCCAGGGGTCAGCGGGTCTCGCCTTCGCCGAGGCGTTCCTCGTGGGCGCACAGGTGGGCGAAGCGTTGGTCCAGGGCCTCGTAGGCCTTGGCGTTCGCGCTCAGGAAACGGGCGTGGTCTTCACGCGTCCGCCAGCGGTCGATGGTGAGGAACGACCCGTCACCCAGATCGACCAGTTCGGTCCCGACATGGCCCGAGCCGGTCGCGAAGAACCGTGCCCAGTCACCATCGGCGTCGTAGGCGCGCACGAACGCGTCAATACTTCCGGCGTCGGGGCGGAAACGCCAGACGATCACGTAGGTCATGCGCTGCCCTCCGATCGCTCGGCGTCAGACGTGCGGGAGCGGGAAGCGGGCGCAGAGATCCTTGACCTCGGTGCGAACGGTCTCGGCCGTCTTGGCGAGCTTGTCCTCGCCCTCGAGGCCCGCGCCCAGGACGCGGTCGATCCAGGCGGCGACCTCGCGCATCTCGGCCTCCTTGAAGCCGCGGGTCGTGGTCGCGGGCGCGCCGAGGCGCAGGCCCGACGTCACCATCGGCGAGCGCGGGTCGTCGGGGATGCCGTTTTTGTTGGTGATGAGGCCGGCGCGCTCGAGCCAGCCTTCCGCGTCCTTGCCGGTGAGGTTGGCGTCGCGGGCGGTAAGGTCGACGAGCATGAGGTGGTTGTCGGTGCCGCCGGAGGTGATGCGGTAGCCGTGGGCGGCCAGGGCGGCGGCGAGTGTCCGGGCGTTGGTGACGACCTGCTGCTGGTAGGTCTTGAAATCGTGGTCGAGAGCCTCGCCGAGTGCGACCGCCTTGGCGGTGATGATGTGCATGAGCGGCCCGCCCTGGACGCCTGGGAAGAGGGCCTTGTTGATTTTCTTCGAGAGCTCCTCGTCGTTGGTCATGATCATGCCGCCGCGCGGGCCGCGGAGGGATTTGTGCGTGGTGGTCGTGACGACGTGGGCGTGAGGGAAGGGGCTGGGGTGGACTCCGGCGGCCACCAAGCCCGCGATGTGCGCGATGTCGGCGACCAGCAGGGCCCCCACTTCGTCCGCGATCTCTCGGAAGCGTTCGAAGTCGATCACGCGTGGATAGGCCGAGTAGCCGCAGAGCAGGACCTTGGGTTTGTGCTCGCGGCAGACGGCTCGCACGGAGTCGTAGTCGATCCGCTCGTGCTCGGGGTGGTTCTTGTCGTAGTGGAGGGCGTAGTGGACGGGGTTGTAGAAGATGCCGGAGAAGTTGATCTTCATGCCGTGGGAGAGGTGCCCGCCGTCCTTGAGGATCAGCGAGGCGAAGGTGTCACCCGGCTCCATCGTCGCCATGAAGGCGGCCATGTTGGCCTGGGCGCCCGAGTGGGGCTGGACGTTGGCGTAGGAGCATCCGAAGAGTTTTTTGGCGCGGTCTTGGGCGAGGCGTTCGATCGCGTCGTGCTGGGCGCACCCGCCGTAGTAGCGACGCCCGGGGTACCCCTCGGCGTACTTGTTGGTCATCACGGTGCCGGCGGCGGCCATGACGGCGGGCGAGGCGTGGTTCTCGCTGGCGATCAGCTCGATCGTCGTCTCCTGGCGACGGGCCTCGGCGGCGACGATGTCGGCGACCTCGGTGTCGGCGGCGCGGAGGATGTCCATGACGGGGTCGGGGGCGTGGGTAGGCATGGCAGAGTCTACGTCGTGTGGGGCGGGACGCCCGGGCGGTGTCTTCAGGGGAACGTCGGCGTCGGTGGGTCGATGCGGACGAGCAGCGCGTGGAACGCGATCTCGACGCCGGAGACGACGGCGATGCTCAGCGCCACGCCCAGCAGGGCCAGCAGGAGCGCCCTCGGGGATCGGAGGTACCAGCGCAGGGCGGCGTGCCAGAACACAAGCCACCAGAGGAGGAGAAAGGTGAAGGGCCACGGCGAATCTCTGAGCGCCCGGATCGTGTCGACGATCCCCCGTCCTGGACCCCTGACGCCCAGGACGGCGCTCCGAAGCGACTCGGCGGCGCTGAGCATCCCGTCGACACGAAAGAAGAACACGGCCGGGAAGAGGATCGCGTACAGCGCGATTCGAAACAGGTGGTCGCGCCGGATCGGGACGCGGAAGAAGTTGGCGTGCGCCCCACCGACGACGCACGCCATCGCGGCGGTGAGACCGGGGATGAACAGGGCGATGCCCGCGTCGTCGAGGAAGATGGTGCTGCCCTGGCCAAAGGGCCAGTACAGCCCCGAGTAGAACTCGTCGATCGGGAACGAGTACGTGTCAAGCAGGCGGCGGACGCCGAAGGGACCGAAGCCCTGGCGGGTGGACAGGCCGACCCACTCGGCGAGCTGCGCGAGCACTCGGATCGGGTAGACGCTCAGGACGAGCAGCGCGACGACGCAGGCGAGGCGGGCGTGGCGGGTCTGATGGTGGAGTTCGAGGCGGCGCCAGAAAAGCGGGGGCGCGAGCGCGACGAACGAGGCACGGAACGCGGCGACAATCGCCCCGAGCCCCCGGTGCGACTCGACGGCCCAGCCCGGCAGACCGAACTCGGATCGGCATGCGTCGCGCCAGAGGAACTCCAGCCCGCACTCTGGGCAGATGCCACGGAGCGGACATTGGTCGGTCCAACGGGCGACCTCGCCCGACTGGTCGTACCCGCACCGGGGGCATCTGGGCATGGGCTCGCGTGCGGGCACGCGGGAGAGTCTATCGGTGGCGTCTGCGGATCGAGCGCGTGGGCGATTTCAGAACGTCGCCACCCAGATCATGACGCCCACGATGACCACGAGCGGGATCCCCAGGATGAGCAGCAACGCGACCGCGAAGAAGCACCCCGGGGTTCGCCGCCCGGCGTACGGATCGACGCCGACGATCGGCATGTCGCGGAAGAGCAGCGCGCTCGCCGCCTCGCGCCCGCACTCGGGGCAGCGCGCCATCAGGGGGCAGCTCGTCGTCCAGGTGCGCACCTCGCCCGACATGTCGTAGGCGCAGAACGGGCATCTCGGGTGTGTCGCCTTCATGGTCCTCGCCAGGGGAGCGTCGGGGCCATTGTGCCCGACGTCCACGCACGGGTCGAGGAGGGGTCATTGGGCGGGCCGGCGGTAGATCGAGTACACGCCGAAGAGATGGTGCTGGAGGTTCATGCCCATCTCGTCCCACTTGAGGGCGGCGCCGACCTTCCGGGCCATGTCGTCCTCGGGCGCGTCCTGGGCGATGACCTCGAAGCCGGCGTCCTCCCACTCCTCTCGCGTCCAGGGGTTGGCGATGTCGGACGAGGGGCTGTAGTCCTCGCCCGGGGGCTCGTACTTGCCGCCGAGGGTGTAGACGACGAGGACGCCGCCCGGACGCAGGGCGTCGTGCAGGGCACGGAGGAGGTCGGCGTCGGGGACGCCGAAGTGGACCTGGGTGTAGGCGGGTGTCTCCTGCGGGGGGTGGAGGTAGCCGGTCTTCAGGAGGTTGCGGGCGATGATCAGGTCGAAGTCGGCGCCGACGCGCTCGCGGGCGCTCTCGTCGGCGGGCCAGAGGTCGTGGACGAGGGTGACCGAGCCGTCGGGGCCGCCCTCGCGCTCGACGGGGCCCGTGTCGCCCGGGCGCGAGTACATGGCACGGAGGATCGGATCGGGGTCGGCGCCGACGGCGTGGGCGCCAGCCTGGGCGAGCATCCGGAGTTGGCCCAGCTGGCCGAAGCCGAGGTCGAAGACGCGGGCGCCCTCGAGCGAGAAAGGCTGGCCATCCTGAGCGAGGTTCTTGGCGCCCAGGTCGATCGCGCGCAGGTAGGCGAGGGGCGAGCCGTACATCGTCTCGTAGTAGCGCTTCGCGGGCGCCGGCTCGAGCGTTCGCAGCCCCTCGCGCTCGTCCTCGGGGAGCTGCTCGTACTCGTCCTCCGAGTAGGCCTGCGTGCCCTCGGGCGTGCGTCGGTAATAGACGCTCCGCGGCTCGAAGTCGGGCAGGCGCGCCGCCTCGTCCAGCCAGGCCCGGGCGGCGGGCGTGGTCGCCAGCGGACGCAACGCCTCCGCCTGCTCGGCGTACCCGGGTTCACCCCTCGCGAGCGTCGCGGCGGTGAGAACGATCAGTGTTGACACGACGCATCGGCGCACCGCGGCCTCCCTTCGCGTGACCCCGGCTCTCGTACCGGGGCGGGATGGACCGGGTTGAGGGCGTTTCGCTTTGTCAGCCGCCCGAGTTGCCCCGGATCGGCGTACCCCAGGGCGTCCGGGGCACGTCCTTGTCGTCCTGCGGCTTCTTGCCCGCGTCGTGCTCGGGCAGGTCGCGGATCTTGCGCGCGAGCGTGTAGCGGACGAAGACGTGACGCTCGGGGTCGATCGCGTCCTTGCCCTTGTCGAGGCCGAGGGCGTAGGCGTGCTGGCGCATCATCTCGTCGTCGTTCTCGTCGAGCTTGATCAACTCGAAGCCGGCGTCCTTCCACTGCTCCGGGCTGAAGGGCGAGCGGATGTCGGCGCCGAGCGACAGATCGCCCCAGTCCAGGGGCGGGTAGCGCCCGGTGTTGTAGATCATGACGAGGCCGCCCGTGTTCATGATGCGGTTGAGGTGGGAGAGGAAGTAGTCGGGGTAGACGCCGAGGCTGACGCGGTGGGCGGGCTCGAGGTCGGCCTGGGGGTCCATGCGCCCCATGCGCAGGACGTCGCGGGCGATGAACAGGTCGTACCCCTCGCCGACGAGGTTGATGGCGCGGTCGCCCGCGGGCCAGCGGGCCTGGTACAGCTTCATCGAGCCGGTCTTGCCGGTCGAGCCGGTGACCTGCACGTCGCTCTCGCGCTCGTAGAGAGCGGCGAGCAGGCTGGCGACGTCGGTCCCGACGACGTCGGCGCCGCACTGGGCCATCAGGCGGTCCTGCCCGATCTGCCCGTACCCGAAGTCGAGGATCTTCTTGCCCTCGAGGGTGTCCCAGCCGCCGACGGTCCCGACGAGGTCGAGGGGTCGCGCGTAGGTGAGGGGCGGGCCGTAGATCGTCTGGTAGTAGCGCTGCGACTGGATCATCATCGGGCGCAACGGCTGACGCCCCTCCTCGGGGAGCGTCGCGTATTGCGCCTCGGTCACGCCCTCGGGGACGCTGCCGGGGAGGACGTAGATCTTGAACGGCTCGATCGAGGGCAGCGCGCGCGTCTCGGCGAGGAACTCCTTGGCGAGTTTCGACTCGACCAGGGGCGCCAGCTTGTCGGCCATCTCGTCGAAGTACGCGAGGACCGCCTCCTTCTTCTGCTCGGGCGCTTGGGCCTCGATCTCGGTCCGCTCAGGCGCGGGGTCGGCGGGCTGGCTCGGCGCCTTGGGCGTCTGGGCGCACGAGGGCGGGACGAGCAGGGCCAGGAGCAGGATCGTCGCGGTTCGCATGGTCATCTCCGTGCAGGACATACGCCCGGGGAGGGAGCCTAGGTCGCCCCGAAGTCGCCCAGGGGCACGACCAGAGAGGGGCAATCGGCCGGCGCGGGGGGGTGATCCAGGTCGATCGGGAGGTACACCCCCCGGGCATGGTCCGAGGAGAGGACGAGGGCGTTTGGCTCGACCAGGGCGACGCCGCTCGGCGCGTGCTCGTGCCCCAGGATGAACATGTTCACCCCCCACCGCTCGACCAGGTCCTCGAGCTGCTCGGCGTCGTAGCCCCGTCCCCAGACCATCAGGTGGGCCGACCCGCGCCTGGGCTCGTAGTCCTCGGCGGTCATCTCTCTCGTCAGGATCGACGGGTCGAAGCGCTGCATCATCGCCGGCCCGGGCAGGGAGTGCGCGCACAGGATGTCCCCCCTGGGCGTGCGGCATCGCAACGCCAGGGGCATCGAGAGCACGAAGCGGCAGATCGCCTCCTCGACGCGCTCGGCGTCGTCGGCAAAGGCGTAGTGCAGCCCCTCGCGGAAGGCCTCGACGACGCGCACGCCGTTCTTGATGATCCCGGCGCCCAGCACCTGCGCCAGCTCGTGGTTGGCCAGCAGCGTGTGCACGTACTCGGGGAATCGCGTCTTGAGGTCCGCGACGCGGGCGAGGGCGCGGAACGAGAAGTCCATGCCGGAAACAAGCGTCTCGGGGTGGATGATCTCGTGCAGGGTCAGGTGGGCGCGCTCTTCGGGGTCGTCGTCGTCTCGCAGTCGGGCGGCCTCGACGAGGCGGGCCAGGTGCACCGGGTTGTCGTGCAGGTCGCCGGTCGCGATCAGGCGACCGGGCGCGCTGATCTCGTCGATCGAGTTTCGGCGGCAGGACGCGTCCCGGTTGGCCTCGGCGCCCGCGAGGAAGATCGCGCAGACCGCGTCGGCGTTGCTCAGGTCGAGAGGGTCCACGGGGTCCCCTGAGGCCTTAGTCCAGGCCCTCGAGCGTCAGCCCGGCGCGCGAGGCGTCGGACTCCGATCTCGAGCGCAGCACGCCCAGGATCAACTCGAGGCGGTCGCACACGACTCGCATCTCCGGGCGGGCGTCCGGGTCCACCTCGACGCAGCGCATGATCAGCTCGTCGAGACGCTCGTCGATGTTCGGGTTGATCTCCCGCGCGGGCCTGGGCTTCTCGATCAGGGCGGCGTCGAGCGAGCCGACCAGCGAGCTGTCGTCCTTGGCCAGCGCGGTGGGGATGTGCTTGCGGGTGAGCACCCAGTACATGGTGGCGCCGAGGTTGTAGACGTCCGTCTTGGGCGTGATCTCGCGCCGGTGGACCTGCTCGGGGGCGATGTAGTCGGGTGTGCCCTGGATGCGGGGCTTGATCGTGCCCACCTTGCAGCTCTGCCCCAGGTCGATGATCTTGGCCAGCTTGTGGTCCTTGATATCCTCGCAGACCATGACGTTGTGGGGCTTCATGTCCGCGTGGACGATCCCGCGCTCGTGCATCTGCGCCAGGGCGCTGGCCGTCTGCCCGAAGAGATCGACGGCCTCGACGAACGTCCGGGGTCGGTACTCGTCGAGCGCGATCCCGTCCACGAACTCCATGACCAGGAAGAGCTCCTTGGCGGCCAGGAGCGAGCCCTTCTTGATGATCCTCGGGATCCGGCGGATCGAGTCGTGGTCGAGGCGTTGGGCGTGCGGTACTCGCTGTCCGGCCTGGTCGAGGAAGCGGCTGGTCCTGGGACCGACCTTGGCGACGTGCTTGAGCGCCCACACCTGCTTGGTGCGTGGGTCCTGGACGAGATAGACGATGGACGCCGCCCCGCGTCCCAGCTCAGCGAGGACGCGGAACCCTCCCGATGAGATCGCCCTTCTCCGCCGGGTGTCCGGGAAGCTCGACATGACCGTTGCGGAATCCGCGAAGGTGTGAAGTCCGACCGCCCGAGACTGGGTCGAGGGCCTCATCGCCAGGGCGACCGTGCCACCCCACACGGGGGGCCGCGACGTCGATCTTAGTCGGTTCGGCGGGCGGCAGGATGCACCCACGCCCGCGCGTTTGGTCCAGGATCGGGGCGGGTGTCCGGATGGTCAGGGCGCGGCGCGGATCAGCTCGCGGAACTCGGCGGCCGGGAAGTAGGCGCCGGGGGACCGCGTGCTGGCAAGGTCCGAGTGCAGATACACGCGCTCGGGCGGGATGCCCGTCTGCTTCATCAACGCCGAGACGAGCTCGACGAGGCGGGCCATCTGGGCGTCGGTGAACGCGCGCCGGTCGCCGTCGCCCACGAGGCAGATGCCGATCGAGGTCCGGTTGTACGTCTGGCCCGCGGGGCCGGCGACGTGGGCGCCCGGGAGCTGGTCGAGCCAGCGATATCCGACGTGGACCTCGCCGTCGCCCATGCCCAGGCCGTTGCCGATCACGAAGTGGTACCCGAGCCCGGTCAGGCCCATGGCCCGGTGCTGCTCGTCGATGGACTGGGGGCTGCCGACGGGGGAGGCGGAGTGGTGGATGACGATCGCGTTCCACTCGTGGTCGGCGACCGGCTCACGCGTGTGGAAGACGGACTCGATCGAGGAGGGGCCCGAGAGGGAGGCGAGCGGGGAGAGGGTGGCGCCCTGACGGAGACCCGGGGTCGAGCCGGTGAGGGCCGACAGCCCGCCGCCGACGAGGGTCATCGAGACAGCGAGGGCGCCCCAGACCGTCTTGGTGCGACGGGAAAAACGGGGGCCCTGGTGGTCCTGGCGCATCCTGGCCAAGTGGCGATCCTGCCGGAAGGGAGTCCATTCGGCGCGCGGCGGCCGTGCCGGCGCGCGTGGAGACTACCAACGGATCGGAGAACTCGCCGCGGACGCTTCGAGTTTCTCGACGGATTCGTTACGACTGGCGCGGCGTGGCGCGTTGGAGGGCCCGATCAGTCGACGCGGAGGAGGCGTCCGCGCAGGTTCGGGGTCCGCTCGCCGAACTCGTTTTCGGTGAACGCCGGGACGTCCTCGTAGCGGGTCCGGTCGTACCGATCAAACTGCGATCGCACCCCGTCGGCGGCGAGCGGGGACTTGGAGCACCCGCCGGCCAGAGCCGCCAGAGCGAGAATCACCGTGATTTTCAGGGCCCGCCGGGGTCGGCGGCTCGGCGTGTCGTCCATGGTGGGCCGGGCCTCGCGCATCGGGTCTCAGAGTCCAAAAACAGTGTACCGCCTCGTTCTCAGAGGCGGCCACTGGAGGAGAGAGAGATGATTCGCGGATCCGGTGGGTCAGACCGGGGAGTCATTCGTTCAGTTATCGGTACGCGGGTTCGGGCTGAAAGTTCGCGCTCTTGCGCGCAAAGTCATGCGTGCTCGGCACGAATGAGACGCCCGGCGGGGTCCAGGCTCGCCTCGCCGCGACCGATCATCTGCCGAACACCCTCGTAGACCGCGGAGGTCATCACCGTCGCGACGTTCAGCGATCGTTCGCCAGGGGACATGGGCAGGCAGACGGCGGTCTCCCGGAAGCGTTCGAGCACGTCGGGGGCGAGACCCACGGTCTCCTTGCCGAGCAGCAGGTGGTCCCCCGGGCGGATCGTCGCCTCCCAGATCGGGCGTGAGGATCGGGCGCTGAGAGCCCAGATCGTGGGGGCGGGGGAGGCGGCGTTCGCGGCGGCAAGGTACGCCTCCAGGTCCGCGTGCTCGCGCACGTCCAGACGCTCCCAGTAGTCGAGCCCGGCGCGTCGGCGGGCCTTGGCGTCGATGTCAAAGCCCAGGGGATGGATCAGGTGCAGGGCGGCGCCGACCGCGACGCAGGTCCGCCCGATCACCCCGGTGTTGTTCGGGATCTCGGGCTCGAGGAGGGCGACGTGCAGGATCGGCTCGGGCACGCCCCGAGCGTACGCCCGCCTCAGGTCGAGCCGCACAGATGGGCCAGCGCGATCGAGGCGGCGACGACGACGTTCAGGGAGTCGGCGCCCGGACGCTGCTCGATCCGGACACGCTGGTCCACCCGGGCCATCGCGCTAGGGGTCAGGCCGGGCCCCTCGGCGCCGACGAGCAGCGCGACGCGCTCGCCCTCCTCGAACGAGACCTCGCGCAGGGGGATCGCGTCGGGGGCGGGGGTGAGCGCGATCGTGCGCACGCCCGCGTCACGCAGGAGCGAGAGCGCCTCGGGCCAGGGCGCCAGCCTCGTGAAGGGGACGTGCAGGGCGTGCCCGATCGAGACGCGCAGGGCGCGACGGTAGAGGGGGTCGCAGCAGCGCGGGCTCAGCAGGGCGCCCGGCGGGCGTCCCCGGGCGGGGTCGGCGAGCACGCCGAGTGAGCGCAAGACGCCCCCCACGTTGTCGTGATTGGCCAGGTCCTCCATGACGACCAGGAGGCGGGCGGCGTCGATGACCTCTCGCGGGTCGCGCTCGGGGCCTCGCCTGGCGCACGCGAGGACGCCCCGGTGGATGTCGAAGCCGGCGATCGCCGCCATCATCTCGCGCGTCGCGACGTAGATCGGCACGCCTCGGGGCAGCCTCGCCAGGGCGTCGCGCATGGTCTCGAGGCGCGTGGGCGAGAGCAGGACGGACTCGACCTCGTACGCCGACGCGATCAGCTCGCGGACGACCAGCTCGCCCTCGCCCATGAACAGCCCATCGCCCATGCCGGTGGACGAGGCGTCGGCGCTCGCGCCCGGGTTGTGCGCCGCCCGGAGCCAGGCGTCCTTCTGGTCGCGGTAGGGCGCGAGGCGCGGGTCGGCGGGGTCGGCGACCTCGATCAGTTTCAGGGGCTCGCTCTGCATGTTCGTGGGCATGGGTGATGGCGGGGAGGCCTGGACGCCGAACCCTACACTCGGGCCCCGCCCAAGGAGGGCAGGCGCCCGGGAGCATCACGCATGGAGCTGTGGCAGGCGGTCATCCTGGGGTTGGTCGAGGGGATCACCGAGTACCTGCCGATCAGCTCGACGGGGCACCTCATCCTTGCGTCGGGGGTGATGGGGCTGGATACGCCAGCGCAGAAGGCGTCCGTGGACGCGTTCAACGTCGTGATCCAGGGAGGGGCGATCCTGGCGGTGCTCGGGCTGTACTGGCCTCGGGTCGTGCAGATGCTGAAGGGGCTTGTCGGCAAGGACCCGGCGGGGCTGCGCCTGGCGATCAACATCATCATCGCCTTCATCCCGGCGGCGGTCCTGGGCGTCCTGCTCGACGACCTCATCGAGGCATGGCTCTTCCACCCGGTTCCGGTGCTGGCGGCGCTCGCCCTGGGCGGTGTCTACATGATCCTGCTCGACCGCTGGAAGATCCGCGTCCACCTCGAAGCCGACCCCGCGCACGACGAGACCGAGACGACGCGCGAGATCACGGACCTGACGTGGCGCCAGGCGCTCATCATCGGACTTCTGCAGACGCTGGCGATGATCCCGGGGACCAGCCGCAGCATGATGACGATCACCGGGGGCGTGCTGGTCGGGCTCAAGCCCAGGCAGGCGGCGGAGTTCAGCTTCCTGCTGGGCCTGCCGACGCTCGGCGGGGCGTGCGTCTACAAGCTGGCCAAGAACCTGAAGGACGCGCACGACGCGGGGACGCCCAACATGTTCGACGTGATCGGGTGGGCGCCGATCATCGTGGGGCTGGTGGTCGCGACCGTCAGCGCGGCTCTGGCGGTGAGGTGGCTGGTCGCGTTCCTGACGCGGCACGGCTTGGAGCCCTTCGGGTGGTACCGGATCGTGCTGTGTGCGGTCCTGGGGGGGGCGATCGCGCTGGGTTGGGTCGAGATCGGGGGCGGGGCTGCCGATACTTCGATGGTCGCCCCGAGCACGCCGGAATCGCCCGTCCCATGAGCCAGGCCTCGATGACACCCGCGAAGACGAGTTTTCCGAAGGACAAGATCCGGATCGTGCTCGCCGAGGGCGTGCACGAGGCGGGGGCCCAGCGTCTCATCGCAGCGGGGTTCGACGTGGTGACGCTGGCGGGGGCGTTGACGGGCGACGCCTTGGCGCAAGCCGCGGCGGAGGCGCACGTGCTGGGCATCCGCTCCAAGACCCAGATCGACGAGGGGACGCTGGACGGCGCGGGGCGCCTGCTCGCGGTCGGGTGCTTCTGCGCGGGGACGAACCAGGTGGATCTGGAGGGCGCGGCGGCCCGGGGCGTGCCGGTGTTCAATGCGCCGTTCAGCAACACACGGTCAGTGGCGGAGATGACGATCAGCGAGGTGATCGCGCTGCACCGTCGGATGTTCGACCGGTCGGGCAAGATGCACGCCGGGGTGTGGGACAAGTCGAGCGCCGGGTCGCACGAGGTGCGTGGCAAGACGCTGGGGATCGTCGGGTACGGGCACATCGGGTCGCAGGTGTCGGTGCTCGCTGAGGCGATGGGGATGGTCGTCGTGTACTACGACGTCGAGGCGAAGCTGCCCCTGGGCAACGCGCGGGCGTGCGGGTCGTTGGGGGAGTTGCTCGAGCGTGCGGACGTGGTGACGCTGCACGTGCCGGCGACGCCGACGACCAAGGGGATGATCGGCGCCCGCGAGATCGGGCGGATGAAGCCCGGCGCCATGCTGATCAACAACGCGCGGGGGAGCGTCGTGGACGTGGACGCCCTCGCGGCGGCGGTCAAGACGGGGCGCCTCGGGGGGGCGGCGGTGGACGTCTTCCCGGAGGAGCCCGCCCGCGCGGGCGAGTCGTTCACGAGCCCCTTGCAGGGCCTGAGCAACGTGATCCTCACGCCCCACGTGGGCGGGAGCACGATCGAGGCGCAGGCCGCGATCAGCGAGGAGGTCGCGGGCAAGCTGATCCGGTTCATCAACGAGGGGACGACGCTGGGGGCGGTGAACGTGCCGCAGGTTGATTTGCCCGACCAGGGCGAGGCGGCGCGGGGCGTGCTGCCCGAGGATCGGCGTCCGCACCGGATCCTGCACTTCCACCGGAACGTGCCGGGGGTGCTGAGCAAGCTGCACGCGGTGATCAGCTCACTGGGCGCGAACGTGACGGGCGAGCACCTGCGCACGACCAGCGAGATCGGATACGTGGTGCTGGACGTGGACCCGACGGACGCGGCGCCATTGCTCGAGGGGATCCGGAAGATCCCGGAGACCATCCGGACGCGCGTGCTCTGGTGATCTTCACGTCAATCTGATTGAACGCGAAGGTCGCGAAGGGCTCGAAGAGGGAAACCCTCTCTTGACTTCGAGTGCTTGGCGCTCTTCGCGGCCTTCGTGTTCGTGAGGGCGGCTACTGCTGGGCGGCGTCCTGGTCGAAGGAGAAGTCGTCGTCGGTGTCCCAGACGCCGTCGGCGCCGGAGGTGGAGATGGTGTAGTGGCGCCCGTCCACGTCGATCTCGTAGCGGTACGGGTTGCCCCAGGGGTCGGTGAGGGTGTCGGAGTCGAGGCTGAGGACGCTGAGTGTGGAGGGGACGGCGCCGTTGGTGTTGTAGTACTGCACGACCGCGCCGTGGATCTTGATCGAGTCGCCGATGACCTCGATCATGCCGCCGAGCCCCATCGAGCTGACGGCGGCGATGCTGAGCCCGAAGATCGCGAAGATGATCACGAGGATGATGATGATCCACAGCGAGCCGATCAGGCCCAGGATGAAGCCGGCGATGGCGAAGCCCCGGGGGCGCTTGAAGAGGGCGAAGAAGGAGAAGAGGAGGCCGATGGGCGAGAGGAAGCCGCACGACAGGATGCCGACGAGCGAGACGATGAAGCCGGCGATGCCCAGGCCGTTGGATCCGCCACGTTGTGGGTTGCTCATAGGCGGGCGAGCATATCCGAAGCGTGTGCGTTGGCGCCTACAGGTCGACGACGACCCGGACCTGCTCGGGCTCGGCGGCGGCCCGGAGGGCGGCGACCGCGTCGTCGAAGCGGTACCGCCTCGTGATCAGCCCCGCCAGGTCGAGGCGACCGGGCATGGAGGCGAGGGCGCCCAGGGCGTCGGCGACGCGCCCGCCGCGCGCGCCGATCAGGCGGGCCTCGCGCTCGACGAGGCGGGCGATGCTCGCGCCCGGCGTCGGGGCGGCGCGGAAGCCGGTCGAGCCGAGCGGACCTCCCCCGACCACCACGCGCCCGCACGGGCGAACGAGGCCCAGGGCCAGGTCGAGCGCCTCGTCGCTCGGGTCGACGATGAGGACGACGTCCTGATCGGCGCGACGCCCGACGTCGGTCGCCTGGCGCCAGCCGATCCCCCACTTCTCGCAGCGTGACTCGCGCCCGGGCAGTGAACCGAGCACGCGGACCGAGGCGTTGCGGACCGCCAGGAGTTGGGCGCACAGGAGCGCGACCGCGTCGTCGCCGACGACGGTGACGTACGGCTTGGTCTCGACGGCGACGAGGCGGGTCAGGTGGATCGCCTCGGCGAGGGGGACGGCGAGCGCGGCGTGGTCGTCGTCGATGGCGTCGGGGACGGCGTGCAGGTTGCGCACGGGAATGGTGAGGCGCTGCGCGAGGGCGCCGTCGCGTCCGTGGACGCCAAGCTCCTGACGGTCGGGGGCGTGCGCGCCCAGGCCGCGCCTGGCGAGGTCGTCGTGCTCGGGGATGACGAGCGGGTCACAAATGACGCGGGAGGCGGTGAGCGGGTGGTCCTTGTCGCCCTCGACGCGGACGACGACGCCGACGAACTCGCGCCCGATGACGCCCTTGAAGGGGAGCAGTCCTCGGCAGACGGCGAGGTCGGCGGGACCGATCCCCACGCGGACCGGGCGGACGAGGGCCTCGCCCTCGCGCGGCGCGGGCTCGGCGGCGCGGGGGTCGATGAAGACGTTCTGCCCGTCGTACCGGACGGCTCGCACGCGTGGGGCTCCTCGCGGCGCCGGGGGCGCCGAAGGGTCCATCGGTTGGCTCGGGCGGGCGGCGCGGGGGGATCTGGCGGACCGGCGATTCTCGGACTCTTTCGCATCGGCGCAGGGCAAACAAAGCGAGCCCCTCTCGCGGGGGCTCGTCGGGGGAACAAATCGGATGTGTTGGCGCGGACGCTCGGGCTCAGCCGCCGACTTCTTGGGGGGGCAGGCCGACGGGGGTGGAGGGCGTCTCGTTGGGGGGTTGGGACATGAAGGGGAAGTACTCGAGCAGGCGCTTGTCTCGCTGGAACGCGGGGTAGGTGTATGGCGTGCGCGCCGCGAAGAGGTCGTCGGTCGAGTCCACCCAGTCGAGCCACGCGCGGGTCTCGAGGCCGAAGTCCTGGCCCGTCAACGTCCGCAGCGACTTGAGCGTCGCGTGGTTCACGACGAGCGCGGGATCGTTGAGCGCCGCGATGAGTCCCTGCACGACGCGGCGCTCGGCGTACTGACCCAGCGCGTCGGCGGCGGCGGCTCGCACCTCGGGCTCGGACTCTGACTTCAGGCGGATCGCCTGCAGGAGCGGGTCGATCGCGACGGGGTTGTGGATGCGCTGCAGGGCGCGGGCGGCCTCGGCGCGCACCAGGCGGTCTGGGTCCTTGATGAGTCGCTCGATGAGGAGGGGGACGTGCTCAGGCGAGCCGTGCACGCCCAGGGCGCGAACGCCCGCCCAGCGGACGCCGGCGTCCTCGTCGCGGGCGGCATCCTCGTAGAGCTCGATGTAGATGTCCGAGCCCCCGAAGGCGGCGTTGGAGAGCAGGAGCGTGCCCCGGTAGCGGCTGTCTGGGTTGTACTGGTCGAGGGCCATGTCGGCGGCCTCGGCCGGAGTCTCGGTGGGCTTGACGACGTCGAAGAGCGACTTGGCGCCCGGCTTGACATTGTCGAGGTAGCCGCACCCGGTCAGGGAGGAGGCGAGGGCGCCCAGGACGAGCGCGAGCCCGGTCCGGCGCATGTTGACGCTTCCCCCCGTCCAGAGTCCTGCACGCGATCGCATGGGACGCGAGTATATGACCCGGGGCGGGGGACGGGACGAGTGGCCCGGGCAGGGCGGCGATCGGTCGAGGAGTCGTGGCATGCGTGTCGGGATCAGGATGGTCGGCGTGTTGACGCTGTCTTGCGGAGTTTTTCTCGTGGGCGGGTGCGCGGGCGCTCCCCCGACGCCGTCGGGCGCGGGCGCGATGATCGAGGGGGGCGAGCCCGCGACGCTGGTGGTGGACGACATGTTCCCGCCGAACGAGCGCGTGCGCCGGACGGCCAGCCTCGACCCCAAGACGCACGAGGTCCTGGGCGTCGAGACCTCGACGCGTGAGATGCTCGACGACGACTCGTGGGTCGTGCGCTCCAGCGGGGACGATGACGACGAGAAGTCGGCGGGGGAGATGATCTTCCGTCGCCAGGACGACGGGTCGGTGGCGCTGGTGAGCCTCATCGCGGCGACGCCCAAGGCATTGGCGCGCGGGCAGGCGCGGTACCACTTCGAGCCGGCGCTGGTGATGACCCCGGCGCGACTCGACGTCGGCGAGACGTTCGAGCACACGTCGGATGTGCGGATCGTCTCGCTCGAGGACGAGAGCGAGGTGATCCAGACGGGGACGGCGCTGAGGAGGCTCGAGCTGGTCGGGCGACAGGAGTTCGGGACGCGCGGGGGAGAGGTCGAGACGCTGCGCGTGCGCGCGAGATTTCAGATGACGCTCGGCGCGACGGTCGTCACGAACGACTCGATCGTGTGGGTCGAGCCCGGGGGCGGGGCGCTGGCGGAGTCGACGCGGCGCGTCGTCAAGGTCTTCGGCGTGCCGGTGCAGGAAGCTCGCTCGCTCGAGCAGGAGGCGGCGTCGGTCGGCGAGTGATCGCGGCTAGTGCGTCTCGGGGTCTCGCATCGAGACGGGGGGCGCGAGGATCTCGGAGAGGACGATCGCGCGGCGCAGGTCGTCGGGCGTCAGGCGCGCGGGAATCGAGATCGGCGCCGACGCGCCGCCGGCCGCGGCCCCAACCCGGACCGGGGGCGTGGGGACGTGCAGTGGCTGTGCGCCGGCTTCAGCGCTCTGCGCCGGGCGACGACGACGGGGCGGCGCCTGCACGGGGGCGGTCGGCGGCGTCTGGCTCGGGACGGGGCGGGCCTGCGGACGCGGGGGCGCCTGGACAGGCCTGGGCGTCGCCCGGGGCGGGACCTGGCGCGCGGGGTAGGGCGCAGGGCGCGTCGGCGGGCGCTGGTGCGGGGCGGCCGGGGGGGCGCCGACCTGGGGAACGCCTGTGGGCGTCGGCGCTTGTGGTGGCGCGGGGCGCTGCTGGGCCATCTGCGCGGCGCGTCGGCGGCGGAGCTCGTCGAGCTGGGCCTGGCGGCGGGCCGCGATCTCCTCGAGTGTCGCGGGGCGCTGAGTCGGCGCGGACGGGGTCGGCGTCGGCGTCACGGGTGTCTGCGACTCCTCGACGCGACCGGTGCGCATCGCCTCCATGCGTCGGCGCTGGAGCTCGGTCTCGAGGCGCTTGCGCTCGGCCTGCTTCTGGAGCTCCTTGATGACCCACCCAAAGAAGCTCATGCCGACGAAGATCAGCACGAAGAGGATCTGGACGATGTTGCCGTTGAGCCAGTTGGGCATGGTTCACTCGCGCGTCGGCGGGGGCGCGGGGATTGTAGAGACGGGGACGAGGGCGGGTGGCGCGGACGTGTCCGCCTTGGGGGCGACGCGGGCGAAGCGGACGCCGAACACGGGCTGGAGGACGTGGGGCGTGAGTGTCTCGGACACGGGCCCGTCGGCGGCGAGGCGCCCGGACTCGTCGAGGACGAGAGCGTCGTCGGCGACGCGCAGGGCGATCGAGAGGTCGTGGAGGACGACGCCGACGCCGACGCCGTCGGCGGCGAGCTCGGTCAGCAGCGCGATCACCGCCAGCGCGTGGCGCGGGTCGAGGGCGCTGGTCGGCTCGTCGGCGAGGAGGTAGCGGTCGTCGCCCGCGGGTGAGGCGAGCAACTGGGCCAGGGCTCGCGCGAGGGCGACGCGCTGCTGGAGACCGACCGACAGCTCGGACCAAGGTTGATGGGCTCGGTCGGCGATGTCGAGGCGCTCGAGGGCGCGCGTCACGACGCCCATGGGCGCCGATCGCCCCGAGGCGAGCAGCGCGAAGCGGACGACCTGCTCGACCGTGTACGAGAACGAGAGCGAGGGGCTCTGGGGGACGAACGCGACTCGCTTCGCCAGCTCGCGCGGCGGGTACCGGTGAACCGGGCGGGCGTCGAGGGTGACGCGCCCCTTGGTCGGCGTCAGGCGCCCGAGCAGGAGTCGCAGGAGGGTGGACTTGCCGCTGGCGTTGGGGCCGACGATGGCGGTGACGCGTCCGGGGGTGAGCTCGAGGTCCACGCCTCGGAGGACGGGGCGAGCGCGCCGGTAGGCGAAGTCCACGTTGTGGGCGCGGAGGGTCACGGAGACATCGTACGGGGAACGCCCTCGAACCCCCCACACGCGGGTGTCGATCCCCCACGCCCGCCCCCGGTTCCCTAGGCTTGCCCCTCAGGAGACGCCCATGGACGACTCGCGGGGACGAAACGCCCACAACGGGGAGCAGGATCGGGGCCTTGTCGCGGTCAGCGGGGCGACGGGGTTCGTGGGGCGGCACGCCGTCGGCGAGCTGCTCCGACGCGGGTGGCGGGTGCGCGGGCTGACGCGCACGCCCGGCAAGGCTCGTCGCGTGTTCGGCGACGAGGCGATCGACTCGGGGCGCGTCCAGATCGTTGAGGGCGACGCGCTGCGCGAGGGCGTCGCGGACCGCCTCGTCAGGGGCGCCGACGCGTGCGTGAACCTGATCGGGATCATCCGCGAGGCGCCCGGCGGGCAGACGTTCGAGCGGATGCACACGAAGACGACGCGGGCGCTGGTCCGCGCGTGCGAGCAGGCGGGGGTTCCGCGGTTCGTGCAGATGTCGGCGCTGGGCGTGGGGGACGACGCGGACACGGCGTACGCGCGGACGAAGTGGGGCGCGGAGCGCGCGGTGCGGGCCAGCTCGCTCGTCTGGACGATCCTGCGTCCCGGGCTGATCCACGGCGCCGACGGGGAGTTCATGCGGGAGGCCAAGAGCTGGTGCGAGGGTCGGAGCTTCCCGCACGTGTTCATTCCGTGCTTCACGCGGCTGGACCCGGCGTGGAAGCCGCCCCGCCCGCCGAAGTTCGAGGATCCGAGCCTGGCGCCGGTGCGTGTCGAGGACGTGGCGTGGGCGATCGGGGAGTCGCTGGTGCGCGAGGCGGCGAGGATGGAGGTGTACAACCTCGTCGGGCCCGAGCGCGTGACGATGCGGGAGATGCTCGAATCGTTGCGTGACGCGCTGCCACTGGGCAAGAAGCTGCCGGTCGTGGGGATCCCGGGATGCATGGCGGCGGCCAAGGCGCGGGCGGCGGCGGCGATCGGGCTGCGCGACGCCCTGCCCTTCGACGAGGGGATGGCCCGGATGGGCTCGCGGGATGCGCTGGCCTCGCTCGACAAGGCGTCGGCGCACCTGAGCTTCCAGCCGGCGCCGTTCACGGAGACGATGCGGGCGTATGCGGGCGAGATGTGAGTGGTGAGTGGTGAGTGGTGAGTGGTGAGTGGTGAGATCCAGATGGACGAGCATGGTGCACGTCAGATACGTTCGTATCAGGATCTGGACGTCTGGAAGGTCGGCGTTGATCTGGTCGCGATCGTGTACAAGGTGAGTTCCCGACTGCCCGCCGACGAGAGGTTCGGCCTCATCTCGCAGGTGCGTCGATCGTCCGTCTCGGTTCCCGCGAACTTCGCCGAGGGGTACGGGCGGAACTCGAACAAAGACTTCGTGCGTTTCCTACGCATGGCGCAGGGCAGCCTCAAGGAGACGGAGACCCACCTGCACGTCGCCGTCCGCCTCGAGATGCTGACACACGCCGACGTTGAGCAAGCGCTGACCGTCGCAGACCGGCTCGGCAGGATGATCCTCACACTCGTACGAGCCCTGGAGGACCGGCAATGACGATCGTCTCGGCTCCACTCACCACTCACCACTCACCACTCACCCGGCACGCACGAGCGTCCGCAGCCCGCTGAAAACCTCGCCCCGCCCCCGCGGGTCGGCAAGGAGCGCGGAAAGGATCCCATGGCGCTGCGGTACGAGAAGAGACTGCTTCAACACCTCGGGCACGAGGACTATGAGCCCAAGCCAGTTCAGGAACTGGCGGCGGAGCTTGGCGTCGAGGACGTCGCGGACTTCGCGCAGGCGATCGAGGAGCTGGCCGAGCGAGGGGTGGTCGCGATCGGCAAGGGGGACCGGGTCGCGCTGCCGGGACTCGCGGACCGGGGGGAGCTGGTCGGGATCTTCCGGGCGACGGCCAAGGGGTTCGGGTTCGTGCAGCCCGAGGTCAAGACGCTGGACGGAGACATCTTCATCCCGCCGGACGCGACGGCGGGGGCGCTGGCGGGCGATCGGGTCAAGATCGTCTACGCGCGCGATTACAAGCGGGAGAAGTGGTCGGGCGGGCTGGGTAAGTCGTTCGCCGGCGAGGTGATCGAGGTCGTCGAGCGCAAGCGGGCCCGGTTCACGGGGGAGATCTATCGCCAAGGCAATCAGTGGCTGGCGCACCCGGACGGACGGGAGATCACGACACCGATCGTGGTGCGGGACGCCGAGTCGAAGAACGTCAAGGCGGGCGACAAGGTGGCGATCGAGATCCTGGAGTACCCCGAGGGGGGGATGCTCGCCGAGGGCGTGATCGTCAAGGTGTTGGGCGAGGCGGGTGACCCGGACGTCGAGACGCAGGCGGTGATCGCGGCGTACTCGCTGCCAGAGCCCGACTCGTTCCCGGAGAGCTGCGTCGAGCAGGCGCGCGAGGCGACGCGGGAGTTCGATCGCGCAGTCAAGGCGTGGGAGACGAAGGGGGCATCGGCGCTGGAGCTGCGCCGGGATCTCACGGGCGAGTTCATCTGCACGATCGATCCGCCGGACGCGAAGGATTACGACGACGCGATCAGCATCAAGCGGACCGAGGGCGGGTGGGAGCTGGGGATCCACATCGCGGACGTCGCGACGTTCATCCCGCCGGGGTCGGCGCTCGATGTCGAGGGGTACGAGCGGGGGAACTCGTGCTACCTGCCTCGGCTGGTGATCCCGATGCTGCCCGAGGTGCTCTCCAACGGGATCTGCTCGCTGCAGGAGGGCGTGCCGCGGTTCGCCAAGTCGGCGATCATGAGCTATGACCGCAAAGGGAACCTGAAGGCCCAGGGCGTGTGCAGCTCGCTGATCAAGAGCCGCAAGCGGATGACGTACCTGGAGGCCCAGGCCCTGATCGACGGCGATCTCGACGAGGCCCGCAAGCACGCCAAGACCGAGGCGAACTACACCGACGAGCTGATCGCGACGGTCAAGGAGATGGACAACCTGGCGCGGGCGATCCGCGAGCGCCGGCGCAAGGCGGGGATGATCCACCTCGACCTGCCGGACGTGAACCTGATCTTCGACGAGAACGGTCGGGTGGTGGACGCGGAGCCCGAGGACGACGCGTTCACGCACACGATCATCGAGATGTTCATGGTCGAGGCGAACGAGGCGCTGGCGCGGCTGTTCGAGGAGATGGGGGTGCCGCTGCTGCGCCGGGTGCACCCGGAGCCGACGCCCGGCGATGTCGACGAGATGCGCAAGACCGCGAAGGTCGCGGGGTTCAACATCCCGAAGAACCCGACCCGCGAGGAGTTGCAGGTCCTGCTCGACTCGACGGCGGGCACGCCCAACGCGTGGCCCGTGCACATGGCGGTGCTGCGGACGCTGACCAAGGCCGAGTACTCGCCGGCGCTGATCGGGCACTACGCGCTGGCGAGCGCCGCGTACGCGCACTTCACGAGCCCGATCCGGCGCTACCCCGACCTGACGGTGCACCGGGCGCTGGCGGCGTACCTCGCCCGGACGGACAACGGCCAGAAGCGCCCACGCTCCGACGAGGACAAGAAGCGCCTGGGCGCAAGGCTCCGCGACGAGTTGCCAACCGAGGCGGACCTGATCACGGTCGGGCGCCACTGCTCGACGACGGAGCAGAACGCCGAGGACGCCGAGCGCCAGCTCCGCCAGTTCCTGGTGCTCCAGCTTCTGGCCGAGCACATCGGTGAGGAGTTCGCGGGGATCGTGACCGGGATCAACCCCCGGGGCGTGTTCGTGCAGCTGGAGAAGTACCTGGCCGACGGGATGGTGAGCAAGGAGAACCTCGTCGGCGACACCACGCGCGACAACAAGCGTCCCAAGTGGGTCATCGACGACCGCACCGGGGCGATGGTCGACGCGGTCAGTGGTCGCAGCTACAACATCGGCGACAAGGTCCGCGTGTTCATCGCGCAGGTGGACCTGGCGCAGCGGAAGCTCGACCTGGCGATCGCCGGGGGCGAGTCGCGCTCGGCGGGCAAGGCCAAGGGCATCGCCGGCGGGCTCAACATCGGGGGCGCGGGCGCAGGGGGCATGGGACGGTCCGACGGCGCGGGCTTCGGCTCGATGAAAACCCCCGGCGGCACGCGCCGATCGCGCAAGAGCAAGTCACGCGACAAGCATAAGAGCGACTACCGCCAGGACCGCAAGGGCAAGGGCAAGCGCCAGTAACGGGTTTGCCTCCAAGCGCTCGCGTCCGCCGATGGGCTCAGGGCTCCGGGCAGCCCTCGCCGAACTTCTCGAGGAACGCGAGCACGTCGCGCACGTCCCACTCGTTGTAGGGCGCCGCATAGTCGGCGATGGGCTCGCGGTCGCTCCAGGCCTCGACGAACTCGAGCACGTCGGCGGCGTCAAGCTGGCCGAAGGGAGGGGCCAGGTCCGCGACGGTACACCCCATCGGGAGGAGTTCGATGGTGATGTCCGCGTTCGCGCGGGCTCCGTGGTCGGCGACGTTCGACGAGGTCAGGTTCGCCGAGACCTCGAAGGTGATGAAGTACCAGTCGGAGCCGAAGGTCGGGTTGACGTTGATGACGCCCTCGATCATGACGTCCTCCTCACCCTCGTTGGCGTTGGCCTCGGCGCGGGTGATGAGCTGCGCGCCCTCGGCGAGCTCGACGTACACCCGCGAGGAGCCCCAGTCGCCCTCGCCCAGGCTCAGCTCGGAGCTGATCGTCCCGGTGATGCGGTAGCGGATCGAGCGGTGGAGCTCGATCCAGGCGTAGCGGTACGCAACGCAAGAGGCGGAGAGGGTCTGGGTGGGACCGAAGCCGGCGTGGGCGGTCATGTCCGCGGTGATGACGTTCTGACGCTCATGGGTGGAGAAGTCGGTGGGGAAGAAGTCGCCGAAGGACATGGCGGTGGCATCGTCGTTGTAGCTGGCGCTGCCGCCGCCGATCCCGCCGCGGGAGCGGACGATCGGCGTCGCGTCGGGGGAGGTCTGCACGAGGCGGCTGATCGCATACTCGGAGTCCACGAGACGGACGACGAGCGGCTGCGCAAGCGCGGTGGCGACGGGCAGAGTCAGCGCGAGCAGCGCCGCGGGAGCGATAGAACGCATCAGCAAATCCTTTCGACTTGGATGTCTGCTCCCCGACGGCCGCCCAGGGGGTGGACGGCGATACCCCGGCCGGGGATGCTCTCGTAGTCCGGACGCGTGGCCCGAACGGTTGCACGCGAGTGTACAGAATCAGGCGAGGGGCGCCCAGGGGAAGCCCGTCGGCGCCAGCTCCGGACGATCCTGGAGCCACCCGACGAGCCACTCGAAGGCGTCCACCAGACGCGGGCCCGGGCGGTTGAACATCTGCGAGCCGTCGACGAGGGCGACGCGCCCCGCGCGGACGGCGGGCAGCTCCCTGAACCAACTCTTTTCATGAAGGCGGGCGGCCTCGGCACGGGTCTGGTCGAGATTCAGGCCGCAGGGGGCGATCACCAGGTACTCAGGGCGCGTGGCGTCGAAGACCTCGGGGGAGACGGCAATTGACCTGCCGGCGCGTCGTTGGGACTGTTGCAGCCCGGCGGCCGAGCCGGCCTCTTCGCCGGCGACCGTCTCGTTCAGCGGGTGGCGACCCCCGGCGCGCTCGATCAGCTGCACCGTCCAGTGACCCGCGATGTAGATCGGATCGGTCCACTCCATGAACCCCACCACGGGACCCTCTTCATACGCGTTGACGTGCTCCTGGGCGCGGAGCAGCCGGTCGGACAGGCGGACCACCGCCCCAGAGGCCTCGCGCTCCCGCCCCACCGCACGCCCGACCGTCAGCAGGTCGTCCAGCACACCCTCGACGGTCTCGGGGTTGAGCGACACGATCGCCGGCGTAGGGTCCAGCGTGGCGGCGATGCGTTGGACAGCCCCCAGGTCGATCGAGCAGACGTCGCACAGGTCCTGGGTGAGGATCACGTCCGGGCGGAGGGCCGCGAGGGCCTCGGCGTCCAGCTCGTACAGCGATTCCCCCTCGCTCCGGGCGGCGCGGACCTGGGCGTCCACGTCCGCCGCGGCCGTCGTGGAGGCGCCCTCGTACCGGGTTCTCTGGGCGGTCAGGGCGGGCAGATCGTCGAGGCCCGGGGGAAAATCGCATTCGTGGGAGCGACCAACGAGCAGATCCCGGGCGCCGATGGCGCAGAGGATCTCGGTCGCCGAGGGAAGCAGGCTGACGACGCGCATCGTCGGGGCTCCGGGGCCTTCGGAGGGCTCTGGGGGCGAGGTTCGCGTGATTCGGTACGATACGCCAAGGCGAAGGACCGCCCCGATCCGGGCGAGAGCCCGGGGCCGCGGCTCAAGGAGGGCACGCGCGTGGTGAACGAGAACAAACGAGCGGTGTTGTTGAGCGCGCGTCTGGGGGCGGTCGCGGCGTTGGTGGCGGCTTCGGGCCTCGCCGGGGCGCAGAACCAACCGTCTGGTGTCGTGCCACGCCGGAACATTCCGGGGCTCGGCACGCAGCCGGGCGCGCAGCCGCAAAACCGAATCGTGGGCGAGCTCGGGGCGCAGCCAGAGGACGAGCCGAGCGAGCCCGCGCCCCGCGTGATCGAGGGCGAGGAGTCGGTATCGCTGGCGGCGTTCTCGGAGCCGATCGAGCTGGAGACGCTCGTCAACCTCGTCGCCGAGTCGCTGGGCATCAACATCGTGATCAAGGGCTCGTCGCTGTCGGGCTCGGTGATGTTCAACGCGCCGGTGCAGGTGCCCAAGGACGAGCTGTTGCTGCTGCTCGACTCGCTGCTGGAGCAGTGGGACTACACGATCACGATGACGGACTTCGGGCTGTACACGATCGTCCCGATCGGCGAGACCAAGAGCCGCATCGGATCGACGACGCGGATCATCCCGACACCGAACGTCAAGCCGAGCCTGCTGCAGAACGCGGTGAATACGATCGGCGGAAATCTCACGCAGGTGAACTACCTGGACGAGCTGGGCGTGATCGTGGCGACGGCGGCGCCGATGCAGCTCAACCGACTCGAGGACCTGATTCACGAGCTGCTCGAGCGGTACAAGGAGATGGTGTACGCGCGGATCGAGCTGAACTACATCGCGGCGCCGGTGGCACGCGAGCGGGCGCTCGGGCTCGTCGGCGCCAGCTCGTCGACGGGGGCCTTCGGGGCCGCGAACTTCCAGAACCGGGGCGGGCAGGTCCAGCCCGGGCAGCAGCAGCCGTCGGGGATCGTGGGCCCGTCGCTCGACAACCTGGGCGACCGCCTGGCGGTGGACTTCCAGGGCAACGCGCTGATCTTCCGAGGCACGCCCGACGAGTTGGAGACGGTCCGCAAGGTGATCGACGTGATCGACGTCGCGAACACCCTCGAGCCGCGGGAGTACTACGCCGGCTCGGCGGCCCTGCAGATCGCTGACATTGCCTCGCAGCGCGGGCTCGGCGAGGTCAAGGTCCTCGAGTCGGCCAGCAGCTCCCAGAACGACCCGTTCAACTTCCAGCGCGCCCAGCAGGCGGCGTTCGGCAACCAGTTCGGACAGTCCAACGACACGCCACTGGGCGGGCCCGTCATGGTCGTGGACCCGCAGCGCCAGTCGATCATCTACTACGGCACCCCCTCGCAACACGAGCAGCTCGCCGGCCTGATGGAGGAGCTGCGGACCGAGGACGACCGCATCGTCATCCGCGAGTACAAGCTGCACAACGCGGACTCCGAGTCGGTCGCGGACCTGATCACGGGGCTGATCACCGGGCAGTCGGCCTCCGGGGACGCGCCGCTTCTCCCGACGGGACAGTCGGTGCAGCCGCAGGTCGTCTTCCAGGGCGGGTTCGGCGGAGGGGGCGGGGGCGAGGACGAGGTCGGGGCCTTCGACCCGAACAAGGTCTTCGTCATCGCCGACGTCGCGAACAACCAGGTCGTGGTCAAGGCGCCTCTCAAGCAGCAGGACGAGTTCGGCAAGCTCATCGAGCGCCTCGACCTGCGCCGCCCGCAGGTCTACATCGAGGCGACGATCGTCTCGGTCAGTGACAACCGGGACTTCCACCTGGCGATCGAGACGCAGATCACCGCCGGGCAGTTCCAGCTCGGGACGAACTTCGGGCTGCACTCGGCGGGCTCGACGTTCCAGAGCCCGGTGAGCGTGGCGACGGGGCTGGCAGGGCTGACGACGGCGGTGATCAAGAGCAGCTACGTGCCGTTCATCCTGAACGCGATCAAGACGGACTCTGACTCGCGGATCCTGTCGACGCCCTCGCTGCTCGTGAACGACAACGAGGACGCGCGGATCGTCAGTCTCGACCAGCAGGCGACGACGACGACGACGATCGGGCAGACGGCGGACCAGACGACGTTCGCCGGGTATCAGGACGCGGGCACCACGCTCGAGGTCACGCCCTCCATTTCCGAGGGCGGGTTCCTCCGCCTCGACTACCGGGTCGAGCTGTCGAACTTCACGGGCCAGGGCTCGGGTGGCGTGCCCCCACCCCGCCAGGAGCGCACCGTCGAGGGGCAGGTCACGATCCCGTCGGACGCGACGATCGTGGTCGGCGGCATCCGCGTGGACGACGTGCGGGACACGATCGTGAAGATCCCCCTGCTCGGCGACATCCCGCTCGTCAAGCACGCGTTCCGCGACACGCGGAAGGTGAAGAACAGCTCGACGCTGTACGTCTTCATCACGCCGCGGATCATGACGGACCCGAACTTCTACGACCTGAAGCTGTTCACGAAGGGCCCGCAGTCGCAGATGGGTCTGGAGCAGAACATCCCGGAGCTCGAGCCGGTGCGGATCGAGCTGTCGCCGACGTGGAGCGCGCCGGCGCCCGCGCCGATGCGTCAGATGCCCCCCCACCAGGGCGAGCAGGCTCCCCAGGACAACGCGATGAACGAGGGCGGCCAGGCGCCGCCGGTCGAGCTCATCGAGGAGGATCAGGCGCCCTGATGGCACGCAACGACCGGGGCAACGGGCGCGGGCGGGGGGAGCTGGCGCGGCGGGAGGAGCCGCGGGGCGCCGCCGCGCTCGTGCGCGACGAGTGGAGCCGCGTCGCCGAGAGCTTCGGGTCGCTGCACGTCGGAGCGGAGCAGCTTCGCCAGTTCGCGCGGGTCGAGGGCTCGGACGACGAGCCGTGGGACGTGATGCTCCAGGCCCTGGCGATGGACGAGGTCCAGGCGCTGGGCAAGCTGGCGGAACGGACCGGGCTGGAGTTCGTGGGCGAGCCAAAGCTCGACGAGTCGGCGAGCCGTTTCTACGAGCAGATCCCGCCCGAGATGGCACGGACGCACTCGGTCGCGGGCGTGTCGTCGCGCCACGGGATCATGCGGGTGGCGACGAGCCAGCCGATGCAGCCGAGCGTCTTCACGATGCTCGAGGACATTCTGGGCGGCCCGATCAGGCTCGTGCTCAGCCCGCGGGCGGCGGTCGCAAACCTGATCAACCGGGGGTACGAGCAGCGGGGCGACCTCGTCACCGAGATCATCGAGGACATCCCGCTCGACGAGCGGGCGATCGAGACCGCCGCGGGGTCGATCAGCCAGTCCACCGACCTGCTGGCCCAGGCGAGGCAGACGCCGGTCATCAGGCTGGTCAACATGATCCTGTTCGAGGCGCTTCGGAGGCGGGCGAGCGACATCCACGTCCACCCGATGGAGGAGCGCCTCGTCATCCGCCTGCGCGTGGACGGGATGCTGACCGACGCGTTCACGCCCCCACTCTCACTCTCGTCGGCGATCAGCTCGCGTCTTAAGGTCATGACCGAGCTGGACATCGCCAACCGTCACTCGCCCCAGGACGGGCAGACGACCGTGCGGATCGGGCCCAAGAAGGTTGACATCCGCATGAGCGTGATCCCGACGATCCACGGCGAGCGGATCGTGCTGCGCCTGCTCGACCAGAGCCAGACGCAGCTCGACCTGGACGCCGTCGGCATGTCCAAGCGGCTCCAGGGCCAGCTCATGGACATGGTCGAGCGTCCCAACGGGATGCTGCTCGTGACCGGGCCGACGGGCTCGGGCAAGACGACGACGCTGTACGCGGCTCTCGGTCGGATCGACCGGGCCAGCCGCAACGTGATGACGATCGAGGACCCGGTCGAGTACCGCCTCGAGGGCATCAGCCAGATGCAGGTGAACCCGAAGCGGAACGTGACGTTCGCGACGGGGCTGCGGGCGCTCCTGCGTCAGGACCCGGACGTGATCCTGGTCGGCGAGGTGCGCGATCACGAGACGGCCCAGCTCGCGGTGCAGGCCTCGCTCACGGGCCACCTCGTCCTGGCGACCCTGCACACGAACGACGCCCCGAGCGCGATCCCGCGCCTGCTCGACATCGGCGTCGAGCCGTTCCTCGTGACCAGCTCGCTCCTGGGCGTGCTCGCCCA
Source organism: Phycisphaerales bacterium (assembly GCA_041402005.1). Classification (GTDB taxonomy): domain Bacteria; phylum Planctomycetota; class Phycisphaerae; order Phycisphaerales; family UBA1924; genus JAJRXR01. The sequence goes on along the minus strand of JAWKTB010000001.1, from coordinate 131,956 downwards.
GCGGCTGATGCGCCGCCTGTGCAACGAGTGCGGCGGGCTGGGGGACGTCGAGGGACGCCCGTGCGACCGCTGCTTCGGGACGGGGTATCGCGGGCGACTCGCGGTCCACGAGCTGATGGTCATGAACGACGAGCTGCGCCGCCTGACGGCCCAGCGCGCCGACGGCGTGAGCCTGCTGGAGGCCGCCCTCGACGCCGGCTTCCAGCCGATGCGCGTGGACGCGGAGGCGAAGGTCGCCCAGGGGCTGACCGACGAGGCCGAGGCGTTCCGGGTGCTGCATTGACCCCTCATCGACGCTTGCTCAGCTCAGCACCGGCAGCACGACGATCACGAACCAGAGCAAGACGAGCGTCGGCACGATCCACGCCGCGACGCCCGCGACCCAGAACGTGGCCAGAAGCCTGGACGCCCCGCGCGGGCTGACCCATTCGCGCCGGGCGGCGGTTGTCCTTGCAAGGCGCCACGCGACGGCGCCGAGCAGTGTCAGGGGCACGAGGTAGTTCGCGGCTGCAATCCATGCCCCCACGGGCCACGCGGGGCGCGGGTCCTGGAAGTAGTACGCGCGGACGGACTGCGAGACCTGCGCGTTGACCCAGTGGAACCCCAGCGCGCATGCGGCGCTGACGAAGAACCCGAGCGAGGCGAGCAGGAGCACGCGGCGTTCCGCCCGCTCGGTCGTCGGGGCGCCCACGGGGTCCAGCGGGAGCGATCCGACGTCGGTGCCGCACTCCGGGCAGACCGGCTCGGGAACCCCCCGCAGGTCGTACCCACACTCCGGACAGGGCATCGGCGGTCGTCCGCGGCCTCGCTCGTCGCTCGGACTCACTCGGCTATTCTCTCACCCGGACCGCCCGGCGTACACCCCGCCGGCGCACGGAGGCGGCGGATGCGTGACGGCGACGGATTCCGGGTCGAGCTTGTCGGGCGGTTCGTTCGTCTCGAGCCGTTGTCGCTCGACCACGCGGTCGGGATGCTGCTGGCCGCGGACGAGGAGACGTTCGGCTTCCTGCCCACCCGCCCCGACCAGTGGGACACGGGGGGGTTCCGCCACTACGTGGAGAAGCTTGTCCGTCTGCCCAACCACCAGGCGTTCGCGGTCTTCTCGCTCAAGACGGGGCGCGTGATCGGCTCGACCTCGTACGCCGACATCCGCCACGAGCACCGGGGACTGGAGATCGGGTACACGTGGCTCTCCCCTTCTGAGCGCGGGACCGCGACCAACCCCGAGATGAAGCGGCTCATGCTCGCGCACGTCTTCGAGAACCGGGTCTTCCCCAAGGGCCCCGCGATGCGCGTGATGCTCAAGACCGACCGCCTGAACGAGCGCTCGCAGCGGGCGATCGAGCGGATCGGCGCCGTGCGCGAGGGCCTGCTCCGCAATCACATGATCATGCCCGACGGGCGCGTCCGCGACACGGTGATGTACTCGATCATCGACATCGAGTGGCCGGCGGTGCGCGACGGTCTGGACACACGCCTCGCGGCGTTCGCCTGAGCCTCCCCCCGGTGGGGCCGGTTTCCAACCGGGCTGGTCATTTCGACGTTGTCCGGGCGGACGCATTCAAGACGTCATCGGCCGGTTGGAAACCGGCCCCACCGGGGGGAAATGAAAAACGCCGACGGCGTCTTGTGACGCCGCCGGCGTGATGGCGAAGAACTGGACCGGGGCCCCGGCCCGCTTCGGCCACCCGCAAGAAGACCTTTACGCCTCGGTCGCTGCCGCCACGCGAGTCGGCTTGAGCTCGGTCGCGGTGCGCAGCGGGCGGGCGCGTCCGGGGCGGCCTTCCTCGCCGCCCTCGTCGCCCTCGTAGGCGTCGTCGTCGATCAGACCCGCCGGGGCGCGCTCGCCCTTGAGGTCCTTCCACGCCCCGCCCTTGGAGATCTCGGCGAGCACGAGCGTCGCCGCCTGCGACGCGGAGTCGAACGCGAAGTTCTGCGCGAATCGGTACAGCTTGCCGTCCTCGGTCAGCACGCCACGCTCCAGGAGCGAGCGACGCAGGTCGAGGATGTGGCCCGGGCAGCTCTCGGCGTCCTGGCGCGTCGCGGTCGAGCCCTCCTCGACGACGAACTGCCCGCCGACCGAGTACCCGTTGGCGACGACGCCCTTGCCGGACAGGCGCAGCTCGGGCTGGGCGTTCATCGCCGGGGGCGCCTTGAAGGCGTTCACGCCGAGGACCGGCATGATGAGCGTGAGCTGGTCGCAGAAGTAGTCGGCGTCGGCCATGTCCGGCTCGGAGAGCGCGGGCATGCGCGGGACCTCGGGGTTGTCCACCTCGCAGGTCTTGAGCTCACGCGCGAGCTTGATGAGGCGCGCCTCGATGTACTCGGCGTGCCCGCGGTGCAGACGCTGGCCGTCCGCGTTCAGGGCGATGAGCTTGTTCCAGAAGCTCTTGTGACGGAGCTCCTCGGCCTTGTCGCGCAGGTGCGCGGTCTGGCCCACGTAGATCCGCTCGACGCCCGTCGAGGGCGAGCGACCGACGAGGATGTAGATGCCCGCGCCGTCGAGCTCCGCCCGGTGGGCGTGCTGGGCGAACTTGGTGCGGGGGATGACGACGCCCCGCCCGATCCACTGGGAATGCTCGATGATCTGGAGACCCTCGGCCTCGCCATCGGCGAGGAAGGTCTTGACTGAGAAGCCGCGCTTCGGGGTGGACATCCTGCCTGCCTCCTGTTCCATGCGTACGGACGTTCTGCGGCGCGGCGCCGGCCGCGCGTTGGTCGCTCCTTGAGCCGCGCGAGTCTACGAGCCGTGCCCGGGCTCCCCCGGCACTCGACAGGCTCTCCACAGCTTGTCCGGTGGGGGTCTTGCGCCGCCTCCCCAGGCGCGCAAGCACCCGCCTCCACAGGGACTATCGGCGGGGGGCCGGGTCCTTCTGCATCGATTCTGCCGACCTTGCCGACACCCAAACAAACGCCTTCTCAGGCGATCGTCTGCTCCGGCGGATCCAGGGGCAGCGACCGGGCGAGCTTCAGATAGTTGAGCCAGTTGGATTCGAGCTCGGTCATCGAGTCGCCCCCCAGCTTGTCGAAGAGGCATCGGGCCACCTCGAAGGCGACGACGTGCTCCATCACGACTCCGGCGGCGGAGACGGCACAGACGTCGGAGCGCTCGTAGTCGGAGTGCTCGGGCTGCTTCGTGTTCAGGTTCACGCTGGGCAGGCCGCGGAGGAGTGTGGAGATGGGCTTCATCGTGCCCTTGACGACGATGGGCATGCCGTTGGACATGCCGCCCTCGGTGCCGCCGGCGTTGTTGGTCGGGCGCGTGAAGCCCAGGCATGGCTCATTCATCTTCGAGCTGTCGAAGTAGATCGGGTCGTGGACCTCGGAGCCGGGGAGCGAGGCGACGCCCGTGCCCAGGCCGATCTCGACGGCCTTGAAGGCCTGGATGCCCATGACGGCGTAGGCGATGCGGGCGTCGAGCTTGGTGGTCCAGTCCATGCACGAGCCGACGCCGGGGGGCAGGCCGAAGACGTGCGTCTCGAGCAGGCCGCCCGCGGTGTCCTTGTCGATCTTCGCTTGGCGGATGATCTGGCGCTGGGCCTCGGTCACGTCAGCGTCGGGGCAGTACGTGTCTGACTCGTCGCGGAGCCTCTTGATCTCCTGCCAGTTCTCCTCGTGGACGGCGACGTCCGTGCGCGCAGTCCCGATCTGGCGGGTGAAGCCGAAAGTCTCGATTCCCAGATGACGCAGCAGGCAGCGGGCGACGGCGCCGGCGGCGGTGCGGCTGGCCGTCTCCCGCGCGCTCGCCCGTTCGAGCGTCTCACGGCAGTCGGTCGTCAGCCACTTGATCGACCCGGCCAAGTCCGCGTGCCCGGGGCGCGGGCGGTACACGGGCGGGGTCTTCTGGAGGTTGTCGAGGCGCGAGTCTCGGTTGGCGATCTTCAGGACCAGCGGCGAGCCGATCGTGTGCCCGCGGCGCACGCCGCACAGGAACTCGACCGAGTCGGTCTCGATCTTCTGCCTGCCGCCCCTGCCGTACCCGCCCTGGCGGCGGCGCAGCTCCGAGTTGATGAGCTCGATGTCCAGCTCCAGACCCGCGGGCAGGCCCGTGATTGTGGTGATCAGGGCCGGGCCGTGGGACTCGCCGGCGGTCTGGTAGTCAAGGCGGGGCATGGGCGGAGGATAGCGGGGCGCGGGGAAACAACGCCCGACACCTACCGCCTCCAGATCATCACGTCCGTGATGCTGGAGAACTCGTCGGTCCAGGTCGGCTTGTCGGGGACGGGCTCGAGGCGCCACCACCCGGGCGAGCGGGCCGCGATCGGCGCCAGGTCTTCTTCGGCCCCAGCCAGGACGGTCCAGGACGAGGGCAGCTTGCCCTCGGCGGCTTGAAGGTCCGTGACCACCTGGTCGTCGCGGAGCGCGCCCGCGAGTCCCAGACGAGCGCACGCGTTGGCCACGATCGGCGCCAGGTTCAGACGCCGATTCGAGATGTTCATCACCACCAGGCCGCCCGGCTTGACCTTCGCCCGGTACAGCGCGATCGCCTCGACCGAGACGAGGTGGACCGGGACGGCGTCGCCCGAGAAGGCGTCGAAGATCAGGAGGTCGAACTCGCCGTCCGGGTGCTCGGCCAGACGCAGTCGCCCGTCGCCCAACTCGATGTCCACACGCGCCGGGGTGTCGCGCAGGTACGTGAAGCGCCCCGAGTCACGCGCGATGTGGACGACGAGCGGGTCGATCTCGAAGTACGTGATGTGGTCGCCCGGTCGCCCGTAGGCGGCCATGGAGCCGGCGCCCAGACCCAGGATGCCGATGCGCCGGGGACCCTCGCGCTCTTGCAGCGCGCCGAAGATGTCGCCGAGAGGTCCGGTCGGGTGGAAGTAGGTGGACGGGATTCTGGAGAGCTCGGGGTGGCCCTGGATCTGGTCGCCGTGACGTGTGGAGCCGTGATAGAGGGAGTAGACGGGGTAGACGACCTCGAAACCGGTGTTGTCGTCGCGGAGGATGACCTCCTCCTCGCCCATGACGACGCGGTGAACGCCGAAGAACGTGCGGTCCATGAGAAGGAGGTTGGGATCGGTGAGCTGGCGCGTGACGCGGACGCCGGCGATGGCGAGCAGGCAGAGGGCGAGCGAGAGCCCGTCGCGCGACGCGGTCAGCGCGATGACGGCGGGCACGACGACGAGCACGAGCAACGCCGTCGGCTTGGCCGAGGCGTCCAACGTCGTGTAGAAGGTCACCGCCAACACCATGTAGACGGTCAGGACGACGGGTGGCGCGAACCGCACGACGCTCGACCAGCGGATCCCACCCCGCGGTCGGGCGAGCCCGGTGACGCCGCCCGCCCAGGGCAGGGCGGCGGCGGCGAGGATCAACGCGATCGGGTACTCCCACGCATCGGGGAAGAGCGCGGTCGCGACGATGGCGTTGAAGACCCCGCCGAGCGCGCCCCCGACCGAGAGCAGCAGGTAGAACTCGGTCAGGCGCTCGACGCGCGGGCGTCTGGCGGCCAGGCTCGCGTGGCAGAACGTGGCGGCGAGCGTGAACGCGGTCAGGTGCAGCCCGATCGACAGCACGACCACGCCCTCGACGTAGAACAGCACGATGAGGGCGGCGACGACGATCGCCACCGCCGCGGGGTAGCGGAGCCACCTGATGAGGCGATCGGCCCGACCACCGAACGCGATGATGAACGAGAGCAGGTAGAGGGCAAGCGGGAGCACCCAGAGCAGCGGGATGGCGGCGACGTCGGTGGAGATGTACGTCGTGACGCCCAGCAGGAGGCTCGAGGGGATGAAGGCGAGGGCGATCCAGGCGAGACGCTCGAGCGTCTTGCTCCGACCGCGCTCGCGGACGTCTTCGGGTGGCGGAACGGGGACGGGGTTGGGCTCGCGCGCGGGCTCGGGAGCGCCCGATCGTTTCCTCGCCATCAGCACGCCGCACACGCCGACGAGGAGGACGAACAGCACGAATCCCCCGAGCCACGCCCGTCGTTGCTCGCCCAGCGCCATCGCGGGCTCGATCAGGAACGGATAGCTGAGCAGCCCGAGCATGGAGCCGGCGTTGCTGGCGGCGTACAGGAAGTACGGGTCGTTTGCCCGCTTGTGCCCGGTCGCGCTGAACCAGCGCTGGAGCAGGGGGCCGGCCGACGAGAGCGCGAAGAACGCGGGGCCGACCATCAGCGCGAGCGTCATCAGCAGCCAGGGGATCGGCGAGTCCTCGCGGGGCGGCTGGGCGCGCAGGCCCAGGGCCCACCAGCCCGCCGCCAGTCCCAGGAGGACCACGGGCAGATGCACCCCGAGCTGGCCCAGGCGCCCGAGGCGCGTCGTGACGAGGTGCGCGTAGGCGTACCCGGCGAGCAGCACGCCCTGGAAGAAGAGCATGCAGGTCGTCCAGACCGAGGGAGAGCCCCCGAGCAGGGGGAGCAGCCCCTTGGCGGTCATCGGCTGCACCGCGAAGAGCAGGGCGGCGGCGACGAAGATGGCCAGCGAGTAGATGACGATCATGGGGGAGAGAGGCCCCTTCGAGCGTGAGCCGCGACGTCCCGGCGGGCGGGAGCGCGCAAGGATACGGCCCCGCCGACGGCGTGCGGGCGAGAAGGAGCCTCATGGGCGCCCCACGCACGAGCCATCCCCGATTCGACGCGATCGTCTGCGACATCGACGGCTGCCTCTCGCCCGAGCTGCCCCGCCCGATGCAGACGGGCCTGCTCGCCCGGGTGAGCGAGCACAACCGACGGGCGCGGGAGCGGGGCGACACGCCGTTGCTCACGCTGTGCACCGGGCGACCGCTCCCGTTCGCGGAGGCGATGGCCAGGGCGGTCGGGGCGTTCGACCTGCCGATCGTGTGCGAGGGGGGCGTGTGGCTCCTGACGATGGACCCCTACCTCTGGGAGATGGATCCGCGCGTCACGCGTGAGCACTTGGAGCTGGTTCGAGAGGTCGGGGCGTGGGCGACGGCACAGTTCGAGGGGTCGTTCCTGGAGGCGGGCAAGTCGGCGGCGGTGACGATCTTCCACGAGCGCGGGCCTGAATACCTCGAGAGCGTCGTGATGCCCGCCGTCTGGACGCGGATCAACGACGAGCGATGGCCCCTGCGCGCGAGCATGACCTGGACGTGCGTGAACGTCGAGCTGGAGTTCGTCTCCAAGGCCAGTGGCATCGATCGCCTGCTCGACCGGACCGGGCTCGTCCGCGAGCGCCTGGCCGGCATCGGCGACACCATGGGCGACATGGCCATCCGCGAGCGGGTGGCCTGGTTCGCGTGCCCCGCGAACGCCGCCGACGAACTCAAGCCGCACGCGGACTACGTCTCGCCCCACGAGGAGGTCGAGGGGGTGCTGGACATCCTTGATCGCCTGTCCCAGCCGCGAGCGTGAGCTCGCGAGATTCCGGGCGGAGTGCTCGCGAGCTCACGCTCGCGGCTCGGTTTGAAGGTCTCGGAGCCCATTGTCGGTCCGCATGGCCCACATCCGGAGAAACCGTGCCGCATGGTCGTGATCGGTGAACACGATGGCGCGCTTGCCATCTGTTTCACCCAGCACGATGACGGTCGTCGATGCATACAGATGAGTCGGCGGCCACGCATATACGCAGACGCGGTCCTTTGATGCAAGATAGACGCGTGACCCCAGGACGGAGAAAATCTCGAGACGCCCGGGATAGACCATTGCCGAGGATAACCGGAAGGGACGAAGCAACCATGAAGCCAAGAGCACGCCGAGCAGTCCGACAACGATGCCAAACACCATCATGCCGCTGATGCGCCCGTCGCGGATCTCTCGATACGCGATGTATACGATAGCAAGACACACACCTCCGAGCAGAGTGCCGCCGACAGCCCGGTGAACGGTCATCGGGTGGTCGCTCAAGTCGAACGGCTCCCCGGACGCCGAGTCACTGCCGACGTCTTCGGACCCGGAGAGCGAGGCATTGAGCAGGATCGGGTCTTGCCGCGTCGGGTCTCCCAGAGCCCGGCAACATTCCCAGTACCACGACCGGAGCATGATGACTTGAAGGAAGAAGAACCAAGCAGTACGGATGACGCGCATCACATGCATGCGATACAAGATGCTCAGATGGCGTTGTTCATCGGGCAGAGTGGACATCACGGCTCCGAAGCACGCACCTGAAGGTCTCGGCAGCAGTCCCGCAACTGGTTCTGCAGCAGATCCGCGTAGTTGTTGAAATCAGCGTATGCGTCGGCGCCAGCAGCGACGGTGATCCACGCGGTCGGTTCTAGAGGACGATGGCGGCCATCAGCCCAAAGCGTACCCGCCGGGAGGCTCCCCGATCAACCCGTGCGCGCACACCCCGCGCTCAGGCCGCGACGCCCGACAGGAGTTGGACCAGGATGATCACGGCGAAGAACGGCCAGATCGCCAGGTAGGTCCACACGCCCCGGACGCGCCGCGCCCAGGCGATCACGCCGAACACGGACCCGCACAGCGCGAGCGACACCCCCGCCCAGATCGCCCACTTCGCGTATCGGTGCGCCGCGGGCTCCTTCGAGTCGTAACGGAACTCGGTGACGACCCGCTCCCCGCTCGCCTCCCCGTCAGCGGGCTCGTCCTCACCCCCTCGGAGCTTCTCGAGCAGGGCGGAGCCGGCCTTGGCGAGCGCCTCCTTGGTGGTCGATGGCTCGCCGTTGACCGTCACCTGGAGCTTGGGCGCCTCCCGGGTCCGCTCGCCCACGAAATAGAGCGTGATCGAGGCGATGACGAGCGCCAGGGCAAGCCCCGAGATCGCGGCGCCGATGTGGGCGCAGCGCCGGGCGCCCCGGGCTGGGGCGTCTTTCGGAGGTCGTTCGGTCGGCGCGGGATCCCCCATAGACTCAAGTGTACGGCGTCCATTCCAGAGACCTCCCATGAATCCCGACGACGAAGTCTGCCTGTGCTTTCACGTCTCGCTGCGCAAGATCCGGACGTACCTCAACCGTGAGGACCCGCCGGTGGCGTCGTTGATCTCCGAGTGCCTGGGGGCGGGGACGGGGTGCCAGTGGTGCGTGCCGTTCCTCAAGCACTTGCACGCCCAGCACCAGAAAGGGATCGAGCCGGACCTGCGTGTCTCGCCGGGCGACTACGCGGGCGCGCGCAAGAGCTTCCACAAGTCGGGCTCCCGCGACGAGAACGTCGTGCGCGGGGCGACGTCCGAGGACGACGCGCCGGAGGACGCCGCGTCCTGACGCCGACGTAAAAACAGGCCCCGATGTCGGGGCCTGTGGTGATCGTCGCGTTGAGGGGGCGCTTACTCGATGACGGGCTCGTCCTCGTCGAGGGTGCGGAGCTCGAGGCCGATCTCGGCCAGGCGCTCCTTGACCTCGGTGAGCGAGGTGGCGCCGAAGTTCTTGACGCCCATCAGCTCCGCCTCGGTGTGCGAGCACAGGTCGCCCAGCGACTGGATGTTCAAGAGCTGCAATGCCTTGCGCGCCCGGACCGAGAGCTGCAGATCGCTCACCGGCTTGTTGAGCATCCCCTCCTTGCCCGAGCCCCGGAACTTCTCGAGCATCTGGCTCTTGGCGGCGCGGCGGGCGTCCTCCTGGCCCTGGCCCAGCTTCAGACCCTTCTGCGAAAGCATCCGCTTGATCTCGTCCAGCGAGCTCTCGCCGAAGTTGCGGTAGCTCATCAGCTCCGCCTCGGTGATCCGCAAGAGGTCCCCGAGCGTGCGGATGTTCATCTTCTTGAGGCAGGTCCGCGCCCGCACGGAGAGCTCGAAGTCCGTCACCGGCGTGTCGAGCAGCGCCTTGCGCTTCAGCAGGTCGCGCTCGTTGTCCTCCTCGATGACCATCGTGCGGCTGGCCTGCACGTCGCGCAGGAACAGGCGGGCCCGCCCGTGGTTCGGGTTCGTCTCGAGGATCTGACGCAGGCTCCGCTCCGCCCGGGCGTACTCGCCCCGGTCCTCGTAGATGACCGCAAGGTTGAGCAACGCGTTGATCGGCGCCGGCGGGTTGTCCACCACGCGCTCGTACAGCGCCAGCGCCTCGTCCTCCTCGCCCGACAGGTCGAGCAGATAGGCCAGCAGGAAGAGGGCGTCGGCGTGCGTCGGGTCGGACGAGACCGCCGTGCGAAGCTCGGCGATCGCCGCCGGGCGGTCGCCCTCCGCTTCGAGCTTCTTGGCGGCTTCGTACTTCTTGGTGGCGGCGGCGGTGTCGCCGGCGGCGGCGGCTCCGATCACCATGTCCATCGGGTCGTTGGCCATGCGGTTCGTGGCTCCTGAGGCTTTGGGGGGACCCTCCCCGCCGAGACGGGGTTTCGAGGGGGATTCTAGGCGGATCGGGCGATCGGCTCAGGCCGAGCCGGGGGTGACGCCCGCCAGCGCCTCCTCGGAGCCCTCGACGCTGTACGCCGTCGTCACGGGCCCCTCGCCCTCGCGGGCCGGCCCGGCCAGGCGGATCGACCGCCATTTGCCCTGCATGAAGCGGGCGAGCAGGACGATGCCCAGGACGACGATGTACGACGCCGCCCCGGTCCACGGGCCGAGCGAGCCCAGGCCCGGCGCGACCTGGATCATGAGCAGCCCGCCCCCCACGATGAGCGACCAGGAGAGGACGATCGTCGCGATCCCGGGCCAGACGGTGTCCCCCGCCCCTCGCAGGGAGGCGGACATGGTGATGGCGCAGGCGTCGAAGAGCTGAAAGACCGCGGCGGCGATCATGATCGACGAGCCCACGCGCAGGACCGCGTCCCGTGCCTCAGGGCTCATGTCACTGGGGACGAAGACGGAGATCATGTCCCCGCGGAAGATCACAAAGGCGAGGGCGCAGACACCCATGTACGTGAGCGTGACCTTGAGCCCGAGCCACGCGCGGGCCGCGGCCAGGTCCGGGCGCCCCATCCCCATCGCCCGCCCCACCATCGCCGACACCGCGATCGAGAGCCCGATCGCGGGCATGAACGCGACGTGCATGTATCGCAGGGCGATCCAGCCGGCGGCGTTGTGGACGACCGGGTCCTCGCCCGCCGCCTCGCCCCCCATCGGCACGAGCCACGCCATCAGCATCCCCCAGCAGACCAGCTCGTTGCCCATCATCAGCCCCGCGGGCCAGCCGACGCGCAGCAGGTCCTTGAGGGGCTTGGATGCCGGGCGCCAGGCGGCTCGGGTGTGATACTTCGTGTTCCAGCGGGGGCCCAGGAAGACACAGAAGGGGATGACCAGCTCGAAGGCGGTGCCGATCACGGTCCCCAGGGCGGCGCCCGTCACACCCATCGCGTCCACGCCCAGCGACTGGGCGATCGAGCGGAAGAACTCACGGAAAGGTGTGCCCTCGGGGGCGCCCGCGGCGCCGAAGATCAGGACCGCGTTGGCGAAGACGTTCACCACGTTGCCCAACAACACCGCGACCATCACGACGCCAGGCTTGTGCATCCCGAAGAAGTAGTTGGCCAGGCCGCGGCTGGCGAGGGTCAGGAACGCGCCCGCGATCAGCACGTGCGCGTAGGACAGCTCCATGCGCACGAGGTCCGCCTGCTCGGGGGCGGGGTGGATCGCCTTGAAGATCGGGCCCATGAGCAGGGCGTAGGGGATGAACAGGATCGAGGCGCACGCCGCGAGCCAGATCCCGTTCCAGGCGTAGGCCGCCCCCTTCTCGGGCGTGCCCGCGCCCAGGTTCTGGCTCACGAAGGAGTTGATGAGCGAGAGCAGGCCGAGGCAGGCGGCCATGGCGAGCCAGACGAACATCCCCCCGTTGCCCTGGGCGGCGACGTACGCGGGGTTCGGGGGCTGGATGTGCGCGACCATCATGCCGTCGACGAACTGCATGACCGTGTAGCTGGTCATGGTGACGACGGTCGGGGCGCCGATGACGAGCATCTCGACGAGGGGATGGCGCACGGGGTCGCCAGCGCCCTTGGGCAGCTCCGGGATGTCGTGCTCGCGCTGTGCCATGGGAACCCCCGGGGCGGGGGATGGTCCGGTGTACGCCCCAGTCCTGTCAGAGTTGCCGCGGGGGCCTCGCGGCGGGCATTCTTGGCGGGCGGGCGGCGCGGGCCCACGTGGGATGCCACGGCTTGTCCCGAAAGGGCAAGCCGTGCTCAGGGCACCGGGCGCCCTGACGAGACAACCTGCGGCGCCCGAACGTGCGTCTCAGGCGCCTCGCGCGTGACTCGTCGCGGCGCTCGAGGTCGCCATGCGGACCGCCAGGTCGATCGCCGCGATCGTGCTCCCCGGGTCGGCGACGCCTCGACCCGCGATGTCGAACGCCGTCCCGTGGTCCGGGCTCGTCCGCGCGATCGGCAGGCCCAGCGTCACGTTCACCGACTCGTCGCGGGCGAGGAGTTTCACCGGGATCAGCCCCTGGTCGTGGTACATCGCGACGACGAGGTCGTAGCGCCCTCCCCCGACGGCCGCGTTGAAGATCGTGTCCGCCGGGAACGGGCCCGAGGCGTCGATCCCCGTGCGGACGGCGTGCTCGATCGCGGGCTCGATCAGACGCGTCTCCTCGTCGCCCAGGAGGCCTCCCTCACCCGCGTGCGGGTTGAGGCCACAGACGGCGATCCGCGGGCGGGCGATGCCCAGCGCCCGGCACGCCTCGGCGCCCATGTCGATCGCGTCGAACACCCGCCCGATCGTGAGCACGTTGCGGACGTCCATCAGCGGGACGTGCGCCGTCGCGAGCACGACCTTGAGGCGTGGCCCGACGAACATCATGCCGACGCGCTTGGCGCCGAAGCGGGCGGCGAGCAGCTCGGTGTGCCCGGGCCAGCGCCCCTTGCCAGAGAGCGACCAGGCCTGCTTGGAGATCGGGCCGGTGACGATCGCGTCGATCCGCGCGGGGTCGCCGGCGGGGCGCGAGGCGTCCGCGATCGCGTCCTCGACGAGCTGGAGCGAGAGGGCCCCGCCCTGGGGCGTGGGGGCGCGCGCGGGGACCGAGGGGGGCGGGAACGCCCCGTCATAATCGAGCAGCACGAACCTGTGCGAGGTCGCGACGTCGCGGAGCGACGAGCCGGCCTCGAGGCGCCACCAGAAGGGCTCGACGCCGAGCGTGTCGCTCGCCTCGTGCATCGCGCCGCCAGAGGCATAGATGACGTACCGGGGCGCCTCGTCGCGCGGGCGGGCGGCGAGGGCGGCGACGAGAACCTCGGGCCCGATGCCGCCGGGGTCGCCCATCGTCAGGCCGATGGTGGGCGACGAGCTGGTGCGCATGGAGGGGTTCTGATTCCGCCGCGTAGGCATGGTGGATCGTAGGAGATCGCACGCCAGTCAAAGAAGCAAGCAGTGAACAGGAGAGACGGGCGGGACGCCCATCCCACCGAGGACGAGGAGATCACACCCTGAAGATCGACCCGAGCTTCTTGCCGAGCATCATGGAGGCGCCGACGAGCGTGAGGGTCAGCAGGCCCATGCCCCAGACGCCCATGGCGCTGGCGATGTAGGGCCCGTCGCCCAGGCGGTTCATGAACTCGAAGATCGCCTTGGTGATCGGGTAGTGCTTCTCCTGCTGGGCCAGCAGGAGCGAGTCCGAGACCTCGAGCATCGAGAAGCTGAAGACCAGCAGGGCGCCGGCGATGATGTTCGCCATGATCAGGGGGATGATGACCTTGCGCACCGCCAGCACGCGGTTGGCGCCGAGGTTCACCGCCGCCTCCTCGAGCTCGCCCGAGGTCTGCTCGAGCCCCGCGACCGTCGAGCGGACGATGTAGGGCAGGCGCCGGATCGAGTAGGCGAGGATGAGCAGGGGGAAGGGGTTGGGGGTCTCGCCGACGACGTCGAGGTCCAGGATCGTCCCGTCGAGGAAGGGCGGGATCTCGAAGCCGAAGAGGTGAAGCGGGCCCTGGAAGGGCCAGGTCAGCGTGACGGCGACGTACCCGAAGGCCATCACGAGGCCCGGGACCGCCAATGGCATCATGCACATCGTGTCGAGCAGGGCCCGCCCCTTGAGCGTGGTCCGCACAATGACGTAGGCGACGAGGATGCCGATCGAGGCCGAGAGCACGACCGCGCACAGCGACAGCACCAGCGAGTTCTGGATCGAGGTGAAGGCGGTCTGTGAGGTCAGCGCCTCGACGTAGTGATTGCCCGTGAAGCCCCGGGGGAGGACCGAGCGGTACCAACTCCCGGGCTCGGCGACGCTCGTCAGGATCACGCCGATGTGGGGGGTCAGGGCGAGCAGCGTCACGAGGGCGAAGGCGCCGGTCGCGAGCCAGGCGAGGGGGCCCCGGAGCGTGGTCTCGGCCGCGGCCCGCGAGGCCTTCGAATACATCGCGTGCCCGCGCCGCCCGAAGACGCTCTTGCCCAGGACGTAGGCAATGACCGCCGAGACGAGCAGGACGAGGGTGAGGGCGTAGGGCTCGGCGGACGATTCGACCTCCTTGAGCTTCTCGAAGATCTGGACGGGGGTCGCCTGCTTGTAGTCGAACATCAGGGGCGTGCCGAGCTCCGTGAAGCTCCAGATGAAGACGATCGTCCCGCCCGCGAACAGGCCCGGGCGGATCAGGGGGAGGGTGATCCGGAAGAACCGCCGCCAAGGCCCAGCGCCCAGGTTCTCGGCCGACTCGTCGAGGGCGGGGTCCAGGTTCGCCAGCGAGGCGATCGCGTTGAGATAGATGATCGGGTAGAGGTGCAGGGCTTCGACCAGGGCGATGAGCAGGAGGCGGAGGTCCACGTGGACCCACCATGTCGGGTCGCCCAGCAGCGGGATGTCCCCGCCGAAGAAGTCGATGTGCGTTCCGAGGATCGCGTTGACCGCGCCCTGGCGCCCGAGCAGCATCTTGAACCCGATGGCCCCGACGAAGGGGGGCAGGATCAGGGGCACGAGGATCGCCGAGCTGAACAGGCCCTTGCCCGGGAACTTGTGGCGCGAGGCGAGCAGGGCCAGGGGCAGAGCGATGACGATCGCGAGGATGGTGGTGATCGTCGCGATCTTGATCGCGTTGAGGAGGGACTGGACCTGCAGGGGGTCGGCGAAGACGAGGCGGAGGTGGTCGAGGGTGAAGCCCTTGCCCGAGGCCGGGTCCTGGGCGAGCCCGCCCCGGACAGTCAGGATGATCGGGTAGACCAGCCCGAGCGTGAGGACCAGGAGCAGGGCGCCGAGCAGGAGATACTGCCAGAGTCGGCGCGTGGCGGGGGCGGGCATGGGGCGGAGTCTAGCCCCTGGCTCTCGACGCCTGATCGGGTGTGGAGGGCTCGGTCACTCGCCCTTGGTGGCGGTGACGATGACGCTCAGGCCGAAGCGCATGTCGAAGTTGTTCTCGACCTTGCGGTACCAGGCGTGGAGGGCCCGGATGACGAGGCGTTTGGGGAGGCTCTTGGCCTTGTCGGTGCGGATGTCGCCGTTGAGCTCGCGCCGCAGGACCCGCTCGCTGAACCAGTAGGGGAGGAAGCCCAGGGCGTTCCAGTGACGGGCCGAGTCGATGTGGAAGCCCGAGCGACGGACCTTGTCGACCAGTTCGCGTCGGGAGTAGCGCCGGTAGTGCCCGTTGCGCTCGTCGCGCTTGCCGTAGAGGGCCTGGCAGGCGGGGACGAGGACGACGAGCTGGCCCCCGGGCTCGAGGGCGTTGCGGATCTTGGCGAGCTGGCCCATGTCGTCCTCGATGTGCTCGAGGACGTCGATAATGGTGATGGAGGCGAACTGGCGCCCGAGCTGGTCGACGTCCTCGCCGGTGCCGACGAAGATGCGCAGGTCGGGATCGCGCTCGGTGGCGGCCTTGACCAGGGCCTCGTTGGGCTCGAGGCCGAAGGCCGGGTGCCCCCTCCTCTTGAGGATGGTGAGCAGGGCGCCCCCGCCGCACCCGATGTCCAGGACGCTCGTCCCGGTCACGAGCGACCCGATCAGCCTGTAGAGGTTCAGGTTGCGGAAGTCGTTGCGGTGCGAGCCGAGCCCGGTGTAGAGGTCGGCGAGGAACTCATGCGAGGCGGTGCCCGCCAGGGCCGAGTCCTCGATCGCGATCGCACGATCTGTGCTGGTCATCGACATGGGAACTTTCTTCGGAGTTTCGGGCACTTCCACTCGAACCGGCGTCGCCTTGGCACGGGTGGTCGGCATGGGGCGGGAGGGTAGCACGCGACGGGACGGGGCGTCGCTGGCGGCGTCTCACATCCCCTCGGGCGGCGTCAACGCCGACGGGCCCAGCGTCTGGATCGTCAGGCGCCCCGGGTCGCGCCGGGCCAGGTACGCGTTCACCCGCTCGAGGGTCACGCCGTCGATCTCCGCGGTCCGCTCGTCGAGCGATCTCGGGCGCCCGCGGACGCGCTGGTCCCCGCACAGCGCCCCGGCCCGGGCGGAGGTGGACTCGCCCGCGAAGACCAGGCGGGACTTCATCCCCACGATCGCCCTCTGGAACTCGTCGGGCTCGACGCCCCCGCGGATCCGCTCAAGCTCGGCGAGCAGGACGTCGAGCGACTCCTGGGCCCGCTCGGGGGTCGTGCCCACATAGGCCGAGACGCCCGCGAACTCCTTGTCCGCGCGGTAGCTCGCGCTCACGGTGTAGCAGAGCCCGCGCTTCTCGCGGACCTCGGTGAAGAGGCGCCCCGACATGCCGCCCGCGAGCACGCTGACGACGACGCGCTCGAGGACCGAGTCCTCGTGCGTCTCGAGCGGGGCGTCGTGGACGACGACGATCTGGACCTGGTTGGAGTCGTCCTCCTCGTGCGCGTACCCGCGCGGGGCGCCCTTCGCACGCGCGAAATCGGGCGCGGAATCACTCGTTTTCCCGCTCATTCCGTTGAGCGCCACCTCGATCGCATCGACGTCGACATCGCCCGCGGCGGCGACGATCCAGCCCGAGGGCGCGCTCGCCGCCGACCACGCGCCCGCGATCTCGTCGCGCGTGACCGCCGCGATCCCCTCGCGCGTGCCCAGGCCAGAGCGGTTGAAGGGCGGGTCGTAGTGACGTTCACGCGCGGCGTACACGCACCGCTCCTGCGGATCGTCCGCCAGCGACTCGATCGCCTGGATCGCCAGGTCCTTGGCCGGCCCGAGGGCGTCGGCGCCCAGGCGCGGACGCAGCGCCATGTCCCCCAGCAGCGCGAGCGATTCGAGAAGGGCCGAGCCCAGGCAGGTCAGCGAGAGCCGCATGTGGGTCGTGCCCGCACTGGCCCCGCGGCCGGCGCCGAGGCGGTCGAAGGCGTCCGCCTGGGCCCGCGAGTCGAGCTCGCCCGCGCCCCGCATGAGCATCTCCTCGAGGATCGCGGCGCGTCCCAGACGGCCGTCGGGATCGGTCGCCGACCCGATCGGCACGAGCCAGCAGACCCCCGCGGAGCGCACCCCGGGAATTTTTTCCACAATGAGGGTCCCGCCCGAGGCGAGCGTTCTGGTCGTTGGTTTTGTCATTGGCTCGCGCTCCGGATGTCCCATCGAGCGTCGAGTCTAGGGACTCGACGTGGACGTCGATCACGGGCGCGTCGAGGTGCGATTCGCCCCGCTCAACGCCGATTTGGGGGTCGTGGAGGCGGTTTGCAACACCACGAACATGACGCCAACTCACGCGAACTGGCATGGATCTGGCACGATCTTGCGAGAAGTCCATGATCGAGCGCAAAGGACGCGCCTGTCGGTTGCGCGGGGGGTCGAGTGGTGTGCGCGCTGGTGCTCGCGTGGTGTCGAGCATGTCTGGCGGGCGACATTGAGGTGGTGATCGCGCGCGTCGGGTCGGGGGTGCGCGCCAGCGTGCGGCGCGCTCGCGGAAGGGTGTGACGGGGTTGACGAACGCGCGTTTGCATGCATTGACAACGCCGAGAAGGTATGTTGTGGCGCATCAGAGCTGCGTGGTCCAGCGCAGGATCCGCCTGGTTCGCTCAAGCGTGGGGCGAACAGACGCCGATGAGGGACGCAGCAACGGGCACGAACGCGATGTCCTGAGACGCGAAGAACCGCGCGACACCCAACCGAGGAGTCAATCACCATGGCGAAGAAAAGAAGGAAAAAGGCCGCCGCCAAGAAGGCGACCCGTAAGAAGACACGCCGGAAGGCCGGCGCGAAGAAGGCGACCCGCAAGAAGGCTCGTCGCAAGAAGAAGGCGACTGGCGCCAAGAAGACCACTCGCAAGAAGCGGCGCAAGAAGGCTGCCCGGAAGACCACCGCGTCCGCCGGAGCCAAGAAGGCGCCCCGCAAGAAGGCGCGGAGGCGAGCCACCCGCCGCTAAGGCGGCGCGTGCCTCTCCCTCTGGTCGGGATAGTCCGACACAAGCAATCCTGGACATCGCTTGAACGCGGGGCCGGCTCGGAGCCGGCCCCGTGCCCTTTTTGGCCTTTCCCCCTCGTGCGATCGGCGATCCCCGATTGCCCTCCCGCCCCCATCCCGCGAGAATCGTCACGTGTCGCCCCTCCCCTCCGACACTCCGCCGCGGGCGCTCGAACAGGCGCGACGCGTGCTCCGGTGTCACCGCGAGGGCGTGCTGCTCAGTGACGATGTCGCCCACCCCTGCCGGTTCATCATCGACCCCGCCACGGGCGAGCTGATCCTCCGCGTCGGGCGCGACGTGCTGCTCGCGCACGAGGTGGTGCTGCACGTGCCCGAGGAGGAGACACCCGCCGCCGGCGTCGCCTCGGTCCAGCTCCTGCTCGACCTCCACGAGACCGACGCCGACGCCGACCCCGCGTGCGATCGGCACACCGCCGCCCACCCGGGCGACGACGCCCCGGCGTTCGCTCGGGCCGCGATCGTCTCGGGTCGCCTCGCCGGTGAGGTCTTCGAGGGGCGGGACGTCATGGCGCCCAACCAACTCGCCCGGGGCGAGCGGGCGATGCTCGCCCGCCTCAATGAGGACCGCGCCGCGCTGCGTCGCGCGGCGCTCCGCCTGAGCGGCCTGGACATCCCCGACCCGCTCGCGGTCGCGGCCGATCGGTTCGGCTTCGACGTGCGTGCCGCCTTCGGCGTCGTCCGTGCGGAGTTCGACCGCCCCGCGCGCGACGCGGACGATGCGCTCGCGATCCTCGAACGCCTCCTCTCGTGACGAGGCGCCGCGAACCCGCGACCCGACCGAGTCCCGAACTCCCGCCGGGGACGGAACGTATAATGTGGTATCGGGGCGTGGGCGGGGACCCGGTCTCACCTCACACCCAGCCGCGGCAAGGAGGCGGACCATGCGCAGCGACATCAACTACAACAACATCATCGACGGCGACGAGTTCAAGCGGGCCCAGGCGTCCGCCGACGCCGCCGCCGACCTGCCCGCCGACCAGATCAACACCGAGGGCTTCTACGTCACGCAGCACTACGACCGGTACACCGAGGAGAACCACGCGGTCTGGAAGGAGATGTACGAGAAGCGCTGGGAGGTGCTCGAGCGCCAGGCGTCTCGCACCTTCATCAGCGGCCTGAAGGCCATCCGCCTCGTGCCCGACCGCGTCCCCCTCCTCTTCGGCACGCACACCGACCCCAACGACCCCTCCAAGACCATCAAGGGGATCAACGAATACCTGCGCCCGCTGACCGGCTGGCAGAGCCGCGGCGTGCCGGGGTACCTGCCCGCCAAGTCGTTCTTCGCCTGCCTGGCGGCCCGCGAGTTCCCGACCACCATCGTCATCCGCCCGCGCGAGCAGATGGACTACCTCCCCGAGCCCGACATCTTCCACGACGTCTTCGGGCACGTCCCGCTCCACGCCGACGCGGTCTTCGCCGACTTCCTCCAGACCTACGGCCAGGCCGCCCTGCACACCAACGACCCCTATCACATCGAGCGCCTCGGGCGCCTGTTCTGGTTCACGGTCGAGTTCGGCCTCATCAAGGAGGACGGGCGCCTGAAGATCTACGGCTCGGGCCTGGTCTCCTCCCACGGCGAGTCCGAGCACGCCCTGACCGCCCCCGAGGCGCCCAAGGGCGTCACCCTCGCGCCCAGCGACACCAGCGGCAAGATCGAACGCCGCCCGTTCGACCTGGAACGCGTCTGCGACACCGAGTTCGAGATCGACCACTACCAGCCGGTGCTGTACGTGCTCGAGAGCTTCGAGCAGTTGCGGGACGCGATGAACAGGTACGCCGAGCGCGTGCTGGACGAGGCGAAGGCGGGGGCGTAGAGCGTCGGAGGCGCCACGCGATCTGACGCCGAGCGTGAGTCCTCGAACGCTCGGGTTGCTTGCACGTCCGCCCTGATCCCGGATCGAGACCCGAGGCTTCGCAGAGCCTCAGCCTCGGCGTCCTGCACCCTTCGCCGTGGAGACGGAGCAGAGGCGTCGGGTACCCTCGGCACGTGCCCCGCGCGTCGAGACTGCTCCTGCTGCTGGCGATCCCCCTCGCGTGGGGGTGCGCCGCCAGGACGCCCCCGATCGACCCCGCCCGCGCGGAGGACCCCGAGATCCGCGGGATCGCCCGGGCGTTCGAGGCGACGGTCCAGCGCCTGCGCGAGGACCCCGACACCCACTGGCACACGGGCTGGACGGGCAACATCGCGGTCCACATGCTCGGCGCCAACAACAAGGGCCTCTGCCACCAGTGGCGCGACGAGGTCTATACCGGCGTCGCGCCCACGACCCGTGACCTCGGCTGGATCGCGACGACGATCGTGATCAACTGGGGCGACGCCGGCGAGCACAACGCGGTGGTCGTGTACGACCCGGCTCGCTGGCACCGGGCGCCCCCGCTCGACGAGGCGCCGGAGCTTGGGGCGTACGTCCTGGACGCGTGGCGTCGCGGGCGGGCGGATATCTACACGCTGCGTGGGTGGCTCTCCAACCAACGCCACGTGACGCGGGCGGCGGAACTGGTGGACCCGGAGCAGCCGCGCGCTGTGTTGTCCCCCTAGTCCCGTCGCTTGCGAAGGAGCCGCTTGACAAGCGCGGGAGGGATGATCGTCGCGAAGTCGCTCTCGACGACCCGACGTCCGCACTCGGGGCATCGAGCCTCGCTGACACCCCGGAGCCCATAGCCGCACGCTGGGCACGCCAGGTGCGTGCTCGCAAGAAGCTTCACCATCGCGCGGTCCACGCCGCCGGCCTGCGCGTTCCACGCCATGCAGGCTTCGGTAAAGCGTCCCAGTTCATCCTGCGAGGCGAACACCCGATCGGGCAAGAGGAAGCACCGATCGTTGAACGCCGTCAGGATCACGAACCCCTCGAGTCGCTCGATGCTCCGGAACGCCGGCCATGGGTACCGAGCCGTCACGTGGGCGTCCTCCCACGTCGCGCCCTCGGCATCGCAATGGACACGGACCGGGCCGATGTGGCCCGGCGCGATCCCGCGTATCGCGGCGCTGATCGCGGCAGCCCGCATCTTGGGCTTGACGTCCGCCCCAAGCTTGCCCGAGACGTAGACCCCGATCGCCACCACCAGGCCGACGAGGGCGAACGCCAGCGTCTCGGGCGTGCCCCGCGTCATGTCGCCTCCCCTCGTGTCGACCAACAGCAGGATCCCGCCGACCGTTGCCAACCCGTACAGCAGCGCTCGTGAGAACAGATGGCGCTGGTGCTCGAGGACTTGGGCGTCGATGTACTCGACCCCTTGGGGAGCATCGAGCCAAGCCGCGACACGACCGACAATGTCCTCCGCCGTCAGCTCGAAGGCGATGTCAAAGGAAGCCCCTCCCCCCGTTGGGTCTCCCCCCTCATCCATGCGGGTGACACCCGCACGACGGCCCGCAGGGGCCGGCGCCCGATCGCCCGTCCGTCTTGGCGCCCTTGATCGAGGGCAGGGAGATCAGCTTCTCGACCGGGGCCTCGGGTGGCGTCGTGCCCGGGCTGATGCCGGCCCGTCGGCAGAGCTCGCCCCAGTTCGTCAGGCGCTCGCTCATGGCGTGCTCGACCTCGATGGTCTTGCCGCTGGCCTCGCACCGGTACTCGTAGGTGGGCATAGGTGAATCGTACCGCCGCTACGCTCTGTGGCGTGACCGGACCAATGCGCGAGGACGAGTTGCTGGCCAGGATCAGGGCCCGATCCGCGGACCTGGCGGGGGTCACGGGGGGCGCGGTCGTCGTCGGGCCGGGGGATGACTGCGCCGTTGTGCGCTCGCCGGGCGGCGGTCTCCTCCTGCTGACCGTGGATCAACTCGTCGTCGGCAGACACATCGACGCCGACGCGCCAATCGACCTCATGGCCCGCAAGGCGGTCGCGAGGTCGGTCTCCGACATCGCCTCGATGGGGGGCGTCCCGGCGTGGGCGCTGGCGACGGCGTTGCTCCCCAGCGGGTACCGCTGGGCGGACGAGCTGTTCGACCGGATGAGCCACTGGGCGCGTCACTGGGGCGCCCCGCTCGTCGGGGGCGACCTCGCGACCGGCGACGGGCCCCTGAGCCTAAGCGTCACCATCGGCGGCGCGATGCCCGAAGGTGTCGCCCCGGTGCTCCGGTCAGGGGCGCGCGTCGGCGACCAGATCTGGCTCACCGGGCAGGTCGGAGGCTCGCTCGAGTCGGGGTGGCACGCCCTTTTCGAGCCGCGACTCGAACACGGGCAGCGGGCGGCGCGGGGCGGTGCGCACGCGATGATCGACCTGTCCGACGGGCTGGGCAAGGACGCCGCCCGCGTCGGCGTCGCCTCGGGCGTCGTGCTGGAGATCGAGGCGGCGGCGCTGCCCGTCTCGCATCACTGCCGAGACTGGCGCCACGCGGCGGGCGCGGGCGAGGACTACGAGCTGCTCATCTGTTCCCCGCCCCAAGCCGGAGGTCAGCCCCCCTTCGTCGGCGTCGAACCCGAGCTGATCGGGCCCGTCGGCCTCGTGCGCGCGCCCAAAGCCGGTGAGTCCCCGGGCGCCGTCATCCTCGACCCCCACGGCGTCCCCCACGATGCGTCCGCCCTTGGCTGGGAACACCGCTGACACCACGCTCGATCGGGGTGGGCGCGCGCCCAAGGATTCGTCGTGATCCGGATCGAGAGACACGTCGCCTCGCTCGAGGACACGCGGGCGCTGGCCAGGGATCTGGCGGGCGTGCTCGCGCCCGGGGACGTCGTCCTGCTCGACGGCGAGCTGGGCGCGGGCAAGACCACGCTCGTGCGCGCCCGCGGGGGCGCGCGCGGGGGGGACGAGGGACTCGTCTCCAGCCCGACCTTCGTCGTCGTCAACGAATACCCGATCCCGGGGGGGCGGACGCTCGTGCACGCCGACGCGTACAGGCTCTCGGGCCCCGACGACCTGGACGCGCTGGGGTGGGACCGCCTCGTCGGCGCCGACTCGATCACGCTGGTCGAGTGGGGCTCTCGGATCGCGTCCGCTATCGCGGGCGCCACGAGGCTCCTGCTCGAGCCCACGGGCGAGACCTCCAGGCGGATCACGATCGAGGCGCCCGACGCCTGGCGCGATCGCCCCGCGCTGGCGGCCTTGGGCGAGGCAGTCGCGCTCGGCGAGCGCCGGGACACGACCTGCCCGATCACGGGGCGCCCGGTCAGCGCCGACAGCCCGACGTGGCCTTTCGCCGACGAAAAGGCGAGGATGGCGGATCTGTATCGCTGGATGAGCGGGAGCTATGCGGTCTCGCGTCCCGCGGACCAGGCCGACCTGGAGCAAGGCGAGTAAGCTGAGGGGCGAGGCGTCGGCCGATGCCGACGCGATCGGCGAGCGGAGGGCTCACGGATGAGCAGCAGGACGCGCCCCGGGCGGGCGCTGGTGAGGATTGCGCTGCTGGGGGGCGGGGTGCTGGCCCTGGCGGCGGTGAGTGCGCTGGGCCAGGACGACGCCGCCTCGCCTGCCGCCGCGAGCGCGGGCCAGGCCGCCGGCGCCGCCCTCGACGACTCCCTGGGCATCTGGTCCCTCTTCCGCCAGTCGTTCGACCTGTTCACGGTGGTGCTGATCGCGGGGTCGATCGCGGCGATGGCCTCGATCATCCGCAACATCTTCGAGGTCCGCGCCTCGGTCATCATGCCCCCCAAGCGGACCAGACGCCTGGTCGAGCTGGTCGAGCACGGGCGGTACGAGGACGCGTGGCAGCTCGTCCGTCGTGACGAGTCGTTCGTCGGGTCGGTCGTCCGGGCCGCCATGCGCGAGTCCGGACGAGGGCGCGGGGCGATGCGCGAGGCGGCGGAACTCGCCGCCAGCGACCAGAGCGCCAAGTGGTTCCGCAAGATCGAGCTCTTGAACGTGATCGGGAACCTGGGCCCGCTGGTGGGGCTGGCGGGGACGGTGTGGGGGATGATCATCGCGTTCACGTCGCTGGGCGCCGCGGGCGGGCAGGCCGGGCCGACTGACTTGTCGCTGGGCATCTCCAAGGCGCTCTTCCACACCCTGTTGGGCCTGTGCTTGGCGATCCCGTGCCTCCTGGTGTTCGGCTTGTACCGGGGCGTGGTGGACCGGATCTGCACGCGGGCGATGGTCGAGAGCGCGCGTCTGGTCGAACTGCTGCCCTCGGGCGCGGGCAGCACCGAGCGCAACGGCGCCGACGAGAACGGGGCAGGGAAGGCGGCGTGAAGCGGACCGCCCTCCAGCTCGTGGGGGGAGGGTCCCGTCACATCGGTCGGGTCAACGTCACGCCCCTGATCGACGTCGTGATGGTGCTGATCGTCTTCTACCTGATCGTCGGGCACCTCGTGCTCGAGCGCCAGGGGGAGGGGCGACTGCCCTCGTCGAAAGGCGGGCGCGAGCTGGATCGGGCGGCGACGCCGATCACCCTGAGCGTGATCGACGCGTCGAACGTGCTGGTCGACGGGCTGGAGACGGAGACCGAGCGGCTTTCGAGCGTGCTGGAGGGGCGCCTCGTGCGCGCGCCCGGGGCGCGTGTCGAGCTGCGCGCCGGGCGTGACAAGCCGTACTCGATGGTCGAGCCGGTGCTGGCGGCGTGCCGAGAGGCGGGGGTGCGCAAGATCGAGTTGGTGACGGAGCGGGCGCCGTGAACGAGCCGACCGCCGACCTTGCCGGCCTCGGCGCCGAGGGCGTGGACCACGAGACGGTGGGCGCGGCCCACCCGTACCGCCGCCGCGGGGCGCTGAACCAGTGGGAGCTGCACTTCGGGCCCAACATGACGCCGATGGTGGACGTCGTGATGGTCATCCTGATCTTCTTCATGGCCTCGACGGCGTTCCTCGGGCCCGAGTGGTTCCTCAAGGCGAACATGACGCCCGAGGAGGTCGCGTCGGGCGGGCGCACGCCCGATCGGCGCTTCGAGCTGCCCGAGGTCCGCCTGAACGTGCACCTGCGCGTCGTGGACGGGGTGACGCTCGCCAACGCGTTCGGACGCGAGGGCCTGACGATGGACGATCTGGATGCGCTGGCGGCGGAGGTCGCCAAGGACATCGTCCAGCCAGAGCAGGCCGGGCGAGACCCCGAGGACACGAGCGGCGAGCCCCTCGTGATCATCGCACCGGAGTCGGATGTCCCCTACAACGACGTGGTACGGGCGCACGACGCGTGCACGCGGGCGGGGTTCAGGCGGGTGGCGCTGCGCTAGCGGTGGTCGAACAGCAACTCGACGCAACGCCGAAGGGTCGCAACACGCTCGTCATGATCGCGCGCCAGTATGCGTGCGCCCTCGGGGTCAGAGACCCTCGATGGCCCACTCGCCAGCTTCTCCTCCAGAGCCGAAACGGCGTATTCATAGGGTGTGCGTCCATCCTTGTCGTGGACGTCGAGATTGAGGCCTGCGCCCAGCATGGCGTCCAGCATGACCTCGGGGCGCTCCCCCCATTCGATCGCGATGAAGACGAGGGGAACGTTGACGCGTTTCCATTCACCATTCTCATGCCACCGAAACGGCCCGAGCGCGTTCACGTCGGCGCCGAGCTCGCACATGACCTCCACCTCGACCGCCCACCCTCGATCGATCGCGTATGCCAGTGGCGTGTACCCGGAGCGATTTCGCTGCTCGATGTTGACGCCCAGTTCATGCAGATATCCGAGGATTGAACGAGCCTCATCCGCGCTGGCGGGCGAAAAGAACGCATCGAGTGCCGCGTGGTACGCGTTGTACCCGTACTCGGATACCGCATGCGGGTCGGCGCCAGCCTCGATCAGCGCTTCGAGCACCCGCCGATCTCGCTCGATCGCGCCAACCGCGGACATGAAGAGTGTGTAGCCGTGATCCCTGGTTTCGTTCACGTCCGCGCCCGCGGCGATCAGCGTGCGGAGTTCCGGGATCCCATCCACCCCATCGCCGATCACGTCCCACAGCGACTGCGCGGGAGGCGCCACGGTCAGCGCCCGCCCAGGTCGCTCGCCGTCGCGAAGATCTGAAACCTCGTCCCATGAGGCTCCAGCCCGCGCTCTCGGCAGATCCGGTCGCGGATCTCGACAAGCTCGGGCACGTCGATCGCCTCCACGTCGCCCGTGTCCGTGCGCACGAGCAGGGTGTTCGGGCGACGCCCGTAGACGAGCTGGTAGTGCGATTGCTCGCGGTCGAAGACGACGCGCTGGATGATGCCGGCGTCCTCGAGGAGCTTGATCGTGCGGTAGACCGTCGCCTTGGAGACGCGGAAGCCGTCGTCCTTGAGGCGTTCGAGGAGGGACTCGGCCTCGAAGAGCCCGTCGATCCGGATGATCATGTCCAGGATCTGGGCCCGCTCGGGGGTGTACTTGAGGCCCTCGCCCTTGAGGGCGCGCCGGAAGACGGCGCACAGGGGCTCGATGATCTCGATGTCGGCGTCGGCGCCTGGCGACGCGGGGCGGAGGTCCATGTCCTGATTGTACGTCTCGCGGCGGATCGGGCCGGGCGAGGTCGCCTCGCGCGCACACGCCGGGGCGCCCGATCGCAATTACACTCCGCGCGTGGGTAACTCGGACGGGCGACAGGGCGGGATCAGGGGCGCGTGGACGCCGATCGCGGCGGCGCTGGCGCTGGCCGGGCTCGTCGCCGTCGTCGGATCGCTCGGGCGGGGCGAGGACGTCGGGCCGCTGACGGCGGTGGGTGTGACGCTGTCGAGCGTGGTGCTTTCCGGGTCGGCGGCGCTGGCGATCCTCCTCGCGGGGGCGGGGTATGGGCGTCTCGCGCGTCCGGTGTTCAGGGAATCAGACGAAGCCGCGGCGATCCAGCTCGGCGTCGGGCTGGGGATCATGCTCAGCGCGATCCACGGGGTCGGGGCGCTCGGGTTGCTGGCGCCGATCCCGGCGCTCGTGCTCGTGGCGGGGGGGCTGGGGCTGCTTGCGCATCAGCTCTGGCCGACGGCCAGGCGCCTGGCGAAGGAGGACATGGCGTTTCCCTCGCTCGGCGGGTGGTGGGCGGCGCTGCCCGCCGTTGCGGTGATGCTCGTCGCGGCGTCCTCGATGCCAGGGTGGCTCTGGGACTCGGAGTTCGGCGGGTACGACGTTTTGGAGTACCACCTGGAGCTCCCGCAGGAGTGGCTGGCGTCGGGGCGGGTCGAGCCCTTCGCGCACAACGTGTACTCGTACCTGCCCTCGTACGTCGAGAGCGCGTACGCGTTCCTCGGGGCGATGACGTTCGCGCCCGATGGCGTGGGGGCGTCGGGGGGACTGCTCGCCGGCTCTGGGTGGCGGGCGATCGGCGCACAGATGCTGCATGTCGGGCTCGCACTGTGCACGGCGTCCCTGGTCGCGGCGTTCGTCCGCCGGTCGCTGGTGGCGGGCGGGGTCGAGCGGGCGCGGACGCGCCTGCCGGCGTCACTCGCGGGGGCGCTGACACTGAGCACGCCCTGGGTCGTGGTCGTGGGGTCGATGGCGTACAACGAGATGGGCGTGACGGCGCTGGGCGCCGGCGTGATGCTCGTCGCGATCGAGGACCGGATCAGGCCCCTCTGGCGCGGAACGCTCGCGGGGGCGCTGGTCGGCGTCGCGTGCGGGGCGAAGCCGACGGCGTTGATCCTGCTCACGCCGATCGTGGGCGCGCTCCTGCTCGGGATGGCGCCGACGCGGGTGTGGTGGCGGCTCGTCGGGGCGGGGTGCGTTGCGGGGGTGCTGGCGCTGGCGCCGTGGCTCGTGAGGAACTGGCTTCACGGCGGGAACCCGGTCTTCCCGCAACTCGCGGGGATCTTCGGCTCGGCAGATTGGACGGGCGAGCAGATCGACCGGTACATGGGCGCCCACCACTTCTCGGGGGGGGTGCTGGAGCGGGCGCGTTTGCTGGTCTGGACGGATCCGGGGGCGGCGGCGGACGCCGCGGACGTCAGACGCTGGCGCGGGGCGATGAACCCGCAGTGGCTGGCGCTGTTCCCGGCGGCGCTGCTGGCGGCGGGCGTGGCGCTCGCCAATAGGCGCACGCACAGGCCCGCGGCGTTGCTCACGCTCGGGCTGCTCGGCGTCGTCGTCGCCTGGATGTTCGGCACGCACCTGCAGTCTCGCTTCCTGCTCCCGGCGGTCCTGCCGGGGGCGGCGCTGGTCGGGCTCGCGATCGGGGGCGTGCGTACGAGACGCGCCGGGCGACCGATGCTGGTCGCGGGGCTCGTCGTGATCGGCGCGCAAAGCGTGGCCCTGCTCGTGATCTACGCCTCGCAGCAGAAGGGACGCCCGAACGTACGCCTTCCCCGCGACGCGACGCTGCTCCGGGGCGACACGTACGATGCCGCCCTCGGCGATGAGTACGAGATTGCCTACATCAACCAGGAACTCCCCCCGGATGCCAGGGTCTCCCTGCTCGGCGCCTCGACGCCCCTCTACCTCGCCCGCCCGGTCGTCTACAACACGACCTGGGACTCGTGGCCCCTCGGCGAGGCGGTCGAACAGGCGCCCGATGATCCCGAGGCGTGGAGTGCGGCGCTGCGCGCCCGGGGCGTGACGCACGTGCTCGTGGACTTCGGCGAGTTGGGACGATTGTCACAGAGCGGGTGGATCGACCCGAGGGTCACGCCCGAGGCGATCGAGGCGTGGCTCGGATCGTTGGGGCGGGCGATGAAGGTGTGGGGCGGGGGCGGGGGGCGTCCGCGGGCGGCGCTCTACAGGATCGGGACGCCATGAGCGAACGCGCAGACGAGCGCACGGGGGGATCGGGGTCACGCCGAGCGCTGATGGTCGGCGTGCAGATCCTCGGCTTCCTGGGCGGGGTGGGGGTGCTGGTCTGGGTCGTGCTCGAGGCGTTCAGCGAGAAGAACCGGGCGCTGATCTCGCGCCTGGGCGACGCGAGCGTGGGCGAGGTCGCCCTGCTGCTCGGGCTGTCGGTGGCAACGCTCGCGCTCAACGGGAGCATGTTCTGGGTGACGCTCTGGCCAGAGCGGCGGATCTCTCACATGGATGTGCAGGCGACCAACGCGATCTCGACGCTGCTGAGCTACCTGCCCTTCAAGGTCGGGCTGATCTGCCGCGTGGCGATCCACAACCGGCGCGACGGCGTGCCGCTGCTCACGATCGGGGCGTGGTTCGTCGCGGTCGGGGCGATCGTGATCACGAGCCTCGGGCCGGTGTTCGTGGCGAGCGTCGTCCGCGGGGGCGTCGACGCGTGGTGGTGGGCGATCTCCCTGGGCGGGGTCACGGTCGTGACGGCGGGGCTGCTGCTGGTCAGCGGGTTCTTCGCGCACGAGCGGGGCATGAGGCGGATCCACGCGATGCTCGACCCGATCCCGATCGGGGCGCTGCGCCGGTTCATGCGCACCGAGTCGTTCGCGAGACTGCACGCGGGGTTCGGGATGCTGGCGCACCCGTGGGCGACGGTCGCGGCGACGCTGATGCGCCTGGCGGACATCGCGGTGCAGGCGGCGAGGTTCGTGGTGGCGGCGGGTGTGCTGGGCGTGACGATGGGGTGGCCCGACGCGCTTGTTTTCGCCGTCACGTACTTCATCATCGGGATGGTCTCGCCCTTCGGCATGGTCGGGACGCGCGAGGGGGGGACCGTGGGCGTGTACGCAGCACTGGGGATCTCGCTTACGGTTGGCGCCGACGCGGGCGGGGCGGACCCACTCAAGCTGATCGTCCTGTTCGTGACGGCGACCGAGTCGCTAGCCTTTCTCGCGGGCGGGGCGTTCGGCGTGGCATGGCTGCGTGCGGATCGGTTGCTGCTTCGGCGCGTGGGCAAAGGTGAGTCGGAGGCGTAAAGGCCGGAGATGACGGGCGGGACGCCCATCCCACCGAGGTGTGGGAGGCGGTCGCGCGAATAGGATCACGCGATGCGGATCGCCCTGGCCCCGTTGAACCCGATCGTCGGTGACCTGGATGGGAACGCCGCCCTGATCGCGCGGGCGGCGGATGAGGCACGGGCGGCGGGCGCGGATCTGCTCGTCACGCCCGAGCAGGTCGTGTGCGGGTACCCGGCCCGCGATCTGATCTATCGGCGGGAGTTCGTCGAGGCGTGCGCGCGCGCGGCGAAACAGGTCGGCGAGGCCGCGTCGCACGGGCTCACACTCGTGATCGGGACGCCTCTGCCCGTGGACAAGAGCGACCCGGGCGCGGGGGTGGCCAACAGCCTGGTCGTGTACCGTGATGGCCAGTTCGTGGACTATTACGACAAGCGGTTGCTCCCGACGTACGACGTGTTCGACGAGGACCGGTACTTCACGCCCGGGGATCGGGCGGCGGTGATCGAGGTCGCGGGGGAGCGGGTCGGGCTGTCGATCTGCGAGGATTTGTGGAAAGGGGAGGACGTGGGGTTCCGGTGGCGGTACCGGAACCGGGCGGACCCGGTGACGGCGCTCGTCGAGGCGGGGGCGCGGGTGATCGTGAACCCGTCGGGGTCGCCGTTTGTTCTGGGCAAGGGCAGGCGGCACGCGGAGCTGCTGTCGCGTCACGCCCGCGAGCACGGCGTGTACGTCGCGAGCCTCAACCAGCTCGGGGGCAACGACGACCTCGTCTTCGATGGGCAGGCGGCGGTGTACGCCCCCGGGGGCGATCTGATCGCGACCAACGACGCCTTCGGCGGAGAAATGCTCGTCGTCGACACCACGAACGGGCGCGAGGCGACGGGCGATCCGCTCATTGAGTTGGCGGATGAGGAGCTTGTCTGGCGGGCGCTGGTGCTGGGCGTGCGCGACTATCTGCGCAAGACTGGGTTCAAGACGGCTCTGGTCGCGCTGTCTGGGGGCGTGGACTCGGCGTTGACGGCGGTGGTGGCGGCCGCGGCGATCGGGGCGGAGAACCTGACGGGCGCCAGCCTGCCGGGCAAGTACTCGTCGGAGCACTCGAGGGAGGACGCGGTCGAGCTGGCCAGGCGTCTGTCGATGAACTGCGTGACGATCCCGATCGGGGCAGGCGAGTCGGCACTGCGTCAGATGCTCGACCCGGCGTTCAGTCAGCTCGGGCAACGGCTCTTGGGGCACGAGCTGCCCGACGTCGCGGAGGAGAACCTCCAGAGCCGCCTGCGGGGCGTGACGATGATGGCGCTCTCGAACCGGACGGGGGCGCTGCTGCTGACGACGGGGAACAAGAGCGAGCTGGCGGTGGGGTACTGCACGCTGTACGGCGACATGAACGGCGGGCTGGCGGTGCTCTCCGACGTGCCCAAGACGATGGTCTATCGCGTTGCGCGGTGGGTGAACGAGCAGCACGCGCGCCTGGGCTTCGAGACGGCGCCGATACCGGAGCGGACGATCTCGAAGCCCCCCAGCGCCGAGCTGGCGCCGAACCAGCTCGACTCGGACTCGCTGCCCTCGTACGACGTGCTCGACGAGATCATCGAGCGGTACGTGGAGCGGCGAGAGCCGGTGGACAGGCTGCTCGCACAGACGGGGTTCGAGCGGGGCGTGGTGGAGAAAGTGCTGCGTCTGATCCGCGTGAACGAGTACAAGCGGCGCCAGCTCGCGGTGGGGATCAAGGTAACGAGCGTGGCGTTCGGGGCGGGGAGGCGGATGCCGATCGCGCAGGGGTGGGACTGACCTATGGCGGGGACGCATCGGTCACGACCTCGATAAACATATCGATGTCACGGATGTAGGCCGTCCCTTGTCCGCCGTATTCGATGGCGTTTAGATCATCTCTCAGGGAGTCGGGTTCATCTGTGTAGCAAAGGTCGAAACAGCCTTGCAGACGCCACACGTCGCGCCCAGTCAGGCCCGCCAGCTCAAGATCAGGAATCGCATATGCGCACAAGATAGCCAGCTCGCTAAGCGGAGCGCGGATGTATGAGCCAGCCCAGTGAAGGTCCCGCTGGCTTGTGCCGCACCAGTTCCAGAATCTCGGCTCAACGGTCAGGAGCGCGCGATCGTCGGAGACAACTCGATCGACGACGACGCCCTGCGCGGTCGCGATCTTCAGGAACCGATCAAACTCCTCCTGCGTGACAGCTTCGGCGGGCTCGATGCCCGCGGGTCGGAGCTTCCGGCCGTCTTCCAGTTGCAGTACACCATCGCTCACGGAGACGACTCGCAGCGGATCGATGAGCGGCGTTTCCCGCTTCCAGGTCGGCTGCCGCGATGCGTTGTAGACCTTGGCGACCACGAGAACACCGATCGATGCGATCACGATATAGCACCACTTCGCGGGTGTCATTGCATGACGATACGCGGAGACCGGGGCTGAGTTCCCCGCAGCGCGTTCGCCTCGCTAGCGCGTTGGCACGAGTAGCACCGGGATCTGGGTCTTGTGCCGGACGCTGTAGGCGACGCTGCCTCGGAGGACGTCTTGGACGACGCCGTGGCGGTGGGTCGCCATCGCGATGAGGTCGCAGCGCTCGTTCTCAGCGAGCGCGACGAGGCGGGAGGCGGGGTCGCCGGTCTCGAGGACGGCGTGGACGTCGAGGCCGTCGGAGGCGAGCTGGGCGCGGACGCGTTCGAGGTAGGCGCGGTCTTCCTTGATTTCGGCGGAGTCCTCGAGGTTGAGGGCGTCCTGGTAGCGGGCGCCGAAGCCGTCGGCGACGTGGGCGATGATGACGCTGGAGTGGTGGAGCTTGGCGAGCTCGCGGACGTGCGCGATGATGGTCTCGTCGCAGGGCGTGTTCTCGAGGGGGACGAGCACCTTGGCGTACATCGCTCGGTCCTCCGTCAGGCGAGCCATTCGCGCGCGGTGGCGAACAGCAGGTAGGTGTTGAGCAGAAGGATAACCGCCGACATCGACCAGGCGACGAGCTTGAGCAGGAAGCCGTTGGCGAAGCGCCCCATCTTCTTCTTCTCGCTGGTGAATATGACCAGGGGGATGACGGCGAAGCTGAGCTGCAGGGAGAGGATCACCTGGCTGAGGATGAGCAGCTCGCCCATGCCCTTGGCGCCGGCGAGGGCAGCGACGATGGCGGCGGGGACGATCGCGATCAGGCGCGTGATCAGGCGGCGGAGCCACGGGCGCAGGCGGATGGAGAGGAAGCCCTCCATGACGATCTGGCCGGCGAGGGTGCCGGTGATCGTGGAGTTCTGGCCCGAGGCGAGCAGGGCGATCGCGAAGGCGAAGCTGGCGAGCGAGGCGCCGAGGACGGGGGAGAGGAGGAGGTAGGCGTCGTTGATGTCGGCGACGTCCTCGTGCTCGGTGCCGTGGAAGGCGGCGGCGGCGACGATGAGGATGGCCGCGTTGATGAAGAAGGCGAGGAACAGGGCGATGGAGGAGTCGAGCGTGGCGAACTTGATGGCGGTGGCCTTGCCCCGTTCGGTGCGTTCGAAGGCGCGGGTCTGGACGATGCTCGAGTGCAGGTAGAGGTTGTGGGGCATCACGGTGGCGCCGAGGATGCCGATGGCGATGTAGAGCATGCCAGGATCGGTGACGACCTCGGGGCGGGGGATGAGGCCGAAGAGCATGTCGGGGACGTCGGGCTTGGCGGCGAGCATCTCGTATCCGAAGCAGGCGCCGATGGTGAGAATGAGCGTCCCGACGACGGCCTCGAGCACGCGGAAGCCCCAGGCCTGGAGCATCAGGACGATCATGACGTCGAGGGCGGTGATGAGGACGCCGACGAAGAGGGGGATGCCGAAGAGGAGGTTGAGGGCGATCGCCGAGCCGATGACCTCGGCGAGGTCGCACGCCGCAATCGCGATCTCGCAGAGGATCCAGAGGATGAAGCTGACGGGCCTGGAGTAGTGGTCGCGGCAAGCCTGGGCGAGGTCGCGCCCGGTGACGACGCCGAGCTTGACGGCCAGGTGCTGGAGGACCATCGCGCAGATGTTGGAGAGGAGGACGACCGAGAGGAGCGTGTAGCCGTACTTCGCGCCGCCCGCGAGGTCGGTGGCCCAGTTGCCCGGGTCCATGTAACCGACGGCGACGAGGAGGCCCGGGCCCGCAAAGGCGAGGAGCTTGCGCCAGAACCCGTCGGCGTGGTTCACACGGACACTGGCATGCACCTCGGGGAGCGAGACCGTCTCGCGGACGCGCCGCCAGCCCTGGTCGGGGGCGCCCGAAGTCGTTGGGGTGGCGGCGGAGTCGAGGTCAGGGCGACGCACGCGGGGTCCTTGTCGGGGAGACGGGTCGGGTGGTGGCAGAAATGTAGCATAAGCTACATGAGTTGGCAAGCCGGACCCATGGAGCATGCCTGACGCCCTGGGTGTGGCTCTGCGAACGCTTGAGTTCTCGGGCGACTCCACGCGACCCAAGGCTTCGGCGGATCTCAGCCTCGGCGTCCGGGACACCCGGGTCGCGTGCTACCACAGTCCGGCGTAGTCGGTCCGGTACCCCTTCGCATCGCGCAACGCAAGCTCGTACAAGCGTTTGGAGATCTGGCGGAGGTGCAGGGCGTCGTGGGCGCCCCAGGCGCCCATGAGGTCGCCCGCTCGCATGGCGCCGAGCTTCGGGTGCTGGTGGGTCGTCGACCAGTCGGGGTTCTCGAGCGTGCGCAGCCACGCGATCCGGCGCGCGCGGAGCGAGGCGAAGCGGTCGAGCTGCTCGGCGAGGTTGGCGTCGCGATGCCGCCGCTTCACAGCCCAGCCCTCCGGGTCGATCGGCTCCCACGGGGCGCCCGGGTCGTTGAGGGTGCGCTCCAGGCGCGTCGGGAAGTCGAGCTCCTCCTCGTCGGCGAGGTGGCAGACGATCTCGAGGATGGACCAGGACTTGGCGTCGGCGCGGTAGAGGGCGTCCTCGGGCGTCAGTCCGGAGCACGCGGCGCGGACCGCGCCCGGGAAGCTCTCCATTCGGGCGATCATGCGAGACGTGTTCATGTGACTCCCGGCGGACACGATAGGAGATCGCGGCGGGTGACGGCGCGGGGTCTCGGCGCGCCGCCCGCCCGCCGCGGAATGGGGAGAACACGCCTTGCCCTGCGGGTCAAGGCGTGCCACCCGGAGCGCTACTTGCCGGACTTGAGCTTGTCGGCGCACTCCTTGCAGCAGACGGTGACGGTCTTGCCGGCGGACTTCACTTTGATGCCGGCGTCCTTGATCTCCCACTTGCACACGGGGCACTTGGCCATTGGTCGTCTCCTTGTTGGTCACGGCGGTCGCCGCGGACGAGAGACAACCTAGACCCCGGGCTTCCTTCAGACTTGGAAGGATTTGCTCATCTCTCGCAGGGTCGTTCGCCCCTCGCGTCGGCAGCGCGAGGGGGTGAGGCCGAACTCGCGCCGGAAGGCGTTGGTGAAGTGACTGTGGTCGTAGTAGCCGGCGTCGAGAGCGACGGAGGTGATCGGCAAACGGTCGTCGGCGAGGCGGTCGAGGGCGTGGCGCAGACGGAGGCGATCCATGTACCGGTTCATCGGCACACCGACCGAGCGCGAGAAGACGCGCGAGAGGTGGTATGGCGAGGCGTGAACCGCGCCGGCGACATCGGAGAGTGTCGGGCGGTCACACACGCGCCGGGCCAGCTCGAGCTTGGTCCGCTCGACCAGCTCGACGTGGGCGGCGTGCGTGTCGGTACGTCCGGGGCGCTTGGGCGACGCGCCTCGGAAGCGTGCGGCGTCACGCAGCACGGCACGGACGAGCCGCAGGGCGAGTTCCTCGATCTCGAGCCCGTCGGCGCCCCGACGGACGCTCCCGAAGAGGAGGTGGTGGATGAGGTGCACGCGGGACGAGGTGGGCGCCTGATCGACCGGGACCGCCGGCGAGGCGCCACGTGTCGCGCGGGGATCGACATCCTCCAGAACCTCGGCGAGCAGGCGGGGCGAGGGGGTGAAGACGGAGCAGTCGTCGCCTTGGTCGGTCGGGTGCGAGACGTGGTAGGTGACGTCGGGGTGAAAGAAGACGGCCCAGTTGGCGTCGGCGATCTGGCGGGCCCGCCCGATGCGGCGTGTGAAGGCGCCGGTCCGGAGGAGGGCGATGGAGGGGGCGCATGACTGCTCCTCGCTCCCCTCGGCGCAGGTCGCGGGGCGACAGTGGTAGTCGCCGATCGTGAGATCGGGAGAGCGGAAGAGGGTGGTGTATCGCTGGCAGGGCATGACGCACTCGCGTGGCGGCGCGAGTGTATCCCGAACAAGGCTGAGAACGAAGAGGCGATGACCGCCGTCTTGGGTGAGTCAGCCGGCGTTCTTGCACGCCACGGCGCTGCGCTTGATCAACTGCTCGACCGGTCCCCAGGGCGTCGTGCCCGGGATGAAGCGGACGTGTCGGTGTCCCTTGCCCTCGCCCTGCAGGAGGTTGTCGGGGTCGGGCAGGCCGGCGCCGGTGTAGAGGCCGAGGCGGAGGTAGCCCTTGCCCTTCC
The DNA here is from genome assembly GCA_041402005.1 of Phycisphaerales bacterium. Taxonomy (GTDB): domain Bacteria; phylum Planctomycetota; class Phycisphaerae; order Phycisphaerales; family UBA1924; genus JAJRXR01. Next base: position 95,812 of record JAWKTB010000001.1, on the reverse strand, counting down.
AGAGCGAGGCGAACATGCCCGACATGCCCTTGCCCTGGCCGAACTCGTACACGGGCATGCCCCACTTGATGGAGGACTTCACGCCCGGGGCGGAGGTCATGAGGGCCTTGTGGAGTCGCTTTCCGGCGGCGTGCAGGTCGGCGGGAAGGGCGTCGATGTAGGCGGACGGGTCGGCGCCGAGGTCGGCGCGGGTCCCCCACCGCTCCTTGGGCGAGAGCTTCGATGACGGAGACTTCTTGCGTGCAGGCTTCTTCGAAGTCGCCTTCTTTTTTGGTGTCTTCTTCGCGGTGCGCTTCTTCCCGGCCTTCTTGGAAGTCTTCTTTGTGGCGGACTTCTTGCGTGTGGACTTCTTTGCCATTGGATCTCGGATGGGGTTCGGGCCGGTTGGAAACCGGCCCCACCGGAGGGAGGGCGTCCAGGGGGATCAGGAGCTGCCGGCGCGCATGCGTTCGAGGCCCTCGGGGAAGGGGTAGTTGGGGAAGACGGGGACGTCGCCGAGTGACCACATCTGGGGGCTGGGATAGACATCGCCCCGGAAGCCGGCGTCGAACATGGTGGAGAGGACGCGCTCGAAGGTGGGCTCGGTCCCGTCCTCGTCGATCAGGCGGTTGGAGCGGGCGCCGAGGAAGGAGACCGAGCAGACCGGGCGTCGCTCGGAGCGTCCCTGGAGCATCTTGGTGATGGTGGCGAAGCCTCTGGAGAGGTCGTGCAGGGTGAAGTGGTCGCGTCCCTTGGGGCGGAGGAGGGCGAGGATGAGCAGGGAGTCGAGGTCGTACTTGAGGATGTAGGGCTCCTTGTCGTGGGCGGCATGGACGGAGACGGAGTCCTGGAAGATCTTGGCGTAGCTGGTGACGGAGCGCTCGGACCACTGGCTGGTGGTGACGAGGTGGACGAGCTGGGCGACGATGCCGTGGGAGTTGTCCTGGTCGTTGACGCCGCAGATCACGGAGCGGTAGCGCCCGTCGATGACGTCGCGGAGCATGTCCTGGCCCCAGAGGATGCGGAGGCGTTGGGCGGCCTGGATCTTGCCGCCCTCGCCCGGGAGGAGCGAGAGTCGGTCGGGGAACATCTCGGCCGAGAGCAGGGCCTCGCCGCCCTCTTCATAGAGGCGGACGGGGGGTGAGTTGGTGGTCTGGCTCATGGCGGGGCTCCAGGAGTCGGTTTTTTGGGGCGTGTGATGATAGCGGAGGCGGGGGGCGCCCCAGGGAATGTGAAAGCTCGACGGGTGGGCGGTTTTGAGGGGCGAAGGGTTCTTCTCGACGGGGACGGGGGGTGGTACCTTGTCGCCTGAAAATGCCGAGCGGTCGCCCGAGCCGTCGAGGCCCGCGCCGACAACGCCCGTGGGGGGCGTGGTCGCGTTGGGCCGGGTGAGGGAGCCGTCGTCGGCATGCTCGGGGGTTTGACATGCGGGTTGTTCCGGGCGGCGTTGGTCGTGCGGTCGGGGCGTTGTCGGGCGTGCTCGTCATCGGGATGACGGGGGCGGCGGCGTCGGCGCAGGGATTCGTCGACGAGGCGCTCGCCCGCGGCATCAACTACACCGTCACCATCGACCAGATCCAGTTCGGCTCGGGGCTGGGGATGGTCGACCTCGACAACGACGGGGACCCGGACATCGTCGCCGTCGGCGCCAGCGACGGGCGCGTCGGCGTCTGGGAGAACGACGGGACGGGGCACTTCATCGATCGGCGTCTGGGCTCGGGGCTGCCGACGCTGGTGATCCCCGGGGGCGTGTCCGCGGCGGACTACGACGACGACGGGGACCTCGACCTCCATTTCACGGACTTCTTCGGCCCGGACAAGCTCATGCGCAACATGGGCGGCTTCCACTTCGTGGACGTCTCGGCGATCGCGGGCGTGGACAGCACCGGCGTCGGCTTCGGGTGCGCCTGGGGCGACTACGACGGGGACGGGTGGCTCGACCTGTACGTCCCCAACCGCACCACCACCAACAACAACACCGTCAAGAATCACCTCTTCCACAACAACGGGAACGGCACGTTCACGGATGTGGCCCAGGCCCTGGGCGTAACCGACGGGGACGCCCCCAGCCTCGTCGCCGCCTTCCTCGATTACGACCGGGACGGGGACGCCGACCTGTATCTCGGCAACGACAAGGGCGCCCTGGGCGTCTGGACGAACCACCTCTACCGGAACAACGGGGACGGGACTTTCACGGACGTCTCGGCCGCCACCGGCACGGGCGTCCACGTCGACTGCATGGGCATCGCCTGGGGCGACTTCAACCGCGATCGCCAGATGGACCTCTACGTCACGAACATCGCGATCGGGAACAAGCTGCTGACCAACCAGGGGGACGGGACGTTTGCGGACCAGACCGCGGCGGCCAACGTCGCCTCCAACGCCGTCAGCTGGGGAACCGCCTTCCTCGACTACGACCACGACATGCAGATGGACCTGTTCATGGTCAACACGACCGCCCCGAACCGCATGTACAAGCACAACGGCACGTTCCCGTGCGAGGAGATGGCCGCGTCCCTTGGACTGGGCGACCTCGGCGCCTCCTGGGTCTTCGCCATGGGCGACGTCGACATGGACGGCGACCTCGACATCCTCACCCAGACCCACAACCAGAAGCTCCGCCTCTTCATCAACCACGCCAGCGACGGGAACTGGGTCAAGTTCCGCGTCGTCGGGCGGGGGCACAACCGCTTTGGCGTCGGGACGTTCCTCGAGGCCCGCGTCGGCAGCGTCTGGCAGACGCGCGAGCTCCAGATGGGCAACAACTACAAGGCCCAGAACGACCACCTCCAGCACTTCGGCCTCGCCGAGGCGACGCAGGTCGATGAGCTCATCGTCACCTGGCCCGGCGGCGGGTCGACCCGCACCCTCACCGGGTACGCCGCCAACCAGACCTGGACGATCTACCCCCCCGAGCGACTGGGTGACGCCGACGGGGACGGCGACGTCGATGCCTCCGACTACCGCCAGGCCATCCTCGCCTTTGTGAACCCCGCTGGCTTCGTCCCGGGCAGCGAGGTCTTCGACATGGATGGCGACGGGGACGTCGACATCCTGGACCTGCGGACGATCGGTGACATGGTCTTCCTGACCTCGAACCGCCGCATGCCCGGCCTCCCCCCCCAGGGTGGGTGAGGAGGCGGGGGCATGGCCCGCTCCTGGGGCCATGAGACCCCTTCGGGGCCTCGCGTTCTGTGTTTGTATGGCACGAAGCCCGGCGGCGCCCGGATGAAGGCTTCGTTCAGAAGCCTTGACCTCACGGGGCGTTAGGGATCCGATCCGACAGGTGATTCTCGGACGTGCCGCTCCGGGTCCGGTTTGCGGGAAAATCTCCCAATTCGCTTGCAATTCTGGAGTTGGTTGTGGGAGGATGTCCCGGTCATTGAGAAGGGGAGAGCACACCCCCTCTGGTGTGCGATCTGGAGAGTCAGAGAGTTCAAAGGAGAACGAGATGAAGAGTGTTATTACTGCGGCCGCTCTGGCCGCCCTTGCTGGCGGCGCCAGCGCTGACATCCTGAGCTCGACCGGTGCGGTCTACTCCGAGAAGACCGCGTCGCAGCCGGGCAACGTCTACACGCCGCAGGTGACACGCGATGGCGCGACCTACGTGTTCGATCTGTCGGGTATCCAGAGCTGGGACACCCTGAGCAGCCCGAACAACACGGTCGTCAACCTCGACCTGGCCGCGGCCCTCGGCCTGGCGTCCGGCACGTCGATCGCCTTCAACGGCATCGCGTGGGACGTGACGATCCAGACCATCGGCGGCAGCTGGCTCTCCGAGGCCGTCATCTACTTCGATGACAACGTCGCCCCGGACCTCAGCGGTCTGTTCCTCACGCCGGGCGTCGGCGTGACGACCCCGGGCACCGCCTCGTTCTCGAGCGGCGGCATCCTCAAGCTCGCCGACGCGGGCATCCCGGACATCGTCCTCCCGAACGGCATCCTCCGCATGGAGTTCTTCGAGTCGTTCGACGACGTCTCCGGCGCGGCCGACGCGAACTGGAGCGGCACGCTCACCCTGCAGGCCACCCCCGCTCCGGGCACCCTCGCCCTGATCGGCCTCGGCGGCCTGGCCGCGACGCGTCGTCGTCGCTAACCCGTCTTTGAACTCGTTGTTCTGACCCAAGGCCGGCGCTCCCATCGGGGGCGCCGGTTCTATTTTCCGATCGTGGCACGATCTCTAGCTCGGATCGGGGCGCTTCCGCCTCGCTCGCCGCTTTTTTCCTGGTCGAGACGCCAAGGGGCGATCGAGCGCTTCCCAGAGCGCAAAGAGGAACTCAAAACGACGGCGCTCGTCGGGAAAGGGTTGGGGGCGGTAGCAGCGCTCGACGGCGCGGTCGAGTGCGTCGTGGGCCCGCCGCAGGGGCTTGGGCATCGAGAGCGGGTCGTACAGGTCGGCGAGCGAGGCGTCCGGGAAGCGCGCCCGCGCGTCGAGCACGCCCTGGGCGCCCGCCTCCACCGCCTCACGCTGCTTGTCGGACACGTCGGCGGGCCAGGGGAAGTTGTTGTAGACGAGGCGGGCGGAGTAGCGGTAGTCGGACTTGATCCGTCCACAGACCTGGCGGACCCAGGCCATGTGCATGGCGGAGTGGAGGACGCCGAAGTGGTATGTACCCGCTCCACCAATGAAGAGGCAACTGTCGCTGACAATGATCTCGGGGCCGAAGAACGCGAGTGGGATGTAGTCACGGCGCTCCGATGAATGCCGGGGGACCAGCACGTACCGCGTGTCCGGCTGGCGGATCTCCCCGAACAATGTCGGGTAGCGGGCCAACTCCCGGGTGGTCGCCCTCCTGCTCGCTTCACGAATCGCCTTGACCGCCGCAACACGAGCTTGGATCGGCTTGAGGCCCCTGATCTCGGCTGGCGATGCCTCGGTGAGCCATAGGCACCACCGCTTCTCCCCGTTGAGGAACTGGTCCGCCGAGATCAGTTCGCGGACATACGGTTCGGCTTCGGGGCACTCCTCAAGCAGGGAGATCTTCTCTGCGTCGTCGAGCAACAGGTTGCCCCCGTCGTTCGGCATGTTCCCAAACGCCATCTCGGGAACACTGCTGATCGGCGTTGCTCGGTTCTTGAGTGCAATGTCCGGACCCGCAGCCAGGTACGGGCTGATATTCGGAACGATTGCAATGCCAAGTGGATTCCCGCCTGCGTCGTAGTCGCAGATTGAGTTGGTCTGGAGACGGTCATTCCCGAACCCGATCACAACCACGTGGACATGAGCTCTGCCGCGAGCTTCGCTCGTCCAAGGGAAGGTCCGATGGCCAAACTGGATGTGGATGCCAAACTGTCGAAACAACTCGGGCCAAAGGACACCTGGCTGCTCGCCCTGCGTCACGGAGTTGGTTGACACAAACGCGACACGGGCGCAAGTGTCCACAATGTACGAGGCGGCGAGTTGATACCAACAGCACACATAGTCGAGCGAACCGATGCCGGACAGCCCTCCGAACACGATGCCCATGTCCTCGGCCTGCTCTGGACTCCGGGCTTTCTTTCCGACAAACGGAGGGTTCCCGAGCACGTACGAGCACTGGTCCGCCGGGAGGACGTCGTTCCAGTCGATGCGGAGGGCGTTGGCGTGGGCGATGGTCGCGGAGTGGGTGAGGGGGAGTCGGACGACGGCGTCGCCGAAGGCCTCGGAGAGCTCGGTGTTCATCTGGTGATCGACGAGCCAGAGCGCGACGCGAGCGATCTGGGCGGGCCACTCCTCGATCTCGATGCCGAACATCTGGTCGACGTCGATGAGCATCTCGGCGGGGAGGTTGAACAGACTTCCCTCGGCGGTGCTCTTGGGGTGGAGGAGCTTGAGGATCTCGATCTCGAGGCGTCGGAGCTCGCGGTAGGCGATGACGAGGAAGTTGCCACACCCGCAGGCGGGGTCGAGGATCTTGATGCGGCCGAGCTCGTCGTGGAGCTTCTTGAGCTCGCGTTTGTTGTTCCTGACTCGCTCGAAGCGCTCGTAGAGCTCGTCGAGGAAGAGGGAACGCACGACCTTGAGGATGTCGCGCTCGGAGGTGTAGTGGGCGCCGATCTGGCGGCGTTCCTTGGGCGTCATGATCGACTGGAAGAGCGAGCCGAAGACGGCGGGGGAGATGTACTGCCATTTGAACGTTGCGCACTTTATGAGCGCATCTCGCATCTGCGCGTTGAAGTGCGCGAAGGGGAGTCTGCCGGCGAAGAGTTCGCCGTTGACGTAGGCGAGGGCGGCGAGCTGCTCGTCGAGGTCTTTGCCTCGCTTGTCGGGGGGCGAGTCGAGCACCTCGAACCACTGGGCGATGTGGAGGCCGAGGTCCGAGCCATCGGGCTTGGTGGAGTTCTCGATGTAGAGGCGGAACGCGTCGGGTTCCCCGAGCAGGCCGGTGTCCTCGGCGAAGAGGCAGAAGAGGATCCGGACCATGAAGCGTTCGAGGTCGTGGGCGGGGTAGCCGCCGGCTTCGAGGCTGTCCTTGAGCTTCGCGAGGCGTTCGGCGGCGTCGATGTTGACCGGGTCCTCAGGGTCGGTGACGACCTGCTTGTACCCAGGGATGAACGCGAACTCGCGGATGTGCTTGTGGAGGTCGGCGACCGGGAACTCGACGTGGTGGTCGCTCTCGGTGTCGGTGATCGCGATGCGCGCGAAGTCGGAGACGACGATGTAGCGGGGAGCCTCGTCTTCGCGTCCCTCGTCGATGAGAAAGCGGACGTAGTCGAACGCCTGGGACTCGGCCTTCTCGAGGCTCTTGCCGCGACTCTTGTGCTCGGCGATCATCGTGCCGGGCCAGATCAGGTCAATGAAGGAGTATGCGCCGCCCAGGTTTTTGACCGGGCTCTCGTAGGCCGCGACGTGTCTCCGGCTGCGCCCGAAGACGTGGAAGAACTCGTTCCAGAAGGTCTGAGCCTCTCCGCGTTCGCTGGCGGCCCCGGCCCATTCGCGCCCGAAGGCGATCGCCCGCTGCCTGATCTCATTCCAGCTCAGACGCATGGACGGAGTATGTCAGGAAATGGTCGCGGGCGTCCAAAACGAAAAAGACCCTCCAGGGTTTACCCTGGAGGGTCCAAACGTCGGCGATGACCTACTTTCCCGCTGAGCAGTATCATCGGCGGCTCGGGCTTAACTGCTGTGTTCGGGATGGGAACAGGTGTTGCCCCGAGCCTGTTGTCACCGACAATCGGCGCATGCCCGGTCTCCCGGGCGGCGCCGGCCTTGACTGGCCGGAACCGACGAACGATGTTGGCGCTCTCTCAAGAGAGCGTGGCTTGTGCTCTCTCATGAGAGCGTGCGACTTGCTCGCGTGCGAACACGCGATTGCTGCAGCGCCATGTCCGCGGGGAGAACCCGCGGCGGCTGGCAGGAGTGATCGAGCCTTCGACCGTTAGTACCGCTTCGCTGAGGGCCTCTCGACCCTTACACGTGCGGCCTATCAACCCGGTGGTCTCCCGGGGGTCTCACGCACAAGGCAACCAGGCCTTGTCTCGAGGGGGGCTTCCCGCTTAGATGCTTTCAGCGGTTATCCCTGCCCGACGTAGCTACCCTGCGGTGCACCTAGCGGTGCAACAGGATCACCAGGGGTCGGTCCAACCCAATCCTCTCGTACTAGGGTTGACTCCTCTCAAGCCTGGAACGCCCACAACAGATAGGGACCGACCTGGCTCACGCCGGTCTGAACCCAGCTCGCGTACCACTTTAATCGGCGAACAGCCGAACCCTTGGGACCACCTACAGCCCCAGGATGTGATGAGCCGACATCGAGGTGCCAAACCGCACCGCCGCTATGGACGCTCGGGTGCGATAAGCCTGTTATCCCCGGGGTACCTTTTATCCGATGAGCTACGCCCCTTCCACGCGGAAGCGCAGGATCACTAGAGCCCTCTTTCGAGACTGCTCGACCCGTCGGTCTCGCAGTAAAGCCGGCTTGTGCTCTTACACTCTAATACGCGGTTTCCATCCGCGGAGCCGACCTTTGCGGCTCCTCCGTTACTCTTTAGGAGGAGACCGCCCCAGTCAAACTACCCGGCACCAGCTGTCCCCCGCCCTGGTTCAAGGGAATCGGGGTTAGGCCACAAACTCACGAAGGGTGGTATTTCACCGATGGCTGGACGGGCGCCGAAACGTCCGCTTCAAAGCCTCCCACCTATCCTACGCATCATGTGCTCGTGACCAACAGAAGCCTGCAGTAAAGGTCCACGGGGTCTTTCCGTCTTGCTGCGGGGAGGCGGCATCTTCACCGCCACTACTATTTCACCGAGTCGGTTGCGGAGACAGTGCTCCGGTGATTACGCTATTCATGCGCGTCGGAACTTACCCGACAAGGAACTTCGCTACCTTAGGACCGTCATAGTTACGGCCGCCATTGACCGGTGCTTGGGTTCCGAGCTTCGCCGAAGCTGACCCGGTTCCGTGACATTCCGGCATTGGGCAAGCGTCACACTGTATACATCCTCTTGCGAGTTGGCACAGTGCTGTGTTTTTGATAAACAGTTCCCAGAGCCTCTTCTCTGCGCCCCGAAGGGCCCCCTTCTTGCGAACGTACGGGGTGATTTTGCCTAGTTCCTTCGCAACCGTTCTCTCGAGCGCCTGAGGCTATTCGCCTCGCCCACCTGTGTCAGTTTTGGTACGGGCCTCACTTTGCCCACGCGGCTTTTCTAGGAACCCCCTCCCCCCTCAACGGCCCGAGGGCCTGGACATCTGACAGTCCAGAGGAGCTTGGGAATCCGCACCACGCTTTGATCGCCATGAGGGTGCAGGAATGTTGACCTGCTGTCCATCGACTACGCCTTTCGGCCTCGCCTTAGGTCCCGACTAACCCTGGGCGGATGTACCTTCCCCAGGAAACCTTGGGCTTACGGCGACAGGGATTCTCACCCTGTTTATCGTTACTCAAGCCTGCATATGCACTTCCACGCGCTCCACCTCTCCTTACGGATCGGCTTCACCGCACGGGGAACGCTCGCCTACCACTCTTGCGAGTCCGCGGCTTCGGCGTCACGCTTATTCCCGATAATTATCGGCGCCAGACTCCTCGACCAGTGAGCTATTACGCACTCTTTAAATGATGGCTGCTTCTAAGCCAACATCCTGGTTGTCATAGCAGTCTGACTTCCTTATGAACTCAGCGTGACTCTGGGACCTTAGCCGGCGGTCTGGATTCTTCTCCTTTTGACCACGGATATTGTCACTCGTGGTCTATCTCCCAGGACTTGGGCGTCGGTATTCGGAGTTTGGTTCGATGGGGTACCCGGGTAGGGCCCCACACCGATCCAGTCGCTCTACCCCCGACGCTTGCAACCTGAGGCTAACCCTAAAGTTATTTCGGCGAGAACAAGCTATCTCCCGGTTTGATTAGACTTTGACTCCTCCCCACAGCTCATCCCATAACTTTTCAACGTTAACGGGTTCGAGCCTCCAGAGGGTCTTACCCCTCCTTCACTCTGGCCATGGGTAGATCACACGGGTTTCGTGTCTAGCCCCTTCGACTGAACGCCCTGTTCAGACTCGCTTTCGCTCCGCCTCCGGACCGTGGGTCCTTAGGCTCGCCGAAGAGGCTAACTCGCAGGCTCATTATGCAAAAAGCACGCCGTCACCCCGAAGGGCTCCGACCGCTTGTAAGCACATGGTTTCAGGTACTCTTTCAACCCCCTCATCGGGGTGCTTTTCAACTTTCAGTCGCCTTACTGTTTCGCTATCGGTCGTCGAGGAGTACTTAGCCTTGGAAGGTGGACCTCCCATGTTCAACCCGGGTTCCACGAGCCCGAGCCTACTCGAGGGCTATGACGCTACATCCAGTTACGGGGCTTTCACCCACTCTGGCCAGGCATTCCAACCTGTTCACGAGGTTCACGTCTATCCGCTTTCGCTCGCCGCTACTCACGGAGTCGCTGTTGCTTTCCTTTCCTCCGGGTACTGAGATGTTTCAGTTCCCCGGGTTCGCTTCGCGCACCTATGCATTCAGTACGCGATGACCCTAACGGGCCGGGTTTCCCCATTCGGACATCCACGGATCACAGCTCGGTTACCAGCTCCCCGTGGCTTTTCGCAGGTTCCAACGTCCTTCATCGCCTCTCGACGCCAAGTCATCCACCATGTGCCCTTGGTGGCTCGATCACACCTGCCGGTCGCCGATGGCTCCCAACAGCTGTGCTCTTACGCCGCCCTTGCGGGGGTAACGATTCCCCGCCTGGACGACGACCCGTGCTCCCACTCCACACAACTCGGAGGAAGACACACGGGCGCCAGCCTTCAGACGCTGCAGACACTCGTCGCAGTTGCGCCCCAGCCGCTTGAACCGCGTGCGAAAGACCTTGAGAAATGCACGCGCCGGCGGGGGCGATTCGTTCGTCGTGATCCGGTTGTCAAGGTGGCTCGGACCGCCCCGGGCGTCCGCCCGACGTGGTCCGCGTCGCTCTTTTCAGAGGCGAGGGGATCCTAGGCCCGCCCCCACCCCCGTCAAGGGTCTGAGGGCTCACTTTCGGGGGTTGCGCCCGATCCTCCCGGAGGTCAGGGGCCATCGGGGTCGTCCGGGCGCGAGATTCGCCCGCCGTACCGGTCGTCCTGGGGCGTGTAGCGGGGCCCACTGCGGGGGTCCTGCTCCTCGTCGGGGACCCGCAGGTCGAGCACCTGGCCCGCCTGGGCCGAGGCCCGGGCCATCTGGAGCTGGCTGTCCGAGGTGGCGTCGGTCGGGCGGAAGAGCCGCAGGACGCCGTCCACGTCGAGGAAGACCGCCTGGAGGAGTTGGCGGGCGGCGGCGCCGAGGGCCGCCTCCCGGGTGATCGGGAGGGTCGACACCTCGAGCAAGTAGGCCGGCAGGGCCACGCCCTGCTCGGTCGCGACCTTGACGACACCCTCCGGGGCGGGCTGGCCGGCGGCGGGCGGGCTCTGGATGTAGCGGCGCATCCCCTGGGCGTCGAGGGCGGCGGTGTTGAAGGTGACGAAGCCGTCGGGCAGATTGACCGAGACGTCGATCGCGTCGCCCGGCTCCAGGCGTGTGAGGTCCGAGCGGTAATGCCCGTAGTACATGTGGTAGACCTCGACGCTGGCGCTCGGCCCGCTGCCGCCGATCTGGCCCTCGGTCGAGGCGCTGGTGACGAAGTAGTACGTGTCGGCGCCGACCGTCACGGGGGAGGTCCACTCGGACCAGTCGCCGAGGACGAGGGGCTGCTGGGTGAGCGACTGCTGCTCAGGATCGGCGGGGTCGAGCTGGGCGCCCTTCTTGAACAGGGGGTTGTTGACGACGGCACGGATGCGGTAGCGGTAGGTCGCGCCGGGCTCGACGCCGAAATCGTGCGCCCAGAGGCGGAACGAGTCCTGCTCGAAGAGCGGGCGGTCGAGGGCGGCCCGCTCGTCACGCTGCTTCTGCTGCTGGTCCGACTCCATCGTGCGCACGCGTTCGCGGAGCTTGTTCACCTCGTCACGGGCGTCGGCGATGCGCTTGTCGAGGGTCTGCTGGGTGTTCTGGCGAGTGGAGGCGCCCCCGCCGCCTGGGCGGTCGCCTCCACCACCGGACGGGGAGCCGAGGCGCCCGCCCCCCCCGGGGTTCGGGTCGGATGTCTGCGGACGCGTGGTCGCGGGCGCGTTCTTGCGTCCCTCGAGATCCGCGAGCGCGCGCTCGGCCTTGGCCAGCTCGAACCTCGCGCGGGGCAGGCTGTTGATGTCGTTCATCGCATTGAGCGAATCGATCGCCTGCTTCGGCGGCTGCCAGACCGGGCCCGCGATCAGCGGGGCGAAGCGCGGCTGCACCACCTTCGGGCGGTTCTGCCTCGCGTCGGAGGCGACGCGCAGCATCGTGCTCAGGTCCGCCTGGTCCAGCACGAGCTCGCCGATCGGGGTGTACCCGGTCGGCAGGGGCGTGCCCGAGGTCGCCTTGGCCCACTCGCCGGTGACGGGGTCGAGGCGCTGGCGCTCGAGGTCGACGCGGACGATCTCGACCTGGCGTCGCCAGGAGCCCGGGATCGGGCGTCGTCCCTCGTCGGAGGCGGCGAGCAGCTTGCCGAGCTCGACGCCGGAGAAAGCGCCCTCGACCGAGACGGCGGGCACGTCGTAGGGCTGCTGGGGCGGGGCGAGGCGGGCGAGGCTCTCGCTCGCCTCGACGGCGTAGGGATCGAGGGTGCCCCATTGCGAGTGCGCGATCGGAGCGGTCGGCGCCGGCACGCGGGGAGTCATGACCGGGCCGCCCGCGGAGATGTCCGCGATGACCTGCACGTCCCCGAGCACGTCGACACTCTGGACGAGTGGCGGGAAGGCGTCGACGCCGGTCGCCGACGTCCGGAGCGCGGTCCGGTAGCGCTCGAGCAGATCGGTCTTCTGGACGTCGGGCAGGGAGGGGGAGCGGTCCTGGATCTTGCCCTTGAGCTGTTGGGCCTCGTTGGCGAGTTCGAGGTAGATGTTCTCGGGAGGCACCTTCCGCCCGCCGCCCACGTCCACCTGGTTGGGCTTGAGGAGGAACTGCATCGCGAGGGCGGCGAGCAGGACGACGAAGACCGCGCCGAGCACGATCTTCTCGATGTTCTTCTCGATCGGGTTGATGCCCTTGAGTTTCATGGGTCACCTCGGCGCCGTCGTTACGGCGCGTAGTCGGTTCAGTCGTCGCTCTTGGCCTGATCCGGGGCGTCGTCGGGGATGCCCAGCGCCTGACGGACCGCCGGGGGCATGTACTTCTTGGTCCAGTCGCGCAGGTAGACGACCTCGACATCCATGTTGAGGCGGAGGACGGCGCCCGGGCCGTAGTAGTAGCCGCCGTCCAGCTCCGCCCAGGGATCCACGCGCGTGGCGCGCATGCTCGTGACCGTGATGAAGTTGCTCGCGCCCAGGGCGTCGATCACCTGCGGGATGCGGTCGGCGTCCGCGACGAGCGTGAGGCGTGCGTGTCGCACGTCGTAGACCCGGGCGCCACCCGCCCCGCGGCCGGTGTGGGTCGGCGCCGCCCCGGGGGTGGAGCCGCCGTCGGCGGGGTTGAAGGGGAGGATCTCGAGCAGCTCCAGGCGTTTGACCGGGGCGTCGATGATGCTGGCGCGCTCGCCCGTCGCCTCGGTGTTGGCCTTGTCGAGGCCGGCGAGGATGTCCTCGACGAGCCAGATGTCGAACTGCCAGCGGAAGGCGTCGTCCTCCGTGTAGCCGACCCGCGCGGGGTCGGGCTCGAAGGGGATCAACCCGCCCTGGGCCGGGATTCGGACCACATCGGGCGAGGCGTACATGCTCAGCTCGCCCGCGCGGGAGGCGTACGCCCCCAGACGCTGGCGGACGAGCTGCTCCTTGAGCTCGTCCTCCTGCTCCTGCGAGAGCTTGCCGGTGGGCGAGGCGGCCTCCAGCTTCTCGCGCTGCGCCCGCTCGTACTCGCTCAGGGAGTCCGCCAAGTCCTCGGCGGGGATCGGGGGGCCCGCGTTGATCCGGTCGAGCAGGCGTCGGAAGAGCGGGAAGACCCCGTCGCCCGCCGACTCGCCCGAGATCGCCCGGACCATCTCGACGGTCTGGGTCCGCCTGGCCTCGTCACTGGGGGGCTTGGGGAGCAGGTCCGGGACGAGGGGGACGTGCCCGCGCGAGTTGAACGCGGTCGCGTCCTCGACGATCTTGGCCACCTGCTCCTCGCGGGCGGCCTTCTCGCGCGCGAAGAACTCGGTGGTCGCTCGGTTCGGCGCCCGGGCCTCGCTGACCGACTTCTCGTTCTCGAAGACGACGGGCAGGGCGTAGTTGACCGACGACTTGCCCCGGAGCTTGTTCTGCTCCTTCTTGAAGTCGTCCTGCGCCGTCTTCTTGATCTTCGCGTTCCACATCCCGCTCACGACGTAGCCCGCCGGCAGGAACGTCACGATCAGCAGCGCGCAGATCACGATCAGCAGGTGGCCCTTGATCCATCCGAGGACTTTCTTCACGGCTGGGCCTCCGTCGTCGTGGGGTCGAGGACCGCGTACCACGTGACCACGTAGCGCTGACGCTCGACCTGATCCAGGGGTGGCGCGGGCAGGGGCGCGATCTGGTCCGCGGACCGGTTCGAGCCGGCGCCTGAGCCGAGGCCGCGAGGCCCACCGGAACCGCGGGGCCCGCCCGCGTACGGGTCGGACTGGTAGCCGGGACGCTGCGGGCCGCCGCGCCCACCCGGGGCGAGTTGGCTGCCGCCCGCGGCAATCGTCGCCCCCTTCACGTAGGGCGACTGCGAGACCACGACCGAGTACGGGTCGGCTCCGGCGGCGGCCGCGCGGTCACGCAGCCACTTCACGATCGTGAGGTCCATGACGTACGGATACTTCGAGGCCGTCTCGACCTCCATCTGCACGCGGACGTACCGCTTGCCCTCGAGCTCGCTGAGCGAGGTGTCCTGGGCGGTCTGGGTCTGAGCCTGCGCGGGGTAGTCCTGGCGCCCGCCGAAGCCTTGGCGCGCGCCGAAGCCGGAGTCGTCACCAAACTCGCCCTCGCCGAACGCATCGTCCGGGCTGTACCCGCCTGCGCCGCGACCGCCACCCCCACCCCCACCACCGCCGCCCGACGAGTCGTCGCCCGGGCCCTGGTAGCTGGCGTCGAGGGTGATCAGTCGGAACGCGGGCTCGCCCTTCGGGATCGCGAGCTTCTCGTCGCTGGCGGCCCGCGTGTCCGCGGACTCGAGCATCCGGGCGGCGTCGGCCAGGATCTGCGCGTACAGCTCGCGACCCTCGAGCAAGCCCACGATCTTGTCCGCCCGCAGGTCGGGGTCGGCCTTGCCCGTCACGCCCGCCTTCTCCGCCTCGGCGGCCTCGACGGTCGCGTCGCGGATCACGTCCTGGATGACGGCGGGGTTCTCCTTGCCCGTGTACGCCGCCGAGTCGAGCAGGGGTCGGATGAACATCGCGCCCGAGGCCGCGGCGGCCAGACCGGCGGCGGCGGCAAACCAGGGCACCTTCCGCTTCCACATCGCCTCGCGCACGACTACGACGGGCATCAGGTTCGCCTGCAGCGTGCCCCGACCGATGCCCTGCAGCGCCAGGCCGTAGGCGGTCGCGAGGTTCAGGCTCGCGTTCTGGAACTCGGCGGCCTGCGGCCCCTCGACGTTCAGCCGCTTGAACTGCTCCATCCGGTAGACGTCGAGCTGGAGCTGCTGCTTGAGGTACTTGCGCAGGCCCGGCAGGCGGAAGGTCGATCCCAGGCCGATCAGACGCTCGAGCTGTGTCTCCGGGTGCATCGACTGGTAGTACCCGATCGAGCGCTGGACCTCCTGGACAAGGTCGGCGAACACCGGCCGCATCGCCTGGAAGACGTGCCTCGCGTGCTTGGTCTGCTCCGCTTCCTTCTTGAGCTTCTCGGCCTTGGTGTAGCTGAGCTTGAACGTGTTGACGAGCGCCTCGGTGAACTGGTGCCCGCCGATCGGGAACGTCCGCACCCAGACGCGACCCGAGTCGGCGATGATCAGGTCGGTCGCGACGGTGCCGATGTCGAGCAGGATCGTCCCGGGCGACTTCTCGGTGAACGAGAGGTCGTAGGCGATCGCGTTGTAGGCGGCGATCGGCGAGAGCGTCGCGATCTCGGGCGTGACCCCGACGTCGCCCAGCATGGTCAACAGGTCCATGATCCGCTTGCGCGTGACCGCGAAGATCCCGACCTCGACCTCGGGCGAGTCGTCGCTGGCGAAGGTCTGGAAGTCCCACTCGACCTCCTCGAGCGGGAACGGGATCTGCTGCACCGCCTCGAACTTGACGATGTCGGGCACCTTCTTGGGCTCGACCGGCGGGAGCTTGGCGAAGCGGGCGAACGACTGGTGCCCGGGCAGCGAGACCGCGATCGTCGCCCCAGACAGGTCGAACCTCGTCGCCAGCGTGCCAAGGGCGACGCGCATCGCGTCGTCCTTGTCGAGGTCGGGAGTGGAGAGGGTCTTGGCGTGGGGGATGACGGCGAAGTCGAGGACCTGCAGGTTCTCGCCGTCGCCCTGGAGCTTGAGCGCCGTGACGGCGCCGTACCCGATCTCGATTCCCCAGCAGACGTTTGATGGCGGCATGGGTGGTTCCTCCCGGTCGCCGGAAAGGGGCCTCCGGCGTCGGATTGGGGGGCGGATGGTACACGCCGGGGTGTGGGCGCGACGCTCCGCCTTCGCGTCCGCTTTGGGGGCGGACGACACCAGTCATACGACAGGATCCGGGGTCCGGTCCCCCCCGCCATCCATGCCGTGACACATCCGTGACGGACCCTTGAGCCTTGTGCCGAGGGTGTGGATCAGGCGTAAACGACGCCGGCGGCGTTGGTCAGCATCGCCGAGCCTTGGGGGTCGAGCGAAGCCGCGTAGTTCAGGACCTGCATCGGGCGGGCGTCCAGGATCTTCGACATCGCGACCAGTGCCCCCGTCGAGGCCCAGCGAGACGCGTTCTGACTCCACGCCAGCGAGCTGATCAGGTCTTCTGGGCGTCCTTCAACCAGGTGCTTGAGGAGCTCCTGGTCCTGACGGGCGACCTGGTTGCGGGCCTCGGCGGCTTCGGGCGAGTCGCCGGCCAGCGCCTGCTTGTCCCCGAACATCGGCCCGACATGGCTGAGGTCCGCCGACGCGACCAGGAGGGTCGAGCCGGGCGAGTCCGCGATGGCGCCCTTCATCGCCTCGACGAAGGGTTCGAGGGCGAGGCCGGCGCCGTCGTAGCTCTCGCCCGAGTTGCGGACCGGGTCGTGGACCAGGACGCCGTAGACCGGGACGAACGAGCCGTCCTCGCGGGCGCCGAGGCAGTGCTGGATCCAGGGGATCTGCATCTCGACCGAGTGCTCTCGTTCGTGGTCGAAGCGGTGCTCGTAGAGCTTGGCGGCGTTGGCCTCGCCGAGCTTGGAATCGAGGGCGTGCATGAACCCCTCGTCGAGGGTGCAGGCGCCCAGGGGGGTCTGGAAGCCCTTGTCGCACCCGCAGACGCCGGTCGCCGACCCGAAGTGGTTGGCGCCCAGGATGACAACCCGGTCCGGGCGGTCCACGACGCGCAGGCGCCCCCAGACCGCGGCGTAGTTGATCCACGACCGGGCGTAGTCGTTGCCCGGGACGACCACGCCCAGGGGGAGGGCGTCGAAACTCGGGTTGGCGGCGCTCTCCAGGGCCTTGTCGATCCACTGGTCGAAGATCTCGCCGACGAAGCCCGGGCCCTTCTCGTTGATCTCCTCGGTGCTCGCCTCCTGGCCCAGACGCTGCTTGGCCAGGGCCTCCATGAACTGCGCGGAGGTCGCGGGGGGGAGGTTCTGGGCCGAGTCGAAGTCCGCCTTCATCTTGGCCTCGAGCGCGTCGAACGAGGGCCCGAAGAGAAGGGCCGCGCCGTCGAGCTGCGCCACGATCGACTCGAGGACGCCCCGCTCGAGCCCCCGCCCGACCTCGGCGACGATCTGGTCGAGGTCGCGTGTCCCGTCCATCAGGGGGAGGACATGCTGGACCGCCGGGTGGGTCGCGACGACTTTGTCGGAGATCTGCTGCGCGTCGGCGAGGCCCAGGAGGACCTGCTGCTTGCCGTCAGGCCCCTTGACGGGCATCGGGAAGGAGCGGAGGCGTCGGAGCCTCGGGCGCTGATGATGGGGAGCATTGGGGTCGAAGGGAGGGGGAGGCAGGGGCGTCTGGGCGGTCATGGGGCGCCTTTCGGGTGGGTGGCGCTGATGCTAGGGGCGTGGTTGGACCGGTCGCGGGCGCGGCCTACAGTTTGGGCCCTCGCCAAGGCGGGGCGCTCGGGAGGCGCCTGCCAGGCACGCGAGGACGGCTTTTGAGACAGAGGACGGTCATGCTCGACGGCATCAAGGCGGGCCAGACGATCAAGTGCACGATCACGCGCGAGCCGCACAACCGCGGCGCCCGCGTCACCCTCCTGCGCCTCATGCAGCGCGACCCGTCGATCAAGCGGGCCCTCTCCAAGGCCCAGCAGCTGCGCCGCAGGCGGATGCACCGGTACATCCGCGGCAACCGCCTCTACTCGGCGCGTGAGCGCACCCCCAGCATCGCCCGCGTCGTCACGGGCGAGTCGTGGGAGATGCCCTACACGCACGACATCGCGCCGGACATGGCCGCGGTCGGCGCGTACCTGAACGTCGAGAAGGCCTGAGCGAGGCTTGAACATGAGACCGGTCTTGTCGCGAGCGACGCGGGGCGCCCTCTTTGGCGTCGGCGTGGCGTTGATCGTCGTTGCGTCCGGGTGCGAGCGCACGCCGCCCGAGGCGTCCCCGCCCCCCGCCACGACCAGCGCGAGCAAGACACCGACCGAGACCTACGAGGTCCGGGGCGAGGTGGTGTCGCTGCCCGACGAGGGCAAGCCTCTTTCCGAGCTTCGGATCCGCCACGAGCACATCCCGGAGTTCATCAACTTCGCGGGTGAGAACCCGGTGAACGCCGCGGGCGTGCGCGGGATGGCCTCGATGACGATGCCCTTCCCGGTCGACCCGGGCGTGCTGCCCGAGGGGCTCGCGGCTGGGAACAAGATCCTGTTCACCCTCGCGGTCGATCGCGACTCCAAGAGCTTCTGGGTCTCGAAGATCGAGAAGCTGCCCGCGGACACCGAGCTGGATTTCGGCGTCAAGGCGCCCTGAGTCCGAGCGCCGACCACACACGAACCCCTATCTTCGCGCGCTGAAGTGGCCACAGTTGTGCGCACTCTTCGTGGTGTCAAAAAAGAAAAACCCGGCACTCAGCCACAGGCCGAGCGCCGAGTCTCGTGGGGGTCGATTCGTCGGAGGCGCCCGGTCGCAAGACGCCCGCGTCCTCGCCTACCGATACGGGTTCGCCGGGGCGGGGTTTCAGGGTTCACGCGAAAAAGATGGGCGGGAAAACGTGCCCAGAAGGCCCCGTCAGGCGTCGGGCGACGCCTTGCCCAGGCCCAGACGGTCCATGACCTTGCGCAGGTCTGACCACACCTTGGAACGGTTCTCGGGCGTGTAGCTGCGGAGCAGGAACGCCGGGTGGTACGTCGGCATCACGGGGATGCGCATGGCGCCCTCAGACGCGTCGAACATCGCGCCCGCGCCGGCCTCGAACTCAGGTCGCGGCGGGTACTCGCTCCAGCGCCCGCGCATGTCGCGCATCGAGGCGCTGGTCTGCAACAGCAACCGCGTCGCGGGCAGGCCCAGCGTCACGATCGCCTCGGGTCCGACGATCCGGATCTGCTCTCGCAGGTACGGCTCACACAGCCTCGCCTCCTCCATCGTCGGCGTCTGGTTGTTCGGCGGACGCGTCTTGAGCACGTTGCAGATGTAGACGTCCTCGCGCCTCATCCCCATCGCCTCGATCATCTTCTCGAGGAGCTGGCCCGCCCGCCCGACGAAGGGGCGACCGGTGCGGTCCTCGTCGGCGCCGGGCGCCTCGCC
This sequence comes from Phycisphaerales bacterium, assembly GCA_041402005.1. Taxonomy (GTDB): domain Bacteria; phylum Planctomycetota; class Phycisphaerae; order Phycisphaerales; family UBA1924; genus JAJRXR01. The sequence goes on along the minus strand of JAWKTB010000001.1, from coordinate 76,587 downwards.
GACGAACATCAGGCGAGCCTTGGGGTCGCCCTCGCCGAAGACGATCTTGTTGTGGTCGGTGACGAAGTGCTGGTGCGGGGCGTCGGTCTCGTAGCGCTCCTTGAGCAGGTCGAGCAGGCGCTGGGCCTCCTCGCGGGTCTCGGGTGAGGTGTCCGAGAGGCGGACCTCGCCCGCCACGGGAGCCTGGGAGATCGACGCGGGGGGCGCCGCCTCGGGCGCCTCGACGCGGACCGGGCGCTGGGGCGCGAGCGAGGCGACGTCCTCGCGCGTCGTGATGGGGCGGTCGGTGTAGACGGGGACGAAGTCCACGCCGAGGAGGGCGCTGGTGCGCGCGTGCTGGGCGACGATGCGGGCGGCCCGGTCGGCCTGTGGGGCGTGGGCGGACATCGGGCTGGGGTCAGCCGCCGGGGGTGGGGTCATCGCCCGCGGGGGGCGTCGGGGCGTCGCCGCCGGTGTCCGCGGCGTCGTCACCCTCCTTGGCCTTCTCCTCGGCCTCGCGGATGGCCTCTTCCATCTGCTCGCGTTCCTTCTGGGAGGCTTCCTCGTTCTCGCGATCGCGGGCGCCGACAGCGTCCGGGTTCGGATTGGGGTTGCGCTGGATGCGCGGGCCGCCGTCGATCAGGGGCGGGAGGACGGCGCCGCAGACCCCGCCGATCACCAAGCCCAGGACGAGCCCGGGGAGGAAGGCCCTGGCGAAGGCGCCGCTGTGTTGGTCGGCTGAGCCCGTTTCCGGCATCGGATATCTCCCTGGCCACGCGCCCAGGCGTGGGGCGTGCGTCGCCCGCGCCGATCGACCCCGCGGCGGGTGGCCTGGACCAGCCTAGCACACCACACACCCCCGGGGCCATGCGTGGGATGGCGCCCATGGGCCATCTTCACGAGCCGAGACGACGCGTCCGGGACATCCAGCGGGCGAGCTCGACGAGGGCCCTGAGACGCTCCGAGAGCGAGCGGGGCGGGCGGTCGGCGAAGGCGGTGCTCGTCCGCCAGGACCAGTAGGCGCCTCGCACGCCGCGGGTGCGGGCGACCATGACCGCCAGGCGACAGAGTCCGGTGAATGTGTCGATCAGGCCCATACGCCTCGATCCTTGGCGCGAGGGCGGTGGCGGGGCTCAGCCGCCCTCGCCCGCTCGCGAGGAGGCGAGGTCGAACCAGTCGATCGTCTCGGCGAGGCCATCAGCGAAGGTCGTGATCGGGCGGTAGTCGAGCAGCTCGCGCGCGCGGGTAAGGTCGGCCTGGGAGTGGCGGACGTCGCCCGCGCGGGGGGGCTTGTGCTCGGGGGTGAGGTCGTTCGCGCCCAGGCGCTCGATCACGCGGGCGGCCAGGCTGTTGATCGTGACGCTGTCGCCCGTGCCGATGTTGACGACCTCGCCCTTGGGGTCGCGCTTGGATGCGGCGGCGAGGAGGTTGGCGGCGACGGCGTTGGAGACGAACGTGAAGTCGCGCGACTGCTCGCCATCGCCGAAGATCACCGGCGCCTTGCCCGACGCGACGCGCCGGATGAAGGCGGCGACGACGGCGGCGTACGCGGAGTCCGCCGGCTGGCGCGGGCCGAACACGTTGAAGTAACGAAGGCTCATCGTCGAGAGCTGGTAGCTCTCGCACCAGGCGCGGCAGAGGTGCTCGCCGGCGAGCTTGGAGGCGGCATAGGGGGAGACCGGACGCGTTGGGTCCGTCTCACGCTGCGGGAGTTGTGTCGTCTCGCCGTAGGCGGAGCTGGAGGCGGAGTAGATCACGCGCTCGACCTTGGCGGCGCGGGCCGCCTCGAGGACGCGGAGCGTGCCGGTCGCGTTGACGTCCCACGTACGCGCGGGGTCCTCGATGGAGCGAGGGACCGAGCCGAGGGCGGCGAGGTGGAAGACGGTCGAGACGCCGCTGACGCCCTCGGCGAGAGCGCGGGGCTCGAGGATCGAGCCGTGGATGAAGCGGACACGCTTGGGCTCGAGCTCGATCAGCTCGGACAGGTGCTCGAGCGTGGAGTTGGAGAGGTCGTCGATGACGCGGACGCTGGCGCCCAGGGCGAGCAGGGCGTCGACGAGATGACCGCCGATGAAACCGGCGCCACCGGTGACACAGACGCGACGTCCGTCGAACGCCGACCGGACGCCCCCCACGAGATGGGCGGGCAGACGAATCACGGGCGGACAGCCTACCTGGGGGCGCGCCCGAACGCACGGGTCACGTCGAGAGGCGGAGCGTCGCGCGTGAAGATACGAAAGGGGGCCCGGGCATGAGCCCGGGCCCCGGCTAGGACTGGCCAGCGGAAGGTCCGATTACGGGCAGCCGCCCCCGAACGCCGCGAGGAACGAGACCACGTCAGAGAAGTCGAAGACGCCCATCGGGGCGGCGAGGTCGGCCTCGGGCTGCATCCCGGCGAACGCCGCCAGGAAGGCGAGGACGTCGGAGAAGTCGAGCGTGTCGAAGGGCTCGGCGAGGTCAGCCGCGTTGCACCCCATGTTCTCCGGGTCCATGCAGTTCAGGGCATTGACCGTGACGCCGTCGACGCCCGCCTCGACCAGCGAGCCGGTGCCGAGGTCGGAGGCGCTGAAGCGGACGCGGACCTGAGAGGAGGGAGCGACGAAATCGGAGATGGTGAAGGTCTTGAAGAACCAGCCGCCCGAGGTCTGGGCGCCGGCGGGGCCGATCACCTCGAGCGTGGTCCAGGAGGCGCCGTTGTTGTCGGAGATCTCGATGAGCATGGTGTCCGCGTTGGGAGCACCGCCCTCGGCGTTGTTGTACCACGTGTAGAACGAGATGGTGGCCCCGTCGTTGCCGCCGGCGTCGAAGGCGGGCGAGGTGAGGATGGTGGTGCCGCCGTCGACGTCGGTGTTGCCGTCGTTGATGCCGGTGACGTAGCACTGACCGGAGCCGTCGGCGTCGTCGGCGGGGTCGCCGCGATCGCCGCCGCCCAGGGGCGTGCCGCGCTGCCACATGCCCGAGGCGCCCGTGGTGATGTCGCCCGAGACGGTCCAGCCCATGTCGGTCTCGAAGTTGTCGGCGAAGGGCGTGACGAACTGCCCGACGACGGTCGAGTAGAGCTCGGCGGGAGCGTCATCGGGGAGGGTCACCGCCCCCGAGAGGTCGCCCGTGACCTGGAAGTAGAACTCAGGATCGGTCCCGCACAGCGAGGCGGGGACGGTGACGGAGTAGTCGTTCCCGCCGATGGGCGACATCGGCGTCGCGGAGAAGGAGCCGCCGTCGTTGCGGAAGAAGAGCATCGCGGAGCCCGGCGCGACGACCTCGTCACGCGGGTTGACGTGGATGGTCAGGTCGAACGTCTCGCCCGAGTCCACGCTGTTGGGGATCGCATCGACAAGGGAGAGGCCCAAGGGAAGGAAGGGCAGTTCCTGGGCGAGGACGGCGAGGTTGTAGGCCTGGATGGAGTTGGTGTTGTCGCCATCGACGCGGACGTAGTAGGTCCCTGGGTTCTCGATGACGACCGCGAGGTTCTCGCTCTGGCCGGCGCCGTTGACGTCGGAGGAGCCGAGGACCGTGACGCCGTTGGAGTCGATGATCTGAACCCCGAGGTTCATCACCGTGAGCGAGTTGTAGCTGGAGCCAGTGTTGCACTGGCTGGTCTGGGGCCCTTGCGTGTAGGTCGAGCCGGTGGGGGTGACGACGGCGGTGACCTCGCTGGCGTCGGCGATGTTGAAGGAGTAGTAGTCGAGGTCGGAGTTGTCGTCGATGCTGACCTGGGTGATGCTGACGGGGATCACGCCGAGCGCGCCGAGAGCGGTGGCCTCACCCGGGGAGTCGTTGTCCTCGAGGTCGTCGCCGTAGTGGCGCTGGGCGTTGAGGATGTCGTCGAGCTGCGGCCCGTCGTAGGAGGTGTCGATGAAGGGCTCCATGAGCTTGGTGCCGTTGGCGGGGCAGACGTGGAGCATGCCGCACCCGTGCCCGTGCTCGTGGGCGACGACGTTGCGGAGGCGCCTGGAGTTGTTCCCGATGGAGCTGAAGAAGGAATCGAAGGCGTCGAGGACCATGTCCCCGTCCTGCGGGAAGTTGTTGTAGGCGAGGATGCCCGAGTTCCCGTCGATGGGGATGGCGGAGATGCGGCAGTCGGCGCGCACACCGGCGACGCCGGCGGCGCCGTTGAGGTTCACCCCGTCGTCGTTGGGCTCGTAGACGTAACTGGCGCCCGAGAGCTCGGCCCAGCGGGCGAAGACCTGATCGAACAGAGGCTGCCAGGTGGCGGGGCTGCCGTAGATCCCGTTCAGCCAGGCGAAGAGCTGTGAGTTGCCGGAGACACCGATGCCGACGGCGTCGGGGACGAACGTGCCGTCCGGCACGAAGCCGTAGGTGATGATGGTGGGATCGCCCTGGCCCAGCCCGCCCCCAGAGAGGGCGGTGCTCGTCCAACGTCCGGTCTGCTGGAAGCGCAAGCCCTCGTGGTAGATGAGCTCGCTGACCGCCATCGCCAACTCGGGGTCGGTGCCCGGGGCGAAGCAGGCCGCAACCGGAGTCTCCCGCTTCTCGGCGTGCTCGGCGAGCGAGACGAGCACCTTGCGGTGGATCGGGCGGATCTGCTCGAACTTCTCGCGGCTGATGACGTGGGCGACCTTGGCGTAGTTCTCGTCCGTGGCGGGGTAGTCGATGTCGCCGACCTCGGACTCGAGACGCTGAGCCTCCTCGCGTTCCAGGCCGGCGGCGATGGCCGCCCGCTGCTCCACGGGCAGCGAGGCGAACAGCGCGCTCTCGATGCCGATGGCCAGATGCTGCGCCGCGGTCTCGTCGACGACGGGCGTGGCGGGGAACACAGGGGGGAACAGCGGCTGCGCGCCGCTGGCCATGCCGACGGCGAGGCCCGCGGCGGTGGTAAGAGCCCCGAACCTCAAAGTTCGCGTCTTCATCATGTCATCCCTCTCGTGCGGCCCCGGTCGAGCCCGCCCTGGCCGATGGGGCGACGACCCTCACCGGCGGGCCCTCGCGGGCGCCGTCTTCGACAACTCGGAAGCGAAATGCCCCGACCCAGAGTGCGCGTCAACCCGCGCGTTGGACCCCGGTCTGTTCCCCCATCATGAGGGCTCGGTTCCCGATTCCCAAGCCCCTGCAAAGGAATCCGGGTGTTTCCCCCGCTTTCCAGAAAATCGACGCCTCAAGCGTTCGACGCCATGGCCTGGGATGGCCGGGGTAGCTTCGGCACGCGCATGGTCCGAGAAGTCACGGGCACCCCGCGGCGAAGGCGATGAGGTAGGCCAGCACGTCGTTGAAGTCCCAGACGCCGAAGGGCACGGCCAGGTCCGCGGGCGCCTCCTGCTGCGCGAAGCGGAGCAAGAAGACGTTCACGTCGCTGAAGTTGAGCACACCCTCCGGGAAGATCAGGTCCGCCGGGCACGGGTTGACACGCAGCAGGTCCTCTTGGGGGATGACCACATTCGCGCTTCCGGTCGACTCGACCTCGGCGATCAGACCCGCGGTGCTGCCCGCCTCGAAGTAGTCGATGCGCATGGCGTGGCGCCCGGGGCGGAGGGGGATCGAGCCGGAGGCCTCGGTCATGCCGTGCAGACCGTCGTTGTCGACGACGAGCTGATCGCCGATCCAGAGGCGCGAGCCGTCGTCGGACGTGATGTGGAACGTGTAGACGTCGAGGGCGGGGGCGTCGAAGTAGCCGTCGATGCGCGCGCCCACGTTGTCGGTGAGCGGGGCGCCCAGGGGAGCGCCGGGCCCCGAGGGCGAGTTGAGCAGCGTCAGCACGCCGGTCCCGATCGGCGTCAGCGCATCGAAGTCGGGCAGCGACGTCGGCGAGCTGAGCGCGTAGTACCGGGCGTCGAGCCCGAAGCGGACCGCGTACGGGTTCTCCGGCGTGCGGAAGTCGGCGAGTTGATACACGCCGACGGTCACGTCCCCCACCGCGATCCCGCCCCCGGTGTCCTGGGCGACGTAGCTGAACAAATCGGGGCCGGAGTAGTCCGTCGGCGGGGTGTAGATCAACTGGTCGCGTCCCCCGGGCCCCGAGCCCGCGGAGAGGGCGACCGCGCCGCCGTGGGCCGAGACGGGGTCGAAGGCGCTGATCCCGAAGTCGAGCCCGCCCGGGTGGTAGTCGTTGGCGAGGACGTCGAGGATGGCGGGCTGGGCGCCGAGGGCGAGCGGGATCACGTCGTCGATGACGCGGGGGCGCGTCGGGTCGGCGACCATGAAGCTCGAGATCCAGGTGGACCATCCAAAGTTCTCGAAGGTCTCGCCGATGAGCCAGAAGGTGAGATCGTCGTTAGGGTCGATGGCGATGTCGTAATAGTCGCCCTTGCGCCCGCCGCCGTTGCGCCCTGAGATGGTCACCTGCTCGACGGCGCCCATGACGCCCGGAGCGTCGAAGGAGGTGCGCCCCGTGACGGCAACGGCCATGCGCTGAGAGGGTGAACTGGTGCCCACGACCATGCCCAGCTCGCCGTTGGCGTTCGAGTAGATGGCGGGGAACCAGGCGTGGACGTCGGCGCCGGGATCGACGTCACCCGACTGAACCAGGGAGGGGGCGCCCGAGGCGGGCCAGTTGTTGGTGGCGATCTCGTACCAGCGAGCGACGGACTTGCCGTTGGAGCCGACATGGTGCGTGGCGTAGAGCGAGCCGTCGCGCCACTGCGCGTTGAGGATGCCCGAGCCGGTGAGGCCGATGGTGGAGCCTCCCGCGACCGGGGGCGCGGGGGGCGAGGAGAAGCCCGGGACGGGGACGGTCACGCCGACGAGTTGCGGGTTGGTCAGGGGATTGGTGATCGCATGAATGCGGAGGGAGGTGGAGGACGCGGTGGAGACGAAGTAGGGCGCCTGGGGCGAGCCGAAGTGCTGGGCGACCTGGACGGTCGAGGAGTTCTGGGCTCGCAGTGTGGCGTGGACGACGGGGTCGCCGACGAGCATGGGCGCCTTGTGGAAGACGCGGAAGCCCGCGCCCCCGAAGCCTGACTGGTTCAGCCCGAAGAGGTTGCCGGTGAAGTAGTACGCGTCGTGGTCGTACCCGAAGCCCGGGTAGTCCCACCAGAAGGTGGTGTCCCCGACCTGGACGACGGCATCAGTGCGGTACTTGTACCAGATGCCATTGGGATCCGAGTCATCGGAGACGGCGATGGTGATCCACGCTTCGTTATCGCCGTAGGTCTCGGGGGCGACGACGACGAATCTCCCGGCGTCGTGGTCGTAGAAGCACTTGGGGTCGAAGGTGAAGCCGCCGGCGCCGACGTCCTCGAAGAAGCCAGGATTGCCAGTGACGTTCAGCTGTGCCTGAAACGTGAGTGTGCCGCTCTTGGTCAGGAACGCGATCGCCTGGTTGACAGTCGTGACGATGTGGTTCGGGCCGACGGCCAGCGTCGGATCGGGCGGGACCCAGCCCGTCTGCGTGATGCCCGGGAACGAGGGGCCGGGCCTGGCGCGGTGGACGCCGACCGAGCGGGCGGCGACGAGGCTGTTCGGGACGCCCCGGGGCGTCGGCATCTCCTCCTCTTCCTCCGCCTCGGTCGCGGGCAGGTAGTTCTTGTTGCGGAGCTTGGCCTCGAAGGGGCCGCGGTCCTGGATCTGCTGGGGGAACGTGCGCGTGTCGATGATCGTGGCGGCGGTGACACCGATCGCGGGGCCGCCGTCGGTCAGGTCGAAGACCCGCGGGGGCGTGATGGAGTGGAAGTTCGTGGGCGGGCCGACCGGCTGCGCAAGCGCCGGCAGAGGAGCGGACCCGCGGCTGCTGGAGAGGGGCGTGCGCGTCTGGCAACCGCTCACGACGAGCAGGGCGAGGGCGCCGATATTCCGGCACGCCGCGAGCGCACCCCAACGGACCTGCATCGTCATCGGATTCTCCAAGTCTCGGAAATACAGGAACGAGCGCCCGAAGGGCGAGAGACCCGCCGAGCGGTACGCCCCGCGTCACACGGGAGTTCCGCCCGATCTCGCGCCGAGCCTACGGGCAGCCGGCGTCGAACTGTACGAGGAAGGCGACGATATCGGAGAAGTCGATCTGCCCGAAGGGCTGGGCGAGGTCGGCGGCCGGATCCTGCTGCCCGAACGCGATCAGGAAACCCACGACGTCGGAGAAGTCGAGCTGCCCGAAGGGCTCGGCGATGTCGACGGGGCAGCCGAGGTCCATCGCGAGGAAGATGCGCAGGCAGGTGTCGCCCGAGAAGCCGGCGACCATGTCGGGGTACTGGTCGCCGTTCAGGTCGCCGAAGGCGAGGGCGGTGCCGACCTCGGGGGCGTCGTACCCCCAGGTGGGGAAGTTGTCGACGACGCCGTCCTGGTTGAGGTAGATGTAGATGCGTCCGGTGGAGAAGTGGATCTCGGCGAGGTCGGGGTCGCCGTCGTTGTCGACGTCGACGGCCCGGAAGTCTTGGGGCCCCTGGGCCGGGGCCATCGAGGTCCACATGAGCGAGAAGGAGGCGCCGGCGTTGTTGGCGTACATGGTGGCGGGGTCGCCGCCGAAGGCGACGTCGGGCCAGCCGTTGCCGTCGAAGTCGGCGAAGACGGCGCCCTTATCGGTGTCGGTGTCGGGCTCGGTCCAGACCGGGGTCTGGTTCACGACGCTGTGGTTGTTCTTGTAGATCGCGCTGCGCCACCCGTTCCACTTGGCGACGGCGATGTCCTCCCACCCGTCGCCGTCGTAGTCGCCCGCGGCAAGCCCGCTCTGGATCGACTGCTCGGTGGACTGCCAGTAGGGGACGTCGATGAACATGCCGGCGCTGTTGAGCCAGATGTAGATGGGGCGGTAGGGGTCCGACGCGCCCTGGCCCTGGTTGGTGGTGACGAGGTCGAGATCGCCGTCGTGATCGATGTCGAGGAGGAGGCCCGAGGTGCCCCAGCCCGGGACGGGGGTGTTGGAGACGTAGTCGGCGGTCTGGTGCGGGCCGGTCGGGGTGCCGAGGTACGCGCGAACGGAGGCGGGGGTGAGCGAGCCGCCGTGGATCGTGACGAGGTCGAGGTAGCCGTCATTGTTGATGTCGCCGACCTGGACGTCGCCCGTGTGGTCCTGGTTGGTTGAGATCCACGAGGGGGTGGACTCGATCTGGCCGTTGCCGATGTTGTAGAAGATCATGTCGCGCCAGTCGGTGTAGGGCGGGTTGCTGGTGGAGATGTAGCAGCCGACGACGACGTCATCGAGGCCGTCGTTGTTCATGTCGGCGACCTGGATGCCACCGACCTGGCGCCGAAGCATGATGACCTGGTCGGGCTCGTTGCCGTAGGGGACCTGGACGCCGCGCGGCATGGAGCTCTCCGGGGCGATCAGGTCGGGGAAGGCGATCTCGTGCCCGTCGTCGGAGATGTCGTAGACGAGCTGGGCGCTCGCGAGAGGCGTGCTTGCAGTGATAGAGGCGAACAAGAGGACGCGAAGCGCCGACGACATCTGGATCTCCTGCATCTCCCGGGCGGGGCAAGGTGGAGGGGGGGGAGCCCCGTGCAGGGCGGCTTGAACGCCGCCTGACCCGACCAGGCTACAAGCAAATCACCCGCGGATCGAGGGCAATCCCGCACTCCTGGCCGGGGACAAAAAACGCGGGTCCGGGAAGGGTGGCGACGCCTTTTCGCGGCTTTGGGAGGCGTCAGGGGCAGCCCGCCGAGAACGCCAGCAGGAAGGCGAGGACATCCGAGAAGTCGAAGACGCCCTCGGGGGGGGCGAAGTCGGCGGCCGGGTCCATCCCCGAGAAGGCGATCAGGAAGGCGACCACGTCGGAGAAATCGAGCTGCCCGAAGGGGACGGCGAGGTCGGGCAGGCAGGGTTCGATGCCGAGCGTGCCGTCCGAGTTCACACGCTGCGCGTAGACGTCGACGTTGGCATTGCGGTCGTCGGTCCACGCCGCGATGACGGCGCCGCCGGGGGCCGGCGCGAGGCTGAGGCGCCCCTTGCCGCTGAGCAAGGAGCAGATGTCGAGGGGGGCGCCGTCGATGAGCGTGCCATCGCCCTGGAAGCGCAGCAGCTTGAGAACGCCGTCGAAGTTTCCCACGCTCGAACCCGGCTGTGTCTCGACGAGCGCCGCGACACCGCCGAGGCATTTGACGGCACGAGGCGGTCCATCGTACTGGTTGTCGTACGGAACGAGATTGACGCCGTTCGGGCCGAACTGGCGGGCGGCGCTGGTCGGATGGATCTGCTGCGCGTTGATGCCCTGGATGTTCTGGAGCGAGTCGGTGTTGCGGTAGAAGACGGTGATCCTGTTGGTGTTCGGGTCCATCGCGAGGGCGGGGTCGAGCTGCTGGCGCCCGGCTTCGAGGGAGACCGACATCCCGTTTGGCACGAAGGCGTAGGCGCCGGTGGGCAGGATGCGCTGCACGTAGCAGTGGAAATCGCCGTCGCGGGTGTCGTGCCAGGCGATGACGGCGCCCCCAAGGTTGAAGGGCACGATCCGCGGCCTGTGCGTGATGGGAACGCTGATCGCGTTGGTGACCGTGATCGGCGAGACGTGCCAAGCGGCGCTGGGGACGCCGTCGGCGGTGTACCGACCCGTGTCGAGGTACCGGGGGCTCGCGAATGTGGCGGTGTCGCGGACCCAGACGGCGAGGAAATCGCCGTCGGTCTCGGGGATCAACTCGACGAACGCGGGCTCGGCGGTCCCATCACCGACGAAACGGACGCCGCCGGGCGCGAGCTGGATCTCGCCCGCCGCGTTGAGGCGCTGGACATACAGCCCGGGGTTCACGTCGAAGCGGGGCCAGACGACGAGGTAGTCACCATTGGTGTTCTGGATGATGCGTGGGTCGGCCTCGAACTCGTCGTTGTCGGAGATGGCGACGCCGTCGGGTCCCCAGAGGAACGTGCCGTCGGGGGCGATGAGGTAGGCGTAGACGTCGAAGTCCCCGCCGTTGCGGGTGTCGACGAAGGTGAGCATGCAGTTGCCGCTGGCGTCGGAGCGCAGGTCCCAGTCGACGACGAAGGTGTCCTGTGGGTGGTCGCTCACCAAGAGGCCCGGGGCGGGGAACGTCGTCTCGCCGTGGGCATTGAGGCGCTGCACGCGGACCTGGATCCCGCCCGTCTGGAAGTCGAACCACCCGACCCAGCTCGAGGCGTCGGGGCAGACGCCGAGCTTGATGACGTCCTGATCGCCCGAGGTCTGCACGACGGGCGTGTTGACGAAGGGGTCGGTGACCCACTGCGCCGGCGCGGACAGCGTGGGGACCGCGATCGCGGCGAGCGCGCACAGATGGACGGCCGATGACCGCATGGACCTCTCCGCTCGCTCCGGGGGTGGCGTGGGCGAGAACCGCCGACGCGGGAGCCCCCGGATTCTCCCAGGATGGCGCCCCGACTACAAGACCCTCTCGCGGTGGCGAGTCCGTCGCTTCAGGAACCAGGCGCTGGAAGCCCGCCCTTCGCCAGTTATGGGCACCCGGCGCCGAAGGCGGTCAGGAACGCGAGCACGTCGGAGAAGTCGAAGACGCCTACGGGAACCGCGAGGTCCGCCACCGGGTCCATCGTGCCGAACGCGGTTAGGAACGCCAGGACATCCGAGAAATCGAGCACGCCGAACGGCACGTCGAGGTCGGCGTCGTTGCACCCGCCGGGCTCGAGCGGCATCCAACTGGGCAGGGCGGAGACACCGGCAAGCAGCCCGCTCTTGCCGGTAAGGGCCCAGGGCCGTCCGTCGCCAGAGAGGTCCGCGACCGCGACGCCGCCCGAGGGCTCGCCCGCGAGGTACGACTCGATCGGTTCGACCTGTTTGGCGCCCCTCGCCCGGCTCTGGCTGATGACGCCAAGGAACTGGTCCTGGGGATCGGCCCCGTTGTTGACAAAGACGACCTCGCCGGGCCCGTCGCCCTCGAGGTCGGTGATGGTGGCGCTGACGATGTTCCACCCGTCGGCGCGCTGGCCCGTGAAGAGCGTGGACGCGGCGAACTGGCCCCCGCCCGCATTCTCGAGGACGACGATGTAGACCGGCCTGGACGGGTCGTCGTTGGAGATCGCGACGAAGTCGTCGTCGCCGTCGCCATCCCAGTCGCCCGCGGCGAGAGTCGAGACGTCCTCGATGGGCGCGATGTCGACCGAGTCGGTCATCGTCGGCGTGCCGTCGGAGAGGAAGGCGTAGATGTTGATGACCGAGAGCGCCGTGTGGACGAGCGCGGCACGCGCGGTCTGGTCCGCGTCGAAGCCCATCGCCATCGCGGTCGCGGGCTCGGCGGTCGTCGGGCCGGCGGTGAACTCGCCATCGCCGCCGTTGAACCAGACGCCGATGTTCCCGCCGTACGCAATGACGGCGTCGAGACCGGGCTCGTCGTCGATCTCGGCGAAAGCGATCCCGATCGGCGGGAAGAAGCCGGTGTCAATCGTCTTGGTCGCGAGCGAGAAGTTCCCCGCGCCGTCGTTGAGCAGAACTTCGACGCCGCCGGCGGGACTGGCCGCCGCCAGGTCGATCCCGTTGACGCCGTCGAGATCGCCCTGGGCCAGGCGCCCGGTCACGTTGACCGACAAGGGCGTGCCCGCGGGCTCGAACGTGTTGTTCGCCGCGTCCCAGCGGAGGGTGTACAGGTCGTAGGGCAGCGAGCCGGTGTCGGCCGGGATCGTCAGCGCCGCGATCTCGAGGATCCCGTCGGGCGGGTCGTCAAGGTCCGCGACCTCGAAGTCCACGGCGCCGATAGTGTCGATCAGGCGGGCGAGCTGCTCGGAGAGCAGGTCCTGCCCATCGCCCGGGATGAAGACGCCGACGTCCTCGAAGACGGAGAAGACGGCGACCCCCACCCCTGCGAAGCCGAACGCGCCGATGTCGGCGAACGCGATGTCGGACACGCCGTCGGGGAGAAGGTGCGTGGAGTCGCCGTCGAACGCCACCCCGGTGGTCCCGAAGAGGATCGTGAGCGTGTCGTCGATGCCGTTGACGACGCCGGCGTCGGGGTGGCCGTCCGCGTTCAGGTCGCCGAAGGCGATGCGGCTCGCCCCGGACCCGGCGGTCTCGGTATCCGTCTGCGTGAGCGTGCCGTCGGCGTTGTTGGCAAAGACGCTGACCGTCGCGGGCTGGAGGGGGAACTCGCTGGCGACGACCACGTCCCGGTCGCCGTCGCCGTCGAGGTCCTCGGTCGCGATCGCGCCGATCGTCCCCGGGACGGCATACGACGGGCCGGCGGCGTACGTGCTCGCCCCGTCGTAGATCGCGGTCCGCACATTGCTCCCGCCCGCGTCCAGCGCCATCACGACGTCCTCGTCGTCGTCGTCGTCGATGTCAAGGAGCGCGAGGGCGGAGACCGAACCGAGGCCCGCGGGGAAACCGCCGACGCTGTACGTCCCGTCGCCCTCGTCGACGAAGACCTTGACCGCGGAGAAGGGCCCGCCGCCCTGGCCGTAGGCGATGATGTTTTTGAGCCCCGGCGCCGCCCCTGCCGCGAACTCGACGCCGATCGGAAACAGCGTGTCGCTCGATCCGATCGTCGTGACGGAGCCGTCGAGGGTTTCGATCACATGAACCTGCCCGTCGGTGGTCAGGACCGCGATCTTCGAGACGATCCCAAAATCGTCAAGGCACTTGGCGATCGCGCGCGGGACGCCTGGCACGCTGTAGCTGATCAGCGTGGCATCCTCGAAGAACTCGTCATTCTCGGTGTCGAAGTAGCGATAGTGAACGTTGTCCGGCCCGGCGTTCGCAAGAAAGCCGACCAACTGGACGTACCGACCGAACTGGCTCTGCTGGAGACATCCGCCCGCGTAGTCCGTGTCCAGTCTCTTCTGGATCTGCGAGATTGAGACAGTCAGGCACGACGGCAGCACGGCGGCCGCCGCGGCTACGAGCAGGAACGCAAGCTTCGATCCGCGCACAACGACCCCTCCCTTCGGCGGGCAGGCCGCCGGAACGATGACACCATACCGCCCCGCGCCGATCAACACTGGTTCGACGATATTGCGCTCAGAGACGCTGTATGGCTCGGAGCGTCGTTGTTACGGGCACCCGACGCCGAAGGCGGTGAGGAAAGCGAGCACGTCTGAGAAGTCCCAGACGCCGATCGGGAGCGCCATGTCCGCCGCAGGCTCCATCGAGCCGAAGGCGGTCAGGAACGCGATCACGTCGGAGAAATCAAGCGTGCCGACGGGCGGGGCGAGGTCCGCGGCGCCCGCGGGGTTGGGATCGCCCGGCGTGGGGTCGAAGAAGTCGCGACAGTCGGCGCCGTCGGGCGTCCGCCCCTCGGCGATGTCCGTCGCCTGAGCGCCGAACGTCACCGCGTCGATCTGGGCGAGCTGGTTGGACTCGCGGTCGAAGAGTCCGACCGCCTCCCCGCCCGCGGAGAGTGCGAAGCCGACGTGCAGGTCGCCCTGCTCCGGCTCGTTGTCGGCCCAGAAGACGAGGCGCTGTTTGGCGCCGATCGTCACGCCCGCGGGGATCTCCCACTTGGTCCGGTCAGAGAGGTCGTCGGTGAGGAAGCGTCCGCCCAGATCGACGGCGACGTCCTCGTCGTTGTAGAGCTCGAAGAAGTCGTCGTCGTCGCCGAAGTCGTCGAGGGCGCTGCCGTCGTTGCTCGCGAGCCATTCGTTGACGTAGACGCGAGGGGTGGGGTCGGGCTCGGAGAAGCAGTCGTCGTCGGGGTCGTTGGGCGAAGCGGGCGTGACGGCGCAGAAGACCTCGAGCGAGTCGGAGCCGTCGGGGAAGCGCCCGTACGACTGGTCGGGCAGCAGGCCCGGGTAAGTGAGGCTGTCGATGAGGACGGCGCCCTCGGCGTCGGTGTTCGAGAGCGAGACGGTCTCGCCGCCGGAGCTCAAGCCGAACGTCGCGTGCAGCGGCCCGTCGCCCGGGTCGTTGTCCGCCCAGACGAGCAGGAAACCACCCGCGCCGATCGTCGTCCCCCCCGGGATCTGCCACTTGCGGGGCACACCCGGGTCGTCCGACAGCCACATGCCCGACAGGTCCACCGGCGCGTCGCCCGCGTTGTACAGCTCGATGAAGTCCTCGAACTGCCCCGCCTCGTCCTGGATGATCGAGTCGTTGGTCGCGATGACCTCGTTGACAAAGACCGGCGGCAGGTCGGCGGGCGCGGGCGTGCTCGTGCGCAGGTACGCGGTCCGCTCCTCGATGTAGGGCTTGACGCCCCAGACCCAGGGCCCGCCCCCCGCGTACGCCGCGGGAAGCGTGAACGAGTCGAGGAAGTCCTGGTTGTCGTACCCGTAGTCGGAGTTCCCGCCCGAGAACGACCCCTGGAAGGCGTAGGGAGCCAGCATTGTCCGCAGCGAATCGATGTGCGCCTCTCGCGGCGGCAGCGTGAAGGGCCCGTCCACGTACTCGCCCACCCCAGGCGTGTAGGGAGTCAGCGTGTGCGTCGGGTAGACACCGGCGACGGACGCGGTGTCGTAGTTCGGCGTCGCCTGCGACGGGTTCGAGAGATGGTCGATGCCGGGCTCGAACGAGACGCCCCGGTCGTTGGTCGTGACGACGTCGAAGTTGAAGCTGTCGTTGTCGTCGAGCCCGAGGCGGGCGAGGGGGACGGTGTAGCGGACGACGCCGTCGGTCTTGGCGCTCAGGTCCTGGCTGATCCCGCCCGGGTCGTTGAAGCTGGCGTGGACGAGGTTCCAACTCCCGCCGGTCCACTCGTAAAGGAGGAAGCCACCGCCGCCATCCGTCCACGAGCCGAGGAAGTAGTCGGCGTTGGTGGACGTGACGATCTGGCGCCCCCAGGGGTTCGACGTGGACCCGCCGGGCTTGGTGTCGAAGAAGAACATGATGCGGCACTGGTCGGTCGCCCCGCCGACGTCGATCGGGCCCGCGACCTGCACCTCGGAAAGCATGTCGTCCTCGTCGTTGGCGAGCGACACGCTCAGGATGTCGAAGTGCGGGTCCGTGCCGGCGAGGAAGACGTCGCCCGCGGTGTCGGTGTACGTGGTCGGGGTAGGCTCGCTGGGCGCCCCGACGGCGCCGACCAGCTCGCGGACATAGCGGAAGTACTGGTCGCGGTAGGCGTCGATCTCGAAGATGCGCCGGACGAGGGGGGGCTGGGGCCCGCCCCCGAAGGGGCTGGAGAAGTCCCACCCGAACCCGCCGGCGCCGAAGGTCTCGGGCGGACGCGTCGCCCAGTCGGTGGAGAAGAAGTCGATGCCGTAGCTGTTGTCGAGGTCGTAGGGGATGTACTCGACGACGCCCGAGTCCGGGTTGACGTACAGGAAGTAGTTGTTGGCGCCGTACCAGATGTCGTCCCAGTGCCCGTTGACGCAGTCGACCGCCATCGCCCGCAGGAAGTTGTCCACGCTGAATCGGTCCACGATCTCGGCGGCGAACGTCGCATCGTCCGCGTCCTCGATGAACGCGATGAACGCGGCCAGGTCCGCGTGCTGATCCATCCCCGAGTCGTTCTCGAGCTCGTAGGTGAACCCGCCCAGGTTCGCGTACGCCGCGGCGTCGCCCGGCGGGACGTACCGCAGGTCCGCCCGCTCGCCCTTGTACGTGCACTGGTAGAGGTTGCCCGTGTCGCTGCCGAACCACGCCTGGACGAACTCGTCGTCGATCTGCTCGACGTTGACGTACACGTCGTCGACGAGCGAGCCGTCGTTGATGACCAGTCGCGCCATCGAGGCGCGGGAGCTGGGAACGCCGAAGGCGTTGTAGAGATCCCAGGCGAGCTTGCCCCGGACGACGGAAGGATCGTTCTGGTGCCCGTTGAGGTTGAGCTTCTCGAGCCCATGCACCTCGCGCCCAGGGACGTACTCGTTGAACTTGAGCTTCCAGGACTTCTTGACGGCGCCGCGGCTGGTGTTGCCGCGCGGACGGATCGCCACATCCTCGACCGTCTCGTCCACCTGCGAGTTGAGGAGGTGGACCGTGCAGGGGTAGTAGTCGTTCGAGTAGGGGTTGGCCAGCATCGCCTCGAGGTCGAGCTGGTCCATCGTGACCGTGATCTGCGTCAGCTCGTCGTCGCGGAAGTAGACGCGCCCCGCCTCGTCGTACCCGGCGTCGCCCGAGGGAGGGGGCGTCTCGCCCGAAACAATCCCCGCGACCACCGCCAGCGTCGTCACGACCACGTACCGCCTTGTCACGCGCACACCTCCATCGCCCGTCGTCCGCGCCCGGGCGCGCCGACCGCCACCCAGCGAAGGTAGGCCCCCGGGGCACGTGGATGCAAGCACGATGACCCCGATCGGGACGGCTCCGACCCTCGCGGTTATGGGCACCCGCCCCCGTACACGGTCAGGAACTCGACCACGTCGGAGAAGTCCCACTGGCCCATCGGCGCGGCGAGGTCGCCGGCGGGGTCCTGGTTCCCGAACGCGACGAGGAAGGCGACGACATCCGAGAAGTCGAGCTGGCCATACGGCTCGGCGAGGTCGGCGGCGTTGCACCCGGCGCTCGTCTGGGCCAGCAGCGTCACGACCTGGCTCGAGGCGAGGCCGCCGGCGTTGGCGAAGCCGCCACCAATCTGCAAGCCCACGCCCTCGCCCGCGTCATAGACGAGAGCGCCGAGGACGTTCCCGTCCGCGCCCGCGCCGACCTGCTCCCAGGACGAGCCGTTCCACCTGGCGATGTGCGCGACCGGCGCGGCGCCAGAGTGCGTGAAGCTGCCGAGGGCGTAGAGCGCCTCGCCCGAGCCGTCGTCGAAGACGACCAACTCCTGGACGGTCAAGTCGAAACCATCGCCCATGGGCGACCAGTTCGCGCCGTCCCACTTGGCGACGCGGAGCGCCGGATTCCCACCGGCGAGCCCGAACGAGCCGCCGACGTACAGGGCCATCCCGTTCCCGTCGTCCCACGCGACCATGTGGATTCCCTGCGCGAAGCCCGCGGTCGGGCGGATCCCGTCGCCCAGCGCGGCCCATGTGTTCCCGTCCCAGACGGCGACGTTGTTGGCGGGCACGCCCCCGATGTTCAGGAACCGCCCGCTCGCATAGAGCTTCTCGCCGTCGCCCAGGTCGGCCACCAGCAGGTCGAGCACGATCAGGGGGACGGCGCCCCCGATGGTCCCGCCGACCTCGGTGTACGTCGTGCCGTCCCACTTGCTGATGTGGTCCGGCCCGCCGGCGCCCCCGATGTCGACGTAGTTGCCCGCGATGTAGAGCTGCTCGCCCGTCGTCCCGTCGTCCCAGACGACCAGGTCCCAGATCGAGTTGAGGAACGAGGACGATTCGGCGCCCATCGAATGCCAGGCGGAGCCGTCCCAGCGGGCGAGCTTCTCCGTGCCCGCGACGCCCCCGGCGCTGTCGAAGTACCCGCCCGCGATCAGGTCGCCCTGGAAGGTAGTCAGAGCGTTGGAGTACTGGTTGATGAGCCCGCCCCCGACGCTCTCCCACGCCGAGCCGTTCCACTTGGCGAGGTTGGACGTGCCCGCGACGCCGACCGCGTTGAACTGGCCCGTCGCGTAGAGGGCCTCGCCCGAGCCGTCGTCGTAGGCGCTGAAGGAAGCGACGTACGAGCCGGACATGCCGGGCGTGCCCAGCGTGTTCGAGAACATCGGGCCACCCGCGAGAGCTGGTGAGCCGGCGAGGGCAAGCAGGAGGCTGGCGGGAATCGAGCGGCGGGTACGGATACGCATGGAAGCTCCCTCCGAGGTGAAGAGTGTCATGACGTGGCGATCCGCACCGTCGTCGGCGCGTCGCGCACGGTCTCTCCGGACGTGCTGGTCGCACACCGTCCCACGAGAGTTCCGAGACGCCATTGGAGCAGGGGAATCACTGGCGCGTCAAGCCCCGCCTCCAAACGCGGGACTTTGGCGTGTTCGCCCTAGACGACGCCCCGCGCTACTGACAGCCCGTGTTGAACAGCGCCAAGAAGATGATGACGTCGGTGAAGTCCCACTGGCCGAAGGGCTCGGCGAGATCCGCCTCGGGCTGCATCGACGTGAACGCCGTCAGGAACGCCACCACGTCGGAGAAATCGAACTGCCCGAACGGGTCGGCGAGGTCGGCGGGCGAGCAGGAGGGCGGGTTCGCCAGGAACACCCGCACGCAGGTGTCGCCCGAGTACCCCGTGACGAGGTCGTCGAGCCCGTCGCCGTCGATGTCGCCGAAGGCGATCGCGGTGCCGACCTCGGAGGCGTCGAAGGTCCAGCTGGGCAGGACGTCGAGCACGCCGTCGCGATTGAGGTGGATGTGCGCGCGCCCGTCGGCGAAGATGATCTGGGCGAGATCGGTGTCGCCATCGCCATCGACGTCGTAGGCGACAAGGTCCTGGGGCTCGGAGTCGAAGGGGAGATCGCACATCCAGTACGGGGTGAGCAGGCCCTCGCCGTAGTCGAAGAGTCGCGCCGGGTCGCTGCCGACGGCCAACTCGAGCTCGCCGTCGCCGTTGAAGTCGACGAGCGCCGTGCCGCGGTCGCCCCCGGTGTCACCGGTGAACGCGCCCTGATTGACGTCGAGCGTGCCGCCGAGGTTGTAGTAGATCCCGCTGGTGAAGTTGACCCACTTGGAGACGCCGATGTCGAGGTCGCCGTCGCCGTCGACGTCACCGGCGGACAGGCCGCCCTGGATCGACTGCTCCGCGGACTGCCAGACGGGGACGGGGTTCATCACGCCGCCCTCGTTCTCGAACTGGTACATGGGGCGGAAGGAGTCGGGGGCGATGCCCTGGTTGGCGGTGACCAGGTCGAGGTCGCCGTCGTTGTCGAGGTCGACGAGCAGGCCCGAGGTGCCCCACACATTCTGCGGCGTGCTGCTGACGAAGCTGGCGGTGGTCTCGGGCCCGCCCGGAGCGCCCCGGTAGATCCGGACGGACTGGGGGTTGAGCGAGCCGTGGATCGTCACCACCTCGAGCCCCGGGTTCCCGTCGATCTCGCCGACGAGGATGTCCCCGGTGTGCGTCTGGTTGGAGGAGATCCACATGGGCCAGGCGCCCAGATCGCTGTGCTCGTGCTGGTAGTCGTTGTAGAGGATGAAGTCGTGCCAGTCGTCGTAGGGCGGGAAGCTGTTGGAGGAGTAGCACCCGACGACGATGTCGTTCTTCCCGTCGCCGTTCATGTCCGCGACCTTCAGCCCCCCGACCTGACGCCGGAGCACCAGCGTCATGTCGGGCGTCGTCGGGAAGGGGACGCTGACACCCCGCGTGACCCAGCCCTGCCCGTCGGTCGGCGTAGGACGGACGAGCACGCTCTGATGCCCGTCCTCGTTGACCTCGAGGGCGAGCTGGGCGTGGGCGGTCGGCCCGACGCCGAGGGCGGTGACGGCCGAGAACGCGCACAGAATCGTCGTGGTGTGGGGCATGACGTCACCATACCTGGGGCGCGAGGGCGAGACAATGCCCACGCCCGATCGCGTCATCCATCGGCCACACCAGGCCGGACCCTCGCCGCTCCCCAACCTGGGGTCACGGGCACCCCGCGCCGAACGCCGTCAGGAACGCGATCACGTCGTCAAAGTTCAGTTGCCCGAACGGCGCCGCAAGGTCGGCCGTGCACGCGTTCGGGCGCACCGCCAAGCCGACGATCGTGCTGTTGTGCCCCATCATGTCGCCCAGCGCCTGGCAGAAGTAGAGGCCCTCGCTGACCTCGCTCGGCTCCACGCTCAGCGTCGATGACTGCACGCCGGTGTACGGCGACCCCTCCGTGAGCGCCACGCCGTCCTTGAACCACTGGTAGCTCACGGCTCCGTTGACCAGGAAGGTGAACTCGACCGGTGGATCCCCTACCGACGCAACCGCGGAGAACGGCTGCTGGATCACCGGCGTGCCCTGGTACTCGTACGCCCCGGCGTCCAAGTAGGCGGGCGTGCCCAAGCCGGTGTTGGACGTCTCGGGATCGTCCACGAAGCGGTCGAGCCCGAGCAGATCCGCGGCGCCGCCGCCGGCCGCCACGTAGGCGGTCTGATCGGCGTAGTCGACGCCCAGCGACCCGCCCGCGAGGCGGTAGTCGCCCGTGTCCACGCTCAGGAACTGGGGCACGCCGTCGAGGTTGTCGCCGGTCGCGCCGGGGTAGACGCACCTGGTTTTCGTGCCGTTGCCCACGTCCGTGCCGCCGTCGAAGACGCAGTTCGTGGCCTGGACCATACCCCCGTCCTGTGTGTGCAGGTACCTCCCGTCGGTGCGTCCGACGAACGTGCCGTTCGTGACCGAGATCGTGCCGCCGAAGGTAGCGATGGTGTCGCCGCCCGGGCGCCCGCCCTCGAACGCGCAGTTCAGCAGTTCGACTTCGCCGCCGAGGCGGCTTGCCACGGCGCCCGCGAGCACCGATCCCTCGGTGTCGCCCCGGAATGTGGCGCCGACGACCCGGATCGCCCCATTGATATCGGCGAACACCGCCGACTTCCGGTGGTCCTCGAAGACGCAATCCCGGATCTCGCAGCTCGCGCTTTGCTCGCAAAACACACTGCCCGTCACGAGGCCACCACCGCCGCCGCCGCCGCTGTGCCGAACACAGACGTCTTCCAGCAGGAGATCGGCCCCGGGCCGGCAGCCGAGCATCGCGTAGGTGTTGAGGAACTGCCCGTCGAGGAACGTCTTGTCCGCGCCCTGGCCACGGATCGTCAGCGGCTTCTCCACGATGACGCTGCTGGCGGTGGTCACCCCCTCGCCCACCTCGATCACGTCGCCCGGCTGAGCGGCGATGACCGCCGTGTTCAGCAGCGGGTATGTCGTGTTCTGCGTCACGTTCGTGATGGTCGCCCCGGAGACGTACGGCGTCAGCACGATGTTGTCGAGCGAGACGTCGTTGCCGGGGCTCTGGTCCTCGAAGAGGAAGGTGAAGCGCAGCTCCGTCGTCGGACCCTGCGTCACCGCTCGGGTGCTCCACCCGCTCCCCGAACTCGCAAACACGGGGGGGTTGGCCTCCGTCGGATCGTTCACGTACATTTCCGCGTCCCCGCTGGTGCTGACGTCGAACGACTGCAGGACGAACGCCGAGCCGTCGGTCGCCCTGACCTTGAGCTCAAGCGCCCGAAACGAGTCGTCCGCGACCGTGGCGGCGATGCCCGGGTTCCCGATAGCCTCGTACCGCCCAGCAGAGCTGAAGACGACCGTGACGGTGAAGTCCCCCTCGACGAACGAGTGGGCGGGCCCCACCGCCTCGTTGTCGAACGTGATGGTCTGCTGGGCGCTCGCGAGCGTGGCGAGACCGGCGACGATGGCGAAGGCGGCGAAGGCGGCGAAGGCGGTGATCCTCTGCACGGGAACTCTCCTGCTCGTGCGCGCCCGGGCGGGAGAGGCTGCAACAAAGCCCCCGCTCCCGCCGCCCGGCGGCGACCAGGACGATACACGAAACCCGGGTCCGCCAGAACGAAAAACCGCCGCGACCCAATGGTCGCGGCGGCGTGGATTCCCGCTCGGGGACGGCCCGATCTCAGCCCTTCTGCTTCCCCTTCCAGTCCGCCTTGTAGTGCGTGATCCCGTCCGAGATCTTCTCGGCGAGCGAGTCATCGAGCGCCTTCTTGTCGGCCAGCTCGTCGTACACTGCCTTCAGGCTCGTCTTGAAGTAGTCGAGCATCCCCTTCTCGAACGACGCCACCTGGGGCAGCGGCACGTCGTCCAGGAAGCCCTTGGTCCCCGCGAAGATCGAGATGATCTGGTCCGTCACCGGGAACGGCACGTACTGCGGCTGCTTGAGAAGCTCCACCATGCGCGCCCCGCGATCAAGCTGCGCCTGCGTCGCCTTGTCAAGCTCGGTACCGAGCTGGGCGAACGCCTCGAGCTCGCGGAACGCCGCCAGGTCCAGTCGCAGCGAGCCGGCGATCTTCTTCATCGCCTTGACCTGCGCGTTGCCGCCCACGCGGCTGACCGAGATGCCCACGTTGATCGCCGGGCGAACGCCCGCGAAGAACAGCTCGGGCTCGAGATAAATCTGCCCGTCCGTGATCGAGATCACGTTGGTCGGGATGTACGCCGAGACGTCGCCTTCCTGGGTCTCGATGACCGGCAGGGCCGTCAGCGACCCGCCGCCGTTGTCATCGGAGAGCTTGGTCGCCCGCTCGAGCAGGCGGCTGTGCAGGTAGAACACGTCGCCCGGGTACGCCTCGCGTCCCGGCGGACGACGAAGAAGGAGACTCAGCTGGCGGTACGCCACCGCCTGCTTGCTCAGGTCGTCGTAAATCAGAAGAGCATGCTTGGGCATCGGGCGCCCGTCGGACATCGTCTTGGCCCCGCCCTTGGCCGACCACATGAAGTACTCGCCCATCGCACACCCGGCGTAGGGCGCCACGTACTGCATCGGCGCCGGGTCAGAACTGGCCGCGTTGACCACGATCGTGTAGTCCATCGCCCCGTTCTTCTTCAGCGTCTCCACCACGCCCGCAACCGTCGACTCCTTCTGCCCGACCGCGACGTAGATGCACACCACCGCCTGGGGCGTCCCCCAGTACTGCTTCTGGTTGATGATCGTGTCGATCGCGACCGCCGTCTTGCCCGTCTTGCGGTCGCCGATGATCAGCTCGCGCTGCCCGCGACCGATCGGGATCATCGAGTCGATCGCCTTGATGCCCGTCTGCAGGGGCTCGGTCACCGGCTGACGCTCGGCGATGCCCGGCGCGATGATGTCCATCTTCCGAGTCTCGGCGCCCTCCAGCGACGCCCCGTCGTCGAGCGGGCGACCCAGGGGGTCCACCACTCGCCCGAGCAACTGCTCGCCCACCGGCACCTCGAGCAGGCGACCGGTCGCCTTGACCAGGTCGCCCTCCTTGACCGCCAGGTAATCGCCGTAGATGACGGCGCCGACCGTGTCGACTTCCAGGTTCATCACCTGGCCCATCACGCCGCCCTCGGCGGTCTGGAACTCCAGCAGCTCGCCCGCCATCGCCTTGGACAGCCCATAGATCCGGGCGATGCCGTCGCCGACCTCGACGACGCGCCCGACCTCGCTGACCTCCAGCTCGGCGCTGAACTGCTCGATCTCTTGCTTGATGACGCTGGCGATCTCGTCGGTCTTGATCTTCACGGCGGCGGTTCCCCCCGCCCGACGGCGCCGGGGCCGGGGGCGGATATCTGATGGAGGATTCGTGCGTCGTTCCAGGGGCGTCGCCGCCCCCTCCCCGCCCGGATGCGGGGGACGGAAGCGTAGCTCTCCACCCCGCCAAAGTCCCGCCGACAGACCTCCCAACCGACCCCCGAGCGGGCCAGATCGGGGCCACATCGGGGGTGGATCAGATCCCGACCAGCATGAGTGAGGCCCGCTCGGACAGGCTCAGGGCGTCGGCCCCATCTCGTCCCCCTCGACGCGCTCGATCTTCAGGTGGACCGTCGGGTCCTCCACCCTCGCCGTCACCCCCGCCGGCAGGAACACGATCCGGGCCTGCTTCGAGTCGATCCCCTGGGCCAGCTCCTGGAACGACAGCGAGACCACCGCCTGCGGGCTGACCTCGCCGCTGGCCACCTTCTCCACCGCGTCGCTCGGACCCGTGATCACCACGTCGAACAGGTCCGTGTCCTCGGGCGCCAGCGAGATCCGCCACCGACCCAGCTCCGGCGGGGGCAGCATCACCTGCACCGGCAGACGCGGGATCGTGTGCGACCGCGTCCGCGTGCGCACCACCACCGTCACGTCCACGATCGGGGGCGCCATCGAGACGTGCCACGCCCCCGCCAGGGGCGTCGGCGTCTTCAGACGAACACCCGAGATCACCTCCTCACGCCCCGGCGCCACGTTGTCCAGCAGCTCCGGGTCGATCTCCGCCACCGCCTCCAGCGTCGAGGTGTCGATCCCCTCCATCGCCGACGCCGGCGCACGCACCAGCACACTCGCCGGCGAGGACTTCGGCGGCGCGTCCAGACGCCCCGTCGGCGCGCGCACCGTCACCGGGATGCTCGTCTCCACCGACCGGTCCACCTGGATCGCCACCGTCTCCGGGCGGATCTCCTGGATCGTCACGCCGCTGTCCCGCAGCGCCTCGGTCTTGCGCAACGCGTCCCGCACCGGGACCACGTGCTCCCCGGGCGACCCCGGCAGCTCGCGCCCCACCACCAGCGCCACCCGACCGCCCAGACGCTCGCGCATGTCCGCGACCACCGCCGCCGACCCCAGCAGCGTCACCTCCACCTCGCCCTTCCACTGCGGGTCCGTCACCCGCACCAGGTTCGCCCCGTCCCCCTCGTCGGCGATCGTGACCACGAGCGTCACCTGCTCGGTGCGCAGCGTTCGGCTCTCGGCGAGCACCCACACCAGCACCGTCAGCACCGCGACCACCAGCCCCGTCTTGATCCGTGCCCACGTCACGCCGCCCCCTCCCGGCGCTCCCCGCCATCGCCCTCCTTGGGCTTCTCCATCCGCTCGGGCGTGACGATCTCGTCCTCATCGAGCCCCGCCGCGCTCATCCCGCCCCCGCCGTCGATCTCCTCCCCCTCGTCCTCGGGCGAGGCGTCGGACCCCGGCTTGTTGTTGGCGGGCTTGCCCAGCCGCTTGAGCAGCACGCCCGCCAGGTCCGCGGGGTCGATCGGGATGCTCAGACGCCCACGATCCGCCATCCGGATCGAGCCCGTCTCCTCGCTGACCACGACGACAAGCGCGTCCGACTCCTTCGTGATCCCCACCGCCGCCCGGTGCCTCGAGCCCAGGTTCGGGTCCGGCATCTCGCTCGGGTCGGCGAGCGGGAGTTGCACGCCCGCCGCGAAGATCTTCTTGCCCCGCACCACCACCGCCAGGTCGTGCAGCGCCGAGCCCGGGTAGAAGATCGTGCTCATGAGTCGCTCGGTCAGGTCCGCGTTGAGCGTCGTCCCGCCCTCGGTCAGCCCCCGCAGCCCGAACTGGCGCTCGATGACGATGATCGCCCCGAACCGCTGCTTGGCCAGGTACGAGCACGACGACGCGATCGCGTCCACGACCTGCACGCTCTCGGTCGAGTTCGCCCGCAGCAGGGGCGTCTCGCCCAGACGGATCAGCGCCCGGCGCAGCTCGGGCTGGAAGATCACGATCAGCGCCACCGCCGCCAGGGCGACGAACAGCTCGTAGAGGTACGACACCCGCGCGAACGAGTCCCCCCCGCCGAAGACGCGGACGATCACCGTCGCCACGATGAAGATCAGCAGCAGCCCCTTGAGGGCGCCCGCGGCCCGCGTCCCCTGCACGAACCGGACCACCGCCCAGATCACGATCGCGATGATCGCCAACTCGAACGCGACCTCGACGGGCGAGTACGAGCTGACGCGGTCGAGCAGGTCTTGGAGCTTGGTCAGGGGCATCGCCGGTCGGTCGTCCCTCCCGCACGTCTTGCGCGGGCGTCACTGCTATCGTCAAGGACGCCGCCCGGCCCTGCTCATTTCCGGAGGCCCGATGCCCTACAGAATCACGAGCTTCGAGCCCACGCCGAACCCAAACGCGCTCAAGCTCATGGTCGAGCCGAGCCCGGCGTCCACACCCCGATCCTACTTCAACCCCGCCCAGGCCGCCGAGGATTCACTCGCAAAGGCCCTCTTCGACGTCGACGGCGTCACCAACGTCCTGATCCACGCCGCCTTCATCACCGTCGGCAAGCGACCCGAGGCCCCGTGGCGCGCGATCCGCGTCGGCGTCGAGCGGGCGCTGGCCGCCGCGGACTGACCCCGTGCCACCCCCCGCCGCTCCCTCGACCTCCCCCGCCGCGAGTCGTCGCCGAGACGCCTCCCTCGCCAGGCGCCTCGAATCCTGGTTCCTCCTGAATCGACGCGATCTGCCCTGGCGCCCCGCCGACCCGGGCGCCCCCCGCGATCCCTACGCCGTCATGGTCTCGGAGCTGATGCTCCAGCAGACCCAGGTGTCGCGGGTCAGCGAGCGTTTCGTCTCGTTCATGGACCGCTTCCCCAATGTGCGATCCCTCGCCCGCGCCGACGAAGAGGACGTGCTCGCCGAGTGGTCGGGGCTCGGGTACTACCGGCGCGCCCGCCTGCTCCACGCCGCGGCCCGGGCCGTCGTCGACGAACACGACGCCCGGATGCCGACCGACCCCGACCAGCTCCGCCGCCTCCCGGGCGTCGGACGCTACACCGCCGGCGCCATCGCCTCGCTCGCCTTCGGCGTGCGCGCGCCGATCGTCGATGGCAACGTCGCCCGCGTCCTCCTCCGAATCGACGGGCGCGACACGTCCCCGGACGACCCGAAGACCGTGAGCTGGGTCTGGTCTCGCAGCGCCGACCTCGTCGAGCGCGCCGAGTCGCCCGCCGTCTTCAACGAGGCCCTGATGGAGCTGGGCGCGACCGTCTGCACACCCCGATCGCCCGCGTGCGCCGCCTGCCCGCTCCGGGCGAGCTGCCGGGCGCGGGCCGAGGGACGCCAGGAGGAGATCCCGCCTCCCAAGAAGCAGGCCAAGCGCCGCGAGCTGTTCTGCGACGCGCTCCGCGTCGAGGACGCCCGCGGGCGCCTGCTCGTCGAGCGCCGGGGCGCGGGCGGCCTCTGGGCCGGCCTCTGGCAGGCGCCCACGCTCGAGCGCGACGACCGCCATTGCAGACCCGCCGAGCTCCGGCGCGCTCTCGCCCTCGATCGCGCCCAGCGCCTCGCCGAGTTCACCCACCAGACTACCCACCGCATCGTGCGATTCCGCGTCTGGATCGGCACGCTCGCTGGCGACTCGCCGCCCACGCGGGGCGAGTGGAAGTCCCCCCCGAGCGTCGCCCGCCTGGCCCTCTCCTCCCCCCAGCGGCGCATCCTGCTCGGCGAGTGAGCCCGCCGGTAGGACAGGCGTCCCGCCTAACTGCAGCGCCCCCGCCGCACTATCCTCCAGAGTCGTGCGCCTCGGCGTGGTCATCCCGGTCTACAACGAGCGCGAGCTGCTCGCGCGCTCCCTCGATCGCCTCGAGGCGACGCCGCCACCGAAGACCCCCGATGGCGGCGCGTGCGAGCGCGTGATCTACCTCATCGACGACGGCTCGACCGACGGCACGCGCGAGGTCGTCGAGTCCCTCGCCCAGCGCCCGGGCGTACGCACAAGCCTCGCGGAGCGCAACCAGGGCAAGGGCGCCGCCCTCCGCCGGGGCTTCGCGATGGCGCTGGAAGACGCCTGCGACGTCGTGATCGTCCAGGACGCGGACCTCGAGTACGACCCGGCGGACCACGCGATCGCCCTGGCCCCGATTCTGGACGGGCGGGCCGACGCCGTCATCGGAACGAGGTTTTTGGGCCAGACCCACCGCGTGCTCTACTACTGGCACGCCGTTGGCAACAAGCTCATCACGCTCGCCAGCAACACCTTCTCGAATCTGAACCTGACCGACATCGAGTGTGGCACGAAGGCGTTCACGAGGGACGTGCTCTCGCGGCTCGTCCTCAACGAAGACCGCTTCGGCATCGAGCCCGAGATCGTCGCCCGCCTCGCCCGCCTGCGACTCCCGGTCGAGGGCGGAGCGCCACGTCGCGTGCGCATCTACGAGGTCCCCGTCTCGTATGCCGGTCGGACGTACGAGGAGGGCAAGAAGATCGGGTGGCGCGACGCCCTGAGCGCGCTGCGCTGCATCATCACCTACAACCTGCTCTGAAGCGTCACCCCGGCTCGCGGGGGTCGGACGCCGCCAGGATCTTCCGCGTCTGCTCCGCCCGGAAGCGCTCGAGCGAGGCCCGGGCCTTCTCGTCGGACAGCGCGATGATCGCCCCCGCGAGCAACGCCGCGTTGACCGCCCCCGCCTTCCCGATCGCCAGCGTCCCCACCGGGATCCCCGCCGGCATCTGCACCGTCGAGAGCAGCGAGTCCATCCCGCCCAGGGAGCTGGTTTTCATCGGCACGCCCAGCACGGGCAGCGACGTCTTGGCCGCCATCACGCCCGCCAGGTGTGCCGCCCCGCCCGCGCCGGCGATGATGACCTTGAGCCCGCGCTCGCGGGCCGACGTGCCGTACTCGTCCGCCGCCTCGGGCGTCCGATGGGCGCTGAGCACCCGGACCTCGTGGGCGATGCCCAGCTCGTCGAGCGTGCTCGCGGCGTTCTCCATCGTCTCCCAGTCGGAGCGAGAGCCCATGATGATGCCAACCTGTGCCATAGTGGCCAAGCGTAGCCCCGCGCGGCGTGACCGACTCGCGCCCATTCGCCGCCGATATCATCGCCCGGAGGCGACACGATGCCCGAGCCCGCGACGCACGCCAAGATCACGCTCCGCGCCTACCAGGTCGGCCCCAACCCGGGCTACGAGCTCGAGCCCGCCGGGCCCAAGCGCCAGTGGATGGACGAGTTCCCCGGCAAGACCCCCTACCGGTGCCTCCCCCTCAACATGGCCAACCAGGGCGGCTGGCTCGTCCGATGCCCCTGCACTTTCAGCGCCAAGTGGAACGGCAAGATGGGCACGGAGGCCACCACCATCACCTTCGAGGACGCCGACCCGGAGAGAATGTCACGCACTATCCGCTCCCACTTCGGCGGCGGCATCATCACCTTCACCCTCCCCTGGCTCTTCCGCACCACCGAGGGGTACGGCATCTGGGTCCACGGCCCCCCCAACTGGCCCATGGACAACCTCCAGGCCCTCGAAGGCATCGTCGAGACCGACTGGTCGCACATGACCTTCACCATGAACTGGAAGATCATGCGGCGCGGCGCGCCCATCTGGTTCCGCAAGGGCGACCCCATCTGCATCCTCACGCCCTACCCACTCGACCTGCTCGAGTCGGTCGAGCCCCAGATCCTCGACATCCGCACCGACCCCGCCCTTCACCAGGCCCACACCGAGGCGGTCAAGTCCCGGGCCGAGGTCATCCGCCACAACGTCCAGACCGGCTCGCAGGACTGGGAGAAGAAGTACATGCGGGGCGAGCAGTCCGACGGCCTGCTCCGCCAGGGACACCGCACCAACTTCAAGATCACCCCGTTTGCCGACAAGCGCCGGGGCTAGCCGACGCCCTTAGAAGCGGACCGACAGTCGGACGAACGCGGTGGCGTACGCGTCGCCGTTGCCCTGGGTCTCGAACTCCTCGGTCAGCCAGGTAATCGCGTACCCGGCCTCGAAGAGCTTGTACCGCGCGACGAGGCCGAAGCTCAGCTCGCCGACGAGCCAGCGCTTGTCGACCGAGCGCGAGTTCTCGAAGGTGTTGCCGTCGAGGAAGATGTTGTGCGCGACCGCCCGCCCGCCCGCGCGGGCGAAGGCGTAGATCCCCCAGTCGCCCAGCCACTGGGCCGTCGCGTCGTTGGTGTCGAGGATCCGGGGCGGGCCGAACTCGTCGGGCAGGTTGTACCCGAACCGGACCGTCGCGTCGGCGCTGGCCCGGACGAACACGTTGCCCAGATCGACCGAGACCCGCGGGATCGCGTCCAGCTCCATGACGCCGATCTTCGCCTTCTGGAATCGCCACGAACGTTGCAGCCGCAGGTTGACCGCGAACTCGTTCTCCAGTTGCGTCCCCCACCCCACCGGCTCGACCTGGGCCGGGAAGACCGAGTGGATGAACTTCTGCACCCCCTCGGCGCCCGACGCCTCCCCCACCACGCCAAGGTCGAGCTCGACGTGGTCATGCACGCGCTCGTTGGCCCGCTGCACGTAGAAGCCCGCGTACAGGTACCCCGCGTACGGGCGCGAGCCCGGGGGCGGGTTCTTGATCGAGATGTCGTACGACGTGTAGATGTGCTGGGCGACGACGATCCCCGCCGCCACCTTCGCGTTGTCCATCGGCAGGATGTTGTCCGCGAACTTGCGCACCCCGTCCTCGAATCGGGCCGAGGGGTCGAGCGCCAGGTCGATCCGGGCGCCGTTCGTGTAGTGACGATCAGACTCATTGAAGGGCTTGATCACCCCGTCGTTGTCCCACATCGCCTGGACATGACGGACGCGCCAGGTGCTGTCCGCCAGCTCCTCGGGCGTGGGCGTCTGCTCGTCGTTCGGCTGGGGGTCCGCCTGGGGCGAAGGCTCAGCGAGCGCCGGGGCGCACAGCGCCGCGCTCACGAGCAGCATCCGGATGACGGCGTCCATGCGCATCGACTGGCTTTCTCGTCGGGCGCCCCTCGGACGCCGGGCCAGAGCGTACCACGCCCGACGACCCGCGACGCGCCGCCCGACCCGATCGGTCAACTCTCCTGGCTCTCCCTGAGCTTGGCCAGCACCGCGTAATCCTCGAGTGTCGAGGTGTCCTGCGTGATCTTCTCCTCGCCCGCCGCGATCGAGCGGAGCAGCCTCCGCATGATCTTGCCCGACCTCGTCTTGGGCAGGGCGCCCGTGAAGTGGATCTGGTCCGGCTTGGCGATCGCCCCGATCTCCTTGGCGACGTGCTCGCGCAGCTGGGCGACCAGCTCGGGCGAGGGCTCGAACCCGCCCCCGAGCGTGCAGAAGGCGGCGATGCCCGTGCCCTTGATCTCGTGGGGCATGCCGACGACCGCCGCTTCGACGACAGCGCCGTGGCTGACCAGCGCGCTCTCGACCTCCATCGTCCCCAGGCGGTGCCCCGAGACGTTGATGACGTCGTCCACCCGCCCCATGATCCAGAAATACCCGTCCTCGTCGCGCCGAGCGCCGTCACCCGGGAAGTACATGCCGGGCAGGCGGGTCCAGTACGTCTCGATGAACCGGTCACGGTCGCCGAAGATCCCGCGGAGCATCGAGGGCCAGGGCTTGCGTATGGCGAGCAGGCCGCCCGTGTTGTTGGGACGTTCCGAGCCGTCCTCGCCGACGATCGCCGCGTCGATGCCGAAGAAGGGCAGCGTGCACGAGCCGGGCTTGGTCGGCGTGACGCCGGGCAGGGGCGTGATCATGTGCCCGCCCGTCTCGGTCTGCCACCAGGTGTCCACGATCGGGCAGCGCTCGCCTCCGATGACGCGGTGGTACCACATCCACGCCTCGGGGTTGATCGGCTCGCCGACCGTGCCCAGGACCTGCAGTGAGCTCAGATCGTGCTTGTCGGCGTGCTCCTTGCCCCACTTCATGAACGCGCGGATCGCGGTGGGAGCCGTGTAGAACTGCGTCACTTTGTGACGCTCGACGATGTCCCAGAAGCGGTCCTCGCCCGGGAAGTTCGGCGCCCCCTCGTACATGAGCGAGGGCACGCCCGTGGGCAAGATGCCGTAGATGATGTACGAGTGCCCCGTGATCCAGCCGACGTCGGCGGTGCACCAGAACAGCTGGCCGCCCTGCGAATCGGGACGCTTGGGCTCGTCGAGACCCGGGATCAGGTTGAACACGTACTTGCTCGTCAGGTACGTGTAGACCATGTACCCGCCGACGGTGTGCTGAATCCCCTTGGGCTTGCCCGTCGAGCCCGAGGTGTACAGCAGGAAGGCCATGTGCTCCGAGTCGAGAGGCTCGCAGGGGTATTCCTTGCTCGCCGCGAGCATGAGGTCGTCCCAGTCGTGGTCCCGCTTCGCGTGGGCCGTAACCTCGTTGTTGCAGCGTTTGAGGACGATGACGCTCTCGACGACCTTGCCGTCGAGCTGGTCGATGGCGGCGTCCACGTTCTCCTTGAGGGGCACGACCTTGCCGCGCCGCCATGCGCCGTCGCACGTGACGATCAGTTTCGAGCTGGCGTCCACGACCCGGTCGGCGATCGCCTGGGCGGAGAAGCCGCCGAAGATCACCGAGTGCACCGCCCCCAGGCGCGCGCACGCGAGCACCGCGATCGCCAGCTCCGGGACCATCCCCATGTAGATGGTCACGACGTCGCCCTTCTTGATGCCGAGCTTCTTGTAGACGTTGGCGAGCTTGGCGGTCTCGCGCTTCAGGTCCGCGTACGTCAGGCGCCGAATCTCGGGGACGCCCCCCGCCATCGGCTCGCCCTCCCAGAGGATCGCCAGGTGGTCGCCCCGTCCCTCGTCGACGTGCCGATCGACCGCGTTGAAGCACAGGTTGGTCTTGCCCCCCACGAACCACTTCGCATCGGGCGCCTTCCAGTCCAACACCTTCAGCCAGGGCTGGAACCAGTGCAGCTCACTGGCGGCCTCGCCCCAGAACCCCTCCGGGTCCTCGATCGAGCGGGCGTGCATCCGCTGATACTCGTCCATCGAGCCGACGAGCCAGCGGGGGGCGCCGACCTTGGCCGGGGGGGGCGGGGGGAAGACGCGCGTCTCGTGAAGCCCGGATTCGATGCCGGTGGTGTCCTGGGACATGTCGGCTCCTCATGTCGGCCCGCGGGTCGGGCGGGCCATCGTACTGGGTGGGTCCGGTTGTCCAAGGGGGGCCGCATCTTTCCGATTTCGATTTTCTTCTTGACAAATGTATTTGTCGGTGGCAAGATCAGGACATGGCAGGCGCCAGCTCAGCCACGATCCAGGCAAGGGACCCGGGGGAAGTCCCGGCGTTGACGCTGCTCTCCGACACGGATGCCGCCGCGGCGTTGCTCAACCCCGACCGCCGACGCGTGCTCGAGACGCTGGGCTCGGGCGAGAGGCCAGGGGATTCAGCGGCCGGCGTCGCGGGACGCCTGGGCCTGCCCCGCCAGAAGGTCAACTACCACGTCCGCGAGCTGGAGCGGCTGGGCCTGGTCGAGCTGGTCGAGGAGCGGCGCAAGGGCAACTGCCTCGAACGCATCGTCCGCGCCCGCGCGACGACCTACGCGATGGACCCCGCGATGCTCGGCGCCCTGTCGCCCGACCCCGCGCGAGAGCCGGACCGGCGCAGCGCGGCGTACATGATCGCGGTCGCCGCCCGGACGATCGCCGAGCTGGGCGAGCTGCTCCGACGCGCCGCGCGCGCCAAAAAGCGGATCTCGACGCTGACGATCGACGCCGAGGTCCGCTTCGCAAGCGCGAAGGACCAGAGCGACTTCGGCGAGGAGCTGGCGCGAACCGTCGCGCAGCTCGTGAGCAAGTACCACGACGAGGGATCGCCGAACGGGCGCACATTCCGCGTCGTCGCCGGCGCCTACCAGGCGATCACCAAGCCGGAAGACGATCCGGCGGACGGGCCCGCGCCCACAGGAGAAGTCCGATGACCGACACGAAGAAGGGGACCCGTTCGCTGACCTCCTCGATCTCGCTCGACGCGACGCCCGAGCAGGTCTGGGAGATGCTTACGACCGGCGAGGGGCTGTCGCGCTGGTTCCCGGTCGAGGCCCGCGTCACGCCGGGCGTCGGCGGAGAGCTCTGGTTCTCCTGGGGCAAGAACGTCATGGAGGGCTCCGCGAAGATCGTCTCCTGGGAGCCCCCCCACCGCTTGGTCACCGAGTGGGGCCAGATGCAGGACCGGTTCACGATCGAGGGCAAGGGCGGAACCACCACGCTGACGATCGTCACGAGCGGCTTTGGCGAGGGCTCCGAGTGGGACGGCATGCTCGACTCCACGACGACCGGCTGGAAGTTCGAACTCGGCGGACTCAAGCACGCGATCGAAAAGCACCCGGGCGAAGACCGGCACGTCGTTCGGCGGATCTCCCGGTGCGGCCCGGACAAGGAGGCGATCTACGCCGCGATGCTCGACCACGCGCTCGCGCCCGACACCGACATGCGCACAATCAAGGTCGGCGACGCGTTCGAGCTGGAGCTGGACGGCATAGGGCGTGTGCCGGTCCGGGTCGCGGTGTCGAGCGCGCCCAAGGACATGGGTCTCGTGGCGCCCTCGCTCAACGACGCGTACCTGCGCGTGCTGATCGAGCCCCCTTGCGCCGGGTCTGAGGAGCCGGCGATCGACGTCACGCTCTGGGCATCGACCTACGGGCTCGACGCGGCGCAACGTGACACACTCGGCGCCTCGATGGCGCGCACGCTCCGACGACTTCTGGGTGACAGGGCAACCCCGGTCGAGGTGTGACTCAGGCCTCGGGGGAGACGGCGGTGGTTGGCGACTCGTCCGCGTTCTGCTGACGGGCGGCGAGGCGCCTCTTGGCGACGACGACGCCGAGGGTGGGGATGACGAGCCAGAGCAGACCCTTGATCAGGAAGAAGAGGAACGCCACGATGCCCAGCCCGCCGAGCCATTCCATGTCTGACGCTCCCAAAGGGGGTCCGAGGGACGAGACTGAGACTCAGTCTCAACCGCCCTGAGAATAGGAGCGTGGGGCGGGCGGGGTCAAACTGGGTTGGGGAGTTGGTCTGGGGTTGGGCTCGGACGCCGAGGCTGAGTCCTCGAAGCCTCGGGCGGGGATGGAGAGAGAACGAGAGAAAAGACACGAGAGGACGGAGCCCCTCACCCCGTCCCTCTCCCCAGGGGGGAGAGGGAGGAAGAGGTCAGCTGGCGGCTTCGGTGACGCGCAGGATCTCGTGGACCGTGGTCAGGCCCGAGGCGACCTTGCGCATGCCGTCCTGACGCAGCGAGGTCATGCCCCGCTCGAGGCAGAGGCGGCGGAACTCGGCGACGTTCGGGTTGCGGGCGATGATGTCACGCAACTGGTCGTCGATGACGAGCAACTCGTACAGACCCACGCGTCCCGAGTACCCGGTGCTCCGGCACTTGTCGCACCCCTTTGGCACCCAGGTCATGTCGGCCTCCATGCCCTGCATCTCGAGATACTCGGCGAGTTCCTCGCTGGGCTTCTCCTGCACACGGCAGTTCTTGCAGAGGCGACGGACGAGGCGCTGGGCGAGAACGCCGTTGACCGCGGCGCCGACCAGGAAGGGCTCGAGCCCGATGTTCACCAGTCGCGTGATCGAGCTGGGCGCGTCGTTGGTGTGCAGGGTGGAGAGCACGAGGTGGCCCGTGAGGGCGGCCTGGACGGCGATGTGCGCGGTCTCGTGGTCTCGGATTTCGCCGATCATGATGACGTCTGGGTCCTGACGCAGCAGGGCGCGGAGGGCTCGGGCGAAGGTCATCCCGATCTTCTCGTGCGTCTGCGTCTGGGTGACGCCATCGATGTGGTATTCGACGGGGTCCTCGACCGTCGAGATGTTGAGCTTGTTCTTGTCGAGTTGGCGGAGGGAGGCGTACAGGGTGGTGGTCTTACCTGAGCCGGTGGGGCCGGTGACGAGGACGATGCCGTGGGGCGCCTTGACCTGGTGCTTCCAGGTCTCGAGCGTCGAGGTGTCGAACCCGAGGTCCTCGAGGTCCACCTGGATGGACTTGGTGTCGAGGATGCGCATGACGACCTTCTCGCCGTAGCCGGAGGGGAGGGTCGAGAGGCGGAGGTCGAGCTTGCGCCCGCCGACGGTGCACCGGATGCGACCGTCCTGGGGGATGCGTCGCTCGGAGATGTCGAGGTTGGCCATGATCTTGAGGCGCGAGACGATGGCGCTGGACATGGCGGCGGGTGGGTTCATCATCTCGAAGAGGACGCCGTCGATGCGGAAGCGGACCTTGAGCTTCTTCTCGGCGGGCTCGATGTGGATGTCGGAGGCGCCCTCCTTGACGGCGGTCTGGATGATGTAGTTGACGTAGCGGATGACGGGGGACTCGCCCGCCTGCTGCTCGAGGTCGACGGCGTTGGTCTCGCCGAGCGCGCGGTCGATCTCGACGTCGGCCTCGTCGACGCCCTCCAGGATCTCGGAGAGGTCGACGTCGTCCTGCTTGCCCTCGCCGACGAGCTCGAGGGCGGCGCGCACGTCGGCGCCGGTGACGAGTACGAGCTTGACGCCGGGCACGCCGAGGCGCGACTTGATCTCGTCGAGGAGGAAGACGTCGTCGGGGTTGGTGGCGCCGACGACGAGGCGGCGCCCCTCGGCCCGCAGCGGAATCACGGAGC
Source organism: Phycisphaerales bacterium (assembly GCA_041402005.1). Classification (GTDB taxonomy): domain Bacteria; phylum Planctomycetota; class Phycisphaerae; order Phycisphaerales; family UBA1924; genus JAJRXR01. The sequence goes on along the minus strand of JAWKTB010000001.1, from coordinate 40,334 downwards.
GCCGATGGCAGAAGTCCGGGCCGAGTCGCTGGAGGTACGTCCCGTCGAAGCCGCCCTCGAGGCCCTTGGTCAGGTCGATGCGCTCGAAGGAGACGCCCGCCTGCTCGGCGACGACCTCCTGCACCCGCGCCTCGTCGAGGCCCTGGTCGATCAGGATGTCGGAGAGGCGCGAGCCCGGGGACTGACGCAGCACCTGGCGGGCGGCGGTGACCTGCTCGGGGGTGCACACGCCCCGCTCGATGAGCAGTTCGCCAAGCTCGCCCTCGTCTTGCCCGTGCTCGTCGGGCGAGTAGATGTCGGCGAGGGGCTGGCCGATGTGTGTCTGGGTGATGGCGCGGGGCTTGGCGCGGACCGCGGGGTCGCGCTCGATGGCGCCGCCCTCTTCCTGACCGTACCGGCGTTGGCCCGAGGGCATCGGGGGCAGCGGGCTGAAGGAGGCGGGGGACTTGTCGATCGAGTGCGCCCTGGGCTTGTCGGGCTCGGGCGAGGTCGGGCGTCGGCGCGGGGGACGAGAGGACGCGTCGCCCTGCTCGTCGAGCCCGAGCTCACTCAGGATGTCGTCGATGTTGTGGTTCGGCACGCCGCCTTCTCTCGCGCGAGGGGTCTCACTCCGGGTTGACTTCTCTCGGCTCGCGCCCGATCTGGAGCACGAAGTAGCGGTCGTCGACCTGGAGGATGACGCCGCGACCCTCGATGCGGGCGATGGTGAAGAGCTCCTCGATCGTGTCGCCCTCGCGGAACGTCTGATCGGAGATGCGAGCGACGGGGGTCGAGCCGCCCAGGATGCCCTGGAGCTGGAGCTTCTTGAGAGCCGTCTGGATCTTGGCGTCGCGTGCCGCGGCGGCCTGACGCGCCTTCTCGGCGTCGAGCGCCCGCTGACGCTCCATCTCACGCAGCTGCGCCAGCGAGGGGTCCTCGCCAGGCTCGGGCTCGACGTCCGTCCTGGCGACGAACTGGAAGGGCGAGCCCGCGATCGCGTCGATCGGCACCTGCATCGGACGCCCGGACCGCTCCAGGTCCTGCATGACGCGGTTGAACTTCTTGTTCATCTCCGCGTCCTCGGCCTCGGGCTGGAAGTTCAGGTTGAACATCTCGCCCGCCTTGGCGGCGGTGACGGCGATCTGACGCATGCCGAAGATGGCGCCCGCGCCCATCACCAGCACGACCGCGATGAACATGGTCTGGCCGCGGTACGGACTGGCCTTCTTGGCGAACAGGTCCGGGGCGGCGTCATCGTCCTTGTCGAGACCGAGGAGGTTCGGATTGAACGAGGCGCCCTGGGGCGAGCCGAGGGAGCCTCCCTCGCCGCCGCCGAGGTCGAGGGAGACCTTGGCGCCGTCACCCTCGGGCAGGGCTCGTGCGTCGTCCTTGTGACTCACGTCGTGCTCCCTTCGTCATCGCGGAAGTAGATGCTGAGGGTGAAGTTGACCTCGATCTCCGCGTCCTCCTTGGCACGCTGGATCTTCATGTCAACGAGGCGGGTGATGCGGGGGAGACGCTCCAGGCGGAGCAGGAACGCGTAGTAGCCCTCGAACGAGCCCTTGGTCGTGACGACCAGGGGCTGCTCGTAGTACCGCGCCGCCGCGATCGGCTTCTCGCTCTTGAACGTCGGGGCCTGGAGCCCGGACTGGATCGCCACCTCGGAGACCTGGCGGACGATCTGGTCGACCTCCTTGCCGGTCGGGAGGCGGGCCTCGATCTCGGCGACCCGGTCGGCGATCTCCTGGTTCGCCCGGGCCAAGTCGTCGTTGCGGCTGGTCTCCTCGCGGAGCAGGGCCAGCATCTCCTCCTTGTGCTGGATCTCGAAGCGCTTGTCCTCGATCTTCGCGTTCTGCGGCTTGAAGATGAGGAAGTAGCTCAGCAGCGGGAGGCAGAGCACCACCATGAAGATCACGATCTCACGCAGTCCGAATCGCATCGTCGTTCCCCTTGCTCACTCGGTGTCGCTGGGCGCGTTCGCGAAGTTCTCGATCGAGGGCGTGACGCTCGTGTTGAGATCGCCGAACGCGTTCTCGTTGAGCAGCGTCGTCTCCTCGACCTCGGCCACCTCGCGCACGTTCGCGTCCGGGCGGAGGCTCATGGTGATCTGGAACTTCCTCAGTGCCACCCCGTCGACCGTCGTCTCGTTGATGAAGACCAGCTCCACTCCCGAGAGCAGCGGCGACGCCTTCAGCTTCGCCAGGTAGTCCGCCACGTTGTTGTTCTCGGTCGCCAGGCCCGAGATCACCACGCGGTGCTTGAACCGGGGCGGGAGGACCTTCGTCTCCGTGTCGTCGCCGGGCTTGCCGACCTTCACGTGCGAGGTCAGCGACTGCGTGGTCGCACGCTTGCGCGCGGGCGTCGTGTCGACCGCGGTGGGGCGGGTCGGCTTGACGCGCTCGCCCTCGAGCGTCACGTCGGTGAAGACGAGCCCCTCGGGCATGCCGCGGACAAGCTCGGCCAGCAGCACCGACCGGGGCACCTGCTCGATCAACGCGGTCACCAGCTCGGCGCTGTCGATCATCGACTCACGCTGCTCGCGGAGCGCGCGGAGCTGCTGCAGGTTCTCGGCGGCCTGCTTGGTCTGCTGGTCGACCTGCTTCTCGCGGTCGAGCACGCCCCGCAGGCGGTTGTTGTTGAGGAAGAACGCGCCGACGACGCCGCACAGGACGGCGCCGAAGAGCATCAAAGCCAGCACGTTCGCGCGCGTCTGCGTCTTGCCCTTGACATAGTCGGTGGGCAGGAAGGTGCTCTGGCTGGGCTGATTGGGATTCCTGGGAGTGTTCATCGGTGTTCCCTACAGGTCGGTCGGGCTCAGGCACATGCCCATGGCGACGCCCCACCCGGGCTGGGGCTCGGACAGGTCCACGCCGACGCACGGCTCCGAGCCGGCTCGGGCGACGCGGGTCAGGGGGTCGCCCGCCTGGGCGGGCAGGCGCAGCTTGCGGGCGATCTCGGCGCAGAGCGGGTGGTGGCGCGACTCGCCGCCGAGGAAGACGATCTTCTGGATCCGCTCGTTGGGCAGCGTCGATCGCAGGTAGCGCAGGCACATCGAGATCTCGTCGACGAGGATCTCGACCGGCTCGGAGAGGTCGATCTTGTGCATGACTTTCGCGACGGTCGCCGTCGCGGGCGAGGCGTGCGACGGGTTGGCGCCCTCGACATGTTCGGCGGGCGCGCCCGTGGGCGCGTCCTGGGGCGAGATCGACTCCATCGACAGGCGGTAGGACTTGGCCTGCGGGAGCGAGCACTTGAGCTGACGGACGATCGTCTCGTCGAGGTTCAGCCCGCCGAACTGGATCGCCCGGGCGAAGAGCATCTTGCCGCCCCGGGCGGCGAGGATCTTGGTCGTCCCCCGACCCAGGTCGAGGTAGAGCGTCGGCTCGTCGTTCTCACGCGCCTCGCCCTGCGGGTATCCGAAGGCGGCGAGGATCGCGTGGAACTCGTTGTGGATGCCGACCGGCTCGAGCTTGGCCGCCTTGATCGCGTACATGAGACGTGCGACGACCGCGCGCCCGACCGCGAAGCAGATCACCTCGCGCCGCCCGGCGCGGGCGGTGTCGCCGACATCGACGTGTCGCGTCAGCAGCTCGTCGGCGGCGCACCCGACCTGCGAGGGCATCGCGCCCTCGACCTGATCCTCGAGGCTGATCCCCTCGCCCGACTGGAACTGCAGGTGCTTGCAGAACAGCGTGGACGTCGGGATCGCGCACACGGCACGCGTCGTCTTGAACGAGCCCTTGCGCACCAACGTCGGCAACTGCTCCATCTGCCAGCGGAGACGCTTGGCGTGGTCGTAGAGCTTGTCGTCGGGGGTTTCGAGCTCGGCGGCCGCCACCAGCGCGGGCGGGTCGCCCCCGCCGAGCTGGAGGATCTTGAGCGAGCCGACCCCGAAGTCGATCGCGAGCGGCGCCGGATCCCGGGCGCCAGCGACCCGAGCGAGCGCAGGGCGCCGAAGGCTGGCTTGCGGCCTCGGTTCTGTGAAGCGCCATGGCGGCTGGTCTCCTCGCCCGTGCCCGCACATGGCACGGGCGACCGTGTCTCCCGGCGACGACGCGCGGGCTCGGGCATGCATCGGACCGTCCGAGGCCCGGATTGAGGTGGGTCCGAAAGGGGGGGCCAACGCCAGGGTCTGCCCCGTCCCCCCAGGCGTCGCGTCCGTCGTGACGAGCGCGGGAGATCGACGCCGAGCGTCAACCCGACGAGAGCAGACGTCCGAGAACGCGACCCAGCGCCTCCAGGGACCCGGACAGCTCCCAGCGCTGGCGCTCCCGGTCGCCGGTCGTGTTGCTGACCACGCGCAGCTCGGCGAAGGGGATCGAGGGGTCGACCCGAGCCGCAGCGAGGGCGACGGCGGCGCCCTCCATCGCCTCCGCGATCGCGCCGCTCCTCGACGCCACGCGCTCCGCGAGCGCGTCGGTCCCCGAGCACGTCGAGACCGTCGCGATCACGCCCTCGTGGTCGCCGAGCGCGTGAAGCGCCGAACGCCACGCGGGCGGCGGCGAGAAGCGGTCCGATCCACCCGGCGCGAGCGGGAAACCCATCTCGCGGCAGTCGAGGAAGGCGCCCATCGTCTCGACCCCCTCGTCGGCGAAGACGCTCGCCGAAGCGATCAGCACGCTCCCGACCGGAGGTCCCCCCGGGAGCGAGCCGCAAATCCCCACGCTCATCACGCCCGCGTGACGGGAGGGGTCGAGTGTCCGGGCGACCGCCCCGGCCGCGTTCGCCTTGCCGACGCCCGTGACCACCAGATCCGCCCGGTTGCCGACGGGGGCGAGAGACCAGGCGGGGGGCGTGTGGGCGTGCGGATCGACCGCCCGCAGGACCGCCGAGGCTTCCTTTTCGGAGGCGACAGCGAGTAAAAGGCGGCCTCCGGTGGGCAGGAGCGTCGAAATAAACGAGTCCGGCCCGGGATGGTCCTTGTGTGCAGGGGGCACGAGCGATCGTATCTGGGGCGCCGACGCCTCACACACGCAGAACATCACGCCCGGGGCAACTCGGCGGGTGGGCCAGAACCCCGGGGGTGGCGGGGCGGTAAGAATGCAATGACGCCGCGCCGGGTCCATTTGGCGCGGGGACGAGGTCTCGATCCGAAGCGGGCCCGAGCGCCCGGCACGACGACCGGAAGGATGGCGATGGCGACCAGCAGGAGGATGTCGACCACACGCGGTGGCGCCCGACGGGCCCTGTCCATGGTCAAGCTGCTGGGCGCGGTGGTGGGCGTGCTGGTCGTGGCGGGCGGGGGCTGGCTGGTCATGGCCCAGGGCGGGGGCGCGGGCGAGCAGCAGCGCTCCTCCGACATCGCCCTGGCTCAGGTGCGCGACTTCGACATCACGACCCTGGCCGGCGGGGACCTCGAGGCCCGCAACCAGATCGAGATCCGCTCCGAGCTCGAGAAGCAGTCCACGATCGTGGAACTCGTCCCAGAGGGCACGCGGGTGCACCGGGGCGAGTTGCTCGTGCGCCTCAACGGCGACGAGCTCGAAGACACGATCGCCGAGGAAGAACTGCGCGTCGAGGAGGCGAGCCTCGCGCTCGAGGCGGCCAAGACGGACGTGCAGATCCAGCACTCCGATAACGAGTCGAAACAGCGCAAGGCGGAGCTGGATCTGGAGCTGAAGAAGCTCGCGTTGCAGCAGTGGCGCGAGGGCGAGGACAAGCAGACCCGCCAGGCCAACGAGCTGGCGATCGAGCGGGCGCAGCGGGAGCTCGAGCGCCTCACCGACAAGTGGACCCAGACGCAGGAGCTGTACAAGAAGGAGTTCGTCTCCAAGAACGAGTACGACCAGGACCGGCTGGCGTACATCGAGGCGAAGGCGGAGCTCGAGAAGGCGCAGCTCAACGACATCATCTACCGCGAGTACCAGTACCCGCGGGACGAGAAGCAGCGGCTGTCGGACGTCGACGAGGCGGGCGCCGAGCTCGACCGCGTCGAGCAGCAGAACGAGATCAACCTGAAGGCGAAGGAGTCGGCCCGGGCCAACAAGGAGCGCCAGCTCACGATGCACCAGGAGAAGCTCGACGACCTCAAGGACCAGCTCTCCAAGTGCACGATCCACGCCCCCTCGGACGGGCTGGTGGTCTACGGCTCGACCGCGCAGCGCGACAACTGGCGCTGGCAGAGCGAGGGCCCGCTCGCGATCGGGCGCCAGGTGGGGCCCAACGACCTGCTGATCGTCCTGCCGGACACGAGCGAGATGATCGCCTCGGTCAAGGTGCACGAGTCGCTCGCCGGGCGCGTCCGCCCCGGGCAGCGGGCGATGGTCAGCGTCGAGGCGATCGACGCGAACGTGCCCGGGACGGTCGAGTCGATCGGCGTGCTGGCCGAGTCCGGCGGATGGCGCGACCCGAACCGGCGCGAGTACACCGTCAAGGTCGCGCTCGACTCGGACGAGCAGTCCACGCTCAAGCCGTCGATGCGTTGCGAGGCGCGGCTGGTGCTGGGCGAGGTGAAGGGAGCGCTGGCGGTTCCCGTGCAGGCGGTCTTCAGCGACGCCGCGGTCGCGTTCGTCTACGTGCCCAAGGGGACCAAGTTCGTGCGCCGCCCGATCGTCGTCGGGCGCCGATCGGACATTTATGCGGAGATCGCCAAGGGCCTCGAGGCGGGCGACCGTGTGCTGGTCCGCCGCCCGGGACCCGGCGAGGTCATCGCGAGCGAGTGGGACAACGACGAATTGGTCTCGCTCGGCTACACGATCGGCGAGGACGGCAAGGCGCGCCCGCCCATGAGCCCCGCGATGATGATGCGGATGGCGCCCGGCATGTCGGCGCCGGGCGGTTCAACCCCCGGCGGCGCCCAGCGCCCGCAGGGTCGTCCGGGCCCCTCTCCCGGCGCGGACCGCTCGGGCGGCGCGAAGCGCCCCGCCGAGGGCGACGCCACCCAGAAGCCTCTCGCCGACGCGGGCAAGACTTCCGCCGATGCCGGCGACGCCTCCGCCAAGGACGACGCCGCAGCATCGTCCTCGACCGAATCCGCCCCGACCGAGGCCGCTCCGACCAACGCCGCCCCCGCCCCGAAGTCCTCGGACTCCGGCTCGGGCGGCTGACGCCTCAACTCGCCAGGCGTCGGCGCTGCTCGGCCTCCTCGGCGCCGTTGATCATCCGTCTGGCAATCGCCCCGATGTCGAAATCGTCCGGCTTGGCCGGGGCGAAGTTGTCCTCGCTGACGTCCTCGCCGTCCGCCTCGACGATGTGCTCGTCGGGGAACTCGCGCAGATCGATCTCGCCTCCCAGCGATGGGTCCAAGAGCTCGTCCGAGTCGTCGATCTCGTGGATCTCCGGGCGGCACGGGTCGAGGGGCGACCAGCCAATCACGACGGCGCGAACGCCCGAGTTGAGGCGCACGATCGTCCCCGGTGCGTACGCGGGCACCACCGAGAGCAGGCCCCGGAGCACGACCGGGTCCACCCAGTCACGCATCGGCGGGGTCAGCATCATCTTGAGCGCCCGGACGGTGGGGATGCTCGGGCGTCCGATCACCTCGGCGCCGGGCGCGCTGGCCGGGTGCTTGGTCCGGTTGAACAGGTCGGCGGCGGCGACGATCCGCGCGAAGATGTGGATGTCCGAGCCCTCGATCGGGACCTCTTCGCCGCTGAACGTCACGCGCTGGGGGAAGCCCGTGCCGTCGAAGCGCTGGTGGTGATGCAGGACCGCGGCGGCCGCCGACGGCTCCAGCTCGCCACGGACCAGGTTGTACCCGATCTTGACGTGCTCGCGCCACGCGGGGTCGCTCTCGTCGCTCGTCGTGTTCCAGCGGAGCAGGGTCTCCTCGTCCAGGCGCAGCATCCCGATGTCGTGCAGGACGCCCGCGACGCCCAGGTTCGCGACGCTCTTGGCGTGCGTTCCCGCCAGGCGGGAGCGCTCCTTGACGAGGTAAAAGCCGAGCTTGAGGCCCATGAGGACGGAGATGAACCCGACGTTCGCCGCGTGACGCAGCATCGGCTGCCCGGACTCGACGATCTCGGAGAGGTAGATCGCGGTCCGGGGCTGCTCGACCAGCAGCGAAATCATGTCGTTCATCGCCGAGCGGAACTCGACGAAGTCCAGCTCCGCGTCCACGCAGGCGCCGAAGGTGTCGAAGGCGTCGGCGATCTGGCGTGACAGCCTCGCCCGCTCGGCGAACACCGCCGGGTTCACGTACTCGGAGATCTGCTCCAGCAGCGGATACCGGATCCACAGCTCTGGCAGGTTCATCTCCCGCAGGCGGGCGATGGTGCGGTCCTCGAGTCGCACGCCCGCCTTGAGCAGCAGCGTGTCGTGACGACGCGGGTGGTAGACCGGCATCGCCAGCTCCATCCCCGCCTTGGCGTGGTTCGTGCGCACTCGCAGCATGGCGTCCTGGACCTCCGGTCCAAGCATCGACCCGGGCGGAGCCCCGCTTTGCCCGCGAGCGCCGGAATGCCCTATCCCTGGGTCTTCTCGAGGGCGTACACGAGGATCACGTAGGCGAGGTAAGCCGTGAAGAGCATCCCGCCCCCCACGCGCCCCAGGCGTCGGCGAGGTCCGAGAAGCGCCGCCGCGACCAGGCCCAGGGCGTGCATCACGATCAGATGGGTCCAGATGTTGTTCGGCGCGTACAGGGGCTTGGCCAGGGCGGCGCCCCCGAGCACCGCCAGCAGGTTGAAGACGTTCGAGCCCAGCACGTTGCCCATCGCGATCTCGGGCTCGTTGCGTCGCGCCGCCGCCAGGCACGCCGCCAGCTCCGGCAGCGACGTCCCCAGCGCCACCATCGTCAGGCTCACGATCTCGGGCGCGACCCCCATCGACAGCGCGAGCGACGACGCCCCCATCACCACCAGGCGCCCGCCGGCGCTCAACCCCAGCAGCCCGAGCACGACGAGCGCAATGTTCACCCACACGCGGCCGGGTTTCTCGGCTTTCTCGAGGTCGAGCCCGTGCTCGCGCTCGCGTCCCAGCTCGTGCTCGACCGCCTCGGGGTCCGCCAACCCCCAGCGGTAGCACATGAAGACGTACGCCATGATCGCCGCGACGAGCAGCGCCCCTTCGAGGCGTGTAACGCGGTAGTCGAGGAAGACGAGCGACGCGATCGCGCTGATCCCGATCATCACGGGCAGGTCGCGCCGGATGATCGTGCGATCGACCGGGACGGGGCGCACGAGGGCGGTGAAGCCGAGGATGAGCCCGATGTTGGCGATGTTGGAGCCGACGACGTTGGTGACCGCCGCCTCTGGGCGCCCGGTGAGGGCGAAGGCGATCGAGGCGAAGAGCTCGGGGGTCGAGGTGCCGAAGGCGACGACGGTCACGCCGATGACGAACGGGCGCATCCCGAGGAGGCGTGCGATGTGCGCCGAGCCCCGGACGAGCCACTCCGAGCCGGTAACGAGCAGCGCCACGCCGGCGGCGAGGGAGAGGATGGCGATGAGCACGCTCACTCGGGCGTGAGGCTATGGCGCCGCGACCTGGGGCGTCGGCACGATCGTGTACGCGCCCGACGCGTGCGGGATCAGCACGATCAGGGCGCGCCGCCTGGGCCTGAGCACGCGCCCCTCGCCCACCTCCTCGATCCGGGTGGGCAGGCGACCCGAGAGCATCGACTCGCCGAGCGTGCGCGCCTCGGGCGCTCCAGGCCCGACCGCGTCCACGACCTCCTCCCACGGGTCGGCGACGCGCCCGGGCGATGGCGTCGCCCCCCGCCAGTCAGGTGTCGCGTCCTCGCTCTCGTCGGTCACATGGGGACCCGTGGAGTCGTCGGGCACGGGCTCGAGAGCGAGCTTGGCAAGCCTCGCCTGCTCGACCCAGTCGGCGTCGGGCGCCTCGCCGACGATGATGAGCGCCTCGGAGCCATCGAGCCCCACCGCCAGGGCGAGGCGTTCGAGGATGGGCCCGTCCTCACTGGGAGTTGGCAGCTCGCCCCTGAGGCGCGACTCGATCTCGCTGAGCGTCTGCGCGCCCTTGGGGACGACAAGCTGCGGCACGAGCTCCAAGCGCAGGTCGGCGGCCGCCGCCCGCCCCGGTCGCACGCGCGGACTCGCCCACGCGCGGGCCATCAGACGCAGGCTTCCCGCGTCCACCCAGACCGGGCCGGTCGCCGTCGCGATCCGCTCGCGATTCAGCCCGGGCCCCTGCGCCAGGGCGCGCCAGGCGAGCACCTGCCCGAGCCACTCGCGCCGCACCGGCGCCGCCAACTGCAGACGATCTCGGATCCGGTCTACCTGATCGGGCGAGACGCCGACGACGCGCAGACCGGAGTCGCGCCATCGGCGCGCATCGCCCGCGTCGATCGTCGAGGCGGGCTCCTCGAGCTCCGAGAGGACGCCCGCGACCTGCCCGCCCAGGTCGTCCACGATCCAGACCTGCACCTCGAGGCCTCTCGGGCCGAGCGCGGCGGGCTCGGGCGCGGAGTTCGTCGTCGCCGGGGTCTGGTCCGCGCCGCTCGTCGGCGTCGGTTCCGCGCGCCGGTTGGCGCACCCCGCGAGCGCGCCGCCCAGGCATACCCATGCCGCGATAGCGACGAGGGCCCGTCGTCCGAGGGGATGTGCGGATTGGGTCACGTCGTCGCGCCTCGCGCGTCGCCCGCGCATTGCCCTATTCGCCGGCGCCCAGCTCGTTGATCCGGTCGATCAGGCGACGGACCATGCCGTACTTGTACCGCGTGTGCGTGAAGGCGATGCGGGGCAGTTCCAGCTGGTCGGACTCGGCGGGGTAGGGCCCGCGCTGGACGATTCGCCCGGTCTTGACCAGCACGCCGAACTCCTCGTTGAGCGTCTCGAGGCTCTTGTCGTCGAGGGGACGCTTCAGGCGGATGACCAGGTCGTCGCGGACATACCGCGAGGAGTGGTAGGTCGAGTAGAACTTGAGGACGTGGTCCGCGGCGTCCCTGGGGTTCTTTGCGACGTAGTAGAGGTTCTCGTCGTCCGGGCTGATCCAGCCACGCCGCAGGAGCTGGCTCTCGATGAACTCGACCCACCCGCCCCAGTAGTTGGCGACCGCCTTCTTGGGGTCGCCCCCCGAGGTCGTGTGCCCCTCCTCGGGCTCGCCCTCGACGAAGACGATCGGGATGATGCTCGCCTTTCCCGTCTGGACGAGCGTGAGCGTCTCGAAGCATTCGTCCATGGTGCCGAAGCCGCCCGGGAAACAGACGACCGCCTCGGCCTGGCTCAGGAACATGAGCTTGCGCGTGAAGAAGTACCGGAAGTGGATGAGCTTCTCGTCGCCCGCGATGACCTCGTTGGCGGTGGTCTCGAAGGGGAGGCGGATGGCGACGCCGAAGCTCGCCTGGCGCCCGGGCCCCTCGTGCCCCGCCTTCATGATGCCGTCGCCCGCGCCGGTGATGACCATCCATCCCGCGGCGCCCATGATCTTGGAGAAGTCGACCGCCGCGGCGTAGTCCGGGTGATCCGCGGGCGTGCGCGCCGAACCGAAGATCGTGACCTTGTGCGTGCCCGCGTACTCGCCGAAGACGCGGTAGGCGTAGCGCATCTCCTTCATCGCGGCGGCCATCAGCTTGAGCTCGCCCGTGTCCCGCCCGTCGGGGATGAGCTTGAGGCCGGCGGTCATCAGCTCGCGCACGAGCTTGGCGTCGTAGTCGCTGACCGCCTCGCCCGCGACGTCCTGGATGAGCGCCGCGAGCTGGTCCTGCACCACGCCGTCGTTGGCGCGGAGCTGCTCGGGGCGTTCCGGGGGCGCGGCCCGCTCGTCCTTGGGCTGCGTCGTCGCCGGCGGGTCCAGCTCGACCCGGTTGTGCTCACTGGCCATGAAAAAACCTCCCGCCCCGCGTCGGGCGAGGGGGAGGATAGTGGCCATGAGCGTCCGGGTCGATCCCGCCCTAGAGGCACCCACCCCCGAACGCGACCAGGAACGCGAACACGTCTGAGAAATCGAACACGCCGAAGGGCGTCGCCAGATCCGCCGTGGAGTACTGGTTGCCGAACGCGACCAGGAATGCGAACACGTCTGAGAAGTCCAGGACGCCCGCGGGATAGCCCATGTCCGCGACGTTGCACGGCGCGCGGAAGAGGTCGAGGTCGATGTCAAAGGGCCCGTTCTGCCCGTTGAAACTGTCGACCACGAGGTAGTACGTGATGCCCGGCTCGAGCACCGTCGGGTTGTGGAAGGCGTCCAGAAACGGGCCGTCCTCGTCGACGAACCCGACGCAGTCGTCCGCGACGGTCCCCGACCCGATCCCGAGCCCGAAGATGTCGCCCGAGCTGAACGTGTACGTCCCGTTGAGGAGGTAGTGGTCCTGGTCGGTGCCGACGAAGATCCCCTCGTAGTTGTCGATCGCGGCGGTCATGCGCTCGTCGACCTGGAACGAGTAGATGATCTCGGCGCCGGTCTCGAGGTACTGAAACGGGGTCCCGAAGTAGCTGTACCCGCAGATGCCCGACCCATACCCGACGGTGCTGGAGATCGCCGCGTACGCCCCGGCGCTCAGAACGCCGGAGGCAAAGTCGACGTTGAGGCCCGAGCCGTCCGAGCATGGCGCGGGCGTAAGCACGAAGTCGATATCGAACGGCCCGTTCTCGTTGTTGTAGCTGTCGACGATGAAGTAGTAGTCGACCCCGGGATGGAGCACGGCCTGGGCGCCGTAGTACGTGAGCATCGGGCCGTCCTCGTCGACGAAGCCGATGCAGTCGTCGGCAACGAGGCCCGAGTTGAGGCCCCACGCGTTGATGTCGTTGGAATAGAAGGTGAACGTCCCGTTGAGGAGGTAGTGGTCCTGGTCGGTGCCGACGAAGATCCCCTCGTAGTTGTCGACGCGCGCCACCAGGTTGCGGTCGACGCGGAAGTGGTAGATGATCTCGCCGCCCGTCTCGACGAACCCGATCGGGGAGCCGAAGTAGCTGTACCCGCACACGCCGGGGCCGTACCCGACCGTGCTCGAGGTCAGGATCTTCACGCCGGGGCCGAGCGTGCCCCACTCGGCGTTGACGTTGAGACCGGACCCGTCCGAGCAGTTGGGAAGCCCCCGCGACGGGTCATCGACTCTGCCGTGGAGCGCCTCCTTGTGCGCCGCGGGCGGCGCGGCGTCCAGGTCGAGTTCCTGGAGCGAGAGGGGCCCCGCCGGCTGGAACCACGACATATCCGCCGGCGACGTGCGGACCGAGCGTGGCGTCATCGACTCAGTGTGCTGTTTGATTTCTTGAGCGTGGGCGACGCCAGCGATCGCGCCCAGCGCCACGACGCCCCGAAGGACGGCTTGCGACGACATGCGTGGTTCTCCGGAACGATTGGAAGGCCCGTCCCCCGCCGCCCTTTCATCCCGGGGCGAGCACGCAGCCCGAGCACGTCACGAGGGAGTCGGCGACGAGCGTATCAGCGCCGCCCGTCGCGGGAAGACTGACAAACGCCGTATCACGCCGGGAGTGTCCGCGCCATCGCGCGTCACCATGCGACGATCGGGAAACCACGACCAGGATCCTGACGCCTAGGGGCACCCCTGCCCGAACGCGGTCAGGAAGCCGACGACGTCGGAGAAGTCGTAGCCCGACGCCGGCGGGCTCACGTCCGCGACCAGCTCGCCCGAGGTGAACGCGGTCAGGAACCGCGTGACGTCGGAGAAGTCGAGCGTGCCGAAGGGCTCGGCGATGTCCGCGGCGCAGTCGTGCGGGCACCCGTTCGTGCAGAACAGATCAAGGCGCGCGACGCGCGAGCGGGCGACGCCGCCCGGGCCCGAGGGGTCGTCCACGAGCCACTGCACGTACAGCGTGCGCCCGTTGAGGAACGAGTTGAAGGGCAGGGGGTAGTGCACCGTCGCGTGCCCGCCGCCGGCGCCCAAGCCCTCGACGTCCACGACGCCCAGCACGAGGTCCTCGGACACGACGCCCGCGCTCGGCGGGGTCTCCGACGCGATCAGTCGCGCCGTCGTCCCCCCCAGCGCCCGGTCCAGGCCGACCTTGAACCCGATATTGCCGACGTTCGGCGGCGCCCTCGCGATGATCGCCGGCGTGAACCCGCCCTGCCCCGGCGTGCCCCCGCCCAGCAGCGCCGGGTTCGGCGCCTGCTCGACGTGCAGCGTCGGACGGTCGAACGGGAACTCCTCCGCCGAGACGCGCGGGTCGGTCAACGCGTTGAGCAAGAAATCCGTCATCGGGTCACGCTGCCCCTGCGGGATCGCGATGGGCAGGAGCGGGTCGCGGTTGTTGTTCCCCGGCGCCCCCGGGCCAAGGTAGAAGTTGAACACGGTGTTGAGAAGCTGGAAGTCGCCCGAGTGCATGAACGAGGGCTTGAGCCCGATGTTGCGCAGGGTCGGGACCTTGAAGCGCCCGCGGTCCGCGGGGTTCCCCGTCACCCCCTGGCGCCCGATGTCCTGGGCGGTCGGGCGCACGCCGATGTTGCGGAACGAGAAGTCGGTGAACATCGGGGGCTGGTGGCAGATGCTGCACTGGGAGCCCTGGAAGAAGTTCCAGCCCTGGATCTGCTGCGCCGTCATCGCGCCCACGTCGCCCTGCATGAACAGGTCCCAGGGCGTCTGGTCAGGCACGAGCGTTCGCTCGTAGGTCGCGATCGCGAAGGCGATGCGCGAGCCCGTGATCTCGTCATCCCCGAACGCCGCGGCGAACAGCTCCGGGTACGTCGTGTCCGCCCCGATGATGCCCGACACGTCTGGCGGGACGTCGGCGGCGAGCCCCAGGGGGCGGGCCCGGCGCAGCTTGGCCGCGATCTGCGACCAGTCACGCTGCTCGTGCGCCATCTCCACGTCCGAGACCGGGGGCGCCACCACCTGGCTCTCGAGCGCTCCGCCGACGGGGATCAGCGTTTGGCCCGTCTGGGGATCGACGAACTGGCTGGCCGCCCGCCCGTCCCAGAACAGCTCGGGCGCGTACATCGCGAAGATCGCCGGCTGGGCCGAGCGGGACGTCGCCTGACGCATCAGCGCGAAGACGGGGTCGGGCTGGTAGTCGTCCAGCTCGTCGGAGCGGATGACGCCGAAGCTCGTCCGCATGTCGTCGGGTGAGCCCGGCAGCCCGTCGGGACCGGGGTTGAGGGCGAGAACCGGGTCGGAACCCGCGGCGTTGGGGATATGACACGTGCCGCACGCGACCGTGTTGTCGCTCGAGAGCTGCTCGTCCCAGAAGAGGATCTTGCCCAGGACGCGCTTGGACTCGGTGATCGGGTTCTGGGGGGGCGCGGGCACTGGGGGCAGCGTCGGGGGCGGCCCGCCCCGCGCGCCGCTCGCGACCAGCACGCTCCCGGTCAGCACCGGCACAGAAACGAAGAGGACAGCGATCCCCCGCCCCGACATCCCGGTCTTGAGCATCAGACCCTCCGCATCCACCCCCACCCAAGAGGGCGGCACGCGCCGCCGGTCCCCACGTTTTCCATCAACGCGGGAGCCCAGGACATATTGCGGACGATACCCGGGTTTTCACCCCCGAGGGAACCCCGATACACGTCCAAACACCTCTCCATGGGGCGACTCGCCCGACGTGACGGGCCTTACGGGCACCCGCCGCCGAACGCGGTCAGGAACGCGACCACGTCGGAGAAGTCCCACTGGCCGAACGGCATGGCCAGGTCGGCCTCGGGCGCCTGGGAGGCGAACGCGACGAGGAAGGCGATGACGTCGGAGAAATCGAGCTGCCCGAAGGGCTCGGCGAGGTCGGCGGGGTTGCACCCGGCGGGCGCGTTGGTCGCCGGCACGATCTGGAGCTGCATCGCGGGGGTAACGGCGCTATCGCGGATGAACTGGAGCTGCGAGGGGAGCCCGTACCAGTTGGGGCCGGTGCTCACGCCGTCGGGCTCGCCGAACTCGTCCCAGGGTCCGGTAATGACGATCTGGCCGTTGACGGGCAGCGGGGGCGAGATCAAGGTGTCGTCGACCTTGGAGAAGACGAAGACGGGCTGGACGGGAACGGCGAGGTCGTACCCGCCGCCGTTGGCGTTGTCCTTGCACGCGTTCAGAGAGCCGAACTGGGGCTCGGTGTCGGACAGGCTGACGCGGACATCCCACAGCTCGGGATTCTGCCCGCCGTTGTAGGTCACGACGATCGGGCTGACGCTGACGAGGTCGAGCGCGACGATCTGGATCGGGACCTGATCACAGGCCGGGGGCGGGGGCGGGAGGATGAGATCGTCGAGGCGTTGGACGACGGTGTCCGTGTTGCCCGGGCCGATCGGATCGCCCTGGAGGGGGATGTTCCCGACAAACGGGTCGGAGCCGGGGCCGAAGAAGCCGGCGGGGATCGGGGGGATCGCGTCGCCCGGGCCGAAGGCGACTTGGCTGCCCGGGTCGGCGGGGGTGTGCCAGAGGTCGTCGCCGAGGGGGTGTGTCGGGGGGATGGGCTTGGCGCCGAAGGCCTCGACCGTGACGTCCATGGAGTTGTCGAGCGCGCCCGCCTCGAAGATGTAGGGCCCGAAGGCGTTGGAGGTGTCGGGCAGCGGCTCGAGGGCGAGGCGTTCGACGGTGAGCGTGTTGCTGAGGCGTGAGGCGATGCCGCCATCGTCCATGATCTGGTTCTTGATCCGCTCGAGGATGGCGCTGGGCGCCTCGCCGGCACTGAACGGGGTCTGGTAGACGACGACCTGCGGGAAGACGGGGTCGGGCACGCCCGTCGTGAGACGGAACAAGCCGTTCTCCTCCGGGATCGTGGGGACCGTGATTACGTATCGGCGGAGCCAGGGGTCGGGCTGCTGGCGGAGGGGTTCCGGGATGATCGAGGCGGTCCAATTGGACATGGAGATGCACAGGCCGTCGAGGTCGTAGCCACAATCGATGAGGGCCTGGCTGACGTTGGCGCAGACCTGGGCGACGATGTTGCCGGGAGCGCCGACGGGGGGTCGGATCTGGACGCCGGCGAAGACGGGCGTGGCGCCGAAGCCGGGCTTGTTGAACGTGGCGGCGCGAAGCTGGGCGGCCATGATGAGAGCCTTGAGGAAGCCGTTGCCCCCTCCAAAACCGATGATCCGGTTCGTGTAAGTGATGGTGACGGGGTTGTGCTGAGGATCGCAGAGCTTGATCTTGATGGAGAGGTTGATGACGTGGGGGAGGGTCATGTCGCAGATGTTGATCCAGAAGCCGCCTGAGGGGAGGCGGACGCCGGGGTAGATGTTGACGACGGGCTTGATGGGGGGCGGGGGAATGCCACCGGCGCCGTAGAAGAACGCGTCGAGCGCGTCCAGCTCGTCGCCGGGGTCGAGGCGTATGTGTTCGACGGAGTCGAAGAGGAGCGAGTTGGAGCCCGCGCCGCCGGAGGTGAAGACGTCGCCGAGGGCGCCGTTGCCCGCGACCTGGTTGGCGACCGCGGTCCCCGACGCGCCGGACGATCCCGCGTCGACGGAGAAGAAGGCGAACATGGTGTCCATCGGCCCGTCGATCGTGCCGTCGTTGTCGCTGTCGACGGGGTCGGAGAGGATCAGGGCGTCGAGGTTGTCGGTCGCGCGGAGGCCGAGGCTGGAGGCCGAGATGGCGCGCTGGAGCGAGAGCGGGAAGCCGACGACCACCGTGAGCACGTCGGCGGGCGACCACCCGTGAGCGCCGAGCGTCGGCGAGCCGGGCGTCAGCGAGAAGTAGATCCGCGTGCCGATCGTGATCAGGCCGGCGCTCTCGAGCGAGAGTCCGTCGACGCTGTCGGTGGTGTTCATCGCCAGGCCCAGGTCGGTCTCGAACTTGACCAGAGAATGCCCGGGGACCGCGATCTGGAACAGGTCGGCGCCGTTCTCCGGGGACTCCGACGCGACCAGCGTGCCGGGCTGGCCCACCGAGTTGGGACGCACGGAGAAGTCGTACACGCCCGCGAACACCGCGTCGCCCTGAGCGAACTTCTGCCCATCATCGAGCGCGTCGACGTTATCGCCCGGCATCAGCCCGAGCGACGCGAGCCCGTCGGCGATCAACGTGTTGTTCCCGGCGCAGTCGGTGCGGAACAGGTCCTGCGCATCGGGCGCGAGGAACACGTCGGTCGGGAACAGGCCGACGGTCCCCGTGTCGTGGGTGAATACCTGCGCTGTGGCCTGCGTGGCGATGACCGCGACGACACCGACGAAGCTGGCGAGCATGCGCTGCATGGCGCACTCCTTCCGATCTATTCAGGCGGTCACGGGCCGCAACCGATCGCGCGGTGTCTCTGGGTCCCGAGCGGCGCGAACAAATCCCCCCGGGCGTCCGTTTGCGCCCATTCTCACGCGCACCGCGGGCGATCTCACGTCAAAAATAGGTGAAATACGCAACCCGCACGCCCAGAAGGCGCCCGTCGCAGCGAGAAGAAAGCGTTTTCCTGATCAGGGGCACCCACCGCCGAACGCTCCGAGGAACGAAACCACGTCGGAGAAGTCCCACTGCCCGAAGGGCGCCGCGAGGTCCGCCTCCGCCTGCTGGCCCGCGAACGCGCCGAGGAACGCCACCACGTCGGTGAAGTCGAGCTGCCCGAAGGGCTCGCCCAGGTCCGCCTCGTTGCACGCCATCGGCCCCGAGCACCCGGTCTCCTCGACGCGGAACCCGTCAACCCCGGCCTCGACGACCGAGCCCGAGCCCAGGTCGCTGGCGGTGAAACGCACGCGCACTGCGCTTGTCGCCGAGACGTAGTCCGCGACGCGGAAGCTGGCGAGGTACCACCCGCCGGCGGTCTCAGGCCCGCTGGGCCCGACCGTCTCGAGCGTCGTCCAGCTCGCACCATTGTTGCTGGAGATCTCGACGACGAAGGTGTCCTCGTTGGGGCTCGCACCCGCGGAGTTGTTGTACCAACGCCAGTAGCTCACCGCCGCCTCGGGCGACGCGGACAAGTCAAGCGTCGGCGAGGTCAGAATCGTCGACCCGTCGTCGACATCCGTGTTCCCGTCGGCGGCGCCCGTGACGTAGCAGCGCCCCGAGCCGTCGGCGTCAGAGGGCGGGTCGCCCCGGTCGCCCCCGCCGACGGGGATCGCCCGCTCCCAGCGACCGGCCGCCGCACTCGAGATGTTGCCCGAGACCGTCCAACCCTGGTCGGTCTCGAAGTCGTCGTTGAGAACGACGCTGATCTCGAGGGCGGTCGTGGAGAGCGCCTCGCTCTCGCCGCCGGCGGGGAAGGTGATCGTCTGCGCCTCGGTGGTGTCGGCGGTGACGTAGAACTCGATGTCGTCGCCGCAGGGCGCCGCGGGGAGCGTCACCTGGAAGAGCGACCCGCCCAGGGGCGTCGCGGAGCTGGTCGAGAAGGCGCCAGCGCCCCCGACCCTGGCGTGCAGCTCGACCGAGCTGGGGTCGAGCGTCGCGACGCCGTCGAGCGCCTGGACCTCCAGGTCGTATGGCTGGCCCGCCTGCACGTACGCGGGCGTGGGGACCGCGAGGCTGACTGAGAGCAGCTGCGTCGTCCGCTCCAGGAAGAGGAGCATCGCCGCGAAGTTCTCCTCGGCGGTCGGCAGGATCTGGTTGGCGGGGAGGAGGAAGCCGAAGTTCCCGGTGTCTCGCAGCTCGATCGCGAAGGAGGTCGCGCCGAGCTCGCCGTAGAACCAGTCACACGAGGCGCCAGCCGCGGCGTACAGGTCGATCGACTGCTCGGGCGTGTAGAACGCCCCGTTCACGGACTGGATCGTCGCGGACATGTCCATCGCCAGCTCGTCGAACCGCGTGCGATCGGGCTCGGGCGTCTGCACGCCATTGGCGTACCCGAAGGGCCAAAGAATCAGCTGCGAGAAGCTGTGGTAATCGATGTGGGCGGCGAGTTTGTCTCCATACGAGATCGCCAGGTCGCGGAGCGCCTGGGTCTCGGGCTCCGAGAAGGGGGCGGAGCCGTGGTAGGTCTCGTCGCCCGTGAACCCGCTGGAGCCGTCGCCCCCCCACTCGTACCCCCAGTTGCGGTTGAGGTCGACGCCGTACCCCCCGCGCCGATTCTTGCGCCACAGACGCTCGTTCGACCAGGTGTACTCGTACCCGTCCGGGTTGATCATCGGCGCGAGGACGATGCGCACGTTGTCCACGAGCGCGCGCACGCGGGCGTCCGTGTCGTACGTTTCCAGCAACTGGTCCGCGAAGTAGGTCACCGTCATCGGGCTGATCCACTCGCGCGCGTGCTGACACCCGTTGAAGATCACGACCGGGCGGTCGGCGCCCAGGTTCCCCGGCGCATCGGGGCCTGTGATCGTGATCATGTACATGTCCCGACCCTGGAGCGAGGTCCCGAAGACCGAGGACGTCGCCAGGTCCGCGTGGGCCACCGCCAGCGCGTCGACGTACGTCCGGATCTCCGCGTTCGTCTTGTAGTTCTCGAACCAGCTCAGGCCTCGCTCGTGCGCGCGTCGGCGGACGTCCGCCATCTGGGCATCGACCGCCCCCTGCACGTCCGCGACCAGCGTCGTCGTGGTCAAGCCGAGCTTCTGCAGCGCCGCCTCGCCCGACTCGTCCACCAACAGCTCGAGAGGCAGCCCCGGGCCCGGGCGGTGCGTCCACACGTCGCGCGCGACCCCGACGGCCTGATCGAACTGCTCACGCGTCGCCGGCATGACCTCCACCAGGCGCACCCCCTCGTAGGGTCTCGAGGCGACCGGCGCGTCGAGACGCCCCGCCCCCTCCTGACCCGATGAGACGCCCGTCCCGACCAGCGACAGCAACGCGACAGCGATCCCGGCCCGACCCAGCAGACTGCTCGACATGTCTCAGACTCCTCGCCCGCGACCCTGGGGCGTTTGAACTGGAGGTGGCGCGATCGACGCCGCGCCCGATACCTGCCATCACAACGGGGTGGGGCTCGGCACGCAAGGCCGACACCCGCCCGAGGGGCGATTCGGGGCCCATCGACGCCGGTTCCAGCCCCGGGACAAAGTCCGGGAAACGACCCAGAGTCCCCAGGCCAACCTTCTCTAGACCGCCGCCTGCTGGGCGTCGGGCTCGGGGGCGCCCTCCTTGCCCGGGCGTGAGCCCTCGGTCTGCATCCTGACGAGCTCGGCGTACCGACCTCCCCCCGCCATCAGCTCCTCGTGGCTCCCGACCTCGCGAATCCCGCCCTCCTCGATCACGACGATCCGGTCGGCGTGACGGATCGTGCTCAGGCGGTGCGCGATCACGAAGCTCGTCCGCCCCCGCATGAGCACGTCGAGCGCCCGCTGGATCAGCAGCTCAGACTCGGTGTCCAGGTTGCTCGTCGCCTCGTCGAGGATCAGGATCCGGGGGTCGGCGAGTACCGCCCTGGCGATCGCGACGCGCTGCTTCTGGCCGCCCGAGAGGCGAACGCCCCGCTCGCCGATGAGCGTGTCGTACCCCTCCTCGAGCTTGGTGATGAACTCGTGGGCGTTGGCGGTCCTGGCGGCGCGGACGACGTCGTCCATCGTCGCCTTGCGCCGGGCGTAGGAAATGTTCTCCGCGATCGTGCCGTCGAAGAGGAAGACGTCCTGCTCGACGATCCCGAGCAGGCGCCGATAGCTCTCGATCTTGACCTCGCGCAGGTCGCGCCCGTCGAGGAGGATCCGCCCGCTCGTGGGGTCGTAGAACCTCGCGACGAGGTTGCACAGCGTCGTCTTGCCGGCGCCACTGGGCCCGACCAGGGCGATCGTCTCGCCCGCCGCGACGTCGAGGCCGACGTCGACCAGCGCCGGCGCCAGGGGCTCGGCGTCCTCCTCCTTCTTGCGACCGCGCTTGGGCGCCCTCGGGTACGAGAACGTCACGTGATCGATCGTGATCGCGCCCCGGACCGTGCCGGCGTCCAGCGCCGGCAGCTCCTCCTGGCCCGGGAACTCCTGCGTCTCGTCCATGAGGTCGAGCACGCGATCAAGGGCGGCGAGGTTCGTCTGGATGTTCGTCGCCGTCGAGACCAGCGCCTCGAGTGGCCCGAGCAGCATCAGCAGGTACGCGCTGAACATCATCAGGTCGCCCAGGGTGAGCGTCCCGTCGAGCACGCGCGATCCGCCGTAGATCAGCACCGCCGCCGACGCGAGCGGGATGATGACCTGCCACGCGATCTCGAGCCAGCGGCTCCACCACCAGACGAGCAGCTCCTGGCGGGCCATGAAGTGGCCCTCGCGCGTGAAGCGGGCCGCCTCGGCCTGACGCCGGTTGAACCCGCGCACCACCCGCATCCCCGCGAACGCCTCGGTCGCCTGCGCGTCGATCGCCTGGCGCGTCTGGCGGACGTCGTAGAACATCGGCCTGATCCGCGCGATGTAGGTCTTGTGCGTCGCCCAGATCAGGGGGACGATCGCCAGGGCGCCGACGAGCAGGCGCCAGTCGATCAGCGCGAGGATGACGAGGGTGCCCGTGAGCTGCGTGATCGCCCGCCAGGGGTTGTAGATCATGCCGAAGATCAGCTCGCCCACGCCCCCCGCGTCCTCGCGGAGCAGGCTGGCGACGCCGCCCGACTTGATCGACTGGATCCGTGACAAGGGGAGCTTGGAGGCGTGCTCGAAGACGCGCCGGCGCAGGGAGACCTGCACGCGCTTGGTGATCCGCGTGCACTGCCACCGACCCCACATCGCGAACAGGATCTGGAAGATCGTGATGACCACCATCGCCCCGCCAAGCATCCAGAGCAGGACCTTGGGCGAGGGCAGGGAATCCGGCGAGAGGCCCAGGCGGTCGGCGATCCCGCTCGGCCCGGGGTTGTCCGTCAGCACATAGTCGAGCGCGACCTTCGTCGACAGGGGCAGCAGCAGCCCGAGCCCGACCGAGACGCTCAGGGTCGCCAGGCTCAGGAGGATTGTCAGGCGGTGTCCGCCGAGGAGTGAGAAGAAGCGGGCCCAGAGCGAGACGAACGAACGGCTCGCCTTCGCCGACTTCTTCTTCTCCTTCTCCGCGTCGATGCGCTCGTGCACGCGCTCGTGCACGCCCGCCTTGCGGCGCTTCGTCTTGTACTCAGAGAACCTCAGACGGCTGGAACGGAATCGGCGTGCCATCCAGCGATCGTAGGAGTCGAATCGGACGCCCCAACACCCTGGACCCCACCCCTCGCCCCGCCCGGTTGTGATCCCCCACCCCAGCACGTAGCTTGTCCCCCATGCCCAAGCTCGCGCTCCACTGGCGGATCATCGTCGGCCTCGCCCTGGGCGTCCTGGTCGGCCTGGCCATCAACGTCACCTGGGACGCCGGCACGTGGCGCGCCATCGGCGTCGATGACGCCAAGGCCTGGCTCGCCGGCGCGCCCCCCGCGAGCGTCCCCGAGGGCGCGGACCTCGATCAGCTCAGCGAGGCGGATCGCGCCGCGCAGTACCCCAACGCCGAGGCCGGGCTCGCCGCCGAGGGGGCGAGGTGGCTCCGCAAGCTCAACTGGTTCGTCGGGCGCCTGTTCATCCGGGGGCTGATGTTCATCGCCGTCCCGATCGTGCTCTTCAGCCTCATCGTCGGCGCCTCGAGCCTCAACGACCTGGCCAAGCTCAGCCGCATCGGGCTCAAGACCATCTCGATCTATCTCTTGACCACCGCGATCGCGATCAGCGTCGGCCTCGTCTTCGCCAATGTCGCCAGGCCCGGCTCGTTCGTCAGCGAGGCGACCCGCGACGGCCTGGTCGCCCGCTTCGGCGTCGAGGCCGAGGGCAAGGTCGAGGCCGCCCACGCCCCCGACGTCTGGCAGACCGTCCTCGACATCGTCCCCACCAACCCCTTCGAGGCCCTCGCCCAGGGCAAGATGCTCCAGGTCGTCTGTGCCGCGCTGCTCGTCGGCGTCTGCCTCACGCTGATCCCCAAGGAGAAATCCGCCCCCGTCATCGCCTTCTTCGACGCGATGACGGACGTCGTCATCAAGATCGTGAACCTGGTCCTGCTGCTCGCGCCGTTCGCCGTCTTCGCGCTGATCGTCTCGCAGATCGCGGACCTCGGGCTCGACGTGCTCAAGGCGCTGGGCGTCTACTCGCTCGTCGTCGTCGCGGGCCTAGCCACCATGATCCTGGCGGTCTACCCCATCGGCTTCCGCCTGATCGGCAAGGTCGGCTTCGCCCGCTTCTACAAGGCCATCAGCCCGGCGCAGCTGCTCGCCTTCAGCTCCGCCAGCTCGTCGGCGACCCTCCCCGTCACCATAGAGTGCTGCGAGCAGCGCTTGGGCGTCAAGGAGGAGGTCGCCTCCTTCGTCCTTCCGATCGGCGCGACGGTGAACATGGACGGGACGGCCCTGTACCAGGGCGTCGCCGCGGTCTTCATCGCCCAGCTCTATGGACTCGACCTCTCCCTCACCCAGCAGCTCACGATTGTCCTCACCGCCACCCTCGCCTCCATCGGCACCGCGGGCGTCCCGGGCGTGGGCATGATCATGCTCGTGATCGTGCTGCAGAGCGTGGGCCTGCCCCTGGCGGGGATCGCGGTCATTTTGGGCGTCGATCGGATCCTGGACATGTGCCGCACCGTGTGCAACATCACGGGCGACTGCATGGTCTGTGCCCTGGTCGCCGGGAGCGAGAACGCGATCGAGAGCGAGGAGGTGGTCGAGGCCCGCCTGCGCGCCAAGCGGGCACGGGGTCTGGACGAGCATCCGAGAGAGGCAATAGGCAATAGGCACTAGGAGAAGATCGTCCACGCCCACGACGATCGCAGGGAGTCGCCTGGCCTTGCCTCTCCCCCGCTCCCAGCGGGGGAGACCGGTCCAAGCGAAGCGCCGGACCAGAGGGGGTGAGTCACACCCGTCCACCACCTGACCACTCAACACGTCCTCGATTTGCACGTCGTCCGTGTGGCGCCCGGTTTCCCGGACGCGCTCAGTCGAGCGTCACCGACCGGTTCACCGCCATGATGTGCTCGAACATCGAGCGGGCGCCCGCGAGGATCGTCGCCTTCTCCGCCTCAGTGAACTCATACCCCGCCAGCTCCGCCTTCCACGCCTCCCAGAGGGGGCGCTGCTCGTTGCCGTAGGGGTCCAGGTGGCGGAAGCCGTCGGCGCCCTCGACGCCCCAGGTCTTACGGAGCTTCATCGCGATGAACTTGTTGCCGTTGTTCGCGCCCTCGCGGACGTAGTGCAGCCCGAGCAGTCGCAGGGGCTCGCCCTCGCGTGAGCGCTCGACGTCGTCGAGGAACGCCCGCGCCGCCGGCGTCACCTCGATCGAGGCGGGGTCCACGCCGTAGTGCGCCAGGTCCGCCCGCAGGTTCGCCTCCTGGAGCTGGTGGTCCTTGACGAGGTCGCGGACCGCCGGCGTCGAGCCCCGGACCGCCTCGATCGCCTCGTCGAGCGCCTTGTTCACGACCCAGAGCTGGCCCAGCAGCTCGACGTACGCGTCGCGCGCGATCTCCCCCTTGACCATCGCCTGGGGCAGCGCGTCGTGCTCGGCCTGCGCGTGCAGGTCCGCGTTGTCCTCCCGCAGACGCTGGGTCAGGGGACGCTCGTCGGTCGTGGCGCCGGTCGTCATGGGCTCTCCAGGGGGCCTGGGGGCGCCTCTGGGCGCCCGGTCGTTGAGATTCGTTCTCAATCATTGCCCCTTTTCCGGGCGGGTCAACGAGGGCGGGATGCGACCATCGGCGGGTGGCCCGCGTGTAGATGCTCTCGCCACAGGCGCTTGCGGCGGTCGCCCTCGCCCCGGACAATCCCGGGGTGGGGTCCAACGCCGGGCCCGCCGCCCGGGGGATCGGACCGCGCATGGGCACTCAAGAGGTCCAGCAAGTCACCGGCGAGCAACGCCGCGTCTTCATGCAGCGCCTGCTCGCCGACGTGAAGGCGCTCGAGCGCATGATCGCGGAGGGTCTGTTCGAGACGGACGTGCGACGCGTCGGCGCCGAGCAGGAGCTCGTCCTCGTCGACGACCACTGGCAGCCCGCCCCCGTCGCGGTCGACGTCCTGGCCCGGATCTCCGACAAGCGCGTCACGCACGAGCTGGGCACGTTCAACGTCGAGTTCAACTGCGACCCCATCGTCTTCAAGGGCGACTGCCTCTCCAAGATGCGCGCCCAGATCGGCGAGCTGCTGGGCATCGTCGGGATTGCCGCCAGCGCCTCGGGCGCCCATCCCCTCCTCATCGGCATCCTCCCGACGCTGCAGCTCTCCGACCTGTGCCGCGAAAACATCGTCCCCAAGCCCCGGTACTACGCGCTCGACGAGATGATCCGCGAGCTTCGTGGCGGGCACTACGAGCTGCGCATCAAGGGCATCGACGAGCTGACCATCCAGCACGACTCGGTCATGCTCGAGGCGCTCAACACCAGCTTCCAGCTGCACTACCAGGTCACGCCCAAAGAGTTCCCCCTCGCCTTCAACACCGCCCAGGCACTCGCCGGGCCCGTCCTCGCCGCCTGCGTCAACTCCCCCGTCCTCTTCGGCAAGCGCCTCTGGCGCGAGACCCGCATCGCCATCTTCCAGCAGGCCGTCGACACACGCCCAGAGTCGAGCCCCCACGAGCGTGACCTACTCGCCCGCGTCCGCTTCGGCGAGCGCTGGTGCAAGGACTCCGTCCTCGAGCTGTTCAAGGACGACGTGGCCCGCTTCCGCGTGATGTTCGGCGCCGAGACCGACGAGGCCCCGCTCGACGCCCTCGACCAGGGACGCATCCCCAAGCTCACCGCCCTATGCACGCACAACTCGACGGTCTACCGCTGGAACCGCCCGTGCTACGGCATCACGGACGGCAAGCCCCACCTGCGCATTGAGAACCGCTACCTCGCCTCGGGCCCGAGCGTGATCGACGAGATGGCCAACGCGGCCCTCTGGTTCGGGCTGATGACCGCCCTGCCCGCCGCCTTCCCGGATCTGACCGAGCGCCTCGCCTTCGAGGACGCCGCGAACAACTTCGTCATCGCCGCCCGCTCTGGCCTCGAGTCCCAGCTCACCTGGCTCGACGAGCGCACGATGCCCGCGCCCGACCTGGTCCGCTCGGTGCTGCTCCCCCTGGCGCGCGAGGGGCTCGCCTCCGCCGGCATTGATGAGAAGGACTCGGACGAGTTGCTCGAGATCATCGACCGGCGCGTCGAGACGAACCGGACGGGGGCGCGCTGGATGCTCGCCTCGGTCGCGAAGATGCAGGGGCAGGGCACGCGGGCGGAGCGCCTGGGCGCGCTGACCGCCGCCACCGCCGCCCGCCAGGCCTCGGGCGAGCCCGTTCACACCTGGGACCCCGCGACCCTGGAGGAGGCGGGCGCCTGGGAGCGCAACTACCAGCGCGTCGGGCAGTACATGGTCACCGACGTCCTGACCGTCCAGGACGACGAGCTGATCGACCTGGCCGCGTCCATCATGGACTGGGAGCGCGTCCGCCACGTCCCGGTCGAGGACGCCGAGCACAACCTCGTCGGCATGCTCTCCTACCGCGAGCTGCTCCGCCAGCTCGTCGATCCCAAGCGCAAGGAGGGCGAGCACACCGTCTCCGTTGGCGACGTCATGCGCCGCGACCCCGTCTGCGTCACCCCCGAGACCTCGACCCTGGACGCGATCGAGCTCATGCGCGAGCACGGCGTCTCCTGCCTGCCCGTCGTGGCCAACGCCACGCGCAAGCTCGTTGGGATCGTCACTGAGCACGACTACATGCGGATCGCGGGCAAGCTGCTGGAGCGCGAGCTGCGCGCCCAGCAGGGCGCCGACGCCGAGGGCGGCGCCTCCGTCTGACCCCGGTCGCCCCCCTGTCAAGATGGGCAGGGTTGGCGTGCCCTGTCGCGACCCACGTCGCAAAAAGACTCCCAGTTCCCGGGGCAAGCTCGTACCCTGCCCGCATGCGCACACCCCGATTCGTCGTCGCTGTTCTCGCCCTGGCGGCTCTTGCGCTGCCCGCGTGCCACACCACCCCCGAGCGGGGCGCGGCCCACGGGTACAGCGCCCTCTACGAGAAGGAAGCGGTCGCCGCCGACCATCCGATCGCCTCCGCCGCCGGCGCCAAGATCCTCGCCCAGGGGGGCAACGCCGTCGATGCCGCCGTCGCGACCAGCTTCACCCTCTCGGTCGTCCGCCCCTACTCGTGCGGCATCGGCGGGGGCGGGTTCATGGTCATCCACCTCGCCGGCGGGACTGATCGAGACCCCGTCGACGTCGCGATCAACTACCGCGAGATGGCGCCCGGTGACATCACGCCCGACTACTTCGAGCATTTCGACGACAACCTGCACTCGCGCTACGGCGGGGCCGCGGTGGGCGTTCCGGGCACGGTCGCGGGCCTGCTGCGCGCGCACGCGAGGTACGGGCGCCTGAGCCGCGAGGCGGTGCTCGCTCCCGCGATCGCCGCGGCGAGGGGCGGCTTCGAGGTCGACGAGCACTACGCCGACATGGCGCGCTCCCTGACCAAGAGGTTCGAGGAGAACCCCGACTGGCGCCACCGGTACGCCTTCGTCTGGGAGCGCTTCCTCAAGAAGGGCGAGGTCAAGGTCGGCGACCGGATCCGACTCCCCGAGCAGGCCAGGGCGCTCGAGCTGCTCGCGCGCGAGGGCGCCGACGCGTTCTACAAGGGTGAGATCGGGGAGGCGATCGTCCGGGCCGTCGGCGACGCCGGGGGCGTGATGCGCCACGAGGACCTGGAGAAGTTCCACGTGGAGCAGGGACAGCCTTTGCGCGCCGATGTCGCGGGGTACGAGGTCCTGGCCATGCCCCCGCCCTCATCGGGCGGGGTGACCATGCTCGAGGCGATGCGCCTGATGCAGGCCCTCGGCGTGGATCCGCGCGTTCGCGACAACTCGCCCGAGCGGTTGCACCTCATGGTCGAGTCGATGAAGCACGCCTTCGCCGACCGGGCCGAGTGGTTCGGGGACCCGGCGTTCGTGGACGTGCCGGTGGACCGCCTGCTGTCCGCGGATTATGTGCGCACATTGGCGGCGCGTGTGCGCCGGGACGCGACCAGCGAGATGGACAGCTACGGCACGCGGGCCCCCCCGCCCGACGACAGCGGGACGAGCCACCTGAGCGTCGTGGACAAGTGGGGCAACGCCGTCGCCTGCACCGAGACGATCAATCTGGAGTTCGGGTCGCTGGTCGCGGTGCCCGAGTTCGGGTTCGTGCTCAACGACCAGATGGACGACTTCCTGACCAGGCGGGGCGAGCCCAACGCGTTCGGGCTGACCCAGAGCGAGCGGAACCTGCCGGCGCCCGGGAAGCGCCCGCTGTCGAGCATGTCGCCGACGATCGTGCTCGACCACCGGGGGGTGTTCGCGGTCGCGGGGGCGTCGGGCGGACCAAGGATTATCTCCGGGACGATGCAGGCGCTGATGCGGGCGATGCAGGGCGACGGCGCCGGCGAGGCGGTGGCGGCCAGGCGGGTCCACCACCAGTGGGCGCCCGACGTGCTCTGGTACGAAGAGGGAGCGTTATCACCTGAACGGGCCAGCGCGATGGAGGCGCTGGGACACGAGCTCCGCATGCGGGACGCGGTCGGGAACGTGCAGTTGATCCGTCGGGCCCGGGGCGGGGGCGGGTGGGAGGCGGCCTCCGACCCGAGGAAGGGCGGGCGACCGGCGGGGCGCTAAGGCGTCTCGACGCCGACTGGCCTCCTAGATTTGGCTCCATGAGCACGCTGCCGGCCGAGCAGTTCGAGGCGGCGCCCGCGATCCCGGCGCTCGGCGGCGCGCGCGCCCGCGCGGGCGTCACCGTCGGCGCGCACAGCGTCACCGACTTCTTCTCCGCCGTCACGATCTCGCTCATCCCGCTTCTCACCGCCCGACTCGACCTGACGACGAGCCAGGTGGCGCTGCTGCTGGGTGTCGGCTCGGTCACGAGCGGGCTGATCCAGCCCCTGACCGCGTGGGCGAGCGACAAGCTGGACACACGGGCGCTGGGGACGATCGGGCTCGCGGTCGCGGTGGTGTGCGTCAGCCTGATCGGGCGGGCGCGGAGCTTCGAGGTGCTGCTGCTCCTGCACGGGACGGGGGCGGCGGGGATCGGGGCGTTCCACCCGCCCGCGGCGGCGGCGGTCGGGCACTTGTCGGGGGCGAAGCGGTCGCTGGGCGTCGCGGTCTTCTTTTTGGCGGGAATGGTCGGGGGCGTGAGCGGGAACGTGTTCGTGCCCCGGATCGTGAATGCGATGGCCGGGGAGGGCGGGCCACGTGGCATCGACCATGGCCTGGCCTCGCTGACGTGGCTGATGATCCCGGGGCTGGTCGCGGTGGTGGTGCTGGCGATGGCGATTCATCCGGTCCCCCACCGCCACCACGACGCGCACGAGACGCACGGGCGATTGACGGCGAGGGAGCGCCGGGAGCGCTGGTGGGCGGTCGGGCTGCTGTACGCGGGCAACGTGATGCGCTTCAGCGTGAACATGGCGCTGGTGTACCTGTTCGCGCAGTGGGCGCAGGCGCACACGCTGGACGTGCGTGATCTCGACGAGCTGACGCGGACGGCGGGCCTGCGGGCGTCGGAGCTGAACGGCCCCCTGCAGGGCATGATGCCGGTGGGCATGGGGATCGGGGGGATCACGCTCGGGTTCCTGCTGGCGCCCCGGTTCGAGAAGCTGGTGTTCGTGGTCGCGCCGCTCGTCGGCGCCGGGGCGATCGCGCTGATCCCCCTGGCGGGGGGGCTCCCCACGGGGGCGGTCGTGCCGGTGGTGCTCACGCTCGCGGTGCTGACGGGGGTCGGGTTCGGGGGCGTGGTGCCGGTGAGCGTGTCGCTGGCGCAGCGGCTGCTCCCGCATCGGACGAGCCTGGCGTCGGGGTGATGCTCGGGGGAGCGTGGGCGGTGGCGTTCGTCGGGCCCCAGATCGCGAAGGTCGTGCACGCGGGGGTGCAGGACATGCCAGGGATGCGGGGCTTGGTCGAGATGCTCGGCTCGGGCGAGGGGGACGCACTGCACACGGGGTGGGGGCTGGAAGCGGGGTTTTATGTCGCGTCTGGGGCGCTGCTGATCGCGGGGGTGATCGCGCTGTTCCTGCCGCACCGGTTGATCGTGCGGAGTGCGGGGTAAGCCACCGCTGCCGATCGCGAGCTTCCGCTCGCGTCTGGGATCTGGCTCATCGTGACATAGCGGTGACAAAGGGCGCGGCGTGCGTTGGCCGTGACATTGGCGTGACGGCTGCGCGCCGATGAGGACGGTACATATCAGCGTGAGCGGGTCGAGCCACGCGTCGCCATCGATGGCGGCGCCGAAGGAGAACGCCATGCGTCGCCAGAAGATGATGTCGTGGATCGTTGCGGTCGGGGCGGTGGTGATGACACTGGGCGCGGGCGTCGTGCCGGCGGCGGCGCAGGACGAGGTGCAGGTGTTGATGCCTCAGCGGCACGTGCGCCCGCCGTGGAATCACCTGGGCGCGCAGATCGACCGCGTCGAGGCCGAGATCGACATCGTGGGGCGCGTTGCGACGACGACGCTGGCGATCACGCTCTCGAACCCGGGCCAGCGCCAGGTGCAGGCGGAGCTGGTGATCCCCGTCCCCGACGGGTCGGCGATCCGCACGTTCAGCCTGGACGGGCTCGGCGACGAGCCGACGGCGAGGCTCCTGCCCCGCGACGAGGCGAGGCGGATCTACAACGACATCGTGCGGCGGATGATCGACCCGGGCCTGCTCGAGTTCGCGGGCACGGGGCTGATCCGCTCGAGCGTGTTCCCGGTGGCGCCGGGCGGGACGCAGACGTTCCGCGTCGCGTACGAGCAGGTGCTGAGTGGCGACGGGGAGCGCGTGGACTACGTGCTGCCGCGATCTGAGTCGCTGGAAGATTCGGGCGTCGCGTGGAGCGTCAAGGCGCGGGTTGGGGGCGATGGGTCGAACGGGGCGCCGGTGGCGGTGTTCTCGCCGAGCCACGCGATCGGCGTCAAGCCCCTGGGCTCGTCCAAGTTCGAGGTGACGGCGACGCCCGGCTCGATGCGCGAGCCCGGGTCGTTCCGCATGAGCTACATCCTGGCGCAGAAGGGCTCGCTGCCCGTCAGCGTCATCGCGTACCCGGACCCGCGGGTCGGGGGCGGCAAGGGGGGGTACTTCATGCTGGTCGCGGGATCGAGCGCGGCGTCGGCGCCGACGAACCCGATGCCCAGGGAGGTGACGGTTGTGATCGACCGCTCGGGGTCGATGCGCGGCGAGAAGATCGAGCAGGCGAAGGCCGCGGCGCTGCAGATCATCGAGGCGCTCGACGACGGCGAGCGGTTCAACATCATCACGTACTCGGACACGATCGACCGGTTCTTCGACAAGCCCGCCGAGAAGAACAGCAAGACGATCGAGCAGGCCCGCCTGGCGATCGGGCAGATCAAGGCGGTCGGGGGGACGAACATCCATGACGCGCTGCTCGAGGCCCTGCGCCCGGAGCCGGCGCCAGGGACGCTCCCCCTGGTGCTTTTCCTGACCGACGGGCTGCCGACGATCGGGGTGACGGGGGAGAAGGAGATCCGCGAGGCAGCCGAGGCGGCGAACACGCACAGGCGCCGAGTGTTCACGTTTGGCGTGGGGTACGACGTGAACGCGCCGCTGCTGAGCGCGCTTGCCCAGAAGTCGCGGGCCGCGAGCACGTTCGTCCTGCCCGATGAGGACGTCGAGGCGAAGGTTGGCCAGGTCTTCCGCAAGCTGGCGGGGCCGATCCTGGTCGAGCCGACGCTGACGGCTGGGCCCCATCCGTCGCGGCGCGGGCTGTACGCGATGATGATCCAGGACCTGATGCCGGGCGAGCTGCCCGACCTGTTCGCGGGCGAGCAGCTCGTCGTGCTCGGGCAATACACGACGGACGAGCCGTTCGAGCTGATGCTCACGAAGGGCGCGGAGCACGAGGCTCTGCTGGACTCGGCGGTCGTGCTCGACCCGGCGGAGGCGTCCACGCGCAACAGCTTCGTGCCCCGCCTGTGGGCGCAGCGGAAGATCGGGTCGCTCATCGAGCAGATCCGCTTGTCGGGCGACGCGAGCGCGACCAAGGGCGAACTCGTGGACGAGATCGTCAGGCTCTCGCTCGAGTACGGGATCCTGACCGAGTACACCGCGTTCCTGGCGGCGGAGGAGGGCGAGTTCGCCCGGGCCGGCGGGCTGGCCGGTGATCGCTTCGACGCGGCCCGCGACGAGGCGGGCGAGACGCTGCGCGAGCGTGCGGTCGAGGACCGCTCGGGCGCGGGCGGCGTGAACCAGTCGTTGAACTCGAACACGTACGCCGCGTCGAAGCAGGCCGCGACGCGACAGAAGTACTACGACAAGGACATGAACGAAGTGGAGATCACGACGGTGCAGAACGTGGCGGACCGGACGCTGCTGCGCCGCCAGGGTCGGTGGGTGGACGCGCGTCTTCTGGAGAAGGAGGCGGAGGCGCCGGAGGAGACGATCGAGTTCGCCTCGGAGGCGTACTTCGCGCTCGCCGACCGCCTCGCGGTCGAGAACAGGCAGGGCCTGATCGCCCAGCGGGGGGACGTGTACCTGCTGATCGACGGCAAGCGCGTCCTCGTCCGCAACCCCTCGTGATCGAACACACAAACAGCAAGGAGCACGCGATGCGCGCACGGAAACTGATCTCGGCGGCTGGGATGGCGGCAGGGTTGGCGATGGGTCTGGCTGGGTCGCCCGCGTGGGGGCAGCAGACGCTGGTGGACGAGGCTCCCCCCGTCATCGTGAACGAGGCGGAGGCGCTCGCCCGGATCGACGTCGTCTTCGTCCTCGACACGACCGGCTCGATGAGCGGGCTGATCGAGGGGGCGAAGGCCAAGATCTGGGCGATCGCGAACCAGATCGCGACCGCCGAGCCCCGCCCCGAGATCCGGATGGGGCTGGTGGGGTACCGCGACCGGGGGGACGACTACGTGACGAAGCTCACACCCCTGACCGACGACCTCGACGCGGTGTACGCGGACCTGATGCGCTTCGAGGCGGGGGGCGGGGGCGACGGGCCCGAGAGCGTCAACCAGGCGCTGCACGAGGCGGTGCACGCGATCGACTGGGGCGGGAGCGACGCGGGGGCGACGCTGCGGCTCATCTACCTGGTGGGCGATGCGCCGCCCCACATGGACTACGAGCAGGACACGCCGTACGCCGAGACGTGCAAGGAGGCGGTCGGGCGGGGGATCATCATCAACGCGATTCAGTGTGGCGTGTGGGACGAGACGTCGCGGATCTGGCGCGAGGTGGCGGCGATGAGCGAGGGGGAGTACTTCGCGATCGAGCAGTCGGGGGGCGTGGCGGTGATCGAGACGCCCTTCGACGAGCAGATCGCGGAACTGAACGCGCAGGTCCGGGGCACGATGCTCGACTACGGGGACGCCACGACCCTGACGGCGCAGATGGCCAAGCGGCAGGAGGCGGAGACGATCGACGCAGACGCGGCGCCGGCGGCGGCGGCGGACCGGGCGCGGTACCTCTACTCCCGCTCGGGCGAGAAGTCGCTCTACGGCGAGCAGGAGCTCGTCAGCGATGTCCAGGTGGGGCGCGTCAAGCTCGAGGACGTGCCCGAGGACCAGCTCCCCGAATCGATGCGGTCGATGACGCCCGAGGAGCGCGCGACGCACGTCGCCCAGCTCCAGGAGGAGCGCGAAAAGCTCGTCGAGCAGATCCGCGAGCTGGACGCGAAGCGGGCGGCGTACATCACCGATGAACTTGCCAAGCGGGCCGCCGCGGGCGAGAAGGGCGACGGGTTCGACGCCAAGGTGGGCGAGTCGGTGCGTCGCCAGGCGGCCCGCGTCGGGATCCGTCTCGCCCCCGAGGGCTGAGCGGTACGCTTTGAGGGGCGTGTGTCCGCCCCGGAAGGAGGCGGCTTGCCCCTGGCGAACGTCTTGGTGGTCGAGGACGACTCGGCGATCCGGCGCGGGCTGGTGGACGCCCTGCGCTTCAACGGGTATTCGGTGCACGAGGCGGCGGACGGGCGCGCGGGACTCGACCTGGCCTTGTCCATCGACGCGGACATCGTGCTGCTCGACATCATGATGCCGAAGATGGACGGGATGGAGGTGCTGGCGCAGCTGCGCCGGGCCAAGCCGACGATCCCCGTGATCTTCCTGACCGCCAGAGGCGAGGAGGAGGACCGCGTCCGGGGTTTGAAACTGGGGGCGGACGATTACGTGGTCAAGCCGTTCGGTGTGGACGAGCTGATCGCGCGGGTGGAGGCGGTGCTTCGCCGGTCCGCGGAACGCCCGACGCCCGTGTCCAAGCTCGAGATCGCGGGGCGCCTGATCGACTTCGATCGGCGCGAGGTGACGCTGCCCGACGGCGAGCGCCGGGCGCTGGCGCAGCGCGAGGCGGAGGTGCTGGCGTACCTGGCGGCCAACCGGGGTCGGGCGATCGGGCGTGACGAGCTGCTGGCCCGCGTGTGGGGGTTCGACCCGAGGGGGACGCAGACGCGTACGGTGGACATGGCCGTCGCGCGATTGCGAGAGCAGCTCGGCGATTCGCCGACCGAGCCCAAGGTGGTGCGCACGGTGCGTGGGAAGGGGTACATGCTGGCGGCGAAGGAAGACGTCGGGTCGTCGCCATGAGGTCGCGTCGTCGGGCAACGTGGCTGGTCTTCGGCGCCTGCGTGGGGATCGTCGCGCTGGTGCTGGTGCTGATCACGTGGCAGGGACTGCGCCTCGAGCGTCAGGAGCAGCGGGCCAGGGCGCAGGCGGAGCGCGAGGAGGCGGTCCGCCTGGCGTTGTGGCGGATGGACTCGCTGCTGACGCCGATCATCGCGCGTGAGGCGGGGCGCCCCTACTTCCACTACCGGAGCTTCTACCCGGCGGAGCGTGCGTACACGCGGATGTGGCAGCCGGTCGGGCCCGGGGACGTGCTGGTGCCCTCGCCCCTGCTCGACATCGGCGCGATCGCGGGCGACGGCGAGACGCCCGGGCAGAACCTGATCCTCTTGCACTTCCAGGTGGAGCCCGACGGGAGCGTGACGTCGCCCCAGGCGCCGACGGGGAACATGCTGGACCTGGCCGAGTCCGGGTTCGTCGCGCCCGAGGCGATCCGGGCGTCGGAGACGTTGCTGGCGGAGTTGACGGGGGTGCTGCAAGGCAAGCAGCGGGAGTTGTTCCGCAAGGCGCCGGAGGGGGAGGACGGCGCGTTGGCCGCGGCGCCGATGGTGGCGTTTGACCAGGCGAACCGGCCCAGGTCGGACGAGGAGCCCCAGAACGCCAGCCGCGAGCTGCAGGAGTACTTCGCGCGTCAGCAGGTCGCGGAGCGGGCGTCGAACTACTCGTCCAACACGCCTCAGCGAGCCGTCTCGAAGAGCGAGCTGTCGGACAAGGAGGAGAAGGACGTCGCGCTGGACGCGAACACGGTCACGGCACGAGACGAGCTGACGTCGGCGGGCGGGGAGCCGATCGTCGGCGGAGAGACTCGTGCCGCGGGACGGGCGGACGTGAGCGGCGCCAGCGATGTCCGTGTCGGCCCGCTCGAGGCGATGTGGGTGTGGGGGGAGAACCCGCGTCTGCTGTTCGTGCGCGAGGCGAGCGTGGAGGGGCGGGAGGTCACGCAGGGGTTCTGGGTGGACTGGCCCGCGCTCAGCTCGTTGCTGCTGGGGAGCGTGCGCGACCTCTTGCCTCAGGCTCGATTGGAACCGGCGCAGGCCGACGACTGGCGCGGGGCCTCGATCCCGGAGCTATTGGCGACGGCGCCGGTGCGTCTGGAGCCCGGCCCCGAGCCGACGCTTGCGAGCGTGGGGATCACGCCGACGCGGGCGACGCTGGTGTTCTCGTGGCTGGCGCTTGTCGCGGCGGCGGTGGCGATCGGGCTGGTGTTGCGGGCGGCGATCCAGCTCTCGGAGCGCCGGGGGACGTTCGTCAGCGCGGTGACGCACGAGCTGCGGACGCCGCTCACCACCTTCCGCCTGTACTCGCAGATGCTCGCGGACGGGATGGTGTCGGACGAAGCGGCGAGGCGGGAGTATCTGTCCACGCTCAAGAGCGAGTCGGGACGATTGTCGGGAATCGTGGAGAACGTGCTGGAGTACGCGCGCCTGAGTCGTCGGCGCGCCGGGCCCGAGCAGGTGCAGGAGCTGACGCCCGAGGCGCTGCTTGTCCGCCTGCGTCCGACGCTGTCACGCCGGGCGGAGCAGAGCGGGATGGACCTGATCGTGTCGGCGGAGCTCGACGAGGCGACGCGTTCGGGCGTGACGCTCAGCGTCGACCCCCACGCGGTCGAGCGGATCCTGATGAACCTGGTTGAGAACGCGTGCAAGTACGCGGGGCCCAGTGACGGCGAGGACGACGAGGACGTCGATCCGCGGATCCATCTGGACGTGCGCGTCGGCAGCGGCCAGCTCGAGATGCTGGTCGCGGACTACGGGCCGGGCATCCCCGCGCGGGACCGGGCGCGGATCTTCGGCGAGTTCCAGCGGGGGGCCTCGCGCGTGATGCGCTCGGGGCTCGGGCTGGGGCTGGCGTTGTCGCGAGGGCTGGCGCGGGAGGCGGGCGGGGACCTGCGTCTCGTGCGGAGGCGTGGGCACGGCGCCGAGTTCCTGCTCACGCTTCCCCTGCGGGAGACTGGCGCGGTGGGTCGGGCGTCGGCGGCGCCCGCGGGCGCGTAGGGTGGGGGGTATACTCCGCCCCCGGGGGCGCCGCTCCCGGCAACGGGCCTGTAGCTCAGCTGGCTAGAGCGCACCCCTGATAAGGGTGAGGTCACTGGTTCGAGCCCAGTCAGGCCCATTGAAGCGCCCGCCGCGGCGGGCGTTTTTTGTTGGCCGATCGAGCGAGACCACCCGGACGGGGCGCGAACACTCGCAACATGGGCCTGTAGAATCCGAACCGGCTGGGGGAGACGACGGGTCCGGCGCAGGGCAAGGAGGCGGGCGGCTGGATGGCGCACCACAAGACCTTCGAGGGTGACTTCAAGAAGTTCTTCGGGCGGGGGCTGGCGATCCTGCTGCCGTCGGTGCTGACGCTGTGGATCCTGTGGCAGGCGTTCGTGTTCGTGTTCCAGAACGTGGCCGAGCCGATCAACTCGGGGACGCGGACGGTCGTGCTCTGGGTGGTGCCGCGGGTGGTGACGGACGAGAGCCTGCCCGAGTGGTTCGTGATCGACCGTGCGGAGATCAACGACGCGCGGGTGTCGAAGCAGTTCCCGCCCGGCGCGAGTGACGAGGTGATCCGCGCCGGCCTGCGCCGCCAGTATCTCCGCCAGTACTGGGACCAGCACTGGTACCTCAACCTCACGGGCCTGATCGTCGCGATCCTGCTGATCTATTTGGCGGGGGTGCTGCTGTCGAACCTGATCGGCAAGCGCATCTATGCGCGCCTGGAGCGCCTGATCAGTCAGATCCCGGGGTTCAAGCAGGTGTACCCGCACGTGAAGCAGGTGGTGGACCTGATCCTGGGCGAGAAGAAGATGGCGTTCCGGGACGTGGTGATCGTCGAGTACCCGTCCGAGGGGATCTGGACGATCGGGTTCCTGACCGGGTCGTCCGTGCGGCAGATCGACGCGCACGCGGGGGAGGCGGTCTCGACGGTGTTCATCCCGACGTCGCCGACGCCGTTCACGGGGTTCACGATCAACGTGCCCCGCTCGAAGATCCACCGCCTGGACATGACGGTGGAGGAGGCGCTGCGGTTCGTGCTCACCGCGGGCGTACTGACACCCGAGGATCCGACGGGCGAGAAACTCAGCATGGCGAAAGAAGGCGGGGCGCGGACTGCCCGTGGCGTCGAGGCGACGCGGGCGCGACGGATCGCTGAGACGAGCCCCGCCGAGGGCGGAGACGACGCGGCGTGACGGGCCCCGCGGGACGGGGCGACGCGGGCGCGATCGCGTGGTCTCTCACGGGCTATGCTGTGGCTCACGGAAGGACGCCGCCCGCGCGTGGGCGGGCGAGCGAGACTCGAGGGGAGCTGTGCATGCGAATCGACGTCATCGGCAGGCACGTCCAGATCACGGACCCGATCCGGGAGCACGCCGAGTCCAAGGGAAGCAAGCTGGTCAAGTACTTCGACCGCATCCTGGCGATCACGTACACGATCTTCGACCCCGATCCCAAGGGGGAGTTCAAGGTCGAGGTGGTCGTGGACGTGGAGCACCACGACGATTTCGTGTCGCAGGCGAGCGGGGACGATGTGTACGGCGCCATCGACCTGGCGACGCAGAAGGCGTCTCGCCAGTTGACTGACTACAAGGAGAAGCTCAAGCTCGGCCACCGCGGGTGACGCGTCGGTCGGGCCCAGGGAAGGGCGCGGGGTCGGCCCGCGTCGCATCACCCGGGAGCGCCATGCTGCCATGAAGCTCAGAGACATTGTCGTTCGGGATGCCATCGTCGCGGACCTCGAGGCCAACCAGCGCGACGAGGTGATCAGGGAGCTGGTGGGCGTGCTGATCGCGGCCGGGGCGGCGCCCGACGGCGCGGAGGACGAGCTCGTCGACCGCCTGCTCGCCCGTGAGCGCAAAGGCTCGACCGGGTTCGGGCGCGGGGTCGCGGTGCCCCACGTGAAGCACCCGCGGGTGACGCAGATGGCGGCGGCGATCGGGCTCAGCTCGGGCGGCGTCGAGTTCGAGGCCCTCGACAAGCAGCCCGTCTACTCGGTCTTCCTGCTGCTCAGTCCCGAGGACCAGCCCGAGGAGCACCTGCAGGCGATGGAGTCGATCTTCAAGAACCTGAGCAAGGACACGTTCCGCAGGTTCCTGCGACAGTCGAACAGCGCCGACGAGGTCTGGTCGCTGCTGGAGGAGGCGGACACGCAGCAGCTGGGTGGATGACCGCGGCAAGGGCGCCCGCGGACGCGGAGGATCGGGCGTGCCGGAGCGATGCGCGGTCAGCGTGACGATCGTCAACGAGCTGGGGCTGCACGCGCGCCCGGCGACCGCGCTCGCCGACGTCGCCAACCGCTTCGAGTCGTCCGTCCGCGTGCGCAAGGGCTCGGACGAGGTGGACGGCAAGTCGATCATGGAGATCATGATGCTCGCCGCCACGAAGGGGACGACGCTGGAGCTGGTCTGCGAGGGAACCGACGCTCACGCGTGCGCCGAGGAACTCAAGTCGCTCGTTGAGCGGGGGTTCGACGAGGAGTGAGTGGTGAGTGGTGAGTGGTGAGTGGTTGATCCGACTCACCCCCTCTGGTCCGGCGCTTCGCTTGGACCCGTCTCCCCCGCTGGGAGCGGGGGAGAGGCTGACCCCACGACTCGAAGACTCGTCGTGGGCGTGGACGATCTCTTCCTAATGCCTAATGCCTAATGCCTGATGCCTGATGCCTATTGCCTGATGCCTATTGCCCACTGTCCGCCACGTTCTTCACCACCTCACCACGCACTGCCCTCACGCTGCGACGAGCTCCTCAGCCTTCGCCCGCGTGATCCGGGCGCCGACGCGCTCGAGGCGCTCCTCCAGACGCTCGTACCCGCGGTCGAGGTGGTAGACGCGGTTGATGGTGGTCCGCCCCTTCGCGGCGAGCCCGGCGAGGACGAGGCCGGCGCTGGCGCGCAGGTCCGAGGCCATCACCGGCGCCCCCGTCAACTCCCGCACGCCCGCGACGACCACCGTCGAGCCCTGGCGCAGCAAGTGGGCGCCCATCCGCGTCAGCTCGGCGACGTGCAAGAAACGCTCGGGGAAGATCTTCTCAGTGATCACCGAGTTGCCGTCGGCGAGCGAGACCAGCGCCATCAGCTGCGCCTGTGCGTCTGTCGGGAAGCCCGGGTAGGGCTGGGTCGTGACCTGCACGGGCGCGAGGCGGTCTGCGGGAGTGACACGGCAGGTCGCCCGCATCGGGTCGCGCTCGTGGGGCCCGACGTGGACGCCGACCCCGATGTGCCCGAGGCAGTCC